>CACZAD010000007.1 GCA_902779055.1 Fibrobacter succinogenes | reverse complement strand
GAAGACCGGCAAGATCTGCGGTCACGTTCTCCCGGAAGGCCTGCAGCTCTGCCAGAAGCTCGAAAAGCCGCTCTACACGCCGAGCACCAAGCCCGACGTAGGCCATGACGAAAACATCAGCTTCGAACAGACTTTCGACATCGTTGGCGAAAAGGTTGCAACGACTCTCCGTGACATGTCCCTCGACATCTACACGAAGGCCCGCGACTACGCTGCCTCCAAGGGCATCATCCTCGCCGACACCAAGTTCGAATTCGGTGAAATCGACGGCGAAACCATCCTCATCGACGAAGTGCTGACTCCGGACTCCAGCCGTTACTGGCCGGCAGACAAGTACCAGGTTGGCAAGAACCAGGAAAGCTTCGACAAGCAGTACGTCCGTGACTGGCTCGAAACTCTCGACTGGGGCAAGACCTACCCGGGTCCGGAAATTCCGGCTGACGTCGTGAAGAACACGCTCGCCAAGTACGAAGAAATCTTCGTGCGCCTCACCGGAAAACAGCCGGAACTGTAATCCAGGCCATTTATCGCAATTACGAAAACGGGCCGGCTCAGCCGACCCGTTTTTTTTTGTTGCCATAGGAAATTCAGCCTAGCGATACTAGACGCTTCCGCCGCCAGAACCGGAGTCGATGTCCTTCAGTTTTTCCGTTTCGCGGTCAGCGCAATACTTCTTGGCAGGATCGTAGGCCACAGAACCGCAATAGGCTTTTGCAATGTCCGTCTTGACCGTGCCACAGGTAATCGTGACGAAAGCCGAATTTTCAGCATTGTCGCCCACCGAGCAAGTGCTTCCGTTGACGCCATTTGCAATCGTCACCGGAGTCTTGTCACCACAGGTAATCTTGACGCCACCGTCTACAGTTTTCGCAGAACACGACGCCCCGTCATCACCGTTCGCACCGTTGCTGAACTTACCGACCGTCTTATTGCCGCATACGACGTCATAGCCGTTCACAGTTGCGTTTTCGACAAGCGTGCAAGATGCACCATCGTCGCCCTTGGCGCCATTCCTAAGAGATCCAACCGTCTTGTCGCCACAAACAACGTCATAGCCGTTGATGGACGCATTCTCCTTAACCTTGCAGGAATCGCCATCGGTGCCATCAGCACCATCGGCACCATTTGAACCATTCTTGAGCGTGCCAACGACCTTGCCACCGCACTTGATTTCGATGCCGGAGCCGTCCTTAAGGGCACTTCCCGAGCAAGACGCACCCGTTTCGCCATCACTCCCCTTGGAGCCCTTGCTTCCATTCTTGAGAGAGCCGACAACTTCATCGCCACAGGTCACCTCGATACCGGAACCATCTTCAAGAGCGGTTCCAGAACAAGAAACCCCTTCAGCGCCATCGGCCCCATCAGAACCATTCAGCGAGACCCAGCCATCGCTCATACAGGTGTAAATTTTTTCCTTTTCCGAAACGTAGACCATGTCACCAATAACATTGCCTTCGCACTTTTCGAGGTCCTTGTACTTTTTGACGGTACCAAGTTCGGGCCTTTCGGTAACTTGAGTCACATCATCACCACAAGCTGCCAAGAGAACAAAGCAAGATAGCGGAAGAATTACCTTTTTCATAATCTGCCCCTTTTTATTTTTAAACCTTTGTTAATGTCCATAGCGTCCTAAGAAGCGTCCATCATTTAGCCTTGTTCCTGACGCAACGGACAGCGCTATTATAGCGAGGTTCCATATAAACGCCCCCATCAGAGAACTGGTATACATAAGAGACATCGGCATCCTTGTAAGGAATCATGTAATAGTCTTTGCCTATTCCGAAATAAGTCGGAACTTCATTGACATAGTCCACATAGCCCGCAGTTTGATCCGTAGCCATAAAGCTCGATACGCCAGCAAGGGCAGTCGCTTCCCCATAGTTCATCAAGTGCCAGCCATCCGGGCAAACGCTCTGGGCAACCACATTAGGATCCCTGTAATCAACACCTTCCATGACCATATTCCAATCATACAGGCGACCGTACACAGAACAATATCCCGTATTCACCTTAGCTTCGGATTCAGAAGAACCGCCACCGCACCAGGATTTGCCCTGCATTTCGTCATCGTAGTAATTCAGGTTCTGGGTCATCACATCACCAACTTCTTCAAAATTCTTGAAGGTATAGGACTGGTGATCACGGGTGTCACAGAAATGGGTGGCCGGATCATATTCCGATTCACCGCACATAGCAAGCATCAATCCCTTCTGGACATCGATACAAGTCATCTTGGCCGGATCGTAGGCGGTCGCTCCACAATAAGCCTTTGCGATGTCCGTCTTTGTCGTGCCACAGGTAATCGTGACAAAAGCCGAGTTCTCGACATTTTCGGCCATGGAACAACCAGAACCATTCACGATTTTCACGGGAGTTTCATCGCCACACGAAACTTCATATCCGCCATCCACTTTTTTAGAGGAGCAGGATGTTCCGTCGACGCCCTTCGCACCATTCTTGACTTCACCCTTCTTTTCGTCACCGCAAACGACGTCGAAACCATCGATAGCCGTATTTGCGACAACAACGCAATAATCGCCATCATCACCCTTGGCGCCGTTCTTGACTTCGCCAGCCTTCTTGCCATCGCAAACAATATCGTAGCCATTGATATCGGCGTTTTCTTTGACAATGCAGTAAGAGCCATTGGTTCCGTTAATTCCGTTGGAGCCATTGACACCCTTATGGATCGTTCCTACGATGCTGCCACCGCATCTCACGAGGACTCCCGAGTCTTCGTCAACGACAATGCCTTCGCAATAGTCACCGGAATCGCCCTTTTCGCCGCTGTCGCCCTTGGCCCCGTTGCTGATTTTGCCAACGACCTTGTCACCACACGTCACTTCGATGCCAGAGCCGTCTTTAAGGGCCGTCCCCGTGCAAGGAGTCCCTGCATCGCCTTTTTTACCGGCAGAGCCATTGAGCGCCACCCAGCCATCAATCGTGCATGCGTAAAATCCTGATTTTTCCGTAACGTAGACCATTGCGCCAAGGGTATCACCTTCGCATTTATAGAGATCCTTGTATTTTTTCACCGAAGCGAGTTCTGTCTTTCCGGCAACCTCGGTGACACTGTCACCGCAAGCAGCAAGGAGAGCAAGACAAGATAGCGGAAGAATTATCTTTTTCATAATCTACCCCATTTTAATTTTTCAAATTCTTTTGTTAATGTTCCTATGCCAATCGTCAACTACTTAGACTTCGTCTTGACGCAACGGACTGAATAACCGCGATTTCCCGAATAAACAGAAACCGCATCACCAACCTTGTAGACATAGACATCAGAATACGAGGCGTGGGCTTCGTACACCGCGGGCAACCAAACCATATCGGCACCAGTCCGGTAAGTGCCACTCACAACAGACCCTGCATTTTGCTTGGTGGCCGAGAAATCGGCATTATCACCAATGCGGGTTGCCTCATTATAATTCATCAAATGCCAGCCATCAGGGCAGATACCTTGAACTTCACCACCGAGGCCACCATCACTTGCACCGTCCATAGCCACGTTCCAAGTGTACAAGCGACCATATTCAGCGCAGTCCCCCGAAGTCGACGTAGCAGAAGCATTGTTCGATCCGCCACCGCACCAGGTTTTGTTTCCCATCTGAGACTTGTAGTAATTCAGGTTCTGCGTCATGACCTCACCAACACCATCGATCTTCATGAAGGTATACACCTGATTGTCACGGATATCGCAGAACTTTTTCGCAAGGTCGAATTTAAGATCGCCGCAAACACCAACGACACGTCCTTCTTCGACATTTTCACAGTAATCCTTGGCAGGGTCGTAAGCGGTCTTACCGCAATAAGCCTTCGCTATATTAGCCGAAGTCGTGCCGCAAGTAATCGTGATAAAAGCCGGATTTTCCGCATTTTCCTCGGCCGTGCAACCCGTTCCGTTAACACCATCTGCAACAATCACCGGATCATCATCACCACAAGTGATCTGGGCACCGCCTTCAACCGCAGATACAGAACAAGACGTTCCGTTGCCACCCGCTACACCATCCTTAATGTAGCCCACCTTCTTGCCATTGCAGAAGGCGTCAAAACCGCCGAGTTCAACATTTTCAGAAACAGAGCAGGATGTCCCATCACCACCATCGACGCCGTTCTTAATGGAGCCGGTCTTTTTGCCATCGCAATAGATATCAAAGCCTTTGATGTCAGCGTTCGCTTTTACCGTACAAGAAGTTCCATCGGTTCCGTCAGAACCGTCACTCCCGTCAACGCCATTCTTGAGCGTCCCAACGACCTTACCATCACATTTTACCAAAATGCCAGAGCCGTCCTCAAAAGTGGAAGCCGTACAGGACTTGCCCTGTGCGCCCTGTTTACCAGATTCCCCTTTTTCACCGTTCAAGATGGTACCAACCACCTCGTCACCACACGTCACTTCAATGCCAGAACCATCTTTAAGAGATTTTCCCGAGCAAGAAGCCCCTGCAGCACCCTTTTCGCCGTCTTCACCATTAAGCGTAATCCATCCATCTTCCGTACAAGCAAAAACCTGTTCTTTCTCAGAAACGTAGACCATTTCGCCTATGACTTTGCCTTCGCATTTTTTAAGATCCTTATACTTCTTGACAGAGCTAACTTCGGCCTTTTCGGTAACTTTAACGACATCATCACCGCATGCTGCAAAGAGTGCGAGACAAGATAATGGAATAATTATCTTTTTCATAATCTACCCCTTCTTGAATTTTTTCAAAAATTTGGTTACAATATAATGTATGTTTTTTTTTATATTTTCGCAAGCATTAAAAGACGTTTATAAAAATTTACATTTTTGTGTTTTTGCGAAATTTTGAGGGAACTACTCCAGGTACAACTCCCGAAGAGCATCGATTTCGGCCTGTGTAATACCGATTTTTTGCTTGACAAAGTTCAATAGCGATCCGAACTTTTCGTTGATGCGCTTTACCGGAGCTTCCATATACTCGCGCTTGACGCTCACCAAGAAATACAGCACGTCCAGCTGCGCCTCCGTCAGGCCAGACTCGCGCCCCTTCCCGGTCATCGCGTCCAGCTGCTTGCGATACGAATTTTCGGATTCCGCATAGTCATCCAGGGCAGCATCGTCATCAGCCCCAAGTGCCGCCAATAACAGTACAGCGCCAAAACCGCAGCGGTCCTTGCCCGAAGTACAGTGCCAAAGAACCGGGGCACCATTCTGGGCAAGCAGCGTCCTCAAAAACGCCCCGTACTGGCGATGGGCATATTCGCTATCGACAAAATAGTTGTAAAGCTTATCCTTCAGCGTAGGTCCCACCGGATGACGGGCAATGCCGAAAAGAAATTCCATAAAGTCCACGCCCGTCGCAGGAACCACCTGGTCCTTGTTAAAGGCATCGCCGTGCATTGATTCATCAATAACTGGAATCAGCGTCGAATCCATCCCGTCAAGCAATTTGTCCGGCTTGCGCATATATTCAAAATCAGAACGCAGGTCGATGACCAGATGAACGCCATACTCGTCGCGCAAACGGTGCAAATCGTGTTCCGTCGCCCGCGAAAGGTTCCCGCTACGGAAAAGCTTATTCTGCTTGACACGACGATTCCCAGCCTGGATTCCACCAAGCTGCCGCGCATTATCAATACACTCAAATTTCAAAATATTGGCCATAAGCTCCCCTTTATGACTTTTTCCTTCCTACTGTCTACCGTCTACTGAATTTACTTTTTCACAATTCTCAGAATGCCTTGCTTGTTATATTCGGGCGCATTTTTGGAGAAAAGCCCCTTGAGTTCCTGACGGAGTGCATATTTTTCGCCCTCGCCCCAATCAAGTACAGAACCCGACTTTGCAGGAACTTCGCCATCAAACAAGGAATGAGCGGCCATCGTCAAAAGCTCTTCCGGATCCTGCACCGAAGTCGACGTACACAAATCCGGGAGCGTAAATGTCGCAAGACCAAGCGTATAGAGAGACTTTTCGTCTTCGCCTTCGATAATGTTGATCCACGGATCCATCGGGTATTCACCCGTTCCCAGGGTATCGCGGAACTCATTGACGGTCCAGGCTGTACCGGACTGCTGCATATAAACGCCCACGGCGCCGGCGGTAAACATCTTCAAAATGGCGACGTTCACCATTTCAACATCGTTCATGCTCTTTACGTTCCCGATCAAGAACAAGAGCGATTTGTGTGCGGAGAGAGATTGTTCTTCTTCGGCGGTCAATTCACAATGTTCCTTGAAAATGTCCAGAACATCTGCCGATGACGGCTGGCGAACGACATTGAACTGCACACTGCATCCAGGAATCATGACCGTCTTGGCATCGGCCGCGATCTGGAGAGTTTCGGTGACGGCAAAAGGTTCATCAGCGGCGACAGGGAGCGGAAAGGCAAGAACAAACTGGTTCATAGTGATCTCTCTTTTAATTTTTTAACGACGTCTTCGACAGCCAATTTAAGCAAGTCCTGCTTCACGGGTGCCGGGAACTTCACGCAAGATTCAAAGGCCCTGGCAAGCGTTTCGCTCGAAAGCTTTTCGGCCGGAATCTCGACGGCGTAACCCGCCTTTGACAAGTCGTGAGCCAGGACAATCTGTTCAAACTGCCCAGGTGTTGGCACAAAGATACATTTTGCACCGAGTTCCGCCATATCCATGACCGTACTGTAACCGCCTCGGCTCACCACAAAATCGGCATTTTGCACGGCATCCGCAAACGCATCCGTCGCAAGGTGCGTGTGGAACTCGATATTCCCGTCCCTCCAGCTTTTATACTCCACGGAAGGCTTCCCGAGAATCATCATATGGCGTCCGGGGATTTCGGCCAGGGATTCGCGCAGTTGCTGTTCGAACTGCGTCCGTGCGGGTTCCACTCCCGACACGACAGCCACCACCTTGTACTTCGGCGCACCATTCGTGGCAGTTCCAGAGCGTCCCGAGAACCTCGAAAGCGTCCCCACGTAACGCATCGGCTTTTTACCCGGAGTGGCACCGGAATGCGAAAGCGAACCCGCATACCCCGGGAAAAACTCCATATCCGGCACCCAGACTTCGTCGAACTTGCGCATCACATTGGAATGCCACATCGTCCCGATACCTTCGAACGCCGTAAATGCCTGCGGGAACGCAATACGGCGCTGGTGCGTCATGTAAATGCTATAAGCGTCCTTGGAACAAAACGCAAAACGGTTGTCCGAAAACAGCACGTCGTAGCCGTGACGGGCCACCATTTCTTCGGCAAAGTGATGTTCGTAACGCATCACGGCATTCAGGTGCAGGCTGTTCTTGAGCAGCCAGAATGCCATATTGTATCCGTGCTTCGGATACACGATGTTGTAGCTCGGAGCCAAGCGTTGCCGCAAATCCGGAAACACTTCACGGAAAAAACTCGCGTTCGCCTTGACGACTGCGAGTTCTACCTCGGCCCCGGCCCGCAAGAACTCTCGGACAACGGGCACACAACGAGTCGCATGCCCAAGCCCCCAATCCAGCGGAGCTACAAGAACTTTCATTTTTCGGCCTCAAGCCAGGCATCCGCCCAGTCACCGTGGTCGCAGTCCTTGTTATCGCCCATCAAGACGCGCAAATTCAGGGACTTCGCGCCCTTCACGTTGAGCTTCAGACGTTCCTTGTCGGTCGTGTAAAGCTTCTTGGAACGGTAAATTTCGCGACCGTCCGCTTCGACGGCAAAGAAGGCGCCATCGCCGCAGGCACTTTCGTCATCAAGGCCGACGACCACATAGAACCAATCGTAACCGCGAGAAAGCGGGAATTCTATCGCCGAATTGGCGTGGCTACCGATACCATAGCGGAACGGTTCTCCATCGATCATGAGCTTATGGTGTTCGACCGTCGTATTCATCTGCGGTTCGCCCCATTCCTGGAAGTACTTGCCCATCTTGAGCTTGGAGAGGAGCGCCACGTTTTCGGCTTCAACGAAAAAGTCCCTGTAAGTCACGAGCGTATCTTCGTCCGGCATCGAGCAGCTCAGAACAATGCGGTTCATACCATTTCGAATCTTAGCAGAATCCAGGAGCAACGTATCGGCTTCCGTAGAAACAAGAACTTCGCCCTGGGCCTTGCCGTTCAGCTGGTAATCGCAGGCAATCGATTCCGGGAAGCGCTTGTTCACAACGACCTTGCCGTCAGTGAATTCCGTCACCATGAAGTTCTGGGCATACTGCGACACTCCCTTCTTCGAGATAATCTTGTAAATGGCAAGACCGTAACCGAAATCCCTTGCATTCATCAGCACGCGTTCGTGCTTAAACTTGCCAAGGATGTCGTCAATCTGGTCGGTCGTCTTGAAGCCCACCACGCGGCTTGCACGGTTCACCTTGCCGTAACCATCCTGACCACGCACCAAGTAAATGTTGCCGCCCGACTTTTGCAACCATTCGGCAAATGTTTCCGTACTCCAATTCTTGAAGGTACTTTCGCTAAATGACGTATGGCCCGACGCCAGCATCTGCCAGGGTCTTGCATAAATGAACACGGAATTTTTAGGATACTTGGCAAGCTCCGTATTCAAAAAGTCTTCTTCGGCAAGGAGCTTGTTCTTGTGGTAAAGCATGTTCGCCTTGTAGCTCGGAGCATGAACAATCATGAGCCCCACCGACAAGAGTGCCGCAACTCCCATCACGATCTTTGCAGCCGCATCTTCCTTCATCTTGGTCGTAAACACAAGCGCATCGTAAAGGCCAAGCGCCATCAAAAGGGCAAACAACGGGAGCGCAACGAGTACATAGCGCTGGTTGATATCGATCGTAAACGTACCGGAAACGTTCAGGAGGATCACAAAAATCTGCAAGCAGAACGTGATGCCCAGAATGAACCCGCGCACATAACGGCGAGAATAAACCATACGGAACAAGAGCCACGCCGTAGCCAAAAGCAAGATCACGGTAAACGTCGTGTAGAACGGATTTTCCATGATGCCGCCAAACGCAGGATCCGTCTTGAGGTTCATCATCACTTCGATGTTAGTCTTCAAGTTGAACCACAAGTTTTCAAGTGAGTGAGCCGCATGCTCACCGCCCTGGAAATCATAACCGCGATATGCCGCCATCGTATTGATCGAAGGCCAGCTCACAAAAATCACGGACGCCACGAAAGCCGGCAAACGGTAAGGCTTTTCGAGGAAGTAGCGGTAATAGTATAGCGCAAACGGAATGAACGCAAACACCGTTTCTTGACGGGTCTGCGCAAAGAATCCGAGCAGCGGAACCGTAAAGAGGAAATGTTTCCACGTCACCTTGTTCGTCGGCACAAAGGCATACCAGGCCATCAAAACCGCAAGCAAGCAAATGTACAGGACTTCGGTCGATGCCGAACGCGACTGCAACAAGTAAATCGGCATGCCTCCCAAGAATGCCGTCGCCGCAAGCGCAAGCCTATAGCTCTTGAACCATTTAGAAAGAGCGAGGAAGAACGCAATCAGGCTCAGGATGTAGAACGGATAGTTCACCAAGAGCGCCGTATCGCGATTGGGTTCCATGAAGTTGAACACAAGCGAATAGACAAAGCCAAGCGCCTTGCCCTTGAAGTTGTTCACTTCGGTCTTGCAATCCAAGACGCCATCGGTCCAGACGCCTTCATTGCAAATGCCGCCCGTATGCTGGAAGTACATCTGGAGGCCCATCGATTCCCAGCTCGTTTCGTCACTCAAGACGCGGTGCGAACTGCCGATGTTCCCAAAGATGAACACCGAGAACACGATAAGCAACAACGCAAGCCCACAAAATCCCTTACCGTTCGGCAGGTATTCACGGACATGCTTTGCCACGAACGGAATATTGACGATAATCCCTGCCACCAGGAGCAAGAACGTGAGGAGAATCGAATAATACCCCCAGTCAATATCCCAACGCCGCGCATACGGCACCGAAAGGTTGTCAAAAATTACAAAGGCGGCAACCAGCACCAGAGCGGTCACCACCAGCATAATATTTTGCGGTTTATCCCAATGAAGAGAATTCTTCCAATCAATAAATGTCTGACGCAAAGACTTTTGCTTTACCTCGACCCTTCCTAACAGATCTTTTTTCATAGTGCGTTAAATATAACTTATTTTTTTGAAGCTGAAGTCAACAACGGCAAGGCACAACCGCAATGTAGCGAAAATCCATTATAGTTCTATATAATACACCCCGTCACAAAAAGCCCCGTTTTTTTCGATTTTTCTTGCAATTTCAATTCAGATTTACACTCCTTACCATCGTATCCCAGGACCGTTTAGTTTATATTTATATCAGGAGTGGTCCTCAGGGACATAAAGGAGTTAAAAATGTTTTACAAACACTGGAAAAAATTAGCCTTGTCGCTTACCGGATTCTTTTGGGCTAGCTGCGGTTCAGACGTAACGGCACCTACAGGCGGCGATGCAAACACTTCAAGCTCGTCTAACGATGGAAATCTGTCCAGTTCCTCCGATGTCACCCCAAAATCCAGCAACGACTTTTCACAGATCGTACCGCTGTACGGAATCAACTTGTCCAGCATCGTCCAATCGTCAAGTTCATCCGATGAATCCAGCAGCAGTTTAGCATACGCCATGCCCGCATACGGCGTTTACGAGAAAGTCCCCTGCTACGAAGACGCCAAAGGCGTAAAAACAAACGGGGAGATTGCAGAAACAAAGCTTTA
This sequence comes from Fibrobacter succinogenes, assembly GCA_902779055.1. Taxonomy (GTDB): domain Bacteria; phylum Fibrobacterota; class Fibrobacteria; order Fibrobacterales; family Fibrobacteraceae; genus Fibrobacter; species Fibrobacter succinogenes_K. The sequence continues at coordinate 517,217 of CACZAD010000007.1, read as the reverse complement.
TTGCGATGACGGAACCATCTGCAAGGAAAGAGAGGTATTAAAAACCTTTGACCCACCCTGCAGTCCCATTGACGAAGACGACCTCGAAGGAGCGGTAGTCTGCCCCGATTACGGCATCGTCCACATCACCGAAAAAACTTATTCCTGCGATGGCGTAACCTATAACAAGACCGAATTCGAATCGCGCTACTACAAAGCCGGCGTCAAGCCTGCAAGTTCCAGCAGCACCCTACAAAGCTCCAGCAGCGAAGACGTTTTCGAAGGCAAGACCCCCTGCCATGTCGTAGACCAAAATTACAGTTGCGATGACGGCGAAGATTACACGCAAGTCCAAGGCGAAGACGGAAAAACCTATTTTGTAAACGCCAACAAGCAGCTGAGCGAAGAACAGTTCTATGAAAGGTACTACCTCATCATGGAAACGACTGTATTATATGGTTCTCCTTGTGTATTCAACAATACCTGTGACGACAAATAAGGTCATTTTTTACTTTATTATATAAATATTTTTTACTTTATTATATATATTAAGGTATAAGTGTTAAGATAAAAAGGAGACATATATGTTTTACAGGCACTGGAAAAAGTTAGCCCTCGCATTGACTGCATTTTTCTGGGCAAGCTGTGGAGAGGACACGCCATCCCCGAGCGGAGTCAGCCCGGATCCCGAAAGCAGTTCTTCCGGCGACACTTCCAGTTCCAGCCAAGATGTATCCTCCAGTAGCGCTGAAGAAAGTTCCAGCAGCTACATTCCGCTATCGGCACCGCTTTATGGCGTTTTCCAGATGGACTGCAATGTCGTCGATATGCAAAATCCCACGCCAGGCTGCGCAGACGGATCGTCCAGTTCTACCGCCACAAGCTCCAGTTCAGCGGAAGAAAGTTCCAGTTCATCCGGAGTGACATGTTCGCTTGACCTCAATTCCAGTTCATTCTTTTATAAAAACAGAAGCGAACGCTACACAGAAAGCCAAGCGAAATCAAACGCAACGACGCAAGCAAAAAGAGACGCCTCCTCCAAAATCGACGAAATTATCCGAGACCGCTTTAAGTCTGAAGACGCACCCAAATGCCTTGAAGACATTCAAGTATCTCTAGAAGACAGTTTTGCAGCCTTATACGGAACCTTCGGCACCCTTCTTCCAAAGCAATTCAAGTGCAGCGACGGTTCGACAATCCTAACGGACGATTACCTTGAACAGCAAGCGTTTGACGAAGAGCAGGCAAAGAAAAAGCCTCAGTACGACGAAAAATACACCGAGTTTTACAAGGAAGAATCCGAAAAGCTCGACAAGAAAATCAACGACTGCCTAGATTCGCAGTCTCAAGGAAACTAAAATATGTTCCACAAGCACTGGGAAAAAATTTTTCTCGCCATTGCTGCATTCTTCTGGAACAGCTGTGGCGACAACGCATCATCGAGCGACGTGAGAGGGACCTGCACCTTTTCAGGAGGGGCATGCCCAGAATATGGCGTTGATATGTATGTTTGCGAAAACCCGGAAGATTTTCAATCTCCAGACTCAAGCAAATGTACTTTTTACAGACGCGATCCATGCACCGATTATTACCAATGCGATGACGGCGTATCTTGTTACAAGGACGAAGACCAAACCGATTTTACTTGCTACGACAAACAAGAGCACGAAACGACTTACACCGAAGACGAATTTAAAGATAAGTACGATGTAAAGGAACCAGAAGATGTTTTTGAGGATGAACCGACACTCAACAAAATAATAGATGGTTCAAGTTCAAGCGTTCAGGAGCAATCCAGTTCCAGTAAACCCATTGATACCACTCAAGTACTCTGCTACAATGAATCTATCGAAAATGAAGAAAACGAAACTTTAGAAATCATAGAGTGTACCGATGGAAACAAATACTTAAGAGCCCCCACTATTTATCGTCTTTATCCAGATCGTCTACCCAAAATTCCAGATAATATAAAAACAACATTTCCCACACCAGGTAGCTCTGGAGCATCCAATTGCCAATGGGATGTAATATGTCACGATATTCCTATTATGGATGAGCAAGGATACATTAGAAACGCAGGCGGTTGCAATCAAGGAATTCATTGTCCAGACAAGCCTTAGCGCATTTTACCGTTAACTTTTATCTTTTGGCAACAATTATGAACATTCGCAAGCACTGGAAAAAACTGATTCTCACAACCACCGCCTTCTTTTGGGCGAGTTGCACCAGCGAGAATTCGACACAGCCTTTGTACGGTGTGCCCTGCGCGCCAGAAGGTTGTGGGAATCCCGGAGTTGAAAGCAGCTCATCGGAAGCCGTCGAAAGCAGTTCTTCTGACGCACTTGCAAGCAGTTCATCCGAAGCTAGCGCACCAAGCTCCAGTAGCATCGAAGAATCCAGTTCCAGCGAAACAGTCGCATCTTCAAGTTCAGAATCGTCTAGTTCCAGCTCAGGCGAAGTGACTTGCGTCCCCGGAGATTCAACCGTATCGTACTACCCGCCCTCTTATTCAGAAAGCGTCGCAAAATCGAATGCGGAGCAGAAGGCCAATCGCGGCGGCGTCACCAAAATCGACAGCGTTTCAAACACTTTGCAAACAGTTCCACAGTGTCTCGCCGACTTGCGCCAGGAACTTGACGAGTTTGTAGCACTATACGGCGCTCCGGTCACATTCCCCAAGGACGAAGTCTGCAGCGACGGCACAACACGTCCCACACAGGAATACCTCGATTACCTGAAAATGAAAGAGGAATGGGAAACGAACAAGCCCGCCCTCGACGCAGAATGTCAAAAGATTTACGAAGACAAGTTGAAGGAAATCGAAGCGCAGATCAACAAGTGCCTTGCAACATCAAACCCCAACACCGATTTGACGGTTTGCGACCTTGAAGCTATGTGTCCCGTTTACGGCGTAACTTCATCATGTATCTATAACTATCAATGCAAAGACGGTGTTTCTTGCGACAGAGGCGAAGGCGATTCGAATATATATTGCACCGACAAGCAAGGCGAAAGAGTCTCCTACACCAAAAACGCATTCAACAAGAAATACTATACAAAGAACCGTTATTAGTTTCAATATAAGCATGCTCTACAAACACTGGAAAAAATTTTTGCTTTCTATACTCGCACTTTTCTGGAGCGGGTGTGAAGACGAAGACGAAACAATCGCCATGTACGGCTGTTTTTCGACCATTTGCCACAACGCAACAGCGACAAACGCATCAGGCGAAGTCTTTGACATCATCGAATGTAAAGATGGATATAAATACCTGAGACAGCCGGGATTTTATTACGAACATCCGGAAATGCAAGAAAATTTACCTGAAGGCGTTGAAATCGGGACCCCTCCAGCCGGTTCATGCGGTGCAACTAATTGCACAAACAAAGGTCCTGAATACTGCATCAAGGAATCTTACACAACGCTAGAAGGAACCGTGCAAGAATACGATTATTGTGTTCCCACCATCGACTGCCCAGAGAAATAAAATTATGCAACTTTCACTCAAGAAGAAACTCGCTCTCGAAGCTTACCGCCTTTACCGCCACAACGAAATCAAGGCGCACCCGCTGACTTACTTTTTCTGGGAATGCACACTCCGCTGCAACCTGCATTGCTTGCACTGCGGTAGCGACTGCGTCAAGGACGCCATCCCCGATATGCCCCGCGAAGATTTTATGGCCGTGCTCGACAAGCTCGCCCCGCACATCGACCCGAAGCACTTTATCGTGGTGATTACCGGCGGCGAACCGTTGATGCGCCCCGACCTCGAAGAATGCGGTAAAGAAATCAAGAAGCGCGGCTACCCCTGGGGAATGGTCACTAACGGACTTGCGATGACGCCCGAACGCTACACGAAGCTCCTGAACGCAGGACTCCGTTCGCTCACGATTAGCCTGGACGGTCTCGAAGCAAACCACAACCATTTCCGCGGCGACCCGCATAGCTTTGAACGTGCCTTGCGCGCCATCGATATGGCCGCCCACACACAAGGCCTCACTTTTGACGTGATGACCTGCGTGAACCGCGAGAACCTCAAGGAACTCCCCCAAATTTTGGATATGCTTTTGAAAATCGGCGTGAAGCGTTGGCGCATTGCAACCGTGTTCCCGAAGGGCCGCGCCAAGGACAATCCGCTGTTCAAGCTCACGAACCAGGAATTCCGCCAGGTGTTCGACTTCATCCGCGAAGTGAAAAAGCTGAACGTCATCAACGTGAACTACGGCTGCGAAGGGTTCCTCGGCAGTTACGAGAAAGACGCTCGCAACTACCCGTTCTTCTGCCGCGCCGGCGTAAACGTCTCTTCCGTGCTTTGCGACGGAAGCATCTCGGCATGCCCGAGCTTGCGCGGCGACTACATCCAGGGAAACATCTACAAGGACGACCTCTGGGACGTGTGGCAAAACCGCTACCAGGTGATGCGCGACCGCAGCTGGGCTAAGATCGGCGACTGCAAGACCTGCAAGTACTGGCGCTACTGCGAAGGTTCCAGCCTGCACCTACGCGATGAAAAAACGAAGGAGTTGGCTTACTGCCACGTCCAGCGTCTCGAAGCTGCCGGAGCGTGATTTTCGCCCCAAAAATCAAACAAAGTAATGTATGCCGTTTTCAATAAGAAAACGGCATTCTTAATATTTACGTTGTCACAATCCCTCCATTATATTATCTTTATTGCGACAAAGAGCCTTTTTAACATGGAGAACGACAATGTTCAAGCATGCAAAAATTGCAGTCACCACAGCAATTTGCACAGCAGTACTTTTAGCATGTGGCGACGATGATAGAGTTTCATCGCCAGCCGGCACCAACTACGCTTTTTCCTCTTCAAAGGACTTGGCAAATACTCCATGCACAAAAAAGATTGAAGGCAAGACCGCCTATTTCGAGCCCGAAGAGACCATACTCGCCTGCGAATACAGTGTCGAATACGAAGAATGGATCTGGATCAACCAGGAATCACACGAACCCGGCAATAAAAGTTCTTCTTCGAGCAAGGCAAATTCATCCAACAGCAACGCAAATTTCTCGTCTAGCAAAACAGACGAAGCCAGTTCTTCTTCGAAAAAATCTACCGGTCCATCCAGCAGTTCCAAGGAGGAACTCCCAGAATTCGATTCGACCGCCGTTAAGTTAATTGAACCCTGCATAGTCGATAGCGTTGACAACTGCGAATACGAAACGTTTACGGACGAACGCGACGGAAGAACTTACAAAGCCGTCAAAATCGGCACGCAAACCTGGATGACGGAGGAATTGGCGTTTAAATACAAGAGTGCGACCATTCGAACAGAATGCGCATCCGAAACAAAAGAATGTGGAAGCGACTCCGTTGTTTACAGCTGGTCTGCAGCAATGGATTCCGTCGGCCTGTTTTCGGACGAAGGCCTTTATTGCGGGGATTCCAGCAAATGCAATCACCCTTTACAGGTCCGCGGTGCATGCCCTGTCGGCTGGCACCTTCCTAATCTAAACGAATGGAAAACTCTTTTTACAGCCACTTCGGCCAAGACTTGGACACGTCTCAACGAATTCGGATTCGCCTTTATATACAGTGTTTTCAAGGAACCCTCCAAGAAGTTTAATCCGTACTGGACATCAACGGAAGAAAATCGGTCTAATGGAAAAACTTATGTCAACATAATCAATTTTGGAAAAGAATTCGAAGGAGCGTCCATCAGACTAAGCGGCACATCCTGGCATTACGACCTCAACAGCGTCCGCTGCATCAAAGACGTAGAAACACGCAAATCAAACTACAAGCCGACCTTCTTTATCGACGAACGCGACGGGGAATATTACAGAACAGTCCAAATCGGAAAGCAGCACTGGATGGCGCAAGACCTAAATTACATACTCAAAGAAACGTGCATTAGAAATCTTCCTTTAGCGTCAGAAGGGCGATCTGGCCAAAACTACACATGGGCTGCGGCAGTAGACTCCCTTGGGTTATTTAGTGATGACGCAAAAGGATGCGGAGTCTTTACAGACTGCGTACTTGACAATCCAATAAGAGGTCTTTGCCCCAAGGGATGGCATCTTCCTGATTCCACTGAATGGGCAGAGTTATTCGACTTCGTGAAAAAAGACAATGGCGGCAAAGGAAGTCTTCCTAGCCTCAGAGTCAATCACTACTGGGAGGCAGATAGCCTGGAATCCCCATCAACCGACCGCTACTGGCTATCCATCGCACCTACCGGATGGCATTACTTTACTAATGGGGGAAGCTCCTACTCAAAGGGTCGGTATAGTGCAAAATTCTGGACAAGAACGCAGCACAGTCCTTATTCAATCGTCTACGTGAACATTGAAACTGAAGACGAGCCCCAGTTTTCTAGGCACATTGGGGATATCCAATTTAGCGTCCGTTGTATCGAAGACTAGCGGTCTTTTACGCAGCGGACAGAAGCCAAACTACCAACCCTTACTTGCCACCATGGGGCAGCTACCGCACTTATGTCAAGCACTCTATGCTTTGTAGCAGTTTTATACACCACCCAAAATAAAGACCTAAATTCGGAATCTGCATAATACCCTAGTCCCGTGCGATCATTATGAAAGAAGAACCCCGCAGGCAAAGCAGAAAAGCCCGTTGTGTTAGTCCTTTTCCAGTCATCTTTCCAGCCATCCACCGTACGGAGAGCAGCCAAGGTGTCGCCTTTAGCCCCAGCATTTTCAAGCAAGGCATTGATTTCTACAGTATCCGGCAGATGCCACCCCGAAGGGCAGATTCCCTGGATAGAACGGTCTATGTCACACGAATCAAAAACATCACATCCTAACATTTCTTGAAGGGACGTAGAATCGATTGCGTCAAGCCAGCCATAGAGACGCCCAAAGAGTGAACAATCGCCTTCTGTAGTGTCAGCATTCATTCCACCGCCACACCGGCTCCCCTCCGCCTTGTAGTTCAAGTTCTGGGCCATCCAAGTATCCTCGCCAATCTGAACCGTCTTGTATTTTTGGCCATCACGTTCATCGGTCAGTTCTCCATATTTCACATTCGGATTCAAGAAATCGCGAGCGTTACCCTTGAGCAGCTTATGTTCCGGCTGTTGCGGAGGCGGATTGGACCAGTCAATATCACGGACGCAACGAACAGATTTCCATATCATCACGTGCCCCGGAATACGTATACCGGTATTTTCAGTATATTCCTCCGCACCATCGTTAGCCCACGCTTCAAAAGTAGGCTTGAGAAACCATCCATCCTTCAAGTTCCAGCGGTTTTCTTGAATAAAAGCACCCGAAGGCAAAGCGGAAAAACCAACAAAGTCGAATCCATCGTGTCCTTTAAAATTTTCATAGTGCGACCAACCTCTTTGGGACCGAACTACTAGATCATCATAATAATAATCTTTATAAAGATAATTCACATAATCCCTTAAATATCGGAAGTCCATACTATTGCCCAACCGCCATCCATCGGGGCAAACTCCCTGCAAGGTTTTAGGCTCGCGAGCTATAGTCGAATAATGGAAGTAGTCATCGCAATAAGGATTGCATTCTTTCGCATCATCAGAAAAATATTGAAGGGAATCAAGCGCCCCCGCTCTGGAATAAAGCCTTCCGTACTTGGCACAAGAATCCAGAGAAAAGTCCAAGCACATATTCAAGGTCGTATCGCCATACTCGTAGTTCAGGTTCTGCGCAAACCACTCCAAGTCCCCAATCACGATGGTCTTGTACGTCTGGCCGTCACGCGGATCCGTAAATTCGCCATATTCCAGTTCCTCGTTCAAGTAAGGCGTAATATCAACCATCTTTCCGGGATTGGCCTTGCCAGGCTTTTTGCTCGAAGAACTCTTGGCCTTAGAACTAGACGATTTTGCCTTTGGAACGATTGTCGTATCGACTCTCCACGCCCACGAGCCGCCGTCTTCACGGCATACATAAACAGCATTCTCGGATTCCACGTACGCAGTCCGCGCCTCGCGGGACTCTTCGCATGGGAACGTCAGGTGCCCGGCCTCGGAATTCCAAGTGTAATCATAATCCGAAGCAGGTTCAACAAAATTGCTTTCGTTTCCGCACGCAACAAACATAAGCGGCAGAAACATCTCGAGCAACATAAAAGTCAATAACTTGTTCTTACCCTTCATATTTATAAATATAAAAAGAACGGCACCTAAATATGGTGCCGTCCATCATTTTTAACAATGTCTTACAGACAAAAGCTTACTTAGCTTCGAAGTAGTAAGTCTGGAGAGTCTTTCCGTCCTGGGAAAGCTGAATGATCTGCTTGCCCTTCGGGAGGTTGCCAGTAATCTTGAAGAGGTTTTCAGCAACGTATTCGACCTTGAGATCGGTTGCCTTGTCCTTGACCGGGAACACACCCTTCGTTTCGCCAGCGCCGAAGCCCTTGCAGTCCTTGTGAGATGCAATCGGAGCGACAACGGCCGGATAGGTCTTAGCAGTGATTGCCGTAGACACAGAAGAAGAGTTGTGGTAGAACACTTCGAGCTTGCCATCGACAACACGCGGATCCGGGAGGTTCGTCACAGCAGCAGCGACCTGAGCGACCGGAGCGGCCTTCTTAGCCTTCTTGCCCTTCTTGCCTTTCTTCTGGACACCAATCTTTTCGGCGATGCTTGCTGTGCCACCATTCTGCTGCGGCATGGTCAAGCGGTAACCGGCGATGGATTCATCGCAGTTCGTGGAATAAACAACCCACTTGTTATCGATCTTGAGCGGGCCTTCCGGAGTACCCTGGTACAGACCCGGGTCAACCTGGGCACTGTAGATGTAAAGAACGAGAGAAGCGTTCGGATTCTGTTCCGTCGTTTCAATCTTCATACGGGTCTTCACGTACTTGGAACGACCAGCATAAACTCTATAGGCGCCAACCGGAACCTTGACAAACTTAAACTTACCCTTACGGAGTTCTTGGTTGAATTCGTACTTCTTGGAAAGAGTGGTGTAAATCGTGGAGTCCATACCGACAGTCGGCATTTCCAACGGCTTATTGGTGAAAGCATCACGGACTTCACCTTCGATAGTACCAGTCTTACCGCTATCGCAAGCCGTCATAGCAAGGGCGATGAAGGCAGCGGCACAAATGCTAAGTTTCTTTTTCATTTTGCGTCCTCTAGGGTTAATAAGAGAAAAGCCTCCCTGGTTAGGGAGGCCCCAAAATTTAAGAAGATTAAGCTTCTTCTTCAGCCTTGACCGGAACAGCCTTGCGAGTCTTACGCTTTGCAGAGGTGATGTTTGCACCGCCACCATAGCGCTTGTTGAAGCTGTCGATACGGCCAGCCGTATCCACGCGATGCTGCTTACCCGTCCAGAACGGATGGGTAGGAAGACTTCGTGGAGCGGGTGATGTATTCTTTACCCGTATTCGCATCGACGAACACGACCGGTTGATAATTAGGGTGGATACCTTCTTTCATTATAAACTTCCTGTGAAGTAATTGTTGAGAGCCTAAATTTAATTGTTTTTTGGATTTTTGGCAAGCGACAAGGCCATTTTTAGTATTTTTATAGTATGAAATTTCTGTTATTGCTCTGTACATTCCTGTTGCTTGCATGCGAAAACGACCACCCGACGATAAAAATTATCGAAGTCAACAAACGCATGGTTCTCGAGGAATGGCCAGACAGCAATTACATTGCTTCGCTCGACTCGATTTTGGCATTGGAACCGGTCAAGAAAGGAAAGGATTCCGTCGACGTGAACCTGACCATGAACGCCTTCAAGGCGCCAGTTTTCAAGCTGCCCCCGACCGTCACCGGCAAAAAGAATGTCGCCCAGAAGCCGAAAAACGAAAAGTCCGCGGCCAAGCACACCCAGGACGCAAGTCCGGCGAAGCACTCCAACGAGAACTTCATCGCGAAGTTCACGAACGCGCTCTCGGCCCTCCAGTCCGACCCGTCCAACAAGAGTCTTTACAAGACCGTCACGGTCAATGATGGCGAAGACCTGTTCAAGCTGCTCCGCCGCACTTATGGAGCTGGAACGCAGAACCTCCCCCGTTTTTACGTGCTTTCGGCGCTCCAGTCCGTCAATCCGGGCGTCGCCCTCGAACACCTGAACGCAGGCGACAAAGTCCGCGTCCCGAGAATGTAGTAGGGAGTAGACAGTAGGCTGTGCCCACAAGCTTAAAACAGCGTCTTCACGCCGAAGCCCAACACCCCATCCAAATAATCGCACCCGTTGCGGAGCGCATAGTAAATGCTAAAGCTCCACGACTTGCGGTACTGCGTAAACCCAATGCCGTAGTCATGTTCCCGCGCCCATCCATGGAGCGGCGCCATCCGCCTATAGAGTCCCGGCTGGTAAAACAGCTCTATCGACAAGTCATAGCCGTCCTGCCATAAAAGTGCGGCCTGCGAAAAACCGTACGCACGCGTCCTTACCAAACGGTACATCATCCCCCTGAACGAGTCCAGCCCGCCCAAAGCAAACAGGTCATCTCGCGAAAAGGCTCCACCCGACGGAAGCATCGTCCCTGCAGCCGCCGAATACCGCACAATAAAGTTCCTGTAAAGCGGTATGTAATGCACCAGCGAAGATTCCAAACGCAAATAGCTATCAAGCGAATCCGGTCGGTCCATAATCCACGAAAGCGACATATCCGCAGATGTTCCGCTTCTCGGCAAAACACTGCGGTCAAACGACACGAACTTCATCTCGAACGAAGAACTCTTCTCGTCGTTCCCGATGCCGACAAATGCCGAAACTTCAAAATTGAACCCGATGTTCCGCGATACGCCCACTTCAATCCGTGCATTACGCGATAGCGAATCATCTTCAAAAAATCCGCGCAGAACAACATCCCACGAAGTCCCTAAAATAAAGCGTTCCCGATACAAGCCTTCCAATCGACGAGCGTCATTCTGCGAATAGCCATTCATCTGCAAATCACGTCCTGTACCCAAAATGTTGTACAGCGCCAAGTCAATGCGTCCGTCCCAAACGTTTCCATCACTCGAATACGTCAAGAATCCTTCCGCATAAGAATTTGCGGCAGCACGCATCGAAAACGCAGGCACCACGCGGTTACGTACTGGATCACGGAACAAGCGTACTCCAGCAGTCTGTTCGTAATACCCCAGACGGGCAAGCCTGCTCTCAGAGCGTTCCAAGTCCGAAAGCGATACGGCAGCCCCCATATCCAGCCCAGTCAACTTTCTAAAGACATCAACATCCGTCGCCCCGGAATCAAGATTCTCAGCGCCAGCCCAAACCCAGCCGGCACCACGATCCAGTTCGCACTTCATCACACCAGCACTATCGACATCGACATTCAGCTTTGCACCAAGGAATCCGTGGTCTTCGTAATACCGCAACAGTTTCTGTTTCGCCACACGCCAGGATTCACAAGGCGCCCCAACGGCATCGTTCATCGAAAGTTCATCGAACTCGCTACGTTCGCCAGTCCATTCGACCGACTTGATGCGGCAATTTTCTGAAGCAAAAGAAACCACCACAAAGAGGCACAACATCGCAAGAGCGAAAACACGCATCATTTTTAATTCTTCAAACTTCATTAAAAATACGCCCTCGCCTCGCTAGCAAGCTTCTGGAACACGTTCGATTCCGCATCGCCAAAGCGCAAAATGTACCTCAGCGAAAGCGACAAGAACCGATTGACTTCGACCGAAACCATCGTCTCGAGCCTATAGGTCACCCCCTCGCCAAAGCCAGACATCATCTGGTACGGAATCACGCCATCGCGTTTATTCATTTGTATGGACGCAAACGAAACATGACCATCGACAACGCCATCCTTCTCATAAGCGACGCGCAATTCTTCTTCCCAAAGATACGCACCAAAAGATTCTTCCAGGTCATCTTCACCCTCACCATCGCGGTAACGCACTCGCGGCTCCAGGCGGAATCCAGCCGGCAACTTCCAAATGTATTTTCCCGTAATTTCCCAAATGTTCCAGTCCAACTTTTGCAAAGCGGTCAAGTGGACATCTTCAAAAACGCTACCGACACTCACAAAATGGTCATCATTTATTCTAAATCCAGCATTCAGTTTATGATCAAAGACATCCTCGTAATAGCCAATCGAAGACATTTTCTTTTCGTAAGTGGCACTTGGGTTATACTCCGCCGAAAAACCTAAAGGATGTTCCCAGGAAACATTCGCCTCCCACGAAACGGTTCCTGCCGTATGCTTTTTCAGGCCGGACGGCATAACCGGTGGGAAATAGATTTTCTTTCCTGTCGTATCTTCGGCTTCGGCACGGAACGAAGCACCGACCGTAATATCGCGCAAAAAGCCCTGCGTAATTCCAAGCGACACACCGGGATTCCATTCCAGCGCCGCATCAAACGAGGCATTCGACGAAAGCACGGCACCCACGGAATCATTGCGACCCATCCCTTCAAAAACAAAATCGCCATTATCGACACCTTCAATAAATGTTCCCGTCAAGCTATCATAACGGACGTCGCCCGTCCCTTTTGCAACCGCCTTGTAAATAGGCGTGTACGTCTGTTCCGACGTCATTCCAAAACGATAAGCGACAGAGCCCTGCACGCCCATATCATCGCCACCAAAATTCGTCGTCAAGTCCCCCACCCACGAATCCGAAGCCCCCAGCGAATCCGTCACCGCATGGGAATACTGCAACAAATGCGAAAGATTGAACTTGCGAAAATCCGCTTCGGCAGTCTGCGTCCACGTTATGGACTTTACGGAATCGCGCCAGTCCTTGGTTCCTTCGATTTCGTGTTTACGCACATCCAACACCCCCACCATTTCTTTCACGTTCCACAAATCTTCATTAAGAGTCGCACCGACAGCCGTCTTAGCATAGCCACGTTCTGACTTCACTCCATTCGAGTCCTTCGTGGTGTAACGGAAATCGCCACTTCCAAACGGTCTAAAGAATCCACGTAAAATTTCAGACGAGAACGTTCCCTGGTAGCGTTTCTGTTCAACACCTTGCGAACTCGAAACATACGATGCCGCATATTCGCTTGTCGCCTCGGTTCCCCGATGCACAAAAGAAACTTTCGAGCGAGATGAATTCCAGCGTTCGCCATCGCCTCGGCGGTAGCCCCACTGCGCCGTACCAAACCAGTCCTTGCCCAGACGGATCCGGAGGGAGAGTTCATCATGACGCAAGTCGCCCGTCAAAAGAGCGCTATCCAGATCCCATTCGTTCCGCAAAGCATAGGCATTCCAATCGCGTTCACTTCCGCCAAACTCAGAAATAGCAAAGCCCTCTTGAATGTAATTTCCATACGTCGAAAAAGCGACCGGGAACGAAGTCATCGATTGCGTAGAATCCGTCGTCACGAACCACCTAAACGCATGACCGCTCGGGCCGCCCACATAATCCGAAACCGTATTGGAGTCCATCCGGTTAAGCCCGACTTCGACATCGGCGTAAAAGCGGTGAGCCGCCTGCAAGCGGAGCCTTGCCCCCAGGCGTTCATACATCTTCGGGCGATAGAGTTCGTTCAACGAATCGGAACGTTCCAGTTTTCCGCCACGATCTTTTTTCAAAAGTTCATAATCGGCACTATCCAACGTCTTTTTGCGCATTCGGTCGACATCGTTTGCCAAATGGAAACCCGCCACGTCAAAGTAGACGTTCTCGAGCCGCAAGCTACCCCGGACCGCATACATCGTATAAATCTCATTGTCCAGGTAGGCATCATAGTCCACGCGGATTTCGTCATCCAGGCCAGGGATAATCCCGTTCTTGAAATTCAAAAGGCCGCCCGCATAATTCACTTCGTAATCGCGGTCACGGACTAGCTCCACGCCGTTCAGCCAGACCTTTTCGGAATTCGGGACCACGGAAACAAAATCACCCGCCCCGTCAAGATGATAGCCTTCGCGTTGCCCCTGGACTCCCGCAAACGAGCTAGAATAACGCGTGACTTCGTCCGTTCCCCAAGCGCCACTCACCTCCGAACCGTTCCAGCGCAATGCAGCCATGGCACCCAGCGTCGAGCGGTTAAACGAAGTCAAAGCCATAGAATTGTCATCCCACGTCAGGTCGCCCAGATGAAGCATCACATGCGGGGATTCCACCCTGAAATAAATCTGGTCCACGTCCTGGAGGGTCGCCGTCGTCTGGTCTCCCGCCTTACGGTCCACATCCGACAATAGAGCGTCAATATAGACGCTATCCGCAAGCGTCCCCTGAATCGACAGGCGCAGTTCCTGATCCACCTGCGTACCGCCATCACCCACGGTCACCTGCATCGTCTTGTAGCCGTGCGTCTCGATTTCGGCATGCGAAGAATCCGCCTCGACCAAAGGCGTCTCCGCAGATTTTTTTTCAAGAATTGAAGGGTTCCAAACCGGAAGCGAATCGACATCCAACGCAAAGGCTAAACTGGCAAGCAGCACGCCCAGACAGAGAATGATCCGCATACAAATTTACCGGGAGGGGGTCACCACACGGAACTGCCTACTTGCAAGCAACTTCCGGCCAGCCACCAAGTCCACGCTCCATTCTCCAAGTTCAACAAAATCCGATGGGAGCATGGAACTGCAAACATCGCTCATCAAGTTGCAAGGTTCCGAAAGAACAGTATCGATGCCCATGTACCAAATATGGTAAAGCGAATCTTCTTGAATTTGAGCGGAATTGACAACCGTCGAAAAAACGTAAAGTCTCGTGTTTTCTTCGAACACGCTATCGGTACCGAACGGAACCCCGTTAACAATATGGCGGCAAACGACACTATTGGCGGGAGAAAGTTCGACTTCGGTATTATCAGTAAACTTAAAATCGTCGTCGATAAAGAATGCGACAAAACGGTGTATGAAAAAACCAAGAAAGACGAGTATCGCAATGACAGCCGTCTTCCTTATGTTTCTAAGTGGCGGAAACTTGCCTGCCACATGCACCTCCTAGCGAACAAGACTGCTCGTATTCTGCGTAAATGCAGGAACGGCGTCCTCCAGCTTCTCGACGAGCAAGCGGTTAAAGTCATCGATGCGGTTCGGAAGCCTGCCCCCGTTAAAGACCTGGACAAGCAAAAGCGACTGATCCACCGGAGAAATATAGACGGAACGGTTCTCGCCCGTAAACGAAACGGACTGGAACTTTTCGCCGCCCAGCATCACCCCGATTTGGCGAGAGGAATCAAATGCAGCGATACTCAAAACGGCCAAAGGCGTTGCATCCAGATCAGAACCGAGGGAACCGACTTCTGCAATGATGGTTCCATCGCGATGGCAAAGAACAAGATATTCGCACTTGACGCTTGCCTGGTAAGCAGTCATCAAGCGACGTACTTTGTTAGCATCATCAGAATAAATTGTATAATCGCTCATAAGTTACTCACCCACAAAAACTATTTGTCTTTTGGCTTGTACGGACGCAATACGATTTCGTCATCATCCGACGGGTTCGATTTTTCGACAGTGCGTCCAAAAGTCGGCATTCTGGGAACGGCAGTCGCCACACGCGGGCGTGCAAACGGAGAAGACATAGCCCCCTTCTGGAACAAGCCTGAACCGGCACCGCCGGAATTCCCCATATTCGCTTGCGGCTTAGCAGCAAACGACGGCATACGGAACGGTGAAGTCGGCTGTTGCGGAGCAGCATTCCCCGCATTCTGGGCAGCCCCCTGATTTGCACCGGCAGTAGCCGCAGCGCCATCCTTGGCAGCAGAAGCATCCTGGGCAGCACCGTTTGCATTAGCGGCGGCCTTGCGCAAGAATCCCTGCTTGACGTTAAACTTTTCGATGACCAGCATAGCGATGGTCTTGAGCGTCGTCACGACACCCTTTCCGTTGTGGGCCGTTGCCGGGAAGAACTGAATTTTCTTGTCCGGATTGAGCTGTTCGTTCATTTCGTCAAGCGTAAACACGTTATCCATGTCGCGCTTGTTGTACTGCAACACGAACGGGATGTCGTCCAGATTCATACCATAATCCAACAAATTCTGGCGCAAGTTCTGGAGGCTTTCAAGATTTTCAGCCTGACGGGAACGCTGGGAGTCCGCTACAAAGACAATTCCATCGACACCGCGCAAAACGAGCTTGCGGGTGCTGTTGTAATAAACCTGACCGGGAACGGTATAAAGCTGGAAACGGGTCTTAAAGCCCTTGATGTCGCCCAAGTTCAAAGGCAAAAAGTCAAAGAACAAAGTTCTATCACCTTCTGTCGCAAGCGACACCATGTCAGTGCGCTTGTCCTGAGGCATTTTCTGATGAATCACCTGGAGATTGGTGGTTTTCCCACTCAGACCAGGTCCATAGTAAACAACCTTACAACTAATTTCTCTTGTAGCAAAATTAATAGACGACATTATAATTCCTTGAAACCCACTAACTAATCTAGTAAAAAACTTTAAAAATCAAAAAAAATATTTTTATAACATTGGCTTTTTTTAGCCAAAATCGACGATTTCTTTAGTTTAAACTGGACTATTGCTCCCCAAACCAACGCATCTAGCTTTGCTTACATTCAAAAATGAATAAAACAAAAACAACCCGATACGCCTTAGCATATCGGTTCGTTTTTAAATCTTGTTACGCTTTTTAATTAAGCGAGGCCGTTGATGACCTTAGCAACCTTGGCCTTGTAGTTGGCAGCACGGTTGGCGCAGAAACCTGCACGGTGAGAAACGGCAGCCTTGTCGAGCATGCTGAAGAGCTTCGGCATTTCTTCGAGGGCAGCGGCTTTCGTAGCAGCAGTGCGGATAACCTTGAGGCTAGCACGGATAGCGCTACGAGTGGAACGGTTCATTGCGTTGGCCTTTTCGGCCTGGAGCAAACGCTTTTTGCAAGACTTGTGTTGAGGCACCTTAAAATCTCCGGGTGAAAACCTACTTAAAAAATGTTAGCACAAAGATAGTAAAGCTTTTGATTTTGTCAAGGGGCGGGAAAATGCTAAATTACACACTATGATTCCGTTTATCAATGTACGTGCGCAGCGCGAAGCCTATCTGAAAGAATTTCAACAAGCCGAAAACGAGGTTCTTGGCAGCGGTTGCTACATCGGAGGACCTGTAGTCCAGGCTCTGGAAGCAGAACTAGGCCAGTACACCGGCGCAAAGCACGTCATCACCTGCGGAAGCGGAACGGACGCCATCACAATCGCGCTCCTCGCCCTCGGGATTAAACCGGGTGACGAAGTCATCGTCCCCGACTTTACGTTCATCGCCCCTGCTGAATGCGTCATGAGGCTCGGCGGCATCCCGAAATTTGCGGACATCGACGCCGAAACTTTCCAGATCAGCGCCGAAAGCATCGAAAAGCTGATTAACGAAAAGACGCGCGGAATCATCGCCGTCAACCTGTTCGGCCAGTGCCCAGATTACAAAAGAATCAAGGAATGCGCCCGCCAAAACAACCTCTGGCTCGTCGAAGACTCGGCCCAGGCATTCGGAGCCACGCAAGACGGAATACAGGCCTGCACGTTCGGCGACATTTCGACCACGAGTTTTTACCCGGCAAAGCCGCTCGGCAGCTATGGCGACGGCGGAGCGATCTTTACGCAAGACGACGATCTCGCCAAAAAGATCCGCCTAATCGCAAACCACGGCAGCGACAAGCGGTACGTCCACGAAATCTGCGGCATGAACAGCAGGCTCGACGCCATCCAGGCAGCCATCCTCCGCGTAAAGCTACGCCATCTGGACAACGAGCTGAAGATGCGACGCGAGAACGCCCGCAAGTACAATGAATTTTTCAGCGCAAAAATTGTGCCGCAGAAATTCGCAAGCGGCAACACCAGCACGTATGCGCAATACACCGTATTGGCAGAAGACCGCAAAACATTTTTAAAGCAACTAGAAAGCGCCGGGGTGCCGTACTGCATCCACTACCCCGCCCCATTGCATAAGCAACCGTGCTTCAAGGATCTCGTTCAAGACCACGCCAACACAAACGCCTCAGAAGCCAGCCAAAAAGTCGTGAGCCTTCCCTTCTGCGCCTTCACGGATGTGGAAGAGATTATCGCAAGACTTAAGAGGGTATTGTAGGCATAGGCGCGAACCCACGGTCCTTTGACGCCTTCGGCGTCTGCGGCTGCACTCGGTCATAAAAATATGCAAGCATATTTTTGCGACGCTCGTTTTGCACGCTACTGAGGTATGGAGGTTTATAATCGCATCTTCGGTGCCAACTTTACCCCATAGCCCACAGCCCTACATCACAAATTTCTCGATGACTTCGGCGATTCCGGAATGGTTGTTGTCGCGTCTCGTGATATAGTCGGCGCAATTTCTCGGAGCCTCGCTCGCATTCGCCATCGCCACACCGACGCCAGCCGCCTCGATCATCGGGCAATCGTTTTCTTCGTCACCCACGGCAACCGTATTTTCAATCGGCTGGTCATAAAATTCTGCCATATAGCGCACCGCCTCGCCTTTATTCGAAAGCATGTGCGAGAACTCCAGCATCTCCGGTTTGCTGAACACGTCAAAGAGTTTGTCTGCTGTATAAGTCCGCATTTTCGCACGGAAATCCACCAGACTCGAATGTTCGAAAGGCGTAATGATGTTCACCTTGATAGGCGGCTTTATCACGACATTGATAGGGCCGTTATCGCCAAAATACTTACGGATGTCATCGACAACGATATAATCCATCTGCATCAGGCCGCAATACGTCTTGAGCTGTTCGGTTTCGTATTCGCTTACGACCAGGTCGCCTGCATACGTGTGCGCGTGCATCCCCAACTTGTGGGCTTCGTCCATGATGAACTTCACCTGGTCCACCGAAATGCGGCGCGTCAAAATCGATTCGCCCGTTCCGCAATCGTAAATCAGTCCGCCATTGAAACTCACCAAGAAAAAGCCCGGCTTCAAAAATCCGTACTTTTCGGCAATCCGCTTGACGCTTGCAAGAGGCCTTCCCGTCGTCATCACGAACTTGTGCCCTGCAGCAATCATCGAGTTTATCGCCGCCATGTCAATATCGGAAATTTCCTTACTGTCCGTCAGGAGCGTGCCATCTAAATCTGTAAAAAGGAGTTTCATAGACGCAAATTTAGCAACTCGAAACACATTCTTTCTATATTCCAAAGTATGATGATTGATGATTTACTGAAAGAAGCTAATACCGTCTCGATCTTTGGCCACGTGCGCCCAGACGGAGACTGCGTGGGTTCCACCCTCGGACTTTACAACTACATCTGCGACAACTATCCGACCATCCGTGTGCAGATTTTTCTAGAACGCTTCCCCGAAAGCTACAGAATCTTATCCCGCTCGTGCGAGATCAACAGCATTTACGAAGAAAACGCCAACGCCCCCAGCGACCTCGCCATCCTCCTGGATACGCCCTCGTTCGAACGCATCGGCGCTAACGGAGCGGTCTGTCTCAAGTCAGCCCGCAAGACCTGCAACATAGACCACCACATCAGCAATCCGCTGAACCTCTGCACGCAGAACTTCGTGGACGCCAAAGCGAGCTCCGCAAGCGAACTCCTTTACTTTTTGCTCGATCCGAAAAAAATCAGCAAGGACACCGCCGAATGCCTGTACCTGGGCATCGTCCACGACACGGGCGCCTTCAAGTTCAGTTGCACGACGCACAAGACGATGCTCGCCATCGGCGACTTGCTGGACAAGGGCATCGACTTCACCCGCATCATCAACGAAACGTATTACACCAGGACATACATCCAGACGATTGTCACCGGATACGTCATGCAGAACTGCAAGCTGGACCTGAACGGTAAAGTCGTGTACAGCTACCTCACACCCGAAGACATGGACCGCTATTCCGTGACTCCGGTGGAACTGAGCAACGTCATCGACACGTTACGAGAAGTGAGCGGCACGGAAGTCGCCATATTCCTCTACCCGGTCAACGGCGAATACAAGATCAGCCTGCGAAGCAATTACGTTGTCGATGTCAACAAAGTTGCAGGCGTCTTTGGCGGTGGCGGTCACGTCCGCGCAGCAGGAGGAAACTCCAAGGACAGCCCCGAAGAGACTATTGCAAAACTCTTGAAGCTCATCGAAGAACAGCTTTAGTTATTCACAAAAGGACGCGCGGCAAAACGCGCGTTTTTTTTATACCATGAACAAGGCAACGGCAAGCAGCACAAAGACGCAACCGCTGAACCAGTTGAGGTTGCGGTTCGCCTTGGGCGATGTCAAAAGGAACTTCTTGACAGTCCCTGCTAATAGCGCAATGCTTCCAAAAATGATCATCGTCGCCAAGATAAATTCACCGCCGAAAATGGCCATCTGCAAACTCGGATGAATCGGACGGTCCAGGCGCACGGCCGGAGGAATCAGCGAAAGCACAAAAAGAATCACCTTCGGGTTCGTGAGATTCATGATAATGCCCCGCACATAAAGGCTCCGCGCAGAAGGCATTGCGGAAACCAAACCTCTTTCGTCTTTGACGCCTTCGGCGTCAGGTGCTGCGTTTCGGTCATGCCGATGAGTAAACTCATCGTCGCGACACTCAACTTGCAGCCTACTCGTCCCTCGTCTCTCGTCTAATTGCACAACGCCGGCCTTCACCCCGAAACTCTTGTACGCGAGATAGAGCAGGTACGCAGCCCCCAGGCACTGGATCACGAAAAACGCCGTCGGGCTAGCCGCAATCAAAGCCGAAACTCCCGCCACAAGCAGGCAAGTATGCACGGCGATCCCCGTGCAAAGTCCAAGAATGATGCAAAAACCTAGACGCGCTCCGTAAGTGGCGCTCTGGGCAAGGACAAAAAGGTTATCGGGCCCAGGGGCAATTCCGATGACAAGCGCGGCAATGAAAAATTCGAACATATCTTAAAGTTTGCTCAAGAAGCTATCAACATCCATTTCGGAGAGATCTTTCTGCAAAGTGTCCAGGACATCGTCCGTAATCGCAGGATGTTCTTCCTGATGGCGGTCTGCCGCTCGGGAGTTCGACACATCGACCAACTTTTTCAGGGAATTTGCGACCTCGCTTACCGAACTGTCATGTTTCATCACCACATCCAACACCTTCGAGAGCCGCTCGCGCAGCTTCGAAAATTCTTCGCGGTCAAGTTCAGAAATCTCACCATGATAATACATCAAGGGAGTCTGGCACTGCGCACACGGGAAAACCATCATATTGGAAAAGTCCCCGTCAATCTGGACCTTGAATTTTGTTCCGCAATGTGGACATTCGATATGCATTTCACTCATACCCTTTAATTTAGCAATTATTAGGTCGCGAAAAATGCCAATATCCATATAATATTTTAACTTTGGAACATCTACAAAAATTAACATAACAAAATTCAAACTATGCTTTGTCATTGGCTATACCAAACCACTAATATCGACCTTTTCGACGGTCGTCTGTTCCGTGCGGGTGCCGCCGCCATGCTCTCCATTATCTTGGTGCTGTTCTTCATGCCCAAGTACATTCGCTTTTTGCAAAGACTCGATGCCACCAGCGACTTCGATAAAGACGGCAAGACCAAATCTCCTCCGATCATGGGCGGCCTCCTCCTCGTCATCGTCGTCGAAATCGTTTCGCTGCTTGTATGCCAAATGAACGGCTACACCATCTCGACGCTTGTCATTCTGGCGTTGTTCAGCGCCGTCGGTGCCACCGACGACATGGCCAAAGTCCGCGCCAAGCGCCTCGTGAACCAAGGAAAGCTCAAGGCCGCCGAATACATGGACAAGGCCGATGGCATTTCGAGTTCGCTCAGACTCTTCCTCTACTTTTTGTTCAGCTTTGTCGTTGCCGTTTTCTGCTACAAGTTCATCCCCGAACTCAAGGGCGACTTGACAATCCCGTTCTGCCCGATTGACGTGTTCCAGATACACCTCCCCAACTGGATTTTCGTTGCATTCATGACGTTCGTCATCGCCGCATCTGCCAACGGAACGAACTTCACGGACGGTCTCGACAGCCTCGTTTCGGTGCCAATCCTTACCAGCATGGTGTTTGTCGGACTCGTGGCGTACGTGAGCGGAAACTTCATCTTTAGCCAGTACCTGAGCGTTCCGTACCTCCCCGGCTGCGACGAACTCTTCCCGCTTGCAACTGCCATCGCTGGCGCACTGCTCGCTTATCTGTGGTTCAACAGTCCTCCGGCAGAAATCTACATGGGTGACGCGGGTTCCGTGGGCTTCGGTGCCGCCATCGGTATTATGTTCATTCTCGTGCAGGCAGGGCTCTTCCTCCCCATCGTTTGCATCATCATCATCGCCGAAGCCTGCTCCGTGCTGATGCAGATTACCTGGTTCAAGATTACCAAGAGAGCTACGGGTACCGGCAAGCGCATTTTCCTTTGCGCCCCGCTCCACCACCACTATCAAAAGAAGTGGGACGGTCGTTTCCCGAGCAAGCCGCTGATGAACTCCAAGATTGTGTGGCGTATGCACCTCGTGAGCATCTTTGCGCTCATCTTTAGCATGGTTGTGTTCTTCGGTATTAGGTAGTAGGAAGTAGGCAGTAGGAAGTAGACAGTAGTGTACTAGTCAAGCCCCAACCGCAAATACAAAACTTGTCATGCCCGCCACCGAGCAGGCATCTCCTTTTTATTATATTACATCGCATGAATATTATCGAAACTTTGAACGCTGCGGGTCAGCAGGAATTGGCGACCCATCTCGAAACTTTGACGGGTGACGCCCGCGCAAATCTGGAACGCGACATTCTGAGCCAGGACTGGCAAGAACTCAAGGCTCTCCATACAGAAAAGTCCGCCGCCAGCTTGAGCGATAACGTTTCCGCCGACCTCACTCCGATGCCGTGGAAACTCGCAACTGACGATCTCCGTTACGACTTCTGGAAAGAAACGGGTGAAATCCTTTTGGGCAAGGGTCAAGTGGCCGCATTCCTCGTCGCTGGCGGTCAAGGTTCACGTCTCGGTTTCGACGGACCGAAGGGCATGTTCGATATCGGTCTCCCGAGCCACAAGAGTCTGTTCCAGTTGCAGGCCGAACGTTTGCGCAACTTGGGCGCCCGTGTTGGCCACGCCATTCCGTGGTGTATTATGACGAGCCCGCTCAACCACGAAGCGACCGTCAACTATTTCACTGAAAACAATTTCTTTGGCCTGAACCGCGAAGACATTCGATTCTTCCAGCAGGGAACGATTTGCGCCCTCACCGCTGACGGCAAGGCTGTTCGCGATGGCGAAGACCATTTGGCACTCGTGCCCGATGGAAACGGCGGTTGCTTCCGCGCTCTCGCCCAGAGCGGAACGCTTGCATGGCTCGTGGAACGCGGAGTGCAGTACGTGTTCCTCTACAGCGTCGATAACGCCCTTTGCCGCATTTGCGATCCGGCATTCATTGGCGCCCTCGCCGAAAAAGGCAATATGCTCAGCGCATCGAAGGTTGTGCACAAGGCTGGCCCGAACGAGAAAGTCGGCATTTTCGCCTTCCAGAACAAGAAGCCGGGCGTTGTCGAATACAGCGACCTTCCGGAAAACTACCGCGACATGACGAATGCCGACGGCAGCCTCACATTCGATGGCGGCAACATCGCCATTCACTTGTTTAAAATCAGCGGACTTCGCAAATTGCAAACAAGCAGACTGCCGTGGCACACCGCTCGCAAAACCGTTTGCGGCATCGAAAAGTGCTTCAAGTTCGAACAGTTCCTCTTTGATGCATTCCCGCAACTCGGCTCCATGCTTCCGTTCGGCGTCATCCGCGAAGAAGAATTCAGCCCGGTCAAGAACGCCGAAGGCAACGATTCTCCGAAGACTGCTCGCATCATGATTGGCAAGCTCCACCGCGAATGGCTCCGCAAGGCGCATGTCAAAATCGACGAGAAAAAGCTCTACGAAATTTCGCCAACCATCAGCTACGCTGGCGAAGGCCTCAAGCAGAGCGTCTTTGACCGCGAACTTGGCAGAAACATCTTGGAGTTTGACGAGGAATAAGCTACAGCAGCAATTGTCATGCCCGCCGCCGAGCGGGCATCTCCTTTTTTGCGAATGCGCCGAATCAAGGTCATAACATACAAAATCATAATCAACATTCTGCTGCGTTTGCCGGATGCGTTTTACGCAGTTCTTTTTGCTGTCGTTTTTCCCGTCTACAAGGCGCTCCACAAGGAGCGCGCTTATGGGCGTACCGAAAAGCACTTGGCAGCCGCAAAAGAATACTTGGCTAAAAAGTCAAGTTCAAATGCGATTGCAAAGATAAATGCGCGCGACACATTCAAAGGCATTTTCTGGAATGCGCTCGAATCTTACCGCGGCCTCGCCCGTTTCAAGAGCGTCGAAAAGCGAATCGTGTACGAAAACGAGTACATTATCCGTGACGCCATTGCAGAATGTGCAAAGGCAAACGCCCCCATTGCAGGCATCAGCATCCATCAGGGCGCATTCGAACTGATGCACCGTAGCCTTTGCCGCTACAGCGAGCATGTCCACCTCATCACAGATTCCGTTGGCGACATCGCATTCCGCGAAGTCCTCAAAGACCTCCGCAGCGACCCACACCTGACCGAATACCACCCCGACGAAACAGGACGCCTAATCCGCGAACTATTCCGCACTAAAGGCATTCTCGCAATGGTCATCGACCAAGGCAAGCATACCAAAGGGAACACGGTCTCGCTATTCGGTCGTCCCAGCACACTCTACTTACGCCTCCCGCAAAAAATAAACGAGATGGGAGCAGGAATCGTCACTTTCCGCACGTGGAGCGAAAAGAAGCGCATCGTCATCCGCTTTGAAAGCTACTACCCGCCCAAATACGATAAAAACGTCGGGAATGCGGAAACCGAGCCATCAGAAAGCCCGTTCGTCACGAGAATCGCACGCGAAGTAGAAACGTGGATTGCCGAACACCCCGAACAGTGGAGCTGGAATTACCACGGGAATTTCACGGCAGCACCCTAAATACACTTTCAAACGCAATGTCACCCCAATCAGACATCCCGGCCCCTATGTCATCCCGGACTCCGTTCCGGGATCGCCTTACACAGTTTGAATGAAGCATTTTTTATATTTCGCTAAAAAGCAGGAAAGATAATGCCTTTAAATGCAGAAGAAGAATTTCAGTTAGAGTGGATCAAGAACCACCAAATGGAAGACAAGGACGAACTTGCCGAAATCCAGGCCGAGGCAGAAGCCGAAGCAAGACCGCAACGCGCCACACGTGGCAAGAAAATGCGCCGCAATCCCGCCGCTTGGGAACTCCCCAACCCCGAAGACGAAATCGACCTACATGGCCTCACATCCGAAGAAGCAGCCGAAGCCGTTGAGCGGCGCATCGACGACCTCCTCATCGCAGGCCTCAGCGTTTTACGAGTGATTCACGGTGGCGGAAACCCGGAATACGGCAACGTCAAGCGAATCATCGACCGCAAAGTGCGCTCCGAATGGAAAAATCGAGTCGTTTTCTACAAGGTTGAACCCGATAACGCCGGTTCCAGCATCATGAAAATCGGCAAGCCGCACCCGCAAGTCGCAAAAAAGAAAAAATAATGAAAAAAATTTCACTTTTTTTGCCCTTACCCCTTTAAAAGTGAAAAGAAATTAACTATAATTGTGCGCGTCAACGACGAAGCGTCAAGACAAAAACAAAACGGAATATAGCTCAGCCTGGTAGAGCGCTTGCTTCGGGAGCAAGAGGTCGTGAGTTCGAATCTCGCTATTCCGACTAAAACAAAGAAGACTCCTTTACGGAGTCTTTTTTTTTATACAGAAATTCCGAGAGATGAGAACACACGAAGTGAGTTCGACTAAATTGCCCAGAGAGCATAGCGAACAATGGGCAATTTAGAGATTACGCCGTATGGCGTAACCCGAAGGGCAAAAGTTGAAACGAAGTGAAACTTTTGTCTAATCTCGCTATTCGCCACCCGCCCGCGCGCATCACATTTTTCCTACCGCCATTCCTCCAATTTCATTTTTCGACGCTTCCAGTCAGGCAGTCGTGATTCCAGCAACGCAAAAAATGCATCACTATGATTAGCGTATTTCAAATGACAAAGCTCATGTACCACAACATACTCAATACACTCCTTTGGAGCAGCAACAAGACTCAAATTTAAAGTCAGCATGCCACCCTTCGAAAGCGACCCCCACCGAGTCTTCATCTTGCGAATTTGCAAACGCAGCGGAGCTTCAATCTTAAATTTTGCCACATACAACTCTAAAATTTTCCTAAACTGCACCAAAGCACGCAAGCGAAGCCACTCTTCCATCAACTTTCGTACGGTATCCGCACTAACATCATTTGATTCAACTCTAATAAAACCGCCATTGATTTTAACGCTGCAAGTATCGCCCTTTTCAATTTTCAGGCGATAACGCCGCCCCAAATACGAATGCGTTTCGCCCCCTAAATATTGTCTTGGAGGCGTAGCTTTAGGGAATTTTGCAAACCAGTCCTGTTTTTCAACAATCCACGGAGCCTTCTTCTGTACTTTCTGCGCAATAGCCTCAAAAGACACCCCTTGCGGAGCCTTCACTTGCACAGCGCTATCAGGCTTTACCGATATTTCCAACGTCTTGCGGCAAGAAAATTCCACCGCATACGCAATCTCGCGATCTCCGTATTTAACAACCGACAATTCATTCATGAGAACGCCGCCTTGCCACATTCATAATCTTATCTTCGAGCGAGTCAATATCATCATTTGACCAGCCAAAGCGTTCTCGCACCTGAATTTCATCAAACAAAAAGTCATCCAGTTCATTCCTTACGCGATTCTGCGCATCTGTATCATTCCAAAACTGAATTTTATGATGCATCTCAAACGATTTAACCGTAAACAAAGCCATCTTTGCAGCAATTCGCCTTGCTTCAGCCGCATCGCATTTTCCGCAAAACATAAAGGCTGATAAAGCAACGCCATAATAAGCTGCCGCATCCTCATTCTCGCTAATTTCTTCAGGCACATCATCGCGTCTCTTGCTTTTGAAATCGTCTTGCAAGCTCTGCACCTTGGAAAAATATTCGTCCTCAGAAATCTTCCCCGCTTGGAAACGATCAATGACATCCTGAATCATCTTTGAGAATTTCTCGTAGAATGCCGGATCTTCTTCCATCTTTTCCGTCACGGTTTTCTTGAGTGCATGCGCAATCGAATCCGCACTAGCAGCCTTGCCACGAGCATCATAACCGCGCTTGTCATCGCTCAATTTTTTCGTAAACTTCGGATCTAAAATATTCACAGGAGCAACAATCTGCACAACATTATCCGACTGGATATGCGTATCAAGCAATTTCTTGATTTTCGGCTCATACTCGCTGTAATCCACATCATCAGCATAGCGGTGCTTTACAGACACGCGCATATCCGAGAACATCTTGAACTCCCTGCGGAGCCGCATCATATCTTCGGCAGGAGTCTTTTCCAGGAACTTCTGCGACGACATCGCGATACTCAGGCACTTTCCGAAATCTCGCAGCGCCTTGTAGAAATCGTTACGGCGTTTTTCATCGGCCAAATGGCGTTCCATCTGCTCAGCATCTTTCTTGTTACGAACGCCCTTGAAAATATCCCAAAGGTTCGAACGCAACTGAGGCAATTTATCGACCTGTTCCGAAACATCCGTCATTAACCCCTGAATATCCTCGGGATCAAAGTTTTCCAACGCCTTGTACATTACAAGAGCTGTATCCAAGTTATCACGAACGTTAGCGTAATCTACGATATAACCGAAATCCTTCTTTTTGCCATTTTCCTCGAACAAACGGTTCACACGTGCAATAGCCTGCAACAACGTATGTTCCTTGAGCGTGCGGCAAAGGTACAGAACTGTGTTGCGTTCAGCATCAAAGCCCGTCAGCAACTTATCACATACAATCAAGATTTCCGGTTTACCCGAACCCTTGAAGCTATTAATAATCGAGTTATTATATGAATCCTCGTCGCCATAACGAGCCATCATCTTTTGCCAGAATTTCGTTACACGAGCGCTCGGTTCTTCCCCAACTTCAGAATACCCTTCTCTTTCATCAGGTCCCGAAATGATAACCTCCGAACTCACGAAGCCAATTTCATCCAAGAATTCATGGTATTGGATTGCAGTTTCCTTGCTCGGTGCGACAAGTTGTGCCTTGAACGGAGTCCCTTGCCAGTTCGTACGGAAATGCTCGCTGATATCAAACGCACGCATATACACGACGCGTTCCGCCTTGTTCAGCATCTCGGCTCGAGCATATTTTTTCTTAAGGTCAGCCTTTTGCTTTTCATTCAACCCCGCTGTAAAACGGTCAAACCAAAGATCTATCGCCGCCTTGTCTTGCTTGAGCTCTGCGTGACGACCTTCGTAAAGCAGCGGAACAACAGCACCATCCTCATTCGCCTGCTGAATCGTATAGCAAGGCTTAATCATTCCGCCAAACTTGCCAAAGCTATTCTTTTCTTTTTTCATCAGCGGCGTTCCCGTAAAGCCGATATAGCTGGCGTTCGGGAGCATCTGTTTCATACGTGCATGCAGATTTTTATACTGCGTGCGGTGAGCTTCATCCACAAGCAAAAAGATGTTGTTTGATTTTTCAACATATTGCCGTTTATTCAAAGCCTTGTCGAACTTGTTAATAACAGTCGTGATAACGGCAGGGGTATCAGAACCCATAAGATTAAGCAGGTTTTCACCCGAAGTCGCCTTGATAACTTCCATTCCACAATGTTTGAAAGTGTCATGAATCTGCGTATCCAAATCCTTGCGGTCCGTGACAAGGACTATACGCGCATTATCAATATTGCAATCGGGATCATATGTTGAATCCAAAGCTATTCCACGAGCAAGCATCACCATCGAAAGCGACTTACCCGACCCCTGCGTATGCCACACAAGTCCACCCTTGCGTTTGCCTTCGCTATCGATATTCCGAATACGTTTCAATGCCGAGTGTACCACAAAGAACTGCTGATAACGGGCTATTTTCTTTATACCTTCATCAAACAAAATAAAACGATAAGCCAATTCAAGCAATCGCTCCGGCTTGCATAGGCAATAAATAAGACGGTCTTGTTTCGTCACCACACGCTTTGTCTGCGGATTATCCTTGCGGAACGGCTTGAATTTAGGCACCGAGAATATTCGGTCTTCATCTTCTGCCGAAACCTTTTTGTTAATCGCAGCTTCGATTTCCTTATCCTTGATTTCAAGTTCGCGCCAAAGGCTCCAGAACTTTTCGGGAGTCCCCACAGTGGCATAAGTCGCATCATTCATGCTTACCGACAAAAGCATTTGGCAAAAAGTAAACAGCCGAGGGATATAATCGTCCCCCTGGTTGCGAATCATCTGCGAAATACCCTGTTTGACACCTTCTTCGGGCGATTTATTTTCAATAACAGCGAACGGGATCCCGTTCACAAACAGCACGATATCGGGAATGATGCGAGCAGTAGATTTTGCGCACTCCACATCGAATTCAGCAACCGCATGGAACACATTATTCGCCGGTTCTTGCCAATCAACATAGCGAATGTCGTAACTACGCTTGTCGCCCTCAACCGATTCTTCTTCGGACTGCGGGAGCGTGAGCAAATCATAAATCTTATAATTCGTACGCACCAAGCCATCGTACTGCATATTCTTGAGTTTCAAGACGGCACCACGCAAGCTTTCTTCGCTAAAATCACACTTGGTCCCCTTGTGCGTAAACGAGTTCAGTTTACGCAACTGCGAAAGCAGAATATCTTCGAGCAACACGTTGGCAAGCTTACCCTTGCGCTCCAGCATCACCTCTTCGGGCGTAAGCGGCTTGAACCCGAGATTCGCCAACAACCGCATCGCCGGAATCTGCGATGTCGGAATCTCTCTGTAATCAGGCTGTTGTTGCATAGTCGTTAACCTCAATTGCCTTTTCTATGGTCACAATTTGTGACCATAGAAATTATTCCCTTACTTAGTCTTATTTCGAGCCTTAGAGAAAAATCTTTGTGCTTCAATTGCATTTTCTAAATTCGCTTCATAGATGGCCATCTTTTCTGAATTTTCAAAATCAATAAAATTAGGGCTACAGTACAACCGTGTATTCATCTTTAAGCAAACACCATTATGTCCCTGCCATACTTCTTCAATAAAGGATATCGGAACAACAATGGATCTAAAGCCGTTTGCCACTAGTTTTATTTCGTTATCAAATCCATCCACCCATTCAAAAAACCATTGGGTTCGGTAATTTCTTATTGGAAAGGGATATAAAGTCACTCTACCACCAGAGGGGAGATTTTTCTTTAACTTTAGATACATCGCTCTCGTTTTATTATCGACCATTCTCTTTTCCACCTCTTCATATATCATAAATTGATTGCCATATTCCGTTCGATACGGGAAACTATATTGTCGCCGATCTCTATCTAGGCAAACACCGACAAGATTTATAGACGGTTCAACATTTATTGCTACAACAAGATTGCCAGAAACTTCAATCGGTACGACTTGAACATCTATTTTAGGGGAGATAATTTCAGAAATGTGTGTATGGACTGTCTTTCTGATTTCTTCAACATTTATGCCGGGAACAAAACCGGAAGCAACTTTCTTTGCTCCATCGGATTTTTCCGCCACGCCAATTAGCAAAGTTCCACCAAATGTATTGGCGAAAGCAGCCAAATCGATTGCAAGGTCTTCAGCTTTCTTAGGATTAAAAGATTGCTTATAATCCCAATGTATGCTTTCTGAAGTTTCACCCAAATGGATAAGACCTTCAAAATCTTGTGCAGTTTTAAACGGTTTGTAAAGCATAATTAAAACACAGTTTTTATGATAGAATCAACACCATTAATCAATTCATCAACTTCTTCCTGCATCGGTTCTCGTTTTGAGTCATGATCGCATAAATTTCGAATATCCCCTAAATGCTGAATTTTTCGGAATGTGGGTAAATCGTACACATTCCCTGATTTTAATGCATCATTTAGAGGTGATATCGTATCTTTTTTGCAAGTCAAATTATGATTCTTTAAAACTTGTGACAAATGTCTTTCTAAAACAACTCCAGCCATAGCTCCAGCTGCACGCATAAACTTATTCTTGTTCAGAAGTTTCGCTGCGTCGAGTTCATCATCAAACAAATCAGCCTGAACTAATTGCTGAATATCAAATAGAGAGCTTTCAAATCGTTTTTGAACTGATTTTAAGATTTCTAACTGCTGCTTATATTTATTGATTGCGGCAGATTGATCAACAACAACTTCACCCGAATATCTTGTAATTTTCAAACGCTGAAGATAATCTGCAATTCTATACGATTCGTACACTATTTCTTTTCTATTTTTGGGGACTTCGTAGTAAGAAATAAAATCATTTAATCGATCAGATAATAATTGTTTAATTATTGCTATTGATTCCGAATACCATGCTTGATATTCATTACAAAAGGACGGTAACTTTGAAATATATTTCTTACAAGCCTCCTCTTTTTTTAAAGCGAGAAGGACTTTCTTTTCGAACTCCTTGGGATAACACTCATATTGTATGGCATTATGTAATAATTCTCCCTTATTTATAAGATTCTCCAAATCAGCTTTGTACTTTTCAATATTTTTCATAATCTTAACCTCCCTTATTTCACGCGCCATTGACCGGTGAGGAGTTTTTGCATTAAGCCTTGTTTTTGCTTTTTGTAGTTTTCGAGTTGCTGTTTGAGAAGAGAAAGCTCTAGCGAATGATTATGTAAAATACAGACTATACTTTGTTGTTCTTTTTCATTTGGCAACTGAACTTTCATATTAAAAAAATCTTCTTTCGATACATTCAGCAATCCATGATTACGAGCACCTTCCCTGCAAATCAAAGCTAATTGATTGTTTAGATAGCCCGATTCAAAAAGGAATACAAAAAAATCAGAATAAGACTGGTATTCCTTTTTTAGGGAAAAACACAAGTACAATGTTGAAAGGACGCCTAATTCGTATTTATCCAATCGTTTAACAACCCCATAAGGATAACCCGTAGAGTAACTTCTATTGTAGGCAAAATCACCTTTTTTCAACAAGTAATATCCAGAAGTATTTGACGAAGCAATTTTTTTCTTGTAATATTCTTGTTGATTTACCAAACCATATTGAGCTGAGGAAGTCAATATATTGGTATTTCCGTTTTTATTCTTCCTATTTACAACTTCAAATACATTTTTTAGTGCAAACGTATTCCATTTTGAATTTGATGAGTTAATAACTATAAGTTTATTCATCAACTGATTAAAATGATTTTCTTTCGCATCGATGAGTTTTTCCATTTTTTCGATGGCGGAGTCCCAGACCGAAAGCGTCGCCGCAATCTTCTTCTGCTCTTCAAGCGGGGGTAAAACTATTTTAAATTTTTCAACATCATGAGATGTAATATTTGGATCTTTTCTACTGCTTGCCGCACAAGAACGCCAACGGTCAACATTTGCATTTAAATAGAATAAAACATATTCAGAACAAATGTCCTTGTCAAATTGTAATGCGGCCAAAGCTTGATTTATAGACGCAGGGAAAGTCAACAGGCCGGTTCT
Source organism: Fibrobacter succinogenes (assembly GCA_902779055.1). GTDB lineage: Bacteria > Fibrobacterota > Fibrobacteria > Fibrobacterales > Fibrobacteraceae > Fibrobacter > Fibrobacter succinogenes_K. The sequence continues at coordinate 484,938 of CACZAD010000007.1, read as the reverse complement.
TCCAATTTGGTTAAAACCGCCATACATTGCAACTAAAACTGTTCCTGTTGGGTATGGTTTGCATTTCTTTGCAGCTAATTCTGTTATACATTCATCGGTCTTTGTGATTTTTCCATTAGTCAAATCCATGGTTTTTACCCACGGCATGTTCCCATTATCAAAATACGCTTTATTCGATCTTAACGGCGTACTTCCAGAAGATATCGTTGCGACATCCCCCAACTTCACTTTTTTCCATCCATTAGGCAAACTCATTTGTCAGCCTCCTTGTTTACAAACAAATTTTTGATATTTTCAATTTGTTCTATCTTTTCAATCATCTGTTTTAACGTAAAAATACTCGGCAAAGGCACGTCATATTTTTGATTTACTCGTTTTAGGCAAGCTTCTTTTAAATCATCCAAAAACTTTTTCTCTTTTTTTAAATCATAATCCTTGGGAATATTCAAATAACGATGTTCCATTATTTGGAGTATTTCATGCTTCTTATAACTTTCAAGCAAACAGAAATTATCAACAAATTTTTTTACATCTGCCATAAACCACTGGAAATCCGTTTCAGAGTGAGATATGTGCTGAATAGTATTACAAGCCCGGTTAAAAGCGTTGATATCCTCAGATGTCAAATCCTTGAAAAAATGAGATTCACTTTTTGCAAAAATATTTGTTCTTTCGTTGAAAATCGCTAGCAACCGATTTCTAAAAGAGTCCAGCAAAACTTTATCGTTTTCTTCAAGAGAATAATTTCGCACTAATGAATCAACGCTTATAATTTTTCCAAACTCTATTGCGTCAGAATGATTATCTAAATATTGATTTAACAATTGGTTGGCGTCAATGTTTACTGATGCTTCTTTTGCCACCAAATTCAAAACAGCAAAAAGTTTCATTAGTAAAGTTGGATCTTTAATCAGTTTTTCATTATCGTTGTTTTCGCAATTCAACGATTCCTTTATTGCATTATAACATTCCGTCGTTTGTTCATCAGACAAATTCCACCATGATTCACACATCAAACCAATCAAATATATTGGTCTCCCAGCAAACCAACTAGACGAACGGATGTCATTAAAAGTTTTATCTCTATCGAAATAATTCAATATCAACCATTCTCGCATTGGAAATTCGTCAACAGTGTAAAAGCTGTAACATACTTTTACAAAGCAATGCCAATTTGATAACGAATCTTTTTTTGCAGGAAATTTGTTATTTTGCAATTTTAATCCCGTCCATGCAGGCCGGCTTTCTCCAATTGTATTTGCATCCAAAATCCCTATTGTCGCGCCATACTTCATTATTAGAAAATAACGAAGAAAATATTTCAGATAACCCAAATCCTTTGATTTTGAAGAAAGAATTAGATTCCCTAAATTTGGAGCAAAATGGCAACATAAATGATTAAAATCTTTTATCGTTTGTTTAAGCGCTCTATAGTTGCGATTTGGCATCTTTAGGACATATTCTCTCATCTGTTCTTGGTCATATTCATTTTGTTCGTTTTGTTGCAAAGATAAATCTACTTCCACTTTCGAATACTTTATTTTCGCATTGTCAAGCGCAGAAAACATTTCATATATACAATCTCTATTTTCCCACCAAGCTTTTTTCACATTATCATCTATATCTAGATATCCAATTTCTGGTGAAAGCCAAGCATTTACAACATTTTGACAATCCGTCTGTATTTGGAATTCCTTGCCAATCACTTTTTCTTTGGTGCTAGACAAATGGTGAAGAGTCGATTTATCTTCTTGACATTTTTGCGCTTCTTCCCATTTTTCCTTATCCGCAAGCAAAATACAGGGAACATGCAGATGTTCCACATATTCATTCAGATAACCAAGTAGTTCGGGAAGCGGCATATCAGCGCGTTCAACATCATCAAAAACAACGACCAATCGTTTCTTTTTTATTTCTTCCAAGAAATCAGATGAAAAATATTCAACATCTTTTTTCCTATTAAAAATTTTCGTTAGGATATTTTTAAAAAAAGATCCAAATGCTTTTTTCGCCGCAACGCCAGCCGGAACAGCGAAAGATGCGGCCGAACCGCTTGTAGTAAGAGTCATTGTCGCGGTTACAGCCGTTTCTACGGCAATTCCTGCCAAATCACTTACCAAAGAAATTGCGTCCGGTAAATACTTAAGATTTTTTGAGTTGATTTTTGGATGCAAAATGCGTTCTATTTTTTTGTTGATATCGTCTCGCATTTTCATTCCAAATAGGCTGACATAAACAACCGTATATTTTTCAAACCCCGTCAACCAATCGGTTTCCTTGACCACATCCTTTCCAGCAGCACCCCTGCCTTCTAGATACTGCCTAATAAAATATGTCTTGCCCGAACCCCAGCAGCCCGTAATCAACACCGCATAATCGGGAGACTGCTCCACGTTCAGGTAGTAGTCCAGAAATTCTTCAATGTGCTTGTTGCTGTTTGACATATTTCGTCCTTTGTTTTCGTCAACCATTTTCGTAGCCCTACGAAAATGGTCTATTTCTCAATTCTTTTCGTTTCCTACCAAAATCGGCTTCTGTAAATCAAGCGACAGAATAGTTTCTAGTTGATTTTCTGCTGTTTCACGCAGTTTTACGAGTCGCTCTGATTGCGCCATTCCTTCCTTTATCAAAATGGCATTGTAGCTTTCAAGGTTCGCCAAAACCAAAAGATGCGGAATATCGGCATAATCCCTAATATTCCCTTTTTTGTCCGGATTTTTGATCCGCCATTCCTTGGCGGTTTCTCCAAAAAGAGCCACATTCAATAGATCAGCTTCATCGGCATAAACAAAACTCTTCTGCATCGGGGTCAACTGCGGCAAAATGAGTTTTCCCTTAATCGCGTCAGTATGAATCCTGTAGTTCAGCTTGGAAATTTCCCTATTCAGGTTCCAATTTAGGGACAGGCGGCTGCTTTCGTCCGATTTTAGGCGTCGATAATCCTTGACAATATACAGTTTGAATTCAGGAGATATCCACGAAGCAAATTCCATAGCAATATCGCTATGTGCAAAAATTCCACCACCGTATCGACCAAACTTACAAACAATACCCTTAGCATTTGTTTGTTCAATCCACTTTGTTGGGGTCATAACAAATCGGTTTAAACCGGCGTCATTTTTAACCGTGTCGAAATGCACACGGTTAAAATCTGGATTATGGAGGCACTCCCATACAGCTAGAAATTCTATTGTATTACGATTACGCATCCAGTTTTGGATGACAAAACGGGGATCATCTTCATTACGGTATTTTGCGATATCAGTCATTGAAATATACTCATTTTCAAAATCTGTGGTATAAATGCCAATATCAATCCCTAAGGCATGAATCGTTTCTTTTTTCATCTGAATCATCTTTTTTACTTTTACCATATTTCGCTCCTATCTCTGCCTTATTTTTTTAGCCGATGCAAAACGATCCTTATCCCCGCTTAATCTCCTTCAGCTTTTGGGCCATCTGCTTACGGACTTCGGCGAGTTCCTTTTCAAGGCGGTCGATGTCCTTCTGTACAGCATCCACATCAATAGGAGCTTCATCTTCAAAGGTATCCACGTAGCGCGGGATATTCAGGTTGAATTCGTTGCTCTCGATTTCGTCGAAAGTGGCGACATGGGCGTACTTGTCCACATTCTTGCGCTTCTTGTAAGTATTCACGATCTTCGAGATATTCTCTTCGGAGAGCGAATTCTGCTTTTTGCCCTGCACAAATTCGCGGCTAGCATCAATAAACAGAACATCCTTGCGTTTTGCGTTCTTGCCGGCAATTTCACGGCTACGGTCGAATATCAAAATTGCCACAGGAATGCTCGTAGTCGGGAACAAGTTTTCCGGGAGTCCAATCACCGCATCCAGCAGGTTTTCGCGAATCATAGCTTCACGGATTTTGCCTTCAGAAGCCCCACGGAACAGCACGCCATGCGGCACCACGACAACAACGCGACCTTCGCCAGCAAGGCCCGTCTCAACCATGTGCGTAATAAAAGCCCAGTCGCCCTTGCTCTTAGGCGGAACACCACGGAAGAATCGCTTGTAGGGGTCGCTTTCGGCGTTTTCGGCACCCCATTTGTCAAGGCTGAATGGCGGATTCGCTACCACCACGTTGAATTTCATCAACTTGTCCTTCTCGACAAGCATTGGGCTGTTGAGTGTGTCGCCCCATTCAATGCGGGCGCTATCCATACTATGGATGAACATGTTCATGCGGCAAAGGGCCCAGGTGCTACCGTTGGATTCCTGGCCAAAGAGAGCGAAGTTTCCGCTTGGCACTTGTTTGCCGCCTTGTAACAAGAGTCCGCCCGCACCACATGTCGGGTCGCAAATCTTGTCGCCGTCCTTCGGAGCGGCCAGTTTCGCTACAAGCTCCGTCACATCAAATGGGGTAAAAAATTCGCCAGCCTTCTTGCCCGCCTCGGCACCGAAACGTTCCAACAGGTACATATAGGTGTTGCCGATGATATCTTCGGAAACGCGACTCGGCGACATGTCAAGTTCATCTTTATGGAAGTCTTCGAGTAGAGTACGCAAGCGACGGTTGCGGTCCTTCGTCTTGCCTAAATTCGGTTCGGAATTGAAGTCGATGTTGCGGAACACGCCTTCGAGCTTGAGCCTGTTCTGTGTTTCAATCTTATCAAGAACGATATTGATCAAGTCGCCGATGTTGTCTGCCGTGCGTCGATTGTAAAGACTGTAATAGTCCGCAACAAAAGTGTCAGTGACCTTGCCCTTGTCATTCTTGATTTCTACCTTCGGAAGCACAAAACGTTCGCGTTCCAGCTTGCGGAGGATTCGCGCCTCATCGCCGCCATACTGTTTGCCATAAGCGTCGTAGTGATCTTTCCACACATCCGACATATACTTCAAGAACAGCATCACCAGAATGTAGTCCTTATACTGCGCCGGGTCAACCGCACCGCGGAAGGTATCGCACGCAGCCCAGGCGGCAGCGTTAATAACATCTTGATCGATTTTTTCGCTTTTTACTTCACTCATAGTGACTCCAAGTACTTTGAAATTTCCGTTTCTAAAATTAAATTCTTTTGCTTGACAATTTGTGTCAAGATTTCGCACTCGCGGCGCCCCAAATCAACAAGTTCAATAATATTCCGTTGAGCCTGCAAGCTGGGCAACTTGACAGGCATTTTTTCAAGCACGCCCTTGCTGATAAGCGGCATCGCCGTACCCTTAGCAAATTCTTTGAAATACGCAGCCCCGTTAGCTCCGTTTATATACCAAGCCAAATATTCGGGCACAATTCGCGTTGAATCAACACGAATACGGATCATAGGAGCCACAACGAGCAAATCTTCGTCCAAAGGAGGCACAACCGCCGAAACAAACGACACGCCCCTAGACCTAAACACGATATCGCCCGCCACCGCCAAATGTGAGTCATTGGGCTTTACATCTTCCACGCGTTTTAACCCACCCACATTCAGCGAACCATCCAAATCAACATCGCGCAAAAAACACGCCAACACGCCGGACTCCCCCGGAATACAAGTATTCCGGAACGGAAACCCCACCGAAAGTGTAGCAATATCACTCAAAATGACATACTCGACATTTTTCATGCCACAAATATAATCATTTCTTTTTTAGAAAGCAAGATTTTTTGTAGTATTTTAAATACTATTCAATTTTTCGTTTTTTTTTTCACATGCCGAATCTATGTTCAGGATCAGGGCAATGATTCTCGCTTCCGTCCGGTAAAATCCAGATTTCGTCCATAAATGGGCAAGAATCACCACACACACCGCCCATAGCACAATCGCCATTATGGGAATCCGTAAAAAACAAGCTTCCCTCACAATGTACATTAGTCGACTTCAGTCGAGACCGCAGTAAAGCTACATCGTCTTCAGTAAGTTCATATTCTTTTCGAAATTCAGGTGGAACACATTTCAACAACACCACTTTATTCCACTTGATTCGATCAACCCCAATTGCAGAAGCCCACGACACCAACGCAGGCAAATCCTGCAAATTCTTTTTGTGCAACGTCACTTGCAGCGAGACCGTCGCGACTCTCGATTCCGCAGTTTCCGCACATTTTACACCAGCGTCCCCCGCGCTCTCAGCATTCTCACGCAGCCTATCGCGCACCCGAACCAACTTTTCGACGTTCGCTTTCCAGCCATCAAACTGTTCCGAAGCCAAATAACTCACCTTGATATCGCAGCACGAGCGCAACAGCAATTCCATCGCAGCATCACTTCCCCACTTTCCAGGAAACGTCCCGTTCGTCGTGAGGTTCAGCGGGATTTCAAGCGCCCTACACAACTCCAACAATTCATCAAAATGCGAATAAAGTAGAGGTTCCCCCATCGTCGAAGGGATGACTTCACGCAACATGCGCCTCCCCAAAGCGTCACGTTCCGCAGCATACTTTTCGATCGCCACCCGCGCAACTTCAAAAGGCATTTCGCCAAAACCAAACGCAAAAGCCCGCTGGTTCAAAAAACACAGCGGACAACGCAAATTGCAAACGTCAGGATTTGTGAGTAAAGTAACGCGACGCATTTTCAGCGTGCCTTACTCTCTATGTTCTCTAAGGTACTTAATCGCAGCAAGGCCAGCAATAGCGCCCTCGCCAACGGCCACAGCCACCTGGAGCGTGCCACCTGTGCAGTCGCCAGCAGCAAAGAGCCCCGGAACGGTCGTCTGAAAATCCTTATCCAAAACGAGTTTTCCGGCATCGAACGCAGCGCCAGCCTTCAAAGCTAAATCCGTCGCATTCGCGCTACCCATAGCGACGAACATGCCGTCAAAATTGGCTTCGAGACCATCGTCAAACTTTACGCCTTCAAACTGCCCTGCGCCTTTGAGCCCCGTAATCTTGCGGGTTTCAATTTTCACTTCGTCCGGGAATTTAGCCGTCAGTTCAGCACCGTTCGTCAAGAGGGTCACGCTACCGACAACAGACAAAAGTTCAGTCGCTTCGTGCAAGGCGTATTCGCCCGAACCAAGCACGGCCACATTCTTTTTACGATAAAAGAACGCATCGCACACGGCACAGTAGCTCACGCCGTGACCTTCCATTTCGGCCATACCTGGGAGCGGAGTCTTTTTGCGTGCAGCACCCGTGGCCATCACACAAACCTTTCCCTGGTAAGTTCCCTTCAAGCCATTGGCTACAAAACCAAAGCCGTCGAACATAAGGTCAGTCACCTCATCATCGACAATCTTTGCACCAAGCGCACGAGCCTGTTCCTTACCGATTTTGGCAAGTTCTTCACCCGTAAGGGGTTCCTTCAAGCCAAAATAATTTTCGATCTTGTGAGCCTTGGCCAAAGCGCCAACGTCCTTGCCCACAAGTTGAACGTCAAGCCCAGAACGAAGGGCATAAAGAGCCGCCGACACACCTGCCGGTCCGTAACCTAAAATCAATACATCTGACATAGTAGCCTCCTACCAAAAGATACGAAATTATTTATTTTAAAATAAGTAAAAATAACGGATTATTGGAACTGAGGAAAATGTTAGAACGCTACCCTACGCGCGATTTATTTGTTGAAGCTGGATATGGTCCCAATTTTGCGGATCAGCTTATTCAGAATGCCTATAGCAAACTTTTTGAAGGTGATCCCATCGACGAGCGCATCTATTTCGAAGCGTCCGACGACATGGCTTACATCATCGACATTGGGCACGACGAAATCCGCTCCGAGGGTATGGGTTACGGCATGTTCATCGCCGCGCTGACAGACCACGAAGATACGTTCGACAAGCTCTGGAATTTTTCTAAAAGGTTCATCCGCAACAACGAAGGTCCTCACCAAGGCTACTTTTCATGGCAGGTCAATACTACAGACTTTTCCATGATGGATCCGGGAGCATCACCCGACAGCGAAGAATTCTTTGCAGCAGCGCTCCTCCTTGCGGCCAAGAACTTCAACCGCGAAGACCTCCGGCAAGAAGCCATCGAACTCATCACCAACATCAAATACAAGTCCAAAAATGAGCTTGTCGGTCCGATGATCGATCCTGAGAACAACCTCATCAAATTTTCTCCCGTTCTCGGCAACGACTTTACCGATCCCAGCTATCACATGATGGCGTTTTACCGAATGTTTGCCGAAGCCACTGGCGACAATTCGTGGTTTGACGTCGCGAGCGCAAGCATAAACTTTTTGCAAAAAGCGGCCCACCCCGTCACGGGACTTTGCCCAGACTACGCCGAATACGACGGAACACCAAAGGCCATGCCGTGGTTCCCCGAAAGCAACAACTTCAGCGGAGATGCCTGGCGCGTCGCGCTCAACTTGAGCCTCGACTATTCCATCTTCCACGGGGACGAAAGCGAAAAAGAACTCTGCCTGCGCATTCTGCACTTTTTCCATAATTGCAATCCCTACCTCTCGGACTATGCCGTAGACGGAGGGCCGTATCCGCATCAAGGGAGAAATGCTACGCCGGGACTTATCGCCATGAACGCCGCTGCGACTCAAGTTCTCGACAAGGACGATCCGCTTATCACGCCTTTTGTAAAGCGCCTTGCAGCGCTCTCTGTACCTTACCGTTTTTGGCGTTATTATGATGGAATGTTGTATATGATTGGGCTTCTCGCTACTGCGGGAAAAATAACACTATAAGGAGTACTTGCATGAAACTACCATTCATTCTTTTCATCGCGGCGGGTTCGATGTTCTTTACGGCATGCGACGACGTTCGCGTTGAAAAATACCCGAACGGCAACATCCGTTTCGAAGCCACCTATGTCGACAACAAGAAGGAAGGGCTCGAAAAGGAATACTACGATGACGGGACTCTCAAACGCGAATCCAATTTCGTGAATGACCGCCGTGAAGGACTCACCAAGGAATACTACAAGGACGGCACGCTCCAGACTGAACTGCCCTACTCGAACGGCTACATCGAAGGAACCGTCATCCGCTACCACAAGAACGGCAAAGTGGCATCCAAGGCCGAATACAAGCAGAACAAGCAGATTGCCTTCGGCGAGACATTCAACGAAGACGGCACGCCTGCGACAAGCGGAAGCTACAAGGATCCGCGTGACGGAAATTCTTATGAATGGATTGTCATTGGCGACCAGCTCTGGACGGCCGAAAATATGAACTTCGCCACCGTTTCCGGTGCAATTTGTTCACAATGCAATCACTGGGGACGCCTCTACAACTTTGAAAACGCCAAGAAAGCCTGCCTCGAAGGATTCCACATGCCGAGCAAGACCGAATGGCAAAAGCTGTTGAAGGTTGCCGGTAAAAAGCCGGGGGTCGCTCTCAAGGCCGGTTACGGTTGGGATCCGATCAAGCCGGAATCTCCGATCTTCGGAAACGGCAAGGACGAACTCGGATTCGGCGCAAAGGCTGGCGGCGCACACTTCGCCAAGAGCGACGTGCCCATAAAGGACCGCAAGTTTGACGAAGCCGGCAAAAAGGCTTACTTCTGGACAAGCGAAGGCGAAGTTCTCGTCTTCTTCCACGACAAGGATATCGCCAAGTTCGAAAAGTTCGACCCCGAATTCGGCGCCAGCCTCCGCTGCTTGAAAGACTAAAGAGCTTTTTTCGCGATTTTATGCTACCAAAATCAGATTTTTCTCATTTTGGTAGCATATTTTTTACTTTATCCAAATACAATTAGAGTATGCAGCCGTCTTTTTTGATACCAAATCGACTTTTTTGAAGCATTTGGCAACACAAAAGAATCAGACAAGCTCACATTTCAGCCAACATTAATTAGTTTATCTAAAATTTATGCTATCAAATAACGATTTTTTCGACATTTAGTAGCATATTTTTGCATTTTGGGGTTTATCAGCTCGATAAAACTATAGCGTGGCGTGAGCGGCGATGGTGTAAATTGCGGTCACGTCCTTCGCCTTGAGCGGCACAAAGCCCCAGCCATCACCCGGATTCAGCTTTTCGACAAGCGTCGGGATGTCCTCTTCCTTCGCGCCGAGTTCCGCAAAGTTGATAGGCATACCGATAGAATGCAGGAATCTGCGGAAAGCCTTGATGCCCTCGAGCGCCGTAGCCTTCGGATTTTCAAAATTCATTTGACAGCCGAAAACGCGCGTCGCCATCTGCGCAAAACGCATCACGTTATGGTCGACCACGTATTCCATCCACGCCGGCATAATGACAGCCAAGCCCGCGCCATGGGCGCAGTCATAGAGTCCCGAGAGTTCATGTTCGATGGCGTGGCTATTCCAGTCCTGACTGCGCCCGCAGCCCACAAGGCCATTGTGGGCTACCGTACCCGCCCACATGATATTTGCACGAACATCGTAATTGGCGGGTTCGGCCATGGCGCGCGGGCCTTCCTTGAGCATCGTGATGAGCAGCGCTTCGCAAAGGCGGTCCGTTGTCTCGACTTCCAAAGTGTTCGTGAAGTAGCGTTCAAACACATGTGCCATGATGTCGGTAATGCCGCAAGCCGTCTGGTAAGCAGGCAACGTACAGAGTAAGGCCGGATTCTGCACCGCAAACCTCGGGCGAATCACGTCAGCACCGATATCGCGCTTGAGCATTCCCTCTTCCTTTGTCACGACGGAATCGCCACTGCCTTCGGAACCCGCAGCAGCAATCGTTTGCACCACGCCAATCGGGAGCGCCTTCGTGACCGGCAACTTATGCGCATAAAAGTCCCAGAAATCACCATCGTAGAGCGCACCCACAGCAATGCCCTTAGAGCTATCAATGACGGAGCCACCGCCCACAGCAAGGATGAAATCAACATCGTTTACACGCACCATTTCGATGCCCTTGTAAATCAAGGTATCACGCGGATTCGGCTTTACGCCACCAAGTTCCACAAATGAAACGCCCGCAGCATTGAGCGACGCCTTAACGCGGTCAATCAAGCCGGAGCGCACCGCAGAGCCACCACCGTAATGAATCAGCACCTTGGTGCCGCCATACTTTTTGACGAGTTCACCGCATTCGTTTTCGCGGTCCTTACCAAATACAAATTCTGTGGGGCTGTAGAAATTAAAGTTATCCATATTCCATCCTTGTGTTTCAATTAAAAATACAAGAAAATCCCACCCAGCGGCAGGATTATCACAAGAATTCCGTTCACAAAAGGAACCATCGCTCTTTTACCAGAAATGAAGGCCGAGCCCCAGATAAATGCGGTTATGCCATTCTTTTTTGGCTTCTGGAGCATTATAGACTCCCATATACCTAAGTTTCACAGTCAGGTAGGTGGCGTCATGGAATTCAGAACCGCGCGTTTTCGACATCCAAAAACGGTAATCCACCTGCAAGCCCGCAGTAAACAGGTCGTACCCACCCGCAAACGGCTGAATTTTCAGCCACTTGTTTTCATACACATCTATACCAGCCGTAATGAAAAAAGCATCGGAAAATTCCCCACCTAAAAACATAGACGGAGTCACGATGAGCCGCGATATCTGAACAGGAACACCTAACAAAAATTCACCTTCGGTAAAAGATAGGTTTACGCCGAGCAAAAATGCTTCTAAACCTATACCCCCAGTATAAAGTTTTTCTTCATAATAGTTTCTATACCTTTTGTAACTATTTTGAACCCTTTCTATTTCCCAGGAAATGTTCTTCAGCCACTCCGAATACTCCGATTCCGGATAGGTTTCACAAAAAGCCTGCATTTTTTCAAGCATCGGTTTAGCGGCAACCGTGTCCATTTCTTGATGAAAATCAACCCAATCTTCCACACGCTTTGAAATAATATTGGACACACTATCATTACTAAGTTCTCTTTTGAACATTTTTGCGCTATAAATCCAATATCCCTTATCGAAAATATGATAATAGGGATGCAAATCCACAAAAATCGAAGCAAGGTCCTTGTATTCCTGTTTTACATTCGCTCGCGCAGCTTCGGTCAAATAACTAACCATCTTCGAAAGACGTTCTCTGCGGTCTCGATCTGCGGGACGATCCCAATATTCGGCAGCAAACCGAGTTTCAGTTCTGAGGTATTGAAACAAGGAATCGTCAGCAAAGGAATAGCGAACATTTTTTCCCGCTTTCATAAGCATATTCGCAAACTGCGGAATGGCCTGGTCATAGCGTTCCAGCAACAAGTTTATCTGAAGAAGTTCCAAACTATCCAACGCCGACTCAGGAATCATCTCATGAGACAAGAACGCAAGAGCGACATCGACCTTATCAACATCGCCATTTTTCAGCGCAAGCCACAGACTATTACGAGCATCTTGAAATTCCGCCATATCGGCCGGGTTAACTTTAACCTTGTTGTAGTCAACCGGGTCAAGATTTGCATTTTGACCAAGAGCTATCGCACAAGAACAAAGAATAGCAAGAAAAGCTGTACGAATCATATAAGTTAAATATAAAACAAAAACTTCCCGGAGCATACCCGAGAAGTTTTAAACAATCACTGGATCCTTCCCCCCCTTTGGGGCTCAGGATGACAACTCTATAATTCCATTCTGCATTTTAGCATTGGGAAAAGGAGGGTCGTACCGTGAGCACAAAACGCCTCGTATTAACGAGGCGTGTGTGCGAGATAATCGGCTTCTTAAAGAAAGTTCTTATTAACTCTAGCCGATTAGGTCGTATACTCTGCGTTGATTTTCACGTAGCCGTAGCTCAAGTCGCAAGTGAATGCGCTTGCAGAAGCCTGGCCGATGTTCAACACGAGCGTTACTTTGTATTCACGCTGACGAACCACGGCATGCAGTGCAGCAGTCTGTGCTTCATCCAGCTGTACCGGACGGCCACCTTCGAGAACCTTGACTTCACCGAAGTAGAGGTCCGTGTGTTCGGCTACCATGTTGCAGCCACTGGAACCGGCGCTGCTGAGGATGCGGCCCCAGTTCGGGTCTTCACCGAACATAGCGCACTTGGCGAGGTTCGACGTACCGATGAAGCGGGCCATGCGGAGAGCTTCTTCGTGGCTTTCGGCCTTTTCGATGCGGAGTTCGATGAGCTTCGTTGCACCTTCACCGTCGCGGACAATGTCCTTGGCGAGGCTTTGCATCACGAGCGTCAAAGCAGCACGGAATTCACCCTGTTCGCTGAGGGAGAGGTCTTCGTACTTGATGCCGCTCATGCCGTTAGCAAGCATAATGCAAGTGTCGTTCGTGCTGGTATCACCATCAACCGTAATGGCGTTGAAGGAATCCGCAATGTTAGCGCGGAATTCAGCAAAGAAGTCAATCGGCAAAGCAAGGTCAGTCGTGATGAAGGCAAGCATCGTAGCCATGTTCGGGTGGATCATGCCAGAACCCTTGCAGGCGCCACCGATGGTCACCACACCCTTTTCGGTCTTGATTTCCACGGCATGGCTCTTGAGAGCAAGGTCCGTCGTGAGGATGGCGCGGCCGAATTCTTCGGAAGCATCGGCGTGGAGCTTTTCCACAAGCTTCGGAATGCCGGCTTCGATCTTGTCCATCGGCATCAAGTGACCAATCACGCCCGTGCTGCAAACAAGCACGCTCTTCGGCGTGAGCTTCAATGCTTCTTCGGTAAGGACAGCCATGCGTTCAGCATCGGCATAACCCTTTTCGCCCGTGCAGGCGTTAGCGTTACCGCTGTTCACGATCACTGCAGAAGCAAAGTGGGCGTGTTCGAGGGCAGCCTTGTCATAAAGGACCGGAGCGGCCTTCACCTTATTGGTGGTAAAAACGGCGAAGCAGCGGGCAGCCTTTTCACTCTTGAGAAGAGCCATATCGGCATTGCCGCTGGCCTTGATACCGGCGCAAATTCCAGAAGCGGTAAAGCCCTTGGGGGAGCAAACGCCGCCTTTTTCCAACACAGTGTACATAGTATCTCCTAAAAAGAAGCTTTCTTTGCGATTCTGGGCTCGCAACGCCCGTTAAAATTTTTACCTTGTAGAGCATGGAAAAGATCATGTTTACACAAGAGGCCTACGACAAGCTCGTCAAGGACCTTGAAAATTTAAAAAATGTTGAACGTCCCCGCGTACTCCAAGAATTAGTTGATGCCCGTGCACAAGGTGATTTGAGCGAAAACGCAGAATATCATGCCGCCAAGGAACGCCTCGCCGCTATCGATAACATCGAAATGCCGAAGCTCCAGGACCAGCTCGCCCGTGCCCAGGTGATTGCTTTTGACGCAAATTCCGACACCATCAAGTTCGGCGCTACCGTTACGGCCAAGAACCTGAAGACCAAGCGCGACATCGTCTACCAGCTCGTCTCTCCCGAAGAAGCCGACGCCCTCAACGGCAAGATCAGCTTCAAGAGCCCGATCGGTGCAGAACTCATGGGCAAGAAGCGCGGTGACGAAATTGAAGTCAAGACCCCGAAGGGCGTCAACAAGTTCCAGATCATCGACTTCAAGTAATCCGGCATTGGATAATCTATGTTCGTAACGCTAATCGGCAAAGACCAGTTCAGCAAGGACAAGAGGATCGAAAAATTCCTGTCCGAGACTCTTGGCGACCGGATTTCTGATCCGATGGCCAAGCAGGTGCTATACGCCACCGATACAAACATCGCCTCCATCTCCGATGTCATCATCGAAGCGTGCGATTCTGTGTCGATGTTCTCGCCAGAACAGGTCATCGTCGTCCGTAAAGCCGAAGCCATGAAGTCCGACGACCTCAAGGCTCTAGCCAAATGGCTCCCCCACGCGGCAAGCGGCAAACTGCTCTTTGACTTTGAAACGCTCCTCGCCTCCAGCGAACTCTACAAGGCGCTTTCGAAAGTCGGAAAAATCGAAAAGTACGACGTGCCGAAGCAGTACGAAATGGCAGACTGGATATCTGCCGTGGTCCCGACACACTTCAACAAGGCCATTGAACCCGCAGCGGCTCAATACCTTGCCGAAGCCTTGGGCAACGACACAAAGCTCGTGTGCGAAGAAGTCGATAAAATTCTCCTTTACGCTCCGGATTGCAAAAAGATTACAATTGATCTCGTGAAGACGATGGTCGTCTCGCAGCGTGACATCCCGACCTACGAAATCGAAGGGTTCTTCGGGATGCAAGATGCCAAAGCCTACGTCCAGAAGCTCAACGAACTTTTGAACAGCGGCGTCGACGCCATCCGCATTTCCAACACGCTGTACAGCTATGCGCTTTCGCTCTTGAACTATGCTTCGCTTACCGCAAAGGGCGTTTCGCCCGAAGAAGCGGCCAAGAAGATAGGCAAGAACTACTACATGTTCGTCAAGAAGGGTCAGGCCGCCGAATGCTGCCGTCGCTGGCGCAAGCCGCTATTGATCCGCGTGCTCCGTCGCCTCGCCGACCTCAACTACGAAATGAAAAGTGGCAAGTGCCCCACCCGCATGAGCCAGGAACTCGCGCTCGCCGCACTCGTCGTGCGATAACCCCCATTATCCTCTAAATTTAGCGCTCGTCCCGGACTCAGTTCCGAAACAGCAAAAACAAAGCCCTGGGTAAAACCCAGGGCTTCGCATTTTTATTGATCCCGGCATAGAAGCCGGGATGACAAGTTCAACAATTACTGATTCCAGTCGTCGTGAGAGTTTTCCGGAACCGGAGCTTCCGGAGTTTCACCCGTCACCACCGGAGATTCCATAATCTTGTCATCGACCGGCTTGAATTCCGGAGCGGCAACACCGGAAATTTCTTCGGACTTTTCAGAGATATCGACATTGCCGATGTAATTGCGAATGATACGCGGCGTCACAAAGATCACGAGATCCTTCTTCGTGATGGACTTGCGGGTATACTTGAAGAGGTTGCCCAAAAGCGGAATGTCCTTGAGGAACGGAATGCCACTTTCGCTTTCCGTATTTTCATTACGGGTAAGGCCACCGATCACGACCGTTTCACCGTCAGCCACGACCACCTTGGTCTTTGCTTCCTGGGTCGAAATCACGACTTCGCCCTTTTCGTCATAGCCGTAAGAGTTGTTTTCCGGATGGAGGTCGAGCAAGATGCGGTTATCGCCAGAAACATGCGGCGTAACAGTCAGCTTGATACCCGTTTCCACCATCTTGGTCGAAGATTCACCACTGTCGTCAATCACGCGGATGGAAACCTTGTCACCCATGAACACCTGAGCTTCGGTATTGTCGAGCGTAGAAACCTGCGGAGAAGCAAGCACTTCCGTAGAAGCATCACCCATCAAGTTCGAAATGGCAATCTGGAGGTTGTTGTCGAGGAGACTTGCCGTAATGGCCGTATTAGCCTTACCCACAGCCGGAGAAGTTCCGTTCGGGAAAGACTGGATTGCTCCACTGATTCGGCTAGAACCCGCCGTAGCACCCGTTGCAGCAGCTGCCGTACCCGGCGTAAGCGTTGCAGAGCCCATAGCTGCCGTCCAGTCCACACCGAGTTCGCGAGCGAGTTCGCTGTTCACGACCACAAGCTTTGCCGTGATCATGATCTGGAGCGTTTCGACGTCGAGTTCGGTAAGGGCGTTGCCCATCTGTTCGATACGGCTTTCAGTATCGTAGACGATGATGGAGTTCGTGCGTTCCACGACAGAGATCTTGCCGCGGTTCGACTTCATGTTTTCGAGAACCTTCACGAGTTCATCGGCCTTGGCATGATGCACCTGGAAGTTCTTACGTACCAGAGGCGCCGTCTGTTCAGCCTGATTCTCTTCGTCGGCAATTTTCTTCTGCTTGGCCTGGTAAGTGCTCAAGCGCTGGATGGAAATATACTTGTCCTGAATCACCCACGTGAGGTCATTCATATTACAAATAATGTCCAAAGTTTCCTGCCAGGTCTTCTTGGTCACACGCAAGCTGATTTTGCCCTTGACATCCGGGGCTATCAAAATGTCCACGCCGGCAATCACGGAAACGGAACGGAAAATTGCATCGTAGTCCATGTTGACGAAGTTAAAGTCATATAGCTTCTTATTCGGAGCAACCGTACCTTCGGCAGGTGCAGCCCAGGAGGTTGCAAAGCTTGCCACCATAATAAGAATCGTCAGAATTTCATAGAGTAGCGACGGCTCACCCCGAATTCCTGAATCAAGAAGAGCACATCAGTTTGTGTAATTTTAAGAACTTTTCCGTTCATGATCTTATCGCCTTCTTTAATCGTATAAGACACGCCCGAATTTTTGGAGTCCACAAGGATAGCCACCGGCTCCTCGGATTCCCAAATAATACCCACCAGTTCCACCTGGTCGATGTTGATACCTTCTTCGACAAGGCCCTTGATTTCGACAAACGGATCACGGCGGCCAAACGAACTATAAGTCACTCGGTCTTCGTAAAGTTCATCAAGAGCGCTTCCACCCGGTTTCATACCCTGCGTGAGCTTTTCACCGCGTTCCTGGTCCACCTTCTTGAGGCGTTCCATCTGCACTGCAGAAAGTTCGTCGGAGAAGCTTACAGCACGTCTATTCACGTAACCGATCTTGTTGCCAATCTGAACCTTGCGATAAAGCCCGATCAGATCCATATTCACGAGGCGGTCACCAAACACGACACGCTGCATGACCTGGGACTTTTCGTTCGGGGCGGCATAGAATTCCGTTTCGTCGGCAACAACAATGAGTTCACGAAGCACCGGACGTAAATGGAACGTCTGGGAGCTAGCCACGACCTTCTTACTGTCCTTTTCGTATGTCTTGACGAATTCCGAGAATTCCGGAACGGCATCCGGAGACTTCATCCAGTCACGGACATAAATGCCGTTCGGACGGGCACTCCAGAAGACAAAGCCATCGCGACGCACCGCATTTTCGGAGGTCTGCAAAATCAAGGCGCCATCCTGCACCAAGATGACCGGCTTTGCGCCCACGGCAAGCTGGATGTTAAGACCGTTTGCATCCCAGAACACAGACTTCACAAGAGCCCCCGTATTCACCTTGAATACCGGAGACTTGGCAGGGCCACCGACAGCCACATTGATGACAAAAGCGCCATTGACATTCGAGACCATGTCGATGCCGATGCGGGTATCAGCCACCAAGCGGAACTGTTCCATGCCCGAGCCGATAAGGACGGTCATTTCCTTGAGTCCCGGAAGCAAAGCGGAAGCCACTGGGGCCGCTTCATTCTGCGGAGCCACGGCTTCGGCCTGGGCACGCTTTTTCAAAGCCTTGAGCTCGGCGGCCATACGCTTTTCTTCTTCGCGGGCAGCCTTTTCGGCGGCCTTGCGTTCAGCTTCAGCAGCCTTGCGATCAAGAGCTGCCTGCTTTTCGGCAGCCTTACGTTCGGCAGCGAGGCGCTTTTCTTCTTCGCGGGCGGCCTTTTCGGCGGCCTTCTTGTTCGCGGCATAAAGCTTAGAAAGCGTCCAGGACTTGCCATTCTTGCCAGCAAACTTCAGCAAGAAATTCGACTTTTCCAAGGCTATCGCATTTTTGTCGCCAGTGACGTTAGCACCGACCGGCATTTCAATCTTCAAGAAGTTCATGCCACGGTACTGTTCCTTGAAGACTCTCATGGAACGCACAAACGGCGAAGAACCGTCGATATCGTAATTTCCGACGCCCAAAGCAAAATCCGATTCGGAAAAGCCGATGGTCAATTTTTTAGAAGCATTATCGTACTTTTGGAAGAATGTCGGCAAGTTCTTGTCGGATGCAAACTGGAACACCATCTGGCAATCCTTTGCAGAACAAGAAAAACGGACATCCTTAATCAGCGCAGCCTGCAAGGCCACGGCACTCGATAACAGCATCAGAAGGAACTTGCATTTCATTATTTGCCAACCTTCTTGGATGTATATGTGGTCAAGTTGAAGTTCACCGACATGGTAATCGGCGTCCAACCGTGAGTTTCAGCCTTCTGCACCTCGGCAGCAATGCCCGAATAGCGAGAAAGCTTCAGGTTCGAAATTGCAGTCGGGTAATTGAAGTTTGCGATTTCGGCAAACAGGTATCCCAGCATATGATAGCCGGAATTGACGGCAATGGAATAGCGGTTCTCGATGTAGTGTTCCCTTTCGGAACGACCTTCGGGATTGAACTTCTGGATTTGCACGCCGGAACTGCGGAGTACAGAATAGAGGTCCTGCAAACGCATCGGAACCTTTTCTTCTTCCGGGAACATTTCCTTCAACTTCTGGAAGTCCTTTTCGGCCTGGGCGAGCTGCATTTCGAGTTCTGCCACGCGGTGCTTCTTGGAGTTGATCTTATTAAGTTCGGTCTGTGCCGACTGCAACTGGCTCTGAAGATTCTGTTCTTCGACAACAAACGGATCCCACACATAAGTATAGACCGCATAAGCCGCCAAAAGAATAACGAGAGTCATGACAATGGCATAGACGTTCTTTTTGTCTTTAAAATCAATATTCAGATTACCCATTATCAACCCTCCTCTCCAAAATCGCGCTTGAGCACAACCTTGAGTGTAAAGCTGTAGGCCTCGTCACCGTCCACCTTCGTTGTCGAAATGGTCACCAGGGAGACTTTGTCCACACTGATCTGCTTTTCGAGCTTGACCATGTATTCGGCCACTTCGGAGAAGTCAAACGTCGTTCCCTTCATTTCGAGGTTGAGATCGCTCACCTGCGACAGGCTCGTGAGCCACATGTTCGGCGGCAACACGGACGAAATGTTCTCGAACAGCACCACCCAGCGTTTCTTGTTGATCTGGATGGACTTGAGTGCGTTAATCTTTGTATTGATAACGGACTGGTTCTTTTCGAGTTCACTGATCTTCTTGAGGAGCGGACGTTCGCGTTCCACAGCAGCCCTCACGGACTGGAGTTCTGCTTCCAGGCTAGAAATAGATTCGAGCGTGTAAGCATACACAAACAAGGCTGCAACAATAGCAACAATAAACATAACCGTAGGCCAGACAACACGGCGGTCAGTAACCCAAGTCAAGTCCGTTTGCTTTTTGCGGTGTTCGCCCGGCAAAAGGTTGATGGTTATTGCAAGCGCCTTATTCGTACCTTTACTTTTCTTCGTAGCCATTAGAACTTCCTCATTGCAAGTCCCAAAGCCGGGGCGTAAATGTTAGACAGGGCAATAGAGATACCATCCTTGCCGACCACGCTGGAATCGCATTCCACGGAGCGGAAGGGGTTCACGGTACCCGTTTCAATACCGGTCTTTTCGGCAATGTATTCCAAGAGACCCGGAACAGCAGCGCCACCGCCGCCAATCAAAATCCGTTCGAGCGGGCGGGAATCTTCTGCAGAAGAATAATAGCGGATACCAAACGTAATTTGCGACATCAATTCTTCGAAAGCGACCTTCAAGGCGTCTTCGATCACGGAGATGGCAACACCTTCGATGACCTTCAAGTCGTTCTTTTCGAACATTTCATGACACTTTTCGACAGAGATATCAAGGCTTGAAGTCAGCTTGTTGATAATGACATTGAGCGAACCGCCATTCATGGAACGCACAGAATGGAACGTTCCGTCCTGAATGAACCCAACGCTCATCTTGTTGTCGCCAAGGTTAAAAATAGCGGTCGTCTTTTTGCGTTCTTCGTCAGAAGCAGTTGCTACAAAAGCATTCAGGAGTCCAAAAATGTCGACATCCATCGCCGAAAGTCGGATTCCCTTGCGGGTAAAGAACTGAGCCCAGGATTCAAGCATGGAGCTTTTGGCAGCCACCACGTTCACCTTGACATCCTCACCTTCACGCGAAACGACCTCGTAGTCCAGAACGTTGTCCTGGTCGTCAAAGGGCGGACGGGACTGAGCAGTCTGAACGATGATCGCATCTTCGTTGCCGTTTTTCGGGACCTTGATAGAGAGGCGGTCGACAAGCACGCCTCCTTCACCGGCACCGCAGTTCACAGAAGCTACGACATCGACATTTTCATCAATCGGGTGACGGAGGAGCAACTTGGAAAAGGCTTCGCCCAACTTGTCGAAACCATCCTTTTCTTTTTTGCCCCCTTTGTCCGGAGAAATATCATCGGAATCACGTCTCTGGATAAGTCCATTAATAATAGAGCCCGCAGGGACGGGTTCCAAATCCACCTCGCGCACAATTCTCTTGCCGTTCGCATCATGATAGACCTTTACATACTTGATGCTGTAATGGCCAACATCTATGCCAACAGTTTCGCGCTCTCCACGAATTCTAGCAATCAATCCTAAAGCCAAAATAAACTCCGATAGGAAACAATACTATGTAAATTCTACTTTTATAAACATCGAATGTCAAGCGAAATTAACATCAAATCAATGAAATCTAAGTTGTAATAGCCTTCGATTCCATTTTCTTTGACTTTATTTTGTGGTTTACCTCAAAAATGTACTGCAGGACGCGCTCCTGAGTCCATGCGTACGAACCGGTAAACACAGCCGCTATTGAAAAATACATCGGAAAATTCGGATTTCTATGCCCCAGATTGTTCAGGACCTTAACATCCACATTCTGGACACCAAACGTCGGCAGCTCAAACGAAATCGAGAATTGCTGATCGGGCTTGCAATCTTCGGCAAGGCCAAGCAGAATACCGCCAGCCGAGAGGTCATAAAGCATACCGGAATGCACTTCGCCATTCGGGAAAGTTGCGGTTACCGGGAAATCGACGACTTCACGGACCCACTTACGCAACTGTTCCTTATCAAGCTGTTCACAGTGCGAAAAAATGACTTTGTCATGAAGAACCGCAAGTACTGAAAGCCGTTTAGAATAAACGGCATCGTTCATACGAGTCCAACGGATCAGCACTCGCGTTCCTGACTTTACAAGTTTTTGCGCCCCCTCAAACTGAACGCTCCAAGTCTTCTCGGAACGTTCCAAGATGGGAGAACGCCTGATGACCATACCGTCGAATTCCAGGTCCACGCGGTCACCCACGTCGAACTGTCTTGTCGAACTGACCATAGCCAAGGGATTTGCGCCCATAAAGCCCATTTTTTGCCTAAGCGACGCAATATTCTGTTGCCTTTCGAGCTCTGATTCTTTATTTGAATTCACATTATACAGACGGTAGTATTCATTTACCGCCGTTTCAAAAAGCAGGGACGAATTCAGCACGGCGTCCTTGTTCTCGAACTTGGACGAACGCACCAATTCACCCAGAGTTTCAACTTCCTTGGGCGTAAAATCAAACGCCTTGATCTTCTCGTTAAAGGCCTCTGTTCCAAACATCACGTCATTTTCGCGACGCTTGTACATCAGCTGCATTTCAATCAGCACAATGGCCAAAAACGGAAGAACCGGAAGTATGTATTTCTGGAAAAAATCCCAAACTTCTTGAAGCTCGCTAGGCATCAGACCTCACTACAGCTCAGTCCATACACCGTTGATATAGCTTGCGAGGATGGACGACGGGAGTTCCTTACCTGTAAGCGGAGAATTGCAGACGTGGCCTGCAAAGTCGCTTTCGAGAACCTTGTGCGTCTTTTCCGGAGCAAACACCACCACGCTTTCGCCGGCAGATTCGGCACCAGCCAAGCGAGCAGGAGCCGTCGACAAAAGTTCGATGGCACGAGCCTCGCCCACCTTGGCAACAAGCTTGTTCCAAATGGCAGGGAGAGCCACTTCCAGAGAAAGTGCGCCCGGCACGGAATCTTCGAAGTTCACGACCGTATCCTGGCGGAGTACCGGTGTGTGGTTCACGCTGATGGCATTGACCGTTCCATCGACAATTCCCTGCCACAAGGCCTCGCGGTCTGCAGCCGAGCGGATCGGCGGGAGGATATGGTATGCGGAGTCGAGCGTTTCGAGGCAAGAATCGTCGAGCAGCAAGTGGTACAAGTTCACATCGCAAGTGACATCGATACCGTTCTTGCGAGCGTTACGAACGAGTTCAAGAGTTTCACCGCAAGTGACCTGCTTGAAGTGTACCGGCACCTGGAGGAATCGAGCCGTTTCAAGAACCGTATAGGCGGCAATCGTTTCGGCAATGCGAGGAATGCCCTTCATACCGAGCATGTCGGAATAGGCACCTTCGTGAACGCATCCGCTATGGCGGAGCGTCTTGTCCATCGGCTGGAAGAAGAAGCGCTTGCCCGTCATCTTGCCATACTCCATAGCGAGGCGGAGGAAGCGGGAATGCGGAATCACGCCGTTACCGTCGCCAAAGCCAGCGACACCAGCTTCGGCTAGTTCGACCATTTCGGCCAGGCTATCCGTGCCAAAGCCCTTGCTGTAGGCACCGAGGAACTTGATATCGAAAGCTTCTTCGCCACGTTCTTCGGACTTAAAACGGTTCACCATCGCAGTGAACTTGTCGGCATCGTCAATCGGGTTTGCGGCACTTTCGTAAAGGCCACCGTAAAAACCGCCCTTGCGCAAGGCATCAAAGCCATCGGCAAACGTGTAAACATCATCGCGGAGCGGTTCCATAAAGTCAATGCCAAGGCCAAAAAGGGCCGGCATCACAAGCGCGCCGTTGCAGTCAAATTCAACCGTTTCGGACGTTTCGCAAGCGTTCAGGCGAACTTCGTTCTGAAGTTCAAAAGACTTGCCGTTCCAGAACTTTGCATTTTTCAGAACGACATTCACAAGACGACCTTTACAAGGTTTATGCATTTTCATTGTTGCGACCTCCAGCCAAAAGGAAGAGAACGGCCATACGGACTGCAACACCGTTGGTCACCTGATCAAGAATTACAGAATGTTCGCCGTCGGCGATGTCGGAATCGAGTTCCACGCCGCGGTTGATTGGACCCGGGTGCATGATAATGACCTTGTCCTTAGCGCATTCGAGGAGTTCTTCCGTGATGCCGAATGTGTTGCGGTATTCGCGCATACTCGGGAGGAGGGCGTCGTCCATGCGTTCTTTCTGCAAACGGAGAGCGATGATGGCATCGGCATTGGCGACCGCCTTCTTCACGTCCGGTTCCCAAGTCACATGGTTCATGAGTTCCGTATTGCGCGGAACCAAGGTCGAAGGACCGCAGAGCGTCACGTGGGCGCCCATCGTGGACATGCCCCAAAGGTTACTGCGGGCGACACGGCTATGGCGGATATCGCCAATGATGGTCACGTTCTTGCCTTCGAGCGTTCCGAGCTTTTCTTCGATCGTCAGCATGTCGAGGAGGGCCTGTGTCGGGTGTTCGTGCGCACCGTCGCCAGCATTCACGATGATGGCCTTGCTGTTATCGGCGAGGAATTTCGGCACACCGGTTCCCTTGTGACGGACAACCACGATGTCGATCTTCATGGCTTCGATATTGCGGAGCGTATCGACGAGCGTTTCGCCCTTCTTGACGCTGGAGTTGGAACTTGCGAAGTTCACCGTATCGGCAGAGAGGCGCTTTTCGGCAAGTTCAAAGCTTGTACGCGTACGTGTGCTGTTCTCGAAGAACAAGTTCACGACCGTCATGCCCCGGAGGCTCGGCACCTTTTTGACCGGGCGTTCGAGAATTTCACGGAACTGTTTTGCATGATCCAGAATCAGGCGGATGTCATGCTTGGACACTCCACGGAGTCCAAACAGATGTTTAATTTCCAAAGCGCTCACTTTACGCCTCCACTTCTACGAGATAAACGGAATTTTCTTTATCAATCGGGTCGATTGCCACACGGACTTCCTGGTTCTTGGCCGTTTCGACCGTAAGACCGGCACAGTCAGGCGCAATCGGCAGTTCGCGGTGACCGCGGTCCACGAGTACGCAAAGACGGATTGCCGCCGGGCGACCCAAATCCAGAATAGCACGCATTGCAGCGAGAGCCGATCTGCCCGTATAAAGAACGTCATCCACAAGGATGACCGTCTTGCCTTCCACCGAGGCAGGCATTTCGGTAAAGCGCATTTCGGTCGCTACCTTTTTTCTGTAATGGAAATCGTCACGGTAGTACGTGGCATCGAGGCTTCCCATGCCAATGGGCTTGCCAAACTTCTGAGAAAGACGCTCCGTGAGCTTCTTTGCAAGCGGAATTCCGCGGCTTGCCATGCCAAGGACAATCATGTTGTCGGCAGACGGATGCATTTTAGCGATTTTTGCAGCCATTTCATCCAGGGCGAATTCCATCGTCTGGGCAGAAAGGAGCTCGCTTACTTTTTTGCAGTTATCGTTCATGATTTTGCTTTCTATTTAGTGTTTTTCAATCTTATTACTTGACTCCAGGGATAATCTAGCTTTTTTGGAGAAAAAAACGCCGGGCCGCTTTTAAAACCCCTCGTGATATTTGTATATATGTGGGAAAAAACGCGAACAATTAACCACTGGAGCAAAAATGGCTTTTAATCAGCTCGATAAACCGCAGGCAGGCGAAACCATCGCCATCATGAAAACCAACCTCGGCACGATGAAACTTCGTCTTTTCGAAGAAATCGTCGGCGAATGTGCAACAAACTTCATTGAACTTGCAAAGCAGGGCAAGTACGACGGCGCTCCGTTCCACCGCATCATCAAGGACTTTATGATCCAGGGTGGCGACTTCACCCGTAAAAACGGTACCGGTGGCCACGCCGCTCAGGGTCCGGGCTCAACCATCGGCGACAAGTACGATAGCCGCCTCACCCACGTCCGTGGCGCTCTCAGCTGGGCAAAGACAGCCATGCCGCACAGCATCGGCAGCCAGTTCTTCATCGTTCATGGCAACAACGTTCACTTCCTCGACCACGACCAGTGCGGTCCGGGCCCGGCTGACGGTTACTCCGTATTCGGCCAGCTCTACGAAGGCTTTGACGTTCTCGACAAGATTGCCGGTGTTCAGACCGACCGTATGGACCGCCCGTACGACGACGTGATCATCGAATCCGTCACGATCGAGAAGGTTTAAGATTCTATATTTGTGCGCGTCCTCGGGGTTATAGCTCAGTTGGTAGAGCGCCTGCATGGCATGCAGGAGGTCAGGAGTTCGACTCTCCTTAGCTCCACTAGAAAAGACTCGCTTCAAGCGGGTCTTTTTCTTTTTACTTTACAAAAACAATTATGCCTGCGATAATATAAAACGATAACGCAACCCAATCATACAAGAAATCATCTAAAAAAAACGGAATACCCCTGTCACTATAAAATAACATTTTTGTATTTTATTCTACATTATGGCCAGGTTCACAAAAATATCGTTACTCACACTTTCCGTCGGCAGCGTTCTTAGCATTGCCGCCAACAACATCACTTGCGACGCCTCCAAAATGGACGCATTCGCCTACGAAGATTGCATCGCCGCTCAAAGAGGCGCGAAAATCGACAACACGGACTTTTCCGAAAGAACCGCCCCGCCTCCAGAACTCGTCGCCGAGACATACGTCGAACCCTTCTCTTACGACCCGTTCGGACGAGACGCCTACCTGACATCGTCCTTCGGCGAAAACCGCGGCACACGCTACCACGCCGGCATCGACTACTCCACACAAATGGAAGAAGGCTGGCCCATCTCCGCTCCCGAAAACGGCTATGTCAGGGAAGTCAAGACTTCCCCATTCGGCTACGGCAAAGTAATGTTCTTTGAAGGCAACAGCGGAAAGACCTGGGTGTTCGCGCACCAAAGCAGCTTTGCACCGGCCATAGACAACTTAGTAAGGCAAAAGCAGTATTCTACAAAAAGTAACGACATTTCCATCAAGCCCAACACTTACTTCCGCAAAGGCGAAACGCTCACATACTCCGGCAGCACCGGCATCGGGAATCCGCATTTGCATCTCGAAGTACGCCTGAACAAGGACGACATCGTCTCCCCCTGTCAAATCGGAGTCAAGTGTATCGATACCATCGCACCGCAAATTTTTGGAGTGGCCGTGTGGCAAGGCAACAACCTCGCCCTCACAACGGACGAAGCCCTCCGCGAAGGCTGCGTAGAAACTCCCGTCAAGAACGAATTTAACTTGTCCATGGCAATCAAGATTGCCGATTACAGCCGCGAGCCCAAGGAAAACCCGATGGCCATCCGCCGTTTGGAAATGTGGCGCTACGACGAAAAGATTTATAGCAAGGTCATGGATACCCTCAGCTATAAAAAGATGATCGATATCCGCAACGAACTCCTTTGGGCAGAAGAAGCCGACACCGCAGGCGACTGGCATTACATCAATGCAAAGATTGGCCCGATTTCGGCCTACAGGATAGAAATCGAAGACTTCAGCGGACACATCACCAAGCGTCAGTTCAGCTTCCGCCAATCCTGCAAGAACAATGCAACAAGCTGGATTCTCAAGCAGAACCAAAACACTCCCGTCTATACGTTCTTGAGCAAGAGCATGCTTGATTTGTTCCGTTGCGAATCCGGGTACAAGTTCCAAGCCCTCGACAAGGACGAACAAGTTATCAATAGCGACCTCTGCAAGGTATTCGACCACAACAAGCCGACTCCGATCGGAAAAATAGTGGAGACCTTCCCCGAAACGAGATTCATCCGATACAGCGCCGACGCAGCATCGACAGGCACAGGCCGCAGCGTAAACGAACTGATTGCACTGCACCCCTACGGAAAGTACAAGACGGGCATCAACTGGTATACGCAGCTAGGCGATGTTTCCATTTCGCAAAAGATTTCGGGCATCCCGGTCGTGGGTGACACAGCCGTCCGCGTTCTCGCCGTCACACGCAACCAGACCGACAGCGTCGACTTTTTTGAATTCCATCCGAAGGGTTTGCAGTTCTACGGCAAGTGGAACGTCTGTATCGAGAACTCCGCCAATCCGGCTCCGCTTTACTGGCTTGGAGAATCCACCCGCAGATGGTTCTACTTCGAAAAACAGACTGGAGGCAAAAAGCGTTGCGCAACGACAAACGAACTTCGTGACCTCGCCAACATCTCGGACGAAGAAGGAATCACCCTCGGATTCCCGTACTGGTCCGACACGTTCTATGCAGGCCAGCGCGTACAAGCGCTCAAGATTCCAGTTTACTCCAAGTACGCCGGCATCCCAGACGGGAACGCCATCGTCGTAAAAGCTGGCAGCAAGTGGATTGCCGCGGAATATGACTCGGAACCTAGAGAAATCATTCTCAACAGCGAAGACATCCCCGACTCCGGCGAAACGCTCACCATCCAGATCACCGATGATTCTAAGCGCAAGACGACGAACCGCATCGTGATCCCAGCATTCTAAAGGCAGCAGCTCTCGCAAGCAAACACCCTCAACTTTAACAAAAGAAGTCCGCTCAATTGCGGACTTCATTTTTTATAAATCTCGGTAAAGCGTCAACTGGCGTTTATTACCCAGCGCCAATCTTATCAGGTCGCGAATGGTTTCGTTCAGTTCCGGGAAATCGACCGGATGGATCGCAATTCGCGGAACGCCGAACGGGAACTTCAGAATACCTTGAGCATAGAGGACGGCCGCTTTTTCCGTTGCCTTAGGAATCCCGGCAAAGCTTGCCACGGGAGACGAATAGCGGACACCATCGGCGGTTGTCAGAGAGAAACGGTCTTCGTACAACATTTTCGCCGCACGGACCTGCCTCGGCAAAAACTTGTTGCTGAACCAAGTCGGAGGAACAAACGCAGCAGGCATCTCGACATTACCGTTTTCATCGGCCAGTAACGTTTTCCACGCTTCAAGTGCCGCCTGCAGAAGTCGGCTCGATTCATACTGAGAAAGCCCAGCAAACTCAGCCTCGCCACCCGTGAGGTTCATCCCCACAAGTCCTGCGTAACTGCGCCCCTGGCTGAATTCAGCCTTGTGCTTAAAACCATGCAATGCAAGCTCAAAGCCCTCCGACTTCAGCTGCGCAAGCGCCTCTCGAAATCCCTGGACAGCCTCGGGCGAGGCATTCTCGGTATCGGGAACGACCAACACACTGAACGGGGCTCCAGCAAGATCCTTGAGTTCCTCTAGAATCGGCAGGACCTTCTGGTAACTCCAGACGCTGAAATCATGAAAACAAAGGAGAAAACGCTTGCTCATAAAAAAAATTATAGAAAAAAGAAGTAGA
Source organism: Fibrobacter succinogenes (assembly GCA_902779055.1). GTDB lineage: Bacteria > Fibrobacterota > Fibrobacteria > Fibrobacterales > Fibrobacteraceae > Fibrobacter > Fibrobacter succinogenes_K. The sequence continues at coordinate 456,318 of CACZAD010000007.1, read as the reverse complement.
CATTAGACGGTAGGCAGTAGGCAGTAAATAGCCAAAAAAGCCTCCCAAAATAGCAAAGCACCTCCTACTTCCTACTTCCTACTTCTTACTAAAAGCTACATTTACCTTACTATGTTCGAATCTATCATCCTCGGCCTATTGCAGGGCCTCGCAGAATTCCTCCCCATCTCCAGCTCCGGCCATCTAGTGCTTGGGCACGAACTTTTAGGCATGAACGAAGCCGGCATGTTCTTCGACATCATGCTCCACGCAGGCACACTGCTTTCGATCTTCGTGGTGTTCCACAAGAAGATTACGGACATCATCGTCGGTTGTCTCCGCCGTGACCGCGACCAGCTCCGCGAAGCAGGCTTCATCATTCTCGCAAGCATCCCGACGGCACTCATCGGCCTCGGCTTCAAGGATGCACTCGAAAGCCTGTTCGAAAATCCGCGCGCCGTCTGCGTTGCAGAACTTTTCACAGGCCTTTTGCTCTTCACATCGCAGTGGGGCCCGACCGGAGCCAAGCACCCGGATAACGAAGGCGTCAAGATGAACTGGTGGCGCGCACTCGTGACTGGTACCGTGCAGGGCATCGCCTGCATCCCGGGCATCAGCCGTAGCGGTTCAACGATCAGCGCCATGATGTTCATGGGCGTGAACCGCAAGTACGCCGGCGAATTCAGCTTCCTCATGAGCATCCCTGCCGTTGGCGGAGCCGCCCTCCTCGATTGCATCAAGTGGATCAAGTGCCAGTCAGCAACAGCAGACGCAGTCAAGTGCGCCGATGCAGGCGGATTCACCCCGGAACTCTTGGTCGGCATGGTTGTCGCATTTGTCTTTGGAATCATCGCCCTCAAGTGGCTTATGAACTTTGTCCAGAAAGGCAAGTTCCAGCACTTCGCCTGGTACGTCTGGGCAGTCGGCATCTTGGGACTGATTTTCTTGAAATAGACTTTATATGCAAAGCGCCCGTTCACTAGATTGTGAACGGGCTTTTTTGTTTTAGAAATATTTAGGCAAGAGCCATTCTTTTAGCGACACTAACGCTGAGCGCGGCGCTTTTTGATTTCGTCCAGAGAAATTTTTGAAATTGCCGAAATATCCTCATCGGTTAATTTGGGGTTAGCAAACATAGCATCAATCATTTCGAGCTTGGTTTCGTATCTCGTCTCAATCTTGGCACCAGCCAAACGGCATTCAATTTCTTCTTTTGCAATCATTTCTCGCTCCAGTTCGGTCAGAGTGGTTTTGTCCAAATTCTCGATTTTGATGCGGTTCAAGGCTTCGTTGACAACTTCGTTTCCAAAGTCAGGGAGTGGGTCGCCCTCATGCGCGTGTTTGAGTACATAGAGCCAAGCGTCAACAGGATCTTTTACCTCGTCTGCGGTTTTATTGAACTTCGGCAGACATACAATAATATACTTATTTTTAGGGAATATCGTCTCGACGGTTCCGCTATTCAGCATTTCCTTGCTATAAATAGCCCATTCATCGATGTAACCATCCATACGCTGAGGCAATTCAAAGTCGCAAATCCAAATGGAAATTGTTTCTGGAACTTCATAACGCTTATATTCCTTCTCTTCTTTTGTGAGCATTTTAAATTCTTCCGATTTCTCCATTTCATGTTTGCCTTTAATAATCAAGAACGCTTTGTACAATATGGTGCGGTCGATAAAGAAACTGTGATCAGCCTTCTGCATTTCTATATTGAGGAAACGCTTAGAACCCGTAGTCGCAAACGCATCCAAGATGACCTTCCGTTCTTCAGGAATCATAAACCGTAACGTATGTTCAAACGAATAATTCAAATTCTTGATTCGGTCATCACCCTTCAGCTGCAAGATTCCGTCAACAAAATCCTTGATAGCATCCTTGCTTGCAAACAGATTTTTGAAACCCGTATCGGTTCTCGGGTCGATGTAGGTTTTTCCTTTCAAAGTTTCAGAAATAAATTGATTCATTGTTATAGCTCCGTTAAGTTTGGAGGTTCTAATCTACAACAGAGATTTCTCGAAAAGTGAAACTTTGAAAATTTTGCAACCAACCATTAGCAAAAACATTTATTTTGTCAACTATTGAATTACTGAGCTGACAGAGCCGCATAAAATAAGGTATATTCAAGAGCAGGTTTTATAGAGGAACTATTTGAACGTAGTCAAAGCTTAGTTTTTCCTATATAGAATTACAATTATGGACTATTAAAATGTGGTTTATTATTCTAACGGTAATTGCAGTAGCAATTGTATTGATGTATTGTTTTACGGATTTCCCGATTTCTCCCGTTCAAGCGTTTCTTTTTCTACTCGCATATATATACTGTTGTAAAGTGGAAATAGAATCCATCATTATGAAGCGAAAACTAAAGAATGATGAAAAAAAAGATTCACTTAAAGAATTCGAAAAAGAAATCATTCATTTATCACTTGATGAGTTGAATAAGTTTCATCAAAAGATTGCAGATCAAGGCCCAGATGAACGGATTGATATTGTAGAAAGACGAATTGACAAATTAATTGAAGAAAAACTTAAGGATAGCCCAGCTGAAGAATTAAACAAACAATTAGAACAGGAATTTAAATTAAAAAAACATACCAAGGCTCTAGTTGCTAAAGTTTTCTGTGCATTACTTTTGATAGTGACTTTCCTTTCCTATTTTAAAAGAATGGAACAATACGAATCTTTCCGAGGTTTTTGCATAGGAGGAGCGGCTATATTATACAGTTTTGTTTGTATTGCAGAAAGTCGTTTTCGCTTTTTCGGCGACCTCTATCACAAAAAAGCCTACCCAGCAAAATATTGGTTAAGCATTTGTGCTTTGTTTATTCTAGGAGCGTTTTCTATTATTGTTTTTGGCGTATATGGCACTTAGTAATGTTCTACGACAAATAAGACAATAACGTTCAAGTTTTATAGGGGCTCTTTTTGAGCGGGGTTAAAACAAAAAGCAAGAGTCAAAACACCCTAGCATAAAATTATAACAAAGTTCACTTTCTGATCAAAAAAAAACTAACCATCACTTATCTTGCAAGCATCGCACCGAAATTCCTGCGAATTTCAGGTTGTGTTCAAATTTTGCGCCCTGCCCTACTAAGGCTACGGCAATAGGATTGCCTTCATCATCTTTCGTCGAAGTCCAATAGTATGCCCCCATCGGGTTATAAAGCCTATTGATAACAACCCCCGCTGGTAGCGCAGCGAAACCAAAATCATCTGAACCACCCACCCATTGATTAGAATATCGCTTCATCAATTTTATTTTGGCGACATTCTGTCCACCCACACTTTCAAATAAAGTCTTCCACTCCTCAACTTTGGGCAAATGCCAACCGAGAGGGCAGGCTTTCATAGCGAATTGCCAAGAATAAAGTCCGCCATATTTCTTGCAGAAATTCTTACCCAAAACAGCTTCGTCGCAAAATTCCTTTACACCATCTTGGTCATTTCCAGGATAGTCCAAGTTTTCTGCCATCCAAACCAGCTCACCAATTTTTACTGTCGCATATACCCGCCCGTTTCTAGCATCTGTGAAGGCGCTTGAGGGAATATTCTTTTCACATGAAGTGACAACCAGCATCAGCCAAAAGAGAGATAAGTAAAGGAAGACTGTTTTCATATAACCCGTAATATAGATTTTTCGCCCCAAAAAGGAGATTCCCGATCATCCCCGTCAAGCGAGGACAGGGTCGGGAATGACAAATGCTGATTGGATCTTTCTTTGCGTTGATTGCAATAGCATTTTGGGGGCGGGAAAGCCGGGCGTTGCGGGTCGGCGTCTGAGACCCGCAGTAGGGGTAGCGTATGCCGCTGGCGGCAGAAGCGAGGGGGATACCTCCCCCTCATTATCCTATTTATAGTCTCATTTACAATAACCATAAAACAAGGCGATGCAGGAACGCTGTCCGGCATGACATAGTCGCATACCCGTTCATTCGTCTCTAGTCGCTCGTCTCGTCTCAATTGGCACGGTTCTTGCATATACTAGCGCGAAAACAGAACAAAACCGCCTTTTAGTTTCATTTTGAAACATCGAAATTGCGGGATTGCTTAAAAATTTAACAGGAGATAAACATGGCAACTGAGAAGATGGAATTCCAAACTGAAGTTCGCGACATGCTGAACTTGATGATTCATTCGCTTTACAGCAACAAGGAAATTTTCCTCCGCGAACTCGTTTCGAACGCTGCGGACGCACTCGACAAGCGCCGCTTCCTCTCGCTCTCCGACGCAAGCCTCCTCCCGGTAGGCACTCAGCTCAAGATTGACATTTCTGTGAACAAGGAAGGCAAGCGCCTCGTTATCGAAGATAACGGTATCGGCATGAACAAGGACGACTTGATCAACTGCCTCGGCACAATCGCCCGCAGCGGTACCAAGAACTTCATCAAGAACCTCAAGGAAGGCGACAAGGGCAGTGTTGATTTGATCGGCCAGTTCGGTGTGGGCTTCTACTCCGTGTTCATGGTTGCAAAGAAGGTCGAAGTTTTGACTCTCAAGGCCGGCGAAACGCAGGGCTACCTCTGGTCTTCTGACGGCACGGGCGAATTCGAAATCAGCGAAGCTCCGCGTACCGACGTGGGCACAAAGATTACGCTTTACCTCAAGGACGGCGAAGAAGACGAAGACTGGACCTCTGAATGGAAGGTCAAGGACATCGTCCAGAAGTACAGCGGCTTCGTCAGCTACGGCATTTACTTCCACCCGGAACCGACCAAGAACGACAAGGGCGAACTAGAAACCAAGGAACCGCAGCGTTTGAACGACAAGACTGCTCTTTGGCGCCAGAGCGAAAAAGAAATCACGCCGGAACAGTACAAGGAATTCTACAATGTCATCGGTCACGAAGCCGACGAACCGGCCGCCTGGAGCCACAGCCACGCCGAAGGTTCCCAGGAATTCTGGAGCCTCGTGTACATTCCGTCCAAGGCCCCGTTCAACATTTGGCACAACGACGCTCTGCACGGTCTGAAGCTCTATGTGAAGAAGGTCTTTATCATGGACGACTGCAAGGAACTCTTGCCGCCGTGGTTGCGCTTTGTGCGCGGCGTGGTCGATTCCGAAGACTTGCCGCTGAACGTGTCCCGTGAAATTTTGCAGTCCAACAAGATCATCACGAACATCCGTAAGCATGTGATCAAGAAGGTGCTCGACACCTTGCAGAATATGGCCGACAAGTTGAAGGAAGGCTTCTACATGAACTGGGAACATCTTGACGAACTCAAGAAGTTGCTCCGTTTCGAAAGCACCAAGACCGAAGGCGACGCTCTCGTAAGTCTCGACGAATACGTGAAGCGCATGCCGGAAGGCCAGAAGGAAATTTACTACCTCATTGGCGACAAGAACGCCGTGAAGAGCAACCCGATGCTCGAAGCCTTCAAGGCCAAGGGCTACGAAGTGTTGCTCATGAGCGACGGCATCGACGAGTTCATGATGAACAGCCTTTTGGAATTCGGTGACAAGAAGTTCCACGACATCGCCCGCGGTGATGTGGACTTCGAAAAGACCGAAGACGAAAAGAAGGCCGAAGAAGAAAACAAGGGCATTTTCAAGGGGCTCTGCGAAAACCTGCAGAAGCTTCTCGACGAAGACATCAAGGAAGTCCGCGTGTCTAGCCGCCTCAAGGACAGCCCGTGCTGCCTCGTCACAAGCGAAGATGCGATGAGCGCCCAGATGGAACGCATGATGAAGGCTATGGGCCAGAAGAACTTGCCGAAGAGCAAGCGAATCTTGGAAATCAACCCGACGCACCCGATTTGCGAAATGCTCAAGAAGAAGGCCGAAGCGAACGAAGATCTTGGCGATTGGCCGAAGGCCCTCTACGGTCAGGCTTTGCTTGCCGAAGGTTCTCCGCTTCCGAACCCGGCAGAATATGTGGCCGCGATTACAAAGCTGCTGACGGCAAGCGTGAAGTGACGCCTTCGGCGTCATCCTGAGCGAAGGCGAAGGATCCAGTAGCACATTTCATACAAAAAGACCGCGATTATTCGCGGCCTTTTTTAATTCCGTAACGCTCGCTTTACTCGTCGTCCTTGACGCAACGAACTGAAAGCCCATAGAACTTGGGGCGAGGGTACGGGTCAACGAAGTTGGCATTGGTTAAGTACAAACTGTATGCGTAATCACTACCATCGTCATCAAGCATCTCTGAAGAACTCCAGAAATGCGCTAAGCTGCCTTCGTTGTGGTAAACTGAACCCATTTGAAAATCGATCCTAAATCCCGTAGGCAACGCAGAAAACGAGTAATCATCCGTGCCATCGCCATTTTTCACTTCATCTTCGTCAATACTCCAGTAACTCTCCCAGCCGCCATTCGCTGATTTGAGTTTAGAGCCCGCAACATCTTCACCGCCAACCGCAGTGATTAACGATTTAAATTCAGCCTCTGACGGTAGATGCCAGCCACTAGGACAAGCCGAAGTCGCTGCGGTCCAAGTATAAAAGCGACCGTACTTGGTGCAGTATTTAGCAGAATCGTTATAGCAATAGGAACTATCCGTTTCAAAATTAAGGTTTTCGGCCATCCACCATTGCTTATCAATCTTCACGGTTTTGTAAGTTTGTTTGTCACGGGAGTCCGTTAGCGTGCCATATTCGCATTCATCTTTAGTTTCAGTTTTGCAGGCTTTCGCCGTTGGCTCTGTAACCGAAGGCTTTGTAATTTCAGGTTCAACATCCATCACGCAACGGACAGAATAGCCGTCGTCTTTGTTTCCAGAGCGGATATTCGCACCATCATACACACTCTGAAAATACACGCATCCACTACTGTTTTCATATTCATTAGAACTCCAAAACAACGCTTGATACCCCACCTCGTAATAATCGTCTTGGTAGAGCCAGTCCCTGTAACCTGCAGGAAGCACAGAAAAACCGAAAGCATCAGTCGCATCGCCACCGCGATTCCATCCACTCGTCTTGAGTGTTATGCCAGCGACTTCTTCGCCCCCCACCGCGTCAATCAAGGTTTTCCATTCCGCTGTGGATGGTAGATGCCATCCCTCGGGACAAGCGTCCGCAGCTGCAGTCCATACATATAAGCGCCCAAACTTATCGCAATTATCTTTTGAATTATTGTAACAATAGCAATAATCGTTTTTGTATTTTGCCTCTCTTCTGTAATTCAGGTTCTGGGCCATCCACCACTGGTCACCGATTTTCACGGTCTTGTAAGTTTGTCCGTCGCGGTCATCTACCAGTTCGCCATACTCGCAATTATCTTTAGTTGAAGTTTTGCAGCCTTTGGGCACAGCCACAGAGCTTCCCGATTTCGCAGATGAAGAAGACTTCGCACTTGACGACGATTCCGCCTTTTTGCTGCTGCTAGACTTTGTATCAGACGAAGTTTTGGAATCCAAAACGCAGCGGACGGACAATGCATTATCCATCGGCTCGCCCCCAATATCAGCCGATGCGTAACGATTATCCAAAAACATGCTAAACGCGTGATCGACCAGAATACTGTTGCGATCAAGTCTAGTCGACGATTCAATATCTTCCGTAGAACTCCAGAAATACGCCGCGGTCTTGTCACCAATAAAATCGTACGATTTAACATTCTGAGAGACATAACCACTAAAATCATATTCCATTCTGTAGCCTCCAGGGAGGGCAGAAAAACCATACTCATCCGTTCCGACCGTTTCTTTTCTCTCAAATTTCCAGCCATCAACAGACTTGAGCTTTATCCCCGCATTACCGCTACCGCCGACTGTTTGGATCAAGGTTTCAAATTCGTCCTTAGAGGGCAAGTGCCAACCGCCAGGGCAAGCCTCCGTTGCAGCTTCCCACTTGTAAAGACGACCGTACTTATTGCATAAGCCAGGGTTACTATTTTGCATGTATGAAGGTTCTTCACCATAGCAGTAGCTAAAGCACGAATTATAATTCAAGTTTTCCGCCATCCAGACCTGGTCGCCGATTTTCACGGCCTTGTAGGTTTTGTTGTCGCGAGGGTCCTTCATGGTGTTGTTTTTTTCGTCGTATATAGCCTTAGCGCTGTTCGCACTTGAGGGCGTTTTCGAAGACGAAGAAGACTTTGCTGAACTAGACGAAACTTTTTTGCTTGACGAGGAGTTCGCCTTACTGCTGCTGGATTTTTTCACAGCACTGCTGGACACCGGTTCTTCGGAATCAGCATTGCTGCCAGAATCGCCACCACAGGCGGTAAAGACAGACATAGCCGTTACAAGCAAGAACGGCACAAACTTTGCAAACATTTTCATAAACATCTCCTCCCCATACATTTGAAGGAAATATAAGAAATTTAGGCGACCCCGGAATAAAAGCAATCAAGGCGAACGCTGCGAAATTGCTTGCATTTTCATAGCTGAGCCGAAGGGCTTTGTACTTGTACAAATCCGGGGTAACAACGTGAATATGCTGTTTTGAAAAAAGGTGATCCCGGCACAGTGGCCGGGATGACAAAGCGAAGGTCCGGAGTGACAAGGCGAAAAAACTCATTCCACAATTTTTTCAAGCAGCGAAACAGCCTTTTTCATCTGTTTTTCGGGTACCGATGAATAGTTGATGACAAATTCGTGTTGCGATGGGGTTGCCATCGTGTAATAATCCGAAAGCGCTCCGATGCGCACGCCTTTTTCGAGAGCCCGATTGCAAAATTCTTCGTCGGAAAGCGCCGTGTTTATTTTCAGAATGAAATGGAGGCCGGCGTCTTGTTCAGCAATTTCTACGCGATCACGAAGTTTGCTATGACGAATCGTTTCAAGCAATGCATCACGGCGATGGCGATAGAAATTACGCATGCGGTTAATGTGTTTTTCATAATGACCGCCACTGATGAACGCTGCAAGCACATACTGCACGAGATTTGAAATTGTACAAGTGTAAAACGAGAACTCTTCACGAAATTTTTTCGCAAGCGGTTTCGGGAGAACCATATAGCCCACGCGCACCGTAGAGGCAAGCGTTTTAGAGAATGAATTTATATAAATCGTCTTGTCTTGCACATCAATGTTTTGAAGCGCCGGAATTGGGCGCCCCACCATGCGGAACTCGCTATCATATTCGTCTTCGACGATGTAGCGGTTGCTTGATTTTGCAGCCCAACTCAAGAGTTCATAGCGACGACTCACGGGCATCACCTTGCCTGTCGGGAAGTGGTGCGACGGAGAAAGATGAACGACATCTGTGCAAGTTTCTTCGAGTTGGACAATGCGTACGCCCTGTTCATCTAGCGGGATAAAATTGCAAACGACATTTAGCTTTTGATAGATTTTAGAAATTTTGCTATAGCCAGGATCTTCAACGCCATACTTTTTATCAAAGCCCAAAAGCTGTACAAGCCAAGTGTAAAGGCAATCCGTCCCAGCGCCAACGACAATCTGTTCTGGATCCACGCGCATCCCGCGAAACTCTAGAAGCATCATGGCGATCGCTTTTCGGAGTGCGATGACGCCAGAATTCGGCGAACGCGTCAGCAGCTCATTTTGCTGTTCGCAAAGGACTTTTCGCGTAATCTTCGCCCACGTCGAGAACGGGAACGTCGAAGCATCTACTTGATTATTGACGAAATCGGCAATGTAATGTAGAGCCTTAGGCGGTTCAACGCGTTGCGATTCACGGGATTGCTTGGTCGGAACAGGCTTTGGGAGAATTTGCGGATTTTTTGATTGAATCGCCGCAACGAAAAAGCCCTTGCGCGGGAGCGAGTAAATAAAGCCTTCGGCTAAAAGCTGCTCATACGCATTTTCAACCGTCACGACGCTCACGCCTTGCGCATTTGCAAACGGACGTTTCGACGGAAGCTTCGCATCCGCCTCAAGACGCCCCGACAGAATATCGTCCCTAATAGAACGATACAAGAAATGATAAAGAGTATCATCCCCCGCTTTTGAGATATCATATGAAAGCATTTAGGAAACCTCCTTTTTGCAAACCGGAAACCGCCTCAAATTTTTTCATTATAGAATACTGAAATTCCCGTAAACGAGCATTGTAAAAACGTGCGAGAAACATTCCGCAGCGAGTAATGCGAGCGAGGACCGTTTCGAGTGTTTTTACGATGCGAAGTCTATACATTATCAAACTTGCTTTGCAACCGGAAACCGCCTCAAGTTTTTTCATTATAAAATACTGAAATTCCCGTAAACGAGCATTGTAAAAACGTGCGAGAAACATTCCGCAGCGAGTAACCCGAGCGAGGACCGTTTCGAGTGTTTTTACGATGCGAAGTCTATACATTATCAAACTTGCTTTGCAACCGGAAACCACCTCAAGTTTTTTCATTATAAAATACTGAAATTCTCGTAAACGAGCATTGTAAAAACGTGCGAGAAACATTCCGCAGCGAGTAACCCGAGCGAGGACCGTTTCGAGTGTTTTTACGATGCGAAGTTCTAACATTCCTGACTTTCTTTTTGAAAAAACTGACCACAAACTGACATTAAACTGAACCTATTAAAATAATAGAAATTTGAACATTTGATAAAGTCAACAAAAAGTCTAATTTAAGCCCCGAAACGAAACAAAAACAACAAGGAGACCCAAATGTCTACAGAAAACCGCTACGAACTCAACAAGAATCTCGCCCAAATGCTTAAAGGTGGAGTCATTATGGATGTGACCACACCGGAACAGGCTAAAATTGCAGAAGCCGCCGGTGCCGCCGCCGTCATGGCGCTTGAACGCATCCCTGCCGACATCCGCGCCGCAGGCGGAGTCTCGCGCATGAGCGACCCCAAGATGATCAAGGGCATCCAAGACGCAGTTTCCATCCCCGTGATGGCCAAATGCCGCATCGGTCATTTTGTCGAAGCACAACTTTTGGAAGCCATCGAAATTGACTACATCGACGAAAGCGAAGTGCTCTCCCCCGCCGACGACGTTTTCCACATCAACAAGCACAATTTCAAAGTGCCGTTCGTCTGCGGAGCCCGCGACCTCGGCGAAGCCCTCCGCCGCATCGAAGAAGGCGCCTCCATGATCCGCACCAAAGGCGAACCGGGAACAGGCGACATCGTGCAAGCAGTCCGTCACATTCGACTTATGAATCAAGAAATTGCACGCATCACCTCTATGCGCGAAGACGAGCTATTCAACCGCGCCAAGGAATTGCAAGTTTCATACGAGCTCGTGAAGTACGTTCACGATCACAAGCGACTCCCCGTCGTGAACTTTGCCGCAGGTGGCGTCGCCACCCCCGCTGACGCAGCACTCATGATGCAGCTCGGCGCCGAAGGCGTGTTCGTCGGTTCTGGAATTTTCAAATCCGGCAATCCGGCCAAGCGTGCTGCCGCCATCGTACAAGCCGTCACAAACTACAAGGATGCCAAACTCATCGCCAAGCTCTCCGAAGATTTGGGTGAAGCGATGGTCGGCATCAACGAAAACGAAATTGCACTTTTAATGGCTGAACGAGGAAAGTAAATGAGCGAAAACAAAACAAACAACCACATCAAAATTGGTGTACTCGCCGTGCAAGGAGCATTTGCCGAACATCGCCAGATTCTTGAAAAGCTCGGCGTCGAGACATTTGAAATTCGCCAGTTGCAAGACCTCGAACAAGATTTCGATGGACTTATTCTCCCCGGCGGCGAAAGCACCGTGCAAGGAAAACTTCTGCACGACCTCAGACTTTTCGAACCTTTACGTGAGCGCATCGAAAACGGACTCCCGACTTTTGGAACCTGCGCAGGACTGATTCTACTTGCTGAGAAATTGAGCAACGACGGTCATACGTATTTTGCGACGGCACCCGTCACCGTAGAACGCAACGCCTACGGTCGGCAACTCGGAAGTTTTTTCACCGAAGAAAATTTCGAGAGAATCGGAAAAATCCCGATGACATTCATCCGAGCCCCGCTCATACAGCGCGCAAGCCAAGATGTGCAAATTCTTGCGACCGTCCAAAATCAAATTGTCGCCGTGCGATACAAGAACCAACTCGCTATTTCGTTCCACCCGGAACTCAACAGCGATTTACGAGTGCATCAATATTTTGTGGAGGAAATCGTGAAAGTGAATCGAATGCAAGTCAAGAATGTGGCCTGAGAAAGGTGATCCCGGCACAGGGGCCGGGATGACAACATAAAGAAGAACAGCCTAAAAAGGAGATTCCCGCTCGAAGGCGGGAATGACAATGCAACCGGGACGACAATGTGAAAAGCTGCCCAAAAAGGTGATTCCGGCACCCCGGAACAAGTCCGGGGCAAGCTCAGGCCGGGATGACAATGCAATAATTAGTGTGTAATAAGTGCAATTATTGCCGTGATCAGCCCGCCAACAGCGATGCCAGCAAACACGATAGAAGCAACCATCATCCACTTGACATACTTCGCCAAGCGAACAATCGAAGCGGACTGGTCTTTTGAAAATTGCTGGTAAGCGTTGAGCGCAGCCATCAAGGTAAAGCCCACATCGTCGAGCCAACCAAACAGAGGAATCGTATCTGGAACAGCATCAATCGGCGACAAGTCGTAAACAATCGCAATCATTGCGATAATTACAGAAAGAGCCTTCCACACCACAGGAGCTCCATTCTGCTCATTCTCCGTTTTTACAGTTCGCGCACTATGACGCATATCGTTCATATCGTGAACTTCGACATCGTCGTAAACTTTATCATCAGCCATTCAAACCCATCCTTCTAATCAAATTCCTTTTTAAATATACATACAAAAAAGAAAAAGACTACCAAAATAATTGATAGTCTTTAGTAAAAGGTATCGGTTATTAGAACCGTGTAAGTTGATCCCGGATTAAATCCGGGATGACAGCAAAAAATTGGATAAGTTACCCGTGATATAACTTACTGGTTTGATAATTCGGTTCCGATGTCAAATTCACACCGAGGCGGCGGAACACACCAACGTCAACCTGCGAGAGAATCACGCTGGAGTGAACTTCGCAATGACGGAGTTCCGGAAGCTTTTCGAGAGCGATCTTGGCGTTGTAATCGGTCAAGGCGCAAACGGAGAGGGCAACGAGAACTTCGTCCATGTGGAGGCGCGGGTTGTTGTGACCGAGCTGCTTGGTCTTGAGGTTCTGAATCGGTTCAATCACCATCGGAGAAAGCAGGCGGACTTCGTCCGGAATGCCAGCCAAGTGCTTGAGGGAATCAAGCAACATTGCAGAAGATGCACCGAGGAGCGAAGAGGTCTTGCCGGTAATGATGGTGCCGTCGTTCAATTCGATTGCGACTGCGGGGCCATTCGTTTCTTCGGCCTTGGCTACTGCGGCGACAGCGACCTTGCGGTCCTTGGCGCTGATGTGAGCCTGTTCCATCACGAGTTCGAGCTTGTAGACCTGATCCTTATCGGCATTGCCCTTGCGGACCTGGCAAAGCGTGTTGTAGTAACGGCGGATGATTTCGGCATTGGCAGCTTCGCAGACTGCGGCATCATCGACGATGCAATTGCCAGCCATATTCACGCCCATGTCCGTCGGGCTCTTATACGGAGATTCACCGAGGATGCGCGTAAAGAGGGCGTTCAGAACCGGGAAGATTTCAACGTCGCGGTTGTAGTTGATGGTCGTCTTGCCGTAAGCTTCCAAGTGGAACGGGTCGATCATGTTCACGTCGTTCAAGTCGGCGGTAGCAGCTTCGTATGCGAGGTTGACCGGGTGCTTGAGCGGGATGTTCCAAATCGGGAACGTTTCGAACTTGGCATAGCCAGCCTTGACGCCACGCTTATTTTCATGATAAATCTGGGAAAGGCAGACTGCCATCTTTCCACTTCCCGGACCCGGTGCAGTCACCACCACGAGTTCACGGGACGTTTCAACAAATTCATTCTTGCCATAACCGTCATCGCTCACCACGAGCGGGATGTTGCTCGGATAACCGGCAATAGGATAATGGCGATAGACCTTGAGGCCAAGAGTTTCAAGCTTTTTCTGATAAGCCACGGCGCTCGGCTGTTCCTGCCAGCGGGTCAGCACCACGCTGCTCACATAAAGACCATAACCGCGGAAGGCGTCAATCAAGCGAAGGACATCCTGATCGTAGGTAATTCCGAGGTCGCCACGAACCTTGTTCTTTTCGATGTCGCCAGCGTTAATAGCGATGATGACTTCGGCCTTGTCCTTGAGCTTTTCGAGCATACGGATTTTGGAGTCGGGAGCAAAGCCAGGCAAAACGCGGCTTGCATGATGGTCATCAAAAAGCTTTCCACCAAATTCAAGATAAAGTTTACCGCCAAATTTAGAGATACGTTCTTGAATTTTTTCAGATTGAGTTTTTAGATAAGCTTCGTTATCAAAACCAACTTTAAACATATTTCAATACCAGTTTGAGTGTTTTTGACAATTATAAAAAAATGTAAACCTCCATCTCAAGTCCAAAAAAATATTTTTTCGCCATATTTCTAAATTATAACGCATACATGTTTACTTACCGCTACAGAGAACTCGCTGTCGCCCTCGACAAGAAGGGCGAAGTCCGTTCTGCACTCGCCAAAACGCTCCGCGTGAACCCGGAAGAAATATTCAACCTCGAAGTGGAACGTTTTTCGCTGGACTCTAGACGCAAAGGCGATTTGCGCTGGTCCTACAACGTCGTGTTCGACCTGAAACGAAAAGTCCGCGCCACCGGCAACAACGCCCGCGGGCTCATCGAATCCAAACGCGAAATCAAGAGCCTTGATGCAGAACCGGGCAAGAGTACAGTCCCGATGGCAACCCACGTCGACATCATCGGCGCAGGGCCTAGCGGTTTATGGGCGGCGTTACATCTTTTACGCAAAGGTTTTTCCGTCGACATCTACGAACAAGGTAAGCAAGTCGAAGAACGTTTCCGCGACATCCGCCGGTTCTTTGTCGACCGAAAGTTCAACGCCCACAGTAACGTACTCTTTGGCGAAGGCGGCGCAGGCGCATTCAGTGACGGCAAGCTCAACACCCGCAGCCGCAACCTGTTCAGCGAAACCGTCCTCAAGGACATGGTCGAATTCGGCGTCGACGAAAGCGTCGTCACTTTTGCAAAGCCCCATATCGGCACAGACAAGCTCGTACTCATGTTGCGCAAGCTCCGTGCAGAAATCGTTCGACTCGGCGGACGCATCAACTTTAGCACTTGCCTTGAAGACATCGAAATCAAAGATGGTCGAATCACGGCTATCAAGCTCGGCGATACGCTTGGCGTTGCCGGCTCGCATTGGCAGCCGTGCGAAGCGTTGGTCTTAGCCGTCGGACATTCGGCCCGCGACGTTTACGAACTGCTCCACGCCCGCGGAGTCGCCCTCGAAAGCAAGGCTTTTGCCATGGGCGTCCGCGTCGAGCATCCGCAGACTCTCATCAACAAGCGCCAACTCGGCAACGTTGACACGAACCTTACCGGCGCCGCCGAATATTTCCTCGCCACGCCGACGCTCAACAAGACATCGAGCGCCTACAGCTTTTGCATGTGCCCTGGCGGAGTCCTTGTGCCGTGCGCCTCGGAACCGGGAACGCTTGCGACAAACGGCATGAGCTACAGCCGTCGCAACGGAGCATTCGCCAACGGCGCCATCGCCGTCCCAATTACCGCGGGAGCCGAAGGATTCGAAATTCCATCAAGCGGTTCGCTTTTTGGCGGCCTCGACCTGCAACGGAAAATTGAACGCGACGCTTACGACGCCGGCGGAAAAGTTTACACCGCCCCCGCCCAAACCATCAAGAGCTTCCTCGCCCACCGCGAAGACAAAACGCTCCCCAAATCCACCTACCCCTGCGGACTTGTACAAAGTAACCTTTGGGATTGGATGGACAAGACGATTTGCAAAAGCCTCGCCGAAGGTTTCCAGAACTTCGACCGCAAAATTCCAGGCTTTATCGAACAGGGTTTGATTGTCGCCCCGGAAACACGCACCAGCTCGCCCCTCCGCATCCCGCGCAACAACGAGACATTAGAAAGCATCAACACCAAGGGACTCTTCGTTCTTGGCGAAGGAGCCGGATACGCCGGCGGAATCGTCACCAGCGCCGCCGATGGCGTGCGCCTCGCCCACTTTGCAAAGAAGTCTTCCTAACCCTAACCACTTGCCACAGCCTACTGAGAATCGCTTATGATTACACGCACGATCGACCGCAACTTTGCCAATATGCGCCTTGACAGGTACCTCCGCAAGGCATTCCCCGATGAATCACTCTCGGTGTTCTTTGCAGTCATCCGCAAAAAGAAAGTCCGCGTGAACGGTGTTGTCGGCAAGGCAAACCAGATGCTCGCCGAAGGCGACGTGGTGAACATCTACGAAAATTTCAAGTCGGTTAGTGAAGACGACCAAAAGGGGGAAAGCCTTCCCCTCGCTTCCGCCGCCGAAGCGGCTCCCGCTACCCCTTCGAGCGGGGCCACCCCGCAACACCCCGAAGCAAAAACCGCAGCCGGTTTCGCCAAAAACAAATCCACATGGGGCAAATCCGCAACCGCCGCACAGAAGCAAGCGCACTGGGGCGCCCACGAACTCGACTTTGTCATCCAGACCGAAGATTACGTGATTGTCAACAAGCCCTCGGGACTTGCAAGCCAGCCCGGCAGCGGCACGCGCCCCGGCGAGAGCCTTGTGGAATACCTCTGGGAATGGGGCCGAAACGAAGGTCTCGACTTTAAGCCGACTATCGCCCACCGCCTCGACCAAGAAACTTCGGGCATGATTATTGCGGCCCTCCACGGCGACACGCTCCGAGACTTTACACGCCTTATCCGCGAACACGAAGTCGACAAGTACTACTTCGCGCTCATCAAAGGGAACCTCAAGAAAGACCGCGGGACCATCAACGAATCGCTTTTGCGCACGGACAGCGCCAAGGGCAGCAAGATGCTCGTCGGTCAGGACGACGACAAGGCGCAAGAAGCCATCACGCATTACCGCGTCAAGCAGCACTACGAAGGCTACGACCTCGTAAAAATCAAGCTCGAAACGGGACGTATGCACCAGATCCGCGCCCACTTCGCAAGCATCGGGCATCCGCTTCTCGGCGATACACGCTATGGCGACTTTGCGCTGAACCGCGAAGTCAAAAAGCAGTTCGGGCTGAACCGTCTATTCTTGCACAGTTGCCGTCTGGAATTCGACTGGCAAGGAGAACACAAAGTTTTCGACTGCCCGCTCCCCAAGGAACTGCAAAGCGTCATCAGACAGCTGAAGCCGCTCCACATCGAGCGTCCCGAAAACAACTTCCAAAGAAGCCGTAGGCGCTAACCCCGCGTTAACGGGAAATCGAACTGGATACTGCGCGGCGTCGCAAACTTGTCGAATGCGATTTCGTAACAGAAGTTCTTTTCGTCTACAACGCGGACAGTCCCTGCGCCAAAAATCTTGTGAACGACGCGATCGCCTACGGAAAACTCAGCCGTGGGCGCTTTCTTTACCATTCCAAGACTCTCGTCGCTCAAGAAATCCCGTTCCTGATCGACACCAGAAATATGCGCCTTCGCCGCCTCGAGCAAATCTTCAGAGAATCCACGCGCCACGTCCAATTCGCCCATATCCATCTCAAGCAAGAACCTTGAAGGATAACGCATCCCGCTCTCGCCCGCCACGCCGTCCTCGGCATCACTCAGACATAGCACATTTTCGGCACGCGTGAACGCCACATAAGCAAGGCGGCGCTCCTCTTCGAGCTGCACCTTATTCTGCACACGCTTTACCGGAAAAAAGCCCTCGTTCAAGCCACACACAAACACATACGGAAACTCTAACCCCTTTGCGTTGTGGATTGTCATCAGCTGCACGCGATCCTTTTCTTCGGCATCTTCATCGACATTCGTGAACAGCACGATATTTTGCAGATACTCGTCCAGCGAAGCGTCTTCTTCGTAGTAATTTTCAAATTCGAAAATCCCCTGCTTGAGTTCGGCGAGATTGTCCAGGCGGTCTTCGTCACCGTCCAAGCGCAGCATTTCCTCGTAATTCGTTTCACGCAAAATCTTCGCCAAGATTTCAGATACGCTCATATCCCTGTAACACGAGCGGTACTTTTCAATCAGCTTCACATACTCAACGACATTGCTCCGAGCCAGGAACCCCTTACAGTCAAAATCAATCTTCTGGTGATCATTTCCGACCGAAGAGATCTCCGCCTGCGACGAGACATCACGCGCCACATCGTTCAATAGCCCCGCCTCCGAAACAATCTCCAGAAGCGCTTCGTAAAGTCCGACACCACGCGCATCCGCAAACGCTTGCAAAATGGAAACCTTACGCGGTCCAAACTGACGCTTTGGGGTGTTCACCGTCCGCAAGAACGACAAGTCATCGGCGTACACGAGCATGCGCAAATAGCAAATGACATCCTTGATCTCTTTGCGTTGGTAAAAGCCGACACCACTATAGACTTTGTACGGAATATTTTCGGCCATCAAGGCTTCTTCGACCGAACGAGACTGCGAATGCATACGGTACAGCACGGCAATATCCTTGTAATGCATACCGCCCACACTCTGCACAGCATTCTGAATGCGTTCCACAATCCATTTAGCCTCTTCACGAGTGTTCTTCGCATGGTAAAACACAGGCGTCTTTCCGCCAACGCGAACCGGTCGCAAAACCTTTTCGATTCTAAACTTGTTGTTCTTGATAACCGTATCGGGCACCTTCAAAATGCTCGGCGTCGAACGATAATTATTCTGCAACAGAATCGTCTTCGTATCTTCATGGGACTTGTCAAAATCCAGGATGCGGTTGACATCGGCCCCGCGCCATCCATAAATGGTCTGGTCAGGATCCCCCACCACAAACAGATTCTTGTGGTAGCTCGAAAGCAGATCCGCCAACATGTACTGTTGCCCGTCAATGTCCTGATACTCATCGACCATCACGTACATCATCCGCTTGCGCCACTTGTCGAGCTGTTCCGGGAAATTTTGAAGAATGTACAATGTCACCAGGATGAGGTCATCAAAATCCAGAGCGAAATTCTTTTTCTGCTCGTAAAGATAGTGGTAATAAACCTTCATCCACTTGTCGTCCACCGCATCCGAAAGAGCCAGCAAATGATCCTTGGGCTGCTCGTGACAGTCCTTATTGAGGCCATCGGCCCGCTCCGAGGGCAACTCCGCAAAAAGCGAGACGTAATCCAGGTCGTTCGCCTTGCGGCCACCCACAAAATCCAACACACTGCTGATTTTCAGGTCCTTGAGAGAATAGCCAAGATCCGCATACGCCTTGCGCAAAAGTGACTTCTGGTCATCTTCGTCCAGAATCATGAACTCTTTCGGATAGTTGAGTACGTGAATTTCTTCACGCAAAAAACGTACGCAAAAACCGTGGAACGTCGAAATGTAACCGCTATCGTCCCCGCCCAGAATCGAGCGGATACGCTTTTTCATCTCGGCAGCGGCCTTGTTCGTGAACGTCACGCAAAGAATGTTCGATGGCGAAATCCCCATCTCTTTCACGAGATACAGGTAACGGTGCGTGAGCGTCTTCGTCTTGCCAGAACCGGCCCCGGCCACAACGCGCACATAGCCTTCGGTCGTTTCAACCGCCTCCAGCTGTTCCTTGTCCAACCGGGAACGTTCCCTCTCAAGGGAATCAACTACGACCTGACCTTTAATTTCTTGGGAGAGAGCCATACGCAACCTATAAATAGTGAACATTTGTTTTACTGCACAAAAATATAGTATTTAAAATCATCCAAGATTTGTGAGCCCTCCGCATCTCCAGTGGATTTCGCATTTTTTTTTGCGCCCTCCGCGAAAAATTGTATTTTCTAATTATTCCATCATCCACATAAGGGGAACAATATGATCATCGTCAACACGGACTATGTCAGCGGCAAGGAAATCGAAACCATCCAGCTTGTCAAAGGGAGCGTGGTCTTTTCAAAGAATGTCGTCCGCGACATATTTGCAGGCCTCAAGACGCTCGTCGGTGGAGAAATCGCAGGATACACCGAAATGATGAACGAAGCCCGTCAAAAGGCGACCGATCGTATGATGGGAGAAGCCATGATGCTCGGCGCAGACGCCATCGTGAACGTCAGGTTCGCCACAAGCACATTGATGGCCGGAGCCGCCGAAATCATCGTTTACGGCACAGCCGTACGCATCAAGAAATAATTAGAACTGCGTACTAAAATTTTGGAAAAACAGAATGGCAAGTACCGTAAGGAGGCACAAATAGCCCAGTACAAAAAGTACAGCCTTCTTGCGGCTCCCGATAAATCGAACTTCGGGAAGAGCTTTCACAAAGCATATCTGCCAAAGGTCAAATAATATCCACAGCAGATCGACAATGGCAATGCTTAGCCCAATACGGTCAGGCGCAATCAAGGCAACAAGCGTCAAATAAATCTTGATGCTTCCAGAAACATTGTTCGACAGCAGAAAGTTGTGGATTCCGAAAAAGCCAACCAAACAGGCAACGACAGCCATGTGAGTCCGATTTCTCGGTTTTAGATCTTCAAATTCCATACTCTTAATTCCCTTACACTCCGAGCATAAAGGTAAAAACATTCTCATCACGCAAAAAACTTTTTAGTTCTTACTTTTAAATCACGTGACCACAATCACGAATCTTTCTATTTTTATTATATGGCAAATTCATTACAATCCGGAAAATTCGCGGCAGTCCTCCCCGCAGGCGGCCTCGGCAAGCGCATGGGCGGGACGATTCCAAAGCAGTTGATGACGCTTGGAGGTAAACCCGTTTACCAATATTGCCTTGAAACATTCCTCAACATGGACGAAATCGCAGAAGTGGTGATAGCCGTCCCTGTCGATTGGAAGGACTATTTTGAAAAGGATATCTTTGACCGAATCAGCCCCTTGCTGGGTTCGGGATATTCGAACAACTTAAGCAAGCTCAGCATTGTGGTCGGAGGGGTGGAACGCTGGCAATCCGTACAGAATGGCGTCAATGCGCTGACTAGCGATGCCGAATACGTCCTCGTCCACGATGTGGCGCGCCCGTTCATCAGCGAAAAAATCATCCGGAAGGTTTGCGAAACGCTCGTCAATAAAGGGAGCTGCCTTGTAGCCAAACCCGCCATCGACACCATCAAGATCGCAAGCGACGGCCGCGTCGAAAGCACCATTGACCGTCGCAAGGTTTGGCTTGCACAGACGCCGCAAGCGGCACGAATCGACCTGCTTAAGAGCCTTTACGCCCGCATCAAGAAGGTGCCCCTCGACTTTACGCCGACCGACGAGGCCAGCATTCTCGAATTCTTCGGCGAGAACGTCTATATTGTCGAAGGCGACAGCACAAACGACAAGCTCACGACGCCAGAAGACTTCGAAATCTTCGCAAGCCGAGCAAGCAAATAGTTTCTTTGAATTGGCTTAGACGTCACGTTGACCTTCCGGAATCTGCGGAAGATGTCGCAAAGGCGCTCACCTCCATCGGTCTCGAAGTTGAAGGCATGGAAGAACCGGGCAAGGTCTATGACAAGTTGCTCGTTGCAAAGGTTCTCACTTGCGATCCGCACCCGGATAGCGATCACTTGCACATCACTACCGTGAACGACGGCACGAACACCATCCAGGTTGTTTGCGGAGCCCCGAACGTCGCTGCAGGTCAGACGGTAGTTCTCGCCCCGATTGGCGCAGAACTCCCGCTCCCTGACGGCACCAAGCTCAAGATGAAGAAGTCCAAGATTCGCGGCGTCGAAAGCTTCGGCATGATTTGCGCCGAAGACGAAATCGGTCTTTCTGACGACCACGGTGGAATCATGGTTCTCGACGATTCCATCCCGGCAGGTACGCCGTTCGTAAACCTCGGCATGTACGACGTCTGCTTCGAACTGAACGTCACGCCGAACCGTCCGGACGCCCTCAGCCACCGCGGTGTCGCGCGCGAACTCGCCGCCAAGTTTAACCGCCCGCTTAAAGCCCTCGCTTACAACTTCAAGGAAGATTCCGAAGACGCAAGCGCCGCCATCAGCCTCGAAGTCGTTCCAGGCTGCGGTTGCTCCCGCTATGTGGGTCGCGTCATCAAGGACGTGAAAGTTGAAAAGTCCCCGGCATGGCTTGCTAAGCTTTTGCACGCTGTCGGCATGAACAGCATCAACAACGTCGTCGATATCACGAACTTCATCTTGATGGACGTCGGTCAGCCGCTCCACAGCTTTGACATGGACCAGCTCCACGGCAACAAGATCAAGGTCCGCCGCGCCGTCAAGGGCGAGCATATTGAAACGATCGACCACACCGCACACGAACTCATCGAAAACGATCTCGTGATTTGCGACGGTGACCGTCCGGCTTGCGTCGCTGGCGTGATGGGCGGTGTCGAATCCGAAATCGTCGATGCCACAAAGAACGTGTTCCTCGAAAGCGCCTGGTTCAACCCGACCGTTATCCGCAAGCAAGCCAAGCGCCTTTGCATCTCCACAGACTCTAGCTACCGCTTCGAACGCGAAATCGACTTTGCTACGCAGGACGAATACAGCAAGTACGCTTGCGCTATGATCCAGGAAGTCGCTGGTGGCCGCATCCTCAAGGGTTCCGTCGAATACACCGGCGAAGACCACAAGAAGGAAAACAACCAGGTCACGCTCCGCGTCGCTCGCGCCGCCAAGGTCATCGGCATGGAAGTTTCCGCCGAGCAGATTGAAAAGTTCCTCACGGGTATCGCTCTCGAAGTCGTGAAGAAGGACGCCGAATCCATCACGTTCAAGATTCCGAGCTTCCGCCCGGACCTCGAACGCGAAGTCGACCTCATCGAAGAAATTGCACGCCTCATCGGCTTTGACAACATTCCATACAGCTTGCCGAAGTTCACGATGCAGCCGAACGAACTCCCGGCTATTGAAGTTTTGAACCGCAAGATCCGCAAGACGCTTTCTGCCATGGGCCTCCACGAATGCTTGAGCCTCCGCTTCACAAGCAAGGCCCGCACCGAAGCCCTCTTTGGCCCCGAAAGTGATGACCGTCGTAGCAAGCCGGCTCTCCTCCTGAACCCGCTTTCCGAAGAACTCGGTGCTGTGCCGACGAGCCTCCTCCCGAACTTGCTCAAGGCCGTTGCCGAAAACGAAAAGAACCGTCCGGGTTCCGTTCGTCTGTTCGAAGTGGCAAAGGGACAGTTCAAGCGTGCTCGCAAGGACGAACGCGATCCGGGCTTTGACGAATCCAACCTCGTCGCCCTCACCATCGCTGGAAACTTTGATACCGATCCGCTGAACGACAAGCCGAAGCAAATCGACTTCGCCGCCTTCAAGGGCTTTGTCCAGAGCTTCTTCAAGCGTCTCGGTCTCGTTGTGGATTTCCGCGCCGCAGCAAAGCCGGAACTTTTCCTCCACCCGGGCAAGCAGGCTGAAATCGTCTGCAACGGCACAGTGCTTGGCACGATGGGCGAACTTCATCCGAACTGCCTCAAGGCTAACGAAATCAGCTACGAGACTTACGTGATGGAAGCCGACATGGACAAGATGGAACACGAAAGCCACAAGAAGATTGTGTTCCAGGCATTCAGCCGCCAGGTGCCTTCGACCCGAGACATCTCTATCGAAGTTGCAAAGTCGATGACTCACGAAGATGTGCTCGCCCGCATCAAGGGACTCAACCCGAAGAACCTCGCGAAGATTACGCTCAAGAGCATCTACGAAGGCGAAAAGATCGAAGCCGGCAAGAAGAACATGGTTTACAGCCTCACCTATCAGGCCATGGACCGTACGCTCACGGACGACGAAGTCAACAAGGCTCACAACAAGCTTCGCGACAAGCTCGTCGCGAACGGCGACATCGTTCTCCGCTAATAGCGACTGCGCCGCATTAGTAATGACAAAAAACGCTCCCGATGGGAGCGTTTTTCATTTGTCATCCTCGAATGGAATGAGGGACAACCTCAGAAGGCGAGTGTCGCAGCCATGGTTGACGCTTCGCGTCCGCAACTTCAGCTCAGCCATAAAAAATGCAAGCATTTTTTGCGACATTCGCTTTGTATACTCTTGCATGGATATGACCGAGCCAAAGAGGTTGGGGCTTGCCCCATCCAGTTAAAATTCATAACAAAAAAGAGTTGGTCACGCGGCCAACTCTTTTTGCTTTAAAAAAATATTTTAGGAAACTTCAGCCCATCAAAATTACTGCTTGATCGGCGTATTTTCCAGCACTGCAGAAACGGTCTTTTCGACAACGTTCGCCCAGTCGCTCTGAGAAACGGCAAACGTATAGCTGGACTTAGCCTCGAAGTCTCCATAGCCAAGTCTCTTGCCCGACTTTGCATCATAATAGGCAAAATTACCCTTGCCGGTGAAATCCTTATCCTGAGAGCAGGTCGTGCCCATGCCAAAGCCACCACCAGCGCTAAAGCCACCCGTCGTGCAAGTCGTAGCCGATTCAACACGGCCAATCCAGATATCGTTCACAACAAGATAGACGTCGGCCTGGTTGTCCATTTCATCGACCTTCGGAACCTTGATATTGACACCGTTTACGGCAGCGGCTTCGAACTTGACCTTATCCATAGAAATCTTTTCTACAGAATAGAGAACGCCGGTCGTTTGAGATCCCAAGTTGGATTCCAACTGGAACTTGTACCAATCCGAGAAGTTGTTCACATATGCCGGCAGGTCATCCTGCAAGTCATCCGGGTTAGCAACGAACGGTTCCGTAAACACGACCTTCACCTTGGCCGGTTTTTGAGTCCAGCCCTGATCCATCACAGAACGCGGAGCAGCACAACCTGCAAAGAAAGCACAGGCAAGTGCAGTCGTTAAAATAAGTTTAATTTTTCCCATATAAGCTCCTTTCTATAAATTATAGAGAAAACAACTATGTATGGAAAAATTATAGTAAATTACTAACCCAGACCAAGTTGTTCACGAACCGTTTTGATAAATTCATATTCTTCGGGCGACATATTCGTCCTGTTGTAGTCTTCATGCGAAGCATTCGCAATGCGGACCATACAGTTTATCACGAGGACCTTTGCATCACGTGACTGCGACTGGAGCGCATCGACGCAAGCCTTGGTACGTTCGCCGGCCGACTTAAAGCTGGCATAGAGGGCGTTGAATTCATCCCAACTGGCGCCAGGAGTCACGTCATCATGAATTTTGTCGAGTTCCGCACATTCGGTTTCTGTAGCCGACTTGGCTCCGGGCAAGAGTTTATCGTTTTCCAGTTCATGAGAGAGGCAGGCCGTCTGCCAGCATAGAATCAAAAGCGCCATATCATAATTCATAAGAACCTCGTTTGCATTGTCATCCGCTCAAAGGCGGGCATAACAAATTTTAAACATTTACGTTTTAAAGATACGAAAAATGCGGTCAGTAAACAGTGGTTAGTATACAGGAATTGTAAAAGAGGACGTTTTTTACAGCAACCCCAACCACCAACCACTAATCAAACCTTCCCTGGTTCCCGTACCAAATGCAGGCCTCGGTCATGTCCAAGCATGCTCGGCCACGACGAGTCATGGCATACATCGCAATGGCGCGTAAGTGGCGCCCGCAATCATTCAGCGATATGGTCGGTCAGGAACATATCGCAAAGACTCTCGAGAACGCCATTCAGGGCGGTCGTCTCCATCATGCATTCCTTTTTACCGGCACCCGTGGTGTGGGCAAGACTACTAGCGCCCGCATCCTCGCCCGTACGCTCAACTGCAAGGGTCCGGACCCGCTGCACCCGTGTGGCGAGTGCGACAGCTGCAAGGATATCGCCGGCGGAAACCCGATGGACATTTACGAAATCGACGCCGCCTCCAACACCAGCGTCGACAACATTCGCGATGTGATCGAACGTGTGCAGTACCCGCCCGTCATCGGCAAGTACAAGATTTTCATCATCGACGAAGTCCACATGCTTTCGACAGGCGCCTTCAACGCTCTCCTCAAGACGCTCGAAGAACCGCCGTCCCACGTGATTTTCATCTTTGCGACGACCGAAGTCAACAAGGTCCCGCAGACGATCTTGAGCCGCGTGCAGCGCTTTGACTTTAAGCGCCTGACCGTAGACCAGATCCGCAGCCGCCTCCGCTACATCTGCGAACAGGAAGGCATCAAGGCCACCGACGAAGCCCTTGACATCTTTGCCGAAAAGGCCGACGGCTCCATGCGTGACGGTCTCACCTATTTTGACCAGGCTTACGCCTTTACCGGAAACGAGATGACCGCGGAGTCTGTCCGCTCCGTCCTCGGCATTCCGCCTGTAGAACTTTTCTTCTCGCTCATCCAGTCCATCGAAAGCCACGACATCAAGGGTTGCTTCCGTATGGTGGATGACGCCGTGAAAATCGGCATCGAGTTCATTCCGCTGCTCGACGGCTTTGGCAAGTTCCTCCGCAATTTGCTTTACGCCCGCCTCGACGCCTTTACGCCGGATGCACTCAACATCACTGAAGAACTTTACACCAAGTACAAGAGCTGCGTGCAGAGCCTTACCAATGGCGACTTGCTCCGCATAAGCAAGATGCTCATCGATTTGCAGGGAACGCTCCGCTACAGCACCAATCCGCGTCTCCTAGTCGAAACGACATTCGCCCGAATGGCCTGGCTCGACCGACTGGTTGATTTGCGAAAAGCTCTTGCAGCGATTAACGATCCTAAAAGCGCCGAAAACGACGCGGTAAAAAAAAAAGTAACTGAAGTCAGCGCCATGATAGACGCCCAGGAAGAAGTCCAGGCGTCTTATGACGATCCTTTTGCCGGCTACGACCAGGGGAGCGTCCAAGCATTTTCGCGTTACGAAATCTCGGCTGCATGGCCCTCCATCCTTTCGGGAATTGCAAACGACGGCGACTATGTGTTCTCCGCCGCTATTGCGGGTACGACGCTCGAAACAGGCGATCCTGAAATCACCCCGTTCCCGATTGCGCTCACCTATGCGGGCACGACCGAGAACTCGGAAAACTGGGGTTACCGCCAGATGATGGAACGTTCCGACTACGTCGAACGCGTTACGCGCATTCTGGAAGACCGCCTGCAGACAAAGATTGCGCTATCCATCCGTACACGAGCCTACACAGAATCGGAACTTGCAGAACAGCGAGCCGCCAAGATGACTCCTTACGAGCTGGACTTGGAAAAGGAACCGGGACTTGCCAAGCTCAAACAGATGTTTGCCGCCGAACTCGTCTATACCAAGAAAATCAAGCGAGCCGTAATGGTCGCCCAAAGCGACGAAGAGGATTGCGACGCGTAACAGCGGGAATTATCAGCTGCAAAAAAAACTATAATTACATAAAAACAAATTCTAAAAACCTTTTAAAAAAGCGAGGATACCTTCATGGACATGGGAAAAATGCTTAAAGACCTTCAGAAGATGCAAAGCAAGATGCTCAAGGCTCAAAACGACCTCAAGGCACAGAGCTTTGATGCCGAAGCCGGTGGCGGAATGGTGAAGGTCGCCATGAACGGAAAGGGCGTTCTTACCATGATCAAGCTCAACCCGGACTGCGTCGACAAGGACGATGTTGAAGCTCTCGAAGACCTCATCATGGCAGCCGTCAACGCCGCCGTGAAGAAAAAAGACGAAGCCACGCAGTCTAGCATTTCGGACATCACCGGCGGCATGAAAATCCCCGGTTTGATGTAATTTTCGGCAAAATTTACCGTTTTTGACGAATTTCAAGTGCACTTCATCCCCCATATTTGCACTTCATCAAAAACAGAAAAAAGCACCCTTATGAAAAGGGTGCTTTTTTTTTACATTTGGCAAGCTTAATATATTAGGAGAACGAATGTCAAGGAAATTTTTAGTCCTTTCTGCCCTCGCTTTAGGGCTGATTGTACCGGCCTCGGCAAAAACCTATACGCGAGATGAAGCGGTCAAGACCGCCATTGAAAACTCTCCGGACATCAAGACTGCCGAAGAAGACCTCATCAAAGCATCATCTCAGGTAGATGCAGGCTACGGAAACGCCTACCCTTCCATTGATTTTAGTGCCAATGTCACCCGCATTTTTGGACTGGACGATGTCAAAAAGACATCCACCTTTACGGATGCAGCCAAGGACATGGCTGAAAAAAAGGACGACGCCGGATTCCCGAAAGCCAACGCTTTTGACCAAAACGTACTTGGTCCAGCCTTGGACGGGATGGCTTACGGAATGAAGTCCCAAGCTTACCGCTGGCAGTCCAGCGTGGGCCTCACCGTAACCCAGGTTCTCTATGCGGCTGGCAAGGTCGGTACCGCCATCGAAATCGCCAAGGCCTACAAGCACATGGAAGAAGTCAACCTCGAAGACAAAAAGTCTAGCATCCGCTACGACGTTGACAGCCTTTTCAATAGCTTGATCATTTTGGACTCGAACATCGCCATCACCGAAGAAGGCATCAAGCAGATTGAAGAAAACCTGAACATCGCAACGCAGAAATACCAGATTGGCTCGGGTTCCGAAATCGACATGATCCGCGCCCAGCTTGAACTGGAGACCCAGCGTTCCGATCTCGAAAAGACAAAGAAACAGCGCATCCTCGCCAAGAACGCCCTTCTCAACAAGATGGGACTGGACTGGGATTCCGAAGTGCAGTTCGTCGGTGAACTCCGTATGCCCGAAACAAGCCTCTCCTATCCGGACACGGCCATGGCAAACGTGAAGAAGCGCCGCAGGGAATTGCTTATGCTCGAAGCCACTGAAAAAATGAGAGAAAAGAATATCGAAATCGAAGAAGGCGGTTACAAGCCGACAATCGCCTTGCTCGGTGGCCTCAAATACGCCAACAACAAGAACAAGATTACCGAATGGGACGCCCCGAAGTGGGACAAGCTCAACAAGTATGTGTCCTTGAACTTATCGATGAACCTCTTCAACGGTATGCAGACCAAGGAAGCCGTGGTCCAGGCCAAATCAGAACTTCGTAGCACCCAACTCAAGAAAGAAACAGCAGAACGCGGATTCCGCCTGCAAATCGAAGCGTGCGCCAACAACCTGGAAGACGCACAGAATCAAATCGAAATCTCAAAACGTCAGGTAGACTTGGCAAATCGCGGATACCAGATCTCCGAAGCGGCCTACCAAATCGGCCAGGAAACACAAATCAACCTTCTCGACGTAAGCCAAAAGCTCCGTTTGGCCAAGCTTGGTTACATGAAGGCTGTTCTTGACTGGAACAATGCCTACAACGCATTGCTCAAGGCCACTGGTGAATACTAAGATTTAAGAGGAAGACAATCATGAAGACGATTACAAAAACACTCATTTCCATTTCTGCCCTGTCGCTCCTCCTCGCCGGATGCGGCGATGCTAAGAAAGCTGACAAGTCCGCTGAAAAGCCAACAACCATTGAAGAAATCCAGAAGGTCAAGGGTAAGCCCGCCCGCGTTGCAAAGGCTGGCATCGTCAAGCTGACCGACGTCCGCGCCTTCAGCGGCACCATCGAAGGTAGCCAGCAGACAAAGGCAACCGCAAAGCTCGGCGACCCGATCGCTAAGGTCAATGTCCGCGTCGGATCCAAGGTCAAGAAGGACCAGGTTCTTGCTGAATTCGTCTTTACCGGCGACAACACCGCTTACCAGCAAGCACAAGCCAACATAGCCATGCAAGAAAAGAGCCTCGCCCGCTTGAAAGAAGTGCAGGCCAAGGGTGGCGTTTCCCAACAGGATGTAGAACAGCTCGAAACCCAGATCAACGTCGCCAAGATGCAGATGGAAACCGCACGCCGCGCAACGCTCGTGCTCGCTCCGTCCTCTGGCACCATTACCGAAGCCAAGTTCAAGGTCGGTGAAGTTCCGGGTGTCGGTGGCGCCATGTTCACCATAGCCAATCTCGACAAGGTCATCCTCAAGCTCAACGTCACAAGCTCTGAAATCGGCTTCTTCAAGAAGGGCGCCAAGGCAACAATCGAACTCAACGGCGAAAAGCTCGTCGGTGAAGTGAGCCTCATCCCGCTCGCCGCAGACCCGATAACCCGCTTCTTCCCGGTTGAAGTCACATTCAAGAACAAGGGTCAAAAGCTCCTCCCGGGCATGTACCTCACCACAAAGATTGACGCCCGTGAAGTTACAGGCGTTACAGTCCCTGTCGAAGCCATTGTCTATAGCAATGGCGTGAACTCGGTCTGGATTGTCGATAACGAAGGCAAGGCCAAACGCAAAATCGTGCAGCTCGGTGTGCAGACCAAGACCGACATCCAAATCAAGGATGGCCTTAGCGAAGGCGATGTCGTGATGGTCGAAGGCCAGAACCGCATGAACGACGGCGACAAGGTGCTGATTGTCGAATAATCGACACTGGAGAATAGCCAATGATTAAAGCCAGTATTTATAAACCAATCACCATGCTCATGGTCATCTTGACCGTGGTGGTGTTCGGTCTTTATACCTATTCCATGATGGTGGTGGACTTGATGCCGAAATTCGAAGTCCCCGTGGTTACGGCCACCATCATTTACAAGGGCGCAAACCCTGAAGAAATCGAAACCACAATTATCAAGCCGATTGAAGAACAAGTGGAACTCGTGGACGGTATCGACTACGTGCAGTCCATCTGCTTGGAAAACTACGGCATTATCGTCGCCATGTTCAACATGGGCGTGAACGTGGACGTTGCCGCAAATGACGTGCGTTCCAAGGTGGACCTCGCCTCTGCGGACTTCCCAGATGCAGTACAGGCGCCGATTATTTCGAAGGTCGATATTAACGGTGCTGCCATCATGGCAATCTCGTTCACCGGTCCTCTAAACTCTACAGAACTCCGCCAGAAAGTCGAAGACGAAATCGAACCGCTCTTCACTTCTGTTTCCGGTGTTGCTAGCGTCGATATTTTCGGTGGTACAACCCGCCAGATTGCCATCGAAGTCGACAAGGAAAAAATGATGGACCGCGGTGTCGATATCGGCACCATGATGGGCCTTTACGGCATGTCCAACGTTAACCTCCCGATTGGTGAAGTTATCGGCAAGCACAAGAACACGTCTGTGCGTACCGCAGGTAAGTTCAAGACCCTCGATGAAATGCGCAACATGGAAATTCCGACGGAAAAGGGAGTCGTCAAGCTCTCTGAAATTGCCGTCGTGAAAGATACCATCGAAACGATTACATCGACTTCCCGCTTTAACGGCATCAACTCAGTCGCTCTCGATATCAAGAAACGCTCCGATGCAAACGTCGTGGATGTTTCCAGAGGCGTACTCAAGCGCATGGCAGAAGTCAACAAGACTCTCCCGGAAGGCTTCAAGCTCACGCTCATTTACGACAAGTCCGAAGCCGTGAACGAATCTATCGATAACGTTATCCAGAACATCATTATCGCTATTGCGCTTACCGCAGGCCTCTTGCTCCTGTTCCTCGGCAAGTTCTCGACGATGATTATCGCGGCTCTCACGATGCCGATTTCCGTGATTGGCGCATTCACGCTCATGTACTTTGCAGGCTTTGGCATCAACATGATGTCCCTCATGGCTCTTTCAAGTTCCGTGGGTCTGTTGGTGACGAACTCCATCGTCGTGCTTGAAAACATCAACAACAAGCTGAACCAAGGCCTTGACCCGAAAGAAGCCGCCTACAAGGGCACTTCCGAAATCATGATTGCCATCATGGCATCGACGCTCACCAACGTTGCCGTGTTCGTGCCGATCGCATTCATGAAATCCATCGTGGGTATTTTCTTTAGAACATTCGGTATGACTATGGTGTTTGCAACGTTCGTGTCACTCCTCGTGACATTCACGCTGACACCGCTCATGGCAGCTTACTTGTTCAAGGGTAAAAAGAAAGACGAAAATGGAAACATCATCGAAGAAAAGCCGGGCATTATCGGAAGCCTGCTGGGACTTTTCCCCAAGGCTTTGAACGGTGTTCGCTTTGTCTACTTGAAGATGCTTGGATTCTGCCTCTCTATCCCAGGTGTGATTTTCCAGGTTCTTGCCCTCGCCGCTACGCTTTATCTGGTCGGAACCCTCGCCAAGAACAACTTGACTGTTGAACTTACCCCGAGACAGGACCAGGGCATGATGAGCATCAAGCTCGAAATGCCTGTGGGTACAAACATCGAGACAACCGATAGCGTGGCTCGTATTATTGAATCCCGCGTCAAGGATATTCCTGAAATTGTTCACTACAGTATGAACGTGGGTGGTTCCAACGGCTTTACGACCGTAAACCAGGCCACCATGCGTGTTAGACTCTTGAAGGACTGGGAAAAGAAGAACAATCCCAACTGGAAGGGCAGACATCGCAGTACGGACGAAATCGTCGACTCCATCCGTCCGTACCTCGCCAACATTCCAGACGCCTACATTTCCGTAAAGTCCACCTCCGCCTCTGAAATGCAGAACAACTCCAGCGGCGATGTGGTGCTCGAAGTGAGCGGTCTCCATGCAGACTCCGTCATCAAGGCATCACAAATCGTCCTTGACCGAGTCCAGCAAAAGATTGACGGCATCGTGGATATCAAGACGAGCTATGAAGCCGGTAAGCCTGAAATCCGCTTGATCCCGAACCGCGCCGCTATGGCCGACTATGGCGTAACGCTTGAAACAGTCGCAAACTACAACTACATTGCAGTGAACGGTTTCGAAGCAGGCCAGTACACCGAAGACGGTGAAGAATACGACGTTTACGTACGCTTGATGGAAAAGGATAGGCAGAGCCATGCCGACATCGAAGACCTGCCTGTCAAGACACCGAAGGGCTACGTAAGTGCTAGCGAACTCTTCCACATCGAAGATGGTGCTGGTCCGACACGTATTGACCGTAAGCGCAAGATGAGACGTGTAGACGTTTCGATGAACTTGCTCCCGGGACATACGACTGGTGAAATTATGGGCAAGCTCGGCAAGCTCACTGCAGAGATGAAGGAAGAACTCCCTGAAGGCATCACGTTCAGCTTCGGTGGTAACGCCGACATGCAGAACGACATGCAGAAGGAATTCATGACGGCAATCGTGATGGCAATTATCCTTACCTACATCTTGCTTGTTGCTCTCCTCGAAAGCTTTGCACAGCCGTTTATCATCATGACAACCATCCCGATGGGTGCAATCGGTGTGCTCCTCGCCCTCGTCATTACTGGCAAGGCACTCTCCATGATCGCCCTCATGGCTATCGTGATGTTGATCGGAGTGGTGGTGAACAACGCTATTCTTTTGCTCGACGAAGCTAACCGCTTGCTGCGTAGTGGAAGCATGGGCCGCCGCTCGGCAATGTTGACCGCCGCCAAGGCAAAGTTCCAGCCGATCGTGCTTGCAACTCTTGCCTCCGTGATTGCACAGCTCCCGCTGGCATTCGCTCTCGGTGGTAACGTCGCTGCAATGACTCAGCCGATGGGTATCGCCTCTGTGGGTGGCTTGATCGTGTCCGCCATTCTCACGATGTTCCTCGTGCCGACATTCTTCTGGCTTCCGAACGCCCTGTTTAGCAAGGCTAAGAAAGGCGCCAAGAACATCCAAAAGAAGATGAGCAAGGCATAATAAAATTTCATTAGACTCCTTAAGTCCCCCACCCCGGGGGACTTTTTTGTTTTGTAATGTCATCCTGAGCAAAGTCGAATGATCTAATTAAGCTTTTGCAAACACCTGCTTGCAAAATTTCAAAAAAACGCTTTTTGAGGATTTTAGTTTGTAGTTTAGGCGAATGAACTTAAGCAAAAAATGGTGCCAAAAGAACGGGACTGCAATTATCGA
Organism: Fibrobacter succinogenes; assembly: GCA_902779055.1. Lineage (GTDB taxonomy): Bacteria > Fibrobacterota > Fibrobacteria > Fibrobacterales > Fibrobacteraceae > Fibrobacter > Fibrobacter succinogenes_K. The sequence continues at coordinate 422,887 of CACZAD010000007.1, read as the reverse complement.
TTGTAGCAGCGAAGGCGTCGCCCCTATGAGAATCGCCATCCCGAACGCAAACGACGAATTTCTCCTTGAAAAGATCCGCTTCATCACGCAGCAATGCATTATACCAGAACAGCGTACACCCGCCGAAATCAGGCTATTACAGAACCCCGGCGAATCCATTGACGAAGATGACCTGTTCAAGAATCTAGAAGTCTCGCGCAATCCCTCCTGGGAATCGGAGCCCATCATCAATCTCGTCGATAGCCTTATCTGCAAAGCGCTACAGAAAAAGGCAACTGATATCCACCTCGAACCGTTGGCGGATTCACTGCGTGTAAGGTTCCGCATCGACGGGCTTCTGACAGAATACCGAACGCTTCCGCAGTGGCTTGCCGAGCCCATCATGATCCGCCTGAAAGTCATCGCGAACGTCGACATTACGGAACGGCGGCTCCCCCACGACGGCAGTTTTGCATTTGACGGACTTCACCAGAAGGTGAACGTCCGTCTCAGCACCATTCCCGTAAGCAACGGCGAAAAATGCGTGCTGCGCCTGCTCCCTGCAAACGACACCGCCGAGACGCTCGAGAGCCTCCACTTTAGCGAAAAAACGCTCCAAGCAATTCGAAAAATTTTTAACGCACCGCAAGGGCTGTTCCTCGTGACAGGCCCCACTGGAAGTGGCAAGACAACAACGCTTTACGCAGGCCTCCGCGAAATCATCCAACGGAAAATCAATGTCACGACCATCGAAGATCCGGTGGAATACGAGCTCCGCGGAGCAAACCAAGTCCCCGTCAACGAGAAATGTGGATTCACATTTGCGGCCGCCTTACGCTCCATTTTGCGGCAAGACCCCGATGTTATCCTCGTCGGCGAAATACGAGACGCAGAGACCGCGCAAATCGCTTTACGCGCCGCACAGACCGGGCACTTGGTACTGAGTACGCTGCACACCAACAACGCCAAGGGAGCCGCCACGAGACTTTTGGACTTGGGCATTTCTAAAAGCGTTTTGGACGAAACATTGCTCGGCGTATTCGCCCAGCGCCTTGTGCGTAAAAAGAACGGGGGCAGAACCGCCGTCTGCGAACTCCTATTGCCAAGCGGCGCCTACATCGATGGCACCATGCAAGAGTCTGCATCACACCTCATCCAAGAAGGCGTTACCGACAAAAACGAAGTCATCCGCGTTTTAGGAGAATGTTTCGACAGCCAAGGCAACCCTTAGTACGAAAGGACATCCTCGATAAACTTCTTTTCGAGGAATTCGTCAAATGCAGCCGGCTTCATAACGCTTAAGCCCTCGCCTTTGCAATAGACCAAGCAGTCACCATCCGGGCCGCCCACCCAATTCAATCGCTTTAGCATCAGCGTTATGCTATCGCTTATGGCATAATCCGTGATATCGTATTCCGAGGAATCCGATTCTTCTATCTCGGGATTTTTAAACAGCACCGCATTGTACTTAGGCTTGAACTTATGCAAAAGCGCATTTTCGGTCTTTAGCGAAAGCAATTCCATCGAAGGCAATTCTTCGCCGTTCAACGGAACTTGAAATTCGTTTACAGACATGGAATTGCCGATTAAAAGGCTGTTGTCACGTTCCAAGACATCAAAGAACAAAAGGACGGCCTCATCTCGAAAATCTTCGTCATCTTCGATTTCCGATTCGAGAATTTCGAGAAAAGATTCGCGCACCTTACGCTTTTTTAAAGCGGCAGGGCTCGTCACCTTTCCGATGCGGACAACTTCATAATTCCAGAAGAAATTTTTCGTCTTGTCAAAGTTCGGGATTCGAAGCAACTTTTTCGAATACAAGTACAGCAATTTTTCTGGAGTCAACCAAGCGACAAAAGAGTCATCATCAAGGCACTTTTTCAATTCCTTGTCGCTTGCCTTCTTATAAAAGGCCTCATCCACCTCATAGAAACGAATCCCATAAGTTTTTGCGAACTCTTCATTTTTCGCAAGGATATGACATTCCTTAAACCCGACATCTAAAACAAGTGTTTTTTTGTCGCTCGGTTTAAATATCGGTTCGTTCGAGGGGATTGTAATGCTAACACTGCCAAGATCACCCGAAATATCCAAAGCAATCCTGTTGCCGGCAACCTTCACATTGCGAAAGCAAAGGCGAGACTTTTTTGCGACCATATAAACGCGAGATTTTCCAAGGACATCTTTGAAATCGACATCGTGCTTGGCCCAAGCTATATCGTTAAAAGCTAGCGGGCTGCATGCCAATTTCAATGTCGTAGAAATCACTTTCATCGCGGTCTCACAAGAACTCCCATATCAGAGGCAAACTTAAAACTTTTGAAAAAAATGATTTGGCATAATTGCTGTAAATAATTCTTTCAAATATACTACAAAATCCAAAAATTTTACAAAAAATGGCAAAACCGAAGTTTTGCCATTCAAGCCTTTACAAAATGTGAAATAGTAAAAGAGAATCCCGGAACGGAGTCCGGAATGACAAGTTTCGTGAACTACAGCACACCCTTGCTGCTGGGGACACCCTTCACGTTACGGGAAGGTGCGACAGCCATAGCAACGGCGCGGGCAAAAGCCTTGAAAATCGATTCCAGGCAGTGATGGTTATCTTTTCCATAGAACAGTTCTACATGCAAGTTCATACGGGCGTTTTCACAGAGGCTCTTGAAGAAGTGTTCGAACATGCTGGCTTCGATTCCGCCTGCAGTTGCAGCCGGGAGATTCACGTTCCACACAAAACCAATGCGGTTGCTAAAGTCGATGCAAACGCGGCTCAAGGCTTCGTCCATCGGAACAAAGTAAAAGCCGTAACGTTCGATGCCCTTCTTGTCGCCGAGGCATTCGACCAAAGCCTGCCCAAGCACGATTGCGATATCTTCCATGCTGTGGTGCATATCGACTTCGACATCGCCCTTGCAGGTCAAGTCCAGATGGAATCCGCCGTGAACCTGGAACAAGTTAAGCATATGATCCAAGAATCCAGAACCAGAGCTGATCTTGCCTCGAGTCGCATCGTCGAGGTTCAAGTAAAGCTGGATATCGGTTTCACTCGTCTTGCGAGAAATCTTAGAAGAACGCATCAAAGGCCTCCTTAATGAAGAACACGACCGTCAAAGACGCTAAAGCGAGCCACACGGCCAAATTTCGGCTGCGGAATCGGGGTTTCAACGCCATTCAAGAACATCTTGCCAATGGCACGCGGTTCGCCAATGACGATATACAAGGTACCAGAAGCGGCATAGACAAGCTTGTTGTCGACAGTCGCAATGTTCGCTTCCTTCACAAAGTCGTCATCATCTTCGTCACGCTTGATGCCCACCCAAGAGCGCATTTCGCCAGAACCCACAAGCTCAATCTTGGTGCGGCCATTATCCGAAACCGGTTCCGTGCTAGCCTTCACGGAATCCTTCTTGGAAGAAGAAGAAATGAAAATCGTTGCAGAAGCCGGGAGGTTTTCGGCCTTTTTCACAGCCTTGTCGACAACCGCTTGCGTCACTTTTTCATTCTTTTCGTCCTTGATCGAATCTACAGGAACAGCAACAGCACCTTCAGGCATATCCTGGTTCAGTTCTGCAGCATCTTCAGAAGCAACCGCCGCCGGAGGATTGGCACTGCCGTCAGAAGGAGCATCATCCTTCGTCATGAAGTGAAGTCCGACAAACAAAATGACGGCAAGAACAGCAATCGCAATAGGCACGGCCTTGCTGCGCGGCTTCTTTTCGGCTTCGGTAATCGGAGCGATATTCTGCATCAGCGGTTCCATATCGCGTTCGATAAAGGTAGAACCGACTTCGTCGCTATATGTCTGAAGGATGGCCTTTGGATCCAAGCCCAGCTTACGGCTTAAAGAGTTAAGGTAACCACGAACGTAAGCTTCCACTTTAAAAGCCTTCCAGTCGCTAGCTTCGATTTTCTGAATAATCGAAACCGAAATTTTAGTGCGTTCCGAAAGGTCTTCAATAGAAAGTCCTTGAGATTCACGAACGCGTGCAAGAAAATCGCCAAGGCGTTCGTCGGGATTCTTCTCATCCATTTGAATCATTTAGTTATACCTTAACTTGTAAGCGATGTAACATTTCTAATGTACATGCAACAGGTAACCCAACCACGTTGTAGTAACATCCATTGATGGACTTGATCAGGCGCGCACCATTCGTCTGAATGCCGTATGCACCCGCCTTATCCATCGGGTCCTTAGAATTTACATAATCTTCAAGCTCTTGTCTTGTGCAATTTCTAAAAATGACCTCCGTTTTCTCCTCGGAGGCAGCAAGAACCTTTCCGGCTTTGGCCACAGCCACTCCGGTAATGACCAGATGACCACGGTTATTTAGTTTATTCAACATTTCAAGAGCATTCGCCGCCGACTTGGGTTTTCCAAGCGGTTCGCCATCCAAAAAGACAAGCGTATCAAAGCCGAGTACGTAGGCATCGGGTTCCTGGCGGGACACAGACAAAGCTTTAGCACAGGCATTTTCACGCGGAAAGTCCAGGGGATTTTTACTTGTCGGTTTTTCGTCTTCGCCCGAAACGACAACGCGGAACGGGATTCCAAGTTGCTTCAGGATTTCGGAACGGCGCGGAGATCCGCTTGCAAGTACAATTTCAGATTTATTCATAAGAGAACTTTTTAGTTACTAGTTAATATCGCAAATTTTTGACGAGAAGGTGATTCCGGAACCCCGGAACTTGTCCGGGGCAAGCTCAGTCCGGGATGACAAGCAACACATTCATCTTTCATCTCTCGTCTAACTTAGTCATAGCTCTTCGTATCGGTGCTACCGGCATTCAGCTTGATATCCGGCAGGTCACGTACGTAAATAGAGAAGCTCCAACCGGCAGCAGGTCCCGTCGGAGTCCACGTAAAGTCGAGTTGCCAGCAATGCAACGTGCGGTTGAACGTAAACTCGTGCGACACGAACTTGCCTTCGTTGTAATCGTAACGCGTACTGTAAGAAACGTTCCAGTTGACCGTCGGCTGGAATGTCGCCGAGATGCCGGTCGAATGGTTTATGTTATCCTTAAACAAGTTCTTTGCCACACGGGTGCTGCTGAACGAATAACGGTAATCCAGGCTCAAGGACCACTTCAGCATTTCGTACTTTTCCATCTGCGACGGAAGGCCGCCGTTGAACGTTCCGCTCCAATGGAAGTTCTTCGAAAGTTCATAGCCCCAGTACGTGAGTTCCGGGAAACGGACCTTGTTCGGATTCGTATCGTACTTGTGATAGAAGCTGTGACGGGTGTTGATGGTGAACATGTAGTCCGGCAAAATCTGGAAACTGAACGATGACGAAATGTCCGAGAAGTTGAGCGAATCAGCCGCAAAATTGTACGAGAAGCTGTGCCTTGTCGTAAGCAAACGGCGCGTGCCATACTGGTCTTCGACGGCCTTTGCCTTTTTCGTAGAATCACCACGAGTCGTATCGACATGGCCTGCCACCTTGAGGTACTTGATGTCGAAGTCGTTGCTCAAGCTGAATCCGACCGTCTGCTGCTTTTCCTGATACGCATACTGCCCAAGGAGCGGATGCGGGGCGAATTTCTTGACGGTATCGATCTTCGGGGCGTAGGTATAAGAAATGCTCGGAGATAGCACGTGGCGCACCCCCGTGAACCTTCCGATTTCGGGCACCCAGATACCGTAAAGCTTGGTATCGGCGGTGAGGCTGTAGTTGTGGTTGTAGGCCACTTCACCATAGCTACCTTCATCCGGATTAAAGCTCATGTAGCGCTTTCTCAAGTGCAGCGAGTCGTTAGGATTGCGCCAGGATGTACCCGTCCAATACCCGGAGAATGTTGCCCTCGGGGTAATGTTGATGACATTGAACAGACGGCCAGAATAGTCGAGCGTATAGGTTCCCGCATAACCGACATAATGGGCGGTCGTGTCCTCGTCCAGCGTCTCATCCTTGTCTCGGCGCATATAGTAGTTAAAGCGATTCGTAAAGCTGTAGTTGAACTTTTCGAGGAACGACTGGAACGAACCATCCTCAGCAGCCACCTCGCCTTCTTCCAGTTCAAAGTTGAAGAGGTTTCCACTCATGCGGAACTGGATATCGGGCAAGTTGCGTTCGAGCATGCCGGTCGTCAAGTTGTGGTTCTGCGAGACCTTGACCGTCAAGCTCTTGTTGTTACCGAACTTACCGGAATAAGCAAGCGAGGCATTTGCCTGCTGGTTCAAAATCGTACTGGCTTCAAGCGAGTTATCCTTACGGACACTCCTGTTACTCACAAAGGAACCCTGGCCGCTCAAAGTATGCTTGGCATCAGGAGTCAAATTTTGGTTATGCGAAAATTCAATATCATAACCGCTGTTGGCAAAATCAAATTCATTGAGGTAACTCGTATAACGCAAGTAACCATCCAACAGATAACGTTTCTTATAGCGGATTTCTCCCTTCAAAGTCGAACGTTCAAAACGTGCCTCGTCACCTTCAATAATGTCAGCAGAAATCGTCGCATCCCAATAATCGTTTGCGGCGTAGTAGAAACCGATATTGCGCAAGTAGTAGCCCTGCTTCTGGTCACCACCGAACTTGGGCGTCAAAAGGCCCGACTTGCGCCCGCTCTTGAGAGGAGCGACAATCATCGGGAGAACCGCCACAGGCACATCGGCAATGTTCAAGACCACCGGACGCGCGGTAATGGTTTCTTTGGGCTTCACCACCATACGGCGGCCATAGAAGTAGAAGTGCTGGTGCGTCGTATCGTTACACGTACTAAAATCACCACGGACAATCTGGATTCTCGTATCGGGCAGGCGGCGGACTTCCATACCGTTCAGCTGCTGGTTGTCCTGGAACGTCGTTGCGTAATAGACTTCGCCGATCTTGGACTTGAGATTGTACTTGAGGCGCATCCCCGACAAGGACGGGTTCTTGGATTCACGGAGTACGGGACTGCCAGATGCGGCAAGAATCTCGTTCTTCTGGTCCATCCAGATGGTATCGGATTCAAGCGTTGCCGTACGGTACTTGAGCTGCGCCGACTTGTTCAGGTTGAACGTCGATGTTTCGACGTCATAGACCAAGTCCACAGCGTGATACTCAATCGTATCCACCCCAGTCGTATCGTTCATCCAGTCGACTTCGGTCGTGTCTTCTACAGGCTGTTCACGCTCCTCGAGTTCAAAACGGGTCATGTCCTCGCCGTACGAGCAAGGAGCAAAGACCGCAGCAATCAGAAAAGCAAAAACGGCCCACAGATAACGATGGGTTGCGGATAAAATCACGGTTCCACAAGATAGCAAAAAAGAACGCCCCAAAACCAGGAGCGTCCTTTTAAACTTGTGATAATAAAGCCAGCTCGGCGTGAACCGAGAAGCCCAATTACTTCAGCACGGCGTTCGTACCGCTTACAGCACCATTGTGGTCAATGGAAATAACGTAGCGGCCGCTCGGAACCTGGGAGCCATCCCAGTTGAGCGTGTTGACGCCAGCCATGGCGTTGTCGAGATTCAAGGTCGTCACGAGTTCGCCATCGGCGTTCATGATGGAAATAACGGCACGGCCCTTGGACTTGAGCGTAAACGAAATGGCCTTGCGGTTGAAGAGGCGGAGGCTTGCGTCGCCCGTGCGGACAGCAGTCGGCTTGGAAATCTTCGGAGAAGACTTGGCCTTTTCAACATAAATGCCGTTAACACTTGCCGATTCGACAGCCACATCCTTCTTGATGAGGTTTCCACGGCTAAGGACAGCGACGAGCTGCTTGTCGTTTTCGGTAGCGCTAGCGAACGTTTCAAGTTCCTGGACGTTTACGCGTTCCTTGTCGCCATACCAGCTCTTGACAGCCTTGTTGTCCAAGTCCTTCACCGTGATCTGGGCACGGCGAATCACCGTGGAGTAAGATTCACCATTGCTCGTGTAGGTGATTTCGAGCGGCTTGTTTACCTGGCCGCGAAGCTTGGACTTCGAAAAATCAATGTCCTGACCCTTGAGGCTTACGCCGTCAACGGAAGTAATGATGTCACCAGCCTGGAGATTGGTCTCTGCAGCCGGAGTACCCGGGATAACTTCTGCCACATGGACGCCGTCCTTCACCTGGTAAATGGTAATGCCGACGCCACCAAAGGATTCGTCAGCCATGAGCGGAGCCGTCATCATAGCAGCAATCAGAGAAGCCTTCACAAAACGATTCATAATAATCTCCTTAAATTTCACATTTAATATATAATAAAAAAAATCCATTTCAAGCGAAAATCGGTCCGAAAATGGCGCATTCGGACGCTTTTTTCAGGGATTTCCCAAAATCACTGCTTAGATTTCAAAATTTCGAGTTCATAGGCATTCTGGGGCATATTGCTGAATTCCTTCGTAGACCTCCATCCACGCCCTCCCCAGCAGACATAGCAGTCGGAATCATTCGCACAGGCGTACGTTTCTTTTTTACTAATAAGGCAAGGGCCAAGTTCATAGTCAAGCTCACCGAACAACCGAATATACATATCGGAATCTTTATCACAAAGCAGACTATCCTGATAATGTCTAGAAAGTTCATTCGTCACGACAGTGCGGCTACCCACATTTTCGCAGAGCTTTACACCGAGGAAATTCTTGAGGAGCTGCTTTTGGCTACCGTAAAAAAAGTTACTGTCCAGCATACGGTCCACTTTTTCAACAATGCCTGCGGTATCAACGGTTCCATCCGAGAACTGGTCCCTGAATTTATTGAGTTCGCCCATATTAAACTGGTTTGAAAAAACAATCTTTTTCAAATTGTTGTCAGAGCAAGAATCCCCACCCCATATACGTTCCAGCTCACTACGGGCCGTCTTCTGTGCCGGAATATACGGGAACCCATCTTTCACTAACTGTTCCACCCGCTTCTGCGTCACATGGGAGCAAAGGTTTAAAGTGGGAGAATCCATATCAAGATTCTGTTCGACAAAATATTCCAGACCCGATACAGAATCCTTATACGCATCATAGGAAATCCGGAGTCGAACCCATACAAACTTCGATTGAAGGTTCGCCTTAGTCAAGTCCACATAATAATACTGACTCGTGTAACTCGGATGGTAATGTTTCGTTTCCCCGATTTCAACTGGCAGTTCCTCGGACGAAGTGATGTCAAAAAGCGAGTCAAGTTCGTAAGCGACAACGGAAAAAGAAGAACCGTCATTCAATGTTCCGATATTCAGAATTTGCGAACCGGAATAATCCACAAACTTGCTGACATCCATAAAATTGGTGTCATCGCCATCAGAACAGGACCAAAAAACAAGGGCAAAAAGTAAAACAATGTATTTCAAAATCTACCCCCATATAGGATCAATATGGTAATCGACCCATTCTTCGTATTCGCTTTGGCCTATTTGGATATTCCAGTCCAGCGAGAGCCCCTTAGCATCAATCTTGAGATTAAAATGATGGAACACGCTCACGTCGCCCTTGGCGCCAACGATATCGGAATTTTTTAAACTCGAAATGGAAAATTCATCTGGTTTTATCAGGCGTGAATATTCATAATTTGAGCTATGCACCACAATCTTATCAGCATCATGACAATCGTAGGTGTTACAGTTATAAATATCGATATACAAATAGAAGGTATGGCGTCGGTCTTGCCAATCATAAAAAGGCAACGTTTTCATCTCAAAATCCAGATAGACATCGACATAAATGGTCATGGGTTCATAAGTTTTTTGTTCAGATGTTCCGCTAGAGACATCGAAACCGAAAGATTCTGGTTTGTACATAACATCCGCACAAGAAAGATTCTTGCATTCGGCATCACTTTTTTCGGCAAGCGCATATATTAGGGAATCCAGGTAATCGAATTGAGTTTCCGTATTCGGAACAACCTTCGTAATATTGTCCCGAAACGTTTCATAGCCACCGGAACAACCAACGACTAAGGACAATACTATTGCAGAGAGCAATATTTTCACGACTTTAGAGTTTATCATATTTTTAATATACAAAATTACGTCAAGGCAAGGACTTTTCCCTAACATTTCACACAACAGAATGACTTGTACGTGCAGCAAATTCAATCGATTCAATAGAGCCCTAACATATGTGAATTGCCCCGACACAGCCACTTGACATACTGCACAGATGTATCTAAATTCCCCTAAAAATTCTAGAATCCGTAAAAATCAATGCAGACCCCGCTACAAGTTTTAAAAACAGTTTTTGGCTACGATTCGTTTAGACAGCAACAAGAAGAAATCATCAACCATGTTTTAGCCCGCAAGGATGCCCTGGTACTGATGCCCACGGGCGGCGGCAAATCGCTCTGCTACCAAATTCCGGCATTGGTTTTTGAAGGAACCTCAGTCATCATATCGCCGCTCCTTTCGCTGATGAAGGACCAGGTCGATGCACTCAACGCAAGCGGGATTGCAGCGGCAGCACTCAACAGTTCCAATTCCGAAAGCGAAAACATCGACATCCGAAGGCAAGCGGAATCCGGCAAACTGAAGATCCTTTACATTTCGCCGGAACGGTTGCAAAGAGAAATTCCTTGGCTGCAACGGATAAACATTCCCCTGTTCGCCATAGACGAAGCGCACTGCATATCGCAATGGGGCCACGACTTTCGTCCCGAGTACACGCAACTCGGATGCCTGCATCAAAAATTTCCTAAGGCCACCATCATGGCGTTGACCGCCACGGCAGACAAGCTGACCAAGGAAGACATCCTCCATCAACTTGGGCTCAACGCGCACAAAGTATTCATCAGTTCATTCGACCGACCGAATCTGAGTCTGGAAGTCAAGCGAGGTTATTCAAGTCTCGAAAAGATCCGTGAAATTTTATCCATCATTTCGCGACACAAAGGCGATTCGGGAATCGTCTACTGTTTATCGCGAAAGAATACCGAAAAGGTGGCGCAACTCCTCTTAGAAAAAGGCGTTCGCGCCAGGGCTTACCACGCAGGAATGACCACGGAAGAACGGAATTCCGTTCAAGAAGAATTCATCAACGATAAAATCGATGTGGTCTGCGCCACGATTGCATTCGGCATGGGAATCGACAAAAGCAACGTCCGGTTCGTCATCCACTACAACTTGCCCAAGAGCATCGAAAGTTTTTATCAAGAAATCGGCCGCGCAGGTCGCGACGGTTTGCCTTCGGAAACCGTGCTGTTCTACAACTTCCAGGACATCGTGACACTCCGCAGCTTCGTCAATGCGAGCGGTCAAAAAGAAATCAATTCAGAGAAGCTTGACCGTATGCAGGAATACGCCGAATCCTTGATTTGCCGCCGACGCATCTTGCTGAATTATTTTGGAGAAAGCAGCAACTGCGACTGCGGCAACTGCGACATCTGCAAAAGGCCGCCCCGCCGTTTTAACGGAACCATCCTCGTGCAAAAGGCACTTTCGGCCATCAAGAGAACGAACGAGCAAATCGGATTTACGATGACCGCACAGATTCTCAAGGGATTCAGCAGCGAAGAGATCGTGCAAAACGGATACGACAAGATCAAGACATTTGGAGTTGGATCAGGAACCACGTTAAAGCATTGGTACGACTATCTTTTGCAAATGCTCCATTTGGGATTCATCGAGATTGCCTACAACGAATCCAACCACTTAAAAATCACCGAAAGCGGAAACGAAGTCCTCTTTGGGAAAAAGCGCACGGAACTTGCAATCCCCGTCGACAGAGAGCCCGAAAAAGAAAACCGTTCCCAGTGCAAGCCAAAATTCAGCAGCAAGAGCTTTGTAAACGAGCCCGACGCCAACGACGACTTATTCGAAGTCCTGCGCAAGACGCGCAGACAAATCGCCGAGGAAAACGACTGGCCCGCATACGTCGTACTTTCGGACCGCACCTTGAGAGATCTTGTCGCAACGCCTCCCCTGTCCTTAGACGACCTGTATAGCGTTTACGGGTTCGGCGAAAGGAAAATCGAGATGTTCGGCCAGCGTTTTGCCCGGAATAAAAGCAACCAAGGCGAACGCTGCGAAAATGCTTGCATTTTCATAGCTGAGCCGAAGGGCTTTGTACTTGTACAAATCCGGGGTGACAAAAGAGTCCGGGATGACAACTAAGAAGCACAGTTTACATTTATTCGAAACGCTTCAGCACAGCACGAAGTTCGTCGTAGTCCATTTCTGAGCAATATTCTTTCAGGTCGGCTTCGTGGTCGTCCAAAGACCCCCCGTCAATTTCAGTGACGATCGTGGTATTGGCGTCACATTCAACGGTCATACTATCCCAATCCTCGGCCTGTGACTTATAAACCGAGCAGTTATAAGCGTTAGCTTTAGACGAAGCAAACCAATACTCAGACACAATGCTGAGATAGCGTCCCGAGCCCTTCTTAACGGTAATTTTTGCGGTAGCCTTACCATCAATGCCCATATCGCTCCACACCGAGTTTTCTTCTCTAGTAACGGTGCAATATTCACCAGAAGCCGGGAGACCCGCATCTTGGGAGGTTGCGGAAGAAGAATTTTGAGAGGTTGCCGAAGAAGAAAAACCGGCCACAGGCACATTTGTCGAAGATCCGCTCGTAATGGATTGTGCATCATCATCTAAAGATTGCGGATAACCCGTCAAGGTTGCATCGTCTTTCCCAGAAGCATCGGAAGATGCATTTGTAGACGCATTCGTCCCACTATCATCGCTGCAAGCAACGAATGTCGCCACACCAAGGGCGAGGCCCAAAATTTTCAATTTTTCCAACTTCATATTTTCTCCTTTCCTTTATTGCAAAATTTATTCCGTCATTTCGCGGGATTCTTCGTAAGACGGGCGATCGTCTTCGTAATCCTTGATGCTCTTGTCGCCAGGAACAACGATAAGGCCGAGTGTCACGGGTTCACCCTTCAAGTTAATGTAGGCTTCCAGATAGAGAGTCGTGGAGAGACGGATGAGGCGGAGGTCCATCATCGTGCCGCCCTTGTGGATGCTCATCGGATCACGGTTGAAGAAGAGGAACTTCTTGTTGATGTATTCAAAGCGGTCCTTTTCGTAGTTGATGGACCATTCGGTATCGCCATCGTTTTCTTGACGGTAAGTGCAGCGGTCATTATCGATATCGCATTCAAAGCTTGCGCTTTCCTGATAGCGCTTGTTCCATTCGCGGCTGAAGGCGCAAGACTGCACACGAGAACCACCATTGCGCTTTTTGTTCAGCTGGTCGTTGATGACCACATAGTCCATCTTCATGTTCTTGACTTGATTGTAGACGTTCATGAGGATGATATAGGCTTCGATGTCCTTGGGGCACTTGCCGGTAAGGTTCACGTCTTCATGAGCCTTGAGGAGAGTCTGCTGCAAATCAATGTCGATGGCATCCGGAATTTCGCTTTTCTTGATCTTTTCAAGCGTTTCCTTAGGCGGAACGTACACGATCTTGTCGCCCTTCTTAATGGCATAGCCCAGCTGGTCACGAACGTAGTCCAAGCACTGCTGCACGTGAATGTGAACAGTATTCGATCCACCCGACACAAAGTCGACACCAATACGCACGTTCCATTCGTCGGCCGTATTCTTCGCATTCTTTTCAAGTTCGCAGAACGGATCTTCGCGAACACCGTCCACAAAAACCATGTTGACGTGAAGTTTTGTCACGAGGGATTCTTCCTTGTTCAAGGCACTTCCCATGCTCCAGAACTTCGGGTTCAAGCGGAGGACTTCGGCAAAAGCCTTGTCGCCATCGAATGCCGGCAACAGAGAATCGTTACGGGCATTCTTTTCTTGCATCAGTTCGGAATAAGACGTTTTGACGTCCATATTGTTAAACGAGTTGCGTGCCGCAGCAGAAAACGCCGACGTGGCAAGCAGCGAAACCATCAAGATGACCGACAAGCGTATAGAAAACATTTTCCCTCTCCTATTTTTTCAAAATCTTTTTGACGGCAAAGTTCAGCAGGTACATAACGACTCCGCCCGCAATAATCGTGGGACCCACGACAAAGTTCATCTGACAGGCGACCAAAAGTCCAGCGACCACGAGAACAAGCGAAACAATGACCGAAATGATCATCATCTGCAACAAGTTTTTCGCATAGAATTCCGCAATGTAGGCAGGAATCGTCAAAAGTGCAATCACGAGAATCATCCCCACGGCCTGCACTGCAATCACGACCGTGAGCGCAATGAGCGCAATCAAGAGCATGTAGTAATTCAGCACAGGGATGCCACGGACACGGGCAAATTCCGGGTCGTACGAAATAGATAGGAAATTGCGGTAGCAGAACGAGACCGCCCCCAGGATGAACACGAGCAAAGCCCCCATCCACCACAAAAGTTCTGTCGGTACAGTCAAGAGACTACCGAACAAGAAGCTCATCATTTCGCCGCTGTAGCCAGGCGTAAGGTCTGTCAGGATCACGCCGAGCGCCATGCCCGCCGCCCAGATAATCCCAATGAAGGTATCCGAACGCTTGCGGTCACGCCAAGTGAGAGCGCCCATGAGCATCGCGCACGCAAGCGCAAAACCAAGCGCGCCTAGCATCGGCGAAAAACCGATAAAACAGGCAAGCCCAACCCCACCGAACGAAGCATGCGCCACACCACCCGAAAGCGAGACCAATCGGTTGACAACGACATACGTCCCCATGACGCCGCAAGCGATAGCGACAAGCACCGCCGCGACAAGAGCGTTCTGCATAAAATCCATGGAAAGTAAATCGAGCATGTTATTAGTGGTTAGTGATTAGTGGTGGTGGTTAGAGGTTAGGAACAAGCATTTCTTTTAAATTTAGTAAATGCGGGATGTGAAAATCCACCCAACTCGGGGACTGAATGTTCGGATTCACGAGAACGGTCGTCCAGCCACGTTCATGAGCGGGTTCCAAATTGCGGAGCGAATCTTCAAGCAAGACGATTTGGGACTTGTCCAAAGCATTTTCGTCTTGGAACAAGCCGTGCGCACCGAGCCATCTTTCGACTTTTTCGTAAGCGCTCACATGCGGCTTTCCTTCCCAGTTCATCAGCTTTAGGTCAAAAACATCCTCAATGGCGGAATCGATTTTCATATGCGCCATGCCAGCGCGGCTCCAGTCTCCACGTCCGTTCGTAAACACCAAACGGTGGCCTTCAAGGCCCTGCAACAGCGACAACTTTTCGGGAGATTCCCTCGGGTACGTCAAAAACTCCGGTTCATGAATAAAGTCAAAGAACTCATCAGGATCCGTATGGTGCAACGCCATAAGCCCCGAAAGAGTCGTTCCGAAGCGTTCCAAATAATCGGTACGTACCTTGTGCGCCGTTTCAAAATCGCAGCCCACCACATTCTGCACAAACAGAGATATGCGATGGTCCAATGATGTCAAGACAAAGCGTTCTTCTTCGCCGTAAAGCGTCAGGTCGTAATCGAACAGCCAGATTTTCGAGGAATCGTTTCTAATGCCGATATTCATCAATAGCCCATGGCAAGCCCGCCAATTTGACGAGCCAAGTATGTAGCGTAGTTATCGGTCATGCCGCTCACAAAGTCGAGCACCTGATGGTAGGCCTCGGCAGTCGTGACGCTCTGGCCAATCTTAGCTTGTCCAATCAGGCGGACAATTCGGTTAGCGCGGTAAGAATTGCGGTCGTTCTGGCGATAATCGTAAACACCGTTGATGAACGCCTCGAGCACCGTGCTAAGCGTCGTGTAGCTACCAACTTCGAGTTCCGTCTTGCGGCGGTCCGGGTAAATACGTTCTACGCCAAGGCGCTTTGCGATACGGATGCCTTCCATGGTATCGGTACGGGAAAGGTCAATCAAATGCTTGTCGAGAGTCCCTTCCATAATCTGGTCATAATGCTTCACAAAGAGGACGGCCACGTCGTCGATCAGGTTCTGGATGGCGCGCCCGCGGATGCTGCTGAGGAAGTCCCTGAAGTTCTGTCCGTTTTCTTCGAATTCGCGGTCGATGTCCACTTCGGGACCGCACAAAAAGCTGAACATATTGCGCACGTCACCGAACGTGAGAATCCCCAGCTCAATAGCATCTTCGACGTCGAGAATGGAATAGCAGATATCATCGGCGGCTTCCATCAGGTACACAAGCGGATGGCGGGCCCACACGCCGTTTTTCACTTCAGGAATTCCGAGGATCTCGGCCGTTTCGCGGTAAAGTTCTGCTTCGGTCTGGAACAAGCTCGTCGGGTTGCCGTAATAAGCAAGACGCGGGTACTTGATCATGGAACCGATGGTCGCATACGTGAGGCGCATTCCACCGTCAAGGAAGTGGTATTCCAGCTTGCTCAAAATGCGATGGCCTTGCGCATTGCCGTCAAAGTTTTCGAAGTCCGCAATTTCCTTTTTGCTCATTTCGGACATCGGTGCCGAATTGCGATTCTTGCGGAACCATTCGCGGATAGCCGCTTCGCCAGCATGACCGAACGGCGGGTTCCCAATATCATGAGCCAAGCAAGCCGATTGCACGATCGTACCGAACTGGTATTCGTTCACGTACTTTGGCAAGTGCTTTTTAATCAGGTGATACACCGTGATCGCGAGGCTTCGACCAACGCTCGAAACTTCAAGGCTGTGTGTCAAACGGCTGTGAACGTGGTCGTTCACCGAGAAGGGGTGGACTTGCGTTTTGCGCCCCAGGCGACGGAAAGCTGTAGAAAAAACAATACGGTCGTAATCGCGATGAAAATCAGAACGGTTCGGATCCGGATCGGCCGGGTGACCGTAACGCGTTGCAGAGAGTAGCGTATCCCATTGTAGCATAGACTAAAATTTAGCATAAGGCGAGAGTCGCGACAACTGCGTGAAGCGCAATTGGCATGACCGAGCCTAGCTAAATGCGTGCAAATTGAGTGTCGCAGGCGATGCTTGCATCGGCCTATGACCGAAATGTAGCCGCATGACATCAAAGATGTCAAATGCACGCGAAGCGTGCCAATATAGCAATATGACAATCAGCTATGGGGTATGTTTTTTTTATAATGCCGTTCGAGCGTCAACCCAGACGAATTTTTGGTTATCGAGCTTTTGTTCGCCGTCATAACGGTAAGCGGCAAGGCGACCATCGCCACGGTAACCGGCCACGCTATAATCCAGACAACAGACGTTATCTCGAATCAGTTCCGGAAGCCCCGTCAACCAATAATGCCCAAAGAAAACCGGGCGTTCATTTTGACCGTAAAAATCACGTTCATGAACTTCGGCGGGAACGTCAACCGGCGGCAATTCTACGCCCGGCTGAAAACTCAGTTCGCGCAAGTTGGCATTTTTCGGATCGATCCACCAGCAAAGGCGAGTGCGTTTGCGAAGCACGCCTTCCCCATCGCGGAACGTGATGCCATCGGTCAAGTCCATCTCCGGACCTTTCAAGAAAATGCTTACCGGAAAGTAGAGCGAATCACCGTATTCGTTGTACTTGTCGTTCGCCCTGGCAATGAGTTCATCAAAATCGCCATCTGCAAAAGACTGGATGCCCAGAGCCTTGAGCATATCGGCGCATTTCATATCAAAGCAAGCATGCTGCGCACGGAACGCATCCGTTTCCAAATAGAACGGGAGCGTCTTTAAAAAGTCGAGCATTTCCATAAACTCGGCTTTACGGCCACGGTAGCTTTCGACGGTCTTCACGTGAATCGCTACTTTGTTAAAAGTATGTTCGCGCAAGTAGCCGCCACGCACGCAATGGATTTCACGGCCACCACGCCCGTTCTCTTGCCAAAAACTCAAGGCATTGAACTCGTGATTGCCCATCAGCGCCACCGCGGAACCCGCATCACGCATAGCCCGCACAAGGTTCACCGTTTCACGCACTTGACTTCCGCGGTCGATGTAGTCGCCCAAAAAGACGACCATTCGGGCGTTTCCGGGATAGCGATAAGCCCCTTCCCGGTAAGTATAGCCCAGCTTTTCAAGGAGCGCTACGAGTTCATCGTAGTGCCCATGAATATCGCCAATGAAGTCAATGCTTGATTCCATTAAACAGCAATCGGAGCCTTGATGGTCGGCCACGGATCGTAATTGACAAGTTCAAAGTCTTCGAACTTGAATTCGAACAAGTCCTTTACATCGGAATTGACCTTCATCGTCGGAAGCGCACGCGGTTCACGCGAAAGCTGTTCACGAGCCTGGTCAAAGTGGTTGCTGTACAAGTGGAGGTCGCCAAAGGTATGCACAAATTCACCGGCCTCGTAACCGCAAACCTGAGCCATCATCATCGTCAAAAGCGAGTAAGAAGCGATGTTGAACGGCACGCCAAGGAACATGTCGGCACTGCGCTGGTAAAGCTGGCAGCTGAGCTTACGCTTGCCGCTTGCGCCTACACCGCCCACATAGAACTGGAACAGGCAATGGCACGGCGGAAGAGCCATCTTGTCAACTTCGGCAACGTTCCAGGCGCAAACGAGGTGACGGCGGGAGTCGGGATTGTTCTTGAGGCTGTTAATGAGATTTGCAATCTGGTCGATGTGTCCGCCATCAGGGGTAGGCCAGCTGCGCCACTGGTGTCCATAGACCGGACCCAAGTCGCCATTTTCGTCGGCCCATTCGTCCCAAATCGTAACCTTGTTGTCGTGCAAATACTTGATGTTCGTATCGCCCTTCAAAAACCACAACAGTTCATGAATGATGCTGCGCAAGTGGAGCTTCTTTGTCGTAAGGCACGGGAAGCCCTTGGAAAGGTCAAAACGAATCTGGCGGCCGAAAACGGAACGCGTGCCGGTGCCGGTACGGTCAGAACGGTCCACGCCATTGTCAATAATGTCTTGGAGAAGGTCTAGGTATTGCTTCATATTTGTTAATGTAATAAAAAGGCGATCCCGGCACAAAGGCCGGGATGACAATGTAAGGGGTATGGGCAATTCGTCCCAAGCCCATACTAAGCGACTTCGTCGGTTCCAAACAGGTCGACGCGCTTGTACTGCTTTGCGACCTTGCCTTCGACTTCGGCGGCGTTCTGCAGCAAAAGCTTGTTGAGAGCCTGCAAGATCAGGTCCTGAGTATGCTTGGGCACGGGCTTCTTGCCAAGGCGGGCCTTCTGCACCATCTTGTGGTTCAAGTTTACGGGGAGCATTTCGACGAGGTCGTGATTGCTAAAGTTATTGGCGGTTAAAATTTCATCAAGTTTTGTCATACTGCAAATGTAGAAATCTCGGAAGGTGATCCCGGAACGGAGTCCGGGATGACAACGCTGGAGGAACCGTGCAAGGCGACCCCGGAAAGGCATACGAGGCGAACGCTGCGGCAAAGAATTTATTTCTTTGACATAGCTGAGCCGAAGGGCATTGCGCTTGCGCAATGAATCCGGGATGACGTCAAACGCGGGAATGCAATGCAGGGAACAAAAAAAGCCCTGGGCGAGAGCCCAGGGCTTTTGGTTTAAGACTTTGGAATCAGGTCTTAGTCACCGACGTAGTTGCTTTCGCACTTCATACCGTCATTTTCCGGTGTGACGAAGTGCATTTCGATACGGCGGTTCATTTCGCGACCGTCTGCCGTGGAGTTGTCGTCAACCGGGCAGGTAGAGCCGAGACCGATAGCCTTGATGCGATCCTTAGCAACGCCGAACTTCGTGAGCTGCTTCATAACGGCCTTAGCACGGCGGTCAGAGAGCTTGAGGTTCTTCTTGGCCTTACCGCGGTTGTCGGTATGACCCTGGATCACAATCTTGAGTTCCTTGTAAGCATCGTCTTCCTTGAGCTTCTGGGCGATACCCTTAAGGATTCTCTTTGCATTTGCGTTGACGGTAGCAGAGCCGCTCTTGAAGGAGATACCTTCGAGCTTTTCGACCTTCTTCTTCGGGCATCCGAATCCATCGTCACCTGCTTCAGCCGGGCAGCGGTCGAGACCAGCGCAGACACCTTCGAAGAGGTTGAACATATTTCTTTCGGTGACCCATGCATCGCAGACGCCGTCCTTATCAAGGTCCGGATCCGGGAGTGCGCAACCATCATTTGCAGCCGGGCCGTGTTCGAGCGGGCACTTGTCGAGACCCTTGCAGGACTTGGAGATGAACCATTCCTTAGCAACGGATTCGTCTTCAGCAGCCTTTTCGAAGTAGTAGCCAAGCTTCTTCTGGACAACCCATTCGTCGCACATGCCGTCGCCGTCAGAGTCCGGATCATCCCACGGACAACCCTTGTTGGCAGCAGCACCGGCTTCACCCGGACACATGTCGTAGCCCTTGCAGACGCCGGCATACTGATCGAGCTTGTTCTTGTCGGTGACCCACGGAGAGCAGAGACCGTCGCCATCCGGATCCGGATTGTCTTCCGGGCAACCGTTGTTCATGAGCGTACCAGCCTGTGCCGGGCACTGGTCAATACCTTCGCAAATATCCTTGAACTGGTCAAGCTGACCCTTCTGGCTGACCCAACCATCGCAAACGCCATCCTTGTCGGCATCCGGATCGTCCGTCGGGCAACCATTGGTGCTATTACCCTTTTCGTTCGGGCACTGGTCGATGCCTTCGCAAACGTTGCGGAATTCATCAAGCATACCCTTTTCAGAAACCCAAGCATCGCAAATACCGTCTTCGTCGGTATCCGGGCTACCCATCGGGCAACCAGCATTCAAACGATGACCGTAGTCGCTCGGGCAACGGTCTTCGGCATCAGGCACTCCATCGCCATCGCGGTCCTGCGGCATGAGGTAGCCAGACCATGTAAGGCCACCGAACACCGTCATTTCCGGGTTGACGCGAGTCTTCGTGATTCTCACGCCTTCTGCATAGGCTTCGTCGCCTCTGAGAACTTGGATGTTATGAACAAAATTCTTGTTACCAACATAAATAGAAGCACCGAGCTGGATGTCAAGACCGATCGGCGTGTGGAACACGGCACCACCGGTGACCTGCTTCATGTCGAGCTTTTCGCTGAAATTGTAAGCATATTCACCGTAAGTGGCCGTCCATTCGTAAGCCTTCGTCTGGAAGTCCATGTAGAATTCACCGAAGAAGGACAAGAAGTCCAACAGGAAGAATTCAGCAGCGGCACTTGCAAACGGGAAGGACTGATAGTCCTTGTCCAAAGAGTAGCGGTAGCCACCGTTCAAGTGGAAGAGGAGGGCGGCGAGATCAACCTTAGCAAGGTCAATCGTCACAGCGAGACCGCCAGTCAAGACAGACTTGGGAGAACCGTAAGCATAAGCCACGCCATCCTTACGGATGTATTCCGGTTCACGGACCCAAAGACCCTGTTCCTTGTCCTTGGAGGTGTTGAGAGAAAAACGACCGAAAGCAGCCACGTCGACCGGCTGGTCAGACGGAAGCGGTGCGCGAGCCTTGAGGTTCAAGGTCACGTTACCGATGTAAGCCTTCTTCGTTGCGGCACCGTTGCCACCAAGAGTTTCGTTAGCGCTGCCGAGGATATTGCCCTTGAACTGGTCCAGGTAGACCGGCAACGTAGCACCGAAGTCGAAGTAGTCCCAAAGGCCAATAGCAAGACCGACGTAAGCGGAAACGCCCTTATAGCCAGAAACATCGGACTGCTTGCCATCTGCGGTTCTCTGCAAGGTGTAGTGAACCTGCTGAGCATCAGGCATTCCTTCAGTCATAGGCTGGAACATCTTATTTCCGAAAGCGTAATTTGCCAAAGCGGAGAAGACAAGTTTTGAATGTCCAAGAGACTGTGCTGACTGCGTCTTATTGACGCCGCCAAAAGCAGTCGTATTCATCGTCTGGGCATGTTGGTCTGCAAAGGCGGAAACCGCCAAAGCAAAAGCCAATCCCATAGCTACTCGTTTCATAGAGTCTCCTTATTTAGACCAACCCTTTATGGAAAGGTCATTCTAGTAATTGTTTAAGTGAAATATAACTCTTTAAAAAAAAGTCCGCAAATTTTCGTATTTAAAAAAATTGATAAATAATACATGTTTTTTATTTTTCAGGGTTTTATTGCGAAATATTTACATAAGTCATTTAAAGAACGTACTTTCGAAAAGTTCCGGGTAGCGTCGACACAGACTCGTAAAACCACTTCGGCCAATGATGACGTGATCAAGAACTGGAATCTGCAGAATCTTTCCCGATGCGCAGAGAACCCGCGTAATAGACATATCTTCGGTACTGGGTTCCAACGAACCGGACGGATGATTATGAACAAAAATAACGGAAACGGCGCGGTCTTCGATTGCAAGAGCAAAGGCTTCGCGCGGATGCACGGGAGTCTGGTTGACAAGCCCCGTCGTAAGTTCATGGACCCGTATAACATAATTCGCCGAGTTCAGCGAAATGACCACGAGATGTTCCTGCGACTCGTACTTCATATACGAAACACGCGATAGAATGTCCTCAGGTGACGAGACAGGAATCGCCTTATCGCTCAAGATGAAACGCCCCGAAAGTTCCAGGCAGGCCAAAATCTGCGACGCCTTGACCTTCCCCAGCCCGCGAATGCTCCTGAGACGCGCCAAGGACGGGACAGACGTTTCGGTTGACAAAAAATCGGCAAGGTTCCGCGAAAGCTCAAAGACATCGCAATCATGACTGCCGCTCCCCAGAATAATCGCCAACAGTTCCTCGTTGCTCAAGGCGCCAACACCGGCATATTCCAGCTTTTCCCGCGGCATCAAACTGTATTTGTTTTTCGAGACCAGCGCAACCTGATTATGCATCATCAATATTTTCTCCTATAAAAAAACGTGTCTACTATATAAACACGCTTTTTTCAGGATTTTGTTCGCCATTTTTTTTGTTTTTTCAAAAAAAAATCTCCCCCATTGCGGAGGAGACCTTTAAAATTCAAACAAAGTCAAATTTTAGAAGAGGTAGTAGTTCACGAAGAACTGGATGGCCCACATCTTGGTCTTGTTTTCGACAACAAGCTTCTCGCCGTTAACAGTGAGGACTTCGCCTTCGTAAGTGAAGTCAATATCGTCATCCTTTTCGACACCCACAAGATCAAGAATCAAGCGGATGCCCAAATCCAATTCGTGACCGTTGGCCCTTACAGTACCGCCAAAGCCTGCGATAAAGGATGGAATGAAAGCCTTGGCTTCCCACTTGTCCAGTTCTTCAGAAACTTCCTTGCCATTCCAGTCTTTAAGGGCATTGCCATCTTCGTCATACCAGTCCAAAGTATGGGAGGTGCCCAAGTTGAAATTGAAACGGGCGCCAGCTTCAACATAGGCATACGGGAGCGGCGTAAAACGGAGTGCCACCGGAACATTCACATTGATGAGGGTACGGGATTCTTCGACCTTGTAGTAGCGATCACGACCAACTTCTCTCGATGTAAAGTTGAAGCCGAAGTTCACTTCGGGAACGATGCTCACAAGGTTACTCATCTTTATCTTGGCAACGCCACCGATGTCAAAGTTAACGGTGAGCCAGTCATTTTCGCCAAAATATTCCACCAGATAACGATCCGTCGGGTAATCCCAATAGGTGCCCAAACCAAAAGCAAGGTGGAGACCCATATTGAAGGGAATGCCCTGAACACCACCACGGCTCGAAGAACGAGCATCTTCGAAACTCTTGTATTCCGGGCCATTCGACGGAAGCTTGTTGCCATAGCCATCATCGACGGTGCCCTCGACCCTTGCAGCCGGGATATCGTTACCATAACCGTCATCTTCGGCAAAGGCATTTGCGCTAAGGCACATCATGGCAATAGCAGATGCCAATATGAGTTTTTTCATAAGTACTCCTTAAAACAAAAAATGTTATTGTATTTGAGCGAAAAATACAAAAAATGAGTACTTCATTTTATAATCTTTAACAAAAAATTATAAAAATGTGTTGAGACTTCGTTTGGATGTCAAATTACGCACGAGAGAAGCGCTTTAGGAATGACGCCAGGCGCTTGTTTTCGGACTGGTTGAACACAAAGTCCGGCGTACCTTGTTCCACAACGACTCCCTTGTCCATAAAAATGACCTTGTTCGCCACATCGCGGGCAAAAGCCATTTCGTGCGTCACGATGACCATCGTCATGTGTTCTTCGGCAAGTTGCTTGATAATCTTGAGCACTTCGCCGGTCAGTTCCGGATCCAAGGCGCTGGTCGGTTCGTCAAAGAAGAGAATCTTCGGCTTTAACGCCAAGGCGCGAGCAATGGACACACGCTGCTGCTGACCGCCACTGAGTTCGCAGGGGTAAGACGATTCCTTGCCTTCGAGCCCCATTTCCTTGAGCAGTCGACGCCCGGTTGCACGGGCTTTTTCACGATTGACTCCGAGCACACGGATTGGCGCAAGCGTCAAATTCTGGAGAACCGTCAAATGCGGGAACAAATTGAAATTCTGGAAAACAAGGCCTGTCGAAAGGCGGATTTCGCGCAAGACCTTTGTCGGGGCGTACTTGATTTTGCCTTCCTTGCCGGGAACCGGGGTCACCATGTCCTTGCCATCGACCTTGACCTCGCCCGCTTCGAAAGTTTCGAGCTGCGTAAGGCAACGGAGGAGCGTACTTTTACCGGAACCTGACGGGCCGATAATCGACAGCACCTCGCCTGCGTTGAGGTCAAGCGAAATATCCTTGAGCACCTGCAAGTCGCCAAAAGACTTTTTCAGATGCTTGACTTCAAGAATCGGTGCGGTCGGTTGAGTTTTTTCAATAGTCATGCCACACCTCACTTGTAGTAATTCAGCTTACGTTCAACATAAGCGAACAACACGCTCAAAAGAAGATTCGCCACGTAATAGAATACACCCGCGACAAACAACGGATAGATGCTTGCGTAAGCGGCCTGTTGCTTTTTGGCAAGCGCAAAGAGTTCCGTCACGGCAATCACCTGCGCCAAGGACGTATCCTTCACAAGCGTAATGACTTCGTTTGCACTAGCAGGCACAACGCGCTTGACCACCTGCGGAAGAATGATGCGATAGAATGTCTGACCACGCGTAAGACCGAGCATTGCAGCCGCCTCGTACTGGCCCTTCGGAATGGACTGGATGCCACCGCGAAAGATTTCGGCAAAATAAGCGGCATAATTGATCGAGAAAGCGACAATCACTGCCGGGAAACGGTCGAACGAAAATTCCACTCCCGTGTATTCGCTCAAGTAGTACGAGCCAAAGTAAATCGCCA
This sequence comes from Fibrobacter succinogenes, assembly GCA_902779055.1. Taxonomy (GTDB): domain Bacteria; phylum Fibrobacterota; class Fibrobacteria; order Fibrobacterales; family Fibrobacteraceae; genus Fibrobacter; species Fibrobacter succinogenes_K. The sequence goes on along the minus strand of CACZAD010000007.1, from coordinate 398,018 downwards.
CAATCTGGAGCAAGAGCGGTGTTCCGCGCATGACCGAGATGTAGAACGAAACGGGGTAACGGATAATGCGGTAGCGGCTCATCTTGAGAACCGCCACAAGCAAGCCGAGCGGAATCGAGAACAACAACGTAAGTGCGAAAATCGCAAGCGTCGTGCAGAAGCCGCCCCAGAGAATCGGGAGTAAGGAATTCAAATCAGACATGGGAATAAGCGTCGAAAGTTACTTGCCGAACCACTTGGCAGAGATTTCGGCGAACTTGCCGTCGGCCTTCATCGCAGCGAGGACGTTGTTCACGGAATCGCGGAGAGCCTGGTCCTTTTTGCGGAAGCCCACAGCGTAAACTTCGTCGGAAAGACCTTCTTCCAAGACGATGTACGGCTTGGCGTTCGTGACAATCCAGTACTTGGCAACGATTTCGTCGAGGAACACGGCATCGACACCGCCCTTGTCCAAATCCATGAGAGCCGTCTGGTTGTCGTCAAACGGAACGATTTCCTTGGCAGCCTTGCCTGCATCGGAAGCGTCCAAAAGCTTCTGGGCAGTAGAACCGTTCTGCACGGCAATCTTCTTGCCGGCGAGAGCAGCAAGGTTTGCGATAGCCTTGTCCTTCACCGTGAAAATCATACGGTTCTTGAGGTAGGCGTCGCTCAAGTTCATCGCTTTGGCACGTGCTGAGTCAACGCTCAAGCCGTTCCAGATGCAGTCAATCTTGCCGGTGTTCAGTTCCTGTTCCTTGGCGTCCCAGGAAATCGGCTGAGTCTTGAGCTTGACGCCCAGACGAGCGCAAACTTCTGTCGCGAGGTCAATATCAAAGCCCACGATGTTGTTGTCCTTGTCGCGGAAGCCCATCGGCGGGAAAGAATCATCGAGGCCGAGGATGAACACGCCTGCCGCCTTGACCTTGTTGAAGGATTCATCGGCAGCGGCCTTAGTTTCGGACTTCTGGTCGTTACAGGCAGAGAGAACAGCGGCACAAGCAAAAGCAGCAAGCATCGCAAAAATCTTTTTCATTTTTGATTCCTTTTTTAATTTCTGATGGAAATATAGGAAAGCAAGCGGTCATAAGGCGCCACAAGCATAAGCAGGCTACAACTTCTTTTGGGGATTTCCCGAAAAAATGACCGATTCCCGCGAGATTTGGACGATTACGGATTACAAACAAAAAAGGGCCGCATCGCTGCGGTCCTTTTTGAAATGTTTTGGTCAGGGATTAAGGTTAGTCGGCGATGTAATCGACGGTGATACCCTTCGGGCAGGCAGCCTGGCATTCGTAAAGGTTCGTGCAGTTGCCGAAGCCTTCCTTGTCCATCTGAGCGACCATAGCCAAAACGCGCTTCTTGGCTTCGACCTTGCCCTGCGGCAAGAAGCTGAGGTGAGCGACCTTGGCAGAAACGAAGAGCATTGCGGAAGCGTTCTTACATGCAGCAACGCAAGCGCCGCAACCGATACATGCAGCAGCGTCGAATGCACGGTCAGCGTCAGCCTTCGGAACCGGGATCACGGATGCTTCAGGAGCAGCGCCGGTATTCACGGAAACGAAGCCACCGGCAGCAATGATGCGGTCGAAAGCCGTACGGTCGACAGCGCAGTCCTTGATGACCGGGAATGCAGCAGCGCGCCACGGTTCGATCACGATCGTGTCGCCATCCTTGAACTTGCGCATGTGAAGCTGGCAAGTGGTGGTCGCATGGTCAGGACCGTGCGGCATACCGTTGATGACGAGAGAGCACATACCGCAAATACCTTCGCGGCAGTCGTGGTCGAAAGCGAAGCCTTCTTTGCCCTGCTTCATCTGTTCTTCGTTCACGATGTCCAACATTTCGAGGAAGGACATATCCGGAGAAACATCGTTGATCTTGACAGTTTCGAACTGTCCCTTGGTCTTGGCATCCTTCTGACGCCAAATCTTCAAAGTCAAATTGAGTCCGCTCATTATTTGTAGCTCCTAGTCACAAGGTGGACGTTATCAAAGGTAAGAGGTTCCTTGGAAAGTTCCGGGGCGATACCGTCGCCCTTGTATTCCCAAGCGCCGACATAGCAGAAGTTTTCGTCATCGCGCTTTGCTTCGCCTTCCGGAGTCTGGCTTTCTTCACGGAAGTGGCCACCGCAAGATTCTTTACGATGGAGAGCGTCGAGAGTGAGGACTTCAGCAAATTCGAGGAAGTCAGCAACGCGGCCGGCACGTTCGAGGTTCTGGTTGAAGGAACCTTCGGAACCGACGACATTCACGTCTTCCCAGAATTCGGCACGGAGGGCCGGAATCTTTTCGAGAGCGGTCTTGAGGCCGGCTTCGTTACGAGCCATGCCCACGTATTCCCACATGATGTTACCGAGTTCGCGGTGGAATTCGTTAACAGTGCGGTGACCCTTGACGGAAAGGAGCTTGTGGATACGTTCTTCGGTCTGCTTCTTGCAGTCGGTGAAAGCAGGATCAGATTCGGAAACCTTTTCGAGCTTGGTGCCGGCAAAGTAGCCACCGATGGTGAACGGAATAACAAAGTAACCATCGGAGAGGCCCTGCATCAAGGCGGATGCGCCAAGGCGGTTTGCACCGTGGTCAGAGAAGTTTGCTTCACCGAGGACGAAGCAGCCCGGGATGGTGGACATCAAATCGTAGTCAACCCAGAGGCCACCCATCGTGTAGTGGATAGCCGGGAAGATACGCATCGGGACCTTGTACGGGTCTTCATCGGTGATCTTTTCGTACATCTGGAACAAGTTACCATACTTGGCAGAAACACCTGCAACGCCCATGCGTTCGATAGCGTCTGCGAAGTCGAGGTAAACGGCCTGCTTGGTGGAACCCACACCGAGACCTGCGTCGCAGACCTGCTTGGCGTTACGGGAAGCCACGTCACGCGGGACGAGGTTACCGAAGCTCGGGTACTTTTCTTCGAGGTAGTAGTAACGATCTTCTTCCGGGATCTGGTCCGGGCTGCGGGTGTCGCCAGCCTTGCGCGGGACCCAAATACGACCATCGTTACGGAGAGATTCACTCATCAAGGTGAGCTTGGACTGCAAGTCGCCATGACGCGGAATGCAAGTCGGGTGAATCTGGGTATAGCACGGGTTTGCAAAGAGAGCGCCGCGCTTGTAGGCACGGAATGCAGCCGTGACGTTGGAACCCTGAGCGTTGGTAGAAAGATAATAGACGTTACCGTAACCGCCGGTGCAAAGGCAGACAGCGTCACCCACGTGGCTTTCGAGTTCGCCAGTGATGAGGTTACGGACGATGATACCACGAGCCTTGCCGTCGATAACGACGAGGTCCATCATTTCGCGACGCGGGAAGAGCTTGACCTTACCGGCAGCAACCTGGCGCATGAGAGCCTGGTATGCACCGAGGAGGAGCTGCTGACCCGTCTGACCACGAGCGTAGAACGTACGGGAAACCTGCGTACCACCGAAGGAACGGTTGTCGAGGAGGCCACCGTATTCACGACCGAACGGAACGCCCTGAGCGACGCACTGGTCGATGATGAGGTTGGAGTTTTCAGCCAAACGATGAACGTTGGCTTCGCGAGCGCGGAAGTCACCGCCCTTCACGGTATCATAGAACAAACGATAAACAGAGTCACCATCGTTCTTGTAGTTCTTGGCAGCGTTGATACCGCCCTGAGCAGCGATGGAGTGAGCACGACGCGGGCTATCCTGAATGCAGAAGGACTTTACGTTGTATCCAAGTTCAGCAAGAGAAGCGGCGGCAGATGCACCAGCAAGGCCAGTACCCACGACGAGCACCGTAAACTTACGCTTGTTGGCCGGGTTCACAAGCTTGAGTTCGAACTTGTGCTTGGTCCACTTTTCGTCGATAGAACCACCAGGAATTTTAGAGTCAAGAATCATTAGTGGTCTCCTTACTTTTCAATGTTGAAAGAAACTTGTACTTCGCCAACAGACGGAATGACGAAAGCAGCCTTGTCGGCCTTGGCCTTCTGCTGTTCGAGCTGCGGCTGGAGAGAACGGGACTTTTCGATGAGAGCCTGGGTTTCCGGCTGGTTAGCGAGGTAGTAAGAAGCTACTGCCGTGATGCCGAAACCGAGAGCCACGACGACGCTATAGACGATACCAGCGAGATCGATGATCGGAGTCCACTTCTGGTGAGCGATACCCATCGTCTGGAATGCAGAAGAAATAGCGTGGAAGAGGTGAAGGCCGATAACGAACATGCTAACAACATAGAATGCAGCCCAACCCGGATTTGCAAACATTTGGATGGTGGTGAGCCACATGTCGCGGACGATTTCGCCCTTGTCGTTCAGATAGAGGTAGTGTTCGCCGAACTTGAGCATCATGAGGTGCTGGATGAGGAAGCCGAGAATGAAGAGGCCAGACCAGATCATGGTGAACGTTGCGAAAGTCTTCTTGCCCTTGCGAGTGTTGACTTCGTATTCGATTCCGCCACGAGCCTTCTTGTTTTCGATTTTCAACTTAACAGCAAGGAAAATATGGAGTGCGAAAGCAGCCACGAGCACCAGTTCGACGAGGTAAATCATCTTCACCGGGAAGTGGAGCGGGTTGAATCCGGTCAAGAATTCGGTATAGGCATTGTACGATGCCTGGGCCGAAGCCTGGTCGAAATTCAAGAGCTGGAAGTTACCACACATGTGGCCAAAGATGAACAGGGCCAAGAAAGCACCTGTGCATCCCATGATCTGCTTCTTACCAATGGAAGAAGTAAGATACGTGATGATCCATTTCATTTGAGTCTGTCTCCTTAAGGGGATTTTATTTTATTGTTTTTTGTTACACTCTATTAGAGAACGCAGCAGGCCTTGAGAGAAGGCATTTCGTAAGCGTAGCGTTCTTCCTTCTTGAACCAGAAGTCGAGTTCGCGTTCGGCGGATGCCGGACTGTCGGAGCTGTGGACAACGTTTTCGGTCATGGAAGGAGCAAAATCGTAGCGGAGGGTACCCGGTTCTGCCTTAGCCGGATTGGTAGCACCGTTAATGGCGCGGACCTTTGCAATTGCGTTTTCGCCACCGAGAGCGAGCATGACGGACGGGCCCTTGGTCATGTAGGCTTCGAGTTCCGGGAAGAACGGCTTCTCGACGTGTTCTGCATAGAAACCGCGAGCATCTTCAGAAGTCATCTGATGCATCTTCACGGCGCAGACGGAGAGACCGGCGCTGATGTAGCGATCAATAATACGACCCACCAAACCAGACTTGACTGCATTCGGCTTGATCATTGCAAATGTCATTTCCATAGTAGTACCTTTTAGTTAAAGATGTTAGAAATATAGTTTTTAGTAGGATGTAGGAAGTAGGAAGTAGGCAGAATTTAATAGGAAGTAGGAAGCAAAAAGACAAAAAACTGTCTACTTCCTACCGTCTACTGTCTACTCAATTACTCTTCAGATTCGATTTTCTTCATGAGTTCGTCGGCGAGCTTGCCGTTGCTCTTGATGTTCTGGACAAGCCAATCGACGGATTCGTTCAAGTCGCTCTTCGGGTAGAGCTTCTTGAATTCTTCAAAGACCTTGAGAGCTTCGGCATCCTTATGCAGGTTCTCGTTCAAGATGAAACCGCGGCTGAACATCGCCTTTTCGGCATCCGGAGAATCCGGCCACACCCTGTAGAAGGCCCTGTATTCTCTCTGGGCCTTGTCGTATTCTTCCTTGTCACTCTGGATGTGGGCGATTTCGAAGGTCGCCTTGCGGGCCACGGAATCGATTTCAGAATAACGTTCACGGATACCGGTCCATGCGATCAAAGCCTTTTCAAGGCTCTTTTCCTGCGCATAGAGCGAATCGGCAGCACGCATAGCCACTTCGACGGACTGTTCCTGCGGCAAGAGCGTTAAGTTATCAGCAAACAGATCCACCTTGGCCGTACCCCAGGCCGTCACGACAGCCTTGTCCCAGCGGTCCGAACGGTACTGCAAGTTGGCGTCTTCGAACACGCGCTTGATAGCCTGTTCGTAAGTAGCCGGGAGGTAATCTTCTTCGGCGTAGTAATACGTTCTCTTCAAGAGGTTTTCGGGGATTTCGAACCAGTTGTTCAAATCAGCACGGGAGTCTTCGTAGCTCATGTTCGGATGACCCGGATTACCGCCCCAGCGTTCGAACAAAGCCTTGAGGGAATCTTCGGGAACAGCGATACGGTTAATCACCTTCTTTCTGTACTGCTTGATGATAAAGTCTACATCGCTCTGGCGGCGCAGGGCCCTGTACTCCCAGGAATGGTCGAGGCCAATTTCACGAGCTTCAGAAGCAAAAGCGAGCTGGGTCGCCAAGGAGTTCACAATCTGCTGGTGCGTTCTGCGGGAACGGACCATGCCCGGATTGTCTGCATACGTATCCATGACGTCCTTTTCACGAATGGCGGGTTCACCATTCTTGGTCACGAGGACATAGGACGAATCAAGTTCATAGTTGGCCGTATTGGCAAGTTCGTACTTGATGGTTTCGCGGACACGGTCAAGCGGTTTGACCTCGGACGGAGCCGCAGAAACACGGTAGAACACGTGGTAACGTCCTGTAGTTTCGGAACGGAGCACCGTGGAAACGTAATTGTCGGAAACGCTATCCATTTCAAAGAACATGTTCGAAACAAAGCCGATGCCGTACGGGAGCGGGTGGCCGATAACGACCTTGCCTACATATCCATTGGCCTTTTTAGTCGTTTCGTTGGCGCTGTACTTGGCAGCAATCTTCATGAACTTGGGCAGGTCGATCTTTTTGCCCTTGAAGCGCTTTACAAGAGACATGGAGTCCGGAGATTCGACGTGATACACGACGTAGCCATACGGAGTCATGTAATTGTTCTTGTGCGATTCGTAGTATTCTTCTACAGAAGGCATCTGGATTTCGGTTTCCACGATGTTGAACTTTTTCATCAACGCAGGAGCGGTTTCGCGCATAACGCGCTGGCGATGTTCCGAAACAAAGCGTTCCTTGATGGCATCCGTAATCGTGACCTCGCTTTCGGGCTTAGACAAGTCCCTGTGCTGGAAAGCGTAGGACTTCAGGGAATCCATATTGGATTCGATATACTTGGCCTCGGCCACCTTGCCGCGAACGGTCATATAGGAAACAGAATCGCCAAACTGTTCACGATGCTTGTCGAAATAGAAGGCAAGTTCGTCATCGCTGTACGTCAGGCGGTCCATCGAGTAAAGACGCTGGTAGACAAACGTGAGAAGATAGTTGTCGACCGTAAAGTTGCGGTTTGCAAGCAAATCCTTGAGTTCTGGATTATTCTCGAGAGCAACCGTATAGAGAGCCTTGCGGCTGAACAAGGATCCGGAGGCCTTGCGCATCTGGTCGGTATTCGGGACGATGTTCCCGACACGCATCATGAAGGCATAGTCTTCCCTAAAAATGGGTTCGCCATTGACTCTAGCGATAAGAGTATCCTTGTCTCCAATGGAATTGCACCCCGTAAAGACTAGGGTACACAAAGAAAAAACTGCAAGCAAAGCCTTTTTCATAAAGTCCTCATGGATATGTGAGCGTGAATATAACAATTTTTAGTAGGAAGTAGGAAGTTGGAAGTAGGAAGTAGACAGCAGGAAGGACGTGGTCTTCCTCGACCAGTACAGATAAATTACTTTATTCCAAATAAACAATAGTTTACAATTTCCATATATTTTCAAGCGCAAGTTGCATACATACACCCCTTTATGATACACTACATTATCTATATTAGGGTCACTTGAAGAGGATATTATCAATTTTTGCAGTCAAATCCGTCCTCATGACGGTGATTGTAGGCGCTATCGCACTAGGCGTCTGGTATATCCATTTTGCCATCGAAGAAATGCTTTCGAGCCCGCACACGTTTGGCGACGTGACCATCACCCCGTACGGACACAAGCAAAACAATCTCCTTGACCACTTTTACGATTCGGCCCTCGTGCAAAAGGGCAAGTCCACCTACATGATCCGCAAACCGCACCTGGACGTGACCATCCTTGGCGAAAACAGGAGCGTAGTCCTCGATGTCGGAGAGGTCGACATCAACCAGGTTTCGGACACCACCACCTCGGATTCGTCCAAACTCGCCGAACCCATCGAACTGCCGGACCGTTTGCAGTTCCCGATTCCGGTGAAGGTCAGCGTTGGAAAATTCGCGTTCAAGATGAACGATATGGGCTGGGGGGCACAAAACATCCTCGTCCAAAGCACCGGTAAACAGTCTATCGCCGTTAGCGCCGACAGCATCAGCGGTTCCTTCATCAAGGAACCGGCATCGCTAAAGCTGGACGCGAGCATCGAAAAAGAAAACGTCTCCCTCAAAGGCAGAGTCCATACCGCAGACGACAACGTGGCCATCATCGCCTCCGTCCCGCGGAAAGACCTAACCCAGGCCAAAGTCACGACAAGCATCAGCGTGAAAGACCCGCTCAGCTGGGTCCCGATGGAACTTTCAAGCTCGATCCCCGCCATCAGCAACCTGGACATCAACGGAAGCGTATCGGCATCGCTCCTCCAAAATACACTACAGTACAACTTTACCATCAAGACACACATCGGCAAGTTCTACCCGTTCCTGCCACTCGATGCGACCATCAAGGTCAACGGCACCCCCAAGCTGACCAAGATTTCTACCAAGTTCGCAAACAACGAAGGCGGATGGATCACGCTTAGCGGAAGCCTCGACGAGAACATCGACTTTGACTTTTCCGGCGAAATCGCCTACATGAGCGCCATTTTCGGACCGCAGATGATGCCGATGGACATGGACATCCACTCGCTCAAAAAGACCGGCGACAACATCGAAGCCGAAATCGAAACGAGAGAAGGCTCCACCATCAGTGCGACCGTGAATACCGCCGACAACATGAAGGTGGACTTTACAGCAAACCTTTCGCCAATGGAACCCTGGGCTTTGGACTGGGTCAAGGGTAACGTCGAACTAGGGCGCAACGCCAAGCTCTTCGGAAACTTCGAGAACGGCAAACTGCGCGCCTACGTCAAGATCGATTCCATCATCAACGCCTACCACATGAAGGCAGATTCGTTGCGTATGTCGCTCATCCTCGACGGAAACGGCATCACGTTCCCCAAGGGAACCATCTACACTCCCAACGAGACGTTCTTCTTCTCGGGCGATGTGGACTGGTACGAACCGACGCTCCACACCTCCTGGCAGATTACACAAATGCACGGCGGTTCTGCCGAAGCCACGGTCCACATAGGCGACTCGCTGATTGTATGGGCCAGAGCGGACCACGCCGAAATTTCGACAGTCCCGTTCTCGGATATCGAACTCAACGACAAGCTCAAAGGAACGATCACCGGTACCTGGAGACACAACCTGGACTCGAGAGTCGGCGAAGCCAGACTCGACATCGACGGAAACGTCGAACCGTTCCTCCTCCACAGTTACGTCAAGATTCGAGAAGTCGAAGACACGATTTTTGTCGACACGGCCTACGCCTTCCACAACAGCAACAAGGTGGCCATGGAAGGGATATTCGTCCTCCCCAACGATTCCAATCCAGACTACAAGCCCACCGCGATGCTCCCGATCCAGGTTCTGCACGCATCGGCATCGGCAGAAGAGTTCAACATTCCGCTGCTCCTCGAACCGCTGGGCGACACGACGCTTGCTTCAGGGCTATTCAACGGCGAAATCGCATACGAAGAAAGCTCAGGCCTGCTCGGAAACATCGAATTCAAGGACCTGAACTTCAAGGACATTTCTTCGGACCTGTTCAACATACGACAGCTGAACGTTTCCGCCAAGAAGCAGAAAGTCGAGCTGCTCGCCAACTTCGACATCGCAAACGGCATCTGGACAGGAGATGCGAACATCGTAGTCGACGACATCTTCGACCCCGACAGGGTCGTCCACCTCACCTACGAAAGTGCCAACGGCGGAAGCATCATTGGTACCGGCACATTGAACAACCAGTTTGAATTGCTCGGAACAATCGACATCAACGGTTCCTGGCTGATTCCCGGCATCCGTGCAGAAATTCAAAAAACCGACTTGAACATCCAAATCGAAGGCAAACTCCACGAAGGCCTTCGCGGCATCTCGGCCCAGCTGAAATCGGATTCGACCATCCTCAAGTATTCGAGTATCGCAAACCTGTTCCCGTTCCATATCGGAGGCGAACTCAAGGACGGCATACTCGTCATGAACGAAATCTATACAAAGAACGAATTCGGCGATATATTGCTTGCCAAACTATCATACGACTTGCTGAACATGAAGCTGGGCGACATTGACATCGGCACCCCAAAGTACACACTCAAGACAAACCGTCATAAGATCGTCGTGCGCAACGTGACCAGCCACCTGGAAGATTCCGAAGATGAGATGTCCCTCACGGCAAAAATCCCGCTCGTCAAGTACTCGTTCAAGGACGAAACTTTCGGTAATGCAAACTTGTCCGGAAAGAGCGACATCACCTTCAGCATCCCGCACACGCAACAGGGCCAGATCAAGAACAACCGTATCAGCGGCAACTTCATCATCGACAAGTTCGTCTACCGCAAAGACCTAGACATCGAAATCACGCCGAGTTCGCTCGACAAGATCATTTCGCTTTTCAACAACGCCATCACAAGCCTGCGCAGCAAAGAAAAGACCGAAGCAAAGATTTCTGTATCAAGCCCGATTGACCTTGCATTCCACGTAAGCGATTCACAAAGCGACTCCGTCGAGATCATCACTCCGTTTGCGTCCTTCCCGCTGACGCTTGACATCTGGGTTCTCGGCACCACGAACAGACCGCTATTGCGCGGAGACGTCTCCAACGCCAACAGCGGATTCATCGGCATCAAGAGCATCTACGAATTCGACCTCAACACGTTCAACATTTTCTGGAACGACGTGCCCTGGCAGCACGGCATCATCGATGTTTCGAGTACACAGGAACTCCCCTACTGTAACGATTCCGACGACAAGGAAAAGGAAACTTGCCCCATCAACTTTGATATCCAGGGAACCATCACGAACCCGCAACCCAACCCGAATTCGAACTGCGGCACCGAATCTTCGGCAGCGGCGACGTACTACAACATCTTCCTAGGCTGTATCGCCAACGAATCCGGCGAATCGACCGACTGGAACAAACTCGCCGGCAAGGCCATCGGCAAGGTGATTTCTTCGACGGCGAACAGGACGTTGGGCGGTGACTACATCGGCGACATCGACATGAAGGTCAAGCTGTTCAACAACAGTTCCAACAGCGAAAAGGACTCTTCTTACTTCAAGATTCCCATTTCGCTCAATCGCTGGGTCAAGAACTTGAGCCTGATCTTTGGCTATACCCAAGACCAGAGTGAAAACCCGACTTACGAACAAGCGCTTCAATTCGGCGCCACCTACACGCTCCCCGTATTCCAAGAAAAGGAATACTCGCACAAGAACCACTTGAATCCGACCCTGTCTTTGAACGGTCTCCTGATTTCGAAGCAGTACCTATCAAACACGGGTACCGAAAGCAACGAAAACCGCATCGAAAAGAACATCGGTATCAATTACACGTACAAGTTCTGGAATCCCTGCCTACTTGGCATCGGACATTGCGAAACAGTCCGTCCGCCAAGAGCCATGCTACAGCCTAACGATCCTACGCTTAATGATTCCAAGGGAACGGCTCCAACGAGGAAAGCAAAATGATTTTACTGATTATAGCATTATTGTTTTTTTCGTCGCTCACGTTTGCCGAATCCGAAGAAAAGCATCCGTGGTCTGTCACCATCGAAGGGAACAAGGTATTCTCGAAATTCCAGCTGAACGAACAGTTGGACATTCCGGTTGAATTTGGACAACTGGACACGACCAAGCAGGACTTTTTGATGCGCCTGTCTTCGGAAAACGTCCGTGCGCTTTACTATTCCCGTGGTTATTACAGTCTTGACCTCAAATTCGAAATCTTGCGCGAACAGCTCGCCAATGGAACGATCCGCCGCAACTACAGCCTCACCCTGGACGAAGGCGAATGCTACCGCTTTAACGAGGCAAGAATCATTTCCGAAGGCGACGAACCCATTCCCGTAGACCTTGCGACTCTCAAGATCTCGAAGAAGCAGTTCTACAACCAGGAAGACATTTCAGAAGATCTCCAGGACATTCAAAAAGCCTATCGCAAGCAAGGCAACCTGCACGTCTACCTGTCTTCGGAAGAACTGGTCGACACCACCGCCAAGCAAATCAACGTTGTCATCAATGTGCGCCCCGGTCCAAAAGTCTTGATGGGTAACATCATCACAACGACCCAGCGCGTGATGGACAAAAACGAAAAGCACGCCGAGCCAGAACAGGGGCTTTCGGATACGGCATGGCTTTCGTCACTGTGGCGAATTCCCAAGGGCGAAATCATCGACGGTAACCAGTACATCAACTTCAAGAACAAGCTCTACTCAACACAGCTATTTACGCAAATCAAGATGAGCGACCAGCTGCGCGAAGACGGGCTTTCGGACGTTCATCTGGACGTCATCGAGCGCGTTCCGGGCGAAGCTAGATACGGATTCTTCTTTGAAGAAATTTATGGATTTGGCGCAACGGCTTATGCCGGGCACAAGAACTTCTTTGGAAAGTTCAACGAATTTTCGACCAGTTTCCAAATTGCGCAACACAAGCAAGAAATCACCTTAGGCTACGCAAACCCGCTCCTGTTCGGAACATCATTCTCGTTCATCCCGACGGCCATCCGCTTTGAAAACCGCCTGACATTCAACCACGAAAAAATTAACCCGCCCGCTTATCCCGACAGCATCGAAGAACGTTATGAAATCATCAACCGCGGCGATTTGACCTTCGGCATTACCAGCCACATCAAGTTCCGTGGAACGATCGACACCCGATATGTGGACAAGAATGACGACAAGCTCTTTAAGCTCAAAGGCGAAATCGCATTGACGTTCGACTACACGGACGACTACTTCAATCCGACCAAAGGCGTACGCATATTCCCGACAGCCGGCATGGGCACGAACTTTAGCGGTAAAAAGGACGCCGGCGACGGACACGTTTACACCTACGGCGAAACGACGCTCAACCTTTATTCGCCGCTTTTCTGGACGCTCTATGGAGCGCTCAGCGGAAGCATCGGCAAGTTCTTCAACACGGCCATCGAAGATGACGCCCGCGTGTTCTACCAGGGCGGTTCCCGTTCCGTCCGTGGCTACCGCTTCCGCAGCATTTACGCAAGCTACGAATCCAAGAACGAGAAAGGCGAAAAGGTCATCAACACGGCTCTAACGCCAATGTATTACCGCATCAACGAGGAACTCCGTTGGACGCTCCCGTGGAAATCCCTCCGAAAATGGCAAATCGTACAGTTCTGCGACTGGGCAAAAGTGATGGACTCCATGAACGAACGTTACGAAGATACGCAAGAAGGAAGCCTTGGACTTGGCGTACGTTACCACTGGCAATTCCTCACGTTCCGTCTTGATTACGCATTCAAGAAGGGGCTTACGAACTGGCACACGTCCGAAGGATTTAGCTGGAGCAGGTTCGCCTTCGACCTGTCACACGCATTTTAGGAATTTCCGATTACTTTTTTGTAAAGCTGGGCAAGCGGCATTCCGACCGTCGTGACGGAAGCATCAATATTTGCCGCATCTAGCGCTGTTTTCAGGATTTTTTGGATTTGATCCAGCGTAGCGCCGGCGCTATTATGAACCGACACGCGGAACAAGGAACTATCGCTAGCGAGGTCAGCGACACGACCGCTTTTTAGCACCTGTCCGTGATTGATGATCGCATAATCGGTAGCGCACTTATCCATCTCGGCAAGCACGTGTGAACACACAATCGCAGTCCCCTGATTTTCGGAACGCCATTCATTGATGAGCGTCCAGACCGTTTCTCTCGAAATCGGATCGAGATTTGCAACCGGTTCATCCAAAATCAAGAGCTTTGGATTATGAATCATAGCACGGACAATCTGCACCTTCTGGCGGTTTCCAAGCGAAAGTGCGTCCATACGCGTATCCAACGACGGCAAGTTCAACCGTTCAACAAACGACATGCAGCGTTTATAAACGGTGCCGCCTTCAAGCCAGGCGCCCTCCCCCAAGTCATAGAAATAGCTGAAGAACTTGAGGTATTCTTCGATGGTGAGTTTCGGATAAATTCCTGGATTTTCGAGCAGCACACCATATTTCTTGGCATTCAGAAAGCCCGCCGCATTCTTGATTTCGGGATCAATTTTTACGGAGCCTTTAAAATTTCCCAGACGACCGCACAAAAGGCGCAGCAACGTTGTTTTACCGGCACCGTTGGGGCCGATCAAAGCAAAGAAGCTCCCCTGCGGGATATCCAGCGAAAACTTCGACAGGGCATCCATTGTGGACTTCGGATAACGAAATGTCACCGAAGACAGTTTTATCACGCGCAATATTCCTTGACAGCAGGAGTCGGATTCTTGATGAGCTTGAGAGCGTCCTTGGACTGACGAACCGCTTCCATCTGGACATTTTCACTGGCTCGCTGCAAGTACTGGATGCAGCGCCAATCTGCACGAACAGCAGCAAGCTGAACCTGCTCTGTACGACGGCGAATGCTCACATATTCGAATGCATGGAAATCCTGCTTGACGGCAGCCACGACAACGGCAGCGCTAGGCACTTCAATTTCTTGGAGGTACTTCCAATCGCGTTCAACAGCAGCGACAAGCACCTTTTCGCCAGGATTTCGGACAAACTTCAGTGCATCCGCGCTCTGACGAACGGCCTCGGCCCAAAGTTCATCGGAAGCGCCATCAATTTGACGGACAATCTTCCAGTCAAACTGGACAGCGAACTTCAAAAGATCGGGATTGGTGACAAACTTGAGCAAGTTCGGTTCGGCCTTAAATGCAGTCAGGAACTTGGCCTCGTCCATCGAGTTCAAAGCCTGCTTTAACGCATCGCAAGGGCCGCACTTCACATAAAGAATGGCCTGCTCGTTTTTTTCAAATGCAGCCTTCTGCACCTTTTCCGTCGGATTTTCAATCAAGCTGATAGCATACCAGTTGAGGTTGACGGCTTCTAACTGTTGTTCTTCGGTGGGATTTTCGATTTTCTTAATCTCTGTCCAGGACTGCATAATACCTCATCAATACAAACCCAAAGATAATATTTAAAAGCGCAAACAAAGAACGAATCAAGAACCAAGAAGTTGATTTCTTGGATAAAAAACGTCCTCGGAATTAGCCGAGGGTAATTTTTCGATTTTTACTTTTTCACTTGGATAAAACGCGTGCCATTCCGTCCAATTTCGCCATAGCGCATGACATAGACTCCGTTTATAAGACCGGTCTTGACGAGGTTCCAGGCTTCACCTGCAGAACCCGCCATCACGCTCGCCGACTTGACCAGATGTCCGTTCATATCGAACACCTGGCAACGAACCATAGCAGAGCCACGTTCAAAAGCAACATTCTGCGAAATCGAGGTCGAGCCCGAAGAACTAGACTGCGCCGATTCATCCACGAACTTGATCCAGTCCACATTGATGTAGTTCGTGTTGATCGTGAGGCGGAGCGTCTGCTTACCCGCAGCAAGCTCCAGTTCACCAGCATCGACTTCGGAATACGTATTCCAATCGCCCTTGGACGGGATTTCCGTCTGGACATTCTTGTCGCCCACAGAAACCGTCACGCTGGATGCTGTAGAATTTCCAGTCGCGCCATTGATGACAACCTTGTAATTCCCGGCGTTCTTTACATCCAAAGTATATTCAAAGTAGTCGTCAACACTCGTGTAGCCAAGCGCATAGCCCGAGCCCCCCTTGACAATGCCGGCATCATCGCTACGGTAGCCCGTTTCGTCGCTCTTGCCGTCAGCATCGCTGTAAGCGTAGGTGTCGTAGTTTTCGGCTTCAACAGTTCCCGGAATTTCAATCGCACCCTTGAACGGCTTGACTTCAATCGGCTCGCCCGAAACTTCAAGTTCGAGCGCCATAAATTCAATCGTGTAAGTACCATCAGAATTCGGCTTGACTTCCTTACCCTTCTGGCTTACAGTCTTGCCCTGTGCGCCCTGAATCTTTACGCGAAGCGGCACGCTCTTTGGCATATGCGCATGCGGAGACGTCCACTTGACCGTAAAACCGTTCGCGGTATTCGTCGCAGTCGCCTTGTCAATCGTGAAATGAGCGCGCAAGTAAGCGCCCACCGTAGAAAACGTCGCGACCCACAAATTTTTGCTAACCGCATATTCAATGAGCGTCTTGATGTCCGCCGTCGAAATCACATCCCAGTTGCCCGCAACACCGTGATTCAGCTGCACATGCCACTTGCCGCTCGCCGCCTGATCGAGGCTGCTTTTGAAACTCGCGACATTGCTACTTGCCTGCCAGTAGTGCGAATCGATCTGCATCCAGTCCGGTTCGTTATCCCAGCCCGTAAGGCCACCACCACCGCATCCGCGACTAATGAAGTGTTCCTGGTTAATCGCATTTTTTACCGTCGCATTCTGGGCACAATACGGCGTAGCCAAGGATGTCGCCTCCAGCCCCATGCTACGGAGCTTTGTAGCGGCACCGCCAATTTCTGAATTGAGATCCGCCCCCTGTGTCAAATTCTTGTGGTTGACCGTGTGATTCCCGATTTCGTGGCCTTTCTTGGCGTAATTCAAGTGCGGTTGCGAATTGGTCGAAAAATCCATCGTCCCCGTGCAAACAAAGAAAGTCACCTTTGCATCCATGTTGTCCAAGAACGTGAGGTTGTTCGTCTGGGAATGGAGGCCATCGTCAAACGTGAAAGTAGCTGCACCCGGATGACCGTTCCAAGGAACCGTAGTAATCGGGCCAGCAAAAGTAGAAACAGTAGAAACGGCAAGCGAAAATGCCGCACAAAAAGCAGTTTTAAAACATTCCATACATTATCTCCCGTATGGAATATACGCTTATTTCATTAAAGAATACGTTGTTGCACTAGATAAACCATTGACAAAACGCCATAGGCGTCAAAAAAGCCCTCGGTTAAAACCGAGGGCGTAATTTCGTAAAGGCGATCCCCAACAAGTCGGGGATGACAAGCCATTACTTGTAAAGCGGGTGCTTCTTGCAGAGAGCGACGATGTCTTCGCGGATCTTGGCGAGAGCAGCTTCGTCGTCCTTAGCCTGGATTGCACGGTCGATAATGCGAGCCACTTCGCGGGTGTCTTCTTCGTCGAAGCCACGGGTCGTGATAGCTGCAGTACCGAGACGAACACCGGACGGGTCCATCGGCTTGCGCGGATCGAACGGAATCGTGGAACGGCTGCAGGAGATGCCGACCTTTTCCATAGCGACTTCAGCTTCCTTACCGGAAACGCCCTTAGAAGTCATATCGACAACGATGAGGTGGTTGTCAGTGCCATCGCTGATGACCTTGTAGCCGAGCTTCTGCATTTCAGCGCACATAGCCTGAGCGTTCTTGATGACGTTCTTGGCATAAACCTGGAATTCCGGCTGCAGAGCTTCGAGGAATGCAACGGCCTTACCGGCGTTGATGTGGTCATGCGGACCACCCTGCATGCCCGGGAACACGCCCTTGTCGATTTCCTTGGCCAAAGAAACTTCCTTGAGTTCGCCCTTCACCATCTTCTGGATCGTGCGGTCCTTGCACATGATGATAGCGGAACGCGGGCCACGGAGAGTCTTGTGGGTCGTGGTCGTCACGATGTCGAAGTACGGCACCGGAGATTCGATTGCCTTACCGGCGATGAGACCTGCAATGTGAGAGATGTCAGCCATCGTGAGAGCGCCAACTTCGTCTGCGATTTCCTTGAAGCGCTTCCAGTCGAGGTTACGGCTGTAAGCAGAGAAACCAGCGAGGATCATCTTCGGCTTTTCGCGGAGAGCAATTTCGCGGACCTTGTCCATATCGATGCGACCCGTTTCCTTATCGACTTCGTACTGCACGAAGTTGTAAAGCATACCGGAGAAGTTCACCGGATGACCGTGAGAAAGGTGTCCACCGTGGTCGAGCTTGAGGCCGAGGACCTTGTCACCCGGTTTGAGAACGGCGAAGTAGACAGCAGCGTTAGCCGGAGAACCGGAAAGCGGCTGGATGTTCACGTGGTCGCAACCAAAGAGCTTCTTGCAACGATCGATAGCGAGAGCTTCCATTTCGTCGATAACTTCGTTACCACCGTAGTAGCGCTTGCCAACGTAACCTTCACTGTACTTGTTGGTGAGGACGGAACCCATGGCTTCCATCACAGCCTTGGAAGTGTAGTTTTCAGAAGCGATAAGTTCGATACCATATTCCTGGCGTTCGGCTTCCTTCTGGATGATGTTATAGATTTCCGGATCGGTCTGTTGCAATGTAGATTTAAGCATTATAGCTCCTTTAAAGTTCGCGTCCCAAATATAGCAATTTTAGTAGGAAGTTAGAAGTAGGAAGTAGGAAGTCGTGCGGAGTTTTACCGGGGACCGGATTCATTCCTGACACGGACGGCAAGTTCAACGCCAGATTTTTCAACACGTGCCTGGTAATCGGGTTTTAGAACGCTTTTCTCTTGCGGACTGTTTTCCCCATCCCGGCCATACCAGTTATCCACCACGTAGGCAAAGCCTCTTGTTAATTCATCCGGCGAGCCATCTTCGTTTTTCAGGCGATATCCCCGAACTGGCACATCGTTATTGTAGACATTGCCCTCGATGTAGCAAGCCGCATAATCAGAACATTCCATTCCAGCATCCCCCACATCGTAGATGAAATTGTTATAGGCATGAATTTTACCACGACGCGCAAGCACGCCTCGAAGTTCCAAGTTCGAGAAGTAATTGTGATGCAAAGTCAACGTCTGTGCTGAATCAACGAAAAGGTCCGGCTCCAGCCCAAATAAAATGCCAGACTGCGCATTTTCAAAACGATTCCACGAGAGCGTAACCGCATTTGAACCGCGCTTGACATCCACCAGAATTAACGGATATTCTTCGAACGTGCAATGGTCCACCCAGACATGATGTGTGCGGTTATGGATAGAGAGAGCGCGGCGGCTTGTTGTATCATGAGCTGTTATCGCAGGCGCCGTAAAAGTCAAATTTTCAAAAATGAGATTGGACGATTCATTTGTCAAAATTCCCATACCGGTAATGCGAATATCGCGCCCACGGCCATCCACAGTTTTATCAGACTTTATTCGCAGTGGAGAGCGTAAATTATACGTACCATCTTTTTCAAAAAGAATCCAGACTGGAGTATCCTTCTCGGCGCATTCACGGAAAGAGCCCTGGGACAAAACAACCTTCGTCCCGTAATTTCCAAGCGAATCCACTTTTGAAGAATCCACCACGTCAATCAAATCATCCGTTGTCGTAACAATGCAAATTTCGCCTTCGGCCTTTTCAATTTTCCCCGTGCTGTCGGTTTTTCCAGTAGCACCAAGCGTTCCAACTGCATAGCCTTGAATTTGTTTGAGCAAGGCTTCATGAGCACTCCAGTCGCTCTCGGGATATTCTGTTGCTGTTGCGATTTCAGGCTTTACGACCTTGATGTCCGAAGCAACATCGGAGCCGTCAACAAATAAAGTATCACCAGCATTGGACTGCACTAACGCCGAATGGACTTCGTCGGGATTACCGATCTGCACGTCAAAACGACCCGACGGAAGCGAATCAATGACAAAATGTCCTGTGCTATCGGGAACGACATAACGGTCAAGACCCGCCACGCGGATAACAGGCGATTCACCAAGGACTACATAGCCATCAATAGACGTTAGTTCGCCCAACTTGATGGTATCAACCTTGGAATCGGCCTTGGCATCAAGCGCTATAGAATGCACAGCACCCGAAGCCTTAGATTCACTCACGTTACGCGCTTCAATGGTATAGCGGCCGTTGCGGACTTCAAACGAAACCAGCCCATCCTCATTTGTTTCGTTCCAAGCATTTTCCGTAGGGCCGCTAGAAAGGTAATCCCCCGGCAAGATGCGGACACGCGACATCGGAGCAGGCTTCCCATCCGCAAGCTGGATATACAGGGCAATCGTCGATTCCGCTTCTGTTCCACCAGCCACCTTATCGTTGTGGCACGCCGCCAAAAGCATCAAAAGGCATACGCCCGCCAATAGCGAAAGTCGAGGACGAGCAACACAAATCCACTTATTCATGTTCACGCTCCTTTTCTTCGGCGGATTCGTCTTGAGAATCCACGTTTGCATTCTGCATTTCGGCACCGCGAATACGACGTTTGCGGCCGCGCCTTTGCGGTGGCGGATACGGATCCGAAAGCGGGAACAGCTGCATTCCCAACTGGAAAACACGATTCGGCTTTTGGCACGACTGCACCTTAGCCAAAACTTCACGACGGAACCTGCGAACCATTTCGACAAGTTCGTTATAGGTCGTTTCGTCACAGCCAAACGCAAGCGTCGAAAGGTTGCGTTCACTGCGGTCAAAGCGGTCCATTGCCGTCTGCGCCACGTCCAGGTTCTGCTGGATGTAAGCGTTTACCGCAGTATTGTAAGATTCCAGGCCGCTCGAAACAAGCCCCTGCGTCTGTTCGTAGAATCCCGTTTCCTCATTTTTCTTGATCATCGAGAGACGTTCTAGCAGAGCAATCGAAGACTTCACCTGGCTTGCCGAAATCGGCGGGCGCACCATAAGTCCCAAGGCGGCATCGTCACCCACATACGGGTAAAAAGTCACAAGTTCACGGACAACGGCATGGTACCAATGGTCAAAATACTCAAACTGATCTTTTGCCAAGTCCTCAACTTTGCATTCCTTTGTCGCCACGAGCTTTTCCAAATACTGACGGCTTTCGGAATGAGTCTTTGCCTGGTTGAACGCCACCATGTTCGCAAAGTACGCTTTTTCGCGTTCGTCACTGCAAAAGATAGACGCAAAAACTTCGACAATGCGGTCGGTCAAATTGCGCTTGCCCTGCAAGATCTTATTGAACATCGATGAATCGAAGCCCGCTTTTTCGGCAATAAAACGATGGCTAAAACGCCAATCGCTTGCATGGCGCTCTTCGTAGGCGTCTTTCAAAAATTCGCGGTAATTCAGATATTCAAAAATATTGATCATTAGGCTATAAACTATGAGGTCGGGGCTTCGCCCCTTTGAGGTCTGAACTTGTGATTGTCATGCCCGATTTAATCGGACATCTCCTTTTATTAGAAAGAGTTACTAATAGTAATATACATTATTGTCCACAGTTTTGCAAATTTTATGTCCACATTATGTTATAAAAAAATGTGTTATTTTTTTTTAAAAATCTAAAAAAGTTCATTTTTTACGTGAAAAATATCGAATTATCAGATTTTCTCACGTAAAAATTCAGACAAACTTATTAAAAATTCAGCAAAAAGTATCTTTCGCCACCTTTTAGACAGTGTTTTAAGCTTTAAAAGCTCAAAATTTTTCATTTTAAAGCAAAAATCCGCATTCAAGCGGATTTTAACTACATACAACATCAAAATTTTACGTGAATATCAAACAATTTTCTCAGATATTCACGTAAATTTCGGCAAAAATTAAAATTTTCGTTTTTTAATAGCGGAAGTAGTTGCCTTTGGGGAGGTTTCGCAAATCCGACTGGTTGCGAACATTTAGCACTTTCTGGCCAAGCGCATTGACAGTGACGCCTTTGGCTCGCGGCTTTGTCGCAAGTTTTGTCGGAACAATCGAAACAGGTCCCTGCTGATTTTCGCGAGCGGCCTTGCAACCGGTACGATAAACATCCTTCATATCAAACGCAATCATGTCGATATTCGGGCCGCCATCTGCCGTCGCCGACTGTAAAATCACTTTGAAGTCCAAGGCATCCACCCAGACGTTGTCGATATAGACCGTATCCCACTTGTCCCAGCTTCCGGTGGACTTGAATGTCACATCGTAGGTGCCATTATCTACCGTAACCTTCATATCGCGATTAGCGCTTCCCGAAAACGAATAGCGGATCATCACACGGGCCTTTTCTGCAGACTGGTCCGAAGTCACCATGTACGTGGCCTTGCTGTAGGCAGAATTATCAAGATTGAAGAAACCGCCGCCAGTATAGCCTTCATGATTCTTTTCAGTCCAGCCATCTCCAAATTCAGGTTCCGCCATGTCAATCACAGACGGCCAAGCATCCGTACCAGCCTTGAGCGAACACAGAGCTTCGTCAAGGTCCTTGACTTCCACTTCACCGCTTGAACTGCTCGAACTGCCACCAGGACCTTCTTCGTAAGAATCTTCCGAAGCATGAGAAATCGGCGTGCAAGCGGCACCGCCCTTGAACATCGCCGTGTATGTGATGTCACGGGCCTTCGTCTTGAAGCCATAATAAATCATGTTCTTCGAAACTTCGTTGCAGTCATCATCGACCCACTTTTCAAACGTCTGGCCGTTTGGCGTCACGCGGAGCGTCATCGGGGAACCCGCCGGGAAATACTGCGTCTGCGTAATGAGGCCGTTGTAATTCGAGAGGTTCGTCTTGACCTTGATTGTATAACGCTTCTTAATTGCAGACACAAGCGTCGTAAGCGCAGCCTTTGCATCGGCAGAGAGGTTCGTGTTGGACTTGAGATTATCTGCAAGCTCTTCACAAATCATCTGGGCGTGGCCCATCGAGCCCATTTCCTGGAAGTGCGTCGTACCATCGTTCACACCATCAGGGAAATTCGGGTATTCACCCTTTTCCAGCTTTTTGTAGAGATAGCGGGTCACATAATCGCCCATACCTTTGTACGTATTGTTATACGTGTTGTACGACTTCATGTTCAAATCGACAAACGGAATCTTGTTGTTCTTGGCAACCGTCTGCATCATGCCGCGGGCATCGTAGTTGTTAGAGCCCGTCGAGAACACGTTGCGGCTACCGTTCAAGTTCATCGGAGAGACGAGAACGACATTGGCGCCCTTGCCCTTGCCAGCATCGACATATTGTTGGATGAATCCAGAGAACTTCGACGGTTCCACATAACGTGCGGCCTTTGAATAGTCGCGGTCATTATGGCCAAATTGCACAAAGAGGTAGTCGCCCTTTTGGAGCTTTCCCTTGACCTCGTCCAAGCGGCCTTCTTCAATAAATGTTCTGGAGCTGCGACCACCAATAGCGTAATTGAGAACGTTCACGCGCGACGCATCAAAGAAGTAGCCAAGGACCTGTCCCCAGCCCGTCTGTGGGTAAACATTGTCCTTGTACGTCTGAACCGTGGAATCGCCCACCACGTAAATCGAGAATGACGTCGAGTCGCTCACGGCAACACCCGTAAACACGGCAGCAGCGAGAAAGATTTTTATAAACTTATTCATAGCAAATCCTTTTATTGTCATGCCCGTCCCGGAACAAGTCCGGGATGACAGTCGAGCATCTCCTTCTTGTATTATGAAAGGTGATCCCCACCTACGCGGGGATGACAATTTGCACCTATTTAACCTTTGCCCAAGTTGCGGCAAACTTTTTACTGCCTTGACGGACCGTCACACGATAAAGGCCGTTGGCACGCACAAGGGTAGACAAATCCACCTCGCCCGCCGATACTGTCTTGCGCACGACGAGACTTCCGTTCATATCGAACACGTTCACTTCAGCACGTTCCGTCAGCGAAAGCATATTGCCGTGGAGTCTTGCTCCAGCTACGGCCTTAACGCCCTGCAAGGACGTCGGCGGAATCTCTTCCTTGCAATCCACACCAACACGGCAAACACCATCTAGGTTAAAGCCAAACGCATCAAGGTTCGGAGCACCATCAGAAGTCACCGACATAAACTTGAGTTCGGCTTCGCCCTGCGGCGCATCCATCACAACGTAAGCGGTATCCCACTTGTCCCAGCCACCTGTCGGAGGGGCGCTCAAATAGTAGTCGTGATCAAGGTAGGCATTGAACATACGGTCTGTAGAACCGCCATTGGCGTAACGCACAGCAAGCGTCACGTAGCCTGCACCGGGGAACTTCACCTTGTAACTTGCAAACGACACGTTCGTGTTATCCAAGTTGAAATAGCCATCGCCAATATAGCCAGTCCATTCCGTTTGGGTCCAGCCAATTCCTGCAGTATCCGGCTTACTTGCGTCAAAGAATTTCTTGATATCCTTATCCACCTTGGTTTCTGTTTCTTCACTGCCATCAATCGGCGTGAACGGTTCAAACGTCACATCGTCAAGGCTCTTCGGGGTCGTTGTCGGGAATGCGGTCAAAGCCTTGCCATCGCCCGTGTACTTCTGAGCGGTACCGCCTTCATACACTGCAGTGAACTGCGTCGATGCAGAACCCATGACAAACGTGTGGATGTACGGAGACTTTACATTGGAGCGGCTCGGGGCGCCGACCTTGTTGCCGTTACCGTCATACCAGCCCAAGAACTTTTTGCCGGACTTCGGAATGGTCTTGAGCATAACCGTCATGCCCTTCGGGTAGTAAGCGCTAAGAGAAGTCGCTTCGGCAGCGCCTTCCGGGCTCACCTTGACATCTACCTGGTACATAGGCGCCATGTAGTCGCCAAGTTTTTTCACAATCGGATCCTTGTGGGCGCGCATCTGTTCTGTAATGATACGTCCAAAGGCATTCGCACCGTTCATCTGTAAATGCACCTGGTCCGTCTGGTCACTGCCCAAGTTGCTATATTCAGATTTTGTAGCATAGTTGAAGATAAACTGTGCCGAATAGCGTTCGCCCACAGAAATCATGTAGTTCGCGACCATTTCGCTCATATCGATAAACGGAACGTTCAATTCCGTTGCAAGGCTCTGGTTAAGAGCCGGGTAGCCACGATAGCTGTTATGGATCTGCGTTGGAGAATCATAGTACAAGCGACGAATCGGGCTCATGATAATCGGATAAGCGCCTTTCGCCCTGACATCGCTCACAAGCTTTTTCATGTTGGAGGCAAAGAAGTCTTCCGTGCTGTAGTTCACGTCGTTAATACCGAACTGGACAACGACATAGTCGCCAGCCTGCAACTTGTCCGCAATGCAACCACCATTGGAGCAGCCCTTCTTAAAGAACATGTCGTAATAGCCGACCGCGGTGTTACCCTTTTTGTCCTTACCGCCGCCACCAAGCGACATACCGCCCTGTCCACGGTTCACCACTGCCGCCTTGTTTACATCGAACCAGTAATGAAAATCCTGGCCCTGGCCCTGTTTGGGATAATAACCATCAGCCCAGTCCTGCATGGTGGAATCGCCAAGCATATAAATTGTAACCTTCGCAATCGCAAGCGGAGTCGCCAACATCGAGGCTACAACAGCACCCTGCCAAACCTTAGAAAACATACCCATTTGAAAACCTCTTAAAAAATTCCAAAAGCTTCCGAAAGCAACTCCCGGAAGCACACAAGTTATTTTGCGGCCTTACGCAAGCTCTTCGAAATCACGCGACCGTTTAATTTCACAACCATCATGTAAGCACCACGCGGGAGCATTTCGCGGTCAAACATCACCTTAGACGTTCCGGCAGTCACATTGCGGGAGATTCCGCCAACGAGCTTACCCGTCATATCGTAAGCGTAAATTTCAGCAAGCCCAGCTTCACGAGTCTTGAGAATTCCCGTCACCGGATTGTAGACGTTCGGCATAAACATCTGCGGAACAATCGATACCGGCTTGTCAACAACCTGCGTTCCATCGTAAAGTTCTACGCCGTCAATTCCGAACGTGAACATATCGACATTCGGGCCACCGTCACTTGTCATCGACGTCAGCTTAAGCGTATTGACGCCAGCTTTCAGTTTCACGTCAATAGTCGCTTCTTTATACGTAGTCCAGCCTGTAGGCGGGAAACTCAACGTACCTGCAGATGCGCCATTCATATAGACAGCCATGCTACGGTCACTATTTCCACCATTAGCATAGCGGATTATAAGAGTCGTTTTTGCTTCGGTCTTCGAGAAGATTTCCCAAATGCCATAGCTTGAAAGAGTGTTATCAAAATTGAAGTAACCGTTTTTGAGGAATCCTTCATTCGTCGATTCTGTCCAACCAACGCCATCCTTCGGCTTAGAGGCATCAAGCATGGACAAACCATCGTTCACGACCGGAGTCGTATCGACCGGCACTTCGACATTTTCACCGACCACGTAAATATCCGGCTGTTTGAGTTTCTTCACCATGTCCGGCATAAAGAATCCCACATGCGGCGGCTGGTTGTATGCCGTATTTTCGGAGGCAACCGCAGTACGGTACGTGGCGTCGTGCATCAAGGTATAGACGCGGTGCGGGCTTGCCACCGGAGTAGAAACGATGTAAATCGTGGTCGGATCCTTTTCGGAACGCACCACAAGCTCTTCACGCCAGTCACCAAAGAGGTCCGCCACAAGGCTCGGGGTATTCTTGGTGCCGTTGCAGCCCGTTGCGCCAAGCGCGGCCGGACCGTCAAAATAAGTTTCGGACTTCTTGTCGATGGAGTTAAACTTTGTTACAAAAGCACCGTCCAAAAGCTCATCGTATTCATCACCGTCAAAATAAATACGGAAATTCTGAGACACTGCAGGCGTTCCAATGAGCTTACCCTTAGCGGTTTTCATTCCACCACCCTTTGCAGACCACATTTCATAGCCACGATATTCAGAATCAACGTCCGCCGCCATGCCACGACCATTGTCCACTCCACCGGAAGAAGGCTGCGGAGTACCCCAAATAACCTTACCGTCATGGCCGCGCATTTCTTCGGTATACTGAGCATCCTTGTGTTCGTGAACGTCCCAGGATTCAAGCCCCGGATGGTCCGGATCCAGATCACCGATATGGTGAGCGTCGCCATGGCCAAGACCAGTGCGGTAACGCAGGGTGCCATCATGGTTCAAGGCTGCAGCACCGAAAAACACTTCATCATAGCCATCGCCATCAAGGTCTGCCGCCTGGAGGCTATGGTTACCTTCGCCATAAAGTCCCTTGCCCGGGTCTTCAGACTTGTGGTACCAGCGTTGCTTCAAAGTCTTGCCATCGAAATCGTATGCAACTACATAAGCAGACGTGTAATAACCACGTGCAAAAATTGCACTCGGATGGACGCCATCGAGATAGCCTGTAGCAGCTAAGTAGCGTTCGCAACGGTTACCGTAGTTGTCGCCCCAGTAGCCCTTGCCATCCTTGCCCTTCACATGCTGGTTGATGTCTCGACTCGGCACAAAATCAACCGTCGAAACCGCAGCGCCATCAGCACCGCGGAAAACGGTCAAGTATTCCGGTCCCTTGAGCACAAGGCCGTTGCCGTCACGGTAATCCTTGGACTTGTCGCCAATCGCCTTGCCTGTTCCGTCGATTGTACCGTCGGCGGTCTTCACGATCATTTCCGCCTTGCCGTCGCCATCGTAGTCAAAGACCTGGAATTGCGTGTAATGAGCACCTGCGCGGATATTCTTGCCGAGGTCAATGCGCCAAAGGCGCTTGCCATTCAGCTTGTAGGCATCAATAAACACGGTACCCGTATAACCCGTTTGCGAGTTATCGTGAGCGTTAGACGGATCCCATTTGAGAACCAATTCATATTCGCCGTCACCATCGAGGTCAGCCGTGCTCATATCGTTCGGAACGTAAGTGCACGTTTCACCGTTCGGCATAGTCTGTGCTGCAGGAACTTCAAGTTTAATCGTCTTGTAGGGGAAGGAATTTCCGCTGTTCGAGACCGTCTTATCCAAAACGAGAGACAGACCAATCTGGGACTGTTCTTTACCATCGACAACGGCAGCCACCGTGTACTTGGAGGTCGTTGCGCCCGCAGCATCAAGGTAGCTCGTGCCGGCAGACTTACCAACCGAGGCAATCTTCTTTCCATCACGATAGAGGACAAATTCCGTCGCCGGGTCGTCGGTGCCCAACAAGCGCCAGCTAACCAGCATACCCTTGCCCACGTTTGACGCGACAAGGCCGCGCGTCAAGTTTTCCATTTGACGAGGCGCAGCAAAAGATGGAACAGCAAGCCCTGCAGCAAGCGCAGAACTTACAAGAATAGACTTGAAATTACGATTGGATCCCATATACAACGCTCCTAACGGTGTAAAACCAAACTCTTGTTTCTTTCAAATATAATCTCTTTTCAATAAAAAGTCCACATTTTTTATTATACTTTTAACTTTCAAACAATAATTTGCTAGAAAAAGTCCACAAAAGGAATTTATTATTTGTCTACATTAGTAAACCTGTTTTTAGGAAATTTCGACCACAAAAAGTACAGTTTTTCGTAAAAAAACGAAACGAAACGCGCCAAAAGTTCTCGTAAGTCGTTCCTTTAACTATATTTATAGTGATATGCCTCACTGGTGGAAAAATTTTTCGTGGGAATGGTTGTTCGATAATATCGCAGCCCGTTCTCCGACATTCGTAAAAATCATGGTTGTCACCGGGAAATCGTTCCTGTATTATCACGGAATGACGCGTGCGGCAGCATTGACCTACACGACCCTTGTGGCAGTCGTTCCGCTCCTCATCATGCTCACCTCCATCACGCTTGCGGTCGGATTCGGCAACTTCATTTCGGACTACCTCCCGATTGTCATCGACATGCTCAATCTGGACTGGCCGACCGAGCAGATCATGGATATCGTCGAAAACGCGGAACATATCCCCATACAAAAACTCGGGTTTATCGGTGCCGGCGGTCTTTTTGTCACGTTCATTCTCGCATTCGGCAGCCTAGAAACGAACTTCAATGTCGTCTGGGAGAACAAGACTTCGAGAACCCTGATCCATCAAATCAAAGTCTACACGCCGTTCCTCCTCATCGCCGCCCTTTTCTTCGGGATGTTCGCAGGATTCGTGAACCACATCCAGAAAGTCCTCTCGGTGATCATCGTCGACGGTTTCCATTTTTCGCCCGAAGTCATCAAGGCGATGATTTCGGCATTCTGGTACTCGGCATACCACATCACCATTCTCCTCGTCATTTTCCTGATGCTCTACAAGTTGCCCGCCCGCCCAGCAGGACAGAACAAGCACTACACCCGCAAGAAACTGATACTAGCCTCGATGCTTTCGACTTTGATTTCGTGGCTTGCCATCAACATCTACGTGAAAATCCTCATACTGATCCAGACCACGATGGTCACACGTATGTCCATTTTCTACGGTTCGCTCGCCTTTATCCCCCTTATCCTCTTTTTGCTCTTTGGCGTATGGTCCATCATCCTTTGCGGAAACAGCCTTGTCTGGACAATCTGTCACTGGCCGGCCGCAAGCACAAAGAACTGGAGATGGGAAGGAAAACTGGAGGACTTATAATGAAAGCTAATTTTTGGAAAACACTCCTTGCCGCACTCACACTGACTGTCGGTGCACACGCAGAACTCCAGGGTTCTGCCGATTACCAGCCTAAAGAAGAGGTTTCTTCTGACTGGAGCGCACTTTTGGGAGTCAGCGGCGGCAATTCCCTTATCGCCCGCGACGGAACGATTTTTATGAACCTCCGTATCGGTGTCGTTTTGAACCCGTACATCAGCCTGGGCGGTTACTTTTCGACCATCCTTAGCGACGTGAGGAACCCGAAAGTCCGCCACCCGCAAATGCTCGACTACCATTCTTACGGCATCTTCGCCGAACCGGTCGTTTACCGCAACGGCATTTTCTCCATTTCGCTCCCGGTCAGCATTGGTGGCGGCAGCGTGAACTTTTTGAACAAGGGCGACGAAGACGGATTCAAGTCTGACGACGCATTCTTCACTTCTGACTTTTCGGCACAGTTCAACTTCCGCGTGACAAAGCTCCTTGAAGTTTCTGTGGGCGGCGGTTACAGACTGTTCGCCGGCATCGAAGAAAACAACTTGAAGAACAAGGATTTCCGCACTCCGTTCGGCGAACTGAGATTCACGTTTAAGGAATAGCGGCAGAGCCGCAGTAGGAAGTAGACAGTAGACGGTAGGAAGGTCTACAGTCATCCAGAAGCAGTCATCCTGGAGCATAGCGACGGGATTCATAATTAAAAAACAGCCCGGCAGTGAGTGAACTGCACGGGCTTTTTAGTGGACTCCAGCGAGTCTTTACAGTTCATCCTTTAGGCAACGGACAGAATACACATCGCGTCTGGAGGAGTAGTCCCAACCCGCACCTTCATAAAAATGACTGAGAAAGACGCTATACGAGTCCGGGTCCGTGCGTTCATATTTAGTAGCAGTCCAGAATTCCACAAATTCTCCTTCATGCTCATATTTTCCCCTGCCGTCCCCATAACCAGCAGGCAGTGCCGAGAACAAGAATGCATCCGTACCGTTGCCATCCTTAACCCAGCCATTTGTGGCCTTTAGCATTTTACCCGCAATCTTTTTTCCGCCAACAGCATCAATCAAAACTTGAAACTCATCCAATGTCGGCAAATGCCAACCCGAAGGGCACGATTCCATCGCAGCAGCCCAAGTGTACAAGCGACCATACTTGGAACAATATGACGGATCATCGCCATAACAATAGCTGTTTTCCGTTTCAAAGTTCAGATTCTGCGCCATCCATGTCTGCGAGCCGATGGTTACCGTCTTGTATTTTCGACCATCGCGGGAGTCCGTTATATATGTGATCCGTTCATCATCCGAATTATTCACTGAAGTTGACGAATCATTGCCGCAAGCAACAAGAAATAACGAGAGCAAAGAAGGAATAAGTAATTTCATGACGAGCGCCTTTAGAATAAATTTTTTAGTATTTTTCTTTATTGTAAATATAGCTTTTCCACGCTTAATATTTAACATTTTAAACGATGTTTATTTTAGTCCTTGAGGCAACGGACTGCAAATCCGTAGTTTTTAAAATTCACACTCAGGTACGCATTGTCGAAATCGAAGTATAAAACTACGTTGTACGCACGGCCATGATCAATTTCCATAGAACTCCAGAAGTATGCAAAGAGCGCTTTTTCAACAAAACCTTTTACATACAACATACCAGCAGGTAAAGCCGAGAACGAAAAGGGATCCGTGCCGTAGCCATCGTCCTTCCACCCCATTCGAGACTTAAGATTCGCACCAGCAATAGATGTATCGCCAACTGCTTTGAACAAGGTGTTCCACTCGTCGTTGCTAGGCAAATGCCAGCCCTCCGGGCACACCCCGCGCACAGGGTATATCGGCAAGCACATTTTGTCATTACCACAGCCTTTGCCATGGGAGTTCCACAAACCTGCACTGTCCATCGCAGCAGCCCAAGTGTATAAGCGACCATACTTGGAACAATTTGTAGGATTATCGTCATAACAATAACTGTTTTTCGTTTCGTAGTTCATATTCTGAGCCAGCCATGTCTGCGAGCCGATAGTTACAGTTTTATAGGTCTGGCCGTCGCGGGAATCTATCATAGATCCGCTTCTTACTCTTACTTTCAAATGATTTGCCGAGGTCGGAGAATCGTTGCCGCAAGCCATAAGAAACAACGCTAGCAAAGAAGAGATAAGCAATTTCATGACGAGCGCCTTTAGAATAAATATTTTGAAGATGATTTTATTATCGAGAATATAGCATTTCTACTCTTAATAGTTATCTTTTAAACGATGCTTGATTACATTTCGATTCGCGGTTGCAGACTCCATAATTTAAAGAATGTCAACGCCCAGTTTCCGCTGGGGAAAATTACGGTTGTATGCGGACCGTCGGGTTGCGGAAAATCGACGCTCGTGATGGACACGCTCCACGGCGAAAGCAAACGCCGTTATCTTGAGACGCTATCGCCTTTTGCAGCCGATATGCTCGGTGGCAAGCGAAGCATTCCGCTCGACAGCGCCGAAGGGCTCCCGGCAAGTTTGGCGATTGCCGCCACGCGTGGAGAAGCTCCCGCAAAAGCATCTGCACTTTCGATTGCGGAATGCGACAACGCATTGCGAACATTGTTTGCCGCGTTTGCAAAGCCCGCCTGCCCCATTTGCGGCGCTCCGATGGTGAGCCAGAGCCGAGAAGAGATTATCCGCGAAATCGCGGGAATGCCCATAGGGACAAAGCTACAGTTTTTGGCGAGAATCGAGACGGGTAATGCAGAAAAGGAGATTCCCGGTCAAGCCGGGAATGACAAAAAACGCACGACGTTGGACAAGCTTTCGGCAGTGTTTTTGGCGCAAGGCTTTACACGCGCGATTGCCGATGGCACTATGTATTCGCTCGCAGACTTGCTCCCCGGCGAAAAGGTTTTGACGCCCAAAGAATTTTTCATCATCGTTGATAGAATCATCGTTCGCGAAAACACACGTACGCGAATCGCAGAAGCCGTTGACGGCACGTTAAAGCTCACGCATTCTGCAATTACGCTCGACATTGCGGGCGAACGCAAGTTCTACAGCACAAAGCCGTGCTGCCCAAACGCAGGCGACGAGCTGCACCAATCGCAAAAGTCAAACGAAACCGCAGCAAGCCTTGACGCACGCGCATTCTCGCCATACAGCCGCACCAGCGTCTGTGAATACTGCGACGGCACGGGAATCGTTCAGGAAATTACAAAAGACAG
Organism: Fibrobacter succinogenes; assembly: GCA_902779055.1. Taxonomy (GTDB): domain Bacteria; phylum Fibrobacterota; class Fibrobacteria; order Fibrobacterales; family Fibrobacteraceae; genus Fibrobacter; species Fibrobacter succinogenes_K. Next base: position 365,779 of record CACZAD010000007.1, on the reverse strand, counting down.
TGCGAAAGGGAACAGTCGCAAAGGTCGCGCCGAATCCGATATCGAAATCGACGAAGACGAAAACACGGAATGCCCACACTGCCACGGCCTCCGCCTCAAAAAGACTTATCTGAACGCAACAATCGACGATATCAGTTACAAGCAAATCCTCACGACAGAATTTGCAAAATTGCCCGCACTTTTGCACAAAATTTTTGACAACAAAATCGGGCAGAACTTAAAGGCGACATTCACTTCGCTTTTGGACCGTCTTGAAGCCATCAACGATTTGGGCATCGGCTACCTCACTCCAGGACGAGCCGGCAAAACGCTTTCGGGCGGAGAAATCCAACGCCTCAAACTGGCTAGCCTCAGCACAGGTCACTTGAATGGACTTTTGATCGCCCTCGACGAACCCGCCAGCGGCCTGCACGCCTCTGATGTCAAGTCGCTTTGGACAGTTCTTGAAAAAGTCCGCAAACGCGGTAACACGCTCGTGCTTATCGAACACAATCCACAAATCATTAGCCGAGCAGACTACATCATTGAAATGGGTCCGGGCGCAGGCGAAAAGGGCGGCGAGATTTTATTCCAAGGCTCTCGTGACGAAGTGCTGAACAATCCGGGATCGCCCACAGGAAAGTGGATTAAGGAATTAGAAGCTAAAGGAGATTCCCGCTCGGAGGCGGGAATGACAAGTTCCGAAAACGCGGCAATCCTCGTCGAGAATTTCGCGAAGTTCGATATGGCACCGGTAAGCGCCGCCTTCCCCATCAACAGTTTCAGCGTGATTACAGGTCCAAGCGGCAGCGGAAAATCAACGCTAATGTTCGAAAACATCGCCAAACGCGCCAAAGCCGAAGAATTCAAGGCCCTCGGCATTGATGCCCTTTCAATCCTCACAACCGGAGATTTTCACGGAAGCAAACGCAGCACCGTCTTAAGCGCCATCGGGCTTGCCACACTCCTCCGCGACCTGTTTGCGAAGCTCCCCGAAAGCAAAGTGCGTGGCTACACCGCCTCCAAATTCAGCATGCACGCCCCCGGCGGCCGCTGCGAGAACTGCAAAGGCGAAGGCGTCATCTACGATCCGCTCGGCTACGAAGAATCCGAATGCCCCGTGTGCCTCGGCAAGCGCTTCCGCGACGAAGTCTTGGAAGTCCGTTTCAAGTCGCTTTCCATCGCCGACATATTGGATATGGAAATCGGCAGTGCATACAAGCTATTCACAAATATGAAGCCGTTTGCCGAAAAGCTCAAACCGCTTGTCGATACAGGCCTAGACTACTTGCGCCTTGGACAAACAACAGCCCATCTCTCCGGAGGCGAACGCGCACGGCTCCGCCTTTCCATTACGCTCGCACGCGCCAAAGCCCCGAACACGCTATTCCTCTTTGACGAACCCGCCCGCGGATTGCATCAAAAAGACATCCAACAGTTGCTCGGACTCATTCGCAGACTCTGCAACGCAGGCCACACCGTCATTGCCATCGAACACGCACAAGACTTTGTAAACGCCGCCGATTGCGTGGTGGAACTGAAAAGAAAATAGCGGGAAGAACTAGTCGATTTTTAGAATCGAAAAAAAGCTACCCCTTATATGGCTATCAAGAAGAACGAACTCTACTCTTCTCTCTGGGAATCTTGTGACAAACTGCGCGGCGGCATGGACGCAAGCCAGTACAAGGACTACATTCTGACGCTCCTTTTTGTGAAGTACGTGACCGACAAGTTCAAGGGGCAGAAGTACGCCGATATCAACGTTCCTACAGGTGGTAGTTTTGACGACCTCGTTGCGCTCAAGAACAACAAGGATATTGGCGAAAAGATGGACAAGGTCATCGCAAAACTCGCCGAAGCCAACAACTTGATAGGCGTCATTGACAACGCAAAATTCTTCGACAATTCTAAGTTCGGTAACGGCAAAGATATGGTCGATACCTTGACCGGCCTCGTGTCTATTTTTGAACGTCCGGAATTCAATTTCAGCAACAACAAGGCTGGCGGAGACGACATTCTAGGTGATGCTTACGAATACCTGATGCGCAACTTTGCCACCGAGAGCGGCAAGAGCAAGGGACAATTCTACACCCCGGCAGAAGTCAGCCGCATTTTGGCGAAAGTCATCGGCATTGATGCCATCAAGAAGAACACCAGCCCAGCCATTTACGATCCAGCGTGCGGTTCGGGTTCGCTCCTCATTCGTGCAGCCGACGAAGCCCCCTTCGACATCGCCATTTACGGCCAGGAAAAAGAAACCACGACGGCGGGCCTTGCAAAAATGAACCTGGTTCTCCACAACAAGGCAAGTGGCGAAATCAAGTCGGGCAACACCTTCTCGAACCCGCAATATTTGGACAACGGCGCACTGAAACGTTTCGACTTTGTCGTTGCGAATCCTCCGTTCTCGCTCAAGAACTGGACCGACGGCTTGCAGGAATTTGGCCGCTTCGACGGCTATGACGATCGCCCGCCCGAAAAGAACGGCGACTACGCTTGGCTTTTGCATATTCTCAAGTCGCTCAAGCCCACCGGCAAGGCTGCAGTGATTTTGCCCCACGGCGTGCTGTTCCGTGGCAACGCCGAAGAATCCCTCCGCAAGAACATCATTGACCGCGGCTACATCAAGGGCATTATCGGGCTCCCTGCGAACCTTTTCTACGGCACGGGCATTCCCGCCTGCATCATCGTGATGGATAAGGAAGACGCTGCCGAACGCCAAGGGAATAACGGCGGCATATTCATGATTGACGCAAGCCACGACTTTGTGAAAGACGGCCCCAAGAACCGCCTGCGCGAACGCGACATCCACAAGATTGTGCAGACCTTCGTGAACCGCATTGAAGACGACCCCAAGTACGCGCGCTTTGTCCCGATGGAAGAAATCAAGGTCAAGAACGGCTACAACCTGAACATCCCGCGTTATATCGATAGCGGCGACGCCGAAGACGAGCAGTCCATCGACGCCCATTTGAACGGAGGCATTCCCGCCGGCGACGTGGATTCCTTAAAACGCTACTGGGATATTTTCCCGGGCCTCAAGAGCAAACTCTTCAAGAAATTCCGTGCGGGCTATTACCAGCTCAAGGTAGAGAAAGACGAAATCCGTGGCGCAGTCTTCAACGACGAAGAATTCAAGGCCTACGCCGAACAGATTGACAACGCCTTTGACACATGGCTCAAGAAGTCTTCCAAGAAGTTGATGAACATCGACGGCACGGTAGATGTGAAGAAGTTTATCATAGAACTTTCGGAATCGCTGATAGACGAATTCCGCCACATTGAACTGGTGGACTTTTACGACGTTTACCAGGTGCTGCTCGCCTACTGGCAAGAGACCATGAGCGACGACGTTTTCGTGCTCAAGTACGACGGCTATATGGCCGGTGCCGAAATCGTGAAAATTTTCAAGAAAGAATCCAAAAAGGATGACGGCAAGAAAAAAGCCGAGCCCAAGGAAATCGGCTGGGAAGGCAAACTCTTGCCCAAGACCGTCATCGAACGCGTTTACTTTGCCAAGGAACAGGCCGAAATCGAGCGGGCCGAACAAGTTGTCGCCGAAAGCGAATCCAGGCTCGAAGAATTCGTGGAAGAAAATAGCGGCGAAGGCAGCGTGCTGGCCGACTACGCCAAGGAAGAAAGCGAAGACCTGGACGCAAAGAAAATTGCCGCCAAGCTGAAGGAACTGAAAAAGCAGAAAACGACCGGCGAAGAATTCGATGTGCTTGCCAAATACACCGAACTTGCCACCACCGCGAAAAACCAGGCAGGCATCGTCAAGGAACTGAACAAGGCGCTGGACGAGTCCGTCAAGGGCATGTATGCAGAGCTCTCCGAAAAAGAAATCAAAGACCTGCTCGTAAAACAGAAGTGGAGCTTTGACATCTTCGAAGGGATCAAGAGCCTCTACGACACCACCAGCCACAAAATTGCAACCCGAGTGACCGAACTCGCCGACCGCTACGAAAACACACTCCCTGACCTCGAAGCGACCGTCGCCGACTACGAAACCAAAGTCAAGGACCACCTCAAAGAAATGGGATTTGAGGTATGATCAAGACAAGAGACGAAAGATTGTCATCCTGGAGCGAAGCGATAGGATCCACATGCGTCATTCTGAGCGGAGTGTAACGGAGTCGAAGGATCTAGGGCTTAATTTATGAAAGAAACAAAATTTAAACAGACCGAAGTCGGGATGATACCAAGCGATTGGGAAGTGAAAACACTAGGCGAATTGTATAAAGTTCATAATGGTCTTTCTAAGGGAAAACAGTTTTTTGGGCATGGCTATCCATTTTTATCGTTTTCAGTTGTTTTTAACAATGTCTTTATACCAAATAAACTTGAAAACTTGGTCGATTCTAGCAAAGAGGAAAGAGCTAGTTATTCTATAAATAAGGGTGATGTCTTTATAACCCGTACTAGTGAAACTGTTGATGAATTGGGAATGAGTTGTGTTGCTTTGAAAGATTATCCCAATGCTACTTATAACGGTTTTTGTAAAAGACTAAGACCGAATGATGTTGAATTTGTGAATCTTGGTTATTTAGGTTTTTATCTGCGTAGTGATTTTATTCGAGAATGGTTCCTAAAATTTTCTACAGTAACAACAAGAGCTAGTTTGAAAAATGATGAACTTTTAAGTTTGCCTTTAGTTCTTCCACCCACAATCGAAGAACAACAACGCATTGCAAACGCCCTCTCCGACGTTGACTCCCTAATCGCGAACCTTGAAAAACTCATCGCCAAAAAGAAAAACATCAAACAAGGCGCAATGCAACAACTCCTCACCGGCAAGAAACGCCTCCCCGGATTCGCCCCCGCCAAACCCACCTACAAACAAACCGAACTCGGAAAAATCCCTACCGATTGGGAAGTGAAGCCCTTAAAAAAGATAGGAGTGTTTTCAAAAGGTGCCGGAATTTCTCGCGATGAATCTAATAGTGGAAATATTCCTGCTGTTCGCTACGGAGAGATTTACACGAAACACAATGATTACATCAAAAAATTTTATTCGCATATATCTCAAGATGTTGCTGATAAATCTGTAAAAATGCAAAAGGGTGATTTGTTATTCTCTGCATCAGGAGAGACAAAGGAAGATATCGGCAAAACCATCGCATTTGTTGATGACTTTGATGCGTATGCGGGAGGTGATATTATAATTTTCACCCCCACGGAAACTATAGATTCAATTTACATGGGTTATTTGCTTAATTTCCCTAGCATTGCAAAGCAAAAGGCTATGAAGGCGCAAGGCGATGCCGTCGTTCATATAACTACAGATTCTTTAAAAAAACTTGCTGTTTGCCTTCCTAGTCCACAGGAACAAACCGCCATCGCAAACGTCCTCAGCGACATGGACACCGAAATCTCGGCCCTCGAAACCAAACTCGCAAAATACCGCACCCTCAAAACCGGCATGATGCAACAACTCCTCACCGGAAAAATCAGGTTGGTGTAATGGGAAAGCAGGATTGGGTATGTTTGGTTAACAAAGATGTCGCTAAAATTTTAGAAGGCGACATCACTTATAAAATATCTATTGATGATAAAGAATATGAATTAGGCATACCCTATTTGACAGGATCCCAAATTTGTGATATTGCGTCACAATTTGGTTTTAATTTTTCCGTAAACAATAATAGCCGCTGGGAAATATTTAAGAGTCTTATTAATGTTTGCGTACAAAAAGGCGTGGCCGACAGGTTATTGTCGGCACTATTTCGGAGAGAACGTTTTGAGAGTATAAATAATCTGCCTGTGAATGAAATTGAACAAGACAAAATATTTGGTTCTTTGTGTCAAATCGTTTTAGAAGATATAAATAAGCACATAGTCTTTTCGGGAAAAAGGCTTGGAATAGCCAACAAACAGTTTTTCTTGTTTCCTTTGGACGATAATCTAATTGTTCCAGAAAACGATATTCATACATCGGATTATCTACGCGCCTTCCCTGGACGTATAAAGATGGATTTAAATAACGAAGCATACGATAGTGTCGTCACAAAATCAAGAACATATATTGAAGAAACCTGCATTTTTATTCTAGAACAAAAAGGATTGCCCCACTCTGAGAAAGGCGAAGTCGAAAAACTTTATGGAGAATGCAAAGATTCGCTAAATATGAAAAGATCTTCTGAATGGGATGATTTAGTATCAGATTTAGTTAATGGATTAAATAAAATTGTCAAATCGATTGGCTCTATGAGGAATAAGAATAGCGATTCTCATGGAGTTGGTTCAAAAAGGGTTTCCATAAAAAGACGAGAAGCTTCGTTAATCGCAAATTCATCAATCACTTTATGCGATTATTTACTTGCGGTTTTTGAATCTCAAAAGTAAAGGAGAATTTATGTTTACAGACGATAAAACCAGCCCACTTTCTCCATCACTTTTTCAAAATTTATTTGAAAAAGACTATAAATCTCACGAAGCGTATCATAGAATAAACCAGGATTTTAATGGTGAGATTGAAACTCGTGACAGCTACAGAGGCCGCGAGATTTTGGAAATGTTGCAAAATGCAGAAGATCAAGAGTCTTCGTATTTTTTCATCTCTGTTGACACCACGGCTAAAACGATGTCCTTTTATAATGGCGGGATTCCTTTTAGTAAAAAAGGTTTTGACGCCATTCTCTATGCCAAAACTTCACCCAAACAAGGAAATCTTAGTAGTATTGGCAATAAAGGGCTTGGTTTCAGATCAATATTGAATTGGGCTGAATCAGTTGATATTTATAGTAGGCATACACACGTATCATTTTCAATCGAAATCGCAAAGCAAAAGTGGAACGAACTGCGTTTATTTTTTGTTAAAAATAGTCTTGGCGCAAACATCAAAGAAATACAAGATAATTTTAACAGGCTAAGGGAAACTAATCACGATATAATTGTACCATTGTCCGTTTTTGCCGTTCCCGAAGCCACATCTTATGAAGATTTGCCTATAGATTTTTCAGAATGTCGTGAAGATATCGCGACAGTAATTAAGGTAAGGTATAAAGATGATTTACAAGAAGGAATATTAAAACAAATAAGATCTATAAAAAACGAGACCTTACTTTTTATTAAAAACTTGAAAAAAATCATCATCAAGATAGATGATGAAACAACAACGATTTCCAAAGCAATTCAACGGATTGAACGATGGAATGATGGACGCGTTCTTGAATGTTCTATAGCCAATGGAGAAAGTCAAAGTAGCTATTCCGTATATATGGAGGACGGAAAGCACAGAGAATACGAAAAAGAAATAGAAGAATATACAGAAGAGGACAATTACCTTAGCCCGAGGCTTGTGAAAAAGAAAATTATTGAAAAATATCAAATAGGAGTTGCAATTACTGCTGAGCCAAACATAATAAACGCCCCGCTATACTCTTTTTTTGAAACACAGGTAAATGTAAACTTGCCTTGTATCTTGCATGGTTCATTTTGCTTAAGCCCAGATAGAAAGCAACTCATAGATAAAAATCAATACAATGATTTTTTACAAAAGAAACTAGGCCAAAAAGTTGTTCAGTTTGTTGAGTTTTTTGCTAAAGAAAGACAAAGCGAAGGAATTGTTGATTGGTTTCCTTTTGACCAAATAAAGACCTTAAATAATAATGGCATCCCAGATGAACTAAAAATATTCAAACAAGAAATGGACGAAGCCTTGTTGGATGCATCTATTTACCCATCCATCGCCAATGGATATTGTAAATTAAAGGACTCTATTGCATATACAGAAAGTCTCGCCAAGTTAGTTCAAGAAAAAAAAGTATATGTTGAAGCGGGTTTAGGAAAACACCTACTAAGTGGCTTTACTGAAAGAAAAGTGGCTTGCAATAAAGATGATAAATTTGGAGACATAATAAACAATTTATCTCAGTTAATAAATGAAAGATTTGAGCAAAATAATCAAAATGAGAATTGTTATGCGGAAAGAGTTGAATTAATAAGTTGTTTACGTGAAATTGATTATAAAAATCCCCAACTAAAAATCCTTACAGATGAAAATCACAAACTTCTTTTAGGAAGTGAAAAGGAAAAACTATACATAAATACAGGAAAGCAATTAGTTCAACCACCAGCTATTTTGCATTTTCAATATATAGACAAATCATTGGTAAAAGCATTAAGAGATAAATGGGACCTGCCGCAACTACCCAATTATGAAGAAAGAGTTATTGCCGAAATTTTGCAGAAACAGATTGGACAATTATATGTATCTGCCGCAGATATTTCTCGAATAAAAGAGAAAATTATAAACGTTCTTCATAACAAGCCATCATTAGACGATTATAAAGCCTTAATCAGATGCCTTTACGAATCTTACAAAAGGAATCCTGATTTAAATTTTTTGGATAGAAAAACAGAAAACGGCCTTGCTTATTATCGTGACGAAAACAATACATATAAAGACGGTTCTGTTAACAAGGTGAAAGATTTGCTATTGTTAGGGATAGATGGAAAATTCCATCCTTCAATGAGTCTGATTATTTATGATAAGGAATTTCCACATGGGTTTGAAAATGAATGTACCGATTCATTGAGTGACGAATGGAAATTATATGGATCGTTCGATGAATGGAAAGCTATTCTGGCAGAAGATGATGCGCAGAAAATCGAAGAATTTTTCGTAAATGTTTTAGGAGTTTCCTTATATGTTCCAATGGCGTTGCACGGCTTTATTGGTGATGAGCTCATTAATGACTCATTTTTTTGCCAAAATGCTTTTATTTCTAGGTCATGCGGGACAGATCACTATGACTATTGGTATGTAACAGACGGAGGAAAGCATAAAGATCTTTGCAATCTTTCTTTTTGTCCATTAGAAAGTTTTATAAAAGAAATCAGTAAAACCTATTCTTGGGAAAGAATATTACTTTTAATTCTAAAATCTGAATATTTGTATAAATCTTTTCTACAAAAAACAATAAACTACAGATTTCAAAGATCCCTATCAAAGGACATTCTAAAAGCAAGCTTTATCGCTTGTTGTATAAAAAAACATGATTTTTTTGCTCCGGTAAAAAGTATTATAGTTGAACAAAGAAGAGATATCGTCGATTTAATAGCGAAAGGAACGGGTCGACTTTCTTATGATATTGAAGATATATTGGTGCAACTTGGCGCATTTCGGTCAATAAACGATTTGAATATTCCAAGACTCTATCAATTGTTGAATGATGTTACGACGCAATTTGAAAAAGGCGAAAAGGTATCCATTCAAAGCGAGTATAAGAAGATTAGAAAATATATACTTGCAAAAGGCCAGAGTCAAGAAAATACAATCCAATCATACGCCTCAAAAATAGAGAAATTGGTTGCGAAGAAAGAGGGTAAATTAGGGGTATTTCCGAGAAATGAAGTTTATTATTGGGATAGTGATGAATATCCGCAAGCAATCTTAAGCAAACTTCCAAAATTAGAAATTGGTACAAAAGTTGGAGAACCATCTGTTGAAAAAATTTTCGGAATAAAGCGATTAGACGGTATTGAAATAGAAATTTCTAATAATTCTAAAATGAATGAAGAGTGCGAAAAAAAGATAAATGACGCACTGAAAAAAAGGTTCCCTTACCTTCTTGCAATGCGATGTGCGGATGAAGGAGTTGAAAAAATTTCAACTTATGCAAATATTTTGAAAAAAATAGATATTCAAATTTACAATACATGTTTTTATCGTACTAATAAAGAGGCCGAATTCCAATCTGCTGAAGAAGGTGATCTATTAAAGCAGGAATCAAAATATATATTGTGTAGTAGCGCAAATTCCTATGAAGACGCCATAAAAAATCCTCATTTTGGCGAATCTATGGTAGAAGTATTTTGCCTCAGCTTATCCCAATCTGAAACAAAATGGTTTGATTCCATTCGTGCCATTCTGAAAAATTCTGATGATGAAAACAGATATTACTATGAAAAGAATTTCGTAGACCGTTATTATAAAGATGCCATTGCTAAAGCATTTGGTATTTCCGAAACAGAGAGAAAATTTTGGATTGCGGTATCGGAAAAATTGAGCTGTCCTTCATTTGATGAAGACCAGCTTGCGGTTGGAGGAATAGAGAAAGTCAAATATGTTGATTCCGTTGTTAATACTTCAAAAAAATTGATTACTTATTTTAGTAATTGCCTTCCTGATATTCAAGATATGAGCGCATCAGAACAATATAAATTACTTGAAATATTAGGTATTGATGACGCATCTATTTTGGGTGATGTTTCGCAAATACAAAATTACTATGAAGATACGATATCAGACTATATTCTACCAAAGTATATAGAGCGCTATGCCGCTTTTTTATACAATAAAATTAACGATATTGAAAACAAAAATTGTACAAATGACGTTTATAGACATAACGTAGAATCTTATCTTGATAATATTGAAAAATTTAAAAATCACGATGCTTTTAATAAACTTGCTGAAGAATTAAAGAATGAAATATTGACGGAGCAAGAAATTGATGAAATCATACGAAAAAAAATTGACGATAATTTCGAATGTACTTCGTTGATGCTTGATGAGTATAGCGAAAAAAAGATAGTGAGATATAATTCTTATGATAAGATTATGAAAAAATACGGCTGTGATGCAGCGTATCTAAAGAACACCATTTTGTCTTACATATATTTTGAAGGATTTGAAGATATATTTGAAAAACTGCTCATTCAAGAAAATACAAAAACGAACCCACCTCCTGATGACTCTGACAATCCTGATCCAACAGAGGAGCCTAAAGGCCGTATCCATAATCCCGAAAATTGGACTTTTATACCCAAACCGCCGACCCCTCCTTCCGATAAGAGAAAGCCCCGCAAACGGAAACCTTTTGCCTCACCTGGGAGCAAAAATTCCTCTGGAAAAAGTGCAGAAGAAATAGCACTAAATTGGCTAGAAAAGCAAAGTAGTCTTGAGATTGTAAGAGGATTATCATCAAACCTAAATCCTCTTATTGTTAATAGCAATGACGGTGCACGAAGAGATATTGCTTATAAAGAAAAAGGCTCTGATGTCATTCGTCATCTAGAGGTCAAGTCGTTTGAATCTGGCACTATCTATTTTTCTAAAGCAGAACATGATTTTGGATCTGACGAAAAAAATAAAAACACTTATGATATAGCTCTTGTAAAAGGAAAAAATGTAGAAATTTTTAAGGCTCCTTATACAAAACCAAATTTCAAGCCAGAACCGGAAACCTATAAAATAAGTTTTGACTTTAAAGTTGAAGAAAAATAAAGTTAATAACCCAAAGGAGCCTCAACCATTGATTTTTGGGACATGATGAATCTTGCAATCATTTTGCCAACACTGGCAAAATGATTAAGTTGGCGAAAGTTTAGCGTTTTCAAGCAGTTCTCATTTTGTTGAGGTCAACAAAATGATTATGTAGGTAAAAATTGAATTTTTACCTGTAATTAGCGAAATTACGCTACTTCTCAGCAACACGGCTAGTAAATTCCGACATAAAGGATTCTGCCCCCTGACGTATGTCTTCCAAGATTTCCTTGTGAGTCATTTTGGAATGTTTCAGGGAGTTGTATTCGCGCAGTTTGCGGATATCTTCTGCATCAAAGCGGTTGCTTAAGTTAGGGAATTCTATGGTCATATTTACTCCAGCGTCTCTTTTGTCCAATAGATTCCTAGCCTATCACGAATCAAATTCATCACATCTTCAAAATTCAATGGATTTGTGTATTTGATTTTGTATAAAAAGTTATTCCAGAGTGCAAGTCTTGATTCGTCACGGGCGAATTTGGCGGAAAAAAGGTTTGCATTGGAAGAATATTCCGTTTTCCTTGCACGGAATGTCGCCTTGATGGCAGATTCAAGAACTTGATTGTCTATCTTGTGATTTGTCAAAATCTGATAGACATCAAAGAAATCCTTCATCCGGCTATTGCTTTCGTCGCGGGCAATCATGGCATGAAATTTTTCCGCAACAATTGATTCAATTGAATAGACGAAAATATTCGCTTTAGGCAAATTGTCGAGAAGTGTGGGGTATGCCATTTCTTTTACGCCAACAACCGAATCTCCGAAACCAACGTCGATGGCAACCCACTGGCGAATTGAATCCAGATTTGCCTGTATTTTCACATGAAGTCCGAGATATTCCTTGTCGTTCATGATGTCTTCAACTTGAATGGAATCGATGTCAAAGGTAATGCCATCTTCAGGACACGTTTGCGAACATATATCTGCAAACATGGAGCGGAGCAGTTCTGGCTTTGAAGGGAAATTTATGCCAAGCAAATCCACATCCAAAGTCGGGCGTGCAATTATAGGATTCAAAGCGAACAGTAATGAACCACCTTTCAAATAGAACGAAGACCTGTGCTTGCTTTTAGCAAGCCGATACATCAAGCGTTCATGAAAGAAGCGTATGAGAACCTGCTGGTAGTTCCCATGCGTTTTTCTTGTCTGCTCTAGTAGGCGATTCCGCACTGATTTTGCAATATCCTGAACCATCTTAAATCCCAATTTCCAAATATGCTTTCAGGGTTGCGGCGACTCTAAGTTTTTTTGCATATTCTATGAGTTTCGCGATGTTCCTGTCGGTGCGATGCAGATATGTCTTGAGAATTTCGGCACATACATCCAGACCGATTTTGTTGCGGTATTTGATGGCGTCGCAGACGGAGCGTTCCAAGTCGGTGACGCGCACCTTGCGACCATGAACTTCCGCCGCTGTGGTTCCGAACTCTAGCAGATGATCTGACCAGTAATAAAGCGTTACTGGAGGGAATTCAGGCAATACGAGTTTGCGCTTACGCGGGATGGCAATGCAAAATGCGGAGGGAATTTGCGTAGTGAGTTCGTAATGCTCCCATGCAGAATACATGCACAGAACGCCGCCAGGCACAAGAACATCTATGTCGAGCATCGTATCTGCCAGCGCTGCAGGCTCTGCAAACACTCCGGGGCGCAAGCGAAGCAGTTCGCCGGATTGGACTTTTTGCAATGCCTGGTGATACTGGTAGGCGCTCATGTTTTCGCGAACCATGAATCCTTCGGTATTGCCAATTTCTTTTCCATCGTATTTGGGCATATCTTTAATATAATAAAATTACGGCATTTTTACAAATGTGCCGTAGAATTTTAACATTTTAAGATGTTTCTTGACAAAAACATGCGTTTGGGGTGAAATTTGGTTTATATTTTGGTAAAATTGGAATTAGACAATGGCCGAACCGAATATCAACATTCCCGAACGCAAGACGCAGGTGAAGGTAATCAAGTTCTTCAAGGAACAGTTACATTATGATTATCTAGGCAATCTGTGTGAGGTTCCAAACAAGAACATCCGCTATGACGACCTATTCGCATTCTTGGTGGGCAAGCAGCATTATTCGGATACGGTCGCACGCAAGGCCATCGCGGATTTGCAACATGCTGCAGGCGACTTGCAGCAAGGTTTGTACTCCGCGAACAAGACTGTTTATAATTTGCTAAAGTATTCCCATTCTGTTTCTGATATGGATGGAGAAAACGTCAGCGTCTATTACATCGACTTTGAAAATCCGACAAACAACCATTTTGCCATTGCCGAAGAAGTAACGGTCAGTTCATCTTTCAGTTCCAAGCGACCTGACCTTGTCATTTATATAAACGGCATTGCCGTTGCAGTCATTGAACTCAAGAAGAGTTCCGTTTCTGTCGCCGACGGCATTCGCCAAAACTTGACGAATCAAAAGCCGGATTTCATCGAATCTTTTTTTACCACGATTCAGTATTGCCTAGCAGCAAACGAAAGCGAAGGCGTTCGATACGGAACCATAGCCACTCCAGAAAAGAAGTATTTGACCTGGAAGCAAGAAGCATTCCGCGAACGATTGCAAGAACTAGACGAAAACGATTTGATTATCGATGAAAAGAGTTCTTCATTTGATGGAGTTCTTTTCGAAAGTCTTTATTCGTTGTTCAACAAAGTCCGCTTCCTTGACTTGATTCATAACTTTATAATCTTTGATAATGGCATAAAGAAGGTATGCCGCTATAATCAATATTACGCAATACACCGCACTTATAACAGGATTACCTCGCAAAAGAAAGGCGGTATTGTCTGGCACACGCAGGGTTCCGGAAAGTCGCTCACGATGGTTTGGCAAGCAAAGCGCTTGCTGCTAAATAATCCAAGCCGCCGAATTTTGATTGTCACCGACCGCGACGAACTTGACGACCAAATCGAACAGTTGTTCAACGGCGTAGAAGAAAAAATCATTCGCACGAAGAGTGGTCGCGATTTGCTGAATCGACTGAATTCTACCGAAGGGAATTTGATTTGTTCTTTGGTTCATAAGTTCGGTCGTCGCGGTGGCGAAGTTACCGAAGATGATTACAAAAAATTCTTAAACGAAATCAAGGCTTCGTTGCCGCCGAACTTTAGCGTGAAAGGTGATTTCGTCGTTTTTGTCGATGAATGCCACAGAACCCAATCAGGCAAGCTACACGATGCAATGACGGCTTTGATGCCCAATGCGATTTTTGTAGGCTTCACCGGTACACCACTTTTAAAGAAGGACAAGAAAACCAGTCTTGAAATTTTCGGCAGCTACATCCACACATATAAATTTGATGAAGGTGTACGCGACCACGTAATTCTCGACTTGCACTACGAAGGTCGATATGTTCCACAAGAACTCAAATCACACAAAAAAATCGATGAATGGTTTGAATTGAAAACAAGGGGAATGACCCCCGTCGCAAAAGCGAAACTGAAAGCCCTTTGGGCGAATGTCCGTACGGTTTATTCATCGTATGATCGTTTAAAAGCCATTGCCTGCGATATAATTTTTGATTTTGAGAAAGACTCCCGCTTAGCAGAAGGTCGCGGCAACGCAATGCTCGTTGCAGATTCCATTTTTACGGCCTGCAGGTTCTACGAAATTTTCCAAAGCATGGGATTCAAGAAGTGCGCCATAATTTCTTCTTACACACCAAATCCGGGCGACCTGCGCACCGACACCGTAAGTCTCGATAATGACACACAAACATTCCGGAAATATCAAATTTACTTGAAAATGATCGGTGTCGAAGTTGGCGAAGACACAACACGCATCGACAAGAAAGTAGAGGCTTTTGAAAAGGAAGCCAAACGGAGGTTTGTAAAAGAGCCGGCCAATATGAAACTACTCATTGTTGTTGATAAGTTGCTAACCGGCTTTGACGCACCGTCCTGCACATACTTGTACATCGATAAAAAGATGCGAGATCACGGTTTGTTCCAAGCAATTTGTCGAGTAAACCGCTTAGACGACGATACCAAACAATTCGGCATCATTGTTGATTACAATGAACTTTTCGACAATGTAACTGACAGTATGTACAAATACACATCAGGTGCATTTGAGGGTTATGACGACAGCGACGTAAACGGTTTGATCAAGGACCGAGCAACCGAAGCCGAAAAACATTTTAACAAAATCCTTGATGAAATCGAGACTCTTTGTGAAGACGTAAAACCACCTAAGAACGAATTGGATTACATACACTTTTTCTGTGGTAAGGACATTAGCTGGCTCAGCAACCCAGAAGAATTTGAATCGTTAGCCCGCTTACGTGAACGCTTCTATTCGTTAGCGAGCAGCTTGGCCCGTGCATTCGCCGAATTAAAATCTCAGATTCTAGCGTTGCCCTACACCGATGCCGAATGGAACGAAAAAGAAAAACGCACTAATGACTATTTCAATTTGCGTCAGGTAATTATGCAGGCAAGTGGCGACCTTATTGATTTGAAGGCTTGCGAGCCCGATATGCGTCATCTTATCGATAATTACATTGCCGCAGGCGATTCAACAAAGATTATTGAATTCAACAATACGACACTGCTGGATATCATTGAACTCTACAAGCCCAATTTGACGACAGGCAAAACAAATGTACGAGAAAGCGCCGCTGAAAAAATCGAAAACAACATCCGACGCAAAATCGTTGACCAGATAAACGTCAACCCAGCGTACTACAACAAAATGTCAGAGATTCTTGACCAGCTGATTGAAGATCGCAAGAACGGCTTGATTGAATACAAAAAATTGTTGGAACGCTATATTGAACTAGCCAAGAAGGTAAATGTCTTAGACGTAAGCGAAGATTACCCAACCTCTATTAAAGAAAGCGCCGCAAAGCGCGCCATTTACGACAACTGCGGAAACGACGAAAATTTGACGAATCAAATTTACGATGCCGTTATGGGCAGTATGCAAGCCGACTTCCGCAACAGTCCGGTGAAAATCAACAAGATTAAGCGAGCTCTATATGGAATTTTAGAGGATACAGCCGAAGTCGACCGAGTCTATGAACTCATCAGCAAGCAGAGTGAATTCTGATGCGGATACAAGTGTCAGGAATCACACTTGATGTTCAAAAAAAGGATATCAAGAACATTCACCTCTCGGTGATGCCACCAAACGGCGATGTACGTATATCTGCACCCTTGAACCTTTCTGACGAATCCATCAAGATTTTTGTGCGCACTAAGGTTGCCTGGATTAAACGCCAGCAAGAAAAATATGCAAATCAAGCCCGTTTAAGCGAGCGCGAATACGTTTCCGGAGAATCCATATTTATTTTCGGTCACCAGTATTACTTGCGCGTGCAACATGATCGTGTAAATGGATTTGTATTAGATGGTCAAAATGTAGTTTTGACAGTTCGCGAAGCGAGTACCGCACAGCAACGCGAAAACTACGTAAATGAAAAACTTCGCGAAATGCTTGTTGCCGAAATCGAAAAGCGCTTGCCTATATGGGAAAAGAAAACACACCTAAAAAGCAATGGCTGGCAGACTAAAATCATGCAGAACAAATGGGGTAGTTGTAACCCTGTAGGGAAACTCTGGTTCAACTTGCATTTGGTGCATACGCCCATTCGTTGCCTGGATTACGTGATACTGCACGAACTCCTGCACCTAAAAGTCCGCCACCACAACAAAGATTATATCGCATTGCTCGACAAGTATATGCCCTTCTGGCAAGAAGTCCGCAAGGAACTCAACGACTTCGTGCTAATGCCAATGAAATAGACAAGCCCTCCCCCTTGCCAATTATCTCTTACTTTAGTATAATTTGATAACGGTTATCAAATTCGAGATAAAGATGAGTACAATCAAATACAAAACCAAACAGCAAGAACTACTCCTTTCTTGCTTCAAGGCGATGCAGGGCAAACATTTTACTGCAGAAGATGTATCGGCTTATTTCCAGAAAAACAACATCTCCATCGGAATTGCGACAATCTACCGCCAAATCGAAAAGTTTGTGGCGCAGGGAATTGTCCAAAAGTATTTTCTGGGCGAACAGAATGCCGCCTGTTTCGAATACCTCGGCGACAAGTGCCACAAAGAGGTTTCCCATTTCCATCTGAAGTGCGAAAAATGCGGCACGCTCATCCATCTCGAATGCCACGATCTTGAAAAACTCGGTTCACACCTAATGGCTGAACACGGTTTTGCACTTGATCCATTCCGCACCGTTTTTTACGGACTTTGTCAGAACTGTCGCCTAGCGGTTTAGCAACATAACCACATAATTTTTTAGCAAAGGATTCTTATGAAAAAGAATAAGAAACCGGTGATTCTCATCACCGGGTATTTGGGCTCGGGTAAAACAACCCTTTTGAACAATCTACTCAAGCAAGAAACGAGAAAAGTCGCCCTCATCGTAAACGATATGGGGAGCATCAACGTTGATGCCGAGATCTTGAAAAAGAACGGTTCGAACG
Organism: Fibrobacter succinogenes; assembly: GCA_902779055.1. Classification (GTDB taxonomy): domain Bacteria; phylum Fibrobacterota; class Fibrobacteria; order Fibrobacterales; family Fibrobacteraceae; genus Fibrobacter; species Fibrobacter succinogenes_K. Next base: position 348,084 of record CACZAD010000007.1, on the reverse strand, counting down.
TTACCGAATGCCCAATGTTCGAACTGCAAAATGGCTGTATTTGCTGCACCTTGCGCGACGAATTCATCCAGCAGATTGAAAAGATTTCTAACCTCAGCTCCGTTGAAGTCGTGTTCGTCGAAGCCTCCGGCATTAGCGATCCCGGTGCCGTCAGCGCAAGCTTCCTCGCTTACGAAGACGATAATCCCAATACAAACGTTTACCTGACCTCCATCGTCACGGTCGTCGATGCCGACAGAATCTACCGCGAATTCCTTAGCGACCTGAAGCAGAGAAAAGAAGTCAAGGACAGTCTTGCCGACAAATACGACCTCTCGCAAGAAGAAATTTCAACACTCATCGTGGACCAAATTGAGTTCTGCAACTTCATCATTTTGAACAAGTGCGATTTACTCAGTGCAGACCAGCTCAAGGAAGTCGAATCCATCGTTCGTGATTTCCAGCCGCGTGCTCCGATAATCCACTCCGTCAACGGCGATATCGATATTGAAAAAATCATGACGACAAAGCCGTTCAACTACGACCAAATCGATTCTTCTTCCGCAATCCAAAAGGCTACGGCAAGCCTCACGCAGCCGGGCCGCAAAAAAGAAGGTTGCATTGACGAGTACGGAATTTCGTCCTTTATTTTCGAAGCAAGAAAGCCGTTCAACAGAGACCGCTTTATGGAATTTGTCAACAACCGTTATCCGTCGCAGCTCATCCGTTCCAAGGGATACATCTGGTTTTCGGACGCCAGCAACGATGTGCAACTGTTTGAACAGGCCGGCAGAAATTCTTCCGTGATGCCAGTCTCTTACTGGATTGACGCTTTGCGCGAAGACCAAAAGCAAGCCTATCTTGCCGACAATCCCGAAGTTCAAGAAAACTGGGATTCCCGATTTGGCGACCGAGAAAATCAGGTGGTATTTATCGGAAAAGGCTACAACAAGGACGACATTATGGTCGAACTTGAAAAATGCCTTGATGAAAGAGGTTTTGCATAACCGCAAAAAGAACGAGCTAAAAAACAGGGGCGTAAAAGCCCCTTTTACGTTTTAGAAAAACTCTTCGAAGGCTTTGGCGTTAGCGTAAACGTCGTTGCCGCGCCAGTCAAAAAGTCCCGTGCCCCACGCGCCGCCAATTGTCGGTTCCCAGAAGAAAGAGCCAATCCAACGGTTCATTTCGCGGACAGTTTCACGAGTCTTTTGGCGGGATTTGTCAAAATTGTAGTGGTTATCGGAATCACCACCGTTGTATTCTGCGACGATAAATTCCAGGTTCGAATACTTTGTTGTAATCGTATTGAACAAATTCTTCCACTTATCAGGAGTGCCGTCGCCGTATGCCGTGTAAGCGGAGAAGCCCATCACGTCGGCGGGGATTTTATAGTCGTCAAAGATGACGCCCATCCACCACTTTACGGTTTCTTCTTTGCGGATACTTTCAATGTGAAGCACGGTTTTCGTTGTCGGCGAAACTTCTTTGACGGCCTTAATCCCGGCATTGAAATATTTAGCGGCATTGGCCTTGCCCGCCGAGGTTCCCATATCGCCATTGACAGAAGTTGCGGCCTTATCGACGCCATTACCCCAGCAGTCCGTTTTGCTGTTCGGCTTGTGGATCAAAATGCCAGGAGTCGTTTCGTTGCCAATCTGCACCATATCCGGTGTTGCACCGGCATTCTTAAGCGCAATCATCAAATCTTTGGTGTATGCGTACACAGAATCTGCCATCGCATTGGCGTTGTTCACGCCACGCCAGCGTTCGGGGATAATCTGCTTGCCCGGATCCGCCCAGACATCGCTGTAATGGATATCCACGAGGAGCCCCATACCCGCCGCTCTGACTTTCTTGGCAAAAGCAACGACGTGTTCCTTGTCTCCATACGCTTCGGAATCGTGGCCGCAACCGCTTGCTGCATAGCCGTACTTTGCCTTGGGCGAAACGAACGTGCGCAAGCGAATGGAATTGAATCCGTGATTTTTCAGGATCGTGAAGATGTCACTTTCTTTGCCGTCGACATCATAAAACTTTGTGTTATTTCGTTCGTATTCCTGAACTTCAGAAATGTCGGCGCCATTGTAAAAGTCAATTTTTATAGGTTGAGCGGAAGATGAGCTTGGAGTTTCCGAAGAAGAACTAGATGCTTGCGATGACGAGGATTCTGCAGACGAAGATTCTATTGAAGAGGATGATTGCAACGCATTAGAAGACGACGAAAATTCCACCGCCGAAGACAGCGCTTCGGACGAAGAAGAATTCTGCACCGGTTCAGACGAAGTCGGTTCTACCGCAGACGATGTTGCGACAGAAGAGGAGGATTTCACATCAAATTCGGAACTGCTCGACGAGAGCACTTCGGAGAATGAGCTTGAAGACGACCAAGCCTCGGCAAAGGATGAAGACGATTCAAAAACTGCCGACGGCGAAGAAGGATCGTCACCACAACCCAGCATAAACAGCGCCAACGACGCACTAGACACACACGTTGCAAGATTTTTCAAAGATTTCATACCAATCCAATCCTGTTATTCCCTAAAAATACATCTTAATCACCAATCCCCCAAATTTTAAATTGTAAAATAAACCTTTAAAAAATTAAATTTCGTATATGTTCAACGCAGAACTTCTTACATCGGCAAAAGTCCAGGATTTTATCGAACTCGCGACCAAGAAAAAAATGGACGCGTTGCAGGTTTCTACGCATTTGGCCAAGGAATTCAGCAACGAAGAACGAGCCGCGATTATGGACTATATGGCACTCGTCCCCAAATTCAGGGATAAGTTTTTTGCCGAAAAAACAGGGAATTCCGCTAAAAATACACAAGCCGCCTTTTTGCTTTGCGACAAGCTCGCTCTGGAACAGAGTACCGCCCAGGACATCGGTCGTTGGAAATCTACGCTCTGGGAACGCGCTCGCCAAGCGAACAAGAACAGCAACGAAAGCGCCCCCGTCGTACACGACCTTTGTTGCGGAATGGGCGGCGATTCGTTCTACTTGCCCAGAGATTTTTTAGCCATTGGCGTAGACCTCGACGAAAACCGACTTGCGATGTACCGTTACAACAGTAGCGTGATGCGAGGAGTCTCGCGAGAATCCAGCCATGCGCACGCCATCCTCGGAGATGTACGCGAAATCGCCAAGGAAAATGATTCCGGGAGTACAGCTCTCGCCAGCCCCAAAGCGGACTACTTCACGATTGACCCGGCCCGTCGAGCGCTTGAAGGCGAGAACCAGCGCGACTTGCGCAATCTCACGCCCACATTCGAAGAAGTCATCGAGATTTCTAAGCATTACAAAGGCGGCATGGCCAAAATTCCGCCCGGCTACCCCATTTGCGAAATTCCGCGAGGCACGGAAATCCTGTACATCGGTTCCCGCACGGACTGCCGCGAATGCCTAGTGCTGTTCGGCGAACTCGCCCAGAACCCCGACCACGTGCGCGCCGTGATGGTCGATAAGACCGGCAACACCATCGCCGAATGGAACGAAGTGCGCGACGAAAAACGCGAAGCCCGCAACGAAAGCGAACAGTCGCAATACGACCACAACTACGAACTCGAAGGCCGCGACCGCGTCTACACCACAGCCAGTAGCGAATCCGACTTGCCGCTCGGAAACGTGTCCAAGTTCATTTCGGAACCTTCGCCCGTGCTGCTCCGCAGCCACCTCTTTGGCATAGTCGCTCTCGCCCACGACGAATCGACGCACCTGATTTCGCCGGGCATCGCCTACACGACTAGCGAAAAGCCGCTCCCCTCACCCGGTTTTGCAAACTTCGAAGTTCTCGATTCTGCCGAAATTTCAACCGGAGCCGTCCGCGCGATGCTCAAGGCCCACGACATCGGGAAACTCACGCTCAAGTTGCGCGGCGTCAAGGTCGACCCCGACCAAGAAATCAAGCGCCTCAAGCCCAAAGGCAAGAATGCCGCGACGCTATTCTACACTCGTTTAAACGGTGAGAAAATCGCGATACTTACGAGGAGATTTGAGCAATGAGCACGCTCGTATACACTCGCTTTGAGGTCGGTCGCCTACGGCTCCCTCTGGGCATAACAATCGCGCCTACGGCGCCATACTTAAACCCCATACCCCATTACCTCACAACCCCATAGCCCTATGTCCGTCAAACTTGAAGAATCTTGGCTAAAACTGCTCGCCGACCAGTTCGAACAGCCGTATTTTAAGCAAATCAAGGCAAAGCTTTTGCAGGAACACGCGGAGCATCACGTAGTGTATCCTCCCGGACCGCAGATTTTTGCAGCCCTCGACTATTGCCCCGTCGATAAAGTCAAGGCTGTCATCATCGGACAAGACCCGTACCACAATCCGGGCCAAGCTCACGGGCTTTGCTTCTCGGTGCCGTTCGGAATCGAGCCGCCGCCCTCCCTCGTGAATATTTTCCAGGAACTCCACGACGATCTCGGCATCACGCCGCCGCCACACGGAAACTTGGAAGGCTGGGCTCACCAGGGAATTTTGCTTTTAAACGCATCGCTCACAGTGCGCGCCCACATGGCGGCAAGTCACGCAGGCATTGGCTGGCAGCAGTTCACGGACACGATCATCCAACGACTTTCGCAAGTCCGCGAGAACCTTGTCTTTTTGCTCTGGGGCAGTTTCGCCATCAAAAAGCAAGTGCTCATTGCGCCCAATCGCGGCCACCTGATTCTCACCGCTCCGCACCCGAGTCCGCTCTCGGCATACCGCGGATTCTTCGGATGCAAGCACTTTAGCAAGGCAAATAACTATCTTATCAGCAAGGGGCTTGAACCCATCGACTGGAGCATAAAATAGACGAGAGAACGCCGCAAGCGGCTACAGACGAGAGAATTTAGTAGGAGAATCATATGGCAAAGAACTGCAATGAAGAAAAGCACAACGAAGAAAACCGCAACAAAGTCATCATCAAGACTAGCGTTGTCGGGATTGTCACCAATGTGATTCTCGCGAGCGTCAAGGCGGTTATCGGCCTCATGGCAAATTCCATCGCAGTCGTTCTCGATGCCGTGAACAACCTCTCGGACGCGCTCTCGTCCATCATCACAATTGTCGGCAACAAGCTCTCGCGAAAATTGCCCAACGAAAAGCACCCGCTCGGTTACGGCCGCATTGAATACCTGACCGCCATGGTCATCGCCTCCATCGTGATTTACGCGGGCATCACCTCTTGCGTAGAATCGGTCAAGAAAATCATCCACCCCGAAGCAGCCGACTACTCCACCGTTTCACTTGTCATCATCGCCATCGCCGTGGTCGTGAAAGTCATCCTCGGGCGTTACGTGAAATCGCAAGGCGAACGCGTGAATTCCGGTTCGCTCATCGCTTCCGGCTCCGATGCGCTCTTTGACGCCATCCTCTCACTTTCCGTTCTCGCCTCGGCACTCATCTTTATTTTCACGGGACTCTCGCTCGAAGCTTACGTCGGCGTTCTGATTTCCATCTTCATCGTCAAAGCCGGCTTTGAAATGTTGAAGGATACCGTGAGCGACTTGCTCGGCAAGAAAAATGATAATGAACTCACCAAGCAAATCAAGAGCCTCATCCGCAGCGAAGAAGGCGTCCACGGAGCATACGATCTCGTCATCAACGATTACGGTCCCGAAAAGAAACTTGCCTCCGTGCACGTGGAACTCCCCGACACCATGACTGTCGCCGACCTGGATTCCCTCACGCGCAAGCTCGAAAAGAAGGTCTATCGCGAAACAGGCGTCATCCTCACCGCCATCGGCGTTTACTCTTACAACACTCAAAACGACGAATCCGCCAAAATCCGCGACACGATTTTAGACAAAGTCAAGTCACACGATTGGGCGCTCCAGATGCACGGTTTTTACGTGGACATCGAAGCCAAGGAAATGCGCTTTGACGTGGTCATCAAATTCGGTGTGAACGCACAGGAAGCCCTCGAAACCATCAAGAGCGAAGCAGCTGAGCTTTACCCCGACTTCACGATACAGGTTTCACCCGATATCGATTTAGGTTAATGAGATTATAGACGAGAGACGAGAGACGAGAGAAATACTATATTTGCGGGCATGACACACAAGAACTCACTAGGACGTCTCTTACTATTCATCTTTGTCGGCCTCATTTTAGGTGGCATCATGAGCGAAGCTCTCGGAGCTTTGTTTGGCGAACTCGGAGTCCTCTTGAACGCCGGTGGCTACGACAACAGTGTTCACCACATTTTTACAGCCGCCGCAGAATACAGCTTTGGTTTCCCGGACAACGGGGGACCGATTGTTATTGATTTGTACCTTGTCAAGTTCGCACTCGGTTTCGGTTTCAAGGTAAACCTCTTGAGTGCCGTTGGCATGCTCATCGCCCTTTACATTATGAAATGGTCCGGAGAAAGATAATGCAGACTATTCAGGAACTTCAGGCTCAACTTGCTAGCGGCAGCACCACTGCCGAAAAGCTTGCACAGGCTTCCCTCGAAAAAATTGAATCGACTAAGAATTTGAACGCCTACATCTCGGTGCTGAACGACCGTGCTCTCGAACGCGCTAAGGAAAGCGACAAGCGCCGCGCCGAAGGCAAGTCTTTGGGCGCCCTCGATGGCATCCCGGTCGCAGTGAAGGACAACATGTGCTTGACCGGCACACGCACCACGGCAGCCTCCAAGATTCTCGACAACTTTGTTGCTCCGTACACCGCAACGGCTCTTGAAAAGCTCGAAGCTGCAGGCGCCATCATCGTCGGCAAGACAAACATGGACGAATTCGCCATGGGCTCCAGCAACGAAACCTCTTACTACGGTCCGGTCAAGAATCCGCTCGACGAATCCCGCGTTCCGGGTGGTTCCTCGGGTGGTTCCGCAGTCGCCGTTGCCTCTGGCACGGTTCCCTGCGCTCTCGGTTCCGACACGGGTGGATCTATCCGCCAGCCAGCAGCCTGCACGGGCGTTGTCGGTTTGAAGCCGACCTACGGCCGCGTTTCCCGTTACGGCCTCCTCGCCTACGCAAGCTCTCTCGACCAGATTGGTCCGTTCGGTGCAACCGTTCGTGACTGCGCAACGCTCCTCGGTGCCATCTGCGGCATTGACCCGCACGACAACACCACGAGTACTCGCCCGACCGAAGACTTTACCGCAAAGCTCGGCACTGGCGTTAAGGGCAAGGTCATCGGCGTTCCGAAGGAATACTTTGGCGAAGGCCTCGATGCAGAATGCAAGGCCGCCATCGAAAATATGCTGAAGAAGATGGAAGCCGAAGGCGCCACGATCAAGGAAGTGAGCCTCCCGCACATCAGCTACGCAGTGTCCAGCTACTACATCATTGCAACGGCAGAAGCAAGCTCCAACCTCAGCCGCTACGACGGCGTACGTTACGGCTACCGCAGCGCCGAAGCCCGCAAACTTTTCGACCTTTACGCCAAGTCCCGCAGTGAAGGTTTCGGCAAGGAAGTGCAACGCCGCATCCTCCTCGGAAGCTACGTTCTCTCCGCCGGTTTCTATGACGCTTACTACGTGCAGGCCCAGAAGGTTCGCCGTCTCATCACGGACGACTTCACCGAAGCATTCAAGACCTGCGACGTGATTGCAAGCCCGACGATGCCGGGTCTCCCGCTCAAGTGCGGTATGAACGAATCCGATCCGATGGCTGTTTACCTCTCCGACATCTATACCGTCAGCTTGAACCTCGCCGGTCTCCCGGGCGTGAGCGTTCCGTGCGGTATGGCAGGCGGACTCCCGGTTGGCCTCCAGTGGATAGGCAAGCCGTTCCAGGAAGCAGACTTGCTCGCCGTCGCCGAAGCAACGGAACGTTTGAACAAGTAAAAAAAGCGCGGCTTTAAAAAGCCGCGGCTCTCATAAAAAAACGACGCCCTCCAAGGCGCCGTTTTTTTATTCATTCCGGTGTTCGTACAGATAAAGGTTCGCTTCGGGAACCGCCAAATCAGAACCCTTTAAAACCCATTCGTCATCGGTACCGCTACGATAAGTAACGACTACACTGTAACTTTTTTCCGATTGCAAAATTTCCTTCGGGACAGCCCAAAAGTTTTCCGTCCCGACAACAAATTCAAGCGGATAGGTTTTGCCGCCATCCAACTCGTTGAACACGATTTTGCGGACAGCATCTTTCGGATTGCGCACCTGAATAATGCTCCAGTACGTGCTAGCGCCTTCCTTGACCCAAATGGATGTAGAGTCGCCCCACACGCCTTCGACACCTTCGCAGCTCACGAATTCCCATTCGCCGTAATAGCGGCCGACCTGGATTCCCATAATGTCGCTAGCGGGCGCACCGCCCAAATCCACACCGCAATTTGCATCCAGGCAACGGTCCGTAATGCGCACAGTCACTTCTTTCCAGCCATCCGGCGTTTTAGCCTTCACGTGAACGCAGCCACCACAAGCCATTCCGCCATCCCACGGGCCTTCATCATCGCCCGGAGAAACATTCACGTGGATGGCCGCATAATACTGAATATTCGTCTGTCCGTAATTGCAGGCGCCGCCGAGACTCGTTTCTTTCGCGGTAACGCTCCCGTAAGTCGTCACGGAGCCCTTGCCGCCATTTTCTACAAGTACCGGGTCTGCAGCCGTATAGCTATCGCAGTTCGTGCAAACACCGCTATCCGACGACTCCGCGGCCTTTTCGGAACTGGAACTTGCGGGCTTCACCGACGATGAACTTGCAGAAATCACCGAGCTTGAACTTGCGAGCTTTTCAGAAGATGAAGACTCTTGCGAAGAAGAGGAGACATCGCCCACGGCAACCGGCGATCCATCAGACGAATCGCCACACGCCACAAACGCAAACGGAACCGCAAGCGAACCTGCAAGCACCACCGCCAACAGCCAACTAGAACGCAACCTATAATTCATAAAAAACTACCTTGCGGTCATACCCACAGATCCCGTCACTTCGTTCCAGGATGACTGGGCATCTCCTTTTCAAAAAGCACTTTTTCTTAATATACATCAAAAAACGCAGCCTGGCGAAGCTGCGTTTTCTTATTTAAAACTGCGCGATTGGAGTTTTGTCTATCATATGCAGAATCAAGTCTCGTAAAACATTCTGCCAGTCATGCTCAATTACATTCTGGTCTGAGCACTGGGATTCTTCCAGATAACCATAATCCAACGGTTTTGCGGTTTTCACCTCGTAAAAAGCGTATGAAGCCGATATATACACGCAATTATCATTTACGGTCGTTCCAACCATCATACCAACAGACCCCAACGTTGTGACAACACCTTCCCTTACCTGGATATTGGACTTCAACTGAATACTATCCAAAACCATATAAACATCGGCACTATCAGACATGGATTTCAGCATAGGAACACGAAGTTTTTCGCCATCAGCATCTTTTTCGGAGTAAGAAACAAGATCCTTAGAAATTTCACTGATCTTATAATGAGAACTTGAATTGAACTTAAGTGTATTATCGACATTGCTCAAAAACCACTCCGACATCTTTTTCATTTCATCGGGCAGCATAAGAGAATCCTTCTCACATATAGGTCTTAGATCTTTCCCAGGAAGAATTGAAGGGGTATAATACCAAGGGAACATCGGACAATTATCCTTTATCGAATCTACGACAACAGGTGCAGTGAACACCACCTGCAAATTCGAAGGTTTCGCCGTCCACGAAGCATCTTTGTGCTGCTTTGAAGCCGAACAGCCGGCAAAAACAAGGCCAGCCAAGGCCAACGCAACGAACAACTTAAGGTTTCTCATTTTCAACTCCTTCTTTTATTTATAAGATTTTATTTATAACCAATATAAAAAAATCCGCTGCAACTTGTATGCAGCGGATTGAAGTTTTTGATAACGCGCCCCCGACACTAGTGCGGGGTGACATTAAGTGACTAATCTCCAGTGCGGTAGTTCGGAGCTTCCTTCGTGATGGTCACATCGTGCGGATGAGATTCACGGAGGCCTGCGCCCGTGATACGGACAAACGTTGCCTTCTTGTAGAGTTCTTCGAGGTTAGCAGCACCGGCATAACCCATAGCAGAGTGGATACCGCCAATGAGCTGGTAAACAGTGTCGCGGAGCGGTCCCTTGTACGGAACACGGCCTTCGATGCCTTCCGGAACAAACTTGCGCGGTTCCTGAACGCCACCCTGGAAGTAACGGTCAGCAGAGCCAGCCTTCATGGCGCCGAGAGAGCCCATGCCGCGGTAGCTCTTGTAGCTACGGCCATCAGCGAGAATGACTTCGCCCGGAGCTTCTTCGGTACCAGCAAAGAGAGAGCCCACCATCACGGCGTGACCGCCAGCAGCGAGAGCCTTGACGATATCGCCAGAGAATTTGAGGCCACCGTCAGCGATAATCTTCACGCCGACCTTGCGAGCCATCTTGCCGCATTCCACGACAGCGGAGAACTGCGGGTAACCGACACCAGCAATGATACGGGTCGTGCAGATGGAACCCGGACCGATACCCACCTTGACGATGTTGGCACCGCACTTGGCGAGTTCTTCGACAGCTTCCGGCGTGCAAACGTTACCGGCGCAAATCGTGAGCTTCGGATATTTCTTGCGAACGGTCTTCACCATGTTGCGCACACCGATGTGGTGGCCGTGAGCCGTATCGATAATCAACAGGTCGACGCCAGCTTCAACGAGGGCAGCGACGCGTTCAAGAGTATTTGCAGAAGTGCTAACAGCGGCACCGACGAGCAACTGGCCATTCTTGTCGAGGCTTGCGTTCGGGTTGTTTTCGCGCTTCAAGATGTCCGTCATCGTGATGAGGCCCTTCAAAGCACCGGAAGCGTCCACGAGCGGGAGCTTTTCGATACGCTTTTCGGCGAGGATTTCCTTCGCCTTGGCGAGGCTCACCTTCGGGCTTGCCGTCACCGGGTTCTTCGTCATGATGGAGCTGATCTTCACATTCATGTCGCTAACGGTGCGGAGGTCACGGCTCGTGAGCATACCCACAAGCTTGCCCTTGGAGAGAATCGGGAAACCGCTCACCTTGTTGCGAGCGCGCTGTTCAAATGCAGCGGAAACCGGTTCGTCGGCATCGAGCGTTACCGGACTCACAACAATACCGGACTGCCAGCGCTTGACCTTGCGAACTTCTTCGGCCTGGTCTTCAATGGACATGTTCTTGTGGATAATGCCGAGACCACCCTGCAAAGCAAGGGAAATAGCCAACGGAGCCGTCGTAACGGTATCCATTGCAGCACTGATTATAGGAATGTTCAGCTTGATATTCGGGGCGAGCTGGGTGCTCACATCCGTCTGAGCCGGAAGAACAGAAGATTCAGCGGGAACGAGTAAGACGTCATCAAACGTCAAAGCTTCTGGCAAAAGTTTCATATAGTACCTCTTTTGCGCATAGAATATAGTAATTTTCGGTTTTAAATCCTAGCTCTAAACCGCTAGAAATGTGTAAAAAAGTGGTTATTCGTTAGCGTTTAAAAAAGGGGGAAGCCTCCCCCTGGTTCGCACTACGTCGCTCTCCACCCCTTCGAACGGGCGCTCAGTCGCCGCCCCGTAACGCCCCGGCTTTAAGAATGCCATCACGGAACCTTGACGCAGCGGACACGGCACTCGAGGCTCTTACTTTCACTCCGGGACGTCAGCGAAAAGTACTGAGCCTGCTGATAATCCATGGGTCTATATTCAGCAACAAACGCTATTGCAAGCGAATCAGCTTCCTCTGATTCTTTTGAGGTCCACCACATATTGAAGGAATGCGATCCATCAATAAAATTCATTTGATGTCCATCTTTTGACGGACTCCTCCAGCCTCCCAATTTTTCCTGCAAATCAAGCGATTCCTCATAAGTAGGCAAGCGCCACCCCTCAGGGCACTGCACATCCGCCCACGCAAACGTTGTATCGCCCAAATCATCAATCATCCAATAAAGGCCGACCGCCTTGCGATAGGCATAGCGCTTACCATCGCGTCCGTCTTCAAGCGTATCGGTAAAGACCTCCCACTTATTTGACTTGCAGACATAGCCGTATTTATCCGTATCTTCAAGGGAGCCTTCATTTTCACTTGTACATAATCCCGTCTGTTTTTCGACATCCAGCGCATAACGCCATTTGCCAAAATCGCACACAATCAAAGAAGAATTCACTCCTCCCGGAGTCATTAAATAGTCCGTACTGTCGCATTTTATTCCATAGGAATTGGCTTCCAAGCTATTTGCTACACGCCAATAATAATCGGAACGGCTCAAAGAACCCACCAAAACATCATAAGCGCAAGTGTAAAACTCATCGTATCGCGTTTTTCCGACAGTTCCTAGATGTTCCGCATCGCACTCCCCAAGGCCAAATTCCCCACGCCAAAAATCTTCAACCGTCTTTTCAAATTCAGGAATCATGCCGTGGTAAGCAATGGATGTCATATCGAATCCAGTGCCATAAACGCTTTTCCAGCGATTAAAACTATCACGGAAGCGATTCAGCTCAGTCGGCAAATAAACATCTCCCGACACCGTGACAACGCCTCTATTAAAAGCGATTTTTGCAATCTGATAAATTGTAGAATCATCCACCGATTTACCGTTCTTGGCAAAATCACCTATAAAGGCGTCAACAGCAGAATCCTTGTACCTGTCAAAAACAACAGTCAACCCCATCAATACCTGGTCACCGAGACTATCCCCAAAAAGGCTCCAATCTTCGGCAACACCAAGGTTTACACCATCTTTCAACGCAACATGGAAGATTTCAAAGAGTTCTTTTTCGGCCTGCTTTTTTGCTTCGGCAAATGCAAGCTTATCATCGCGGACTAGTTTTCGGACACGTTCAAATTCCAAGTGCGTCAGCAAGTTGACATTGACTGAATCACGAGAATCCAAATCTGCAATAGCGTACAAAGTAAACACCTTTTCTAACGGCAAGCTATTATAACCAAGGACATCTCCTGTCACAGAAATTTGGACATACCGAGACTCCAACGAATCCACCTTCACCGAATAACGGCTAAAGCCCCCATCCACCATTCCCGTAAAAGGCGCCCCAACCGGCTCTAGAGTCGATTCATCTAATGCAGTCAACTGTACAACGGAGCTGTCTACAAAAGGCGTTTTTTGGGCAAAGCCATAAATTATCCGAGATCCCCCATTACGGCTACTGCTCGAAAAGCTGCTTGAACTTTTTTCATTTTGTACATCCGGACCAATGGCGTTCCCTTCATTGTCGTCAGCACAAGCTGCCAACAAAACAAGCACCAAGAGCAAAGCTCCCCAACAACAGAATTCAGCCCCTTTGCTAAAAAACGACTTCATAAAATTCGCCCCCTTAACACTTGTCCATAATATATATTCTAAGGGAGAAAAAAAGAACCCCGACAAGCTCTTCACCAGTCGAGGTCATAACGTTTTTGTTGCATCCGTTGCATATAACGGCTTTACTTGCCGTTATAGCGTTCCATACACTTTTCGATGCCGAGTTTAAAATAGCATTCCACAAGTGCAGGGACTTTTGCGATTGCCTCGTCGAATTTCGAGCGATCCTCGGGCGAGAACTTTGCCAACACCCAATTGCTGAGGTCAAATTTCGGAGGGCACTTGCCTACGCCAAAGCGGATGCGCGGGAACTTGTCGCCCACGTGATCAATGATATTACGGAGTCCATTCTGACCGCCGTGACTTCCGTCCTTGCGGCAACGGATACGGCCTACATCCAAATTAATATCATCGCTGAAAACAAGCAAGTGATCGACCTTGACCTTGTACCACGTCATCAGAGCCTGCACAGCCTCGCCAGAGAGGTTCATGTAGGTTTGCGGCTTCACGAGGAGGCATTCCTCGCCTGCGATGTTCACCTTCATAGTGAGCGCCTTGTGTTCGCTTTTCCAGTCCTTGCTCGGGTCGGCAAGTTTTTCAACTGCCATAAAACCGGCGTTGTGGTGTGTGTTCGAGTACTGCGTTCCGGGATTTCCAAGACCGACGATAAGATACATAATAAAACCTTTAAAAAATGGCGCTACTTTTCTGCGTCAAGTTCGCTGTATGCTTTTGCAGCATTTGCACGGACTTCATCAGCATTGCTATCCTGTTGCTTGACAGGTTCCGAACTGGCGCACCCCAGGAGGGCGATAAAACAAAGGCAATATAAAAGCTTGAATAATTTCATAGCTAGAATATAGAATTTTCATCAAAAAAAGACCCGCCCCAATTGGGACAGGTCTCAAATTCGCCTTTCAGCTTGGCGCCAAAATTAGTTGGCAGCCGGAGCAGCAGCGGCAGCATCAGCAGCCGGAGCAGCCGCCGTATCCTTCTTCTTGGACTTAGAAGAAATCGAGAAGATAACGGTACGCGGCACAGAAGCGAGCTGAACACCTTCCGGGAGCTTGAAGTCCTTGGCATAGAAGGTCACGTTCGTTTCGAAGTTGGAGATATCCAATTCAAGAACGGTCGGGATGCAAGCCGGCTTAGCAGCGAGCATGAGGTAGCGTGCTTCCTGAGCGAAAACACCACCCTGGGTCTTGACACCAACCGGAAGACCGGAGAGCTTCACCGGAACGCGAACCTTGACGAATTCGTCATCGGCGATCTTGATGAAGTCAACGTGGATGATCTTCTGAGTGATTGCGTTCTTCTGGACGTTGTAGACGATAGCCGGATTGCCAGCCTTGCCGTCAATTTCGAGGTCGAGAAGAGTATAACGCTTGCCCGGAGCAAGAACCTTACGAAGGTCAGTTTCGCTGACGGAAATGTTCTTAGCTTCGACACCCTTACCATAATAGACGGCCGGAATCTGACCAGCCTTACGCAAACGAGCGTTGTCGCGGTTTGCACCTAGCACTCTCGAGGCAGCTTTGAGCGTTGTGAGTTCCATTGTATTATCTCCATTAGATAAAAAAATTCATTGGGGTAGCTGGACTCGAACCAACGAATAACGGAATCAAAATCCGTTGTCTTACCACTTGACGATACCCCAATGGTGCGACAAAGATAGTAAAAAAGCACATTCTTTCAAAGGCAGACGCCCCAAAAAAGGCGTTTTTCTTTGAAAAAAACGACTATCTATGCCAGAACTTGGTCACAGCCTGGTAGCGGGAAATCGATTTCATCGCCGTTGCCGCCTTTTCGGCATCGTCCCTGGATTTGAAAAATCCAAAGACAGAAGCCCCGGATCCCGACATCAAGGCGCATTCGGCGCCGAGAGCGAGGAACTTTTCCTTCATTTCGGCGACAAGCGGGTGCGTCGGGAATACAGAAACTTCGAATGCGTTGAAATAAGACTCAGGTTGCAAAAAAAGCGGTTTTACGGACGGATTTGCCGAATTATCTGCAGCCAAAGCCGCCTCCCGGACCTTCCAGGCAGCCTTGTACTGCTCCCAGCGGTCCGGGCCAGACTTCGGAACTCCCGCATAGGCATCCTTGGTCGGAACAGAATCAAGCGGAGTCGCAATCAAGAGAGCCGCATCTTCAGGAAGTTCGAGCGGATCCACAAAGGTCAGGCGCTCGCCTATGCCTTCGGCAAAGGCGGTTCCGCCTCGAACGAGGAACGGAACGTCGGCGCCAAGCCGAGCGCCGATAGATTCCAGCGTTTCGAACGGCAAATCCAGGTGCCACAGGTTGTTGAGCAATCGAAGTGTCGCCGCGGCATCGGCACTGCCACCGCCAAGGCCAGCACCAAGAGGCATCACCTTCGTGAGGTGGATGTCTGCTCCGAGGGACGTCTTTGCAAACTCCTTGAGCGCCTTGGCCGCCTTGAACACAAGATCCGATTCCAGCGGATAGTTCTGCGGTTCGTTGTAGGTCAGGCAAATTTCGCCATCTTCGCGAAGCGTAGCTTCGACGGTATCGCCCGCATCGATCGTCTGGAAGACCGTTCCAAGATCATGGTAACCGTCTTCACGCTTGCGGATCACATCTAAAAACAAATTGATTTTTGCTGGAGCGTATTCTTTCATAGGAGTAGGAAGTAGACAGTGGTTAGTGGTTAGGGGTTGGTGGTTAGGGGGCTCGAGCCTCGGACCTCGAGCCTAACCGAATTTTCCAGAGCGTTCGAGTTGCATGAGTTCGTCCATTCCAATGAGCATGGCACGAGGCTTGGAATTGCCCTTGCTCGGGCCGCACACACCAAGACCGTAAAGCTGGTCGACAATCTTTCCGGCTCGGCTGTAGCCCACGCTAAAGTGGCGCTGCACCGCCGACGTCGAAAGACCATTCACGCTAATCGCCCATTGCGCGACTTCAAAAAGCAGCTTGTCGAGTTTTTCGTTCTTGAGAGAACCGCCACCTTCTTCATCGCCTTCTTCGCCGCCCGAAACATCAAACGATTCCACCTGCGGGTAGAACACGTTCTGGTCGGAGCAGGCATCGGCCAAGCGTTCGGCTTCTTCGTCACTGAGGAATGCACCGTGTACACGCACCGGATCCGGGTCGTTCACGGCCTTGTAAAGCATATCGCCTCGGCCAAGGAGCTTTTCCGCACCGGCATGGTCCATCACCGTACGGGCGTCAATCTGCGAAGCCACCTTGAAGCTGATTCGCGTCGGCAAGTTCGCCTTGATGATACCCGTAATGACCTTCACGGACGGACGCTGCGTGGCAAGCACCAAGTGGATGCCCACGGCACGGGCCTTAGCCGCCAAGCGGGCCACGGACTTTTCAATTTCCTTTCCAGCCACCATCATGAGGTCCGCCATTTCGTCAATAATCACGACAATGAACGCCATACGGTGGCTGCGGTCTTCTTCAGGAACCTCATCTGGCAATTCGCCCGCTTCGAACTTCGCGTTAAAGCCACCGATGTTACGCACCTTTGCAGAAGCCAAAACTTCGGTACGGCGGTCCATCTCGTAGCAAAGCCACTGGAGTGCCTGAATGGCAATTTCGGGCTTCGTGATGACAGGCGCCAAGAGGTGCGGGATATTCTCGTACATCTTGAGTTCCACCGCCTTCGGGTCCACAAGAATCATGCGGAGTTCGTCCGGAGTCTTGCTAAAGAGCATCGATGCCATGAGAGCGTTAATGCAAACAGACTTACCGGAACCCGTCTGACCTGCAATCAGCAAGTGCGGCGCCTTTGCCAAGTCCATCGTGAACGATTCGCCCGTAATGTCCTTCCCTAGCGCCACGAGAATCTTGTCGGGAGCGGGCTTGAACTTATCGCTCATGAACACGTCACGGCAAAATACCGTCTGGAACTTGCGATTCGGAATTTCAACGCCCACGGCAGCCTTGCCGGGAATCGGAGCCAAGATACGCACCGACGAAACCTTCAGCGGAAGCGCCAAGTCTTCTTGCAATGCAGAGAAGCGGCTCACTTTTACGCCAGGCCCCGGCTCCACTTCAAAGCGGGTAATCATCGGGCCCGTTTCGCAACCGACCACGCGTCCCTTCACCTTGAAGTTTTCAAGTTTTTCTTCGAGCATCTTGCCGATGGCATTCAATTCTTCTTCCGTGTAGTCGGCCGTCTGAACTTCGTGCGTATCGAGAATCTTTGCAATTTCTGGAACCTTGTATTCGTCGTACGATGCGGTAGGTGCAGGCGGAATTTGAGCAGACTGTACAGCCGGCTTTGCCGACGAACGCGTTCCAGCACCACCGCGGGAACTCGGCAGGTGTTCATCAAATTCCGGCTCCTCGCCCACTTCGTCTGCGGTCACCACCACAGGAGCAAACGTTTCATCATCATCGACAGCCGGATTTCCCGGAAAATCTTCAATGCGGGCACCATCGCCCCCCAGGAGGTCTTCGGCGTTAATGGCTGCACGCTCGGCCACAGAACCCGAAAGAGTTCTTTCCAAGTCCTGCACTCCTCTAACCGGATCCTTCATCGCCACGGTCTTTAGCAGCTGCGTCTTCGAAAAGTCGTTTTTCACCGTCGCCGACTTCGGCGCATTCTTCACTTCGTGAGCGGCATTCACAGCATTTGCGGCATCCAGAGATTCGGCTTCGGCATTACGACGCACGTCACCCTTCACCTGCATACGGCCACGGTGTCCCTTTTCCCAGGCAATCAAGTCGCGGGCACGACGGAGGGCTGCGATACGTTCCCTGATTTCAACAATCTGCAACGCATTCATGTGGCGTTCGTTCAGGCGGAGTTCTTCTTCAAGGCGACGGATTTCCGGATCTTCAGCCATGCTGCCATCGTCCATGGAGGCATCCACAGCAACCGTGCGCTGCATATCGAGCGGAGCCATTTCCATCGGATTTTGCGGCATCTGCGGAACCGCATTGTTTTCGACAGGGCCAACACCAAAAGTATCGTTCTTCACCTGAGTCTGCATATCCGAACGGCTTACATCCTGCTCGTCCGTGAGCCAGTTATGGCGACCGTTAAACGGTTCCACCTTGCCGCGCCTACGCATCTTGACCGAATCCGGCACAAAGATCATCGTTTCGTCTTCCATCACCACGCCACGGCGGAGCTGCTTTTTCTCGGAAGACTTCTTTTCCGAACGCGAATCCGGTTCATCGGCCGTTTCAATCTCGATCGTCCCAGCCGAACGGCGCGTTCCAAAGACAGCCCCCATATAACGAAGGATCTGTACCACAAACCTAAAGTGCCTTGGACGCACCCCGAACGAAAACACCAGAATAAACGCGAGTGCCGCCAAAAGCAAAATCAACGGCGCCACATACGAAACGCGTCCAAAAACAGGTATTGCCAAATGCTGCAAAAAGAACTGTCCCAGCACGCCACCGTTCATCGAGATCGCATCCTTTGTCGCATGGGCTACGCCAAAATTCTTGAGCGACATAAGGAACGACAAATCGACCACCAAAAGACTCGTGCCAATCGCAAAGCGGAGAAGCTTCGTCCTAAGCGACGCAAAAACGATGACAAGCCCCCAAAGAATCATCGCGGCGGTAAAGACAACAACGGCCACGCGGCCAAACATAAATGTCATAAAGCTCGGGAACATCACGCCAAAATAATCACCGAGCCAGTTTTCATGCGCCCCGGCAATTGAATACGTCACACACCCAAGCAACAGGGTCACACCGGCAAGCAAAATTAAATAGCCAGCCATCAACGTGACAAAGTACGAATCCGGTTCGCGGGTTTCCACCTTGGAATCAACTTTAGGTTTCTTAGTCGCCTTCTTTACTGTTTTTTTCTTCTGTGCAGCCAAAAACACGCTCCTCTATTTTCTCGTTCAAATATAATCTATTCTAGCCTTTTATTTTGGTATAAAAAATGACACTATTTGCTCAATTATTATCTTTTTCAGCAATGGATAATAATTATTTAAAAAATCTCAAAAAACTTTTATTCGGGAGCCTCTTTTCAAGGGTCGCCGTTTTTCTTTTTTTCGTCGCCATTTTGCTCATTATTACCTTGGGGAAATCCGAGAACAACTATATTGCAGAATCCGCTGAAAATCTTTTTTACGATTCCTTCTTCAAGGAAATGACCGTAATCCAGGATTCGTCCGGCAAAAAGGACGATGTCCTACTGGAATCCAAGTCCAACAACGATCCAAGCATCATCATCGCCGACATTGACGAAAAGACCCTAGAAGCCCTCGGCAACTACTATTCCTGGGACAGATCCATCCACGCCAAAGTCATCGAGAACTTAAGCAAGGGAGGAGCCGCTGCCATCGCATTCGATATCCTTTTTAAAGATGCGGATTTCGGCAAAAGCAAAGGCTCGCAATGCTACGAAAATTTTCTCCAGCTTTACCCGGACTCAAGCCGTACGGATTCCATCATCGAAGAGCAGCGTTCACAAATCCAGTCTAACTACAATTTCGATTCCATGCTCGTCGAAGCCACGCGAAATTCGCATACGTGCATCGTGAGCTTCCTTTTAAACAACACTTCGTACTACATCCACAAAAGCGACTGGGAACCGCTGAGTACCTGGGACCGAGCCAAGGAAATCGGCATTTCGTCGACGTTTGAACTGGGACAAGTCGACAAGCCGCAAAACGTAGAATCCCGACAGCTGCTCGACAACGTATTTCCGGAACTGGCCAATGCCGGCGCTCTCATCGGAGCCGTGAACGCCTATCCCGATAGCGATGGCGTCGTCCGTCGCATCAACATGCTTTACAAATTTCCAGACGATCAAATCATCCGAAACGACAGGCTAGCCCAGCAACGCATTTATTCGTCACTCTCCCTGATGACCATTTTGCACCTGTTCCACAAGGATCCCAAGGATGTCAAGATCAAGATGGGAGAATACATTGACATCGGAAAGCCGTTCGGCATCTATCGCGATTCCGCAGGAACTTACCACACGACATTCCCGAACTTTACATACCCTATGTTCGTCGGTCTCCGAAACAAGATGAAACAGATCAAGGCTAGCGGAGTCCAAAAGGCAAGTCAAGAAGAAACATCGTACAAAGTCATCGCGAAACTCGACGACCAGGGCCAAATCACCTTCGACATCGCCACAGACGAAAAGCAGCGTCTCAACGCCACCCAGTCAAACCTATTGCGTGAACTCCCCGAAAACATTTTCGACAAGCTGGAACAAACCGAAAAAATCGAACTTGACAACGGCTCCACCATTTCTAAAAGCGAAGACGACGAAGGTTATTACGTCATCACCGACGAAGACGACAACGAAATCACCATCACGCCAAACATACTCTACGCCATCAAGTTCTTTGAACCGACCTACAAAACCCTTAAGCCAGGCGAGTCGAGGACGCTCTCCCGCAAAATGGACATTAACTACGACAAGTTCAAAAACGAATGGTCTACATCCATAGGATTCTTTTCGAACCAGATCTTGAGGGACATCGCCAAGGTTGACGACCAGAGCATCGAAGCCTTAAAGCCGGGCGAAGAACTGCGATTCGGACCGTACAAAAAAATCCCCATCAACGAAAATGGCCAATATCTCATCCGGTTCAACGGAAGATTCAACAACGTTTCGCCCCAGGCAAAGCCATTCAAGCACGTTCCCTATTTTGAGATTTATTCAGACTCCATAAATCTCGATCGGTACGCCGGCAAAACCGTCATTCTCGGGTCTTCCGTTTCGGCACTTTTGGATATTGTGAACGGACCTCACGAAGAAAACATTCCCGCCATCTGGATTCACGCGAACACCATCAAGAACATCCTTGAAGATGACTACCTGACGATTCTAAAAGAGCGCTACCAGTGCTACATCATCATCCTTCTCGCGGTCATTTGCATTCTGATCGGGATTTCGCAACGTGGCGCCATATCCTTCATATTCACGCTCATCCTCATTGCTGCCTATGCCGTGCTTGCCTACATCAGCTTCCGGTACAATGTCTACATTGGTGTATCCAGGCCGATCATCGCCATCATCATTTCGAACACGTTCGGAATGGTCATTCAAGCCTACAACGAAAACCAGGACAAGAAAAGGATCCTCGAAGAAAAACAGTTTATCAGGTCCACGTTCCAGCAATACCTCTCTCCAGAAGTGATCAAGGAAATGGAAGAAAGCGGAAAGCCCCCTGAGCTCGGAGGCAAGGAAAAGTTCATTACCGCCTACTTCACCGACATCCAGGGATTTTCGACATTTTCCGAAAAAATGGGAAGCGCCGAAAAACTCATCAACTTCTTGAACGACTATCTGAGTTCCATGACGGACATCCTTGTTTCCAAGAACAAAGGAACGCTCGATAAATTCGAAGGCGACGCCATCATCGCATTCTTTGGCGCTCCGGTCGAATATCTGGACCACGCCAAGCGAGCCTGCGACACGGCACTCGATATGCAGAACGATCTTTTAAGGCTCCGTCAAAAATGGATCAATCAGGGAGGATGGCCGCAAAACGTCCACGATATGCACATGAGAATCGGCATCAACACTGGACGCATCGTGGTGGGGCACGTCGGTACGGATGGAGCCATCAAGAGAAAGAGCTACACTATGATCGGTGACGAAGTGAACCTCGCCGCCCGTCTCGAAAGCGCCGCAAAACAGTACGGGGCCTACATCCAGGTCAGCAAGAACACCATTGACCAACTTGTGGAACTTGGAGTTCGCCAAAACTACATTTACCGTTCGCTAGACTTCATCCGTGTTGTCGGCAAGAACGAGCCCGTCGAAACGTTCGAGCTTTTAGCTTACGCAAACGACGAAAACGCCATGATCTTGAACAAGCTCTGCACGCTTTGGGAAGAGGCACGCACCGCCTACCTCGACATGGACTGGGATCGAGCCATCGAACTCTTTATGCAATGCCTAGACTTCGAGCCGCACCTTCCTGAACGCGATCCGGGCAGCAAGACCTGCCCAAGCCAAGTCTACATCAAGCGCTGCGAAGCCTATAAACAAAATCCGCCCGCTCACGCAGGCGAAAAATGGGACGGAATCTTTACCGCTACTGAAAAGTAGCGGGGATTCCCTAGTTCAGTTCCATATTGTCAATGAGGCGAGTCTTGCCAAAGAAGGCAGCCGCCAAAATAACGGTCTTGTCTTCAGGACCGATGGCACCATTGCACTTCTGCAACGTCTTCTGACTTGCGACTTCGACATATTGCACCACACCGCGAGCAGCCACAATCGACTTCACGACGATATCGCGAATCTTCGAAACACTGCGTTCGCCAGCTTCGTAGGCAGCCTTGGCTGCCTTCAGGCCTTCGTAAATGCCGAGAGCCTGTGCGCGTTCTTCGTCCGTCAAGTATTCGTTACGGCTCGAACGGGCAAGACCGCTTTCTTCGCGGACAATCTTCACACGGTGAATCTTGATGTTGAAGTTCAAGTCCTTCACCATTCTTTCGATCAAGAACACCTGCTGGTAATCCTTCTCGCCAAAGTAAGCGTCATTTGCGCCAGAAATGAGGAACAGCTTGGAAACGACAGTCAATACGCCACGGAAATGTCCCGGGCGGTAAGCACCGCAATACATGCCTTCGAGCTGTTCGTCACGGACAAGCGTCATAGGGTCGCCATCCGGATACATTTCAGCAACGGACGGAGCAAACACGTAGTCGGCACCGATCGATTCGGCAAGCTTGGCATCGGCTTCCAGACGTTTCGGGTACTTGTCCAAATCCTCATTCTTACCGAACTGGATCGGGTTCAAAAACACACTAACAACAGTCACATCGCACTCGCTCACGGAAGCCTTGATCAGAGCGCCGTGACCTTCATGGAGGGCTCCCATCGTTGGAACGAGACCGATTCTTTTCCCACTCTTCGCAAGAGGAGCAAGCGTTTGACGTAGGGAATCGATAGACTTAATTATCTGCATGATTATTTACCTTCTGGAACAAAATATGTCGTTTGGCTCGGGCAAGATGCAATCGCATCCAGCACCAGCTGTAAATGGCTTTCGTTATGGACAAAATCAATGTTGTCCGTATTGATGATGAGTACAGGAGCTTCGGTGTAGTGCCAAAAATGATGGTCGTAACGCTCCTGCAGATCGCTTAGGTAATTGCCTTCAATCGCCTTTTCCATCGCACGGCCACGTCCCTTGATGCGCTTCAAAAGCGTGGGAACACTGGCCTGCAAGTACACAATGTAATCGGGCTTGCGGATGTCGTGATTCAAGGCATTCGACACCTGGTCATACATGGCCAGTTCGTTTTCGGTGAGGTTCTGCGACGCAAAAATGCGGTCTTTGTCGAACGTGTAGTCGCTCACCAACAAATCGTGGAACAAGTCACTCTGCAATGCGGAATTCTGAAGCTGCTTAAAACGGTCCAGCAAAAAGAACAACTGCGTCTGGAAGGCGTATGCCTTGCGGTTTTCGTAGAACTTCGGGAGGAACGGGTTCTCGGCAAAGTTCTCTTCGATAAACATGGCATTCCATCGTTCGCAAATGGCACGGGCAAGCGAAGTCTTTCCAACTCCGATAGTCCCTTCAATTGCCATAAAATGGATGTTCTTGTCAGAAAGCATATCAGGGTTCCTCCCCGTCTATAACGCGGAACGGAATTTTTTCTTCTTTGGCAAGCAATTCCGAAAGCAACTCGTGAACAGGCTTGTTCGTCTTGGGATCCACCCAGTCTGGAGCAATGTCGTTTAGCGGCACAAGCACAAACTGACGGTTATAAATCTGCGCATGAGGAACATTCGGACGACCCGTACAAATTTCACGTCCAAAGAACAGCAAATCCAAGTCCACTTCCCTGGAATTCCAGTGTCCGCGGTCTTTGCGCCCAAGAATAAGCTCGGATCCTTTCAAATAATACAGCAACTTGATGGGATCGCCATCGTACCAAAAGCTCACAACCTGGTTAAAATAAGGTCCCTGACCCGCCGGTCCCACTGGAGGAGTCTCGTAGATGGGGCTTTCAACCCAGCCACCTGCGCTTATACGGCGAAGCATTTCTCTCCCGGCTTTCAAGTGAGCCGAGCGATCAGGAAGATTGCTTCCGAGTGCTATATATACTCTATTTAAAGAATCCACGACCCCAAATATAGTTATTTTTGGAGTAGGAAGTAGATGGAAGGAAGCTGGATGTAGACGGTAAAAAGTAGGATGTCGGCAATGCCATTCTATTATTTTTCATAAAAATAATTTTTTTTATGACATTTTATAAATTATTATGTATCTTTTACCACGTTCCGCTATTTCGGGACGTAATATTTAAATTAATCAATAAAATTTGTGGGGCTAATAGCCCGTATTATCCCTTCACTGTAAAGCTCATTTCATTTTTTGAAATAATCATCTATAGGACGCCATCGTGCCCAGAACACCTAAGAATCAGAATTTAGAACAAAATAGTCAAGAAAAATCGTTGACGGATATCGTTTATCCCGAAAGTACAGGCATCCCTGTCCCAGAATACTTGGGTACTCCCGATAAGCTCCCCGAAATTACAGACGAAGCTCAGCAGCCCAAACGCCGTGGCAGAAAGCCCAACATGAAGCAAAATGTAAAGCCGAACGCCAAGCAAAAGAATCACAAGAACATCGACGCCGAAATTTCCTCCGATGCGGAACTGGATTTTGAGCCCAAAGCTGAACCCGTTGACGGCATCGCCGCTGCAGAAAAGCGCCTGGCAGAACAATACGGCGTTACAAACATTGACGCCATCTCCGAACCGATTTTTACGGACGCCCCGTCTTACGAAACTTCTAGCGAAAACTTTGGTGAACATGTCTCCGTCGCAAGCGACAACAATGGCGAATCCATGACGCCGTCTGTAGATGCAGCCCCCGTCCAAGAAGAAGCCTCCATTCAAGGCGAAGGCCAAGTCGATCCGAACGCCCAGCAGCAAGGTGAAGGCCAAGCCCAGAACGGTGAAGGTCAGGACGACCGCCGATTCAATAACCAGAACGGAAAATACCAGAACGGCAAGTACAATAAGAACAACAACAAGTACAACAAGAACAACCGCAACCGCAATTTCCAGCAGCAAGAAGAATTTGTCGATGATTCTGCAACGCTCCCGGCACCAGGTTCCGAAGCCATTTTGAAGGCCAAGGAAAACTGGCTCAAGTTCCGCAAGCTCTCTATGAGCGAACTCCAGGAACTCGCCGTGCAAAAAGAAGTGGACTTCCGCAGAATGAGGAAGCAGTCCCTCAACTACATCTTGCAGAGCATCGAAAACGAAGGCAACATCATTTATACGGAAGGCGTCCTCGAAGTGACTCCGCAAGGCAACGGATTCCTCCGTATGCCGGATCAGAACTACCAAACCAGCACGGACGACGTCTACGTGAGCCAAAACCTTATCCGTAAGTTCAATCTCAAGATTGGCGATACCATCGAAGGCCTTGTCCGCACGCCGCGCGAACAGGATAAGTACTTCTCCATGCGCCGCATCGACCGCGTGAACTTTGAAGAACCGGACAAGATGCGCCGCCGTGTGGCATTCGAATACCTGACTCCGATTCACCCGGAAGAAAAAATCCACCTCGAATGGAACGAAACGGAATACAGCACCCGCATTATGGACTTGTTCTCGCCGATCGGTAAGGGTCAGCGCAGTATCATCCTCGCCCCTCCGCGTACCGGTAAGACCGTTCTCTTGCAGAACGTGACCCGCGCCATTGCAAAGAACCACCCCGAAATAATCCTCATCACGCTCCTCATTGACGAACGTCCGGAAGAAGTCACCGAAATGCGCGACATCATCACGGAAATTAAGGAAAAGGCTGCAGAAAAGGGTATCGAAATCAAGGCAGAAGTTGTCGCCTCTACATTCGACGAACCGCCCGAGCATCACACCCGCGTGGCCAATATGGTTTTGGAAAAGGCAAAGCGCCTCGTCGAAAGCCAGAAGGATGTCGTGATTTTGCTCGACTCCATCACGCGTTTCGCCCGTGCAAACAACGTCGTGATTCCGCACTCCGGCAAGATTCTTTCTGGTGGTGTGGACGCTAACGCCATGCAGTTCCCGAAGAAGTTCTTCGGTGCCGCCCGTAAGATTCAGGACAAGATTCGTCCGGTCAAGAACGAAGACGGCTCCATCACGGAAGAAATCCAGAAGAACGGCTCTCTCACCATCATCGGTACAGCCCTTATCGAAACGGGAAGCCGCATGGACGAAGTGATCTTCGAAGAATTCAAGGGAACCGGCAACATGGAACTCGTGCTTGACCGCCGCATCGCCGAAAAGCGCATCTGGCCGGCCATTGACGTGTTCAAGTCCGGCACCCGCAAGGAAGAACGCCTGCTCACGCTCTTGGAACAGAACGCCGCCTGGAACTTCCGCAGAGGAAGCCAAAACGAAACAGAAACAGGCATTATGGAGAACCTGCTCAAGCTTATGAGCAAGCTCAAGACAAATGCCGAACTCCTGAGCGTCCTCTCCAAACCGAAAGTCTAAAACTTAGCGGAACGCACACAAAGGCGTTCCGCTTTTTTTTGCAATGTCACCCGACCACTTTTGTCACCCCAGTCTCGATGTCACCCCGGCCTCTGTGCCGGGGGCGCCTTTTTATCCCTGTTATGCCGGACTTTTTTGTCATCCCGGACCCCGTTCCGGGAAGGCATCTCCTTTCTACAAGCGAAAATATTTTTACGTTTACTACGAAAATTTAAAAAGGAACCTATATGAACACTACGATTTTCTTTGCCGGTACCGGTAACATGGGCGGAGCCATTCTCCGCGGTCTTCTTCAAGCAGGCACCGACGCCAAGAACATTTTCTTCTTTGACCCGAGCGACAAGGCAGCCGAAGCCGTAAGCGCCCTCGGTTGCGTCCGCGTTTCTAGCTTTGCCGAAGGCATCGAAAAGGCAAACGTCACGTTCCTTTGCGTCAAGCCGCAGATTTTCAAGCTCGTCGCCGCCGAATGGAAGGCTGCCGCAGCAACGCTCAAGAGCGAAAAGACGTTCATCAGCATCATGGCTGGTGTCGTCCGCAAGAGCCTCATCGAAGTCCTTGGCGAAAAGAACCAGGTGCTCCGCGTGATGCCGAACTTGCCGCTTACCGTCGGCAAGGGATCTGTGGGTCTTGCAACAGACGGCGTTTCCGAAGCCACCCTCAAGATTGCCGAAGAAATCTTCGGTAACATCGGTGTGACCTGCCGCGTTGCAGAATCCCTCATGGATGCCGTTACCGGACTTTCCGGCAGCGCTCCTGCCTACGTCTTTGAATTCATCGAAGGTCTTACCCGCGGTGGCGTGAAGGCTGGCCTCACCCGCGATGTCGCCTTGAAACTTGCACTCGGCACCATCGAAGGCAGCGTCGAACTCGTCAAGCAGTCCGGCAAGAGCCCGAGCGACCTCTGCGCCATGGTCTGCTCTCCGGCAGGCACGACAATCGCAGGCATCGACGCCCTCGAAGAAGGCGCGTTCCGCAGCACGCTCATCAAGGCAGTCGTCGCCGGCACGAACCGCAGCAAGGAACTGGGAAAATAAACAAGTAGACGGTAGACTGTAGGAAGTAGACAGTAATAAGTTTGGCGGCGAAGCCGCAATTATAAACATCCTACTTCCAACTTCCTACTTCTAACTAAAATGCCTTCCATCGACTTTTTCACGAAAGAAACCACGACGTCCTCGTTCATCCTGGACGTCCTTTCATCCGTGGACAATACCGTCGATGTTCATACCCCAACGAATGACGAAGCAAGCGAAATTGCAAATACCGTGCAAACTCCGCTTGCCGCCATCGTCATCTGGGATCTGGATTCCTTCGGACCCCAAAACACCGAACTGCTTTCGAACATCCGCCAAAGCAACCCGGATTCCATGATTCTCGCCTACGCCGAAACGCCCGACAATTACGCCCACGTTTCCAGCAAGCTCTACGACACCATCCTTTCCATCGAAGCTGTTCGTCTTCACCTGATGAGCAAGATTTCGAGGCTCAAGGAAATCAATAACGCCAAGCGCATTTTCCGCGAAAGGATGTCGCACCTTGTCGGCAAAAGCGAAGCCATGCAGCGTTTGCGCAAGAATGTCGAACGAGCCATTCTGCACACCGGCCCCGTACTCATCCAAGGTGAATCCGGAGTCGGCAAGGACTTGATTGCACGCGCCATCGCCTGCGTTTACGACAAATTCGTCACCGTCAACTGCAGCGCCATTCCCGAAGCCCTCTTTGAAAGCGAACTTTTCGGCCACACCCGCGGCGCTTTCACCGGCGCACAGAACGAACGCATCGGTCTTTTCGAAGACGCCAACGGTGGCGCCATCTTCTTGGACGAAATCGGCGATATGCCGCTCCACGCCCAAGTCAAGCTTTTGCGCGTCATCCAGAATCACGAAATCCGCCCCATCGGCGCCAACAAGACGCGACACATCGACGTGCGCATCATCGCCGCCACAAACCGCGACCTGAAAGAAGAAATTTTCGAAAAGCGCTTCCGCGAAGACCTTTATTACCGCCTGAACGTCATTCCGATGCAGCTTTCGCCACTCCGCGACCGCAAAGAAGACATCGAAGATCTCGCCAATTACTTTATCCGTCAGTACGCTCCTGCAGGCGAGCCATACACGCTTTCGCCCGAAGCTCTAAAAAAACTACAGGACCACAACTGGCCCGGCAACATCCGCGAACTAGAAAACGTCATCCAGCGCGCCCTCTGCTTTACGGATCCAGGAATCTTAAGCGCAGATGACCTGCAAATTGACGAAGACAGCCACAGAAGTGGCGCAATGTCAAGCGCAGAACGCGCCGCCATCAAGGCATTCGAAGCCAACAGTTACGACGAATTCCGCGACAAGCAGCTCGACGAAGAACGTGAATTTTTAAAGGCAACCATCCTGAACTGCAACGGTTCCGTCGGACAAGCCGCCGAACAGTTGCATATGAACCGCACGGCGCTTTACAACCGTCTTGCGCGTCTCGGCTTGAGCGTTAAAAACGTTCGACCTTAAGCCCGCGCTTACGCAACGCATCTATTACGTTGTCCTTTTCCAGCGCCAAGTGCGCCACACCCACAACGACAAAGACATTCCTGTCATCGCTCAAAAACTTTGCTATCGATTCCGCCATTTTTGCATTTCGGCTGATATAAATCCGCTGTTCGTATTCATCCTTGAACTTCTTGTCAGCAGAATCATCTTCTTCCGATTCTTCGTCAAGCGTCCGGCGCAACAAATCGTCGTCGCCAGTTTTCCAAGCGTTCATCAAGTTCGTCACAATGGAGTCGATGCCCGCAATTTCGCGTAACGTCGTCCTCATGTAATAAATTCCCGCCGAATCTGATTCTGTCGTATCCGCAATGGCATCAATCTGTTCTTCCGCCGTTTCCAAACCGACAATCGCCTTTCCCGTCATTGCAGCGCGATCGAGCAACACGTAATCGATCCCATATTCAGGATTGAGTCCCGCATGGACAAACGCATACGAACTGAGCGTCATCGCGGCAAGCCACGGGCGCATTTTTTCAAACATCAAAACAGGAATGTTCCAGTCGACGCAAATGCTGTCAAAGGACTTCCACAAATCCGGAGGCAAAACTTCGTGAAGAGACTTTTCCTGAAGGATTCCGCGAGATACCGACTGTTCGCCCACATCCTTGACAACTTCTTCGTCACTCATATTGAGTTCAACGGCAAGTTCTTCTGCTTGCGCAAAAGCCGAATCAATAACGGGATCAAACGGGTAAAGCGTCGAGTCTGCCAAATGGATACTCCCAAGGACCCAAATCGAGGAATTTTCGTCCGAAATTTTCCACAAGTAATGCTTGGTTTCCGGAACCGTTTCCGCCTTTTTCGCCGTCCCCGAACACGCTGACAAACAGATGATCAAGCCAGCATATAAAAAAATCATCAAAGAATACTTTTTTTTCATAAAGCAAAACATCTACAAAATCTCGTTATATAAATATAAAAGCAATTCTTATAACATACTATATTCATCAAAAAGCCTCCGTCCATTCCAAAAGTCCACTTTTGCGAGCTTCGTCCGCAGGCGCCACACGCACCGAGCCCCCATTGACAACCATAATTCTATCGCAATAGCGTTCCGCATATTCCACGGAATGCGTCGACACGATAACGCCCATTCCACGATCCACTGCAATTTTCTTGAGCAACCTGAAAAGAGCATGGCTACGCGGAATATCCAAAAACGCATTCGGCTCATCAAGCAGCAAAACCTTCACCTGTTGCGCCACGGCTTCCGCCAAGAACACACGACTGCGTTCACCATCGCTCAATTCTGCAATCGGGCGTTCCGCAAAAACGGCAACATCCAAAAGCCCCATCGATTCTTCAACAATGCGGTTGTCTTCTTCCGTGCGGCTGTCAAAAATTCCCGAATACGGAGAACGCCCCAGACGCACAAATTCACGCACACTCATACGGGGAGGCACAAAGCTCGACATACGCACCAGCGAAATCGCTTGAGCACGCTCACGCGGAGCCCACTGCCCAAGCGGCATTCCCTCAAGGGAAACATCGCCCGACACCGGATTCAAAAGCCCCGCAAAAGTCTTTAACAGAGAACTTTTTCCACAACCATTCTCGCCCATCAACGCAACAACAGTCCCCGGCAAAAGCGCAAAATCAAACGGGAACTTCATCGTCTCAAGCGCATGCCCATAACCGACAAGCAAGTTCTTGCATTCGAGCAAAGCTGTCTGCATATTCAATTCACTCATAGACGCCCTCCTCTAATTTCGCGCACCGGATCCGCGCACAAGAACCCACATAATCACAGGAACACCCACCAACGAAAGCACAGCATTCAATGGCACCGAAGCCGGGAAAAGCCCCGCCAAAAGCGCAAGCGAAGTCCCGCACAACGCCGCCCCCGGCAAAAGCACACGATGGTTCGTCGTCTTGAAAAGCAGATAAGCTAAATGTGGCACCGCAATTCCGATGAACGCCACGGGTCCGCAAAATGCAGTCGTCGTGCCCGCCAAAAGGCTCGCTCCCAGCAGCACACAAATTTTAGAACGCCTTACATTGAGTCCAAGCCCGTGAGCAAAATCATCACCCAAGAGCGCCGCATTCAAGTACCGCAACGAAATGCCAATCAGCACAAGTCCCACAACAACAGAAACAGCAAAAATCCAAACGTCTCCCAGCGTCACGCGCCCAAAGCTTCCCATCCCCCACGCCACATAAACACGCAACGATTCCGACGAACTTCCCGCAATCAAAATGCTCACGATAGATTCAATAAAATAACCCGTCAAAAGCCCAACAATCAATAGTACGCCCGTCTGCGCAAAACGGCTAGCCGCAAACATCACGACAAGCGTCACAAGCAAAGCTCCAAGCGCCGCCGAACCCAGTACGCCGACACTTCCAAAACCAATACCCGCCAAAAGCGCAAGTGCCACACCGAGACTTGCGCCACTGCTAATGCCAAGCACAAACGGCCCCGCAAGCGGATTCCGGAACACAGTTTGCAAAGCCAGACCCGACACGGAAAGCGAAGCCCCCGCAAGTACCGCAGCAATCATTCGCGGTATTCTCAAATTCCACAAGATGTTCGACGAAACATCCGCTCCAGGGCTAAACAGCGCCTGCATCACCGACGAAAACGGAATGTTCACCGGTCCAAAACAAAGCGTCGCCACGCACAGCAACACAATCAAAATCACCAACGCTATAAAACCAATCAACAACCGCCGCAAAACAAGCCTCCAATGCAACAGAGATTAACACCAATCATACAAAAATTTTCAAACATTTTTTCTCTTTTTGCTAACGGTTGTTTGCAAAATTTCAGCAAATCACACTTTTTGAAATTTATGTTTGTAGATTTGTTCATCCAATGGGCACAAGACATTTGAATTCTTGACTTCACAACGGT
The DNA here is from genome assembly GCA_902779055.1 of Fibrobacter succinogenes. Classification (GTDB taxonomy): domain Bacteria; phylum Fibrobacterota; class Fibrobacteria; order Fibrobacterales; family Fibrobacteraceae; genus Fibrobacter; species Fibrobacter succinogenes_K. The sequence continues at coordinate 316,082 of CACZAD010000007.1, read as the reverse complement.
AAATAACTATATTCACATAGAGATAAGGTCATCTAAAATGAATGAAAAAATTCAAAAAGACATTAAAAAGCTGATTGACAAGCTGCCTGATGTGATAGCAGCCAAGCGGCGTATGTCTGCCCATATCAAAAAACATGGGTCTTTAAAGTCATTTAACGATGATCAAATTAAATTCGCTAAGCCACTATAATTTAACAGACACAGAAAATGGGTATGCCTTTACAACAGATTTCGGAAACGAATATCTGGTTACATTTTCTGACTTAACAGATATAATTGAACTTACCGGACTAAGGATCTACGACTTTGGCATAGAAATTGCAAAACGCCATTCTTTTGAAAATGATAAATCTCAACATAAATTGAAAAACACTATAGCATATCTGCTAGCAAAGCTTTTCTCAAAGCAACCGGACTGTGCTCTTTTAATAGTACTTGATTCAAGCGACGGAAAACAACAAGCTCGTTACAGGATGTTTCTTTCAGCAAAGTATGATTCCTGGTTTTCTCATTTTAATAATGGCGATTTAGAGATTATAAACCTGCCGCTAAAGACTGTGGAAATACAAGACACCTGCTTTTTGCTACTATGCAGGGCAAATCCACGTTTAGAAGATATTCAATCGGCAACAGCGTATTATCTCAACTTGTCATTTGATGGAAACGACACATAATGCCAAAATCTTTCTATCTTTCTTGCCATGCTCGACTATTCTCAAGTTCCAAGTCCCTGTTTCGTACTTGACGAAACGCGTCTCCGCCGCAACATGGAAATCCTCGACGATATCCAGAAAAAGACCGGCGTCAAAATCATCTGCGCCCTCAAGGGTTACAGCTTCTGGCGTTCTTTCCCGCTCATCGGCGAATACCTCGCCGGCGCCACCGCCTCTAGCCTCAACGAAGCCCGCCTCGCCCGCGAAGAGATGAACAAGGAAGTCCACGTCTTTGCCCCCGTCTACGAAGACGACGAAATCGACGCCATCCTCGATGCAGCGGACCACATCACGTTCAACAGTTTTTCGCAGTGGCAGCGTTACAAAGACAAGACGCTTGCCCACGGCGTCAGTGCCGGCATCCGCGTGAACCCGGAATTTTCGACAGTCGAAACCGACCTTTACAACCCCTGCGGCAAGTTCTCCCGCCTCGGCGTGACCGAAAAGGAATTCAAGCCCGAACTCCTCGATGGCATTGACGGCCTCCACTTCCATGCGCTTTGCGAACAGGATGCCGACGCTCTCGAAGGCGTTCTCGCCGCATTTGAAAAGCACTTCGGCAAGTACCTCCCGCAAATGAAGTGGGTGAACTTCGGCGGCGGTCACCACATCACCCGTAAGGACTACCACCGCGATGAACTCGTGCGCATCCTCAAGGATTTCTCCGCACGCTACCCGCACTTGCAGGTCATCATGGAACCGGGCGAAGCCATCGGCTGGCAAACCGGCGAACTCGTCACAAGCGTTGGCGACATCGTCCACAACGAAATGGACATCGCCATTCTGAACGTTTCCATCAGCGCCCACATGCCGGACTGCCTCGAAATGCCGTACCGTCCAAGCGTCATCGGTGCCGCATTCCCGGGCGAAAAGGCTCACACCTACAAGCTCACGGGCAACTCCTGCCTCGCCGGCGACCAGCTCGGCGACTTCTCGTTCGACGAACCGCTCAAGGTCGGCGACCGCATCATCTTCGAAGACATGATCCACTACACCATGGTCAAGACCACGTTCTTCAACGGTGTGCGTCACCCGAGCATCGGCAAGTTCGACGAAAACGGCAAGTTCCACCTGCTGCACAAATTCACATACGAGCAGTTTAAGGAAAAGCTGTAAGGTAGTGGAAGTAGACAGTAGGCAGTAGACAGAAAAAAAACTTCATCCTCAAAAAATGAAATTCAAAAGCGAAGACGCAACATATAACTGGGCGCTTGGTTTTGCGAAGGAACTCAAGGTCGGCGACAAGGTCGCCCTCTACGGGAACCTCGGTGCAGGCAAAACCGTCATCAGCCGCGGCATCTGCAAAGGGCTCGGCTTCGAAGGCACGGTCTGCTCCCCAACCTACACCATCCTCCACGAATACCCGAACAACCCGCCCATTTTCCACTTCGACCTGTACCGTCTCGAAGGCGGCGCAGACCTTTATGAAGTCGGTATGGACCCGGACTATCTCGAAAGCGGCATCAGCCTCATCGAATGGCCCGAGCGATTAGAAGGAAACGACGCAGGCATCACCCACGTCGTTAAAATCCAAATCGTTTCCGAAACCGAACGCGAAATTACTGTTGAGAAGAAATAGACTCGTCTATAAAAAGGCGATGCCCGCACAGTGGCGGGCATGACATCGCAACATTGTCACCCCGGCCTCAGTGCCGGGGTCAACTTTTTTAAGCCTTCTTGCGCTTACCCTTGCGAGCGAGCTTCTTGTTAGCCTTTTCAATAGAATCGGCAACAGCCTTTGCACGGAGTTCTGCAGCAACCTGAGCCAAGGAATCCGCAATGGCCTTTTCCCTTGCAATCGAATCGGCACGGGCAGCGGCAGCGGCAACACAAGCCTTTACAGCATCGTTATTCACAATGTTGTTCCAATCCTTGCGGTCACCCTGGTTCAAGAGCATCGGTCCCTTGTATTCATTCACAATGTTGTATGCAGCCACGGAATCACGAGCAGCCATGGCGCCCATAGCGTCGGCATACAAGTCCTTCTGGTGGTTGCGCAAATCTTCGATGGCACCCAGGCGGTTCTGGCGGAGAATTTCCATAGAATCGCTCACGAAGCTCAAGTCCCACGTTTCATTGTAGCAAGCTTCAGCATCCACATACTTTGCAGCATCCGTTTCAGCCGCCACGTACAAGGCGTCGCACTTTGCAAACGTTTCGGCACTAGTCTGCTTGGCATACTGGTAGTAATAGTAACCACCCACGATCAAGCCAACAAGAACCAGCAAGAACACACCGTCCTGCCAGCCCATGATCGGTGCCTGCGGAAGTTTCGGGCGACCGTTAACGGTTTCACCGGCTTCCAGTTTTTCTTCAGCCTCATCAAACGGGCTCTTTCCATTCAAGAAACTAAACATAGATTTGTCCTACTTTTTTGATAATGCGTCAAAGACGCGTGCGTATAAATAAATTTGTTTTAAAAGGCTTGCAAAACCGTTGGAACGTGTCGGCGAAAGTCCAACGTTCAGGCCAATCTTCTGAAAGAACGTCGGATCCACAGACAGGATATCCGCTGGCGTCATATCGTTAAAGATCTGCAAGGCAAGGGCTCCGAGACCACGGCTAATGAGCGGGTTCGTCGTACCGCCTTCCACATCCATTTCAAAGTGGATTTTTCCGCCATCGAACTTCGGGACCAGATACATCGTCGATGCACATCCCTGGATAATGAACTTTTCAGCCTTCAGTGCAGCGTCCATACCCTTGTGTTCACGGGCCAAATCCAAGAGGAACTTCCACTTGTCATCGGGGTCGCTAAACGAGGCAAACTTTTCTCGAATTTTTTCTTGACGTTCAACAATACTTTCTGACATACTCATCTTAATGCAAAAAAGAACGCATTTTCCAAATTACAGACGGGCAAGACCAAAGCACCGCAAAGAAGATCCTCAGCAGAGTCTGCTTTTCACGCGGGAGCTTCGACAAACGCATGGCCGCCTTGTCAAACTGTTCATCCTTGATTTTCGCAAGACCGGGTTTCGCCCTCGCAATCTGCAAATGCGACTTGCCCAGTGCCTTCATCCAACGATCCAGGACAGCACTTTCGATATTTACACGAGCGTTTTCATCGGCCGCAGCCAGCCATTCATGAACCGATTCCGCGACAAGCTTTCCGCAGAGGAGAGCCTCCACAATGCCCGAACGACTGAGCGGATTGACGCAACTGGCGGCATCGCCCGCCTTGAAAAGCCCGCACTTTGCCATCGGCTTATTGGACTGCCCACAAGCAATCATGCCACCATAAACAGCCTTGACGGAAGCCTCCGGGTAATGGTTCGTGATGAACTGCTTGAGCTTGTCCCGCATCGATATACCTGGCTTTGCATCCTTAGCGAGCACAAAACCGATATTCACTTCCTTGCCGTCACGCGGGAAGATCCAGCCGTAACCGCCCGGAAACTCGCTCCCGTAGAACAAGTCAATGTGGTCGCGCTTATGTTCGATGCCCTCTGCAACCGCAAAGATCGCAGGTTCCAGGTCGATATCGCCCGACTCAATCCCTTCAAGACACGGGATTCCACGAGTCAGACGGCAGCCAGGACCGGTAGCATCGATAACCGCCCGAGCCGAGATCTCGACCATTTCACCGCCGACCTGCACATTCAGATGCCAGCCGGATTCGTCACGGGAAATGCTTTTCACGAGAGCGTCGTAACGGCATTCGACCCCCGCTTCGACGCAGGCATCGGCAATCGCATGGTGGAACTTGGAGCGATCCAGAAGTCGACCGCAGTCCTTGCTATAAAATTCAGCCTTGTAACCCTTGGGCGATGTAAAATAGATGCCGGAGATACTTCCACGCACCCAGGACTCGTCTATGGGCCACAGTTCGTTCAAACGATGGGTCGAAACCGCCTCAGCACAAAAAATCGGCTCTTTCCAGGGTTCCTTTTTATCCAAAAGAAGCACCCGTCCATCATTGCCTGCCAATTTTCCAAGCTGGTATGCAGCCATAAGACCGGCTGGACCTGCCCCGCAGACAACCACATTGTACAAATTTGAACGAAAAATTGTCATTACATCGTAAAAATTAGTATTTATTTATAGACTTTTTCTTTTTAGTTGTTAGTTTTGCAAATTTTTTAGTTATTTTAGGGCTATCCGTTATTTGGTTTTTCATAAAGGGAATTTATTATATGAATATGAAGAATGTCTATAAATTTGGTCTCTGCCTCCTTGGTGCCCTCGCACTCAATGTGTCCGCACAGGATTACAGAGGTAAAGACCTGAACATGTCTTTCCGCGACAAGAAAATCTCTGACTTCCAGTTCCAGAAGGCAAGAGCCGTCAAGGGCGTTACGGACTTCCAGCGCTCTGCCGGTGATTCCCCGAACTTCGAAGAAGCAAACCTCGCTGGCGTTTCTTTCCGTAACGCAGTGATTAACGGCGCAAACTTCGAAGGCGCAAACCTCGCTGGTGCAACGATTAGCGGTGCCGACATCCGTTCCGCATCTTTCGAAAAGGCCAATCTCGAAGGCGCTGACCTCTACCGTGCAACGCTCCTCGACAGCAAATTCCCGAAGGCAAACCTCAAGAGCGCCCGCCTCGACGCCATGAAGGTCTCTGACGAATGCGATTTCAGCAAGGCAGACCTCACCCAGGCGTCCGTCATCGACGTGGACCTTACCCGCGCCGACTTCAGCAAGGCAAACCTCACCAACACGAACTTCTCCCGTTCCTTGATGGCTAACAGCGACCTCCGCAAGACCACAATGAACAAGACGGACTTCACGGCTTGCAACCTCATCGCAGCAAACTTCAGCGGCGTGAAGCTCAACAACGTGAACTTCGCCAAGGCCGGTCTTTCCCAGGCTGAATTTGACGGTGCAGACTTCATCAACGTCAACCTCCAGGAAGCAGACCTTTCCCTCACCTACTTCAATGACGTAGATCTTTCCAGAACGCAGCTCCAGAAGGCCAAGTTCGCTCAGTCCAAGCTCAAGAACATGAAGTTCAACAACCAGGACTTGAACGGCGTCGTGTTCGACAAGGGCGAAGTTTCCAAGAGCTCTTTCGACAAGACCAAGCTCAACAAGACCTCCTTCTTTGACGCAACAGTCAGCAAGAACGTGTTCAACAACGCAGAACTCATGAAGGCTGTGTTCGACGGTGCCTACGTCTTCAAGGACATCTTCGACTACGCCGACCTCACCAAGGCAAACTTTGCCAACTCCACCATCGAACGCTCTGCATTCAACAATGCACAGCTCTCCGGTGCAAACTTCTCTGGTGCAAAGCTCATCAAGGTGACCTTCCTCAATGCTAAGATGGAAGGCGTCAAGATCGACGCAGACACCAAGATGGAAGACGTGGACTTCTCTGGTGCAGACCTCTCCGGTGCAAAGATTGAAAAGTTCACCGCCAAGAAGGTGACCTACAACGAAAGAACCAAGTTCCCCAACGGTTTCGATCCGCGCGCATTCGGCTTCACCAAGCCGGGCGAAAAGCGCAAGTAAGCCTTTAAATAACGGAAAAGAGGGACGCTCGCAAGAGCGCCCCTTTTTCATTTTATAACCAAGCACGTACTTATTTTTTATCCATCAGCCAGCAGATCGCTTCGGCAAGAGAATGCACGCGCACGACCTTCATCGTCCCCATGCTCTCCGCAATCTTGCAGCTTGCCGGCACAACCACTTCCATCATCCCCAGACGGTGCGCTTCCTTGAGCCGCTGGTCCAGGAGGCTCACGCCACGCACTTCACCAGAAAGTCCCAGCTCGCCGATCGCAATCGTCTGTCGCGAAAGCGGGATTCCCAGATGGTTGCTCGCCACCGCTAACGCAAGTGCCAGATCGGACGAAGCATCGTTCACCTTCATGCCGCCAGCAATGCTTGCGAACACATCCGAAGCCCCAATCGTAATGCCACCGAACTTTTCCAAAAGCGCCAAGATGATCGTCAGGCGTTTCGGGTCAATCCCTGCCGCCACACGTTGCGGAACAGCGAAGTTCGTCTGGTTTACAAGCGCCTGGGTCTCGAACAGGAGCGCCCGCGACCCCTCCATGGTACAGCAGACAGCGCTTCCCGGAGTCGGAGGTACCCCCTCCTGCAAAAACACCTTGCTCGGGTTCATCACCGGGTTCAGCCCGTGACTCGTCATCTCGAAAACGCCAATCTCGTCGGTAGCGCCAAAGCGGTTCTTGATGGTGCGCAGCAACCGATATTGATGATTGCGGTCGCCTTCAAAGTACACCACCGTGTCGACCATATGTTCCAAGATTCTCGGACCGGCAATCTGCCCATCCTTCGTCACGTGCCCAATCAAGATCGTAATGCATCCGGAATTCTTGGCAAAGACCATCAAGTCCAGCGTGCATTCGCGCAACTGGGTCGCACAGCCGGGAGTCCCGGAGAGGTCGCTCTTGTAAACCGTCTGGATGGAGTCAATCACGAGCACCTGAGGTTTCACCTCACGTGCCTGCTCCAGAATCTTTTCGAGGTTCGTTTCACACAGGAGCAGCATATCGCTCCCCGAAACATTCAATCGTTCGCTGCGGAGCTTCACCTGGCAGGCGCTTTCTTCGCCGCTCACGTAAAGAGCCTTGACCCCCGCCGCATTCATCGTCGCAAGAGTCGTGAGAACCAGGGTCGACTTGCCAATGCCTGGGTCACCGCCAATCAGCACAAGGCTCCCCGGCGCAAAACCGCCCCCAAGCACACGGTCGAACTCGGAATTTGCCGTACTCAGGCGACGCGTATCTTCCGTCGCCACGTCCTTTAGCGGAATAATCTTGTGGACCGGACCGCCCAGCCCGCGACCGGTACGCCCAGCGCCCTCAGCCGCATTTTCGACAACATGCTCCTTGAGCGTACTCCAGGCACCACAGAACGGGCACTTGCCCGCCCACTTGGGCGTCGTATTGCCACATTCCGTACAGAGATACACGATTTCTTTCTTAGACTTGTTTACTGCTACCATGGGCACCAATATAACAAATCCAAATGACAAAAGATGTCATTTTTCAAAAAATCGTCGAGCCGCGGCAATTAAAATTCGTTTTTAAAGTCCGTTATGTCGGAAATGGTTACAATGTACTTGTGCAGGCCATTGTATAACGATCTTGCTCGGACGAACTTGAACTTGTCATCATCAGTCTTGAGAACTTTTCCGTATGTCGCGTTCGATGTTTTGCACTCAAGGACATCCAGGAACTGTCCCACCGTGCAAAGCGACATCTGGAACAGCCTGCAAAGGCTCTCGATGGAATCCGTAATGGAGCGCTGGACATACACCGGCTTGCCTTCAACGCTAGAAAGCGTCAAAACGCAATCCGCAGACCCGTCGATGAAGATAATCTGGTCGTACATGTTCAGCACAACGGAATCCGTCAATTCGCGATACGCCTCGATATCCGTGGTGTTCTCGTTCTGCATTTTCAGAATCACGTCGCCAGAATCCGGATCAGCCATCATCTCGCTTGTCGTCTTGATGGTAAACCACCCATTCTTTAAATGATAATTCAAACTAAGGGGCGGAACCTTGTTCCCGTTCATAAAACTGCACAACAACTTTTCACGAGTGTAGTTTGCAGCCTTTTGCGCATCAACTCCTTCTTTCGAGAACATGCTCGACAAGAGTTTATAATGGATATCGTAGGTGTACTGGTCTTTAAGCTCCTTAGGAATGTAGCTGATACCATCCATCCTCAGCACGGGAGAATTCTTGGTGATATTCCAGAAAATGAACGCCTTGTAACCAGGTTCATACGACTTGGTATGCGTCGCTTCGCCCGAAGCCATGAACTCTTCGAACGCCTTTTTGCGAGCAAAGTAGTTCTTGAGCGCCATGTCATCTTCCGAAATGAACATCGAGAAGATGTCCCCGTACGGAGTCCCCTTAAACACCTTTCCGACAAGGTAGATGCGCTTCAAGGATCCCGATTTCGTGCGGGCGCGGTAAGTAATCTGCCGAGGCATCGGACTTCCGCTTTCGACCAGATCATAAATTTCCTTATTCGCCTGCTCAAAGTCCTCAGGAACAATAACATTTTTGAAATTGTCCCCGACCTCATTGCGAAATTCCTCGATATCGTTACATTCGAAGATGTCCATAGCACGGCAATTCACATAAAGAATTTCCTGGCTGCCAAGTTCAAAAAGCATGACACCGCCAGCCACAAATTCCATATAGTTGAGTGCCATCTGGTGGATCATTTCCGTATTCTTGATGGCACCGTCAATTTTCGCCTTGATGACGCCCTTGTCCTTGATGGGCAAAAGAACGTACTGGTAAGCCCCCAGGCGCATGCTTTCTTTTGCAAGGTCCATATTGTCCGTTATGATGATGAACGGTATCTGGACTTCGCGATGATCTTTCCTGAAGGTCTGCATGACCTTGAAGCCATCAATCTTGGGGAGAACCGCGGCAATCAGCGCAAGCGAAATGCGGTTGCCGTATTCGTTCAGCAGCTTAACGACCTGCTCTCCATCTTCGGCAATGAGCAGATTGTAGTCGCTTCTCAGCATGCTTTCGAGAAACGCCCTGTTCTGCGGATTTATATCGCCAATCAGAACCGTCTTGGCCTCGACATTCACCTTGACCATATCCTGGTCATTCGAAGTATTTTCAAAAGCGCTCACGTGCGTATTGCGGAGCGTCATGTCATAGATATGGCATCCGTTGACATCGGCAACGAGCCTGCCCCCCATCGAAACGAACATTCCATGAGAAACATAGGTCATCTGGAGAGGAGCCTTGTACGCCGCGTTTTCGGCCTCGTGAAGCGTATAGTAAGCCGGATCGTTAGGATCGTTGCACGCGCGTTCGACTTCCTTTTGATTCTTGAAGCCAAGACTGCGCAGTTGATCTTCGAACAACTTGTTCAGGAACAGGAACCTGAACTTTTCATTTTCGTATGCAATGATCGCCTTGGGAGATTCTTCCAAATAGTCGATACTGCCAAGCTTTGAATAAACACGGCGGAGTTCAGGAGGTTCGGCCTGCTTTCCGATGGAGGCCATATGCTGGATTGCCTCATGCAAAGGCATCGGCTTGCCGTAATAGTAGCCTTGAACCTTTTCGCAACCGATCCCCTTCAAAAAATCCATCTGTTCCCTGGTTTCAACGCCTTCTGCAAGCGTTTTCAAACCAAGGTTCTTCGCCATACGGACTGTAGAGCGAATGATTGTACGTGAAGTTTCGTTAAAGTTCGAAAGGAACGCCATGTCAATCTTGAGTTCATCGAACTTGTAATCCTTAAGCGTATTGAGCGAAGAATAACCGCTGCCAAAATCGTCCATCCAGACTTCGTAACCGACGTGACGGAAACGTTCGATTTCGTTACGGACATAGGAATCCGAAGCCATGATGCTTTCCGTGATTTCGACACGGATGTACTCACGGTCGATGTTGTATTTTTGCAGGGCCTTTTCGACCACTTCAAAAATATCGCAACTCAAGAAATCCAGACGCGAAAGGTTAAACGAGACTGGCACCACGGCATGCCCCTGATCCATTTCCTCACGCATCTCTTTACAGACCAGGTTGATGACATGGCTATCGAGCTTATGGATTTGGCGGGATTCTTCGAGGGCTCCGATAAAAGCCGCGGGATTCAGGAATCCGTATTGCGGGTCCACCCAACGAGCAAGCGCCTCCAAGCCGCAAAATGTTTCCGTAATGGTGCGGACGACCGGCTGGTAAAAGACCTTGATGTAGCCATTGTCAATCGCCTCATCGATGTGATTGACGATGTAGTTCTGTAAAATAAGATCCTTGCGCAGTTCTTCGTCGTAATAGCGGATATTGCCATTGCCCGTGCGCTTTTGCAGGTTGCAGGCGATCTTTGATTTTTCGATGGCTTCCAGAATGGAATCAAATTCGTCAATCTGGCAAATGCCCATATTGACATCCATCGCAATTTTCGAGACGGAATCCTTGACGAACTTCCGGACGCAATTCAGCTTCTCTTCGACATCACAAGTGTCGGCAATAACAGCAAAGTGGTCATTGGAAAAGCGGCAAATGAGATCGTTCGGGAACTGCTTTTTAAGGCACGCCGCAAAAAGGATCAGGAACTCATTGCCCTTGTCAAAGCCGTTTGCGCTATTGTAAAGCTTCATCCCTTCAATATCGAAAAAGATAAGAGAAGGATTCCCTCCCTTTCGCCTAATATCTTCCGCAAACTTTTCGCCGCAGATACGGCTATACTCCATATTCGGAAGGCCGGTCAATGCATCGAAATAACGGTCGTCCTTTTCACTGATACGCAAGAATATGGCATTCTTCCCATGCCACTTGATAGGCGATGCGCTCACGATCAAGTCGTTCCCGGTCTTCGGATTCGTGACGATGACTTCGCCTTTTTCGAGAATGTCGTCAACAGAAATCAGGTGGTCTTCGCCCGGCTTAAAGAAGTATTCTTCGAACGAGATCCCCGTTTCGAACGATTTTGCCGGCTTCCATATTTTGGCCACCGGAGCGCTGACCATTAAAATCTTATGCGAGGCGGAATCGATAATGACGAACGGATCAATCTTGTCCATATTCAAAAGTTCAACAAGATTGTCATGGATTTCAAAATGCTTCTTGCTCTCTAGCTTGACCGCTCGGGTCACATCATCATAAATAACAACGGCATATTCCGTACCATCGCTGAGGACACGGTGATACCCCAGGGCATGCAGAGTGCTGTATTCGTCCTTGCCGTACAATTTTTCGCGATAATAAACATTGTAATGTGCATCGCGCGATTTCGCAAACTCTTTCGCCTTTCCCACGACAAAGGCCAGATCTTCCCGATGGACATTCTTGTACATGTCCCTATCGAGATAGTGCATCATTGCATCGCGGGTACATTCGGGTCCGTGCAAAGCCACAAGACCGTCAGAAACAAGAATAGCCTTAACACATCCATCAATAAGCTGATAGATAGCAAGAGGAATTTCAGATTTTTCTAGCTCTTGCCTGGTCCCCTCAGGAAATTTGTAAATCTTTTGCGAAACCATATCCACACGCCTCCAATGCACAAAACGCAGGAAGGTCTATAATCTCCATTATTACACCTAAGCATTAAACTAGCATAATATTTTCAATATTGCAAGATTTTTGTAAGTTTTTCGCAAAATAAATAAAATTTCGTTGAGAAAAATGTGACAACCACCACATTTTCCCATTTCAAAACAAAAATAGACCCGCTCCGGTGCGGGTCCATTTCCAAAAATTGCCTTTTTTGAACCGTTTAGGCCAAAACCTTGCGCCCATTTTCAACGGCATCGGCAATGCTCAGGCCCACATAATCCTGGGCACTGAACCAGCGACCGCTCTTCTTGTCGTCCAAAAGCACGCTCACAAGGGCTCCCGGGACAACCGTTTCCGGAGCGTTCGGAGCGTTCGGGCCACCGAGATCCGTGCGGAGCCAACCCGGATCCATCACGTTCATCATCACGTCAGTGCCATTGAGCTTGCAGGCGAAATCCTTCACGAACTTGGTGAGGGCAGCCTTGGCACAGGCATAAGCGGAAAGTTCCGGTTCGTTCGCGATGCCACTCGTGGTAAGCTGCATACGCCCAAAGCCACGCTGGATCATGCCCGGCAAAAAGTGGTACACGATCTTCATCGGGGCAAAGAAGTTCACGGCCATCGCCTGGTGGAAATCTTCCATCGTGTTCGTCAGGTAATCGGCAAAGTAGTGGCTCATGAGGCCCGCATTGTTAAAAACAAGATCCACCTGGACGCCAAAAGAATCGATTTCGGCCAAAGCTTCATCAATTTCATTTTCGTTCTCGAGATTGCAGCCCACGGCCTTCACCTGCACGCCATACGGGGCAAGTTCGGCAATGACCTTCTCGGCATGGCTCTTGTCGCGCCCCTGCAAAATGAGATTTGCACCGAGCTTGGCCATTTCGATAGCGATAAGGCGCCCCACACCACGGCAACCGCCCGTGACAAGACACCACTTCCCTTTTACGTCGATCATACGTATATCCCTTTGCGCCATGCGCAATAATTGCAGTAAAATTCTACTGTTCGAAAAATAAACTAAAAAACGTGCGCCCCAAACAGATCTTCAATACATTTCCGTACACAGCCGTAAAGACATTCTCGAATTTTTCCGCCCGCCGATTTTTCGGTACGAAAATTCCCAGAATTTTTTGTTCATTTGCACTTCATAAATTTATTCTAACATAAATATTTTTTCAAGCATCAAGAACAAGCGCAAAGCCCTACTTTTAAGCGATTCACGGGCATTCTCCGAAAATTTTTAGGAACATTTCCATAGGCGCTTTAATAAAAAAAGCAACTTAAAAACACAAAAAAGAACGTCATTAAATGACGCTTAATTTTTTGACAGTTTAAATGATAACAACTGGTATCAAAGAATTAGCAAATTTTGCAAACTATCGCATACACCCGCTTTTTTCGCATTTTGGTAAAATTGTGCGCAATGAATTACGAACCAATATTACTACACGAAGCCATAAGGCTTCTCGTGATTTCAACAAGGCAGAAACGGCGGCATACACAACAATCCCTTTCCGTCGAATCTGGAATCTCCAGGCAGTACATTTCGCAAATGGAATGCGGGAAACGCATCCCCTCCATCGACACCCTTGCTCAAATGGCACTAGCCCTTAGGACAAGCATAGGCTCCCTTGCGGTAGAACTCGACCGCATCTACTTTCACCTCTCCTGGCAAAATCGCACAGAGCAGGACAATTCCACACTCGGCAGCCCACCAACCCAAGCAGCCGAGCTTAGCGCACCGGCCAAGGAATATATACGCAAGGCGAGAGGATTACCCAGACCCTAGCCCTTAACAAAAAGCTTAAAATTTTCTATCTTTTATAGTGATGGAATGGCAGCGCAATATAAAAACTTTGACAACCGACGAGCTCAAAGCTTGGCTTCGGGACGTTGACGAGAAACCTTACCGCGCCGACCAAATCCAAAAATGGCTTTTTTGCCAGCAGGTGCGCTCTTATGACGAGATGGTGAACATCTCCCCTGTCCTCCGTGAAAAAATGGCCAAGCAGTTCACGCTTTGCGGTCTTAAAGAAGACCAGCGTTCTGTTTCTGTTGACGGTACAGTCAAGTGGCTATTCCAAACCGAAGACGGTCACCATATCGAAACAGTGATGATTCCGGCAAACGGTCGCTATTCCGTTTGCGTCTCGACGCAGGTCGGCTGCGCTATGAACTGTGCGTTCTGCCGTACCGCCAAGATGGGCTTTACGAGAAACCTCGAAGCCGGCGAAATCCTCGAAGAGATCATCAACGTCAACTGGTACCTGAAGGACAACGGCTTCATGAACGAAGAAGGCGGAGTCGCCCAGGTGACGAACATCATTTTCATGGGCATGGGCGAACCGCTCAACAACCTCGAGAACGTCCACCGCGTCTGCTGCACCCTGCACAACCAGAAACTCTTCAACATGGGCGCAAAGCGCATGACCGTGAGCACTTCGGGCGTGGTTCCGAAGATCAAGGAACTCGTGGACCGCAACACGCCCTGCTGCCTCGCCGTGAGCCTCAACAGCACGAACAACGAATACCGTTCGTCCGTGATGCCGGTAAACAAGACCTGGCCCATCGAAAAACTTTTGGAAGCGGTTGACGATTACATCCGTCGAACCGATAATTATGTGACGTTTGAGTTCGTACTCATCCAGAACATCACCTGCACGCCGAAGGCTGCAAAGGAACTGATCCGCATCTGCGCCCCGCGCCGTGTGAAGGTGAACGCCATCGTCTTAAACGACGGCGATGATCCGACTCTACACGCCCCCACCCCCGAAGAGGTGGAAGATTTTCTCGCCGCCGTGCGAGCTGCCGAAATTCAAATCACGATCCGCAATCCCCGCGGTAGGGATATCCTTGCCGCATGTGGACAACTAGCGTACAAAAAGGATGGTAAGAAATGTTAACGCAAAACCTCCCGGAATTCTGGGATAATCTTTATGCCGAAGGCAAGGACTACTGGAATTTCAAGAAGGCTACCCCCGCCCTGCTTGAATTTTTCAAGCATCCCTCCTGCCCCGCAACCGGCTCCGTGCTGATTCCTGGCGCCGGGTTCGGCTATGACGCCGAGGCTTGGGCTTTGCGTGGACACGAAGTTTTGGCTGTGGACTTTGCCCCGACGGCCGTCGATGAACTCGACCACCTGAGCAGAAAGCACAAGAACCTCCGTTCCTTGGATTTGGACTTGTTCACGCTTTCGCCGAAGGACGCCAAGCGTGGCGGCCAGCAGTTCGACATCATTTACGATTACGGTGCATTCTCGGCCATCCATCCGGGTCGCCGCGACGAATTCTTCGAAGTCTGCTACAAGATGATGAAGGACGACGGCGTGTTCATCTGCTTCATGTACCCGCTTATGAACGGCAAGACCATGCAGGGCCCTCCGCACTGCATGAGCGAAGGCGAACTCATGGCTCGTCTGGACGGCGTTTTCGACATCGTCGAACGCGTGAAGCCGGTCAACAGCATTCCGGGCCGCGAAGGCAAGGAAGAATTCTGGCTCATGAAGAAGTGCCTGTAATCTAGCACCTCCATTTTAGCCAAGTCTGTTGCGACTTTAGCTGTTATGCCCGCCTCCAAGCGGGCATCTCTTTTTTATAGACTTGAGCGAAGCGAAAAGTCTATGAATACGAGCCACCACGTTTGCAGTCACCTCGGCCTCCGTGCCGGGGTCGCCTTTTTATAGACTTGAGGCTTGTAAAAAATAAAGCAGGGAACTCCACAGGCGCCCCTTTTTTTTGTATTTTTGCTCCAGTTTTTTATAAGGATTTTACTATGGCTAACGATTTATGCCCGTGCGGTTCTGGCAAGGCCTATTGCGACTGCTGCGAACCGATTATTAAGAAGACCGCCCTCGCCCCGTCCCCGGAAGCCCTCATGCGCTCCCGCTACACCGCTTATGCCAAGCACGAAATTGCATGGCTCAAGGATTCCCTCGAAGCCACCCAGCGTGACGACTTTGACGAACCGAGCGTAGAAGCCTGGAGCCGTCAGTCCGAATGGCTCGGCATCGAAATCAAGCAGACCAAGACCGAAGAAGAAAAGAACATCGGCTGGGTCGAATTTGTCGCCCGCTTCAAGCAGGGCAACATCACCCGTAACCACCACGAACTTGGTGAATTCCACAAGGTCGGCGGTGCTTGGTACTTCTATGACGGTCGTGCAGTGAAGCAGGAAACCGTCCGCCACGAAGGTCCGGTTGTCGGCCGTAACGACCCGTGCCCGTGCGGTTCTGGCAAGAAGTACAAGAAGTGCTGCGGCGCGAATAAGTAGACAGTAAACAGTAGGCAGTAGACAGTATTAATCCGGCGGCTTTGCCGCGATTATAAAACTTTCTACTTCCTACTTCTAACTTTCTACCAATCACCAATCACTAATCACAAACCACCAACCACTAACCACTATCCAATGTTCAAGATATTCGTAGATGGCGAAGCAGGTACCACTGGCCTGCAAATTTTCGAGAGACTTGCCAAGCGTAACGACCTGGAAATTCTCAAGATCAATCCAGAACTCCGCAAGGACGTGAACGAACGCCAGAAGATGATCAATGAATCTGACGTGACGTTCCTTTGCCTCCCGGACGCAGCGTCCATGGAAAGCGCCGCCCTCTGCACGAATCCGAACACGCGTATCATCGACGCCTCCACGGCACATCGCGTGAACCCGGCTTGGACATATGGTATGCCGGAACTTTCGGCCGAACAACGTGAAGCGATTTCCAAGAGCAAGCGCATTGCAAACCCCGGTTGCCACGCCTCCGGATTTATCCTCGGCGTTCATCCGCTCGTTGCATCGGGAATCCTCCCGAAGAACGCAAACCTCGCCGCCTACAGCATCACCGGTTACTCCGGCGGTGGCAAGAAGCTCATCGCCGAATACGAAGCCGAAGATGCCCTCAGCCACAAGGCTGGCGAATCGAAGGCCATCATGGCTCCCGCCCCGTACGCGCTTGCGCTCGCCCACAAGCACCTCCCCGAAATGAAGAAGTACTGCGGACTCGAAAACGTCCCGTTCTTCAACCCGGTGCTTGGACCCTACTACAAGGGTATGGCCGTGACGGTCGCCATCTTCCCGAACATGCTTTCGAAGAAGGTCGGTCCGCAGGACTTGACCGAAATCCTCGCCAAGCATTACGAAGGTTCGAAGTTCGTGAAGGTCATGCCGTACGAAGCCGCTCCGGTGCTGTTCAACGGCCGCTTGGATCCGACAGTCTGCAACGACACGAACAACGCCTGCATCCAGGTTTTCGGCAACGAAAACATCATGCAGGTCACGACGATCATCGACAATCTCGGCAAGGGTGCTAGCGGCGCCGCTATTCAGAACATGAATATCGCGCTCGGCCTCGACGAAACGATCGGTTTGGTTTAATCTGCGTTCGTCATCAATCAAATTTCAAAAAAGCGCCAAAGCTCCTTGAGTTTTGGCGTTTTTTGTTTTTGGAGGTGAAATTTGTACTCTATGAATTTCACCAAAAATTTCTAAATTTGGGCTATGTTCTTAGACGAAAAAAATATTGAAGTTCGCTCCGGCAGAGGCGGTGACGGCATCTGCAGTTTCCATCGTGAAAAGTTTGTACCCCTCGGCGGTCCCGACGGCGGTGATGGCGGTCGTGGCGGTCACGTGATTTTGCAGGTGAACGAGCAGTACACCACGCTCCTCGACATGGGTCATACCCGCATTTACAAGGCCAAGAACGGTCAGCCCGGTGGCGCCAAGCGCTGCTCCGGCGCATCCGCAGACGACCTTATCATCAACGTTCCGCGTGGCACGATCGTCAAGGACGAACAGGGCCACATTCTCACGGACTTGACGGAAGTCGGTCAGAAGTGGATCGCGGCTCGCGGTGGCAAGGGCGGCATGGGCAACCAGCACTTTGCAACCCCGAAGGTGCAGGCTCCGCGCAAATGCACTCCGGGTGAAAAGGGCGAAGTCCGCCAGCTGTTCCTCGAACTCAAGCTTATGGCAGACGTGGGTCTCGTGGGCTTCCCGAACGCAGGCAAGTCGAGCCTCGTGAACAAGATTTCTAGCGGACGCCCCAAAGTTGGCGACTATCCGTTTACAACGCTCGAACCGGTTCTCGGCATCGTCCAGGTGAACGGCCACAGCTTTGTGGTTGCCGATATTCCGGGTCTCTTGGAAGGCGCCAGCGAAGGCAAGGGCCTTGGCCACCAGTTCCTCAAGCACATCGAACGTACGCACACGTTGCTCTTTGTAATCGACGGTTTTGCCGAAAACGCTTACGAGCAGTTCAAGGTCTTGAAGGAAGAGCTCAAGGCATTCCACCCGAAGCTTGCCGAAAAGAACTTTGTCGTCGCCCTCAACAAGAGCGACCTCGGCATCGAAAACGCCATCAAGGAATTCAAGAAGCACCGCCAGAAGGTTGTCATCACATCGGCAGTCACTGGCGAAGGTTGCGCAGAATTGCAGCAGGCGTTGGACGAAGCGGTGCCCCATGGACACAAAAAAAGCATCGGTTGGATCAAAAAAGCCTAACCATTGCCAAAAAATATTGTAAATTCATTAATATGAAGGCGACTCAGTCCAACATAACTAAGAAGGAACTCGTTGATGAAATCGCTTCACAGACCGGTTTTACCCAGGTAAAAACCAAAGTCATCGTGGAGGAGCTCATCAACGCGGTTGCCAATTCCGTTATCGAAGGCAGCAACATCGAGCTGCGTGGATTCGGTCGCTTCAAGAACAAACAGCGCAAGGAACGCCGAACCCGGAATCCAAAGACTGGCGAGCTGGTGGACATTCCCGCCAAGGTACGCCCAGTTTTCGAGCCCAGCAAGGAATTAATCGAAAAAGTCAACAAGGTTCCTTTCGACTTAGAAAAAGAGGCTTTTGTTCCTAAAGATGGCAAAGAAAGAATCTAGTACGCCCGTAATCCAGAACAGAAAGGCGAACCACCTCTACTTTGTAGATGAAACCTTTGAAGTGGGCATCATGCTCATCGGCTCCGAAGTCAAGTCCATCAGAGATGGCAAATGCACGTTGGGCGAAGCATGGATCGATATCGACGAAAACAAGGATGAACTTTGGCTAGTCGGTGCCCACATCGACGAATACCTTTTCGCAAACCGATTCAACCACATTCCAGCCCGCAGAAGAAAGCTCCTCGCCCACAAGCATGAAATCCAGAAAATGCGCAAGGCAAAGGAACTGAAGGGCTGTACCATCATTCCGTTAAAACTTTACTTTAAGAACCGTATTGCAAAACTCGAAGTAGGAATATGCCGAGGCAAGGATCAACACGACAAGCGACAGGACATTCTAGTCCGCGACGCCAAGATGGAAATGGCTCGCGCCGCAAAGGCACATCGCTAATTTTAGCTTTACTGCTGGTCGCATGCAGTCTAGCCCTCGCCGCTTCGGCAAGGGTCGACGTAGAATCACTCGCCCGTGAAGTCAAGGGTGCATTCCGCTGGTACCCTGTCCAAAAGACATTTACGATAGCCTCACCAAAGGATACGCTCAAGTTCGCTGTCGGCATTCCGTACGTGACTCGCAACGGCCAGACGATCGAGCTATCGCAGGCACCGCAACTCGAGAACGGGCACATCTGGATTGCGGAAAACGATGCCAAGAAAATTTCCAGTAAAGCTGTGGCAGTCCCTGCAACAAAGGCAGAGACGGCGCAGGCAAAAGCAACAGGCACAGCGCCTGCCAAGCCCGCAGCAAAGCCTGTCGAACAGAAACCTACACAGCCGGTTGCCGTAAAGCCGAAGACTCCGAAGCAAGAAATCGCAGGCACGCGCGAAGTCCGCACCATCGTGATTGACCCCGGACACGGTGGCAAGGATCCCGGCGCTTCGGGCAAGAAATCGCAGGAAAAGGATATCGTTCTCGCCGTAGCAAAGCTTTTGCGCAAGAACCTCGCCGATGCAGGCTTCAACGTGAAGCTCACCCGCAGCAAGGATGTTTTCATTGAACTGCGCCAACGAGCAAACTTGGCGAACCAATGGGATGGCGACCTTTTCATCAGCCTGCACTGCAATGCCATCGATGCAACCGAAGAACGTAAAAAGATAATCCAAGGTTACCAGTTCTACGTACTGCGCGCCCCGGAAAGCGAAGAAGACAAGGCGATTGCCCGTCGTGAAAACGCGGTCGCCACACTCTACGGCGAAAAGAACGCCAAGGACGAACTTTCACCGCTGGAATGGTTCAAGCTCGAAGCTCGCCTCGAGCAGTACAAACAAACTAGCTACCTATTTACCGAAAAATTGCTAAGCAGTTTCGATGGCGGAAAAATCAAGAAGATGAACACAGGCGTCGGCGGTGCGGGATTCATGGTTCTCGTAGGCGCGATGATGCCGGCCGTACTCATTGAACTTGGCTTTATCAGCAACGAAGAAGACGAAGCCTACATGATGACCAAGGCAGGCCAGCAAGACCTCGCCGACCGCATTGCGCAAGCCGTCAGCAAGTACAAGGACGCCGTCCACACCTACCGCGAAACGCTCGGAAGAAATTAGACGAGAACTATTCAGCAGCCTTTGACCTTTTCTCAATAATTTCAAGGCATTCCGCTAAAATTGCGTCATACTTTTGTTTGTAGCGTTCCGTTATCACGGGCGTGCCATCTTCGCATATCTTGGTCTTGGCGATGTAGCCGCTAAACCAATTTTTAGAGTCTATTTTATAATAATAATCATTCCACAAAAGATCCGGTGAATACGGCGCAATGGCAACAGCTTCATCTGAATAATCATGGAGTTCATGTGGAGTCGAATTCTTCAAAGTTTTCTGTTCTCGATCCAAAAGACTTTCCAAATATGTCCGCTCCGTTTCCGGCAAAACATCGTCTTTGAGTTTTTGTTCAATTATTTCGTACAGTTCTTTTTGGACATCTGCAAGGATACCTGTAAATGGAAGAAAATCCTCTTGAGGACAATTACGAATCATTTCCACCGATGAACTGGAGCTTTGAGGAACAGAGCTGGAACTTACTCCATGAGCTTCGTTATATTCCGCAACACTTGTATAAACTAGATTATCTTCTAACCAATATTCTTTATAAGTACTATCATTGGAACACTCATAAGCGGGTTCAAAATGAATCGGATTTGGGCAAGGATTAAAAGGAACTCCATAAACCACAGATGAAATATACTCCATAGCCCTACATGATTCAAGTCCAAATTCGGCCCGCTCCAATTCATTTTTAGAAATAATTCCATTGGTTTCCAAATCGCGTTTAGCCGCATCACAACTTTCGTAACAATAGCGATACGCTGGGTAAAGCGTTTGCTTGCAGCCAACAGATGGATCTCTAGCTAATACATAACCAGCAGAACTCGAACTGCTGTTAGCGCCAGACGAGCTTTCAACGCCCGACGAACTCGATGCGGATTCAGAAGAAGAACTTTGCTGCGGAGTTTCTGAAGAGCTTGATTCAGGTGCTACCGCAGAACTAGATAATTCGCTAGAGCTACTTTCATTTGCATCAGACGATGAATCAGGATTCGCCAAGGACTGTGCCGGAAATTGTGGATTCGAATCCGAGCAACTTGCCCAAAAAAACGATGCGACAGTCAAGCTAAATAGGCGAATAAATTTATGGATAGTCATACCAAATCCTTCTTCTAAACATAATATATAATTTGTCCGTCAACGAAGACAAACTTTAGGCGTAAAAAAAGAACTGTCACTTTCGCAACAGTTCTCTCTAAAAAACAACTGGATCCTTCGAGGCGCGGCCTCTCAGGATGACGCAAGGCTATTTACGAATCTGCACGGAGTGCTTGTTAACAGCTGGGCGACCAAGCAAATCAAAGTATTGGTACTTTTTAAAGTTCGCCACCGGTCGCATTTTACGGATTCCAGTCGTTGATTCTTGAGGATACAGCGGGATAAAGAACAGATCCGTCAAACTATACTGAGAATCCGTGGTAAGATGAATCGTATCACCCTTGGCTTCGTAAGTAATCTTCATATAATTTTCATCACCAGGGTTGCCTTTATAACAGACATTAGGATTGTCAGCATCCATGACCATGCTATGCTTTTCCCCATCTTCGTACACATAAAGAGAATCTTCTGTAATATTTACATATCCATCAAGCTCGTATTCTCCATCTGAATCATACCCCTTATATGAATAAGGATGCATATCATCAACAACCTTCATATACTTGACTATTCCATAAAGTTCGCCATTATTCTTGATTGTAACCGTAATCAAGCCATTCAGGGTATCCGCTTCTTGAGTAAAATGGAATACAGTTCTAACAGTGTCCTTCGAATTTGCCATAAAGAGGCTATCCGGAAGAGTATTTCCTGGCGTATAGTAATACTTCTTGAACCATGGTTCCGATTCCATACTCTCTGCAGGAACCTTGTAAAGGCTGTCAAGAACATAATCTCCCGGGACATGATAATCTATCGGCTCGGTTTTGAAATAAGCCTCCAGGCAATTCATAGCGCTAGCGTAAATGGAAAGGGCAGCAAGAGAAAAAAGAATCTTTTTGATCATGGTTAATTTTATCGTTAAAATGTTAAATAAAATATAATTATTTTACAATAAAAAAAGAACCGTTGCACAAGCAACAGTTCTTTATAGGAGATTCCCGCTCGGTGGCGGGAATGACAAATCCTTACGGACTACTGACGCTTACGCCTTCGGCTTCAGCGTCCGTCCTACGGCTCGGTTATGGGATTGCAAGCAATCCCGCATCACTCGCCTTACGGACTATTGACGTCTACGCCTTCGGCTTCGGCGTCCGTCCTGCGGCTCGGTCATGCCAGCAAGCAAGCTTGCCGTCGCGACACTCGCCTTACGGACTATTCAGCGTCCATGTCAGCTTCGTCGATTTCGGCGTTGTGATAGACTTCCTGAACGTCGTCGTGGTCTTCGAACTTGTCGATGAGCTTGAGGAGCTTCACGGCGTCGTCGTGACCGAGCTTGACCGGGTCATTCGGAACGTAGCTGAGTTCTGCACTCATCATTTCGATACCAGCATTTTCGAGAGCCTTGGAAACGGCGTCGAAAGCTTCCGGAGAAGTGGAGATTTCATGAACGCCATCTTCGGTGCTCATATCTTCGGCACCAGCTTCGAGGACGAGGTCCATGATCTGGTCTTCCGGATACTTTTCAGCATCGACGACAATCACGCCCTTGTAGGTGAAAGCCCAAGAAACGGAACCGGATTCGCCCATGGAACCGTTGTTCTTGTTGAAGATGTTACGGATTTCAGCAACCGTACGGACCTTGTTGTCGGTCATGCACTGCACCATGATAGCAATGCCTGCCGGGCCGCGTCCTTCGTACAGCGGTTCCGTCATTTCGGTACCGGAGTTAGCACCCGTACCCTTGGCAATAGCACTTTCAATGTTCTTGGTCGGAAGGCTCTGGCTCTTGGACTTGAGAATTGCAGCACGGAGACGCGGGTTAGCGTCGGGGTTACCACCGCCGAGCTTAGCAGCGATGGAGATTTCCTTAATCAGCTTGTTCCAAGCCTTGGCACGAGCGACGTCGGTTTTGGCTTTCTTGCGTTTGGTGGTGGCCCATTTGGAGTGACCGGACATAATTTACCTCTAGTTGGTTTTTGCTTAAATTTAAAAAAGTTCTACTTATTGTTCATCTTGCAGCGGCGTTTCTGCTTAGCCGTGAGCTTTGGACTCGAGCAATCAAGGTCGCCCTTCTTTTTGGACTTGAGGCGAATCTTTTCGGATTCGGCCCTGGCCTTGCGTTCTTCTTCTTCCCTAGCCTTACGTTCGGCTTCGGCGGCGGCCTTGGCCTCTAAACGCTTTTGCTGCATATTGACAAGTTTTGCCTTGTCTATAGGAACGGCGGAAGCCTTAGTAATTTCGCGTTCGTACTTACCGCTCCAGATTTTGCCCAAAAGCGAGCCAGACTGGAGAGCATCATCCAGGATGCTCTGAGCCCAGCTGTCGTTTGCAGGCGGCAAAAGCTTGAAGGACAAGTTACGGATTCTAGTCGGTTCCTCGTCATAGTAAAGCATCATATCGAAGAAGCCCACGTTGTATTCTTCGCCATCGGAACCGGCAGCAATCTTGTCCGGTATGTAGGCAAGCACAGCATAGAGTGCTCTATCGAAAAGAGCCGTAATGAGAACATCGGAATCTCCACCGGGAGCCTGCACCTCGCCTTCCGCAAGGAAAGCCCAAGGAGCCACATCGACTCTGAGCCTGAACTTGTGGAAGCCGTGTTCAGCCTTCTTGAGCTTGATCAAAGCGCCAGAGAAAGCCTGGAATCCCGGCTTAAGAGAGCCTTCCTGCGCGAACACGAATGCACACGCAAGGAAGATGACCGTTAGAATTTTTTTCATTTCCTAATCCACTTCGCTAGTTTGTTCTTAATTCTTGAAGAACAAAGCCTTAGCGGCTTCGAACATCGGATCCTTTTCATCCGGGTTACGGCATTCCGTATAGATACGGACCTTCGGTTCCGTACCGGACGGACGCACGAGCATCCAGGAATCGTCGTCGAAGATGACCTTCACGCCATCGAGCGTGAGGAGCTGCTTCACGGTCTTTTCGTTGTTGCCAACCATGACCTTTGCACCCGGCTTGGCGATATCGGCAATAGCGTTGACCTTAGCCTTGAGCGGTTCGCCAACGAGGGACTTGTCGACTTCGAAACCAGAACGGGTCGGATAGAAGCGGCCGTATTCTTCGTACAAAGCGTCGAGGTATTCGCCGAGGTTCTTGCCAGTTGTTGCAAGAATTTCGAGAGCGATGAGGAGACCGAACTGGGCATCCTTTTCGAGCGTGTTGTTGAGGCCGGAGATACCGTCAGATTCTTCGAATGCAACGAGAGCCTTCTGCTTGGCATTGCGAGAGAGCCACGGGCGGAAGTTCTTGAAGCCCACCGGAGTTTCCATCACAGGAACGCCGAGCTTTTCAGCAATGATGTTCACGAAGTTGGAAGTAGCAACGGACTTAGCCACGCAGCCCTGTTCCTTGCGCCAGGTTGCCATGTAGTGGAAAGCGATTGCACCGAACTGGTTCATATCGATTTCGCGAGTGCCGTCGTAGAAACGGATACGGTCGCCATCCGGGTCAAAGATTGCACCGAGACGGAACCAGGACTTGCTTTCGTCGAGGACCTTGCGGACCTTTTCGAGGTTCTTGCTGGACGGTTCCGGAGCGATACCGCCGAACAAAGAATCGTCTTCGTTGCGGAGCGTGATGAGGCATTCCGGATTGTCGAGGAGAGCAGCCGGGCGGCGGCGGGTAGAACCGTGAACGTGGTCGCACACGAGCGTGAGGCGGCCCTTCTTGATGAATTCCTTGATGCGGTCGAACTTGATCGTGCCCTGCTTGACGAGGAATTCCTTGTAAATCTTGAGGGAGTCGATAATTTCCCAGTCAACCTTGGAGACCGGTTCGAACTTCCAGGTAGCCATCATTTCGTTAGAAAGCTTGGTGATGACGTTCGTGATTTCCGGACCTGCAGGACCGCCGTCTGCCGGGTTGAACTTGATGCCGTTGTAGTGGCTCGGGTTGTGGCTCGGAGTCATGTTGATGGAGCAGGCAGCACCGAGCATTTCGATGGCAGCGGAGAATTCCGGAGTCGGCATTTCGCCACCGTAGTAGACCTTCACGCCAGCCTTTGCAAACTGGTCTGCGACAGCTTCGCAGAATTCATGACCGAGCAAGCGGTTGTCATGGCCAACGACCACGCCACGCTTCTGGAGTTCGGCAAAATCCTTGACACCCAGAGCAGCGAAGAGTTCCGGAGTTGCTTCCTTGTACAAGCGCACAATAGCAGCACCGACAACCTGCAAGTTGCGGAGCGTGAATTCAGAACCGATTTCACCGCGCCAGCCGGAGGTACCAAAGCTGACCTTAGCCGGTTCCTGGGAGGTCAATGCGACCTGCTTCACGGTTTCAACCAGGTTCATATCGGTAGCCGGGTTGAATTCGGGGGACTGAATCTTTTTCCAAATCTGGGTAATGTTTTCCATAGGGGTTCCTTTGTAGTTTTAACGCGGAAAATTTAGAAAAAATCCAGTAGGAAGTAGGAAGTAGACGGCAGGAAGAAACACCCAAAACAAGGGGTTACAATTCTTGTAAAAAACTCAAGACATAAATTTCATTCATTTCAAACAAATTCTCAGCACCAAGCCGGGGCGTCACCCCGGAACCTGTCCGGGGCAGGCTCCAGCCGGCGTCTGAGGCCCCGTTCGAGGGGGTAGCGGAAGACCCGGAGGGGCTAAAGCGAGGGGGATACATTCCCCATTCCATAGAGAGAATCTATCGCCAAAAAAAATATCCGCCGAAGCATTTTGTCAATTTTTCTAAAAGGCGCAATTCTAATAACAATTTACTGCCTACTCGCTTCTCAACTTACTGGTGTTTTCCCCGCGTTGTTCACCCCGCTCAAGAACGACGATCCCAAGAACCTTCGCAACTCCATCGACTACAAGAAGATGGGGCAGATGATTGACGATGTTATTGCAGCTGGTGCTAGTGGCGTGCTTCCCGCCGTGACGACGGGTCAGAGTGCAACAGTCTCTCCGCAGCAGCATTTGGATATCATTAAGTTTACGCTCGACTATGTGGACGGTCGCGTTCCTGTGATTGCAGGCGCTGGTTCCAACTGCACGCGCGAATCTATCGAGATGATCGAAAACGTTTTGAAGATTGCTCCGGTGGCAGTCCTCTGCGTCACTGGCTACTACAACAATCCGCCGCAGGAAGGACTCCTCAAGCACTACCAGACGCTCAGTAGCGAAACAGGCGCAAAGATTGTCATTTACAACGTTCCGGGTCGTACTTCCAGCTATGTCCATCCGGACACCTTGATTGCTCTTGCTGAAGACAAGAACATCATCGGTCTCAAGCAGGCAGTTGAATTTGGTTTTGGCGAAAAGTTCCACGAAGACACGATGCGCGTCATCAAGGAAACAAAGGGCAAGGACTTCGCTGTGATGAGCGGTGAAGACGGTCTCTTTGCAGATCTTCTCGAAATGGGCGGCACGGGTATCGTGAGCGCAACGGGCAACATCCCGGAAGCTTGCAAGACTTTCGTTGACCTCTACAAGGCTTTCCAAGCTGGCGACAAGGACAAGGCTCACAACTTGCAGAAGGCTGCTCGTGACTATATCGACGCCACGTTCTGCCGCAAGAATCCGATTCCTCTCGGAACGCTCTTCAACAGCCCGTTGTTCCAGCCGCTCGTAAGCGTGAAGGACACGGCAAACGGTGCAGACGCTGTCGCCCGCATCATGAAGCTCATCGACGAGAAGGCACAAAGCTTGAAGAAGTATCATGTTTAGTAGATAGATTTAAAATTCTATCAGGAGACACACTATGGCTAAGAATGAAAAATCCGTTACTGACTTGGTCTGCGACCACATCAAGAAGCAGAAGCTTCTTCCCATCCCGGTTCAGACTCTGAACGAAGAAGCCGAAGCCACTCGCTACTTCGGCGGCGACCTCAAGGAATTCTTGGCAGCAGCCAAGACTCTCGGCGCAAAGAGCATCTTCGTTGAAACACTTTATCTTGAAGACGACGAATTCTACTACGACAGCGGCATCGATGACGAAGAATACCTCGCCATGAACGGCGACTTCAACAACGAATGCTGCTGCGGTGAAAACTGCAACTGCAAGAAGGGCGACAAGAAGAAGTCCAAGAAGGCTGAAGACGACGACAAGGTTGACGGCGTTCTCTTGGAACCGGAAGACCTCGAAGGTCTTGACCTCTCCCTCCTCCGTCCGGAAATTGCAAAGTTCCTTGACCGCGTTGGCGAAAGCTGCGGCGTGCGCTTGACAGTTCCGGGTGTGGATCACCTCGAAGTCGAAATTTTCGCTGACTGGTACGACGAATTTGCCGAACTCGTTGACGAAGCTTCTGAAATCATCGAAGAAGATCCGAACGGCGCCCTCGAACAGGTGGAAGCCATGTTCAAGGAAGCTGAAAAGGCTGCCAAGGATGAAGACAAGAGCGTGAAGAAGATTTCGGCACACCCGCCTAAAAAGACCGCAAGCGCTAAAGCTAAGAAATAAATCCTTCAGAGCGCTTGCTCTCGCAAAAGCGTGCAAAACGAGCGTCGCGAAATTATGCTTGCATAATTTCATGACCGAGTAAAGCCGCGGACGCTGAAAGCGTCAATCACGACCCGTTAATACGGGTCGCTTTTTGCTCACGGAAATCTAAGAAGTAATCTTCGATTTTAGACAAAGTCTTTATGCGAGTTCCGTTATGGGACTCGCATTTTTTTAACCTGTTCTCAACAACAAAAAAAAACGTTCCTCCTTGCGGGGGAACGTTTTTAAACGTCATAGAGAGAGAAACTTACTTCACGGAGAAGCGCTGCATAAAGCTGCCCTGCTTCACCATGTAGATGCCAGCGCTCTTGAAGTTGGCCTTGAGGACTTCGTTCACGGTTGCACCAGCTTCGACCTTCATGGAACCGAGGTAACGGCCCTGCATGTCGAACACCTGGAAGTTGCCGCTCTTGAACTGCATCTTCGGAGCTTCGTGGAGAGAGACGGTTCCGCTGCTAGAAGATTCGGCCTTGGCTTCAGAAGAGCTCGATTCCGGTTCCGGCTGCGGAAGCGGATGAGCCTTGTCCGTCATCTTGAAGTAGGTGACATCGAAGGAGCCCGAGCCACCACCGGCTTCAACAAGCACCTTGGCTTCGTACATCTTACCCATCTTCATACCGAGAGCTTCCCACTTCTTGAAGTGAGCCGTGACGTCGATATGACCACAGGAACGACCGCTCTTACGAACGCTAAAGTACTGCGGGAAGTTATCCGAATTGCCCTTGATGGACGGAGCATTATAGCGCTGATTCTGGTAAACTTCGTAGACATCACCGTCCACTTCAAATTCACCCTTCTTCTGTCCCGTAAGGTTTGCACCCGGTTTATTAAACCAGTCATCCACGATGTAGTATTCTACGAGCGGATTGACGGTCCAACCGTAAATACCGATATAGTTATAACCACCGGCATTGCCCTGCTTGCTCCACTTGTAGTAAGCATCGATAGGACCGAGTTCATCATAAGTCTTATCTTCGTTGTACTTGAAACCGACACGGGCAAGGAAGTCGTTTGTGCCGTTCCAGCTAGCCTTATACGTACCGTTGTCGTAGAAGGTCATAGAGTTGTTGCCGCCCTGGTACCAGATTTCGTAGTGGTAAGGAGAGCTACCGACGTTACCCGTCACGCTAGAGTTGTTCTGGCCCTGGGTCGTCTTGCTTTCGCCCTGGTGGCCCATTTCGTCCTTGCAGGCATCAATCGTACCGCTAACAGCCGTGCTGCCCTTAGAAGAGCTGGACTTGGCCGTAGCACCAGAAGAACTGGACTTCGGCGTATCGCCGCTGCTGCTGCCGTCAGACACATAGACCTTGGCATGCGGGAAGTCCATATGACCGCTGCGAACTTCACCATTGACGTTACCCGCTTCACCAAGCACCTTGGCTTCGTAGAGCTTACCCATGGTGAGGCCCATCTTTTCCCACTGTCTCATATGTTCGGAAATGTTGATGGTACCGCAATCGCGCGGAGAGGTACGCACGCTGAAATACTGATAGAACGTGACGTTGCCGGAGTTCTTGATGGCCGGACCCGTACGGGTATTGCGATAAACTGTATAGGTACCGCCGTCAACCGTAATGGTACCCTTTCTTTCGTTACCAATCCAGCTGCCCGGCATATCGTTAGCGAGGGTATTATCGATCACGTAGTATTCAACCAGATTACTTGCCGTTCCAGGAACGCCTTCCATCCAGCCGTAGATACCGATATAGGAATAACCCACATTCTGAGCGTTGCTCTTCACAAGCTTGAACTCGGCAATCATATCACCACCAAGTTCCTTATAAGTCTTGTCACTGCCGAGGGAAAGACCTGCGCGGCAGAGATAGTCCTTGGCGCCCGTAATGTTGCATTCCATAGAACCGTCGCTATAGAACGTAGCGTCGCCGCCATGGCCATTTTCGTCCCAAAGTTCGTAACCGATATTACCGATTTTACCGGTCTGGTTCGAAGAAATCTTCACAGATTGACCAGAATGCTGAGCATTGCTGCAGAAATCCTGGGCCAAAGCGCCAGAAGCCAATCCAAATGTCAGGACCAACCCAATCTTGGTCATTCCTAGCAATTTTTTCATAATGTATTCCTCACATTTAGTTATGCTGCAGTTAATATATGAGTGTCCATTAAAAAAAGACCCTGGTTAAACAAAAGTTTGTTGTTGAGAAAAACAACGATAAAGAGTTTACATTGGAAAACTGCCAGGTTCCCAAGCAAGCACGCAACACCCCAAAAAGAAAAGCCCTTTCCCGGCAATACACCGGAAAAGGGCATAATTTCGATAATTTTTATGGATTAGGCGTCGGTTTCCGTCGGGCCGATTTCCTGCTTTTCAGCATCGTCCTTCACAACGGAATCGTCATCGACTTCCACACCCTTGACCTTGTCAAAGGTTTCCTTGGCGTCGGCGCTATCCTGTTCGATATCTTCGACGCTCGGGAGTGCGGTTGCATCCTGGACGGCATCGCCTTCGCGAAGCGTAATCGCCTTGACGCCCTGGGCATTGCGGCCCGTGAGACGGATGTCGGCGGCCTTGATGCGGATGACCTGGCCTTCGCGGCTGGTGATGATCAAATCGTAATCATCGGCAACGCTTTCCACGAACACGGCCGGACCAATCTTGTCGGTCACGTTCAGGTTGCGCACGCCCTTGCTGCCACGGCGGGTCACACGGTAAGAGCCCGGTTCAGAACGCTTGCCATAACCATTTTCGGTAATGGTAAGGATCTTGTTGCCAGCCTTGAGCCACAGGAGCGAAATGACTTCGTCGCCTTCGGCGAGCGTAATGCCCTTCACACCATGCGTGCCACGGCCCATCGAGCGGAAGCAGGTAATCGGGAACGTGACGGCCTGGCCGTTCTTGGTAGCAAGCATCAAGAGGTCCTTTGCGATCGGACGGTTGGCAAAGTCTTCACCTTCGCCAGCCTCTTCTTCAGAAGCATCGGTTGGTGAGCCTGTCGAACCATCGGCAGCCTGAGCTTCTACGGCATTTTCAACAGCTTCAGCAGAATCGTCGTCGGAACCGGCAGCGTGGCTAGCCTTGAATTCTTCTTCGGTCATGCCTACGAGCTGGACCTTGACCAATTCGTCGTCTTCGTCGAGGCTGATGGCATTGACGCCAGCCTTACGCGGACGGCTGAACAGCGTGAGGTCCATCTTGTTGATGACACCCTTCTTCGTTGCAAACACGAGGCAGAAGTAGCCACCGAACTTGCGCACCGGCACAACCGCCTGGACCTTTTCGCCTTCGGTCAAAGCGACAAAGTTCACAATCGGGCGACCCTTGCCATTGCGGGCACCTTCCGGCAAGCGATAGACCTTCGTCCAGTAGACACGTCCCTTGTTCGTGAACACGAGCAAGTAGCTGTGCGTGCTGGCCGTAAAGATCTGTTCCACATTATCTTCGTCCTTGAGGCCAGCACCGATGATGCCCTTACCACCGCGGTTCTGGGCCTTGAACGTATCGATCGGGAGGCGACGGATGTAGCCTTCCTTGCTGAGCGTAATGACCTGTTCTTCTTCAGCAATGAGGTCTTCGTCGTCGCTGTCGTCAATGGCTTCGCCAATCGTCGTGCGGCGTTCGTCACCGTACTTTTCGACAACGGCATCGAGCTTCTGGAGCATGATGGCTACGCGGCGTTCGCGCTTTTCCAAGATGTCCTTCAAGTCGGCGACTGTTGCAATGAGATCGTTGTATTCGGCTTCCAACTTTTCGATGTTCAAGCCGACCAACTGGGCAAGGCGCATGTCAACGATGGCCTGAGACTGGATTTCGTCAAGCGAGAAGCGATCCTGCAAGCTCTGCTTTGCAATTTCGGTCGTCTTGCTCTGGCGAATGATCTTCACGACTTCGTCGATATTCTGCGTTGCAATACGCAAACCTTCAATGATGTGGAGGCGAGCTGCAGCCTTCTTCAAGTCGAACTGCGTTGCGCGCGTAATCACGTCAAGGCGGTGGTCAATGTAGACCTGCAAAAGATCCTTGAGCGTAAGGAGCTTCGGGAGGTTATTGACAAGCGCCAAGTTATAAATGCTGAATGTCGTCTGCAACTGCGTGTACTTGAACAAGTTATTCAAGACAACTTCACCAACTGCATCACGACGGAGTTCAATCACAATGCGGATGTCGCGGCTAGATTCATCGCGGATATCCGTAATGCCGTCGACACGCTTGTCGCGGACGAGGTCTGCAATCTTCTTGCAGAGTTCGGCCTTGTTCACCATGTACGGAATTTCGGTGACGATGATACGCGGCTTACCCTTTGCATCCGTTTCAATTTCGGTACGGGCACGCACGCGAACGCGGCCATGACCCGTGAGGTATGCTTCGCGAATGCCAGAACGGCCACAGACGATAGCGCCAGTCGGGAAGTCCGGGCCCTTCACGTATTCCATCAATTCTTCGCCGGTAATGTCCGGATTTTCGGCCATCGCGTGAATGGCAGCACCGACTTCGCGCAAGTTGTGCGGAGCCATGTTCGTCGCCATACCCACAGCAATACCCGACGTTCCGTTCACAATCATGTTCGGAAGCGCAGACGGGAGGACCAGCGGTTCTTCAAGAGATTCGTCATAGTTCGGGCCCATGTCGACAGTTTCTTTTTCAAGATCTTCGAGCATGAGGGCGCCGAGGTTGTTCATCTTGGCTTCGGTGTAACGCATGGCAGCCGGGCTGTCACCGTCAATAGAACCGAAGTTACCCTGACCATAGACCAGCGGATAACGCAAAGAGAAGTCCTGCGCCATACGGGCAAGAGTTTCATAAACAGCGGAATCACCATGCGGATGGTACTTACCGATAACGTCACCCACAATACGAGCAGACTTCACCGTGCCCTTGTTGGGAACCACGCCCAACTTATGCATACTGAACATCACACGGCGGTGTACCGGCTTGAAGCCATCTCGAGCATCAGGCAAGGCACGAGCAACAATCACGCTCATCGAGTAGCGAAGATAGCAGTCCTGCATGTCTTGTTCGACAAGACTCTTGAACTGCGATCCAGGTACCATTTCTTCTGACATTTGTTAACCTCTATAATAGGACGTAGACAGTAGGAAGTAGGAAGTTTTTTCCTAAATCTTTCTGCCTCCTTCTAACATATCATTTATTTTTTTCAAACTTTCTAAATCGGTCTGGTCAATGCGGTGCGGAGTGACGGTCGCATACCCCTGATTCAAAAGGTAGTCGTCACTATCTACAGGCTGTTCGTTCCACAGCTTGTCACCATCCAGCTGCCACAGCCCCCCATCATGGGAGTAGTGGTCCGTAAACATACCAAGGGCCATCTTTGTCGCCTTGAAACCTTTAAAGGATCCGGTTGTAACCTTTGGAAAATTCACGTTCCAGAACACACCCGAAGGGATCTGCTTGTACCAGCCATTTTTCACGACTTCGACCGCAAAATCGATGGCCGCCTGCAAAAGGCCAGCTCCACCGCGCAACGAAAGAGCGACTCCGGGCACCCCCCAGAGGGCAGCCTCGCGAGCCCCGGCAACCGTCCCCGAATAAAGCGACGAGACGCCGGAATTTTCTCCTACGTTCACGCCCGAAAAACACACATCAAAGGCACCCGGACCACCCCCCTCGGACCCTGTTCCGTGCAAGGCAAAATGCCCAAGCGCAAACTTGGCACAATCAGAGGGAGTACCCGACATTGCGTAAACACGCTCAGCAACGTTTCTGAGCGAAAGTCCACGGCGCACGGTAAACGCATGGGAAACGCCGCTCTGCTCCGTTTCGGGAGCAAAAACGAACACTTCTGCCACTTGGTCAAGTGCAGATGCCAAAGAGCGCATATAGGCGCTTTCTACCCCATCATCATTTACAATCAGGACGCGTGTTTTTAGGTTGTTTTGCATGCACTACCAAAGATAGAAAAAAACGGCAAAAGCTACCGTTTTTCGAGCGTTTTCAGCAAGGAATCCAGGCGTCCAGACAGCCGTTGCGCGCCTTCCAAACTGAGATGGTCCGTATTGTACGCCATATCCGATGTATAGTCGTGATACCCCATCTTGTTTTCGTCAAAAACAACAGCTCCCATTGACGAAAGCTCGTCAATAATTTCCTCGGACTCCGAACGGAGAACGCCATAAACACCGAACGCACCCGTCTCCGCATATCCCGGATTCTGCGGAGGAATCAGGAAAATCACGGTCACGCCCTTTTTCTTTGCCAAATCAACCAAGGACTTGTACATTCCGAGGTTTGTAGCAACAATCGGGTTTGAAACACGCCTAGAGGCAGAATCCAGCATCACTACGGGATTTCCCCAACCATAAGACGGCAACAAGAACTCGCCAAGTTCCGAGACAGACATATCATCCTGTGGCTTAGGCACTTTTTTGACAAGATAAGTAAAGCCATCAGGAATGCCATCCTTCCAAAAATCGTGTGATTCATCGTAACGATATCCCGGAACCCCGTAATAAACAGCATCCCACGAAGTAGCAGACTCATCCCACAAGAAATCCAGCGAAGCCTCAAGCACGAGGTATTTGAGCTTTGGCACATGCGTCATCACATAGTTTCTAACAAGATAATCAGCCGCATAAATGTCCCCCGAAGAAAACGCCAAATTCAACATATTCTGCGAGTTAATCCAGGGTGTATGAACTCCATACATCGTCCTGGAACTGCCCAGCGCGACGGCTGTGGCGGAGTTATGTCCCATCCAGAATTTTTCCATCTGGACACGGAGTTCCAACAAATAGAACGGAGAACCCACAGTGTAGTAAACCCCTGCACTGTCCACGTCCAGTTCGGGATCAATGGAAACCGTAACAGGTCGGTCCGTCCACATCGCAGGATGCCACAATTCACCACCTTCCACAATGTCAAGAACCTTTCCCGTAAACGCATTGACCAGCACCACTTTTTTATGTGCGCCGTCCGAATTGGCAAGCGTTGCGACAAATACGGAATCCGATCCATAAACCCATTCCGTATGGTCAAAAGTGTAGCCTTCTGGAGATTTCACAGATAAAACAAGTTTTCCAGTGCTATCGGCAATCAAGGCGTATTCATGCGTTTTGTAAGAATGCCCAACAAAATCGGCACCCGTTTTTCCGGCAAAATCCAGGAACAAGGTACGTTTTTCGCCACCTCCACTCAACGACACATTGCAAGCCTGTTCGCCAGCATACCAGACATCATCTTTTCCTCCGACACGGGAACGCAACAGTCTCGCTCCCGTCACCGCAAGATTGCCATCCGCAGAAATTCCACCATGGTATGCGCCATTAAAAAGTTTTCGGGGCGTTCCAAAAGAGCCCTTCCTAAACGGCACATACCACGTACTCGCGGCAAAGAATATCAAATCACTTTTGTTGTTTCCCGCCGAGGACACATACACAAGAACCGTATCCTCATTCTCTGTCACATGCCAGCGAGGAATTGCAGCCGATTCCACCTCCAACTTTACAGGCGCACCGCCATCAAGCTGGTAAACAAACACTTCAGATTTTCCGGAAACACCTTCCATTCCCGTACAAAACGCCACCCAGTTTCCATCTGGAGAGATATCGGGATGATAGGCCGAGACCTCCAAGTCCAAGTTTTTCTGGATCGGAGAACCGTCCTTTGAATAACGTAAATACACCAACGAATTCGATTCATCATCTCGATACACGATCTTATACAAATCACCCTTATCAAAGGATCGCAAGTCATCAAACTGGGCAAGCATTGAATTCGTCGTATTTTTTCGTAACCCATCGCGAGTAAGCTTGCCGATATTGGGAATGGCTCCGAACGCAAGCCTAAAACCTATATAATTCGCCTTAAACGACGATGTCACCGTATAAATATCGCCACGTTTATAGATTTTCATTTCAGCAGGATCATCGCGGAAGCTTCCGCCTTTCACGACACGTTCGTCCAGCAAGCTGCCGCCCTGCACTCCGACAAAGTTTAGAACCGTCGTCGACAGAAACGGCACGACAATATCTTCGACCCATTCCTTTGCGTTCCCGGCCATATCGCACAAGCCATTTTTGCCAACATACGACGTGCAGACCTCGTGAGGTTCATATCCAGAACTATTGGCGTTCCATGATTTTTGCGGTTCGAACGCCTGATTTGCAGCATAGGTCCATTCCGCTTCTGTCGGCAAACGGAAGGCATCTACAGACGGCAAGAATTTCAAATTTCTCAAGCTAGTGCAAGAACCATTGTCATCAAAAACGGCCTTCGTGTAGGTATAGGCGGTATCAAACTTCTTTGATTTGCTTAATTTATTTGCATACAGTACGGCATCGAAATAGGTAACATTGGTCGCAGGCAACGATTTCTTGCAATTAAGCCCCATTTCACCACAAGTGACTTCGTGGTTTCCCATCAAAAAATCATATTCGAACCGGACTTTCATGGACGGACGATTACTTGACGCAGCAGATTCGTCATCAGTTCCCAAAGTCACCTCTTTGTTCCATGAGTGGATCAGGGTAAAGCCATCAAAATCATAAGATTCAAGATAAGCGGATGGGTTTGGTCCCATCGATGAAGAACCCCAATCAGAACATGCCACTAGGCACATAAAAAATAACAGCGATAAACGCCAAATGCTCCCTATCATAATTGCTCCCGATCATAAAAGCAAATATAATTCATTCCCTCCAAAACAGCAAAATTTTAAAAGTCCCGCAGAGAACTCCGCGGGACTTTTTTCACGTCAAATCCACTATACTTGCTAGCCCTTGGCGCTTCTCAGACAGAACGCCATAATGGCAAACGCGCCTGCGACATTCATACTCGCCTTTCGACCAGCCATCGGAATCGTGACCTTCATAGTCGCCTGTTCCATGATTTCCGGAGCAATACCGAGTTCCTCGTTGCCCAGCACAATCAAGCCCTTTTCAGGCCACTGGACATCGTTGATGCTCGGGATGTCTTCGCCCGTTTCAAGCGCAATGATTTCGTAGCCGTTTTCTTTGTGCCATTTGATGCATTCAAACGGATCGTCCCAACGCTTTATAGGAATCCATTCCTGGCAACCGCGAGCCGCACTCTTCACGGTCACATGGTCCGGGCCACAGCTGTACCCGCTCAGATGGACGCCTTCGAGACCGAAGCAATCCGTACTGCGAATGATGGATCCGACATTGAACGCACTTCTCAAGTTATGCACAAGGACGGCAAACTGGATTGGCTTTTCGTTGGCGACATCCCGGTCCCCCGGTTCCTGCTCCAGATAAATATCTCGTTCAAAACCAAGCCCCGCACGAGTGCGGAACGTTTTGTACAAGTCAATCATCTGAGCCTGGTTCTTCCCCGTCAAGCGTTCAGATTCAGGCAGGTGGAGCCATTCCGTATAAGTTTCAAATTCTCGACGGGCCCGAGGCACATCGTCGCCCAGCTGCAAAATGATAACGCGCAAAAGCTCGGCCAAGCGTTTGAACTTGGACGT
Organism: Fibrobacter succinogenes; assembly: GCA_902779055.1. Classification (GTDB taxonomy): domain Bacteria; phylum Fibrobacterota; class Fibrobacteria; order Fibrobacterales; family Fibrobacteraceae; genus Fibrobacter; species Fibrobacter succinogenes_K. The sequence goes on along the minus strand of CACZAD010000007.1, from coordinate 278,977 downwards.
TTCTTTCATCGCTAAAAATTTCGGTTCGGTGTACATCGTTACTTCTGCGGAGCAAGAGCCTTCACAGCATCCGTCAAGCGGTCAATCGCCTTGATGAGTTCATCCATCTTGGCATCGCTTACGCCACCGGCAATGGCGGCAGCAGTTGCAGACGCAGCCGTTTCAACAGCCTTTGCGGTAGCAGCCGGAGCATCGCTTACCGGGAGCTTTCCAAACCAGATGTCCGGCCAGCGGTCATTGCCACTGTTGTATGTAATACGCGTAGCCTTTTCGAAAGGTTCACCGATTTTCCAGATATAAAGTTCGTAGTCGAACAAGTCATGGTCATGACCCTTGTCCGTAGCGCCCCAGACAAGCCACTTGCCATCCGGAGAGAGGCGCGGGAAGTATTCATGGCTACGACGACCCGGCAAGTCCATCAGCTTCACGTTCTTCGGAATGCCAAAGAAGCCGACCTTTTCGACCTGCTTGCCGTCCTTAGCGGTAAACCACAAAATTTCACTCGGAGCTGCCGTACCACCGTTACCCGTGGGGTTCACGCGGTAGAGCTTGGAGCCATCAAAATTCCAGTCAATCTGGCAACCGTCGCCAGATTTTGTCCAAACTTTTTTGGACAAATCCCACACGCCCGTTTCGCGCATCGATCCACGGAGCGTAATGGCGAGATGCTTGCCATCCGGGCTCATGTTCGGTTCCTGCAAAATCACGCCAGCCTTGTTGAAGGCCTTTTCGCCATCAAGCACGAGCGTTTCCTTTTTGCTAGCGAGATCCATCGTGAACACCTTGCCGGCACGGCTAAATACAATCGACTTGCCATCCGGGCGCCAAGTGCCCCACGTTGCATTTTCGACAATCTTCGTCTCGTTGCCGCCATTGATATCGACAGTCCACAAATCCCACTTTTCAGGATAGTTGGCATCGTTTTCGGGAACCCAGCCACCCTTGCTACGGTTAAAGAGAACCTTGGAACCATCCGGTGCAATACGCGGAAACCAATCCACGTTATTGCCCTTGGTAAGCGCACGGGAACCCGTACCATCGGCATTCATAATCCAAATATCATGATGCGAATTCGCACGGCTCGTCGACCAGACAATAGCGCCTTCAAGCTTGCCTTTCAAGGCATCAAGCGCCTTCTGTTCTTCGGGAGTCGGGTCAACAGAAGCACCCATCGGAGCACCCTGTTCGGCATAAGCGGACGCGGCCAAAAAGCCAATCGCAGAAATCAATAAAAACTTTTTCATCTTCATAATTCAAAAGATAGCAACACACAAAAAAAAGATGAAGAAGCGTGCCGAAAACGGCTCAAAATTGCGTGAAACAGCAAATAATATTTTCGTAATAATTACAACAGTGTTAGATAAGTAAACAGAGAACGCATAGAGAACATTTAATAATTTTAACACCTTTTTTTGCAACCGCAACAAAAATTTACAATATAGATTTGCAGGAAAGGAATTGAATATGAAGATCCCGTTTCTCAAAATCTTGATGCTCTCCGGCATTGTCGCCGCAACCTGGAACTGCTCCGAAAGTGCAGCCACCCAAGATTCTGCATCCAAGAGCGCAAACGGAACTTTGGATGTACAGATTCCTCAGAACATTGTCGTCAGCGAGCCTAGCTACTTCTTTCAAAAAGGAACTAGCCATTACGTCATCGCACCCTCGACAATGACCGTCAGTGACGGCTCCGGAAAAGTCATCGGCACATTCAACCTTTCTACAGGTGCAATCATATCGCTCTCCGGCGAAATCATCGCCATCAACATCGACTTGAGCAAGCTTCCGATAGTCGCCCCCAGCAGATTGAGCATCAAGCTTTAATCCAGCCCTCCCCCACATTCGTAAAACCTACCGGAATTTTCCCCGGCTGTGTAATCTTGTTTGTAACAATCAACAAGATTTTTGTATTTTATATGAAAATTTGGAGGACGACATGCTCAACTACATTTTTCTTTTTCTCGCCATAGTTATGGAAGCCGCGGGAACAACGCTTCTCAAGTTTTCGGAACAGTTCACAAAAGTCGTCCCTTCAGTATTTTCCCTGCTATGCTACGTCGCATCGCTATACCTGCTGAGCCTTTGTCTCAGGACTATCCCTATCGGCATCGCATACGCCACCTGGTCCGCACTCGGAATAGCTCTCATCACCTTGAGCGGGATGTTCTTTTTCAAGCAGACCCCTGATATCGGCGCCATCGTCGGACTGTTGCTGATCATCTCCGGAGTCGCCGTTTTGAACCTGTTTTCAAAAATGGACGTCCACTAAATACTAAATTGTAGGGCATGGATCCGGCACTCGAAAAAAGACTTAAACGACAAATCATCGGAAAAACGCACCGTTTTTTAGCGGTTGCGCCCCTCGGTTTCGAACAAACGCTCGTTTCAGAATTTAAGGCCATTGGCATCGAGACCGCAAGCGAACCAACAAGCTCTGCCGATGGTTTCCGCATCGTGGGTGACGGAAAGGTTGAATTCACTGCCAAAATTACCGAAGCCTGGAAAGCAGTCGCCTACAGTCGAATCGCCAACCGGGTGCTTATGCACATCGCCGATTTCAAAGCCGAGAACTTCCGCGAACTCGAAAAGAAAGCCAGCGAAATCCCGTGGGAACTTTACCTAACCAATAACCAGTCATCCTCGAAGCAACGCGTAGGGGATCCAGTAAAGTTTACCCTCGCATTAAACATTCACGTTACCTGCAAGCATTCCCGCCTGTACCATAGCGACGCCATCGCAGAACGTTTGTATAAAATAATTGAAGGGGTAAGTGTCCCCCTCGCTTCTGCCGACACGGCATCCGCTACCCCCTCTGCGGGGACACCCCGCAACGCCCCATCGCAAAACGAGAATCGCGGCACACCACAAAACCTCTACGTCAACTTTCTGGACGATCGTTGCACCATCTGGCAGGACCTCGCCGGAGAAGAACTCTACAAGCGCGGCTTTGAACGTTTCGTGAACGACGCCCCGCTCAAAGAAACCATCGCCTCCGCGATGATATTCGAAGCACTCCACGTAAACAGCCAACTACCCAATTTACAAGATGTCACCCCGGACTCCGTTCTCTTTGACCACTTAGAGCTTCAGCTCTTACGTGGTCATGATCCGCGTATGGGGACGAGGCCACCATACACAATACTCGACCCCATGTCCGGCAGTGGCACATTCAGCCTCGAAGCAGCCTGCATCGCCAATAAAATCATTCCCGGCACTTGCCGTGATTTTGCACTCAAACACCAGCCCGCCTTCAAGGAAGCCACCTGGAATTTTATAATTAAGTCGGCAAGCAATGATGTCGCGACAATCACTAAAATCATCACAAGCGACATTTCCGAACGCGCGGTAAGCATCATCAAGCACAACGTGGAATGCAGCCCGCTCGCACATATCGAACCTGCGCCCATCGCACCGCAACAAAAAGATTTTTTCAGCTACACCGCCAAAGAAATTACAGACGCCTGCAGCGACACCTCACCCATTCTCGTGCTGAACCCGCCTTACGGCAAACGCCTCGACTTTGACGCGCCCAAGCTTTACACGCAAATCGGCCAAAAGCTAACAGAACTCGCCCGCGACTTACGCCATTTGGGCAAAACACTCACAGTCGCCATCCTCGCCCCAAAAGACGACACCCGCGACGGCGCTAGGTACACTTGCACCGCAAACCTTTTGCACGAATGCCCCGCCCTTTCGCCTGAACACGCCCCGACCGCCAAAGTCATCCAGACAAGCCACGGCGGCTTTAGCCTCAACGCCTTCTTTGCAACAATCTAGACGCGTAGACTTTTTCATTCCAACAATTAATTTTCTAACTTATAACCGAAATTTATGGTGGCATACATAATGTCGCCGGAATTATTAAAGACAAAAAAGGATCATTATGCCGAAACTTCGTTCGCTCAAGACTATGGAAGGCCGTGAAATGGCCGGTGCACGTGCCCTTTGGCACGCAACAGGAACCAAGGTGGAAGACTTTGGTAAGCCCGTCATTTGCGTGGTGAACAGCTACACCCAGTTTGTACCGGGTCATGTCCACCTCAAGGATGTCGGTCAGGTTGTCGCACGCGCGATCGAAGCAGCCGGCGGTGTCGCCAAGGAAATGAACACCATCGCTGTCGATGACGGTATCGCCATGGGCCACGACGGCATGCTCTATAGCCTTCCCAGCCGCGACCTCATTGCAGACGCCACCGAATACATGGCAAACGCCCACCGCGCAGACGCACTCGTTTGCATTTCCAACTGCGACAAGGTGACTCCGGGTATGCTCATGGCTGCCATGCGCCTCAACATTCCGGCAATCTTCGTTTCTGGCGGTCCGATGGAAGCTGGCCACGTCACGACGAAGGACGGCAAGGACCGCGCCCTCGACTTGATCGACGCCATGATCGATTCTGCAGACAACACCATCAGCGATGAAGAAGTTGCCGACATCGAAGCCAACGCTTGCCCGACTTGCGGTTCCTGCTCCGGCATGTTCACCGCAAACTCCATGAACTCCCTTACCGAAGCCCTCGGCCTTAGCCTCCCGGGCAACGGCACCATCGTTGCAACGCACGCCGAACGCAAGAAGCTCTTCGAAGCCGCCGGAAAGCGCATCGTGGAACTCTGCCACCAGTATTACGATTTGAACGACGAAAGCATCCTCCCGAGGAGCATCGCCACGAAGGACGCCTTCGAAAACGCCATGCGCCTCGACATCGCCATGGGCGGTTCTTCTAACACCGTTCTCCACTTGCTCGCCGTTGCTCAGGAAGCTGGCGTGGACTTCACTATGAAGGACATCGACCGCCTCTCTCGCAACACGCCGTGCATCTGCAAGGTCGCTCCGACCGTCCACAACATCCACGTCGAAAACGTGAACCGCGCAGGCGGCATCATGGGCATCATCGGTGAACTCGACCGCATGGGCCTCATCCACAAGAGCGCAAAGACTGTTCACGCCGCCACGATGGGCGACGCTCTCGAAGCAAACGACCTCAAGCGTAATCCGACTGCCGAAGCCAAGCAGCGCTACCTCGCAGGTCCGGGCCGCAAGTACAACATCGAAGCATTCTCTCAGAACTTCATGTACCCCGATCACGACCTCGACCGCGCAAACGGTGCCATCCGCGATGGCGAACACGCTTACACCAAGGACGGCGGCCTCGCTGTTCTTTACGGTAACCTCGCTATCGACGGCTGCATCGTGAAGACCGCAGGCGTTGATGAATCCATTTGGAAGTTCACCGGTCCGGCAATCGTGTTCGAAAGCCAGGAAGAAGCTGTGAACGGCATTCTCGGCAACAAGGTGAAGGCCGGCGACGTCGTCGTCATCCGTTACGAAGGCCCGAAGGGTGGCCCGGGCATGCAGGAAATGCTCTACCCGACCTCTTACCTCAAGAGCCGTCACCTCGGCAAGTCCTGCGCCCTCCTCACCGACGGTCGTTTCTCCGGTGGTACAAGCGGCCTCTCCATCGGCCACGCTTCTCCGGAAGCCGCCAACAAGGGTAACATCGGTCTCGTGCACACGGGCGACGTCATCGAAATCGACATCCCGAACCGCACCATCAACGTGGAACTCACCGACGAAGAACTCGCCGCACGCCGTCAGGAAATGGAATCCCGTGGCGCCAAGGCATGGAAGCCGGAAAACCGCGACCGCGTCGTGTCCAAGGCTCTCCAGGCATACGCCGCCATGGCATCCTCTGCAGACAAGGGCGCAGTCCGCGACCTCAGCCTCATCGGCGTGAAGTAATAACTGTCGAGTCGCCGGTCATAATCGTGAGCCGTAGGGCGACTCGTATTAACGAGTCGTCGAAGGCGAGAGGTGGCGAGGTATCGCAGTGTAAATTGCAATCGAGCCGCCGGTCGTCACATGGTGCAGTCCGCGACCTGTCTCTGATTGGTGTTAAGTAATTGACTGGATCCTTCACGCTTCGCGTTCAGGATGACGCGATTGTCGTGAGCTGGAGTCGCCGATATTAATCGGCGATGGAAGCGAGAGGCGGCGAGGTTTCGCAGTGTAAATTGCAATCGAGCCGCCGGTCATATTATAAAAGCCCTCGGGTATTCCCGAGGGCTTTATTCACAGAGATTTGTTTGCATTATTCCCTGTTTAACGCAAACAGTCTCAGCTATCTATCAAGAACTAGACAACAGTCAAAATATCCGAAAAGCCGGTCATCTCGAAGATTTCCTTGATTTCGGCACATACATTTTTGATGACCATCTTTCCCTGTTTATTCATAATCTTTTGAGCAGAGAGCAGCACACGCAGCCCCGCAGAAGATATGTAAGCCAACTTGGCAAAGTCCAGCTGAAGTTCCGTGATACCATCCAGCTTGCCCTGGATTTCAGACTCCAGCAATGGAGCCGTCACCGTGTCCAGGCGACCTTCCAAAGCTATCGACTCAACAGAACCATCAATATTCTTTTTGATTTGCATATATAAGCCTCTCTTTTTTTAAAACCTTTAGTTACTTAAGTTTTTTTACAACTTTCAGGATATTCTGTTGACCATCTCGTTTGTATTCAACACCATCCATCGTCTTTTTCACCAAAAAAATTCCTAGTCCGCCGATTTCCCGATCTTCTGCAGGGAGTTTCACATCGGGATCCTTCTTGGCAAGCGGATCGTATTCGATCCCTTCGTCAATAAAAGTCAGCGTCGCCGTCAGCACATCCTCGTTCACATTCAGAATCAGCTTCATGTTCGAAGAACCTGAGTAACGAACAACATTGCTAAACAACTCATCAATCGCCACGCTAATCTGCATCATCGCCTTGGGCGACGGGTCATACGGCTCAAGAGCACTTTCGACAAAATGCGTAAGCGTTTCGATATTTTCGAGCTTTGAATCTACGATTATTTCCTTCTCCAAATTCTGCATTGTATCAGTACCCGCTAAACATTTCAAAATTCATACGATAATTATACATTCTTATCGCATTTATGGCAATTTTTTTTGTCAAATCACCACAAAATGTGCAAAAACGCAAACAATTCTATATTTAGACGCATGATCAACACAACCCTCTGCTACATCGAACAAGACAACAAATATCTGCTCCTCCACCGCATCAAGAAGAAGAACGACATCAACAAGGACAAGTGGATCGGCATCGGCGGCAAGTTCGAAGAATGGGAATCACCCGAAGACTGCATCCACCGCGAGGCACTCGAAGAAACGGGCCTCACGCTCATCCGCCCCAAGTACCGCGGCATTGTCACGTTCATCAGCGACGGCATGGACCAGACGGAGTTTATGCACCTGTTTACCGCAACCGAATTTACGGGAACCATCAAGGAATGTGACGAAGGCGTCCTCGAATGGGTCGACAAGCAAAGGGTCAAGGAACTTCCGCACTGGGACGGAGACCTGATATTCCTCGCGCTCCTCGAACGAGGCGAACCGTTTTTCTCGTTAAAGTTGACCTATAAGGGCAGCACGCTCACCGAAGCCCTGCTCAATGAAAAGCCGATCACTTTGCAAGATGTCCTATAAATTGGTCCATTTGTCACCAATTTTTGCTTTTTTTCAATAAAATTTGGCTTTAGGGCTTAACAAAGCATAAGAAATTAAGCATATTTGTAATACTCCAAACCAACCCTAGACTCGGCAAGATTCGCTCATCGATATTGCCGAGTCGCTTTTTTTATAGCACAAGCATTACCACTTGGCGAGGGCGTTCGAAACAATCAGGTCCTGGAGCTTTTCGACAGCACGCGTCTGACCATGGCGGTCTTCGGTCTCGTTCGCCTGGACGTCATAGACACCATCCGCCGAGAGGGACTTGCTTTCGTAGATGATGCGTTCTTTTACGTTATCGTAAAATTTGACTTCCACACGAATCGTTACGCGGTACGTTTCCACGTCGCTATTGCTGTTGTAGTTTTCGGGCTTATTCGAATAGCTCAACAATGTAATTTCAAAGTCGGCATTGGCTTCGCCATTGACCAAGCGTACACCACCCGCATTTTTCTTGAACATATCGACAACTGCAGTATGGATATTGTTGGCAAGCACCGGGTCGAGCGTCTTGTCTTCGACTTCGTGGATATTGACCGTTTTGATATGGCTCGGAAGCGTAGATGCGGTAAAGCTGTAACAGCCCGACAAGAAAGAGGTCAGAAAAACTACAGCCACAAGACAAAGCAAACGAGTTACGTTCCTAAAAAACATAGGATAAATTTATAAAAAAACTTAAAGTGAAAAAAAGCACTCCTCAAGGGAGTGCCTTCAATGTTGCAATTCCGTCAGGTTCTAGAGCGAAGTCCTGAATGTTCTGCCGCCGACCTTCACGATGTACATGCCCTTGGCGCCGGTGAAAACCCTTTGCTGGTTTCCAAGACCACGAGTCGTGCAGACAATGTGGCCAAGGCTGTTGAACACCGTTATGGATTTACCCTGCGCATTGGCGACGACGATGTGGTTGTCAGAGCTGAACACGGCAATCGAACGCATGCCAGGATCCATAGGCTGGAGACCTGTAGCACTGGAGGTGATTTCGGCACTAGAACTGGAAGAACTTTCAGAGCTGACGCTGCTGGAGGTATTCGCAGTTTCGGATGACGAAGACTCCGCTACGCTCGAAGAAGATTCCGGTGCAGGGGCATCATCAATACGGCCATCCAAATTCCACTGCTTCACAAAATTCCAGATATCCGAGACCTCGTTTTTCGAAGGCATATGACCGCGTCCTTCAAGCTTCATATGCTTGATATAGACACCTTTATCGCAGGGGCCCCAAGTGTACATCGTCGCCGTTTCACCCTGATGGGGGTAGTTATTCTGCACTTCGGCCTGAAACGGGCAGTTGAACTGATCGCGGTAATTCTTGATAAAGCCTTCAACCTGATCGTAACCCAAAATATTATCAGTCGTTCCATGAGGATGGATGATAGGAACAGGGCGCATGGCCTTTGAAGCTCCGAATACATTCGTACCGGATGTGGGCGCAAAGGCCGCAATTTTGTCTGCAATCTTGCTCATAGCGTGGTAAGTCAACATACCGCCCATCGAGAAGCCCGACATATACACACGCTTGGTATCGATATCATAATCCTGAACAATCTTGTCGATGATTTCCACAATCCACTTGGTATCCTTATCGCCGCGGATATCCCAGGTACTCATCCCTGTTCCACCTCTAGGATACACGACAACAAAGCCCGCCGTATCGGCAACAGCTTCCCAATGAGTATTTTCCTGCTGGTAATTGGGATCCTGGTCCATACCATGAAATGAAAGCAAGAGCGGGCTCTTGGCCTTAAGATTGGACGGCGCATAGATATGGATGTCTCTGCCAGAAACAGACACTTTTTTGTAGTCGTTTAGGGATTTTCCTCCACCGCCACCCCATTGAGCAAAGGCATATGAGACAGCGAGTAAGGGCAACAAAAGAAATTTCATTATTGTACTCCTTGGAATTTCTTCATTGTTCATGGTCATCCAACTCATACCCTACACCATCCCGCTAATAATGTATATCCAAACCACAGAAGAACTCCCAAGCCCTTCTAATTATCGGTGTAAAAAACTACAACAAAGAAAATATTCTATATTGTTGCCCGTAAAATATTTTCAACCGAGGCAATCAAATGCTTGATATTAAGAAAATCCGTGAAAATCCGGAATACTATATTGCTGAAACCGAAAAGAAATATACGACCGTAAGCCTTCGTGACGTGCTTGCCGTCGATAACGAACGCCGCCCGCTCCTCACCGAAGTCGAACGCCTCAAGAGTGAACGCAACGCCCAGTCCAAGAAGATTGGCGAACTCAAGAAGAAGGGCGAAAACGCTGACGAAGCCCAGGCCGCAACACGCGAACTCGGCAACAAGATTGACGAACTCGACAAGAAGCTCAAGGAACTTGACTACAAGCAGACAGAAATGCTCATGCACGTTCCGAACATCGCTCCGCGTTCTCCGGAAGGCAAGGACTCCAGCGATAACGTTGTCGAAAAAGACGGTCCGATCCCGTTTGACTACTACACCAAGAACGATGACTTCGCCCGCGTCGACCACAAGACTCTCGGCGAACGCCTTGGCATCTTTGACTTTGAACGTGGCGCCAAGATTTCTGGTTCCGGCTTCCCGGTTTACCGCGGTCTCGGCTCTCGCCTCGAACGCGCCCTCATCCAGTTCTTCCTCGACGAACACCAGAAGGCCGGCTTCGAAGAATTCACTCCGCCGTACCTCGTTACCCGCAACACCATGCGCGGCACGGGTCAGCTCCCGAAGTTCGAAGAAGATATGTACCGTTGCGACAAGGATGACGACCTGTTCCTCATCCCGACGGCAGAAGTCCCGCTCACGAACCTCTACTCTGGCGAAGTGATTCCGGAATCTGAACTTCCGAAACGCATCTGCGCCTACTCTGCTTGCTTCCGCCGCGAAGCTGGTAGCTACGGCAAGGACACCCGTGGTCTGCTGCGCTTGCACCAGTTCAACAAGGTTGAAATGGTCTACTTCGCTCATCCGGAACACAGCTACGAAGACCACGAAGAACTTACCCGCTTCGGTGAAAAGCTCCTCGAAAAGCTCGGCCTCCCTTATCACCGCCTCGCACTCTGCAAGGGCGACCTCGGTTTCGGTGCTGCCAAGTGCTACGACCTCGAAGTTTACGCTCCGGTCGAAAAGAAGTGGCTCGAAGTCAGCTCCTGCTCGAACTTCGAAGACTACCAGGCACGTCGCGCCAACATCAAGACAAAGGTCAACGGCAAGAACGTCTACCTCCACACGCTTAACGGTTCTGGTCTCGCCACTCCGCGCGTGATGGTCGGCATCTGCGACAACTACCAGCAGAAAGACGGCTCGCTCAAGATTCCTGAAGTGCTTCGTCCGTACATGGGTGGCATGGAATTCATCACCCCGAAGAAGTAATGAATTGTCATGCCCGGCTAGACCGGGCACCTCCCTCTTGTTATGGCAAGACGGGATCCATCGAATTTCAAAAAGCAAGTCCCCACGGACTTGCTTTTTTCATTGCCTCCGAACTGTCACCCCGGCCATCGTGCCGGGGTCGCCATTCCTACAATTTTTCCAATTTATCGTACACATCATACAGCCTTTGCACCCCATTCTCAAGCCCGTAGTAATGCTTCACGTACGGCACCAAGAGCGCAAAGAAAAGCACGTCAAGCGCAAGCACCGGTATTTCCGGCACAACCACCAAGAAAAGAATCCCGCCAACGGTCAAAAGCGCAAACAAGATCATCACGAGTTCGTGAACCAGGCGTTCATGCTGAAAAAAGCCGATGTGCGTCCGCACCGACAAGAGCTGCTCCGCCGTCAAAGGCGCCCCCGCCTCAACCATTTTCAAAAGTTCATTTTCGTAATCGCTTAATCTTTTCAACATACCTCTAATATACCGAAATTTTGATTCATATGCAATCATCCGATGCAACAAAAAAAACGGACTTCGCGCGGCAAACCTTTTTTTAAAAAAAATTTGAGCTATTGCAAAATAGAATGTTATTTTAAAAACATGGAGACGCTTCAGTTTACATCACTACCGTCGATGTTCCTTGCGAACTGCGACCGCAGAACCTTCAAAGGTTGGTTCCACCGTAAAGACGGTGAGTGGGTTCACTATTCCAGAAAAACGATCAAAAAGAATACGTTGGCACTGGCACTAGTTCTCCATGACCTCGGACTGCACGAGAACGAAAGCGTAGGCATCATCGCACCGAGCGCTCCCGACTGGATGATTGCTGACATCGCCATACAACTGAACCACGCAAGAACGGTTCCCCTATTTCCGAACATTTCATCCGAGAATTTCATATACCAAAGCATCGATGCGAACATCAAAATTCTCATCATCGATTCCGTCGACGACCTCGACATACCGCTTATAGAGAACCTCTCGATTTTCAAGACCATCATTTGCATCAAGAAGGATTCCGCGCTCCCCGCCAATGGAATTTATTGGGAAGAAATGATCCGCGCAGGCAGCAAGCTTCTCACGGAATCCGCACAGGCCGAATGGATCGAAAATCAGCTCCAGACCATCCAGCCCGATGACATTTTCAGCATCATCTACACAAGCGGTTCCACGGGGCGCCCCAAGGGTGTCGAGCTCACCCACAGGAATATGTTGGTACAAATTCAGAATCTGAAGCCCATTTTCAACTTCGACAAAAAGAAAGATTCTTGCTTGACCATTCTCCCTGTCGCACACGTTCTCGAACGTATGGCAGTCTACTTTTACGTATTTAGCGGTGTCTCCATTTACTTCGGAGACAATCCAAAGAACCTTTCGCACATCTTGCGTGAAGTCCGGCCAACCATCATGATCGTGGTTCCGCGCATTCTCGAACGCCTTTACGAAAGCATGACTACCGCGGCTGACCGCGCCAAGGGACTGAAGCGCATCCTCATCAAGCACGCCATCAAGATGGCGAAAATAAAAGATCCCAATAAATGTCCGAGCCTTCTGCACCGCATTTTCAACCTGTTCGTCTACAAGAAAATGCGAGAAGCCGTCGGCGGCAATTTCCGAATGATCATTTCGGGCAGCAGCGCCTTGAACAAGTCCATTCTGCGGTTCCTGCTGAACATCGGGCTTCCGGTATTTGAAGGCTACGGCATGACAGAATGCTCGCCGGTCGTTTCCGCAAATTGCGAACAAGCTATAAAGCCCGGTTCTATCGGCAAGCCTCTCCCCCACCTTCAAGTCCGTATCGGCGACAACAACGAAATCCAGATCAAGGGCGAAAGCGTCTTCAGAGGATACCACAAGCGCCCGGATTTGAACGCCAACATTTTTACCGAAGACGGATTCTACCACTCCGGAGACCAAGGCTACTTTGACGATGATGGCTACCTGTACTTTACAGGCCGCATCAAGGAACTGCTCAAGACAAGCACCGGGAAATACGTGAGCCCGAACCCCATCGAACTCGAAATCATCCGTCACCCGCTTATCGAGCAGGCGTTAGTCATCGCAAACGACCGCAAGTTCGCCTCAGCCATCATCTGGCTTAATCCGGTCGGCGTCCGCCGTATGCTCAAGCCACAAAGCGAAGACTATTCCATTGAGAACGCGATTGAATCGCCACTCGTCCGTGAAGCCATTCAAAAGCACATCGAACACATCAACGAAAAGCTCAACCATTGGGAACAGATCCGCAAATGGACTCTGGTTGGTGACGAACTCACGATTGAATCCGGGCTTTTGACGCCCACATTAAAAATTCGGCGCACCGTTGCTGAAAAACGGTACGCCGAACAAATCGAGAAAATGTACGAGTAATCTTATTAGAAGTGGATCACGCGGACCTTGATGACCTTGTCGAGCTTGGAGAGCTTTTCGACGATGGAATCATCGACCTTGCTTTCGACGTCAACGAGGTTGTAACCAATCTTGCCATTGCTCTTGTTGCTGAAAGAAGCAATGTTGATGCCTTCTGCACCGAACACCTTCGTGATTTCAGAAATCATGTTCGGAACGTCCTGGTTGATCACGACCACGCGGCTCTTGATGCCAGCATGCGGATGATCGACGAGAGCCGGGAAGTTCACGGAATTGCGGACGCAACCGTATTCGATGTAGTCCTTCAATTCTTCAACAGCCATCACTGCGCAGTTTTCTTCGGCTTCTTCGGTAGAAGCGCCGAGGTGCGGGAAGCAAGTGACCTTGTCGTTCTTGATGAGTTCTGCAGTCGGGAAGTCGCAGAGGTAGCCCTGGAGGGAACCAGAAGCGAGCATTTCGTTCACCGGATCCATTTCAACAATGCCACCACGAGCAAAGTTCATGATGTAGGAACCCTTGAACTGAGCGAGGTTCTTGCGGTTGAGGAGGTTTTCGGTAACGCCCTTGATGAACGGAACATGAACCGTGAGGAAGTCAGAATTTGCAATCACGGTGTCGAGGTCAGCAATTTCGACCTTGTTAGAAAGTTCATGCATGTTGTTTGCGTTCGGATACGGTTCGTAAGCGATCACGCGCATGTTCTTCCAACGGGCATAGTTAGCAACGAGAACGCCAATCTTGCCGAGGCCAACAACACCGAGAGTCTTGCCGGCAAGTTCCATACCAGCAAACTTCTTCTTGCCGCTTTCAACAGTCTTTGCGAGATCCGGATCGTTCACGTCGAGACCCTTGACCCAAGCAGCAGCCTTGTCAGCGTTACGGACAGCCATACCGAGCACGGTCATCACGAGTTCAGCAACAGCGTTTGCGTTTGCACCCGGAGTATTGAACACGCAGATGCCCTTTGCAGAAGCCTTGTCAATCGTGATGTTGTTCACGCCAGCACCGGCGCGAGCAACAGCCAAAAGGCCATTGAAGTTATCCGTATCGACCTGGGCAGAACGCACCAAGATAGCATCCGGGTTTTCGATAGCATCGGAAACCTGGTAGAACGGGCCAAACAAGCCCAAGCCTTTCTTGGAAATGTTGTTCATTGTCTTAATAGTTGCCATGATATTTTATCCTTTGTTAATGTTAAAATTCACTAAGGTTCCTGCCAGCGTCCTCTTTCCTTGATGAGGTTCACCAATTCTTCGATGGCGTCCTCTTCAGGGATGTTCTTCTTGACGGCAGTCTTGCCTTCGAAAAGCGTAATACGGCCCGGGCCACCGCCCACATAACCGAAGTCGGCATCAGCCATTTCGCCAGGACCATTTACGATGCATCCCATGATGCCAATCGAAATATCCTGCAAATGTCCAAAGCGTGCCTTGATCTTGCCCATCACCTGCTGGATGTCGTAAAGCGTACGACCGCAGCTCGGGCAGCTGATAAAGTTCGTCTTGCTACGGCGGCAATAGGCGGCCTGCAAAATATCAAATGCGAGAATCACAGAATCCTTCGGGCTCTTGTAACCGTCAATCACAACGGCATCGCCAAGGCCATCCGTCACAAGGCTTCCGATGTCGGCAGATACACGGAGTGTATCCATTTCACTATCTGTAATCTTTGCATAAAGGAGGATCGGATCCTTGCGGTTTGCAGCATACAAAGCCGAAGCGAGAGCGCGCACGCCCATCACCATTTCAGGGCCTGTATAGCAGAAGAGCGAACCTTCCGGCACGGAGTTCGGATTTGCGGCAAAGCCAGCGATATCCATCGTATCCTTGAATTCCACGACCGGCTTTACATCAAGTCCAGCCAAAGCAAATTCTGCATTGCGGCGTTCGCCCGTGAGGCTCACGGCATCGGCCTTCATACCGACGCGCACCGGTTCAGAACCGCCAATCTTTACGCCAGCAATCGTCACCGGAACCGTTTCCCTGCGTTCGTAGTGGTACGGATCTTTTTCCAAAACCGGCACTGCAAACTTCGGCGCATCGGCCTTGAGTTCGCAAGCCTTGATGAGTTCCTGGGCCACCGGGACTTCTGCCACCGGATCTTCGGTCAAGGACACACGAATCGTATCGGCAAGACCGTCGAGCAAAAGCGCACCAATGCCAGCCGCAGACTTCAAACGTCCGTCAGAACCGGCACCCGCTTCCGTCACGCCCACGTGGAACGGATACGGCTTGAAGTGTTCCTGCTTCAAGCGAGCGGCAAGCAAACGGTAAGCCGAAATGGCCACGCGCGGATTGCTCGACTTGAGGCTCAAGACCACCTGGTCAAAATGTTCGGCTTCGCAAACCGCCAAATATTCAATGGCGCTTTCCACCATGCCTTCGACAGTGTCGCCATAGCGATAAATCATACGGGCGCTCAAGGAACCGTGGTTCACGCCAATGCGGATGGCACGGCCAAGGCGCTTTGCTTCTTGCACAAACGGAGTGAAGGCTTCGGCAACCTTTTCCTTGCCTTCATCAAAAGACTTGTCCGTCTGCTGGTCAAGCGTCAAAATGCCCGTATCTACAAAGTTACCCGGGTTGATGCGAACCTTTTCCACCCACTTGAGCGCTTCGAAGGCGGCCTTCGGCTGGAAGTGGATATCGGCAGAAACAGGAACCGTGCAACCGGCAGCGCGCACACGCTTCATGACTTCTTCGAGTCCCTGGGCATCGGCGAACGTCGGTGCCGTAATGCGCACCAGACCGCAACCGACCTTGGCAAGCGCAAGCGTTTCAGCCACCGTCTTTTCGACGTCCTTCGGTTTGGTCGTCGTCATGGATTGAACTAAAATGGGGGCATTGCCCCCTATCAAAGCGTCGCCTACGCGAACCTGAACAGTTTCCCTGCGAACCGCCTTAAAACGGTCACCAACATACGGAAGTGTAGTAAAATCTAGCATGGCCCAAAATTTAGTAAAAGGCGATTGCTGTGGCAAAATAACTTGTTATTTTGACATTGCTGAACCAAACTAAATGCGCCCCGCAGGGGCGCAATCTAGAAATTTTTCCGTCAATTAATTAGCCTTTTCAGCTTCTGCATTTTCCGCGGCACATTCCTGCTTGTAATAAGCTTCCAGTTCCGCACGGCTCTGTTCAAAATACTTTTTCAAGCTCGGATCAAAGTGCTTGCCCATGGATTCCTCAATGATGGCATAGGCATCCGCAAAGGAAAACGCCTCCTTGTAGCAGCGCTTACTCACAAGGGCGTCATACACGTCCGCAATAGCCATTACACGGGCTTCGAGCGGAATAGCCTCTCCCTTGAGCCCATACGGGTATCCACTGCCATCCCAGCGTTCATGATGGCTACCGGCCATATTCTTAGCGATTTCCACGAACAGCTCGCTCTGGAAATTCGAAAGCAGGTTCTTGATGATGATGGCACCCTTTTCAGCATGGGTCTTCATCTCGGTATATTCTTCGTCCGTAAACTTGCCCGGCTTGCAAAGCACGTGATCGTCAATGGCGATTTTTCCAATATCATGCATCGGAGCAGCAGCAATAATGTCGTCGTAGAATTCCTTCGAGTAGTTCAAATTTGGGTCTTTCTGCATCTTGGAAACAAGGATGCTCACTACTTCCTTTGTACGCTTGAGGTGTTCTCCAGTAAAGCCATCCTTGTTGTTGACCATTTCGGCCATACCCACAAGCATCTGGTTCTGGAAAAGACGAATCTGGTCCTTGTTGTTCTTGATGAGGGCAGCCAGTTCCGTATTGTTCGCATCCAATCGTTCGATGTAGCGCTGGATGCTGGTTTCGTCTTCTATGCGGAACAAGAAAATCTGAGACTTTTTGTTCTGGAGGACATTGCGCATGACCGACTTGTAGTAGCGATCCTTATAAACAAATCGATAGACCTTATCGCCGTTTGCATTCTGCAGCTGCTTCAATCCCTCGTTAAAGATGTTCGATATTTCGGCATTCTCCGGCAAAATGTGATCGACGCGGCATTCAAGCAAATCCGGGAAGAACTTGGTTGCAATATCGTTGCATCCGAGATACAGCCCCTTTGGCGAAAAAGCGAGATACGCAGCGGTGTTTTCGGCTTCGAGAGATTCAAGCACACTGTTCATCACATCGTGCATCTTGACAAGCGCACAAATGTAGAGCAACACAAATTCATCAATCAAATAGACGAGAGGCATTATCAGCGTGTCGTTTTCCATATAGCGGGCTATCACAAAAGCACCGATAGAAACGACAGTCAAGGCGGCAATCGCAATTAAAGTCTTGTAACTGACATTACGCTTCTTTTTGGCAGCAACAATAATCACCACGACATTTGCAACAACGTAAGAATACAGCAACGCATTCCACAACATGTGCGCAGGTCCATACGTCGGCATGTAGCTGCCAAAGCCGTTCAACACAACATAGCGCACCGATTCGTAGAAGATACTGCTAAAGCCCACCGTACACGAAAGCGCAAACACGAGCGTGCTGTACAAGAACAGCAAAAGTTTTACCCAGTTGGCAACTTTGAACGAGCAAAGGCGGCAAATCAGAAGGAACAAGAAGAGCGGCAAGAAGCACGATCCCAAGTAGCAGACCTTGTTTGCAACGACGGCCCCTTCAATCGTCGTCGAAAGAGCCAAGAAAAGGTGACCAAAATCGGCAAGGACAATCGAGAAGAAAAACGCTGTAAAATACGAATTCAGCGGTCTGCGGTAAAAGCAAGAAAGCAGGCAAGCATTCACGCCCGCAAAGATGCACATCGCAATCAGGTAGTAGATAACAAACATACAGCGCTCTTCAATTCAAGTCCATCAATGATCAACAGAACAATAATAATCCATCAACTGATCCTGGCAATCCAAGAAGCAGTCCTTCAATTGCGGGTCAAACTGTTTCCCCATCGACGCCAAGATGACATCGCGCGCTTCGCGGAACGACATACGCTCCTTATAGCAGCGTTTGCTCACCAAAGCATCATAGACATCGGCCAGAGCCATGATGCGCGCTTCCATCGGGATGTTTTCGCCCGAACGGCGTTCCGGATAGCCCGTACCGTCCCAGCGTTCATGATGGTAAAGCGCCATATTCTTTGCGACACCGACAAAGTAACTGTCCTTCACGTCAGAAAGCAGCTTTTCAATGATGTTCGCCCCCTTTTCGGCATGGGTCTTCATGATTTCGTAATCATCAATGTTGAAGCGTCCCGGCTTGCGAAGCACCGCATCGTCAATGGCCACCTTGCCCAAGTCATACATCGGGGCTGCAGCAATCATCACTTCGAGGAACTTGTCCGACAAGTCTTCGACACCCTTCTTTCGCATCGAGGCGACCAAGATCTTGACGACCTCGCTAGTCCGTTTGATATGCCCGTCCATATTCCCAGCGCGGCTTTCCGCCATCTGTGCCATACCGACGATCCACTTTTCTTGCACCGAAAGCATCTCGTTCTCGGACTTCACCTTGTTGCGCTGCAGCATATAGTTGCTCTGTCCCAAGGCATCTATATATCGCTGTTCCTGGGTGTTGTCCTCGATCCGGAACAGGAAGACGTTCTTGCCGTGAACCTGCCTCAGCACCTTCATGTCGCACTTGTAGTGGCGGCCCTGATAATTGAACTCCGTTGCCTGGCTATAATCCGCCAAGATCCTGGAAGACTTGAACCGTTCGATCCAGGTGATAAAATGCTTCTGCAATTCAGATTTTTCGTTCAAGCGTGCATCGACACGCATATCCGAAAGTTCCGGGAAAAACTCAATGGCATTCTTGTTTGCTCCAAGATAAGCGCCATCGACCGAGAACGACAAGTACGCACAGGAGCTTTCGGCTTCAATCGATTCCACCACGCATTCCGTGATATCGTACCACTTGACGTTGTTACAAATGTAGAGCAACAACCACTGGTCGAGCACGTAGACAAACGGCATCACCAGCATATCGTTACCCATGTAGCGGGCAACAAAGAACGAAGCAATCGAGGCAATCTCTGTAGCAATCATCGCCGAGATGTTCTTAAGCGACACCATCTTCTGGCAAAGGATGGCGCGGACAATAATCCAGATGTCCAGCAACGCATAGCCGACGAGGAAGACGTTGAACACCGTATGTCCCCAGCCGTATGTCGCCACATAGTTACCGACACCGGCCTGCACCACATACTCAACAGTCTCGTAGTACGCCGGGCAGAACCCGACCGTCATCGCCAGGGCGCAAATTCCAAAGCTCAGGATGATGAGCGTAATGTAGAGGTATCTCGAAATGCGGATCTTGCAAATCTGCAATAGCGCAAAGAACATGAACATCGGCAAGAACGAGGCGCCCAAGTAGTTCACCTTATTCGCAATAATCGCGCCTTCGACCGACTCCGAAAAGCCCAGCAGCCAATGTCCAAAGTTCGCAACAAGGATAGCGTAAAAAACGTAATAAACGTAATTATTTCGCTGGTTCTGGAAACGCAGCGAAAGAACGGCCAGGTTCACGGCCGACAACACAAACATCAATGTTAAATAGATGTAACCCATATCCACACTGGAATATAATAAATATAAAGTTAATCTTTTTTTTCACAAAAGAACATAGACCCCTCTAAATTTCTCATTTTTAAGCAAAAAGCATCAAAAACAAAAAAAGAACGCACAGCTTTCGCCATGCGATCCTTTTAAAGAGCCAATATGGATAAAATCCAAACTTAGACTTCAGCCGGAGCTTCCGGTTCAGCAGGAGCGGCCGGAGCTTCTGCAGCGGGCTTCGGAGGGAGCAAAGCCTTGATAGAAAGCTTCACCTTACCCTTCGGGTCAACGCCGAGGCAGAGGACTTCGACTTCGTCACCGACATGAACAACGTCTTCGACCTTTTCGACACGGTGATCGGCAAGTTCGGAGATGTGGACTTGCGGCCCGGTTCCGGTTCTGCAGTGAGTTCTTCGATCATGCGGCGGCAAACTTCACCAGCCTTACCCGTCGGGGCGGCGATGTCGATATTGCCGTTGTCATCAATGTTGATGGTGCAGCCCGTCTGAGCCTGCATGCCCTTGATGACAGAGCCACCGGAGCCGATAACGTCACGGATCTTCGTGGTCGGGATGCGCATTTTGAGCATCGTCGGAGCCTTTTCAGAAACGTGCGGACGCGGAGCCGGGAGACCGAGTTCAGCCATCTTGCCGAGGATATGGATACGGCCCTGACGAGCCTGTTCCAAAGCTTCGCGCATAAGTTCCGGAGTGATACCGCGGATCTTGATGTCCATCTGGAATGCAGTGATACCTTCTGCAGTACCCGTCACCTTGAAGTCCATATCGCCGAGGTGGTCTTCCGTACCGGTAATGTCGGACAAGATCTTGATCTTGCCGCCTTCCTTGACGGAACCCTTTTCGGAGATGAGGCCCATGGCGATACCTGCAACCGGAGCCTTGATAGGAACGCCAGCGTCCATCAAGCTGAGGCAGCCACCGCAAACAGAGGCCATGGAAGAAGAACCGTTGGATTCCATGATTTCGGAAACCACGCGGATCGTGTACGGGAAGTCTTCCGGGAGCGGAAGAACTGCTGCGAGGGAGCGTTCGGCCAAGTGACCGTGACCGATTTCACGGCGAGAAAGACCGAGCTTCTTGCATTCACCCACCGAGAACGGCGGGAAGTTGTAATGGAGCATGTAGCTCTTTGCGCCTTCGCCCTGCAAGCTTTCGAAACGTTGTTCGTCAGCCTTTGTTCCAAGCGTACAAATGACGAGACCCTGGGTTTCGCCACGCTGGAAGATTGCAGAACCGTGAGCACGCGGGAGTACGCCCATTTCGATTTCGATCGGACGGACTTCGGTCGTTGCACGGCCGTCAAGACGTACGTCTTCGTTCAAAATCATTTCGCGCATAGCAGTGCGTTCGAGGTCGCTGAAGATAGCCTTGGCATCGGCAGCGAGCTTAGCATCCTGAGCTTCGCCTTCGCCAATGATAGCGAGAATGCGAGCATCTTCGAGCATACGAGCGCAGAGGTCTGCCATAGCCGGATAGAAGTCCGTCTTCACCATGTTGGAGTGGACGTCCTTGTTCAGTTCGTCCCAGACAACTTCCTTGACCGTAGCAACGAGCTTGTCGTGTTCTTCACCGACAAACTTCGGCTTGAGTTCCATCTTCGGCTTAGCACAGCGGTCCACCAGTTCCTGTTGGGCCTTGCACATCTGCTTGATGACTTCGTGACCAGCGAGGATAGCGCCAATCATCGTGTCTTCGGACACTTCGTAAGCACCACCTTCGACCATGCACACAGAGTCTTCCGTACCGGCGACCACGAGGTCTAGATCGGCCACGGCAACCTGGTCGTAAGTCGGCATCACAACGTTCTGACCATCGACGACAGCCACGCGAACGGCAGCGACCTGCTGTTCGAACGGGAGTTCAGAAAGACCGATGGAAAGAGAGGCGGCGCTCACGCCCAAGACGTCCGGAGCGAACTTCTTGTCGGAAGAAAGAACCTGAACGATGACCTGGACTTCACGAGTGAAGTTTTCCGGGAACATCGGACGAATCGGACGGTCAATGATACGAGCAGAAAGAATTTCTTCATCGCTCGGACGACCCGGTTCGCGCTTGCTATAGCCACCAGGCAGGCGTCCGGCAGCATAAGACTTTTCGCGGTATTCAACTGTCAGAGGGAAGAAGTCACCATCCTTTTCTTCACCGTAGCAAACGGTAGAAAGGACAAACGCGTCCCCCATCTTGGCGACAGCAGAACCACGTGCCTGCTTTGCGATACGGCCAGTTTCAAACGTAATGACACGACCATCCGGAAGGTTTACAGACACTTCCTTCGGGTCGAGCATCTTGCCGTATTTAGCTTGATAAGCTTCTGTTGACATAAAAATCTCCAATCAGAGAATTAGCCGCGGAGACCGAGTTCCTTAACCAAAGCACGCTGAGCGATAATGTCCTTTTCGCCGTAGTACTTGAGAAGGTTCTTGCGCTTTGCAACCATCATGGAAAGACCGCGGGCGGACGTTACCGGTGTCCTTTTCGTTAGCACCAAACTTAGCGGTGAGTTCTGCAGCCTTTTCTTTAGTAATAGTAGCCATTGTAGCCATTCCTTTTTTTGTTTTTGTTGTTTCATTACATGTTTTTGTCCGAGTTTACTGCTCTAGCACCAGTGGAATTGGCGAATCTGGTCACAGGACCCAGGCAAAAATGCAATTTGCGGGTAAATATAGGAAAAGTTAGAAGTAGGAAGTAGGAAGTAGGAAGGGAAAAAGCCCCAAAAAGGGGTAATTATCACACCCCACAGCCCTACAAGAACCTCGACAGCACCTCTTTCAGCTTGTTGACGTTCACAGGTTTTGCCACGTGTTCGTTCATTCCAGCCTCCAGAGCCGCCTGCTGGTCATCGGCAAACGCGTTCGCCGTCATCGCAATAATCGGGATGTTAGCCATATCGCTATCCATCCGGCGGATCCGTCGGGTCGCTTCATAACCGTCCATGATAGGCATCTGGACATCCATCAAGACCAAGTCACAGTCGTCCTTCGTCGCCGTTTTCATGAACTCAAGGGCCTTTTCGCCATCGCAAGCCGTCGTCACCTGGATTCCGCAGTCTTCCAGGATTTCCTGGGCGATTTCACGATTCAGCTCGTTATCGTCGACAAGCAAAATCTTTTTGCCGCTGAAATTCACATTCTTATCGGATTCCTGGACCTCGGTTTGCTTAAAGCCAAAGCTCATCAGCATCACGTCCTTTACATCCGACGGGAACAACGGTTTACCAACAAAGTTGCTAACATTCACCTTGGAGGCTTCGTCCTCGATATCAGACCATTCGTAAGCCGACATGACAATCACTAGGATTTTGTCGCCAAGCAGTTCACGGAGCATCTTGATTGTCTTCATGCCGTCCATGCCCGGCATGCGCCAATCCACGAGGAACGCATCGTACAAGGAGCCTTCCGCCTTCGCCTTTTTGGCCAATTCCAAAGCTTTCGCACCGGAATTGCAGCATTCGGCTTCCATACCCAATTCCTTAAAGGTTTCGGGAATATGCTTGCAAGAATCCTCGTCGTCATCGACGACTAGAATCCTCTTGCCTTCAAGTTCCTTTACCCGTTCTATTTCACGACCCGAATCGGCAACCTTAAAGTTGAACTTCAGAACAACTTCGGTACCTTCGTTTTCCTTGCTTTTGACATCGATGGAACCCTTCATCATATCGACGATGTTCTTCGTGATCGCCATGCCAAGCCCCGTTCCCTGAATACCGGAAACCGTCGAAGAATTCACTCGAGTAAACGGGTCATAAATGTTCGGCAAGAAGTCTTCGCTCATGCCAATACCCGAGTCCCTGATGATAAACACGTAGGCTCCGGTTCCCGGTTCTGTGGACTTTTCCTGCCCAACGGTAAACCAGATGGAACCACCCGCAGGAGTGTACTTGATGGCATTTGAGACAACGTTCAAAAGCACCTGGTTCAAGCGAAGCTTGTCGCAAATAATTTCTTCGTTCTTGATGTCGACGCTATTTGCGAAGAACTGCAACTGCTTGGAATGGATATCCGCCTGGACAATATCCTTGAGCGTATGGATCAGATCCGGGATACGTTCCGGCTTTTCATTCAGGCTGAGCTTTCCAGACTCGATGCGGCTCATGTCAAGCACATCGTTGATCAACGACAGCAAATGATTCGACGAAAGCTCAATCTTTCCGAGGAAGTTGCGGACAAGTTCTTTATTTGTAATATGTATCGTGGCAAGCTCCGTATAACCGATAATGGCATTCATCGGCGTGCGGATGTCATGGCTCATACTGTTCAAGAACATCGTCTTTGCACGAGATGCCGACTTTGCCATTTCAAGAGCTTTTTCAAGAGCAGCCTGCTGTTCCATTTCCTTGCGATAAACGGCATCGTTATTGAAGGCGCCCACAAGGACACGGCGAGACTTGGACCAGTCGCCCATCTTTGTGATTCTCATGCGGTACCACAAAATCTTGTCGCCCAGAACATTACGGTAATCCAAGAAGAACGAGTTTTCGTTCTGCAAGCGGGCCAGAATGTTTTCACGGCTCAGCGCTTCGAGTACATTTTTCTGGTCGTCCGGATAAACAACCTTGCTGATATCCGTTCCACTTTCATCAAAGAAGTTCATGAACTGGCCAGTCTTTTTATCGATGACCTCATTGAACTTTTCGCCACTGACAGAAACGCTGAATATACCCGTATCGATATTGACATCGTAAATAGCCTCGAACTGGTCCGAAAGGCTCATAATACGTTCAATATTCTCCTGATGTTCCGACTCGGCCCTATACTGCGAATCCACTTCCGAGAATCCCACGGCGACAAGCTTGGGCGGTTCATTAAGCGGCTCCGCCTTAGCAAACACCATGCGGGTATACATGTATTCATCGTTATAAAGCTGTCTAAACACCACCGAGAAGCGTTTTTGGTGCATCAAATGTTCGCCAATGTATTCCTTTTTGCCAATCGTCAAGAGCTTTTCGCGGTCATCCGGATGCACAAGCGTATTGACATAGCCTCTAAAGGAATCGATAAGCGCCTCGTTCTTTGTAAAGAACCTGCTCACGGATTTCTTGATACGGTCGCTCACGGCAAGCAAGCCATCGACGTTTTCTTCCAGGTTCATAAAGAACAACGCCGTATAGTCTTCCGAAAGAATATCAATGATTTCGAGGTTGCGCTTCAACTTCGACTGGATTTCCATCTGCGCCTTGATTTCTTCGTCAACGCTATGCAGACCAAAGACTATACCCTTGAGGTTGCCGATTTCGTCCTTGTCGGCAATGATCTTCATCTGGTAGCAGACTTCCTTGCCATCGAGCTTGATCTTGAAATTGATATGCACGACAGATTCGTACTTGAGCCTTGAAACAAGGCGGTCACGGTTCGTCTGTTCATAGAACTGCACCTTGTCCGAATCGCAAATCAAGTACTTGAGCAAAAGCTCCATCCTCTTCGAAAAAAGCTTTTCGTTGGACCAGCCAGGAATAGCCTTCAAAAGCACGGAGCTCGCACGGTAAGTCACCACAAAATCTCTCGACGAGTCTTCGCCAAGAGTCACATAGTTCACAAAGTCAAAGTCCGAAGCGAGCGATTCAATCACCCTGTTGTTGCGATCCATTTCCTGGCGCTGGGCAATCGCCTTGTTGACTTCGGAATCGATGTTTTCGACGGCGATGATCACATGGTTTTCGTCCTTGCTGGACTTGATCGCCTTCATACGATAGAACTGCGGAACACCATCAATGACAAGCCTATATTCGACCGACGCACTCGTATTTTCTTCAAGACGTTTCAGGAAGGCGCCCTTTTCCATGAAGTGCATGACGACATCCACGTCGTCTTCATAAAGGTTACGCCTCAGGCTCGTAATGGAATCAAAGAAAAAGTCCTTTCCGCTCCCTTCGTCATGCAGCTTGCTCATGAGCGTATCGGAATGGAACATATCGAACGTGTCATCCAGAACGTTCACATAGAAAATGCATTCGTAGGTTCCGCTCAAGGCATCGGCAATTTCGGAGTATTCGCTACTTTCAGCTTCAGCCATCCGGCGGGCATTCCACACCACGCGAATCAGGTACAGCAAAATCACAAGCAGTTCTATCGCCGAAATGATGATATAGAACCGGCGAATTTTATCGACTCGCGTAAAAGCGATATTCTCGTTCACATACAGGACCAACGACCAGCAGCCACCAAACAGCGGAAGCGACACCAAAAGCATGGACTCGTCCGAACCCACAACATCGTACGCCAAATGACCGGAACCGCCCTGCAACACGCTAGAGGCCCACTCATTCGTCGAATATCCACTTTTCGGGTTAATCTTTTCTATGAACTCATTAAAATTTTTCCATTTTCCCGTCTTTTCGACAACAAAGGAGCCATCTCTACGGTCAATGACAAACAACGAAGCATTCCCTTTAAACGAATTCGTAGCGACATACCCAAACAACGGCGACATGCTGGATAGAGCCGAAAGCATCGCCACCACCTGGCCGCGCTGACGGATAGGCACAAATTGTTCAAAAACAACTTCGTTTTTATTGATTAAATCCGGTCCCACCTTCGAAATGTACGGACTTTGGGAGACTATTCTATTATAATGCTGTGCATAGGACGAATCGAAAAAGACCCCCTGCTCCCCAATAATATGACCATCCGGCAAATACAAACGGGCCTTCGAAACCAAAGGACCGATACGCGAAGTGCGAATCATGCGGACCATACCCTCGGACAACAGGTTATCTTCGAGAGCCACCACGGCCGCAATGTTGGTCAAGGCACCCAAAAGGGAACGGCCCAAGAACTCCATCTTGGCTTCAGAGGCGTACGCCACTTCGTCAAGAGAGTCCCAGCTATCATCAATGGCTTTTTGATTGATGTAAAAAAACGATACGTTCGTTACAACAAACAAAAACGCCACCAACAGCAACGAGGCAATTAAATTTCTTTTAAAAAAATTATCGTTCATAAGTTTTTTGTAACATTCGCCAATATATTATACATTTTAAGGTACCATTTTGGAGGATTTACTCGAAAAAAAGTCTGTTTTACCAGAGTTTTGTGCTAAAAGAGTGTTTTTTTTCACAAAAAATTTAACTTTAACAAAACAATCTTTATACATTGGCAACATGAAGCTTTTTGCAAAAATCTTTTTCTTTTTGGCCATTCTGGCCACATTTTCCATTGCGGCCACCGCATCTGCAACAGATTTAGCGCCAGTCGTAAAAGACTCCACCCCGACAGCAACCGAGATAGTCGCCCCCAAAAAGCAGGCCGTCTGGATCAAGCTGGAAGGGGATGTCGACCCCACGATGTACGAATTCTGCGCCCGAGCCATTGGCGAAGCGCTCGAAAAGAAGCCAGACTACATCGTCTTTGAAATCAACACGTTCGGTGGACGCCTCGATGCCGCCTTCGACCTCGTCGATACCATCATGGCCGTCAAAGGTGCCGAAACGATAGCCCTTGTCAAGAAAAAGGCCATCAGCGCGGGCTCGCTCATCGCCCTCGCCTGCAAAAAGCTCTACATGCTCGAAGCAACGACCATCGGCGACTGCGCCCCGATAGTCCAGGGCGGCGACGGCACACCGCAAATCGTCGGCGAAAAGATCCAATCGCCCCTCCGCGCCAAGTTCCGAAACCTCGCCCAGCGTAACGGCTACCCCGAACTCCTGGCCTCTTCCTTCGTAACACCAGAACTCGAAATTTACGAGCTTACCGCAAAACTCGATAAAGGCCAAAAGACCGAACGCGACACGACCCTCATCATCGAAAGCAAGAAATACTCCGTTCTTGACAGTACCGAAAAGAAATTCTGGGGCGCCCCCAAGATTCTCGTGAAAGAAGGCGAACTCTTGACCATGACCGACAAGGAAGCCGAAGAACTCGGATTCTCCAAAGGCACGTTCAAGAACCGCGAGGACTTCGAAACAAAGCTTGCCATCGAAAAGAAGAGCGAAGTCGAAACAACCGTCGGTGAACAAATCGCAAGCGGCATCGCCGCAGTCGCGGGCATCCTCCTGATTCTCGGATTCGGGGCACTCTACATCGAATTCAAGACTCCGGGATTTGGGATGTTCGGCATCATCGGCATCATTCTCATCGGGATCGTATTCCTCGGCCAGTTCGCTCCGCAGCTTGACGGATACTTCCCCGCCATCCTGCTAGTCGCAGGCATTGCGCTATTCCTCGTCGAAATCTTTGTGATGCCGGGAACGTTCCTGTTTGGCGTCGCAGGCATCGCCTGCATGATCATCGCCCTCATCATGAGCTTTGATTCCGCGAACATCCCGGAATTCGTCCCGGAAACGGTCGAAACCACATTTGACGCCACGCCCTGGCTATTCGGACTATTCTTTGTCCTCGGGAGTGCCGCAGTTGCGCTCATCATCCCGATTGCCGCAAGCAAGTACCTGATTCCGCTTTTGCCCGAAGGCTGGACGCCGATGCTCAAGACCGATATGGAAACGGCCGTCTCCCCGACCGAAGATGTCCAGGTCGTTTCTGTCGGCGATGTCGGTGTCGCAAAGACATTCTTACGCCCCGTAGGCCAGGCAAGCTTTACCCTCCCCGACGGAAGTATCAAGCTCCTTGATGTCCAGACGCACGGCGAAATCATCGAAGCCGGCCAAGACGTCAAAGTCGAATCCGTCCAGGAAGGCCACATCTGGGTCACGCATTTATAACAAAAACAGGAGAAAAAACAAATGGATACTCTTCTTACCGTTGGCATCATCATTGCCGCCATCGTCGTTATCGTCATCCTCGCCTTCATCGGCAAGTTCTTTAGCCTTTGGCTTCAGGCTTTGTTCTCCAAGGCAAACGTGAGCATTTTCCAGCTCATCGGTATGCGTCTCCGTAAGGTGCCGCCGCAGATCATCGTCGAAGCCCGAATTCTCAGCTGCAAGGCAGGTCTCCCGGTCGACACCAACTTGCTCGAAGCCCACTACCTCTCCCGCGGTAACGTGCTTCGCGTGATCCAGGCTCTCATCGCCGCCAACAAGGCAAACATCAAGCTCGACTTCAAGGAAGCCGCAGCCATCGACCTTGCCGGCCGAAACGTTCTCGAAGCCGTGCAGATGTCCGTGAACCCGAAGGTCATCGAAACCCCGAAGGTTTCCGCAGTGGCTCTCGACGGTATCCAGCTCCATGCCATCACCCGAATCACCGTGCGCGCCAGCATCCAGAAGCTCGTCGGTGGCGCCGGCGAAGAAACGGTTGTCGCCCGCGTTGGCGAAGGCATCGTGTCTTCCATCGGTTCTGCACAGAGCCACAAGGAAGTGCTCGAAAACCCGAACATGATCTCCAAGAAGGTGCTTGCCTCCGGCCTTGATGCCGGTACCGCCTTCGAAATTCTCTCCATCGACATTGCAGACGTGGACGTGGGCCAGAACATCGGCGCCATCCTCGAAACCGACCGTGCCGAAGCCGACAAAAAGATTGCACAGGCCAAGGCAGAAGAACGCCGCGCCATGGCATTCGCGGCCGAACAGGAAATGAAGGCAAAGGTGATGGAAATGAAGGCAAAGCTCGTGGAAGCCGAAGCCCAGATTCCAATGGCCATGGCCTCTGCCCTCCGCGACGGAAAGCTCGGCGTGATGGACTACTACAACCTCAAGAACATCGAAGCCGACACGCAGATGCGTAAAGAAATCGGATCCGCCCCGGAAGCTACGAAGTAATTCTAGACGAGAGATTCAAAAGAGGCTCTAGCCTATGGAAACAATAATCTTTATCGTCATCGCGGCAATCATAACGATTATCCAGAATCGGGCAGAGAAGGCGAAGAAAAAATCCCAGCAGCAGCCACCCCCGTGGCGCAACCGCAGGGACGAATCTTCGTCGGTTCCCGACGACAACGATGGCAACGAAGACACGGACGATGCGGAACCTCCGCCAAAACCTTTCGCCGCCCGCAAATTGCAAGAGTACATCCGGCAATTTGAAGATGCGCAGCGCGAGGCCTCGCAGGGAACAATGGAATCCCCCATGCCGCCGCCCATTCCCGAGAACTACCATCGCCTGGGTGACCAGGTGACTATGCGTGAAGTCGCAGAGGATATCGTCGAGCAGGGCTTAGTCGATATCGACTACCTCAAGATTGAATTCGAAGTATCCGAAGCCCGGGCTATCGAACTCATCCACGAACTCCAGCAGCACCGCATTATCGGTCACGACATGGGAGACGGCGCCTACGAAGTTCTCGTGCAAGACATCGATGAACTCAACAACCTGCTGTCGCACGAACAGAAAGCGGAAGCATTGGCTCAAACGACAACATCCACGGTCAAGCCGAGCGCATCGCCTGCCACAAGCGACAAGCAGAGCCAGCTGAAGATCCTGGAAGAACGCGCCCGCAAGGCCCGCGAAGAAGCCAACGAAGCCGCCCGTCAGAGCGACATCGAAAACGGCTATGCCAGCGAAACGGTCGACGGTTCCGAACAGGAACGGCGCCGTACGGTTCGTTCGATCAGCAGGGAAAGCGTCAGACGCGGATTCATCTGGGGCAAAATCATCGACGAGCCCCGATTCAAGAAACGCTGGTCGCCCGCTCAAAGATAATCAACCGCAAATAGCAGACATAAACGAAAAAGCCCCGGTCAAAGACCGAGGCTTTTTCAGCTGCTTCACTTGGACTCGAACCAAGGACAACGCGATTAACAGTCGCGGGCTCTACCAACTGAGCTATGAAGCATCAAATCAATTCAAGAATCTTTTGGGGATTCCAATCGACGGGCTCAAATATAGATGTTTTCTATTCCGTTGTCAAGGTATGAAGGCTAAAAAAATTCATTTTAGCGTTCACGGCTACGCATCAAGGCAATTTCCGCGGCATACCCCGGCAATTCGTTCGGAGTCTCCAAGTAGAACGGCAGCCCCTTCAGCGCCGGATGGTTCACCACATTCACAAGCGCTTCCAGGCCAATGAACCCGCCACCGATGACCTCGTGTCGGTCCTTATGGCTCCCCATCGGGTTCTTGCTGTCGTTCAAATGGATGGCGCACAGACGCTTAAGTCCAATGACCTTGTCAAATTCTTCGAGGACGTCATCCAGATGGTTCACGATATCGTAACCGCCGTCAAAAACGTGGCAGGTATCCAGACACACACCCATCTTTTCACCAAGCTCCACTCGGTCGAGAATCTGGCGCAGTTCTTCGAACGTCCGGCCAACTTCGCTCCCCTTCCCCGCCATCGTTTCCAAAAGAACTTTAGTCTTCAAGTCCTTGTGCAGAATGCTATTCAGATGCTCCGAGATGTACTGAATCCCGACTTCGACACCCTGCTTGACATGGCTTCCGGGATGGAAGTTGTACATTGCCCGCGGGAAATGATCCATACGGAACAAGTCATCCTTCATAACGTCCTGGGCATACTGCCTAAGCGACGGATCTGCGGCGCAGGCATTCAGCGTATAAGGCGCATGCGCAAGTATAGGCGCAAAATGATGCGCATCCATCAACGTATTCAGCGCAGCGGCATCGGCCTTGTCAAAGGGCTTTGCAGCACCGCCACGCGGGTTACGAGTAAAGAACTGGAACGTATCGGCGCCAATGGAAAGAGCCGTCTCGCCCATCGCCAAAAAGCCGCCCGAAGACGAAAGATGACAACCTATATGCATATTTAAAAATCGTAAGTAAGCGAAGCCGATCCGTAAATGTCCCTGTAATCTTCAGAAGCATAGTCCGGACGAGAATTCAGGTACATTCCGAGAGTCCATTCCGTACTGAGTTTTTCGGTCAGCTGGAATCTTAACCCGGCCGAAAGATCCAAATCCAGTTCCATTTCATCGACATTCTTGCCTTCTTCTTCGCGGCTCATGAAGTTCTGACGGACGCTACCGAGCAACATCAAATCCAGGAAATTCGGCTTCAACTGAATGGTCGCATTTTCCATAAGAGTCCATTCAAACTCGCTCATGTCGTTACGGTTATACGATCTGTAACGGGGCGTGAACGATGCCGTATTGCGCACGCGATCAAACGTTGTCGTAAGCGAAATCGGATAGCGCATTTCAAAGAAATCACTTCCGTGGAAGTAGTATCCCAGAATGCCATAAGTACGGTTAGAGAAATTAAAACCGTCCAGCAAATCGTCCTGGTTGAACCTCGACATATCCCTGCGGAACGTCCAAACGCCACCGAACTTCAACACATTCTTCGGGAGTCTAATCGTTGCCCCAAGTTCAAGCGTCTGCTTTAACAGGCGTTCTTCGAACTGCGTTGCCAGATATTCCTTGTTTTGCAAATTCGCATACTTGGCCCAGCGCGCAGAGTCAATTTCGAACGAGCCGTCATCGGTCTTGACTGTAATCGTGGCCTTGCCCTTACGGCTTGCAAACCAGTCATCAGAGTAAATGCCCGAAGATGCAACGTAATTCCCGTAAAGTCTCTGCGGAGTATTGCGAGTACGGTAGTTAAGTGCAAAACGAGCCGTAATCTCCACAGAATCAAGAACCTTGAACGTATTCTTCACGTTAAAGTCATGGATGTAAAGAGTTCTCGAAGCATCCTGCTCGTGCTTCTTCAGCCAATCATCTTCAGCGCCCGGCAAAAGACCAAGCTTGGAGCCTTCGGCAAATCCGAATACGTTGTACGCATCACCACTTCCCGAAGCATTTTCGATGTTCAATTCATAACCGGAGTTCAACTGCCAAACGTCGCTCACCTTCTGGTCAAGCTTGGCTCCCAACTGGCGAGAATTCTGCAACAAGTCCGGAGAACCCGCACTGTAGTAGTTACGACCGACAAAGCGGAAGTACGCATCGACAACCGTCGATTTGAATTTCCAGTTGTAAGCACCGGACAAGGCCAGGTTCTGAGCGGTCCATTCCGTCGGATCATCATTGTTGTCGGCCTTGTACTTTTTCAAAGCTTCATTGGCGAGTTGCAAAATTTCCTTCAATTCACTCCGCATCTCGGAAACGGACATATCCATACCGTCCCCAAAGATAAGCTCCAGATCTTCGCGATTCATACGGTTCACAAGCGAAGTGTTGTTCATCAAGCGACGGAGTTGCGCAAATGTCGAAACGTCAAGCCCGGCATCTTCAAAGACCGCATTCACAGCACGATGCACAGCGACGTTGAGCGTATCGGCACCGCCAAAGCCAAGCTGAACGTTATACGTACCACGACCGCCAAGAACATTAAAATTGCCGTTGAAGTCGCCAAAGAACGTCTTGGAAGAAAACATCGGATTCGAAAGGTTCACGTTCCTAGTCGTTCCATCACGCAAATACGGATCTTCCAAATAGTCCTTGCTGCCAATGAAACCGATAGTCGCATCAAATTCCTTCGATACATTCCAGAGCGCCTTGCCGCCCACAACCATCTTCTGCGCCTCGACTTCGTCAAGACCAACGTACTTGTGGTATTGATCCGGATCCCTGTCGCCCGGCAGTTTCGGGGCGCGGTTTTCACCACCGAAGACACTCAGCGCAAGCAACGGCTTTTCGCGATTGCTCAAATTCAGGTTAAAGTCATAGCTTACACCAAAGAGATCAATGCCAGACATATACAGTTCGCCGGACGACACATAGGTATCGCCCAAGATGAGCTTCTGGAAACGGTCTTCGTACAATGCCTGCACATACTTGAGATCAAAGTGATTCCACTCATCGTGCGAGGCATCCATGGAGAATTCCATCTTCTGCCCAGTCGGAGACTGCACCTGTACAAAGGCATTCCAGGCACCATAAGCACCGGGAACCTGGAAATAGTTCCTGTACTTTTTGCCCGGGTAAACAGAATCCTTTCCATTCACAAAAACTTCATTGGTTTTATTCTTCTCGGTAGCGACAGAATGAAATCCAAATTCGACACCGACAGATCCGCCGACAGTCCATACAGAATCGGCCGACACATCGTCAACCGCCGCCAAAGCCATAGCGGGAATCGCAAGGACAGAAGCAAGAGCTAATCTACGAATACTCATTTTTTAACCCCATAGACCTTGGACGTCTTGACAACATAGCCACTCTTGTGAACAACTTCGATAACAAAACGAGTCTTTTGACCACGCTTCAATTCAACCGGAATCTGGTAATCCAGGTTCTGGATTTGGGAGAGACGTTCCTGCAAAATGACCTTGCCATTCTGGCGAACCGTCACTTTATTCAAGAAGCTCGGATCGTTTTCGGGCACACGGATCTGGAACTGCAAAGTCTCCAAGATCCAATCTCCGGCGTCAGGATCGCTCGGAGGCGCAGGCGGAACCTGGAGAGGAACATACTTGTCGCCAAAGACTTTCACAGAGAACGACTTCAACGGATAGCAGCCCAACGTCTTCTTGACGCTATTGTGGCCAACCGCATTTTCGACAACGAACTCGTAATCGTGAACGCCACTCTGCAATTTAAAGCGCTTCGGCATATTGCGCTTGACGTTCACCTCAGAAATGGTCGTCCCATCCATCATCGCAGATAAACGTGCTTCGGAGCCCTTCTGCACGTTGGAAACAGCAACATTAGCCACACAGCGCAAAGAATCGTAAGAAGAATACTTGATCTGCGGGACTGCCAGATTCGCCTCCTTTTCTTGTTCCGAATCCTTCTGCAAGGAAGCAGACAGCGCCTGTAAAGAATCCTGATAGGCCTTGTCCGCCGCCTGGGCTGCAGCAGCCAATTCTTCCAGGGACTTTGTCGTATCCGCAATGATCGTCATCAAAATTCTTGCAAAGACCATATCGCCCGAAGACTTCAGCTTGAGAACGACAAACTGCTTTCGTCCGATAACGGTTTCGCCATCATTCACAAAAAGGGAATCCCCCGTCACCGTATCGCTAACAGCCAGCTTTCCGTTTTTCAATCCGGCAAACATCGTTGCATTGCCGTCACCACCAATAACACCTTCTGTTCCGCGAATCGATGCGGCAGCAGTACCGGTCCTGAAGCTAGCCTTATGCCCTTCGTTCTTGGCAGCCTTAAAGCCCATAAAGCCATTCTTGATACTGGTCTTGATGGAATAGGAACCCTTGTTATTTTCATCGGGAGTGATCCATTCATCGACCTTGACAAGCGAGTTTTCATCGATCGACAAAATGTTTCCGGAGCCCTTCAGTTCCAATCGAACGGAACCACCCTTTCCGGTCTTAAAACAGTGATTAGTCCTAAAGGTATTGTCCTGCTCCGCAGGTGCCCACTGGATGCCATCGCAACCTGCGGCCCCCTCAGCCGCAACCCCCATATCTGCATTATAAGGATCTCGAACTTTACCGACCTTTGGAGCGGCATAAATAGCCGAAGGAACAAAAATAGCCACCAAAAAGCACCATAAAGACAGATGTCTAAACATAAGGCCTCTCTATAAAATACCTTACGATAAATTTACTTTTTTTTGTCTAATTTTGAGAGACGATAAAAAAAAACGTGAAGACAAACACATTTCTCTAGCCACCGGCGAGCTTTACGGTATATCCCTTCTTTTCGAGTTCGGCTTTCAGCACATTGCGCTTGTCCCCCTGGATCTCGATATTGAAATCCTTGACGGAGCCACCCACCCCGCACTTCTGCTTTAACACACGGGCCAAGTCCTTGAGTTCATCTTCGTCCAGCGGCACTCCCGAAACGACGCTAGCCATTTTGCCGCCTCCGAGACGTTTTAGCGTGATACGGACAACGCCATCGCCCTGCGGGCGCACGGCCTTCGGCTTTTCTTCTTTAATACGACCGACACCACTTGCAAATACCAATGTAGAACGTTCTTCGATACCCATGTAAAACCTCTTTTTTATGCAATAATAGAATTTTAGCGGATGGCCTATAAAAAAATCCCGGGCGATCGGTTCGCTCGGGATTATAGAATCTAACGGTTTCGATTACTTCTTGGAAGACTTGCTAGAGGATTTGCTAGAAGACTTCTTGGAGGACTTCGAGGAAGACTTTTCGTTTCCGCGAAGCACCGGACGTCTGTAACCGAAGCGCTTCAGCATTTCGTCGCTAGACTTGATCACGTCACCGTACTTAGTCTTGCCATCCAACGGCGGAACCGTGCAACGGAGCTTAGAACGGATATCGACCTTCGTCTTCACGATGAACGGACCCGTACCGTAGAGACGGCCACGAGAATCCCTCAGTTCGCCATTTTCGTCAAGCTTCATTTCGAAGAAGAACTTCACGAGACCGGCCTTGTCAACATAATCAGGATCATCGACGTCGTAATCGAAATGGTACGTGTCAATGAACTGACCTGCGGTCGTGTAGAACCAGAGCGACACACGAGCCTTGGAGGCATAGAGCGTCATCTTGCTGTAGTCCTTAACCTTGTTCAGCTCTTCCTTGAATTCGTCAGAGCAAAGGCTGTCGACGTAGTCCTTGACGTTCATCTTCTTACTGTTCTCGGCATCAACACCATCCAGCGGGATCATATCGCCGTTGATAATGATATCGTCCAAGGTAGAAAGACCACCCACCGGGCTTACGAGAGGCACCTTCATATCGACCTTGATCGTCGGGCCAAGGTGGCCTTCAAGTCCCGGATACGGTTCTTCACCAGAACCCTTCTTGGACTTGCTTGCATTACCCTTCACCACTTCCTTTTCGGTCTGGGTCGTCGGATTCAAGACAGACACTGCATAAGTCTGGTCCTTCTCAGGCGGATTTTCTGCATAGTACTTTTCAACAGAATCCCTAGAAACGATAACCATCGGCTTTTCGAGGTTGATATCGACATCCTTGGCCTTCTTCAACATCACGTTGACTTCGGCAACCGTTTCGTTACCAGCCTTGTCGCGGTAGATACGCTTGATGGTCGTCACACCCTTGTTGAGGCTCTGGAAGTTCAACGTATCCTGCTTGACGCAGTTATCCTTGTCACCATCGATGGCAATGCACCAGTCGACATCGATAAAGTTAGCGTAGACCACGTCACCATCGCTCGGCGAGTTGATGATCACGAGCGGAGCAAGCTTGTCAAGCACCATGAACACGGACTTTTCGGCAGTGTTGCCATACTTGTTCGTGTAGGTGTAGGTCACGAGGTAACCTCTGTCGCCTTCTTTGTTAGCAACAATCTTGCCCTTTTCGTCGATGACGTAAGAGACCGTAGCCTTGTTGCCCTGAACACCCTTGGAGTCGTAAGTGACCGTGAAGGCACCAACACCCGTCTTGAGGTCCATTTCATCCGGGTCCTTGTTCACCTTGGACGTCGGATCCTTGGTACCAGTGCTGCTCGGGACATCGACAATCAAGTTGCCTTCGGAATCGCCGTACAGGATCTTACCAGTTTCGGCATCAGCCTTGTAAGAGACAACCACTTCCTTGCCGCTGACTTCGACAACGGTAGAAACTTCGATGACTTCGACCATCGACTTTTTGCCATCTTCGTCGAAGACCGGAACCTTGATGATTTCGCCCTTGTCGTTGACTTCGTAAGAAATCGTGACCTTGGTTCCGTTCACAGTTTCGGTATAAGAAACCTTCTTCTTGTTGCCGTTAATCGGAGTTTCCGAGACACCGCCCTTCGGATTCTTGTCGAGAGACGGCTGAGACTTGGAGACATCCACGAGGGTCGTCACAGTCTTCTTCGAGACCGCGATGGTATCGAGAATCACTTCGACCGTGAAGGTTTCCTTATATCCAGAAACGGTATCCTTGACAACGACATCGACATCCTTGGACTTCTTGTTCACGTAGATCGAGGAGTCCTTCTTATCGACGCTTTCAACGACCGTATAGATGTTGTCGGCTTCAACCTTCGTCTTGGTGGCGCTGACTTCGACAATCGGAGCTGCCGTACTGAAGTAGACGATTACAGTATCAGCACCTTCAACATCCTTAGTCGGATCCTTATACTTCTTGATAATGACGTTCTTGCCTTCCTTCAAGGTCTCGACACTGGACTTGGTCTTGCCATCCTGCTTCCATTCCACAGTAATCTGTTCCTGATTCGTGAAGATGTCCTTTTCGGGATTCGGATAGATGGAATCGCCAGCTTCAACGAGCGTGATCTTGACTTCGGACTTTTCGACAACGTTGCCCACGTTAATCGTGATAGCAGCGGTATCCGCATAAGTTCCGTCCGTCACACGAACGTTAATGGTGTAGGACTTTTCGCTTTCGTAGTCGAGTTCGCCCTTCAATTCAATGTCACCGTTCGGCAAGATTTCAAACATGTCGTTCGGTTCAACAGCCGTGAACGTCAGTTCGCTGAACTTCTTGTTCTTCGTATCCGGATCAGAGGCTTCGACCGGGCCCTTCTTGGTGCCAATCGGCGAATCTTCCGGGAACGTGAACTGCTGCGGCTTAATCGTCGGAGGTTCGTTCAGGTCATTCACCTTAATGAGAACTTCAGCTTCAGAAACAAGGCCATCAGGATCCTTCACGCTGACCACAATGGTAAATTCCTGCATCTTTTCGTAATCGATCTTTTTATCACCGCTAACGGTAATCTTGCCATCCTTAGAAACAGTCACATAGTCGCTAGGTTCAGCAAGGGCAAAGAGAAGATCGGTATCGCCATCCTGGTCAACGGCTTCGAGCTGTCCAACGAACGTACCCTCTTCGGAGTTTTCGTCGACATCGAATTCCGTGGTCGTGATTTGCGGAATTTCCGGAGCATTCTTGAGCGTAATCGTAATACGAGTCGAAGTCTTCAGTTCGGAATATTTCTTGGAATCCTTATCAGCGAGCTGAATATCCAATTCGAACGTACGACGGGTTTCGGTTTCATAGTCAAAATTACGCTTGGCCTTGATCTTGCCATCTTCAGTAATCGTAAACAGGTCCGTATCACCACCAGTTGCGCTAAACACATTCTGGGTAAAGGCCTTAGACGTATCAATATCTTCGGAATAGAGCTTACCGAGGACGTAATCCTTGCCCTTGTTTTCATAGAACGAGAAGGCCAGGCTACCCGAAATAATCGGCATTTCGTTCACGTCGACAATCGTAATGGTCTTTGCCACTTCGGTCATGCGTTCGTCGCCGTCAATCACGCCCACCTTGATCGAGTGTTCATGAGCAAGAGTTTCGTAATTCATCTTCGAAGTATTCTTGACAGAGAGGCAAAGCTTGTACTTCGATCCATCCTTCTTGACCGTGGCATCAAACAGGCGATCAGCATCCGTACCGCCAACATCGACGACATAGCCGGCAAGTGTCTCCACCTGGCCAAGATCTTCGTCCGTGACTTCGTAGCACGCAATCGTTGCATCCTTGATCGGATGTTCTGCGGTATTTTCAGCCACCTCATAGCTCTTCTTGTCATCGTAAATCACCGGATCATCAGGCCTGTCATTGACCGTAATGAACACCTTGGCTGTAGCACTAAGGTCTTCAAAGCCCCTGGAAGAACCATTATCCGTCACAGTAACTAGGAGTTCATAAGTTTCCTGATCTTCGTGATTCAATTTTTCTGTGGTACTGATTCTGCCCGTAGAGCTAATCGTAAACTTCTTGCTATCACCAGAACCAGCCTTGAGATCTTCAATCTTAAAGGTCAATTCGCTCCAAGTGTCCTGATCGCTTGCAAAGACAGCACCAATGACTTCACCAGCAGGCTTGTTTTCATCCACTTCGAACGGATATGTAGCCATATCGAAGACCGGTGCATCGTTCACGTCTCTAACATGGATTGTCACATCAACTTCATCCGTAAGCGTAGGATCCTTACCATCCGTAGCGACAACGCGAACAACGTACTTTTTCTGCGTTTCATAATCCAGAACATTGTCCTTGGCCACAGAGATAAAGCCATTGGCATCAATGCTAAATGCCTTGTAATCGTTCGGAGCGCCATCGGCCGCTACAAGCGTGTAGGTCGGAGCTGCACAAGTATGCCTGTTGCTGCAGTCATCATCGTTAGCAATGATAGCCTGCTTTGTACCATCATCAAGCGTAGCCACCGTACCCTTCGGCGTATTTTCATCGACATACAAGTCCGGAACCGTCGGGAACACAGGACCTTCATCTACGTTATTGACGGTAACCGTAACAAGAGTCGAAATCGTGAATTCCTTGTCAGTTGCGATAACCTTGAACTTGTACTCACTCTTATCTTCAAAATTGAGCTTGGAATTGTTCACGACATAGAGTTCACCCGTCTTCTGGTCGATATCGAACAGAGCGGCATCGTCATCGCTAGCATCAAGCGAGAAGTAAAGCGTACCGTAATTTACGTTGTAGATATCCGGGTCAGAAGCTTCAACTGTACCCAGCAAGGTTTCCGTCTTAACATTTTCGTCGACCTTAAACTTATAGGGTTCACCAACAAATTCAGGTTCTTCGTTTTCATCGATAACGCGAATCTTTGTATCCTGAGAAACCTCGTTACCGCCCTTATCCTTGACAGTCAAAGTCACATCAAAAATGGCATCCTTTTCCGTAGCCCTGTAAAGAGCTTCGTAGTTCAAGCCAGACTTGACAACAAACTGGAACTGCGTTTCATGGTTGCCATCCGTGCCCTTCACAATGACAACATTGAACAGGTCTTCGGCACAGGTCTTACCGGCCGTGCAAGTACCATTATCCTTGATAGAAATCTTCAATGCCGGATTTGCATCTGTGGTCTTGCTGACATCAGCACCATCTTCGTCATAGACAACGATCTTGTCGCCAAACTTTGTACCAACAGCTGTATTTTCCTTGACTTCGTAAAGATCAGCCAAGACCCTGAATTCAGAAGCTTCGTTAACATCCCTGACCGTAATAGTGACGTTAGCAATAGCCGACAGCGGAGTCTTGTTCTTATCCGAATCAACCACCTTCACCTGGAACGTATATACGCTCTTTTCAATAAAACGGAGCCTTTCGTTCTTCTTGAGCTTGATCCTACCCGTATTCTGTTCAATTTCGAACGGCAAGCCTGCGGAATTCACAATCGAATACTGGAGCGTATTGAACCCACAAGAATGAGATCCAGCCTTGCAAGAAGCATACTTATCAGGATCAGTAGCCTTGACAGTCCCCACCAAAGTACCACCAGCAATGTTCTCGTCCACTTCAACAGACAAGTTTTCTGCCGTGGGAGCTTCGTTCACGTCAATAACTTCGATATTTCTGGTAATGCTAAGTGTTGTAGTTCCGTCATAAATATTTTCGGCAGTCAATACGACAGAAAGAACCGTTTTATTCTTTGCATACAGAGCTTCGAAGTCCAGCTTGGTCGGATCCTTGACCTTAACAGAACCCTTTCCTTCGTTTGCAATTTCGAAAATACCCTCAGCGACGCCACTTGCGGACTGGTCTATCTCAAATGAAAGTTTACCCTTGCATTTAACATCGACATCGGCACCATTAACCTTGCCGTCACCATTAAGGTCGCCGTCAACATCATCCTTATAACCGCACAAGGTCTTGAAATCATCCAGACTCGTTCCAGAAAGATCTTCAGCCGAGACCATATCCAGAACCTTGAAGCCCTTGCCTTCGTTCTCGTTGACCTTACCAGTACCTTCGATAACCAGATTAATGGGTGGTTCTTCAATATCCAAGACCTTTACAGTCACCTCGACATCCTTAGAATTCACGCCATCAGAAACGGTGACCTTGAACGTATAAGAGATCTTAGGAGCATCTCCATCCGCTTCGAATTCGGCATCCATGGACGTAG
The DNA here is from genome assembly GCA_902779055.1 of Fibrobacter succinogenes. GTDB lineage: Bacteria > Fibrobacterota > Fibrobacteria > Fibrobacterales > Fibrobacteraceae > Fibrobacter > Fibrobacter succinogenes_K. Next base: position 237,687 of record CACZAD010000007.1, on the reverse strand, counting down.
TAATGCTACCGTCATCCGGATCCACGACAAAGCTCTTGGCATCAGATGCATAAGAACCCGTATTCTTCGTGGACATCGAATAAGTCAAGGTGCTAAAGCTCTTGTTGTACTTATCCTGATCTTCACCCTTAACCTTGCCATAGTCCGCTTCGGCGCAATATTCACCGTACGACTTGGTGCAGACGTGTGAATAACCCGGAGAATGTTCCTGGATATAGAACGTTCCGCCCGTAGCCGTGAACGGTTCGTTGACATCGATTACCGTAATCTTAGTTGCAACATCTACAGAATTCGGACCCTTATCCGTAATCGTGATGGTCACCGGATAAGAGGCATTCTTGGAACTGGACTTGTAAAGAGCTTCGTAATCCAGCAAAGCTTCATTCTTTACCTTGATTTCAACAGTTCTCTTATTGCTAGAATTTGCAGTTTCTTCGACATAGAAGATGTCTGCCAAAGTCTTGCCCTTCAATGTTCCAGAAGCAGCTGCGGCACCCGTCAAAGCACCCGTCAGCTTATAAGTCAACTTATCACCAGCATCTTTATCCGTAACGTAGAACGTACCGAAAGACGTTCCTGTTGCAGTGTTTTCCTTAACCGTATATTCGGACTTTACGCCACTTGGCTCCGGATCTTCATTGACATCTTCGAGGTTAACCGTAATGGTAGCCGTAGCTGATGCACCAGACTTATCGGTCACGGAAACCTTGAAAGACCAGCTCTTCTTAGTTTCATAATCCAGCACGCTTCCGTCAGAAACGATGAGCGAACTCGTTCCATTCTTGAAAGCAAACGGAATGCCAGAATCCACAACCTTAAAGGTCAGGTTATCACCATCAGGATCCTTAGCAGAAACCGTACCAACAATCTTGTCACTAGTCCAATCTACGATAACACCCGAAGAGGTCTTGTTCTTTTCCGGAAGATCGAAAGACTGATTACTAATGGTCGGAGCGTGGTTCTGGTTCTTGACATTGATGACAATGGTAAAGTTCTTGGACGTTTCAGGATTTCCGGTCAAGCCATAATTCTTTTCGGTCTTGGCATCATCCGAAACCTTTGCCGTAAGGGTATAGGAGGACTTTGTATAGTAGTTAAACGTTTGTGTGCCATTGACCCTGACTTCACCCGAAGAAGTCAACGTAAAGCACGAAGAACAATCCTTGTCCCCAGAAACCAAAGAGAATGTATAGGTATCAACATCCTGTTCGTTAGGAACATCTGTAACAGTGACGCTACCCAGCGATTCATTCTTGGACGGATTTTCACTCACTGTGAAAGTGTAGCTAGCATCAGTCGTCGGCTTGTCGTTGACCGGGATAACGTTAACGCTAGCCGTGTATTCATCAGACGTATTATCACCAGTACCAGAGCCAATAACCCTGAACTTGAACGTTGCATAGACTTCAGTTTTAGTCTTGCTGAAATCATTTGCCACAGGCTTGTAAGTCAGCTTGCCAAGGTTCGCAACCGTGATGACCTGATCCTTCTTCACCGCTGTGCCGTTCAAAAGCAAAGAACCCTTTGTCGGCAACGAAGTTATCTTAACAGATTCAAATGTTCTTGTAGAATGCTGGAAATTAAAGTCACCTTTTGCAAATGTGTATTCGGCATCTTCCTTGACAGACACCTTGAGGCTGCTGTTACCCTGAGGCAGCTTATCGACATCCTTGATATAGATGTTAAACGAACCGCACTCCATATCACCGATTTTTTTGGATTCATAGTTTTCGGTAGACGGAATGGCGCCCTGGAGGTCATAAATATAAAGCCAGAGTTTTTCGCCCGGTTGATTATTCTTAGGAGTTTCGATAAGACCATCAATCAAAGGCTTGATATTAATTTTTTGCTTGGATTCCTTGCTTCCGGCAGGAATCGTAATCTTGATACGATCATCTACACCGCATATCGGGAACGGATGATCCGTTGCAGCAGCACCGACATCGGATTTGGACGCATATTGTCCCGTAACAGCAGAAGAATTGAAATCAAAGCAGTATTCAAAGGTGACATCTTTTTCACCAACGTCATCCAAACTGACACCGATGGTCGTCCATTCGTTATTTTCAGGGAAAGTTGCAGCCGTTGTATTCAGAGTAAGCGTCGGCGTTTTCTTGAACGGAATGAACTCAAAGTTTTCGCCGTTAACATCACTTCCAATAGTGAGTTTTTTCGCGAGCAACTGACCGGCAAAGGACATGTTACTCATGATCGAAATTTCACCAGCACTGACAATGGTACCCACAATCGGAGAATTGTCAATATTGCTGAAGTCGATATCACCGGCAGAATAAATCAGCAAGTTTCCTTGGTAATCACCACCGCAAGTGTACTGTTTGGAGTTACAACGTGGATTGTTTTCTCCTGCGTATTGAACAAGAATATGGGGGTGGTCACTTAAGTTAAGGTTCTTTACAAAAAGGCGCGTAGAATGGGCACCTTCGTCCATCACAACCTTCAAAACACTGGATGAACCAAAGTCAATGTGATCAATAAAGACATCATAAGAGCCATTTTGAGGTACATGAATTTCTTTTATGGCTCGATCAGCAATTTTAAAACCAGACTGATAGGTAGCGCTTTTTACAGTAGGCACGCTCAAAGAACTGTATAACGGAACATCAGCACAAGACCCTGAGGTCGTGGTTCCTTGACATTCAGGCGCTCCACTTGAGTTTTGACCGCTGGTAAAGCCATCCCTATGACGGATAGGCCCCGTTGTAAAATTCATCTTATCATCAGGACGGATTCGACCACCAACAACAATGGCACCAGCCACAACGCCGTTGTTACCCGTAGAATACAGGTCACCACCAGCAGAGGTACCTACCCATCCTTTTTCGCGTGGGAAATTATCCTGGTTTGCAAAGGATATGCCAGTCTGTCCCCACAGTTTGTAGTGAAGCAAGTATTCCCAGTTATCATCATCAGTTTTTTCGTCACCGAAAGTCATCGGATAAAGACCGGTAGTTGCGGCCATCGACGAAACCACGCCCATCAAGACTAGGGCAGCCGCTTTCAAGCTAAACTTGCTAAAACGCATACTTTTTTATCGCTCCTTTTCCACGACAAATCCTCACTCTGACGACTTGCCACAGTTTTATCCAAAAGAACACCCGAACACTGTCTAGAAATATAGTAACGAGGTGCGCTAAAGCAAAATTAAATTTTGGAAATATTGTAAGAAAAGTGTAGCATTTCAAAGCTTTTCTGTAGCAAGCGTATTTTATAGGACTTTCTAGGACAAAAAAAAGCGCCCCCCGGAACAAAATCCGGGGAGACGCTTAGATTTCAATTTATCAACAGTTAACACTTTACTTGTCAACAGGACGGCGATAACCGAACGGCTTGAGGAGGTCGTCGCTCGACTTGATGACGGCGTTCTTCTTGAGGTCGGCACGGTCTTCACCGATCGGCGGGAGCGTGCAACGCAACTTCGAAGACATCTTGACTTCGGTCTTGAAGAGGTAGGCGCCCGTACCGTAGAGGCGTCCATCCTTCGTTCTCACGTCACCGTTTTCGTCCGGTTTGAGTTCAAAGTCAAACTTCAAGAGGCCAGCTTCGTTCACATAATCCGGATCGTCAAGATCATACGTGAAGCTGTGGTGATCCGTAAAGACGCCCGTGTTCGAATACACCCAGACATTCACCTTGATCTTTGTCCAGTAGAGGTTCGCGCGGCTATAGTCCGAAGTCAGGGACTTCTTGAACTCATCCGTGCAATACTTATCCACGTATTCGCTCACTGTAATCTTTTCACTATTAGCGGCATCGACGCCTTCCAAGGCCACCAAACCGCCAGCGCTTACGATATCATCCAGCGTAGCCAGTCCACCGAGTGCATTCACCACAGGCACGCGAGCTTCGACCTCGAGTGTCGGTCCGAGGTGACCGCCTTCGTATCCCGGATACGGTTCTTCGCCAGAACCTTCCTTGGCCTTGCCCTTGATACCCACAATCGCTTCAGATTCGGCGTTCTTGCTGTAGTTGAAGAACGTCACAGAGTATGTCTGGTCCTTGTTAGGTTTGTTGCCCTTGTAGTACTTTTCAACAGAATCACGGTCAATCTTGGTCACCGGCTTTTCGACATCGATGTTGATGTTCTTCACGTTCTTGACCATGACATTCACAGAATCGCGGGCTTCGTTACCAGCCTTGTCGCGGAACACACGGACAATCGTCTGCACACCGTTTTCAAGGCCCTGGATTCTCAGCGTATCCTGTTCGACGCCGTTGACAGTCCACTTGACGACAGCAAAGCTGGACGTAAGCACCTGGTCTTCGGACGGGGATTCGATCTTTACAACAGGAGCCTTCTGGTCAAGCACAACGAACACATCCTTTCTCGAAGAGTTGCCATACTTGTTCACGTAGGTATAACCGACATTGTAGCCGATGTTGCCTTCCTTGTTCTTGGCGATCTTGCCCTTTTCGTCGAGGTAGTAAGAGACATCGACCGTATTGCCGTTCTTGTCGACATACTGGTAAGAAACCTTATAGGCACCCGTCACTTCTTCGCCGTCAGCAGAGAGGACGGATTCGCTATCGTACAATCCGGTATTGAGCGTCACGCGTTCACCCGTTTCGGCATCGGCATAGTACGAGATGGTCACTTCCTTACCGTTAATCGTCGTCTTGTAAGAGACTTCGATGACGGCGATTTCCTTCGTCTTGCCCGACGAGGTAATCACGGAACGCTTGACATCCTTACCCTTCTTGTCCGTATAGTATGAAACAGTAACTTCGATACCATTGACAGTCTCGGTATAAGAATACTTGATGTAGTCTCCGTTTTCAGGAGTGGACGTGACTTCAGAAGCAGGTTCCTTCTTGCGAGCGACCTCAGCATCGGCAACCTTCGTCAAGTTCTTGAATTCCTTCGACGGAATAGAGACCGTATCCAGATCCAGCTTGACCGTAAACGACTTGGACACATTTGCAGCCGTATCCTTGATCGACACCTTGATATCGTTCTTGGTATCGTTCACATAGATAGCGGTATCGTTCTTGGTAGCCTTTTCGACGACCGTATAAATGTTGTCGGCTTCGACATCATCGCCATTGGCAGAAACCGTCACAATCGGAGCAGCCGTGCTATAGCAGATGATAACCGTATCGGCACCGGCAGCGTTCTTGGACGGATCCTTATACTTCTTGATGACAGTATTGCAGCCTTCCTTGAGCGAGTCCGTGCTGGACTTGGTCTTATCGTCCTGCTTCCATTCGATATCCACTGTCGGAACATTCACCCAGACAGAGTCCGGACGGATGTAGATGGACTGCGGCGTTTCGACGCGGGTAATTTCGACGACGGACTGTTCAAAGACATCCACCACCTTGACCACCACGGTCTTTTCCGAAGTCAGCTTGCTGTCGTCCTTATCGCTAACACGAACCTTGATCGTATAGAGCGAATCAGATTCGTAGTCCACCGACTGCAACAGCACGACATCACCATTCGGATCAACCCTGAAGTATTCATTATCGTCGGTATTTTCGTAAACGTTGTTGCGGAAGTCGGCATTCTTGGTATCCGGATCATCCTTGTCCGTCTTTACGGTACTGAACGGCTTGTTCACCACCTGGTCTTCGTTCACATAGATGGTATCCACCTTGACAGACGGGGCTTCGTTCACGTCAATCACGTTAATGGTGATAGTCGTGTCAGAATATCCGTCATGTTCATCCCTGACGCGGATTCTGATGGAATAGGATTCCGTCTTTTCGTAATCCAGAGCCGAAGCCACAGAAATGACGCCCGTCTTGGGATCCACCTTGAATTCCTTAGTCGAGCTGACTTCCTTTGTACCATCGAGAACGTGGAACGTGAACACGATATCCGGGCCGTCGATATCAGTCGCTTCAAGATTGTCCTTGAGTTCCGTACCGACAGGATCGCTTTCGGGAACCGTAAACACGATATCCGTCAGATACGGAGGTTCGTTCACGTTCGTAAGTTCAACCGTGATAGTTCCCGATGCCGTAAGATCCTTTTTGCCAGAAGCGTCGTAAACGATAATGGTAAGGTCATAAGTCTTGGCTTCGGTTTCGTAGTCAAACTTGCGGGTCGTCGTAAGGATACCCGTCATCGGATCAAGATAGAAGCCCAGGCCGTCGCATTCGAGACAGTCAAACCTGTTGTTGCGGAACTTGGAAGCCACATCGTAATCGTCAAATTCGAGCGTACCGATTTCGTAGCCCTTTTCGTTTTCCGGGAACTTGAGAGCCGTGGTCGGTTCAACAAAGATCGGCTTTTCGTTCAAGTCGTTCACGTTGATGATAACGTCGGCCGCTGCCGTCTGTACAACTTGATCCGCAGCTCCGGAAGCATCTGATGCAACCACCTTCATCTTGTAGGTACTCTTTGTTTCGTAGTCAAGGACTGCGCCCTCAGCAACAGAAATGACACCCGTGCTTGGGTCAATCACGAACGAGCCCGACTCATCGATCAAGCTGTAAGTAATCGTAGCGCCCACCTGCGAAGTCGAGGCGTAGATGGCTTCGTCCATATTGACTTCGGTTCCGGCGACAGAGTTTTCGTCAATGTTGCCGTTATACGCAGCATAGTCAAACTTAGGACCATCATCGACATCGGTCACCGTGATGGTAATCGTCATGTCCTCATAAAGATCCGGATAAATCAAGTCGCCTTTGTCATCCTTATTGGCATCACGGACACGGATCTTGAGTTCATACTGGTTCTTTAATTCGTAGTCGAGAACCTTGCCCGTCTTTACCTTGACAATACCGCTCGGCGTCACTTCGAACATATCCGTATCGCCGCCAATGGCAACCACTTCGTCATTCACAAACATGACATCGGAGCTTTGCGTATCGTAATCGGCAAACTTGATCTTGTCGCTGGAATAAAGGGCGTTTTCGGCAATCTTGATTTCGGGGTTGGCAATGCCAGCATAATCGAAATACGGCTTTTCGTTGACATCCGTAATTTCAATAGCAAAGCGACCATCAACACAAAGGAGATAGCTAAAATCAGTTGCCGATGCATCGCAGAGTTCAACGTCGATATAATATTTAGGACCGTTCACAATCCAGTCTTCATAATCAAACGCATCTGCACCGGTCTTCATACTCACAACGCCAGTGTTCTGGTTGATTGTAAAATACTTCGAACCATTGCCACCGACGATTTCGAATACGTAAGCGTCGCCTTCTTCATCCTTGGCGCCAATCTTTCCAGCTATTGCACCAGTTGCGTTTTCGGGAACGGCAAGCTGAACCTTGTCCGGATCGATAAACTTGGGCGGCTTGTTGTCGGAATCGAGCAACTTGACCAAAAGGCCACCATCGAACTTGTTTCCAGAGATGACGGCACCGTTCAAGTTCGTAATCTTGAACAGCATATATTCGTCGCCTTCAATCTTGCCGTCTTCCTTGACCTTTATGTATGCAGGGACAGAAGTCTTGCGAGAGCCCTTGTTAATGACAACGTGTCCGGTTTCACCCTTGCTGCAGAGCGGCATCGGATGCGTCTTGTCATCCAAAGCCAAATCAGCCGGTTGAGCAAATTCACCGTCCGCCGTCTTGTACCTATTATACTTGCCACCCGTCGTATCGAGATCGATACCAAAGAAAGCAAAGCAGTAATCGAGAGAAACCTCGGTATGCGCCGTATCGGTCAGGTAGAAGCTCATATCGTACCAGACCTTATCATTTTCCTTAAACTTGTCTGCAACAAAGATGTCGGTCTTGACTTCGGGGGAATTGAACGGAACGTAGTGGAATTCACCATTGAATTCAGATTCGAACCAGAGGGTACCACCAGCAATCAACTGACCGGCAACACTGAGGTGGTCGTTGATTGTAAAATCACCCGTAGTAATGAAGGTTCCCTGATAATCGGATTCCCTATTGGCATTCATTGCAGGCCAATCAATGTTCGCATTCGTATAGAACATAAGATTACCAGCATAAGCGGTATCATGGACTACGGTTATTTCGTTTTCGTCAAAATTCCATCGATTGTTGTCAGAATCCCACGAGGCATCGCTACCGACGTAAGCCACCTGAATCTTGGTATCATTTGCAGAGCTTTGAATATTGATACCCTTTTGCGTAAAGATACGAGTCAAACGGCCAGTCGTCTTTTTATCAGCGTTCTGCTGACTGGACGGCATCAAGATATACAGCTTCTTTCCGTAATTTCCGAAAAATTCAATATTCTCGACATACTTATCGAACCAAGTATGTTCGTTCTTGATATCATCTTCAGAAATGGGCGGAATGTGAATATACTGGACTTCGCCATAATCACTAGAGACCAAACTAACAGAGTTTTCCCAACTAATCCCAGATTCATCAAGTTCAGGTACGGTCAGCCCCACGTCCGGTCTCGGAACATCAGAAGGACATTTCACCTCACCTTGATCATCAGTAAAGACACCATCAAGCTTCACTGCAGACGGATCCGTAAGACCCTTGGCCCAGTTCGCATAGACCTTGCCTTCCTTTCTACGGTCGTCATCAAGAATTTCTCTGTGAGCATTTTCGATAAAACGATTTAAGGTGTTTATCCATTCATAATATTCCCAATCGGCTCCATCTTTGTTGGGCGCAGAAAAAACAATATCGTCTTCAAAGCAGATATTTCCATCATACCGGGAATTTTCGACTTTATAGTTATCAGGCAAGTAAAGTTTCTTGGCGTATATCGATCCTCCTATGAGAGTATCTTCCGTAGCCGCACCCTTTGCAAAAACAAGGTCTTTGCCCGAAACAATCGGACCACCAAGCGTATGCCCATAGTCATTGAAGACAACATCACCAACAGCCGTTCCAGTGTAGCCACTCGTCTCGGCAATTTTAAAATCATGCTTATTGAAAATAATAGTCTGAGTACCCCAGAGTTTGTACTTCATGAGGTCGGTCCAGAGCTTCTGCCCTTGTTCCTCGTCCGTCACTCCGGAGAACTTCAACGGATCCAGCTTGACAACAACACGTTCAACTTCAGGCTCATCTTCCTGAGCCATCACGGGCACTGATAAACCAAGCGCCACCATCACCGTTCCCAAAACGGTTCTTCTTGCAAATTTCCTTTTTTCCATAACAGACCCCAACAAAAAAGTCTTGCCAGTAAATCCTAAACACCTACTATTGAATATAGTATAAAATTTTTTACGGTAAAACATTCGTTACGAAGAAAGTACGAAAAAAACTGCCATTTTGACCACTATCCAGAACCCCCGGTTTAAGGGCGTGTATTATATCACACAAATTGTGTTCGGATAGTCCCTTGAAAAAACAAAATTTTCATTCTATATTTCAGGCTCCTAGGCCCTGCGCAATGATTATTTGCGGGCAAATCGCCAGGGCGAAAGCAGCAACGGACTTGCGAATCTTTATGTGCTCAGGTAGCCTAGGATTTTTTTTAAATGCCCCTCTCGGGGCTTTTTTATTTTTTGGCCATTAGCGAACCTCAGTTTACTAACCACTAACTACTGCCTACTACTATTATGATTCTTTGGACAATTCGACATACCAAGCCTTACAACCCGAAAGACGTTTGTTACGGAAGACTGGACTTTGACGTCTCCCCTACTTTTGAAGAAGAGTCCGACAAGGCGCTCAAAGCGCTTGTAGAATCAGGCGCAAAGCCAACTCGTTTGTTTTCAAGTCCGCTCATCCGCTGCACCAAGTTCGCCGACAAGGCCTCCAAGATGCTGGACCTGCACGTCGAAAAGGAACCCGCCATCATCGAACTCAATTTCGGAACGTGGGAAGGACAGAAGCTGACCGCCGTCCCCCGTTCGGAGATGCACGCCTGGACCAGCGACCTCCGCGGGTACAGGTTCCCTCAAGGCGAAAATTTTTATGACATCGACAAGCGCGTCGGAAATTTTTTGGACAAACTCTCTGATGACGGCGAATACCTCTGCATCACGCATGCAGGCGTCATTGCATCGCTCCAGCATTCACGCTGCGGTCTGCCCGACAATATCTTTGTCGAAGGAATGTTCAGCTACGCCATGGTGACAAAGTTTGAATTTGTACGCAACAAGAATGGAGCCTTCCAGGGGACGTTCACGAAGATTCATGACGGCATCCAGATGCCGCCACTGAATATGGAAAAAGCGTAGACAAGGGAAAGGTGATCCCGGCACAAGGCCGGGATGACAAGTGTGTATGGCGATCCCGTCCCGGCACGAAGGCCGGGATGACATTGGGGTCCGAGATGACAAGCCGGGATGACAATCAAGGAGTTAGAAGTCGAAGGTGGCGACGGCCTGGGCACCGCCATCAAAATTCGGAAGAAGCGCCAAGTGCAGAGGACTGTCAAAATCACTCAGGAGCGCATCGACCGCGGCATCCGCAATGGAGTATAGATAAATTAAGACTCCGCCCCAAATGTAGGTATTGCGGTTCTTTCGATAATACGTCACTCGTTCCGAGATCCTTTCGTATTCCTCGGAATTCGGGCTTTCCTTTTCAATCAAATGCTTGCGGTCGAGATAGTACCGAACCATATTCTGCGACGTAGAGACGCTCGCCGCAGCACCAAGAATACCCATATAGACAAGTCCGGCCTTACCAAAGTCACGGTTAAAGATTTGCCCGCCACCCGGCAACAAGCCCCAAAGCACAGCCGTTTTCATATCGCGGTACTCGGTGCTTCTGTGGTTATTGTTAAACCAAATGCCAAACGTATCGAACATTCCGTAAAGATGTATGCCGATAAGCCATGCCAATTCGGCCTTACGGACGTCTTCTTGTTCCATTTTCTTGTCGCTCTGCGCACGGACACGCTCCAAGAATTCAAGGCGCTTGGCGTGATAAGCTCCAATGCTATCGCGGGTTGGCGAATTTAGGATCTTTGACGTAAAATAGCGCACGGAATCCTGGAATGGACGGGCACGGTCCAAAAGCCTATCCCGCTGGAACGACCTGTTGAAAAAGATGTCGTAAATCAAGAGTCCTTCGATACCCGTCAAGAATCCACCACGAACATAGTGTTCCGTATAATACTGGCCACCACCGGGCAATAGGCTAAAAAGCATCGCGTGCAAAAGCGAATTGCGCTTTGTCGGGATGTCCCATTCGTTCACAGGGAGCGTATCAATAGCCACGATACCCGTCTTGCCCTTCACCAAAGGCGTCATGACAGGTTCGGAATCCTCCTCGGCAGGCTCATCCCGGCTTACATCGTCAGACGAGTCGTCTTCGGCCACAGACGATGCTTCGGCAGGCGCAACCACTGGAGCGTTCCCTTGCAGGGAATCAGCAACAGCAGGGGCCGGAGTCTCAGCAAACAAAGACACACAAAGCACCCAAAGAGCCATTATGAAGGATTTTTTTATCATTTTGAGGCGAATATAGAAAAAGAGTTTAGTCGTATAGCACCTGGAATCTAAAAGATATTTAATTTTGCGACACTTGATGGCGGAATAAAAGCAACCAAGGCGAACGCTGCGAAAATGCTTGCATTTTCATAGCTGAGCCGAAGGGCTTTGTACTTGTACAAATCCGGGATGACAAAAAGGCCGGGATGACAATGTAGGGTGGAAAAATTTTTTCAAGTTTTTATAAAAATGTCTTTTTTTGACACTTACAGTTTTTAACTTTATAGGCGTAATGATGAACGAAACAATCAATATCAAACTCGAAATTCACGAACTTGCCATGAAAATCAAGGAAGAACTGATCAAGCGCGGTGAAATGATGGCGACGGCGGAATCCTGCACGGGCGGGCTTATCGCATCGAGCATCGTCAACGAAGCGGGTTCTTCGGCCATTCTCATGGGCGGGATCGTCGCTTACCAGAACGAAGTCAAGCACGACTTGCTGGGAGTGAGCGAGGATGTTCTTGATAAATACGGTGCCGTCAGCGAACAAACGGTAAAGGCAATGGCTGAAGGCGCCCGTAAAAAGTTCAACTGCGAATGGGCGGTAGCCACTTCGGGAATTGCAGGCCCCACCGGTGCAGAACCGGGAAAACCTGTCGGTACCGTATGGATGTGTGTCGCCAATAGTTTGCAAAATGAAGCTTTTTGCGAAATTTTTTCAGGAAATCGAGAACAAATCCGTGAAAAAAGCGTGTATAAGATATTGAGCAAGCTTCTTTTTTTGCTGAATAGCCAAAAAAGCACTTGCACAAAAGTTCACTAATTAGTATATTAACAAAAAACAAAATAAAACGGAGTCTATAATGGCTAAAAAAACAAACACACCGACAAGCAACCTTTCCAGCGAAAAGGCAAAAGCAGTTGAAGCAGCAATCGCCCAAATCGAAAAGAATTATGGTAAAGGTTCGATCATGGCTCTCGGACAGCAACCCGTCGAAGATATCCCCGTTATCCCGACTGGATGCATTCAGTTGGACATGGCTCTTGGCGTAGGCGGATTCCCCCGTGGCCGTATCATCGAAATCTACGGACCGGAATCTTCCGGTAAGACGACACTTGCACTCCACGCCATTGCCGAAGCCCAGAAGCTCGGCGGTGTAGCAGCCTTCATCGACGCAGAACACGCCTTTGACGCCGTCTACGCCCGCAAGCTCGGTGTCGACATCGAATCGCTCCTCGTTTCCCAGCCGGACACGGGTGAACAGGCTTTGGACATTGCCGAAACGCTCGTACGTTCTGGCGCCATCGACATCATCGTCGTGGACTCCGTCGCAGCCCTTGTTCCGCAGGCCGAAATCAACGGCGAAATGGGCGACAACCACGTGGGTCTCCAGGCACGCCTTATGTCCCAGGCCCTCCGCAAGCTCACCGGCATTCTCTCCAAGTCGAACACCTGCATGCTGTTCATCAACCAGCTCCGTATGAAGATCGGTGTGATGTTCGGCAACCCGGAAACGACCACCGGCGGTAACGCCCTCAAGTTCTACGCCACGCAGCGCATCGACATCCGCCGCATCGCCGCCATCAAGAACGGCGAAGAAGTGATCGGTAACCGCACCCGCGTGAAGATCGTGAAGAACAAGGTCGCCGCTCCGTTCACGCAGTGCGAATTCGACATTCTCTACGGCGTGGGCATTTCCCGCGAAGCTTCCATCCTCGACCTCGCCTGCGAACTGGACATCATCCAGAAGAGCGGTTCCTGGTTCAGTTACAACAACGAACGCATCGGTCAGGGTCGCGAAAACACCAGACTCTTCTTGAAGGATAACGCCGACCTCTGCAACGAAATCGAGCAGAAGATCCGCGAAAGCATGAAGGACGTGGAACTCTTCAAGCTGGGTGAAAACGAATCCGTCGACATCGGTGATGACGGCGAAGGCGAAAGCATCCAAGAAGACGCATAAAATTTTCTTCCTGAAAAAAACAAACCCCGGTACTCCCTTTTTAGCCATTTAGGAAGTACTGGGGTTTTCTTTTATACTAAATTTACGCACAATTAGCATTTTTTGGCCAACGGGATGTAATAACATTTATTTATATTAATTGTATGATTAAAAGCGCAAAACTGATAATAACCGTCATCTGCATTGTAGCCATTCCCCTTATGGCTCAAACTGGCAAGAAAAAGACCTGCCCGCGCCTTTTAACAAATTCCTCCATGGTCATAAACATCGAAGGCAAGTTCGTCAACGAAGAAAAGAACCGGACGAGCGTTTCGATCGAATGGCGACACCACAGCGAAGCTCTTGACACATTCTTTGTCACCCCTTACGAAAAGCCCAAATTCACATACATTACGGCTGGCCGCTACCGTTATATGGAAATCGGCAAAGAGAAATTGAAAAGACAGCTCGGCCTCCACCACCTCAGAGAAAGCATCGGCAATACACCTCTGAGGCTGGACGATCTGGAACTCCTTGCCAACGGCTATTTCAAGTGCCCGGATTCTTTGAGACAAGACCAGAATCCAAATGTTCTCGCCACGGCAAACTCGATGACCTGGTGGAGCCTCGTCCTCGACTCCCTTGCCCTCCCCGAAAAGGCGGTCATGCACGGAGCCTTCAAAAAATCCCGCTACTTCACCATTTCTAAATGGCGTTCTTACGCAGGCGAAACCCTCCCCACTCTCGTGAATGTCGCAAGCGACAACTATGGAGGGATCATCTGGATTCGTTCGGCATACCCGGCTCAGGCTCTTGTGGTTGACCCGATCTTCAAGAAAAAGAAGCCCAAGATGTTATTGCCGGTGCCTAAATCATTTGGAAGAATCACTGTGGAGGGGGAACGAAAAATACCCCTTATACTCAAGCTGAATGAGGAGCTGCTGAGCAAATGATCCGTTGTAAAAACGTTTCTTGTCACGCCCCCACTTGCCAACTTTGACGATAAAATTACGAAGGCCGTTCTGCCACGTAAAATGAGTTCCCAAAAGCGCCATTCTGTAGCTGAGCGATTCCTTCTTGACGCTGCCGCCACTGCGCAAAAGCCCCGTCTTGACGTACAGTCCATCGTAAACGATCGAGACTAGACTTGAAACCGGGAAACGGCCGTAGCTTTGCAGTTCTACGATGTAGTCGCGGCTAAAAACCGGAATGTTGCGTTCGTAATCGTAGCTTTTGCCATCGAAGTCCGTGCTGATATCAGAAAGCACATAGTGCGCCCCAAGACCAATAACACTCCCACGCGGCAGGTTATAGCTGATATCAATGCTCATGTCAAAGAGCTGTGCGTAATCGAACTCGGCATTATCCGAACGCCAAATGTTGTCCAGGATGTAATCGGAATTCCAGGTTGCCGCGATACGGCCGCCGCCCTTCACGTCGGCGTTGACCATTTCGATATTGGACTTGAAGTAAAAGAAGCTTTCGTAAATAAAATTGAGTTCGATTTGCGGGTTTATCTTGAACGGACGGAGCCCAAGCCCTGCACGGAAGCCCCCATAGAACGGCGAAACTTCAAGCGAAGCATCCATCTTGAGGTACGAAGATGCAATGCCAAGCGGTGAGCCATAATCAACTTGGTCCAATGGTTCAAGCCACGTGTATCGAAGTCCCATGACGCCTTGCGGCACCCACTGTCCCCAAACGACCGGGGTATTCACCATGCCGCCCCAAGAAAGGTTCGGTCCATAACGGAGACCCACCAAACTGGACTGGTCAAAGTTCATCGCAGCAAAGGACACCGAGCCCCAAATCGCCACATTAAGTAAAATAATTTTAAACAAAGCGACAATCTTGTTCATTTCGGTGTAAAATCTAAAAATTATTTAGCTACTCGCACAATAAATTCTTATTTTGTGGTCATCAAATACATAACTTCGGTTTACGAAGCCACAAGGAGATCCAATGAAATTTTCCCATCTGTGCATAATCACGCTTGGCGCGTTCATGCTGTTCGGATGTACGAATAACAAGTATTCGTCCCCGGTTCTCATTGAACGCGGTGTCGGCCAGAACGAATACGAACGCGAATACTTCATTTCGAAGGAAAGCATGGGCATCGACAAGCACCTGCAGAACACCTTCAAGCAGGGCTACGTTGAAGAAGGCATGACCACGGACATGGTCAACCTCCTCTGGGGACCTCCCGACCACGAAACGGCTGACGGCATGATTTGGGAATACTTCACCCGCGAAGGCAAGCTCATCACGCGTCTTTTCTGGAAGTACCCGGAACAGGCCCGTTTGAAAGGCTACGAAGGCGAAAAGATTCTCGACAAGATGGAAGGCGACCGCTACGGCGGCTCTCCGGCCCCGGCTTCCAGCCGTTCGAGCAACTACGATCACTAGTTTTTCCCGTATAGCCGACAAGCTAAACAAAACTGCACCCCTTGGTTTAACGCCGAGGGGCATTTTTTTATAAAAAGGTGGCCCCGGAACTGAGTCCGGGGTGACAGTAGTAAGAGGTTTTTCTACATTTACGCGCGTTAAATTTTAAACCTCTCAAGGAGTTAAATCATGCGTCAGTACATTATTGCTGGTAACTGGAAGATGAACAAGACCGTTAGCGAATCCGTTCAGCTCGCTAAGGACATCGTTGAAGCTGTCAAGGACGTGAAGAAGACCGAAGTGGTCATCGCTCCGACCTACCTCGCCGCTGCTAAGGTTGCAGACGTCGTCAAGGGCACGAACGTGAAGCTCGCTATCCAGGACATTCACTGGAAGGACCAGGGCGCATATACGGGTAAGGTTTCCATTGATATGGTCAAGGAAATCGGTGCTGAATACGTGATCATCGGTCACTCCGAACAGCGTCAGTACTTCCACGAAACGGAAGAAACCGTGAACCTCAAGGTCAAGAAGACTCTCGAAGCTGGCCTCAAGCCGATCATCTGCATTGGCGAAACTCTCGACCAGCGCAACGGCGGCATCTTGAAGGAAGTCCTCGGCCTCCAGATCAAGGGTGCTTTCAAGGACGTTTCTGCTGAAGACGCTGCAAAGTGCGTTCTCGCTTACGAACCGGTTTGGGCAATCGGTACCGGCGTTACCGCTACGGACGAACAGGCTCAGGACACGCAGGCTTATGCACGTTCCGTCGTGAAGGAAATCTACGGCGAAGCTGTTGCTGAAGGCATGCGCATCCAGTACGGTGGCTCCATGAAGGGCGCAAACGCTCCGGGCCTCCTCGCTCAGAAGGACATCGACGGCGGTCTCATTGGTGGTGCAGGCCTCAAGGCTGACACCTTCAAGGCAATCATCGACGCTGCTGAAGCCAAGTAATTTTTAACGAAAGGAACGTCACAAATGACAACTCTCTTTTGGGTATTGATCGTCCTCCACGTGTTTCTCTGCTTCTTCCTCTCTCTCCTCGTTCTCGTCCAGAACGACAAGATGGGCGGTTTGGCAGGTCTCGGTGGCATGACTTCGCAATCTGCATTTTCTACCGCCGGCGCAGCGACCTTCATCCAGAAGTTGACTCGTGTCGTTGCTGTGATTTTCTTCATCGTGGTTTTCGCTCTTGGCCTCATTACCGCCAAGCAGGATCAAGCTGTTGAAGAATCTGCAATGCAGAAGGCTACTCGCGAAAGCGCTGCAGAACAGGCCGCTCCGGAAGTTCCGGCCCTCCCGGCAACTTTCAACGCTCCGGCAGAAGCTGCACCGGCTGCTCCGGCACCGGCAGAAGTGAAGGCCGAAGTTCCGGCCGCTGTTGAAGCCGCTCCGGCTCCGGCAGCAGAAGCTGCACCGGCTGAAGCTTCGAAGGCTAAGAAAGCCAAGAAGAAAGCAACGAAGTAAGAGTTTGTAGTTTGCCGCACCGGAAACGTTGCGGCAAACTAAGCTCTGCGGTCGTGGTGGAATTGGTAGACACGCTAGCTTGAGGTGCTAGTGGGAGCAATCTCATGACAGTTCAAGTCTGTCCGACCGCATTCAGAAGTCCGCTCTCGAAAGAGAACGGATTTTTTTGTTTTTGATTCTCAGGTCGCCCATTTGTGGTAAGGG
The DNA here is from genome assembly GCA_902779055.1 of Fibrobacter succinogenes. GTDB lineage: Bacteria > Fibrobacterota > Fibrobacteria > Fibrobacterales > Fibrobacteraceae > Fibrobacter > Fibrobacter succinogenes_K. The sequence goes on along the minus strand of CACZAD010000007.1, from coordinate 220,391 downwards.
TTGCTAAATTTTAATTGAAATTACATCAAGGATTTTTATGCAGAACACACTCGTTTCTCCAGTTGGAATTTTGGGCTTTGGCGTCGAAGGCCAGAGCACGTTGCGTTACCTTTTCCGCGAAGGTGTCAAGGACATTGTCGTGATGGACAAGAACCCGGTAAACTTGCCGCAAGTCCCTGCAGGCGTGAATGTCAAGGTAAGCAGCGGCGAGAACTATTTGGACGGTCTCAAAGACTGCGTGACGGTAGTGCGTTCAGCAGGCGTTTATCCGATGAGCAAGGAACTGTTCCAGTTCCAGATGAACGGCGGACTCATGACAAGCCAGATCCAGCTGTTTTTAGAACAAACTCGTTCCACAAAAGTTGTCGGCGTGACGGGTACGCTCGGCAAGGGTTCTACCGTAAGCATGATCAGCCACATTTTGGACAAATGCGGTAAAGCAAACGCCATTGGCGGAAACTTTGGCGTGCCGGCATTGGACTTGCTCGAAGACGAAACTCCGGACCGCATCAGCATCTTGGAACTTTCGAGCTTCCAGCTGATGACTTTGTCTGTATCGCCGGACGTAGGCGTCGTACTGCGAGTTTCGACGGAACATCTGGACTGGCACAAGAGCGTTGAAGAATATCGCGATGCAAAGGCAAATCTCGTGCGTTGGCAAAAGCGTGAAGGCACTTGCGTTTATCTGAAGGATGCTGAACCGACTGCAAAAATTGCATCGGAAAGCCCGGCCAAGACAAAGTACGCCGTAAGCCTCGCAGACGGTCCTAGCGCCGGTGACGGAGATGCCGTAATTGATGGCGCCACGCTCACGATTGGAAACGATGTTTTGGAACTTGCCGACTGCAAGGTTCGCGGCATTTACCAGCTCGAAAACATGGCCGCAGCAACACTTGCCGTGAAGGCTTTGGGAATCAAAGTCGCAGATGCGTTCGAAGCGCTCAAGAGCTACGAGACTCTCCCCTTCCGCATGGAATTCAAAGGTGAAAAGAACGGCATTGAATTCTACAACGACAGTTATGCGACACGCCCGGACGCAACGATTGCAGCAACCGGCAGCATGAAGCGTCCGTTCGCCTTGATTCTCGGCGGTTCCGAAAAGAACGCAGACTTCACAGAACTTTCGAACATCTTAGTGAAGGAACGCCCGAACCTGAAGCAAATCGCGCTCATCGGCGCAACGGCAGAACGCATGCTCGCCGACTTGAAAAAGGCCGGCGTGGATGAAGCGGGAATCAAGACAGCCATCTTCCCCACACTCGAAGAAGCTTTTGCAGACAGTTTGAACATAGGCGAAGGCGGAACGGTAATCATGAGCCCCGCATGCGCAAGCTTTGGGCTGTTCAAGAATTACAAAGTCCGCGGACAGGTGTTTGACAAGCTTGTAGCTGAGGTTTAAATTTTTTTGATAAAAATGCGTACAACCCCCTTTACAAGAATAAACATTTAAACTAAATTTGTGCCGTGGTAGACACGCTAGCTTGAGGTGCTAGTGGGAGCAATCTCATGACAGTTCAAGTCTGTCCGACCGCAGAAAAAGACTCGATGAAAATCGAGTCTTTTTTCATTTTTTACACAAAGTGCCAATTTGATTATAGAATGGCGACCCCGTCCCGGAACGGAGTCCGGGATGACAGGCCGGGGTGACAGAGCCGAAAAAAAATCAATTATTTTTCAACTAGAGTTTCCAAATTCAAAAAATTATACTATCTTTGTGTTCGTTCCGCTAAGGACCACGCGGTCGTGGTGGAATTGGTAGTGGTAGACACGCTAGCTTGAGGTGCTAGTGGGAGCAATCTCATGACAGTTCAAGTCTGTCCGACCGCAGAAAAAGACTCGATGAAAATCGAGTCTTTTTGTTTCTCGCATAGAATCAAGCATAAAATCCACTCTATAAAAAAGGAACCCCGATAATTTCCGAGGTTCCTTGGTATGATTTACGAAATGCCGATTACTTAACGACAACAAAACCCTTCTCGAAAGCGCCTTCGCCTAAGCGAATTCTATTTTCGCCTTTAGACAAACGCACAGTCTTTGAAGAAAGAACCTTGCCAAGCGCGTCAGTCACGACAAACTTGCGCACGCAATTCCGATCGGAGACCACCGTGAAATTGCCGAAACCTTCATCCCGGATGACGAATCCACGGGAGAAATTAGCCCTGCGAGCAGGAATCAAGCCCGAAGGCGTTTCACTATAAGGCAAGAGTTCCAGCTTGGTCACCGCCCCATCTTTATTGGCAAGGCCGGAATTAAAGGAATAAAGAGTATCCGCAGTACCGTCTGCCTTGTTGAACGCAATATAGTCTATGGCGACAGAGCCCTTGAAATACTGAAGGTAAGACTGAATACCAATGAAGACAATCTTCTTGGAATTGTAACTGATAAGCGCCGTTGCCGAATCCGCGATGTTTTGGGATAGCGGAACTTTATATTCATGCCATTTGCCCCAAACTGGGTCCTTGCCCCCCAGGATAGAGAATTCTTGCCACTGCCATTCCGCCTTTTCATCGGAGGACATCGTAACGACATTGAATCCGGTGTAGCCGTACTTGCCATCGCTAGACGTTGTCCCCGAAATGTTCGCCTTAATGGTAATGGATGTGTATGGAGTAATATCGGACTTGACGACATCAAAACTGATTTGTCCGTACGTAGAAGAGTCCCCCTTGGCAGCCTCGGTCGCAAAGTAGTCGTAAGTAGCCACAAGCATTTTATTGGTCTCGGTGCCCTTGGTAAGCTCCGGAAGACCATAAGCGGTGCGGATGGCGTTCATCACTGGGTAATCAAAGACCGTATAGTCCGCCGTAGAAATCGTCGTCATGGTACCCGGTCCCGTTCCACCGGTTTCCCAGGTGATGGGAATCATTCCGCGATCTTTGGCGGCCTTCGCTACATATCCGTAGAACTGGGCGCGCCCCTTGATGTGCAGTTCCAAATCGGCCCCGGAGAGAATATTAGAACGGCTCATCGCCCCAAATTCACCGATAACCACAGGGATACCCTTAGAGGTGAACTTTTCCTTCATCTTGTCGAAGTTTTCATCTACGAATTCCTTGCCGCACCACGTAGCATTGCGTTCCGGATCTGTCGTGGAAAGGTAGTCACCCCAATAGTAGCTCGCCTTGCCCCAATCCGCATCCCCATCCATCAAAGTAAAAGTGTAAGGATAGAAATGGACTTCAGCCATCAAGCGGTCCGAAATTTTATCGGTCGGCATCACCATCTTGCTGTACGCGAGATCAAAGGATGTACTCGCCGCCTGGATAATCAAGGAACGACTAGCGTTGTTTCCGCCCGTCTCGCGAACGGCATCCACAAATGTCTGATGGTAAAGAAGAAGAGTCTGATGGGCTTCGTCGCCCGCCTGATCGTTTACGTCAGGTTCGTTCGCGCTTGCAAAAAGGAGATGCTCGTCGTATTCCTTAAAGGCTGTCGCGATTTGCGTCCAAAAGGCTTTCTGACGGGCATTCACGCGATCCTTGGTGGCGGCATCCACTTTATCGATATGCTTTTCGAGCCAGCCAAAATCCCAGTGAATGTTGATGATGGTATAGAGTCCAGCATTGACGCAAAGATCCACAACCGTTTTCACGGAATCCATCCAACTTTGGTGAATAACGTTGTTCACAGTGTCGGCATGGGCATACCAAGAAACTGGAATGCGGACTGTGGAATAGCCAGCATTTTTGATGGCCGTGATAAATTCCTTGTTCGGGTACTTGCCACCCCACGCTTCAGGACCGGCCGATGTGATAACACCTGTATCCGTGTTGCCGGAGATGGCCTCCATGGTGTTTCCGATATTGATGCCAAAGCCCATTTTGGCGGCAAGGTCCTTGGCGGTGGGAAGTTCCGCAAAAGCGGATACGCCTAGAAAAAAAAGGGGAAGAAGAAAACTTCTTATATTCATCCGATACTCCATTTTGATACAATCAATACGCTTATTTGCGTATATCGAAAATAAATATACTTTTTTGAAAAATTTTAGCTATAATTATTTAATTTGCCATATTGACAATTTATCCATCAATATTTAAGACACTTTTAATTTTTTCAAAGACAGGGCAAGACGAAAATAAAAGACCGAGGTGACTCCCTCGGAAAAAAAATTTCAATTATTTTTGAATTTGAGTTTCCAAAATCAAAAAAAAGTCTGTCCGACCGCAGAAAAGGACTCGATGAAAATCGAGTCTTTTTTATTTGCATTGGCGCCCTTTCACTCGCCTACATAAAATTCTACATTTGCAAGTATGAACCGTTTTGAACTGAAAAAGACGTCGAAGAAATCCAAGGCCCGTCTGGGTGTTTTGCACACCGACCACGGCGATATCCAAACGCCGATTTTTATGCCGGTGGGCACCGAAGCGACCGTAAAAGCCGTAACGCCCGCACAACTCAAAGAAGACATCAAGGCTCAGATTATCCTCGCGAACACGTACCACTTGTACTTGCGCCCCACAACGCCCAAAATCGCTGCCGCAGGCGGCATCCACAAGTTCATGAGCTGGAATGGCCCTGTGCTCACGGACAGCGGTGGATTCCAGGTGTGGAGTTTGAAGGACTTGCGCAAGATCAAGCCCGAAGGCGTTGAATTCAGGAGCATTCTTGACGGTTCCAAGCACTTTTTTAGCCCGGCAAGCGTGATGAACGCCCAGCGTGAAATCGGCGCGGACATCATTATGGCGCTCGACGAATGCACACCGTACCCGAGCACGGTCAAAGAAGCGGAACACAGCTTAAATTACACGCTCCGCTGGACCGCCGAAGCAATGGAATGGCTCAAGGAACACCCGCCGATTCACGGTTACGATCAACAGTTCTTTGGCATTATCCAGGGCGGAATGCACACGCATTTGCGCAAGCAGGCCATTGAACGCATCGCAGAACTCGGCCCCGATGGCTACGCCATGGGCGGACTTTCCGTCGGCGAACCGACAGACACGATGTACGAAATTGCCGACTTCTGCACGGACTACTTGCCCGCAGATCATCCGCGCTATGTGATGGGCGTTGGGACGCCGTGGAATTTGCTCGAATTGATTGGACGCGGCGTCGACATGTTCGACTGCGTGATGCCCACGCGCAACGCCCGTAACGGAATGCTCTTCACAAGCGAAGGCGTGCTCCGCTACAAGGCCGCCCGCCACGCCGAAGAATACGACAAGCCCGTCGATCCGAATTGCGACTGCTACTGCTGCCGCAACTTCAGCCGCGCCTACTTGCGCCACCTGCACCACGCCGGCGAATCGCTCGGCTACACGCTCGCCAGCATCCACAATCTGCATTTCTACCTGCACTTGATGCAAGAGGCAAAGGACCACCTCGCCGACGATACTTTTGAAGAGTGGGCTAAGGCAAAATGCGAAGTGCTACAGAGAAACCTTGAATAAAAGCCTTTGTGCTTTGGGAAAAGGTAGGTTTTAGGGAGGGCGTGAGCCCTCCCTTGTCATAGATGCCTTGCGATAAGCAAGGCATCGAACCCAATGGGCAAAGGCCAAATGCGAAGTACTGCAGCGCGATTTGCAATAAGTTCCGTGTAAGGGGATCCCGGCACAAGGCCGGGATGACAATAATGGGAACCGTGTAAGGCGATGCCGAAACGGAGTCCGGGGTGACAGTTTCGGGAGGGCGCAAGCCCTCCTTTGCCATATATGCAAAAAACGTCCTGGGAAAACCCGGGACGTTTTTTGATGGTTACTTAAGCGCTCCGCGAAGGAGCGCCATCAGTCTTTACTTGATGGAGATGCGAGCAGTCTTTGCTGCACCGTTCATCATGACGCGAACAACGTAGTTGCCATTGCTCAAGTTCTTGAGAGAGAACTGGTTTGCACCGGCATTCACATTTTCACTGAAGCTTTCAACGACATGGCCCATAAGGTCGAAGACCTGGACGCGAGCCTTGCCAGCCTTGTTGAAGTTCACATTCAGGACGTCGCCGTTCATACCGAACTTGATGCCGCTAGCAGCGCGAGCAACCGTCTTGATGCCAACATTCGGATTTTCAACGCACTTGAGATCGTCTACATAGAGGAAGTTGATGGTCGGCTGGTAAACAATGCCCTTGTAGCCAACCACTTCCCAAGCCATCTTCTTGATAGCGGCCCAGTTGAGATCCTTCGGATCTTGCGTCCAGTTCGGCTGAGCAATGTCGTCAAGGAGGATCGTCATCGTCTTCCATTCCCTGGAATCTTCAAGCGGATATTCATGGTAGGCGTAGTCCGTCACAGAACCATCCTGAACCTTGAAGGTATGAGCGGAACCCTTGTAACGGTAGCTGATAGCACCGCACTTGCTCAAGTCAATACCCTTGGAGGTATCGGCATTAGTATTGAGGCCAAGAGCCACAAACGGAGCTTCAGTGTAGGTACCCTGATCCCAATTGATGTCCTTCAAGCCCACAAAGCCCTTGGTGCCGTTCGTTGCATCTTCAGTACCCGGGAAGGCAACCACATAACCACCAAGCTGTTGGTCATAGACGTTGGAAATAGTGGACTTTCCACCCGGTTCCTTATCCGTATAAGCATACCAAGTACCTGTCGTCTTGAGAACTTCATCAAGATCTTCAACATCGTCGATATCGACAACAGTCTTGTAGGTTACCGTAGCAGAAGAACCCGGAACGATTGCGCTAGAAGAAGATACTGCCTTTGCGCTGCTAGAAGAACCAGCAACAACAGAAGAAGAGCTCTGACCAACTGCAGCACTAGAAGAAGACTTCGGAGTTTCGCTAGCACCACCGCTAACAGCAGTGAAAGTAAGACCGTCGCACTTCACGTCATCCACATAGAGGTACGGATACTTGGGCTGGTTCATATCGTCCGGAACCTTTTCGAGGCCCTTGATTTCCCAAGAAAGGCGAGTTGCGTTTTCCATCTTGATCGGCTTGGAGCGAGAATCGTCACCCCAAGTTTCCTGCTTCAACATGTCCGTCGTAATTTCGACTTCCTTCCAACCTTCAGAAGCGTCCTTGTTTACGCGGTGATAGTTGTAGTCGGTAACATCGGTCGTTTCGATTGCGAAGTTGTGGCTAGCACCCTTGTACTTGTACTTGATGGTCTTGCACTTAGAGAAGTCTGCATAAGCCTTCGGGGAATCCTTTGCCGGTTCCTTCAAGAGCGTGAGGAACATCTTGATGTACGGACCGTAAGTAAGGGAACCCTTACCGATCTTAACATCCTTAAGGGCAGCAACATACTTGGACGTATTCTTGGTGTCGCCGCTGACCGGATAGACAACCTTATAGGTCGTGTTGCCAAAGTCATCCTGGATCTTTTCGTTAGAAATAGAGCTTGCGCCACCGTTTTCCTGGTCTTCGACAGCAGCCCAAGCACCACCGAGGTAACCATAACGGTCGCCATCTTCCATGTCATCGAGAATGGAAGTCGTAGCGCCATTGGCAACGCCAGCGGAGAAGCCACTTTCTTCAGAAGCAGAACCGTTCTGGAGGCCGCAATCCTTATAAGTTGCACCACCGAGCTTGCCCTTCACATACTTACCGGAATTGGTGTAAGTGAAACCATTTTCGAACACGGCATTAGCAAACGCAGCAGAAGTTTCGTTCATGGCAGAAGCGTTCCAGTTCGTCCAGGACACGCCCTTCTGAGCCATCCATTCTACCCACTTGTTGCTGGAGCCTTCGTCCGGCTGGCCATCACCGTTAGCATTGACGGTACCCCATTCGGTAGCGAACACAGGCACGCCCTTACCCATAGCAGTTTCAGCAGCCTTGTTGTAACCGCCATCGCCCATATAGTGAGTTGCGGCATAGAAGTGGAGCGTGCAGCCATAGTTCTTGTCGTTGATGCCTGCGTTAGCGCAAGCATCCGGCTGGCTCGACCATCCCGGGCTACCCACGAGGATGAGGTTATCGGAATACTTACGGATAACCGGAATCACGCGATCAGCATGCTGCTTCACGGCATCCATGCTACCGGTCGGTTCGTTCCAGATTTCAAAAATCACGTTGTTGTACTGGCCATATTCCTTGGCCGCGTATTCAAAGAAGCTGACAGCGTCATCGGTAAAGCCATCGGAGCTTTCGATGTGCCAGTCGATAATCACGTAAATGTCTTTGTCAATAGCAGCGTTCACCACAGACTTGAGCAAAGCCTTCTGGAAGCCTTCGCCACCCGTCGTGTAAGAACGGCCCGAGCTGTTGAACTTTTCGTCAGCGGCACCAAGAGCAAAACGCACAACTTCGATACCCATGTCGTCAACCAAACGGTTGATGCCCTTTTCAGAGTAGAAGTCGGTAGAATAGGTGTTGCCCGAGCTCCAGAAGAGGCTCATACCCTTGACCTGAACAGCCTTTTGAGAGTATTCCGGGCAAGAACCAGAAAGCTTGCCACCATTTGCGACGAGTTCACCGTATGTGCTCACAGGGCCAACACGGCTTGCAGTGACTGCCATAGCTGAAGTTACAGCAGCACAAGTCAAAAGTGCGAAGACTTTTTTCATAAACATCCTTTTAGGTTCACCCAATCTCCGCAACCATATAATCCCGAATGAAAGTTAAATAATATGCGGGGAAATAGATGTAATTTATTTAGATACATGCGAATCCGCTCAAAAAACGGCACTTCGATTAGAAATGTTTACCTAAAAACAGAGAAACCCCGCCGAAGCGGGGTCCATTGCAAAAGTTAATTTTTCACGAACTTCAAGGTCTGCGCACCGAGAGGAGTCGAGAGGCGTACGATATAGATGCCCGCGTGGAGAGAACTCAAGTCAAGGACACGAGCATTCCCCGCAAAATTGAGAGCGGACATGTGGACCCGGCGACCATCGACACCGACGATATCCAAACGGGTGACGTCGGAAGTTCCGATGACAAGGCGAGCCGTGCGGGAATCATAGAAGATTTCGCGAGAAGCTGTTGGCATAACTTTCGCAAGTCCAGTCGTTTGAGAAGAGCTCGAGCTTTCGACCTTTTCGCTGCTGGAACTAGACTTCGGCGATTCCGAAGAGCTTGAGGATTCCGGATCGGGGTCCGGAATGACGCTAGAGGAACTTTCACTGGATCCTTCGCTCGATGAACTCAGGATGACAGAAGAAGATGAAGAACTCTGGGTAACGGAAGAGGAAGAATACTCCATCACTTCCCCGTTGCTGCCCTTGTACGCCATGAGAGCGTCTTTGAGCGCCTGGTTCACGTCTGAGGAGGCATCATCAACAGAATTGTCAAACGTCCACTTGAAATCGCCTCCCTGCAAGCGGCCAGCATAGGCACGAACGTTCGCCACAGCCTGTTCCGGAGAATCCGCCGTGTAGCTGTACATGATAGACTTGTCCGTATCGAAGTTGTTGTAGGTGTTTTCACCCGAATAGGACTTTACGCTCGACGGCACCTGATCATTGCGCGAGGACACCACATAAGCGTCAAAATCGACCTTGGAATCAATACCGCCAATTGCGGTTTCCGTCCCCTTGAGAACATACTTGCTTGCACCATACGGAATGAACGTGTAGGAGCCTTCCATATAGTTGTTGTAAGCCTTGATTGTACCACCCGCTTCCTTGCTGAACGTGCCGTTATTGGTCGGATCGCGCTTGGTACCGCTCGCATAGACGTCGGTTCCCTGCAACGAGGTCATCATCGGATATTTGCAATTACGGAAGTAGTTTGCTTCCATGAATACGGACGAACCGAGCGTAGAACCTGCGCCGTACTTGGCATTGCCATCGTAGTAGTTGTTGTAGACATGGGCGCTATAATAACGCACGCGCGGATGACGGCTATCGGAATGGTCGTACCAGTTGTGATGATACGTGATGTAGTAACCTTCGCTAGTCCCTTCCTTGAGGCCAAGCAAGTTCGACTTGCCATTATCCCAGAAGTGGTTGTAACTGAAGGTAATGTAAGTAGACATCTTGCAATCCAAGGCGCCATCGCCCTTGACCTGGTCCTTGTCGCTACCCGCATGGCCGTAGAAAAAGTCGCAGTTGTGAACCCACACATACTGATTGTTCTGCTGCAAGCCAATGTTGTCGCCTTCGTCGGAATCGACATTCATGATGCCCAGGTTGCGGATTTCCACATTCTGCGCATTCTTGACGCGGATTCCCCAGCCGTTTACCGTTGCATCGTTACCGATACCTTCCACCGTCACGTAAGACTTTTCGGACTTGCCAAGGTCAATCATCAAGTCTCCCGCCTCAAGAACACTCGGATCAGTCACATTGCCAATCAAACGGATATCAAGCGGAGTCGTTTCATAGCCTTTTTTGTAGCAAGTGAGAATACCCTGCACGCCCTCGCAAGAAGTCTTTGCCCCCTTGGCGCTCGTCGTCACTTCCATCGTCACCGAATTCTTGGTGCTTTCGGTAACATAGATCACGGCGGCGCCATCCTTAAGCGTACCGTCAGCCTTGTAAGCCCCCGGAACACGTCCATTGCTGAACGCAAAACCGGCACGGTCGTGAGCCTTGACCGTCAGCGACTTTGATGTGGTCGAAGCAGTTTCCTTGCCGCCTTTTACAGACGCCACCTTGAGCGTATAGCTACCCGCCTTAAGGCCGACCACGTCAACACGGTACTTGGAACCGTACTTGCGGATGAGCTGGACATCCACCTTGACATCGCTAGCACCAACGCCCGAATAATAGACGTTGTAGCTATCGGAACCATCAGAAGCCCATTCGGCATAGGCCGATTCCAAAGCTCCAGAGGCTGTTTGAAGAGAAACCTGTGCATTGGCCGCAACAAAAAGGCCGGCACACGCAAAAACCGAAACAATTTGTTTCATAATACATCCCACCACAAAAACGGGCTAAAAACTAGCCCCACACCAGTAAATAATATATTGCGATTGTGAACTTTTAGCAACATATTTTTTCATTGCATCAAAAAAGTTACATAAAAGGCGCATATCGCCCCAATACCGAAAAGTGAATTTTATTTTGCGTGAATATTTTCCATAAAATTTTATATTGTGGACGCTATAGTGTGGATGGGAAACTTAGAGGATGACAATGTTAAAAAAGACTTTTTTAGCAGGCCTTGCTGTATTTGGCCTCGCATTCACGGATAGCTATGCAGGCTTAAGCGATGACGATTACGTCGAAGCTGCATGGATGACCACACGATTCTATGGTGCGCAGCGCTCAGGCCAGGGTCCGAACTGGATTTTGGACGGCACCAACAACCCGACCAGCTTTACCGGCGACAAGTACAACGGAAAGGACGTTAGCGGTGGCTGGTTCGACTGCGGCGACCACGTGATGTACGGTCAGAGCCAGGGCTTCGCCTCATACGTTCTTGCACTCAGCTTTGCCGAATTCACCAAGGGTTATTACGACCTTTACACGGGTGACTTCACCGATTACAAGTCGAGCAACGACTACACCCGCAAAGGCGGCAAGCCAAACGACATCCGCGACCTCCTCGAAGAACTCCGCTACGAAGCCGACTTCTGGGTCAAGGCAGCCATCGACGCCAATAACTTTGTGACCGTGAAGGGCGACGGCAACAAGGACCACAACAAGTGGGTGACCGCAGGTGCCATGAGCAAGCTCGGAAACGGCGACGGTGGCGAACAGCGCGACATCACAGGCAATGCAAACGACGCCTATACGCCAGGTATGGCTGCGGCAATGCTTGCCGTCATGGCTCGAATCGACCCCGATGAAAGCGCCCGTGAAAAATACCTGAAGGCAGCCAAGACCGCCTACTCTTACGCCAAGGGCCACAAGGGTGTCACGAACTCCCAGGGATTTTACGAAAGCAGCTGGTGGAATGGAATTTGGGAAGATGGTCCATGCCTTGCCGCTATGGAACTTTACCGTACGACCAAGGACGAGACCTACAAGACCGAAGCCAGAAAATTCTACGATGAGATTGACTTCGAAAAGAACAGCTTTACCCGTTTGAGCTATTCTGACGCAAGCCCGATCACGTACATCCTCGGCGAATTCGTTTTTGACTGGCACCCGCAGGGAGACCTCGCTGGTACTGAGAACTACCTTGAAAATATGTACAACTTGCCGGAATACAAGGACAGCAAGGGCATTTTTATCAAGGATGCCAAGTCGGCAGGATTCCCCACCCGTTCTCCGTCGGGCGGTGCATTCCTTTATGCACTCTATGCTAAGTTCTCCCAGGACAAATCTCACGACGAAGCCATTGAACAGAACATCGCCTACCTCCTTGGCGACAACAGCAACAAGAAGTCATACGTTGTCGGCTTCGAACGCAACGGCGCCAAGGCTCCGAACAGACCGCACCATCGTGGCTACTACGGCAACGAAGATCCGGGTCGCGATGTCAACAGCATGGGCGACGCTCCGCAAAAGAACAAGCTCTTGGGCGGCATGATTGCAGGCAACTTCGAAAGCGGAAGCCATGATAGCAACGTTTCCAACTGGAAGGTCAACGAAGTCTGCGTCGACATCAACGCTCCTCTCGTAGGCGCCCTCGGTTACCTCTTGAGCAAGAAGGCTCCGGTCGAATCTGTCGGAAGCGACGTTGAATCCGAAGAAGAGAAGAAGAAGAGAGAGGAAGAAGAAGAAAAGAAGCGTCTCGAAGAAGAAGAGAAAAAGAAGCAGGAAGGCATCGTAACGGGTCGCATCGTGAACACCAACGCCTTCAGCCTCGTCCGCAATTCTTCTACAATCACAGTCAGCAGCACAAACGGCACACCGTTCGCCCTTCAGGTATTCAGCCTCAACGGCAAGCTTGAACAGGAAATCATCAGCGACGGTCACAGCCTGAACATCGACATTCAAGACAAGGGTTTAAAGATCCTCAAGGCCTCGTCCAAGAACGCCACCAAGATGTTCAAGGTGAATAACTATTAGTAGGAAGTAGACAGGATTTTAGAGTGCGCAGCACTCGATTATCCTGATTGTTATGCCCGCCTTGAGCGGGCATTTCTTTTTTTTGAAGAAAGTCGACTTTTACTTTGTAATGCGTTCAATCGCTTCTTTGAATAGTGCGGGGTCTTGCAACAAGCTCATCACGACCCAGCCATCTTCGTCAAAATCAAAGAAGAAACCCGGCTGCACAAGCACGTGCTTTTCGCGCAACAAGCGAAGCGTGAGTTCTTCATCGTCATCGCCAAGACGCACAACGGCGTACCAGCCGCCAAGAACTTCGGGGCAGTACTTGCTCGGAAACGCTTCGCGGAGCGTCTGCCAGTTCTGTTGCAAACGGTCGAGGACTCTAGATCCATAAGCGGCGGCCTTGGGCAACAACGAAATGCCAAGAGCCTGTGCAGGCGCAGACACGCTCAAGTATGCGTCTTCGACGAATTCGAGAGCCGCGCGAATTTCTTCGAAATTTTCGCGCGGTGCATAAAACGCCATCCATCCGAGCTTGAGTTGCGGCGAGCCTACGGCTTTACTTAAGCCGTTCAGCCAAAAGATCGGGCACTTCGGACCGTTTTCCGGAAGGTTGATAAAGTCGCCTCCGCCTGCGTCCCAAATTTCCTCCCCTATCGTGCTTCGCACTCCAGGGTCGAGGATGACATTCTCCCTCTCTCCAAAAACATATTGCCAAGTGCGCGAGACTTTATCCGTGAATGCGTAATCACCGAAAACTTCGTCAACGACAAGAATCATATTGTTCTCCTCGCAGAATCGAACTGCCTCGTTCCATTCTTCGCGCGAGACACAATGACCAGTCGGGTTATGCGGCGAAACAAGCAACAAGATTTTCGCACGTTCCGGTGCGGCAAGCAAACTGTCGGAATCCAAGACAAACCTGAACGCGTTCACTTCTGCTGGCGCAGAGCGCCGCTCAGTGACCTTTTTAAGGTCGATGAGCTTGTCGAACCGCTCACGCTTTAGCTTCAAAAAGTACGGCGCACATTCCAGATGTTCGAGCTGCGCAAGCGTATCCAAAAGCGGATAGCCAGGCATCGGCGTCAAAATCACATCGCCCGGATCACAGAAGGTCTTGAACAAAACGGAATAAGATTCGCTCGTGCTTGCGGTAAGGATGATCTGCCCTGCAGTAAAATGACCACCGCGCTGCCGGTAATATTCCACCACCGCCTCACGCGCCGACATCCAACCCGAAGCATCCGGACTCCAGTTGCCAAAAGCTTCACGACCTTCATCGACAGCATCATCCAAATCCACCGGCAAGCCAGCCTTTACGGGGCTGCTCACCGTCATATCGATAAACGGAAGCGCATTCGAATTTGCGCATTCCGCAAGAACATCGGCTTTGGCGCGTTCCAGTTCAGCAAAGAATGGCGATGGAGAAAGGTCTTTTGGAAGTCGAGACGAGAGCATAATAGCTCAAATTTAGTTTTTCACGCAACGAATCGGATGACCAAAATACTTGGGATAATAACCCAAATGAGCTATATCACCTGAATAAGTAACATTCATACGATAAGCACGCTCATCATCATAAGAAGTCGATGCCCAAAAGAACGCCTCTTCTCCAGCATAATTAAAATTGTCAGGATAACTGCCATCTCGACTGGAAAAACGACCACCAACAGGCAAAAAAGAAAAGCCAAAATCGTCCGTTCCATTTCTAGCCCTCCAGCCTTGTTGAGCCTTGAGAGCCGCACCAGCACCGGTCTGGGTACCAAGCTTCATCATAATGGAATACCATTCCCTTTCACTCGGCAAATGCCAACCATCCGGGCAAAGCCCCTGCACTTTTTCATCATTAAATTTGCAGTGATCCCCCAAGCCACACGTCATCGGATTATCTACCCTTGTAGCGAGCTTGACAGAATCAATCGCGGCAGCCCAAGTATAAAGGCGACCGCCCACCTTGCAATAACGATCATCATCATTGTAGCACCATGACTGCCCCAAAAGGCTCGGCGTTTTGGCACTATCGGCGTAGTTCAGGTTCTGAGCCATCCATACAGTCTTTTCAATTTTCAAAGTCTTATACACCTGTCCATCGCGAGGGTCTACTATTGAATCATAATAAACATCGGGATTCAGATAATCGTCCTTAGAGCTTATAACCTCTCCATAGTCATTTTGGAACTTGGGAAGAATCGCCCATTCTCCGGATGCAGAACGGCTATTTTTCAGACAACGGACAGATAGCAAAGCATCCTTGCTCTGATAAAACCCAACTTCATCAAGATTGTGCGACATCTTTACATACTTAGCACCATCCTTGGAGTATTCCGTCGCAGTCCAAGCGAACATGTTCGTGCCTTCCATCGCAGACTTTCCACTAACGCTCACCTTATACCCAGTCGGATAAGCCGAAAAGCCATAATCATCGGCACCGTTGCCGTCACCTTGCCAACCGGTCCTGGACTTGAGCTTCTTGCCAGCCCACATAATATTGGTGGTAGAGCCGTAAGTTCCTATAAATTCAAACAACTTTTTCCATTCATCTTCAGACGGTAAATGCCACCCATTGGGGCAAACACCTTGCACATTCGTCGATAAAGAACAGAATGTTCCGTAATCACATTCCGCGCTATCTACAGCATCGCTCCACTTATACAGGCGGCCATACTTGGCGCAATACTCGTCTTCGCCTTTATAGCAGTAGCTTTCTTCGGTTTCGTAATTCAGGTTTTGCGCCATCCATACATGAGAGGCAATTTGAACAGTCTTGTAAACCTTGCCATCACGCGGATCGAGTACTTCGCCGTACTCTTTAGCTTCGAGGATATTCTGATTCAAAAACTCAGTTGTAACGCAAGAATATTTGGAACAATCATAGGTTCCGGAAACACGCACTTCGGCATCCGGATAATTTTCAACAACTTTTTCAGAGCTAGAAGAACTTACAGAACTCGACGAGCTTTCTGCAGGTTCATTTTTTGACGAGGAGCTAGCCAAGCTGCTGCTTGATGGCTGAGTTTTTTCAGAACAGCTAGAAGATTTTGCGCTGGAACTCGAATTTTCGTCGGCTTCCGCATTTTCAGAACTGCTAGACTCCGAAGACGATTCAACGGAACTGCTTGATTCTGCTTCTGAACTGTTTTCGGGAACGGGGACTGTCAACGGATCTTCGCCACAAGCAATGAAACTAGACAAAAGAATACAGACGAAAGAAAAATATGCAATACGTTTATTCACAAATACTCCTTCTTTATTTTGTAAATATACAAAATTTATTTGGACAAAAAAAAATCCGCACAAAGGCGGACTTTATATGAGAAGTGCAATCGGAAAGCACGCAAAAACGCGCGACCACCCTATTTATTCTTGCGTTTTTTCAAGAAGCTAGCAAGGGCAAGAGCAAGCACAATACCCGCCGGGAGTACAACGGCAATCGTAAGGAGGATCAGCTTTTGAACGTCGCTCAACCCCTTGAGCGACTGCTTGAAGTTTTTGAGTTTAGCTCGCAGTCCCGGCTTTGCGGCTGCGTCAGCGCCTTCGGCATTTTCGCTACCAGCCATATCTTCGGAACCGGCAAAAGCCTTGACATTCGGGAGAAGCGCCAACAACTTGGACGCCGAATCCTTAACAGGCCCAACAAATCCGCCCGCACGCGAACGAACCTTACCACAGACTTTTTTGAATGGCGTCTTAAGCTGTTGTAACATAATTTTCTCCCGGTTTATGAGAAGGAGATTCCCACTTACTTCGACTGCGCTCAGCACAGGCTCCGGCGGGAATGACTCTTCTTTGTTTACTTTTTGTAAATCAGGTTCACGCCGCCGAAGAGGGCGCGCATGTTAGCCTTGAGCGTATCGCTCGAGACACCGCGACCTTCGACTTCTTCGCCGTTCGCCTTCAAGACAATGCGGCTTAAGCCACGACCTGCCCACAGCGTATCCTTTTCAGGAACGACGAGCTGGCGGTACTTCACGAGTTCGACCGGCATACCGATTTCACGCATGAGCATAAGAGCAGCTTCGATCGGACCTTCGGCCGTCACGGACTTCACAAGTGCTTCGCCATCCTTCTTGAAGTGGAAAATGAAGCGGTTTTCGTCCGGGATAACTTCGATGTTGTTGAACACCAGGCGACCGTTGACATTGACGAAATGTTCACGGAACACATCGAGCACGCGTTCGGCACTGAGTTCACCTTCCTTTTCGCTGCAAGCCTTCAAAATCGGCTGCAACTTGGAAGCTTCCTGCAAGGTCATCTTGTAGCCAAACTTCGTGATGATTTCGTACACGGCGGTACGACCGCTCTGGCTCGTGAAGCTGAGTGTATCGTTCTGGTTACGGCCAATGATAGAGTAATCAATCGGACGGTAAGCGCCCTTCTTCATGTCCTTCGTCTTGGATGCGCCATCCTGGTGGATGCCGCTACGGTGTACAATAGCTTCGGTTCCGATGAGCGGAGCGCGGATGTATATAGGCACACCGCTCCAATGGCTCACGAGAATTGCAGTTTCGTAAATGCGTTCGAGATGCAGTCCCGTTTCGACACCGGAATTGTGCAGGCCAATCGCCACTTCGTAGAAGTTCGTGTTGCCGCAACGTTCGCCGAGGCCGTTCAAGGCAACTTCGAGCTGGGTTGCACCGACGAAGAAACTTTCGACAGTTGCTGCCGTTGCCATGCCGAGGTCGTTATGGCAGTGGACAGAAATCGTGATGTTCTTGGGCAGAGCTTCGTAGACCTGCTTGACCTGGTCGACGTAGAGCTTCGGGCGGTAGCGTTCCACCGTATTCGGCAGGTTGATCGTCGTCGCACCGGCTTCGACAACAGCCTTCAGAACGTCAATCACAAAATCCATGTTTTCGAGGCAGTCGCCAAAATGTTCGGCACTGAATTCCACATCGCCCTTGTCGCCGACGAGCGACTTTGCAAATTTCACGCACTTCACAGCCTTTTCCTTGACCTGTTCGGGCGTCATGTGCAGCACGTTTTCCATGGACAAGGGGCTTGTAGCGAGGAACGTATGGATGCGCGGATGCGGAGCGTACTGGACAGCTTCCCAGCAGCGCTGGATATCGCTTTCGATGCAACGGGCAAGGCCAGAAACCACGACGTTCTTTGCCGTTTCGTCGCCTTCTTCCGCCATCTGCGCGGTGAGCTTTGCAAGTTCCATGACCGATTCAAAATCCATTTCGCTAGACGCAGGGAAACCGACTTCGGCACCTTGCACACCGAGCTTCAAGAGCAACAGATAAACATCTTTTTTCTGGGCGTTGTTCCAGGGCTTCGGAAGAGCCTGGTTACCATCACGCAGTGTTACGTCATAGAAGAATGGTTTTCTCGTTTCAGTCATTTTTTATCTCCTTGCCGGCTTCAAGACCGCAAAGTTCTTTCAGTTTTTCAAACCAAAAATAGAATTTCAAACTAAAAAAGAACCCGCTTCGTTCTTGAAGCGGGCGCTTTTGGGTTTAAATTCATTCAAAGTTCTTTGAAAAATCCCTAAAACCTCGCTTCGGTAGCGATGCTAAGTAGAAGTAGAAGGTTCTTGATTTTTCTCATGTGTATGAATATACAAAGTTTCGAGGGGAATGGCAAGGGTGGTACGGAGAGGTTTCAACCCCATATTTTGTATCTTTTATCTGTCGTAAAGGAGAAATTTTATGAGACATTTTGTTGCGGCTTTTTTGAGTGTTGTTTCTTTTGCGTTTGCCGAGAACTGCGCCCAGATATACATAAAGGCTAGACCCGCGGCTAATTATTATAATCATATTTATACAACGGTCAAGGAAAGCTATCAAGAATACAGTGGTGACCGTGTGCTTTGGGATCAAGTTTTGTATTTCTCTTGGAATGGCTCAGCAAATGAATATGTCGCGGATTCAATCGTGCGTGTTGATGGTCTATGGCCGGAAAATAACGCAACACTCTATAAAGATTCCGGTACTTACGCATTATATAAAGAAGAAGGTTCTCAGGGGAGCATGGTCTCATATTCTGATGGAAAAAAATATGAGGAGGGGACGATAGATTATTCTGGTGATACTTTAGTTATATCGCATGTGTTGTATGGAGACTATAAACGTGCACATTTAACTACAATGAAAATGCATATAAGTAATGACACCTTGCATTATTATCAGGATTCTTATAGCGGTTATCCAGATACGGTAGCTTATCCTGATACGTCAAGATCATTTCTGATTGATAATCCAGAAAAGGAAAATCACTGCTTGCAGTACTATTATAATTCAGATAAAAACGAATGGGTTCAATCGTCGTCTGACATCAGCTATGCATTTAAAGGCGATACGTTGATTTTTAGTCAGAGAACCTTTGATATCGGCGATTCTTACGAAGATAAAATTAATTATCTTGTTTTAAGTTCCGTATTATTCGGTACGCAAACCACAAAAGCTGGAATCCACAGAAGAAAACCGTATTCCACGTTATCGAATAAAGAGAAATACCATGATGTTAAGGGACGACTCCATTCCAAGACCATTCCCTACCGCGTTCTTTTTGGCATTGGCGAATAAAGATTGCCAATTCGCTTGTTTATTCAAACAAAACAAAGTATATTGAAGAGGATTTTACAGAAGAGTTTTTTCAAGCGTAAATAAAATGATGTTGCGTACTAGTTTCGTCAAAGCGTCCGCTCTCGGACTTGCCGTAGCCAGCACTTCATCATTTGCAAAGGCCACCGACACGCAGTATCAGCAAAATGATTGGTTTGCCGAATTTGGTGGTAACACCGCGATGTATGTGAACCCAGCTGGTATTTCGGAAACGGATCAGCTCGAATTCAGTGCTGCTTTTTTCGCCACTGGCGGCGACATTAGCCAAGAATACGTCAGCTTGACGTTCCCAATCGACTACAAGCACACTTTGGGCATCTCCCTTTTTGAAAATGATGCGCCCATTGAAGGCGGCGAATCTTATAGCGAAATTGCAGCTCAGTTTGGTTACGCGTACAGACTTTTCCACTTACTCTCTCTTGGCGTCAATCTCGATGTACTTTACATCAACCAGTTTGATAAAAACTATCAGCTCAAGGTTAATGCTGATGTGGGTATGAGCTGGAACCCGCTTGCGTCTTCAAAGTATGGATACTTGCTCATCGGCGTTGCTGTGCAGAACCTCCTTGCTCCGGTAGTCAACGAAGCTGATGACGCTTACAAGCTTCCGACGAATTTGAACCTCTCTTTGTTCTATCGCGGATTCAATCGTCTTCTCGAATTGAAGGCCGAATTCTCCATTTTGGACCTCATCCACGATTCTAAGGAAGATGGCAAGGATCGCGACTTCGAAATGAGCTTTTCCTTGACCTTTTACCTTTCTTCTCACCTCGGCGTTCGCGCTCGCTACACGAAGGATGGCAATCCGGTCCTCGGAGCGACAATTAATTTCAAGGACTTGAGCATCTTCCGTTACCTCGCTTTTGATTTCGAAATATCTCACGACGATCTCTGGGCTAAAAAGAACCGAGGCTTTGTGTGGGCTGTCAAGCTCACGACTCGATTCGGTAATACTCGCGAAGAGAAGGTCGGCGAAGAACGTTATCGCCGTTTGAAAATGGAGCCTGAAAACGACTATCAAGCAGCAGAGAGCCTTTACTTGAACCGCCAATTTTTGGAAGCGGCTTACGCCTTCGGTAAGGTTCAGACGAAGTACCCGACATACCGCCTTGTGGACCAGGCCGCATTCTACGAGGCAAAGTCCTTTGAAAACCTCCGTATGCACAAGGCGGCTAGGGAAATTTACCGAGATGCCATCAAGCGCTATCCGCAGAGTAACCTACTCGCCAAGTATCACTTTCAGTTGATGAACATGGACTATAAGGAAGGCAAGTACACGGAAGCTTTGAACAAGTACCAGATTTTCGCCCAGAAGTTCGGCAAAAGCGATGCGAAGGCTGACGCTGACTACGTTGCCGGCCAGATCAAGTTCGAACAGGGGCTCTATAAGGAATCCATTGACCTGCACGCATCCATCCCTCCGGGTAACGCAAACTATCTCTACGCCCGTTACACCATGGGCATCGCTAACAGTCGAATGAGCAAGTTTGACGAAGCCGAAAACTGCTTCCGCGCTATTACGGAACTGCCAGTTTCCAACAAGTCCGAACACGACATCCAGAATGCAGCCAAGGTCAAGCTTGGCCACCTATTCTTCTCTGCAGAAAAGCCGGACATTGCAGCCGCAGCTCAGATGTATGGCCTTGTCCAGAAGGAATCTCCGGTGTTCGATGAAGCAATGCTTGGTATCGCATGGGCCTTTATCAAGGCCAACAAGCTAGATGAAGCTATGAAGTATGCCAAGTGGATTATTGATAACCTTCCAGAATCTTTCCTCGTGTCAGAAGCTTACCTCGTGCTTGGTTACTGCAACTTTATTAAGAAAAACTATCGGGAAGCCATTGATGCTTTGGATGAAGCTGGGAAGCGTACGGAACAGCCGATGGTGTCTGTTGCTTCTCGCGACAGTGCCCGTCAGGCTTACGATGCAATGCAGAGTGAATTAGACTCCGTTCAGGTTCTTGCCTTGGATTTTGCAAGCCAGTTACCGACGCCACGTGTGGAAAGCAAGCGTAAAGCATTACGCCCGACGTTAGACAAGGCCAACCAGGCTATTGAAGATTACGCTTCGTTCATGCAGAGAGCAATCCAAAGTGACCGCTTCGAATCCAACCGCAAGCGCATTTTGGAAGATGCTTTCCCTACAAAACCCCTATATAATCCTCCACTTCCTAATTATAATAAGCCCAGTAAACCCAATTACGACTCATCTATTTCACTTGAAGATGATTTGTAGCGTATGGAATTTTAAGGGATTAAAAGAAATCGATTTTAAAAGTGGTTTGCAAAATGCAAAAAAGAAAACCCGACTAAATCGGGCTAGAATTTGTATATTCTATCTGTTGTATGCAAATAACTAAGATAACAGTATCACAAGCGGTTGAATTTTTTAAAAAGAATGATTTGTGGGCGAAAATTACCTTTACCATAATCTTTCTTTCATATTTGTCTTTGTGTCACTCCTGTTTTAATCCAATTGAGGGTGGGACTTTTCCCATATATGAGAATAACTATCCTGGAGATGTTTATGGCTTTCGAGTGAAAAATAAAGGAGCCAAGCAATGCGAATTGAATGGCAAAAGGATTTTCCTAGAACGGGAGAATCAAAACGAATCATTTTGGTACGATTTCTTTGTTGATTCTAGGGCCTATTATGTTTGGCATCTCCAGTATCAAGACGATGATAATACTAAAAAAAATATTTTGACATATAGGTTTGCGCCCCGTGGAGGAATTGGGGCTGTTGTTCAAGGAACGGGTATTGGAATTGATGAACAAAAGGATTCTATCGTAATTATTTATAATGCAGAACCATTAGATGGCTTTACAATAGAGCCTAGTCCGTTCAGTGATCAAATTGTACTTCAGAAAGCCGTTCCTGGCAAGAGCGTTATTTCATATCATTGCGCTATGGAGTGGTTCAATTGATCAAGAAATTGATAAATATATTCTTTACTTTGACTGCGTTTATTTCTGCAGTATGCTTGGCAGTTCATTATGCGCCAACGTCCATGATTTTTGTAGATAATAGTCTTGATTCTGTTTCCGACAGACCGCTTGCGCTGTTGTTTTCTTTAGTGACGCTTGTGGAGTTATTCCAATTCTGCCTATAGCCCCGTTTGGGTTAATCTTGTTCGTGTTTGATATCATCTACTATATAAAACATTTTTTCGAATTTTTAGTCGGCTTGTTTTAATTTTGGTCTTACAAGGCATATTTAAATCAAAACTCTAATAAGCGATAGAATTTATGGAACTAAAGAAACTAGAGTACAAACTAACAGTCTGTAAAGTAGCAAACATTACTGATGTCGATACAAGCAAGGATTTCTATTTCATTGGCAAGACAGATGAAGAAATATCCCTTGTATGCAAAACAGAAGATACTCCCCAAAACACAACTGAACGAGACGATGGATGGCGAGGATTCCGCATTCAGGGATTGCTTGATTTTTCTCTTATTGGCATTCTTTCAAAGATCTCGGCCATTCTTGCAGAAAATAGCATTGGAATTTTTGCAATATCCACATTCAATACGGATTATATTCTTGTGAAAGCTGAGAATTTCGAAAAAGCGCTAAAAGTTTTATCAGACGCGGGATATGACATAGCGTAATCAGCATTTATGGTTTTCTGAAAAATTTTATATCTTTTCGGCAATTATGATTTTACTCGTCGCCGAAAAACCTTCTGTTGCCAATCAGCATTACAAGCCAATGCTGGAGCGTATTGAGGGAGAAAAGTTTACACAAGGCGACGGGTGCCTGATCGGCAAGAACCATTGCATCACGTGGTGCGTGGGTCACTTGATTACGCTTGCGCCGCTGGATGCCTACCCCGGTTTCGAGGGCGGTTGGCGGCTTTCGAACTTGCCGCTTTTGCCCGAAAAATTCAAGTTGATGGAAATCGAGAGTACGCGAAAGCAGCTCGCGGTTGTGCGCGACATGATGGCTAGGGCGGATGTTCTTGTAAACGGCGCGGACGCGGGCCGTGAAGGTAATTTGATTTTCGACTTGATTCTCGACTACACGCCGGACTTTCGCAAAAAGCAGATCAAGCGTTTGTGGGTGAACAGCTATGTGGCGAAGGATTTGGACAAGGCTTGGAAGAATCTGGAAGATGCTACGGAGCGTTTGAACTTGAGCTATGCGGCAAGGCTCCGCCAGCGAGCCGACTGGATGGTCGGACTGAATGCGACTCGTGCTTACACGCTCACCGCCGGACGCGGAAAGATGATTTCAGTGGGGCGTGTGCAGACGCCGACACTAAACTTGGTCGTGGAACGCGATGCGATTGTCGAGCAGTTCAAGGAACTGTTTTATTACAGCGTTGTGGGGACCTGGAAAGGGTTCCAGGCGCAGTATGTTCGGAATTCGGAACCTGCCGAAGGGCCTGACGCGAAATCGAAGGATCCTGGCTTAAAAGTTGCGATTTTTGAAAAAGAAGAGCCAGCCCAAGCTGTTATAGACAAATGCTCGCCGCCAGAAGAAGCGACGATTGCAAAAATCGACATTCAGCAGAAAAAGCAGTTTCCGCAAAAACCGTTTGACTTGACGGAACTGCAAAAAGAGGGCAACAAGCGTTTTAAATACAGCGCCCAGCAAGTTCTCGATTGTGCACAAAACTTGTACGAAAAGAAGTTGCTCACTTACCCGCGTACAGACTCGCAATACTTGCCGGATACGATGCAGCAAGAAGCTTACGCGCTTGCACAAAGGCTTGCCTCACCGCAAGAAAAATCCGTCATGCGCGATGGCAATGAAAACTTTGTCTTCATCAACTCTAGCAAAGTCACAGACCACTTTGCCATTATCCCTACGGGAGAAGAACCGCAAAATCTCCCTGAGATGGAAGAAAACATCTACAAGCTCGCGAAGGAACGCTTTGTGCAGGCATGGCTCAAGCCGTATGTTTGGAGCGAAATGGAAGTGTTGCTGGAATCAGCCAACGAGAAAGGTGATTCCGGCACTGAGGCCGGAATGACAGCTGAGGCGAGAGTCACGCCAGAACTATTCCGCCTGAAGCTCAAGCGGAATGAAGATTTGGGATTCCGCGCACTCGTCAAGGAAGAAAAGAAGAAACCGTCGAAAAAGAAAAAAGGCGATGCCGGAACAGAGTCCGGCATGACAAGTGAAGCGAAGGGCGCAGATGCCGAAGGCAAAGGCGATGGCGACGACATCACGAACATCGTCGAAACTTTCCAGGAATGGAATCTCGGAGACCACGCGCCATTTGACAGCCTAGAACTGCAAAAGAAAAAGAAGAGCAAGCCCAAGTACTTCACCGAAGCAACACTCCTTGCCGCAATGAAAACGGCAGGCAAGCAAATCGAAAACGAAGAACTTGCCGAAGCGATGAAGGAACGCGGTCTCGGAACGCCGGCCACGCAGGCAGGCATCATCGAGACGCTCAAGAAACGCGGATTCATCGAAGCGCAAAAGAATTATCTTGTTAGCACCCAGCGCGGACGCGAAGTCATCGCGCTCATGGACGAAAAAGTCAAATCGCCCGAAATGACCGGCGAATGGGAATTCAAGCTTTCGCAAGTCGAGAAAGGCAAACTCACGCCAATCGAATTCCGCGACGGCATCGTGAATTACGTCAAGGAACTCTTCGAACATCTGCGTCAAAAATACGGCAGCCAATTCGAACGCGAAACCGTCACCGACGCCATTCCTTGCCCGAAATGTTCCAGTCCGCTCGAAATTGCGCCGTGGGGCTATGTCTGCAAAAACGAGGAATGCGGATTCAAGGCGGGCCACACGATTGCCGGCCGCACACTGAGCCACGCCGAAATGGCGACACTCCTCAAAACAGGCAAGTCCGATTTGCTCAGCGGATTCAAGAGTAAAAAAGGAACGACATTCAGCGCCACGCTCACGTTAGGAGATGACGGCAACATCGGTTTTGAATTTTCCGACGACGCCCGTGCCAAAACGCCGACCAATTACAAGTGCCCCAAGTGCGGCAAGACGCTTTGGGATTCTGGAAACCGTCTCATCTGCGAAGGGAGTGATGTCACCACATCGAGCAACGAAAATGGCGACCCGACGCTCACTCCGGATACAGCTCCGACTTGCGACTTCGTGTTTTACAAGACGATTGCCGGGCACGTCATGAGCGATACCGAAATAGCAGAACTTTTCAGCAACGGTACGACCGAAATCATCAGCGGATTCTTGACCAAGAAAGGCACACAATTCAGCGCCAAGATTGTCTGGAACAAGGATTTCAAGGCGACATTCGCATTCGAGAACGACGGGCATTTCCACGGCACCGAGACCAAGTTCAACTGCCCGCTCTGCAAAAAGAAACTCGAAGAAAACAAGAACGCCATTTTCTGCCCAGCTTGTAACTTTACCCTGTTCAAGTCCGTTGCAGGCAAAAAGCTCCGCGTAGCAGACATCAAGGCTCTCCTCACCGGCGGCAAGACAGAACTTTTAACCGGATTCAAGAGCAAGAAAGGGACGGAATTCGACGCCTACCTAAAGCTCGGCGAAGACGGTCGCACAAATTTTGAATTTGTCCACAGAGACCTCCCCTGCCCTTGCTGCGGCGACCAACTGCGATTCCGTAGCGGCTCGACCACGCAGACGCCAAACGGCGAAGTGCAAACGCTTGCGGCATACGTGTGCATGAACCCCGCCTGCAATTACGGGATTCCAAAGACATTCTTCAAACGAGATTTTTCCGACGAAGAAGTCGAAACGCTCCTCAAGAACAAATCCACGCCTATCCTTGAACCGTTCAAAAAGAACGATACGACATTCAGGGCAGCGCTAGAACTACGCGAAGGCGGGAAGATAGCGTTTAATAAGTTGACTGTGGAAGTGATTTCTAAAAAGTAGGGAGATGCCCGATCGGAGTCGGGCATGACAAGAAAATCCCTATTTTACATCGATTCTGTGCACTTGGCGCCCCACCTGAACTAGATAACTGCCGGCAAGGCTCATTTCAAGTGCAACGTTTCCGGCATCATTTACCAATCCACTGGCAATTACTCGGCCCTGCATGTCGAACACGCTTACCTTTACGCCCATCCGGGCACCATAGACTTGCAGAGTGCGCCCTGCGGCCTTGACGCCGAACGAAGGAACCCTGGAAATCGTATGAATCGAAATCCTTGGAATATCATTCGACCAGATGGTACCATTATTTGTGTTTACGCAACTATTCACAAAATTTGGGAAGGAGCCGGCATCATCCGGATGCCAGAAAAATTCTTCCCATACGGATTGGCTGTAATAATCGTTGATAAACAGTCCCGAAATACTTTGGTTGTTGGCATAGTAAACAGGAGTCGTTTCGCCTCTGCTCAGCACACCAATGGGCTGCCACAAAACAATTCCGTCCACCCAATTGCTATCGGCGTCCACAAGAGCCTCGTTGACGACAATGTCGTTTTTCTGCCAGGCGCAGGGGTGGGTTTCCGTGACCTTGATGCCATCGAGTTTGTTACTCGTGTACAAAGCAAACCAGTACAGTTCATTGCGATTCGAGAGGATGTAGCAACCGCTTTCGTTCTTGGCAGGCTTCTTGGGCTCGGGATACCAGTGTGCATAAAGGTCGAAATCGCGGCTGTAGTAGGATGTTTGCGTGAAGCTTTTTATTTCACTGGAATAGGTGAATTTGTCAAACCAGCCTACAAAAACAAAGCCTTCACGAGTCGGTTCCTTTAAGGTGACAGTGGTGTCGAAATTAAATGTCGTCGGATTTCCGGGATTGTTCACACCGCCGTTCAAGTGGTAGGTAATTTTATAGTTGTTCGTTATCCACTTTGCATATAATGTAATGTCGTCTCGACGATCCTTAGTAAGTTCTTTCACAGGCGTTTTAAACGTAGAATCGGCGTACCAGCCGTCAAAAGTGTAGCCTACTTTTTCTAATCCCTTAAGCGTATAGGCGGCGGAATCCGAGGACCAGCGCGAAGGATTGGTTTCGGAATCTGTGCCGCCATTGGCAACATAGGTCACAAAATATTCGCTTTCCCACTTGGCGTAAAGAGTGTAGTATTTTTTTGTCCCGACCTTGATGGTATCGATTCTTTCTTTATACAGATTGTCGGTGAACCATCCTTCAAAGGTGTCGCCCTGCTTTGTGGGGCTTGCCAAAATAACAGCGGAATCGTTTGTGTAATACTTGGGGTTTTTATCGCTGTTCGTGCCACCGTTCAGTTTATAGTCAAGGTAATACTTCACTTTGGAACTTAAAACAGGATGCGGATCCATGCCTATGTTTTGTTCCCATGCGGCGCCATAGGTGCCCTCCTGTAATTTGCCTAGAACGGTCCCGTCTTTGAAATCGTTCACTGTAGCTTTTAAACCACCGTATTTGGCAGTCGCATCGCCGGCATAGTAGGCATTCTTAATTTCAACATGATGGAGTGAACTGTCATAGAAACACCTTTCAAGATTTTGGAAACCAAAAATGGCATCGCCTCTGTCAGAAATGGTTCCAACGTTAAATACGTTCTCGAGGATAAAATCCTGCGCTTCCCCGACAATACCTCCGACTCCGTCCCTATAACTAGATTCACCGGTAACGCGGCCCGCATTGTATGCGTTAATAATCATTGCTACGTTACTCGAGTTCATTGAGGCCCTTGCAGGCGTTGCCTCAGCACGCTTTGTCAGAGCAGGCGGAGCACAAAGGCACGACCAGTCTTCCTCGCTTATAATTGCACCGGCAATGCCGCCGGCGTTACCACGCGCGACAACCGTCGCCTCGCTAAAAACATTGACAAGAAGCGCCGACCGGTCTATATGTGCGACAACACCTCCTGAACAACTTCCCTCAAAATAGGAATCTTTAATGCCCAAGTTTCTTACAACGGGGAGCTTACCGGATCCATCATAGAGCTTAGAGAAAAAGCCTACATCCCCCACCCATTTGGAATAAAGCCCCGAAATGGTGTGACCGTTGCCCTCAAATATTCCGCCAAATTCAAATGGCTGCCAGAACATGATGTCATCGCGAGTGGAGTCCGGATTCCCGTCCGCATCCAGTAGATTTTCATTGACCACGATATCGTTCTGGAGCTCTATGCAAGCAAAGGCGGAAAGTTTAGGGATGGCGTAAAGTTCCTCCTTGGTGGTAATCTGGTAACAGCTGTCAACACTTAACTGAGGTTCCTTGATTGTGGGAGCCCAAAGCGCAGTCAATGAGTAGTTGCGGTTGAATATATTGCAACGGGATATACGTTTTATGGCTGGGGAGGAAAAGCCGTAGGTAGATTCTTCAAACCAGCCCAGAAAACCGAAACCTTCGCGAACCGGATCGCGGAGCGTAATTGTACAATCGCCAGAATCTGCGGATATGATAGCATAGCTATCTGGGTTCGCAGGGTTGTTTACACCTCCGTTCAGGTGATAAGTAATAGTCCGCGTATCGCTTACGGCGGCAAAGCCGAAGCCCCCCAAAGACAACAGCAATAATATTGAATACAAACACTTCATATTTTTTAATATAATCATTAAAAAGTTTTATCGGACACTAATAATAATGTACAAATTAAAGAGAACAATAGCACCACTACAGGCACATTTCTAAGCAAGCTGATTACGATTTTGTTTCATGCGTTGCATATAAGCAGTGCAATGACAAGTGAGACGAGTGTCGCGGCAGAACGTTTACGTTCTGACATGACCGAGCCGATAAGTCATGCACGAAGATCTATGACAAGATGGCGATCCCGGCACAAGGCCGGGGTGACAAAAAAGTCGATCCCGGAAAAACCTTTAAGGCGAATGCTGCGACAAAGAATTTATTCTTTGGCATAGCTGAGCCGCAGGTTTTGCATTAATGCTATAAATCCGATGACAATGACGCTAGGATGACAGCAAAGCAAAGCCTACCACATCTATAGGTTAAACCAGAATTGGGGACATTTCCTTTGGAATCGCTCCCACATTTTTCTATATTTGCACTCCAGAGGAGTGCATATAGCACGGCTCGGTCATGACAATTCAATCTAGCGATTGATTGTCGCGACTCTCGCCTTAAGCTATATTTGCACTCGTTTAAAGCGGGTTAAAGATGAGCGAAAATTACAAATACGGATTTGTCACTGATATTGAAAACGAAGCCTTCGAAAAAGGTCTTAACGAGGATATCATCCGCAGGGCGTCAGCGCTCCGTGGCGAACCGCAGTTTATGCTCGATTTCCGCTTGAGAGCCTACGAAAAGCTCAAGACGATGGAACAGCCCAACTGGGGCGAACTCCACTTCAATCCTGTTGACTTGCAGGACATCGTCTATTACTCCGCTCCGAAGACCAAGAAGAGCCACGAAAAAATCGAAGATGTCGATCCGGAACTCTTGGCGACTTTTGAAAAGCTCGGCATCCCGCTCGACGAACAGAAGCGACTCGCGAACGTCGCCGTCGATGCCGTATTCGATTCCGTCAGCATTTACACAAGCCACAAGAAGAAGCTCATGGAAATGGGCATCATCTTCTGCTCTATCAGCGACGCCATCAAGGAATACCCCGAACTTATCGAGGAATATCTCGGGAGCGTGGTCCCCGCTGGCGACAACTACTTTGCGGCCCTCAACAGCGCCGTCTTTGGCGATGGTAGTTTCGTCTATATTCCGCCTGGAGTCAAGTGCCCGATGGACCTTTCCACCTACTTCCGCATCAACAACAAGGAAGCAGGCCAGTTTGAACGTACATTGATCATCGCCGATGACGATGCGAGCGTGAGCTATCTCGAAGGCTGCACCGCGCCGGAATTCTCAAGCAAGCAGTTGCACAGCGCCATCGTGGAACTGGTGGCAAAGGACAACGCCAGCATTAAATATTCGACAGTCCAAAACTGGTATGCAGGCGACCGAGAAACAGGCGCAGGCGGCGTGTACAATTTCGTCACCAAGCGCGGCAAGTGTGCAGGCAAGAACAGCCGCATCAGCTGGACGCAGGTCGAAACGGGTTCCGCCATCACGTGGAAGTACCCGAGTTGCATTTTGCAGGGCGACAATTCCGTCGGTGAATTCTACAGCGTGGCCCTCACGAACGGCCACATGCAGGCAGACACCGGCACGAAGATGATCCACATCGGTAAGAACACCAAGAGTACGATTATTTCCAAGGGTATCAGCGCGGACTACTCCAGCAACGCCTACCGTGGCGAAGTGAGCATCCGCAAGTCCGCTACAGGCGCCCGCAACTACACCCAGTGCGACAGTATGCTCGTCGGCACCAAGAGCGCGGCCCACACGTTCCCCTACATCACGGTCGCAAATGCAAGCGCCCAGACCGAGCACGAAGCTACGACCAGCCGCATCAGCGAAGACCAGCTGTTCTACTTCGAAAGCCGCGGCATCAAGCGCGAAGACGCCATCCAGGCGATGGTTGGCGGATTCTGCAAGGACGTGTTCAAGGAACTTCCGGGCGAATTCGCCACCGAAGCACGCCAGCTCCTCACCCTCAAGCTCGAACACAGCGTCGGTTAACAGTCCTAAAAACTGTAGACTTTTTATTCAAAAAAGGAAAGGGCCGGAAATATTAGTTTCCGACCCTTATTGGTGTATATGGAGTACTTTATATATAGCTTTTTTTACGTTGTAAAACCACCTTTTTCGGTAGATAATACAAAAAAAATTTAAGCTATCCACATAAATTCATTTACACATAAAAGCACCATTGTACAAATTAGTACGCAACGAAAACGCTGACTTTCTATAAAACAAAAAGTCAACCATCCTAACACGAGAAAATTCGACGCTATTTAGCGAGCGACAATTTGATTCTTGATTTTCTCGGAAATTTCGACGCCACCTATCACGGCGATGCACTTCAGTGCAAATTCTTCAGCCGTACCCGGACCACGGCTCGTCACGATGTTTCCATCAACAACGACGCGTTCCTCGGAAAACTCACGGCAAACAAGTTCAGCTTCGCATCCCGGATAGCAAGTTACCTTTCGATCAATAAGGATCCTGGCCTTGCTCAACACAAGAGGAGCCGCACAAATGGCAAGCACCCACTTATTGTCGTCATTCAGGCTGCAAATCGTATTTTCAACAGCGGCACTGGCCTTGAGGTTCTGGACACCAACGCCACCACCCGGCAAAAATACGGCATCAAAATCTGTAGGTTCCAGCTTACCCAGAGCAATATCGGATTGGATATTGACCCCATGCGCACCTTTGACAAGAGATTCTCCGGAAACCGAGGCGACAGTCACTTTAAAACCGGCACGTCGCCACAAATCCACTGGAACAACGAATTCCGTTTCTTCAAAACCGTCTGCCAGCAAAACGAGAATCTGCATATAACCTCCAAAACTTTTCATAGTTATTATAGCTTTTTTCTTAGCCTTCTGCAAACATTTTATACAAAAGGCGCAATAAAGTTGTTCCTAAACTAAAAAAAGCCTTTGGCACCCCATTTTTTGACCAATTTTTGTTGAAATCGCCATTTTAATAATTTGGGCCTATGGCAGGTTCCTGGTGAAATTCTATATTTGGGGTCATGAACTTCAAAGACAGGATTATCCGTGCGACTGGCAAAAAAACGCCTTTCCGCCTTATCGTGGTTGACTTGACCTCGACCATGAACGAAATTGGACGGCATCACGATGCAAAGGGCTTTGCCCTCAAGATGCTCGCCGAAAACTCCATTGCAAGCATTTTCCTGAGCGCAGGCCTCAAATTTGCAGGGACAGTTTCTTTTACATCTTCGTTTGGTGGTGAAATCACTAAGATCCAGTCCGATTCTACACCGATGGGTCTTGTCCGCGCTATGATTCCGCAGGCCGAAATCCAGGCAGTCGGCGCCAACGAACCCGCCCTCATTCCGCAGCACGTCAGCGTCGTGAAGCTGAACGAACAGGGCAAGCGCGTCCACGAAAGCATTATCGAAGCCCCGTCCGTCTCCATGGGCCAGAACCTTGCCATGTACCTTCTGCAGTCCGAACAGATCCGTTCTGCAGTGGGAATCGAAGCAAGCTTCAACCAGCAGGATCCGAGCAAGCTGGACTACGCCGCTGGATTCTATATCGAAGCCTTCCCGGACCTCGAAGACAAGGACATCAACTTGATCGAAGTGATCGTCCAGAATCTTCCGAAATTCCGCGACATGTACAAGGCAGACAAGGGATTCGATCTCGACGAACTTCTGGACCAGCTCCGCGGCCCTTACGACATTGAAATCGTACGCGAAATCGACCCGAAGCCCTACTGCCCCTGCAGCAAGGACCGCATGCTCGCGACCCTCGCAACGCTTCCGACAAAAGACCTGCAAGAACTCTACAGCGAAAACAAGGACCTGAATGTAGTCTGCGACTTCTGCCGTACAAGCTACACGATTACGCCAAACGAATTGAACGATATTTTAAAGGATAGAGCATAAAATGTTTACTAAACAATGCGTTGTCACTCTTGACCTGGAAGGCGTCCTCGCCCCTGAAATCTGGATTGCAGTAGCCGAAAAGACAGGCATCAAGGACCTCCGCCTCACCACGCGCGACATTCCTGACTACGATGAGCTCATGAAGGGACGCATCAAGATTCTCGAACGCGAAAACATCAAGCTCTCTGACATCCAGAACGTGATTGCAAACTTGGGACTTCTCGATGGAGCAAGACAGTTCATGGACACGCTCCGCGACGAAGCGCAGGTGATCATCCTTTCGGATACGTTCCAGGAATTCGCCTACCCCATTATGAAGAACCTCGGCTTCCCGACGATTTTCTGCCACAACCTGATTGTCGAAAACGACATGATCAAGGGTTACCACTTGCGCATGAGCGACCAGAAGACGAAGGTCGTGAAGCACTTGCAGGAACTCAACTTCAAGGTGTTCGCCTCGGGCGATTCCTTCAACGACACGGGTATGCTCAAACAGGCCGACAAGGGTTGCTTCTTCTGCGCCCCAGATTCCATCGTAGCCCAGTTCCCGCAGCTCGAAGCCACAAAGACCTACGCAGAACTTTTGGACAAATTCCATAAGTTCCAAGATTCATTATAAATTAGTAGACAGTAGGCAGTCGGAAGTAGACAGATTACTGCTTATACAACAAAAGCCTCGCGATTGCGAGGCCTTTTTTAAGTTCCGCGATTCTCGATTAACGAGTCTGCCGCAGCATTATTTCAAGCTAGGCGTTTCCCAGTCGATCCATTCAGACTTTTTGAAGTTGATGGTTTGAGTATTCTTGGAATAGTCAATCTTACCCGTCTTGGCATCCTTGCCGAGCAAGAACTTGTTGATAAAGTCCTTGACTTCGTCAAATTGACCGTTCGGAAGAGCGCAATGGCTATGCCCACCTTCTTGACTGTAAGTGTAGTTTTCGCTCACACCAAGAGCGTCAAAGACTTCCTTGGAAGCTTGTCCGCAATAGTTCGACGGCACTTCGCCAAGCCATTCTTGACCCGCATTGTCAATCACGAGGAGCGCACGCGGTGCAACCATGCTCACGAGCATGTGCTGGTCAAACGGGAGCGTGTTTTCCTTGCCATCGTAATTCTTGAAAGACGAAATCATCCACTTGCCTTCGGTACCGGCGCTCGCAAGACCTTGAACAAACTGCTTGCCCTTCTGCTTGTTGACCTGGGCACCCACGCGCCAAAGCGATGCGCCACCGGAGCCAGATTCCTGCGGAATCGTGAGGGCGATACGTTCGTCGAATGCACCCACGGCAAGCGTACCCTTGCCCCAGCGAGAACAACCCGTCATAGCGAGATGCTTGACATCGATACCCGCTTCCGGAGTCGTTTCGAGAGCGTCGATAATGCGGCTCACGCCCCAAGCCCAAGCAATGATGGTGCCCTGGCCGCCGTTATAAAGCTGGAAGAACATACCACCACCGCTTTCAGGGGCGACATCATCCGGGTTGAAAGTAATCATCGCGATATCGAGGCCGTTCGTTGCGTTGCCGAGGCTTCCGCAACCACCGCCCATCATACCGCCGCCAAAGCCGATGAGAGCAGGCTTCGGCTTGTCCTTGGTACCGGCGTTGCTGATTTTCACGGAGAACGAACCGGATTTGCCCTTGTCCGTGACCTTAATGGTGAGCTTTCCGCCAGAATAGCTGCCTTCCACCTTTTCCGGATTGCGCGGCTTTGTACCGAACATGAGCTTTTCGTACATGGCACCAATTTCTTCACGACGGCATTTCCAATCTGCCTTCGAAGAAATGCGCGTGCCATCGAGCTTTTTGAACGGATCCGGAAGTTTTGCGTTGTTCACGCTAGTCGGAATATCTCCAATTTGGCATTCGCTGCGATGGTCTTCAACAAATTCATTTACCGGAGTCGGAGGCGTTGATTCGCTAGAGCTAGAGACTTCCGGCTTTGTTGCAGACGAACTAGATTGATGATGTCCACGGCTAGAACTAGAGACAGCATCGCTGCTGCTTCCGGGCAAAGCATCGCTACTCGACGAAAGCTGAGGTCCAAGGACACTACTACTAGATGCACCGCTAGAAATAGCGACATCAGAACTACTCGTCGGAGATTGTGCATCTGCAGAAGAATCAGGTCCCTGAGTGTCAGAACCGTCATCAGAACTTGATTCTACGCTATTTTCGGCGTACGAACTGGAGCTAGATTCTCCACCAGAAATATTTCCAGCGGATTGCCCCACCTGTTCCAAGCATTCTTTTGTTGTACATTGCGCGGCAGAAGTCATAGCTTCATCGCCGCACGCCCATAAGCCAAAGGCAGCAACTGCCACTGGCATTACTTTCATCCACTTATTCATTGTATACCAACCCCAACAACAGCCGTGAATTCGGCGGAATTGTTGTCCTTTAAATTAATCTATTCTAAAAATTTTGGGCGAGGTGTAATAACTTTTTTGTTGTAACAGTTACAACGCACTCATTCAGATGCATCTACCCGCAAACTGGAAATTTTCCATTTTTCCTTTTTTCTAGTCAAGTCGATGCTTTTTTCGTCTTATTTTTGGCATATTTTAAAGGAACAACATGTATAGGTCTAAAAATATTAGATAAATTGGGAGTAATGGATCAGGCTAATTTTACAACAAACCAAGAGCACATCATCAGTGTGCTCCTTAAAAAGAATCCCAAACTTGACGAAGGGATCCTTAGAAAAGCCATAGCCTTTATTGCCGACGCCCACGATGGTCAATACCGCAAGAGCGGCATGCCCTACACAGAACATCCCTACGAAGTGGCTAAGATTCTTGCCGACTTGAAACAGGACCAGGCAACGGTACTGGCAGGCTTACTGCACGATGTCGTCGAAGACACGTCCCATACTCTCAGCGAAATTTCTGAACTTTTTGGCGAAGATACCGCCTTCATGGTCGATGCGGTGACAAAGATTACCGCCGTACAAGAAGCAAGCAAGACCGCCCAGAAGGCAAGTACCTACCGCAAGCTCATTACCGCAATGGCTAAAGACCCGCGGGTCATCATGATCAAGATTGCAGACCGCATCCACAACATGCGCACTATGCGATACATGAAGCCCGAAAAGCGAAAGATCATTGCGCAAGAAACTCTCGATATTTACGTCCCCCTTACCCATAGGTTCGGTCTATACAAGCTCAAAACAGAACTCGAAGACTTGAGCTTCAAGTACGTGAACCCCGACGAATACCAAAAGCTCGTCGACGCCCTTATCGAGAATAAGGAAAAACGCGAGAAATACGTGCAATCCGTGATTGGCCCTCTGCAAATCAAGATGGCTCTCGAAGACTTCGACTGCACTATCCAGGGGCGAACCAAGAATATTTACAGCATCTACAACAAGATGCTCGCCCGCGGTTGCGGCTTCGAAGACATCTTCGACATTTTCGCCATCCGCATTATCGTAGAAACGATCCCGGAATGTTACCTCGCCCTCGGTTACGTCCATAACTTGTGGACACCGTTGCAGAGCCGCTTCAAGGATTACATTGCGACCCCGAAGCCGAACCTTTACCAGAGTATCCACACGACGGTCATCGGTCCCGAAAACAAGATGGTCGAAGTCCAGATCCGCACCAAGGACATGGACCTCACTGCCGAAAAGGGATTCGCCGCGCACTGGGCCTACAAGATGGAAACGCAGCACGAAGGCGAAGAACTCGCCTGGCTCGACCACATGGTAAAGTTGCAATCCGAAATCTCGGACTCCAAGGAATACCTCGACTTCTTGAAGGTGGACCTGAAGCCCGAAGGCATGACCGTATTCACTCCCAAGGGTGCTTCTGTTGAACTCCCCGAAGGAGCCATCGTTCTCGACTTTGCTTTCGCCGTCCACACGGAACTCGGCCTCCACTGCATTGGCGCCCGCATTAACGACAAGGTGGTGAGCCTCGACGAACCGGTGCCGCACGGTGCGACCATCCAGATTTTGAAGAGCCCGAACCAGGAACCAAGCCCGGAATGGCTCGAAATGGTCAAGACCATCAAGGCCAAGCAAGAACTCCGCAAGTGGATGAAGACGAGTATCATCACCCAGTCCCGCAGCCTCGGTAAAGAAATCTGGGACCGCGAATTGCGCCTGCAGAAAATCGAAAAGGACAAGCGTCCCAAGGAAGAGGACATCCTCAGTTACTTTGGAAAGACGAGCATCAACGAGTTTTACGAACGCTTGGGCCAGGGCGAACTTCCACTCCAGGACATTCATCGATTCCTGAATGGCGGTAACTCGATTTCCAAGGAAACGACAGCACTCCGCTTCTATCCGAACTTCGGCAAAGACAAGAACAACACGATTGACGAAATGCCTTTGATGATTGGCCAGGAGACCAGTCTACTTATCCACTTCGCCAGTTGCTGCGGACCTGTTCCCGGCGACAAGATCGTGGGTGTCATGCGTCCTCAGATCGGTATCGAAGTTCACAAGTGCGACTGCCCGTGCCTCAAGGACTTCCCGGAAAGCCAGCACCTGCCGGTGGACTGGAGCGCCGATGTGACCAAGCCATTTACGACGCATCTCACCATCGAAACAGACAACAGAAAGAATCTGCCTCTCAGCATTTTGATGGTCTTGAAAGACGAGAACCTGGCGCTTGACAGGTTGAGCATAGCCAGTGCCCAATACACGGGACGCATCCGTATGGAATTCAAGGCGTTCCGCAAGGACCAGGTCGATGCCATCGTGACAAAGATCAGGCAGGTCGAAGGCGTCAGGGGAGTTGAAAAAGCATGATAGCGTCCTTACATCATTGCGATTACACACAAAAAAACCGAGCATTCAACTGCCGCATGCGTAACCGCTATTACGAAGAAGTCTATTACGCTTTCCGCGCACTTTGTCCGAACGACTTTATCGAGGGCGAATCGACCCCCGAAAAAAACAACGCCTGGTACCAGCATTTGAGCAAGGACATCAACCGTTACGAACGGCTTTTGATGACTTGTCTTGAATACGCACAGGCAGCCATCTTTTATGGCAAGGCCGAAAATTCTTCGCTTTACTCCAAGGACAAACGTTGGGGTATTCTGCAAGAAGAAATCTTCCTCGTCCACTTTTTGCAGGAACTCCTCTCCACGACGCGTTACGTTATTGCAAGAATCGAAACCGACAGGGTCTTGCAGCAGTGGAGTGGCGCTATGCAGGGAATGAAGTCCAGTCCGGTGGTTTACGGCTTCGTGAGCGACATCCAGGGGAAACTGAATACGATGAACGCAGGCACCATCGACGAATTCAAGGACTTGATGAAACACGTTCTAGAACGATTCCAGATTGGCAACACCCTCTTTGGAACTGTACAGGATTTGCAGAACTTCTACTAATAAGGAATTAGGTTACAGGTATTAGGTAAAAAATGTCTGAATACATCATTCTATCCATATTCCTTTTCTTGGGGGCGTTTATCGCTGCCGCGGCAACGGTCGTTGGGCTATTGCTCGGTTACCGCACCAAGAAAACAAAGAACAAGATGGCGCCGTACGAATGCGGCATGGAAACCATCGGTAACGCGAGAATTCAGTTCAAGGTGGGCTATTACCTGTTTGCCCTCCTGTTCCTCGTGTTCGACATCGAAGCGCTGTTTCTCTTCCCTGTCATGATGAACTTCAGGGAAATCATGGCCGGTCACACGGCTCTTTCGCCTTCGATTGTCATTATTGACCTTGTCATCTTCATTGCGATTCTCGTTTCAGGTCTCGCTTACGCCTGGAAGAAAGGAATTCTCAAATGGGAATAATCAATTTTGCTCCAAAAATTCTGGACCCGATTCCCGGTGGAAAATACGTTGTCAACGCTATTGACTACGTCGTCAACTGGGCTCGTGCTAATTCTATTTGGCCGCTTACATACGGTACAAGTTGTTGCGCCATCGAAATGATGTCGAGTTCCATGGCTCGTTACGATATCGCCCGCTTTGGCTCCGAAGTGTTCCGCTCGTCCCCGCGACAGGCGGACTTGTTTATTCTGGCAGGAACGATTACCCGCCGTATGGCACCCGCAATCCAGATGCTCTGGGAACAGATTCCGGGTCCGAAGTACGTGATCGCCATGGGCGCCTGCACGATTAGCGGTGGCCCGTTCATCTACGACAACTATTCCGTTGTACGTGGCGCACAGAACCTGATTCCGGTCGACGTGTTTGTTCCGGGTTGCCCGCCGCGCCCCGAAGCGCTGTTCCACGGACTTTTGACGCTCCGCGACAAGATTCTGCACGAGACTTGCCGTAATCCTTGGCACGAAGGAGAACCCAAGGACGTCTCGACGATGGACCGCTACCGTGAAGCCGCAAAGACTTGGGCCGCCCTCGAAGAAATGAAGGACGAAGAAATGGCCGAAGCCCGCGCCAAGTTCAAGGAAGAAAATCCGGACTACAAGAGCGCCTTCAAGCCCATTCGCGTCAAGAAGCCCGACTTCCCGGAAGTCGAACGCGTGCCGTTCAAGCGCCTGGGACTTACCCAGCAGGAACTTTTCGCAAAGCTCCGTGCCAAGTTCCCGAACGTGACCGTACATACCCGCGGCGAAGACACTCCAGAAGATGTCGTTGCCAAGCTGCCGGCCGACTGTCCGCTCGAAGTCATGCTCGAAAAGGAAGATTACCTGAACGTTGTTGAATTCGTCAAGAACGACCCTGAATTCAAGATGAACTATCTGATCGACGTGACAGCGATTGACTACGACGACCACTTCGATATGGTGACGATGCTCAGAAGCCTTGAAATCGGACACAAGATTTTCCTCTGCGTACAGCTCAAGAAGGACTTTTCGATCGAAGAAGAAAAGCGCCCGACATCGCTCCTCGCCAAGGTTCCCTCGATTACGCACCTCTACCCCGGTGCCGAAGTCAAGGAACGCGAAGTATACGAAATGTTCGGCATCAACTTCGAAGGTCACCCCGACCTGCGCCACATATTCCTCGACAAGGACTTTGTCGGGTTCCCGCTCCGTAAAGACTTCACCCACCCGGAAATGATCAGGAGGCCTATATGAGTCATCAGTTACCTCCAGGATTTCGCCTCGAACGCAAATCGAATACTGAAGAATTTTTTATCAACATGGGTCCGCAGCACCCGAGTACTCACGGTGCCCTTAGACTCACGCTCCGTATGGACGGTGAAAACATTGTAGAACTTGTCCCACACTTTGGCTATATCCACCGCGGTATGGAAAAGCAAGCGGAATCGATGAGCTACTTGCAGTACATTGCACTCAGCGACCGTCAGGACTACCTCACCGCCATCCAGAACAACCTGGGCGTCGTCATCGCTCTTGAAAAGGGCATGAATGTGGGCGTTCCGCTGCGTGGCGAATACATCCGCGTGATGCTCCAGGAACTTGGACGCATCGCCTCGCACTTGGTGTTCTACGGCTGCTTCGGTGGTGACCTTGGCGGCCAGACTTGCCTTTTGTTCGGCTTCAAGGAACGTGAAATGATTCACGATATGCTTGAAGAAGTGACGGGTTCCCGCCTCACGACGAACTTCTTTAGACCGGGTGGCAGCCGCTACGATGTGCCGGATACGTTTATCCCGCGCGTGAAGGCGTTCCTCGACCATATGGAAGACACGATGAAGGATTACGAAAGGTTCCTTTCCAAGAACATCATCGTGCTGGAACGTAGCATCGGCATCGGCGTCCTCACCAAGGAAGATGCGATTGCTTACGGATGCTCGGGTCCCGTGCTCCGCGCGAGCGGCGTGAATTTTGACGTGCGCCGTGCAAACCCGTACAGCATTTACGACCAGTTCGACTTTGATGTTCCGGTGTTCCAGAACGGCGACTGCTACGACCGTTACAAGATCCGCATTGCAGAAATTCACGAATCGATGAAGATTTTGCGCCAGTGCGTCGAAAAGTTCCCCGAAGGTCCGTGGCGTTCCAAGGAAAAACCGGTGCGTCTCCCCGTGGGCCGCTACTACAGCGAAATCGAAACCGCCAAGGGTCTTTACGCCACGTACGTCGTGGCCGCAACGACCGGTGAAAAGCCGTACCGCATCCACACCCGCGGTCCCTCTTTCCCGCACATTGCAGCGCTCAACAAGATGGTTCAGGGCCACAAGATTTCGGACCTCGTGACCATTATGGCAACCCTTGACCCCGTGATCCCAGAAATTGACAGGTAATATATGTTTGTACCTTCAGTAACACATCCTATTGGCGACTTTGTCCGTGAATGGGTCCCACGCTTGGCAGAATATCTGCCAGCAAGCATCCAGTCCGAAGACATCAATAGCGTCGTCGCCTTCCTCATCAACGCCGTGATTTGCATTATCGCGGTCTGCATCGTGAACATCGGTTCCGCCCCGATCCTCATTTACATGGAACGCAAGGTGTGCGCCCACGTGCAATGCCGCTTGGGCCCGATGCGACTCGGCTGGCACGGAACGATCCAGACCATCGCCGACGTGATCAAGATGCTCTTCAAGGAAGTGTATGCACCGAGTGGCGCTGACAAGCTCATGTTCTACTTGGCACCGCTTATCGTCTTGATTGCTCCGTTTATCGTCTGCGCCTTGATTCCGTTCGACAAGAACCTCG
Source organism: Fibrobacter succinogenes (assembly GCA_902779055.1). GTDB lineage: Bacteria > Fibrobacterota > Fibrobacteria > Fibrobacterales > Fibrobacteraceae > Fibrobacter > Fibrobacter succinogenes_K. The sequence continues at coordinate 179,145 of CACZAD010000007.1, read as the reverse complement.
TCGTGGCCGATGTTTCGATGGGCATTCCCCTGATTATCGCAGTGAACGGCTTTGGCGTACTCGGCATTTTGCTTGGCGGCTGGAGCAGCAACAACAAGTATTCCTTGCTCGGAGCACTCCGCAGTGGCGCCCAGATGATCAGCTACGAAATCTCGTTTGCAATGATTCTCTTATTCGTCGTCATGATTTCGGGTTCCACGAACCTCATGAGCATCACGATGGGTCAGGAAGGGACGATTTTTGACTGGTGGATTTTCAAGATTCCAGTTCTTGGATTCATCGCCTTCATCTTGTTCTTTATTTCGAGTACCGCCGAAATGAACCGCGCTCCGTTCGACATTGCCGAAGCGGAACAAGAACTCACGGGTGGTTACCACACGGAATACAATGGCACCCCGTTTGCCATGTTCTACCTCGCCGAATACATCGCACTCATCACGAACTCGGCTCTCGCAACGACTTGCTTCCTCGGCGGATTCTTCCCGCCGTGCATCGGTATCGCCGCCGTGGACAACGTCTTGAACATGGTTCCTGGCGTCGTATGGTTCTTCGCGAAGATTTACTTTATGGTCTGGTGCTACATGATGGTCCGCTGGACATTCGTTCGTCCGCGAGTCGACCAGCTCATGGACTTTGAATGGAAATTCTTATTGCCCGTTAACCTTGTTTTGCTGGTCGCTGGTGCCGCATACATCGTCATTGGTGGTTAATTATGCAAAAGCAGATTTCAACAATTGAATATATCAAGCGCTACCTGAAGCGTTGCATTACAGGTCCGTGGAGCCTTATTTGCGGATTGTCCGTAACGCTCAAGTACTTTTTCAATCCCAAGCGCATTGTCACAGAACAGTACCCCGAAAACAGGAAGACGCTCAAGATGCACGAGCGCTTCCGCGGCCGTCTCGAGATGATCGAAGACGAAGAAGGGAACAACCACTGCACCGCTTGCGGCATGTGCGAACGCGCCTGCCCGAACGCCTCCATTAACGTACTTGCCACAAAGAACATCGCCGGCAAGAAGGTTCTCGGACGTTACGTGTACCACTTTGCAAGCTGCACCCAGTGCGGCCTCTGCGTGGAAGCCTGCCCGTTTGGAGCCATCCGAATGAGCCCTGCTTTCGAAGTCGCGACAACCGACCCGAACGATCTCGAAATGATTTTAAATAAGAAGGAGGGACAAGGTTAATGTTCCCGGATTTGCCTTTATCATTCCCGATGGGAGGCATGGACATTGCGTTCTATGTCGTCGCTCTCGTGATTCTCTTGACCGCCGTCTGCTGCGTCGCCGTCAAGAACATTTTGCAGAGTGCCGTGTTCCTTATCTTTAGCTTTGTCACGACCGCAATCCTCTATATGCTTATGCATGCGGAATTCATTGCGCTTGCCCAGGTGATGGTTTACGTGGGCGGTGTCGTGATTTTTGTGGTGTTTACGATTCTCCTTACGAGCCACTTGGGCGAAGATGCATTCACGACGAAGATCCCTCGAGTCTTTATCGCATTTGCGCTTTCCATTTCGTTCGTATTCGTGATGGTCAAGTGCATCTTGCCGGTGCCGGACCTTGCAAACGGAGCCGTTAGCGCCCCAGCCGACTATTCATCGCTTCAAAACTTCGCATTGAGGCTTTTGGGCTATGACCAGGACGGATTCATCATTCCGTTCGAAGTGGTGAGCATTCTCCTCCTGATGACGCTCATCTGCGCCATCACGGTCGCCCGCCGCAGCAAAGAAGAAATTGCAGAAGAAAAGGAGGCTAGCAAATGAACCTTCTGAATTGCCTGATTCTCGCATTTTTGCTGTTCGGGATTGGCGTCTGGGGCCTGATGCGCCGCCGCCACCTCATCGGCATGCTCATTTCGATTGAACTGATGCTGAATGCAGCAAACATCAACTTTATCAGTTTTGCCTACTTTACCGCACACGATGCGACTGCAGGCGCCTTGTTCAGTATTTTTGTCATTGCCGTGACGGCATGCGAAATGGCCATTGCTCTTGCAATTATCGTCACCATGTACCGTCGTCACAAGAGTCTTGACGTTGACCAGTTGAGGGATCTCCATGATTAATGATATCACTCTCGGCTATTTGATTCTTCTGTTCCCGCTTGTCACGTTCGTCGTGAACGGGCTCTTCCTCGGAAACAAGTGCGCAAAGGCAGCCGCCATCTTCGCTGTCATTTGCAACGGCCTTGCATTTGCCGCCGCAGGCACACTTGCATTCCACTACTTCAGCTCGGACTTAGCACCGCAAAAGGCAATACTCTTCGATCATGCGTTCATCCCGTTCGTGGGGGACCTGGTCGCAAGAATCGGAATGCTCATCGACCCGCTCTCAGTGATGATGCTCGTGGTCGTCACGTTCATCAGCTTCATGGTGAACATCTACAGCATTGGCTACATGCGCGAAGACCGCGCCGCAGGGCGTTTCTTTGCACTCCTCTCGCTGTTCAGCTTCTCGATGCTCGGCCTCGTCGTTGCCACGAACCTTTTCCAGATGTTCATCTTCTGGGAACTCGTCGGCGTTTCGAGTTACTTGCTCATCGGTTTCTGGTACCACAAGCCGAGTGCCGTGAGCGCCTCCAAGCAGGCATTTATCCTCACCCGCTTTGCCGATAGCTTCTTCTTGCTAGGCATTGTGCTTGTGAGCTATGTCGTCGGGAGTTTCGACTTTTCGACGATCAATTCGCTTAGCCTCGTAGACTTCCAAAAGGATTTCATCAACCTCGGCATCGTGACGGTCAGCAAGGCACAGGCTTTGGTACTTGGCTCCATCCTCATCTTTACCGGTGGCTGGGGCAAGTCCGCCATGTTCCCGATGCACATCTGGCTTCCGAACGCGATGGAAGGTCCTACACCGGTCAGCTCCATCATCCATAGTGCAACGATGGTCGTCGCAGGCGTTTACCTGGTCGCACGACTCTTCCCGTTTTTTGCCATTTGCGATAACGCTCTCACGCTCATCATGTGGGTCGGTGCATTCACGATGGTCTTTGCAGCCGTCATCGCCTGCACGCAAAAGGACATCAAGCGCATCCTCGCCTACTCCACGCTTTCGCAGCTCGGCTATATGATGTTTGCGCTTGGCGCTTGCAAGATTGGTCAAGTCGTCGCCGTTACCGGTTGGACAGCATCGACGTTCCACATCTTTACGCACGCCTTCTTCAAGTGCAGCTTGTTCCTCATCGCCGGTAGCCTCATCCATCAGGTCGGCACGAACGATCTCGACGCCATGGGCGGTCTCGGCAAGAAGATGAAGCTCACCTACGCTTGCACGCTCATTTCGATTCTCGCCATTTCGGGCATTCCGCCGTTCTCCGGATTCTTCTCCAAGGACGAAATCATCCTCGCCGCATTCCAAGGGCACCATTACGTCGTCTTCGGGCTCGCGCTCCTCACGAGCGGCCTCACGACATTCTACATGTTCCGTCTGTTCTTCCTTGCATTCCATGGCGCTCCGCGCCACGAAGGCGTCAAGGCAGGCCATGTGCATGAAGATTTCGCGATGACACTCCCGATTGCCATCCTTGCGATTCCCGCACTTTTGAGCGGTGTCCTCGGCAAGGGCATTTTCGAGAAGTTCTTTGTGCCAGGACAGTTGAACGTGCCGCAGCTTATGAAGCTTGAACACGCTGAATGGCTCCCGTTTGTAGCCGTCGGCATTGCCGTCTTTGCACTCGTTATCGCCTGGTTGCTCTATGCAAGCAAGTGGGCCAAGGTCCAGCGCGCCCTTGACGAAACAAACCGCAGTGGTATCTACAAGATCATTTACCACAAGTTCTACTTTGACGAAATGTACTACACGGTAGTGCGCCAGTTCATCTTTGGTGGCATCGCCCGCGCAGCACGTGCTTTCAACGATTACGTCATCGAAGGTCTCCTCGCATTTGTGGTTTGGTTCATCCACAAGTTGGGCGACCTCGTTCGCCTCGCCCAAGGCGGCTTTTTGCCGTTCTACCTGGGCACCTTGATTGTAGGCGTTCTCCTTTGGCGATTCTTCGGTAAACTTCCCCTGTAGGCGTAACCATGAACACAATACTTTTTAACTCTATTTGGGTACTCCCCCTCTTAACAGTTCTCGCCTGCGCCTTGATCCCAGCGAGTTACTCCAAGACGCTCCGTACCATTCACGTGGCATCGGCGACATTAGTGCTTGGCATTGTCTGTTATTTGACCTATAGCGTGTACGCCCTTTCGGGAACGCCAAGCGACCCCGCCGCGGCTCCCCTTGTACTCCGCTTTTTCACGGACATTCCGTGGCTCACCGTTTTCAATGCCCATTACATTGTCGGTGCCGACGGTCTTAACATGCTATTGCTTGCGCTGACGGCGTTCATCGTTTGGGCAGGCGTTCTCGTGAGCCTCCACATCAAAGGAAACCAGAAGATTTTCTTTGCGCTCATCCAGCTCCTAGCCACAAGCGTTTACGGCGTCTACATGAGCTTTGACTTGGTTCTCTTTTTCGTGTTCTACGAAATGGAAGCCCTCTGCATGTACTTGATGATTGCCTGCTACGGTAGCGGAAAACGCGACTACGGTGGTAAAAAACTCACGTTGACCCTCGCATTCGGTTCTTCGATGATTCTGGCAACGCTCTTTGGACTCTTCTTCGAAAGCGGCGCAAACAGCTGGAACCTCATTGAGATTGCAAAGACGACTCTCCCGATGGACTTCCAGATGTGGGCATTCCCGCTCATGTTCATGGGTTTTGCCGTTTCGAGTTCGTTGTTCCCGTTCCACTTCTGGAGCCCGGACGGCCACTCCGCCGCACCGACGGCCGTTTCGATGCTCGCCGCCGGCGTGATGATGAAAATGGGTGCCTACGGATGCTTGCGTGTGGCCATGTTCCTCATGCCCGAAGCCGCCAAGATTTGGCTCCCGTACGTTGTGGCGCTCCTCATCTTTAACGTGGTTCTCGGACCGTTCATCGCCATCCGCCACAAGGACCTCAAGTACATCACCGCTTACAGTTCTATTAGCCACCTGGGTCTCATCTTCCTCGGACTTGCAGCCCTCACGCCAATTGGACTTCGCGGTGCAAGCCTCCAGATGATTTCTCATGGATTCTTGACGGGACTCTTCTTCGCCACCATCGGTATGATTTACGAACGCACCCACACCCGTGACATCACGGAAATGGGCGGTATTATGCGCAAGATGCCGTTCCTCGGCGTAGGCTTCGTGCTTGCCGGTTTCGCAGGACTCGGCCTCCCGGGCTTTAGCGGATTCATTGCCGAAAGCACCATCTTCATTGGCGCATTCCAGCAGGATTCCACGCTCACGCGCATTGTGACGATTCTCGCGATTCTCTCCATCACGACGACTGCGGTTTACATTTTGCAGACCGCCAACAGGATGCTCCACGGTGCGCTCCCGCAAAAGTACGAGAACCTCACGGACGGAACATTCCGCGAAAAGCTCGTCATCGTCGTTCTTGTCGCCTGCCTGTTGTTTATCGGTGTTTGCCCCGGCTGGATTTCCGAACTTCTGGACCAGAGCATCGCTCCCATTTTTGCAAAGATTTCATCGGCAGGTTTATAGTAGGTTAACTTATGGCAAATATCGTTTTTCCTAATTTCATTCTTCCCGACTTGCTCTTGCTGCTGTTCCCGTTCATCGTGATCGGGAGCAGGCTCTTTTGCGACGAGAAATCTAAACTGCCATGGAGAATGGCAAACATCGGCTTTGTCGTCATCTTCATTTTGCTGAACTTCATCCCGCTTGCTAGCGGCAACGGAAAGTTCTTTATCTGCAACTGGAAGGTCGATGACTTTGGCGTTCTCATGCGCGAAGTGCTTATGGTGAGCGCATTGCTTGGCATGTGGCTCTCGAAGGACTACTTTGAACACGGTGGCGACAACAAGCCGCAGATGCACCAGATTGCAGAATTCATCGGAGCGATTGCATTTGCAACGTTCGGTGGATTCACGGTCGTCAGTGCCTGTGACTTACTCACGTTCTTCCTAGGTCTCGAAATCGCCACCATTCCGATGTATGCACTCGCCGCCTGGAACAAGCGCGACCAATTCGGTTCCGAAGCAGCCACCAAATACATTTTGATGGGTTCTGTCGCTACGGCATTTGAACTGTTCGGCTTCAGCTACCTCTATGGTTTCGCCGGAAGTCTCCACTTCAACGAAATCTATAGCGCCGTAGCTGCCAGTACAAATCCGCTCCTGTGGGTTTCCGTGCTGTTCCTGTTCTGCGGCATTGGATTCAAGCTCACGCTGTTCCCGTTCTACACCTGGGCTCCGGACGTTTACGAAGGCGCCCCGACGCCGGTAACCGCAGTGCTTTCCGTGACTTCGAAGGCTACAGCAATCGCATTCCTCGTTGTACTCGTTTACGGTCCGCTCGCCCCGATTCAGGAACAGATTGCACCGCTTATCGCCCTTTTGGCAGGCGTCACGCTCTTTGTCGGAAACCTCGGTGCACTCAAGCAGAGCCGCCTCCGCCGATTCATGGCTTACAGCTCCATCGCCCAAGCCGGTTACATCATGGTGGCATTGCTCGGCCCTGCTACAATGGCAAAGACGGCAATCATCTATTACCTCTTCGTCTACGCCGTTTCGAACTACCTCGCATTCTTCGTGTTCGGCATCATCGGGCACCACCGCGAAGAAACGTTCAACTCGCTCCGCGGACTTTCTAAGCAGAACCCGAGCCTCGGCATCGCTCTTGCGATTTCGATGTTCAGCTTGGCAGGCATCCCGCCTCTTGCCGGTTTCTTCGGAAAGTTCCACTTGTTCTTCAGCGGCGCCTCTACGGGACACTATGCGCTCGTGGCATTCGCCGTCTTGAACAACGTGATTGCGTTGTTCTACTACTTGCAGCTCATCAAGAGCGCCTGGGTAGACGAACCGGACAACCACCTAAACCCGCTCCGCCTCACAAAGCGCCAACGCAATGTGATCATTCTGCTGAGCTGCTCGGTCGTGGTGCTTGGATTCTTGCCGTTCTTGAGCGACAACATCTTCGCCGGTTTTACGCACTAAGCAAGCTGAGGAATATGGATTCTCCTAACGGAGAATGACAAAAATTTTTGCCCCCGATTTGGTCGGGGGCGTTTTTTTTCGTTTATAAGTTATTCTTTTTCGGACTTAACATCGCTCCATTTGGCATCATTGCCGATGTCGCGAATTAGGCGGAAGCCGGAAAATATTCCTGGAGCGCCAAATTGAAAATAACCATAGTTAATCCATTTCCAATAAGGATAGCTTGTCTCGAAGAATCCTTCTTTTGTTGTGGATACTCGATAACCGCCTTTTAAACAAGATGGATTACCCAAATTACCATACAAAGGGCGTTTTAGAAGGACTTTTTCTTCAACAAGGCCAAATATATCGTACAAACCATATCCGTTTGGTAACAATTGACCGACTATTCCCGAATAAGTCCATTCTTTTTCGTTTTGGGGAATTTTAGTATTGAATTTTGCATATTTTGAAACATCCTCGAATGTAACTGAAGAGTCTCCCCAAGGAGCTTTCTTTTTTTTGTCTCCTCCTCGTGCGAATATCATCCATTCGTCCAAATTGGGTAATTTATATCCATCAGAGGTGCTGTCTTCTGTAACTTGAACGTTTTCATTTTCATGCTCGGTAAAATCGAGATTATCTATGATGTAACCGTTTGACAAAATTTCTTCGTTATCTGCATCTGATGGTGTTAAAATGTAGTATGGTCTTAGCCCTTCGCGTATGCTGCGTGCGTTTGCGTATTTTATGGCTTGATATAGGGTAACCATACTTGCTGCCGAATCATATGCATCGCATATCCCATTGCGTTTATACGCTCTTTTCCTTGAAATCCAATCTTCTTGAATTGATTTGATTGATTCGTTTTCAAAAATTGCCTTTTGGGGAATGCTATCCCACATAATTTGAGTAAAATCACAATTTGTTACGGGATATTTGTCAACTAGGTAATCGCCCGTAACTGATACAAGAGTTTCGGGATAGCTATTTTCTGGACTACAATCTATTGTCCCCCATTCTGTTACGCATTGATCTTCAGGCTTAAATCTTTTTTCGTCATACTTATTATATCCTAAAACAATTTCTTCATTCTTGAAATTTAAATATTTCATGCCAACTGCTAAATTTATTTTATGCGCAGAATTTGAATTTGATAAATAAACATTAATAGATACAACACCGATAAGCGTTGGCACTTGAAATACCAAACACGAATCGTTCAATATTTGAGAACTTAAGGAAGTTTCCCAAGCGATTACAAAACCATCAACGCAAAGTTGAACAATCTCGTTTTTTTCCACTTCGAGCCAAACTTCCTTGCGCAAGGAATCGCGACTCACATCAACACGTCGCTGTATTTTGCTCTCCAGAATCTTTTCCAAATTTTTTCTAGGCTTGATTCCTTCAACAGGCTTTTTCACCAAAATCGGGCCACGGTATCTTTGCGAGAACTCAACAAGCTTAGAATACGCCAAGCTATCTTTATACGCCCCGCGACTTTCGCCATGTTTGTCGTAAAAGAACTGCGCATTCGCAAACGCAACTAATACGATGATTGAAAGCAAAACCTTTTTCATATAACAGAATATACTAAACACCTTTAACAAGAAACAGTTGACATTCTCATAAAAAAGGAGATTCCGGCTCGAAGGCCGGAATGATAAAAAGGCAGGATGACAAAGCCTCTGGCGGGAACCTATTCCACCCAGATGTCGTTGGGGAGTTTGCCAATGTCGCGGAAGTCGAGCTTGCCGCTTGTGGCGGAATTCATACTCACGAGGCGTGCCAAAGGCTTGCCAGCGCGTTCAATAACGATTTCTTCGTCCTTGATGGCGACCTGGTTCAAGAGCGTCCCAAAATTCTGACGCATATCCATTGCAGAAACTACTTTCGACACGGCGAGTCCTTTTTATACCAATTTAATTATTATTATAATTAACGTCAAAGGTGACCCCGGCACAGAGGCCGGGGTGACAAGCGGGAATGACAATGCAAAAGGTGATCCCGGCACCCCGGAACTTGTCCGGGGCAGGCTCTGGCCGGGATGACATCAATAAAACATGGATCAAGAAGTTCGTACATTTTCGGTCACACAGTACATGCGTTCACTCAAGAACACCGTAGAGGCTACGCCTGCGGTTTGGGTGCATGGGGTCATTTCGCAAATTGCGGAAAAGCCGTCGGGCGTTTACCTGAGCATTGCGGACTTTGCCGATGGCGACGTGAAGCCCAAGGCGACCCTCGCCCTTTACTGCTACACAGCCAAATACGATGCGATTCTTGCCAAGATTTCTAGCCTTTCGCAACCGTTTACGCTCAAGCACGACTTGAAAGTCAATTTTCTCGTGCGTGCCGAACTGTACATCCCGTACGGAAAGTTGCAGGCGCAAATTCTGGACATCGACCCGGTTTATACGATTGGCGAACTTGCACTCACCAAAAGCGCCATCTTGAAACGCCTTGCAATGGAAGGCCTGCTCGAAAAGAACAAGCAACTCGAACTTGCCGACGTGCCACTCCGCGTGGGGCTCATCACCGGCGAAAACACCGCCGCGTACAAGGACTTCACCACGCGACTTGAAGCCTCGCCGTTTGCATTCGAAGTCACAACCGTCTACGCGCGGATGCAAGGAAACGAAACCGAAGGGAGCATCATCGCCGCTCTGGAACAGCTCCAAGGCGATCCCAATTTAGATGTTGTCTGCATCGTGCGTGGTGGCGGTGCCAAGACTGACTTGAACTTTTTTGATAGCGAAGCGCTTTGCCGCGCGGTCGCCAACTACCCCACCCCCGTCTTTACGGGAATCGGCCACGAAATCGACCGCTGCCTTTTGGACGAAGTCGCTTACCTCTCGTGCATCACGCCAACAGACTGCGCGAAGCGTCTCGTGGAACGCGTGACAGACAGCTGGAACCGTATGACAGAAGCAATGTCAAGCATCGCCGATGGCGCCCGCGACCTACTCACCGATAGCAACAAGCAGCTCGGCACGATGGGGAACCAGCTCCAGCAAAAAGTTTTCGGGCTCATCCAGAACGAGAAATCAAAGCACGTGCTGATGGCCGCCTCCATCAAAAAGGACACCGCTTACTATCTCAAATCGGAACACGAACGTCTCGACCGCAACCGCGAAGGCTTAAAGCAGGGTTCCCGCAAGATTCTAGACCTCGCCAAATCCGAGTTCGAACTCGTGAACGAAAAGGTCAAGAATGCCGACCCGCAAACAACGCTAGCCAAGGGCTACTCGCTCACGCTAGACGAAAACGGAAAGTTCATCCGCAGCAAGGCCCAGTTAAAGCCAGGCGACACGATCACCACTCGATTCAAGGACGGAAACGTCGAATCCATCGTAAAATCCGCCTAAAAAGTGAGATTTATCCTCCATATTAGACCATAATTATGGGAAATGGCTCGCCATAAATGTGCTATTTTCTGTATTTCGAGTTATCTTTACTACAGAAGACATTGATAAAATCGATGTTTCGGCCTAAGAAGGAGCTAGTATGGATTTGCAAGAATATGTAGATCAGTTTGATTCGATGACCTGCATTATGTCCGTCGAAAAAAAGCCTGACGGAACATATGGCAAGATGCGCATCGAAGTCGGAAACAAGGCTTACATAGACTCTTTTAAGTCCAACAACGACACTCCCATCAATATGCCGTACGATAGAAGTTTTGTTCCCGGTCAGGAATACACTCGTTACCTTCCCAAAGACCTGAACTTCGAGCATTTCATCTACAGCAGCGCCGTGCTGAAAAAGCCGATGCACGCCTACATCCATCCCGACAGGTTCAACATCTGGTTCAACATTTTCAGTTTGCCGCTTGACTTTGAAGACCCGGACAAGTTCTACTGCACCTACACGCAGGAACTGTCTACCGAAGCTAATCTGGAACAGCTGACAAACCTTTCGGCAACAACAATTTCGAACGTTCTCAAGACCTGCATCAAGCTTAGCAGCACCAAAAACTTCCTCAAGACGATGGACGAAATCATTGCCGACATCCGCATCATCTGCCGCGCCAACTACTGCTGCATTATGCAAACGGACTTCAAGGCCAACACGTGTTCCCTTATGAGCGAAAACGCCGCTCCGGAAATCGGCAGACACACATTGCTCGACTATATGGACGACAAGTTTATGGACCTCGTAAAAACCTGGCTTGACACCATCAACGGAAGCAACTGCCTGATCATCAAGGACGAAAACGATATGAACGAGATCAAGGTTCATAATCCGCCGTGGTACGCCTCCATGCAGAAAGCCGACATCCACAGCCTCGTCCTGTTCCCGTTACGCTATAACGAAGACAACATCGGCTTTATCTGGGCCACGAACTTTGACACCAAGGATGCAGAACACATCAAGGAAACCCTTGAGCTGGCCACATTCTTTATCGCCTCCGAAATTGCAAATTACCAGTTGCTGCAAAAGCTCGAAATGTTGAGCACAACGGATCTCTTGACCGGAGTCAACAACCGTAACGCGATGAACAACCGCGTCCTGAAAATCGTGAGCGGACGCGAACGGATGCCGGATTCGTACGGAATCATATTTGCAGACTTGAACGGACTCAAAAGCGTCAATGACGAGAACGGTCATAACGCAGGGGACAGTTTCTTGAAAAATGCGGCGGATGCCTTGAAATCCTGCTTTGGCGGAAGCGAAATTTACAGGGCCGGCGGCGACGAGTTCGTGATTATCGCCATGAACAAGTCCAAGGAACTTCTGGAATCGCAAATCGAGAAGCTACGAAAGAAATCGGAAGGTCCAGAACAAATCAGTTTTGCCATTGGTTTTTACTATGACGAAAAGCATCTGGACATTCGGACTGCGATGCGCGAAGCGGACGCCCTGATGTACGAAGACAAGAAACATTATTACGAAATGCACCCTGAATGTAGGAATCGTTAGATTATGGATTTGCAGAGTATTGTAGACAAATTTCATACGATGACTAGCATCTTGTCCGTTGAAAAACGTGACGATGACAAAATAGGCACGATTCGCATCGAGGCCGGAAACGCCCCGTATATCCACGCTATGGAAAAAATGGATAGCGACGGGAATGTCATCTTCAAGGAAAAGTTCGTACCGGGCAGTAGCTACGAACGCTACATGAAAAAGGAACTGAATTTCGAGAATTTCTGCTACGAATGCGCCATCAAGAAAAAGCCCGTACACGCCTACATCCGCCCCGAACGCTATAACTTCTGCATCAACTTGATCATGATGCCGCTCAGCATCGAAGACCCGAAAAAGGCTTACTGCACGTATTCGCAAGAAATCACATTTGAAGAAAGCGTCGAAGGCCTATCGAATCTCTCGGCCGAGGCCTCATCTACAATCCTCAAGACTTGCATCAAGCTCCGCAGTACGCAGAACATGCGCAAGACCATGGACGAAGTCATTGACGACATCCGAGAAATCTGCGGAGCAGAATACTGCTGCATCTTGCTCACGGACTTTAGCGAACACTCCTGCACCGTGTTTAGCGATTCGCTCAAGGAAGGCACAAAGCTTCAATCCATCCGCGGGATTCTGGACGAAGACTTCATCAACTACGCAAAGACCTGGATGGACATCCTCGCCGGAAGCAACTGCCTGATGATCAAGAACGAAGATGACTTTATATTCATCAAGCAAAAGAATCCTGAATGGTACAAGTCGCTGAGAAACGCAAGCGTCAATAGCCTTGTGCTGTTGCCCCTGCATTACGGCTCCACGCTTTTGGGCTTTATATGGGTTGCGAACTTCAATACATCGAACACGTTACGCATCAAGGAAACGCTTGAGCTTTCGACATTCTTCATAGCCTCGGAAATTGCAAACTACCAGCTTTTGGGCAAGCTCGAAATGCTCAGTAACATAGACCTCTTGACGGGTGTCAAGAACCGCAATGCGATGAACAACAGGGTGACAGAGTTTATCGAAGGCAAGGTTCCGCACAATACGCTCGCCGTCGTCTTTGCCGACTTGAACGGTCTCAAGCCGATAAACGACAACAAAGGCCATGAAGCAGGCGATACATTGCTGAAAGATGCCTCGTGGATTCTAAAGCAAACGTTTGTCGGAGGCGAAGTCTACCGTGCCGGTGGCGATGAATTTTTGATCATCATCCTTGACCAGCCCAAGGACTACCTCGAACAGAAAATCAAGAAGCTGCACGACAAGTCCGAGATTCCTGACCACGTCAGCTTTTCGTTCGGATTCTACTACGACGACAACGGTGGCGACATCCGCAAAGCCATGCACGAAGCCGACGTTCTCATGTACGAGGACAAGCGACAGTTCTATAAACGCCATCCCGAACGGAAAGCGCGGTAACCTTTACTGGCCGAACTCCGGAAGCGCTTCGATTTTCACGAAGCGCTTTGTTTTTGCATCGAGAGCAAAGTAGCGCACTGCATCCCCAAGCGCAAGCATCACATAATTCGGAGTGAGTACTGCCAGGTACTTGTTCAGCTGTTGTTGCAGCACGGGCCAGGTGTACTCGCCAGGAGCCTTACATTCAACCAAGAGCCAGGGTTTGTTCAAAGGCGCCCCGTCACGGAAGTTATGCACCACGATGTCGGCTCGGTCATCCGTTTTCGGTTCCACTAGGTAAAGCGGGAATTCCACCGCAATCAGATGCGCAGGCACCTTCACCACGTCCAAAAGATAGCGCACCGTCGCCTGGCGAACGTGTTCTTCGGGCGTTGCGGGAACTTCTTTTTTGCGGATCGGATCGTAAAGCGTATCGTGAGTCATGCGCAGAATGTAGTAATTTGAAACCCCTTGAATTTTTATTCGACGAGAACTATATTTTTATTCGTATGAACAAAATCTTTGGACAGAACATCATCGCAGCAGCGATTGAAGCAAGCCCGGCAGCAGCCCGAGCTATTATGGGGCTGTCCAAAGAAACCAAGATCTGTAAAGCTTAACGCAAAAAACTCAGATTAAAAGTTTCAAGGGCAGCCCCGCAAAAGGCTGCTTTATTTTTTTACCCTAAACTTTAACCATAAACAAAAGGAATACGGGAATTCACGAAAATATTATTCTATAATTACGCAGTAAAAAAGTGAATTTTCGAAACCTCCATAGGAGTCTAAAATGCGTAGAAGATTGTTGAGCGAAGGTGCTAAGGAACTTTCTTACGAAATCCGCGAGATCGTGAAGAAGGCGAACCAGCTCAAGGCACTCGGCTTGCCAATCCATTGGGAAAACATTGGCGACCCGATCGAAAAGAAGTGCCAGATCCCCGACTGGATCAAGGATATTGTCGTTGACCTCGCCAAGACGAACCGCAGCTACGGCTACTGCCCGTCCAAGGGTATGCTCGAAACCCGCGAGTTCCTGGTCAAAGAAAACAACAAGCTCGGCGGCGCACAGATCAATGTCGACGACATTCTGTTCTTCAACGGTCTCGGCGACGCTATCGCCACGATTTACGGTCTCTTGTCCATCACGACCCGCATTATCGGACCGGCTCCGGCCTATTCGACGCACAGCTCTGCAGAAGCCGCCCACGCCCACACGGCTCCGATCACCTACAGGCTCCAGCCCGAAAACCACTGGTATCCGGACCTGGAAGAACTCGAAAACAAGGTGAAGTACAACCCGAGCATCGCGGGCATCTTGATTCTGAACCCGGACAATCCGACCGGCATGGTCTACCCGCTTGAAATCCTCAAGAAGATTGTGGATATCGCCAAGCGCTACAACCTGTTCATCATCTGCGACGAAATATACAACAAGATTACGTACAACGGAGCTCACGCCTACGCGCTCGCCGAATACATCGGTGACGTTCCGGGCATTGCGCTCAAGGGCATTTCCAAAGAATACCCGTGGCCGGGCGCTCGTTGCGGCTGGGCTGAATACTACAACCGCGACAAGGACGAACAGTTCGACGCCTTCTGCCGCGCTATCGACAACGCCAAGATGGTGGAAGTCTGCTCCACAACGCTCCCGCAGATGACAATTCCGCGCGTTCTCGGCGACAAGCGCTTCATGGAACACCGCAAGGCATTGAACGAAAAGATCGGTCGCAGGAGCGCCATCATCAATGAAATTCTCTCCGACATTCCGGAGCTCTATTTCAACCCAACTTACGGAGCATTCTACAACACCATCATCTTCCGCGAAGGTACGCTCAACAATCACCAGACGCTGAAGATCGACAATCCGATCATCAAGAAGAAAGTCGAAGAATGGTGCAGCAAGACGACGAATCTCGACTACCGCTTCGTGTACTATCTCCTGGGCGCAAAGGGCATCTGCGTTGTGCCGAGCACGAGCTTCTGCACGGACCTCAAGGGCTTCCGCGTGACGCTTTTGGAAGAAGACGAAGACGAGCTCAGAAGCGTGTTCACCACGATCCACGACGCGATCATCGAATACCTGCACTCGTAAAGAGTCCCCAAAAAGGTCTCTACCGACTTGTAAAAAGCGCCGCCCCGCAAGGGCGGCTTTTTGATTTCATACAAAGAAAACCCACACATTCAAGTGCGGGCTTTCTTCACATTTCGCAAATTGTTTAGTTGAACCAGTACGTCAGACCCGCCTGGAAACGCATATTCTTCGAGCCACCATTACCGTGACTTGCCATATTGGTAAGAGCCATAGCATAACGGATGTTAAAGTCGACCTTCGGCGTAACGGCAAAGCCAAGACCGGCAATAAGACCAAATTCAAAGCGGCTCATATCTTCGGAGCTATCATAAACGCCACTAAAGACATCGAATCCATCTTCATCCTCACCTTCCGCCATATTGCCAGAGGTCAAACGAACGGCAGCAGAGATACCGAATTCGCCAAAGACCTTAGGATCAACATAAAAACGGCCCACTGCAGGAAGTCTTAAATACATAAAGAAATAGGTGTGATCAATCTCGGTATCACGGTATTTATACTCGTTAGTTATTGTACGGTAATCGACTTCCAATCCAGCCACAAAAGACAGTTTTGGATCCAGCGGAGCCTTAACATCAAAACCGGCAGTAAAGCCAGGACCCCAATAAGAATCATCGGTATGTTCGCCCCAAACGGTACCGAAGGTGAACGAAGCGTGTTCACCCACACTGACCTGGGCAAAAGCAGCACTAGCCAACAGAATGGCCACAAAAGCTATTTTCTTTAACATAGACTGTATCCTTGTTTGAAAAATTTTGCTTGCAATATAGTATATAAATTGCTTTCAAACAAGATACTATTTTACTTTAGACGTCTTCTGATTTTTAGATGTCTTCGGATTTTTTGATGGGGAGCGGCAAGAACGGCGGTTCGAGTTCCAAGGAAATCGGGCAATGGTCCGAACCCATCACGGTGTTATGGATTTCGGCGCTGACCACGTTCGGCATAAGGGCTGCATCCACAAAGCCATAGTCCAGACGCCATCCCACGTTCCGTTCGCGGGCGCCAAAGCGGTTCGACCACCAGGAATACGCATCGCGGGTATCCGGATGCAATTTGCGGAACGTATCGATAAAGCCGTTTTCGACATACTTGTCCATCCAGGCACGTTCAATCGGCAAAAAGCCGCTCACGTTCTCGTTTTCCTTGGGACGGGCAATGTCGATTTCTTTATGACAGGTGTTGTAATCGCCAACGGTCACCACATGCTTTCCGTCGGCAAGCCACTGTTTGCAGTTTTCGAGGAAGGCATCGTAAAAGCGGAGCTTGTAATCCAGGCGGTCATCGCCCTGCCCACCATTCGGGAAATAGATGCTGTTGAGAACCCAGTCCGGGAACACCAACTGGAGCACACGGCCTTCTTCATCAAATTCCTCGATGTCAAAACCGTAATTGACCGCATCGGGTTCGATCTTGGAATAGACGGCCACACCGCTGTAGCCCTTCTTGCGCTTGCAAGCATTCCAGTACGTGTAGTAACCTTCGCGGCTAGCGATTTCGGCGACCTGGCTTTTTTCGGCCCGGACTTCCTGAAGGCAAAGCACATCGGGATCGGTTGCAGAGAACCAATCTTCGAAGCCTTTTTTCAGGACGGAGCGAATACCGTTGACATTCCAGCTGTAGATTTTCATTTTACACCAATCTCATTTTTCATGCCAAAGATAGAATATTTTTTCAAACTCCAAAGGGTAAAAGCCCACCTCCCCTTTATTTCAGTTAACAAATATTTACAAAATTTGAATTTTTGTACGAAAAATCCATCTATTCTATTCAATTTCAAAAAAATTCTCTTTTTGATTTATAATAATCTTATATTTTAAACATGAAGAAAAATTTATTGTTGTCCTCTTGCCTTGTTGCATTGTCTTTCTTGGTTGGTTGCGCCGGTTCCGCCCAGGACGGCGAAGACCTCGAAGTTCCGACCGACCTCCCCCCGATTTGCCGCGATATCGACTTTGTCGCCAACCCCGATATGCGTGAAGTCTGCGGCGTGCGCAAAGCAAGTCACAACGTGGCGTACAAGAACATCCCGCAACAGCGCTACTTGATCAAGCCGGCCGAAACGTCCATCGTCAAGACAAACGGCAAGATGGAGCTCCGCTTCCAGAACTCCCTCCCGATCATCCTCGAAGGACCGATCAACAACGAAATCGTGTTCACCCAGGAAAAGCGTCTGGAACGTATCAAGAATACGTACGACTATCACGAAATTACAAGAAAGGGCCAGGAACGCCTCCGCATCTTCAAGATGGGCATCCCGACCGACAAGGGAAACAAGTACGACTTCTGCTTCCGCATTCCTGAAAGAAAGGGTAATGACAGGACCCGCAGCAAGGCCATGGGCGTGAACATCGAAAAGATGTCCTGCTCTGACTTCGACAGCATTGTTGCAACGAAGTAATTGCAGCCCGTACATTTTCGGCTTTTAATCCCGGACTCCGCGCCGGGATTTTTTGCATCCGTAAAAACACGCCAAACCGATTCTTTTCGTTATAAATGCAGAAGGTCATTGCGATGGGGCTGACACGAAATTTGCTAAATTGTGGGGCGGTAAAAAAGTGAACGAAAGCAAAAACATACACAACGCCCTGCGGCAGGTTCACGTGAACACGCCCTGCTCGCCTATTTCCGGTTTTTCGATTTCCGGACTTGCGACGTACATCCAGATTCCCGAACTCGACTTTTGCATTGACATGGGAGAATGCCCACTCACGGCAATCCCCCTCGACCACGTATTCCTGACGCACGCCCACGGCGACCACGCCCGTTGCCTGATGCGACACCACAGCCTGCGCAAGATGATGGGAGTCGAACGAGACAGCGTCTATTACATTCCCGAATGCATCAGCGAAAATGCAAAGGCATGGATCAAATCCGAAGCCCTTTTCGAAGGCGTCGCCGAATCGAAATTCCGCTATCCCGAAATCGAGCCCATCACAGCGGGCAAACGGCAATTCTTGAGATACCGCAAGGACATTGCGCTAGAAGCCTTCGAAGTCAAGCATTCCATCCCGACGATGGGCGGAACACTTTACTTTTACAAGAAAAAGCTCAAAGATGAATTCCTTGGGAAAAACGCCGCCGAAATCATCGAACTCAGAAAGAACGGCGTCGAAATCACGCGCGAAGTCTACGAGCCGCTCATCAGCTTTATGGGCGACTGCCTTGGCGAAAGCCTGCTCGACAACCGCCAAGTATTCCAGTCGAAAGTCCTCATTACGGAATGCACGTTCCTCGACGACGAAGACGAGGCGATGAGCAAAAAGAAAGGGCACAGCCACTTGAAAGACATCGTCCGTGCGCTCAACGAAATGGACGGAGACATCAAGTGCGAAAAGATTATCTTGAGTCATTTTTCGATGAAGTATTCCGACAAGCACATCCGCGATGCGCTTGACAAGGGAATTCCGGAAAAGTTCAAAGATAAGATCGTGGCATTTATTTAGTGGAAACAAAAAACATGGCAGACGAAAACAACAACGAAGTTCTGAACGAAGAGGAAAAGGCTCCGAAGGAAGTCATCATCCCGGAATTTTATCGCGACTTGACACAAGACCCGAACATGAAGGCTTTGTGGCACTACATTTTCCGCACCAACGGTGACCGCAAGCCGATCAAGACGCCGGACGGAAAGCCGCACAAGCTCGACTTCACATGGAAAGACATGTTCCCGAACGAAAACGGACACATCGAAGTCGAAATCGGAAGCGGCAAGGGAAACTTCATGACGGACTATGCCGAAAAGCACCCGGATTACTTTATTATGGGTAGCGAATGGGATTACACCTGGGCAGCCTTCGCTCATGAACGTATGGAAAAACGCGGCATCGTCGCTCAAGGCAACGCCGCCATGCTCCGCGGTGACGTGTTCTACTTTTTGCGTGACGCCGTCAAGGACAATACCGTGGACGCCTTCCATATGTACTTCCCGGATCCGTGGCCAAAGGAACGCCACCACAAGAACCGATTGCTGCGCCCCGACTTTCTTGATGAAGTCGCCCGTTGCTTAAAGCCCGGCAAGCGCATTTTCTATTGGGGTACCGACCACAAGGAATACAACGAAATCGCTCTTGAAACTTTTGACGCCTACCCGACTTGCAAGGTGCTAGTCCGCAACACGGCCGAACCCACCGAAGGGATCATGACCGGATTCGAACGCAAGTACAAGAAGGAAGGCCGTCCGATTTATAGAAGCATTATAGAGTTTGAGAAGTAAAGATTAGAATCAAACAATAGCAAAGCAAATGTTAAAGCAACTTTCAATTAACGGTTTCACATTGATAGCGGAGGCTGAGGTCCCTTTCCACAAGGGATTCACCGCCATTACAGGTGAAACGGGCGCAGGCAAGTCCGTCTTGATGAAAGCGCTCCGTATGGTTTGCGGAGACAAGTCACAAGCTTCGATGGTCCGCACCGGCGAAGAAAAAGCCGTCATCGAAGGCACATTCGACATCAAGGACGAACCCGAAGTCAAGCAGATCCTTACAAAGCTTGAGCTGGATGACGACGACGAACTCATCATCCGTCGCGAGATTCTCGAAAACGGAAAGGGACGCGCCCGCGTAAACGGTTCTGTCGTAAGCCTCACGGACTTGCAGGAACTGGGCGAATCGCTGATCCAGATGCACGGCCAGAGCGAACAGCTTTTGCTGCGCGACATCCGCACTCACGCCAAGATGCTCGACGAATTCGCCGGAAACACGGAGTTGCTTTCTGAATACATCAAAAGCTTTAACGCCTGGAACAACGTTCTCGCCGAAATCGGACGAACTGAAGCACACGCCAAGGAGCTTGCCGCACAAAAGGACTTTTTGAAGTTCCAGTACGACGAACTTTCAAAGGCAGCCCTTCGCGAAGGCGAAGAAGAAGATCTTGAAGACAAAGTCACGACAGCCAGCAAGAGCGAAGCCGAACGCAATCTGCTGAACGACATCCAGGGATTGATCGGAAACGACAACGGCATTCTGGAACAAGTGCAGAACCTGCAATTCAAGCTGCGTTCGCTGGCTCAAAAGATTCCGCATTACGAAGAAGACTTGAACGCACTTGTCGAAGTGGCCGACCCGTTCGAAGGGATTTGCAAGGATTTGCAGAGACTCCGCCCGGCCAAGTCCATGAGCCCTATGGAAATCGACAAGGCCAATTCCAGAATCGCATTGATCCAGAAGTTCAAGCGCAAGTACCGCACTGACGTTGCCGGTCTCATCGCCCTCACGGAGCAGCGCAAAAAGGAACTCGAAAGCCTCGAGAATCTGGACGCCGACCTTGACGAACTCAAGCGCGAAGCGCAAAAGAACAAGGCCGAGACCGACCGTTTTGCCGCAATGCTCACGGAAAAGCGTCGCGAGGCTGCCATCAAGTTCGATAACGCCGTCCAAGAAATTTTGCATAGCCTCGGCATGCCAAAAGCGAAGTTCACGACAAGCATCACGGAACAGGCACCTTCTGCTAACGGTGCCGACCGAATCGAATTCTTGCTTGCCCCTAACCCGGGCGAAGGCGAGAAGTCCTTGCAGAAGGCCGTATCTGGCGGTGAACTGAGCCGCGTGCTGCTCGCCATCAAGAGCGTCATGGCTGAGCTCGACAAAGTTCCGCTCCTGATTTTTGACGAAGTCGACTCCGGAATTTCGGGTGAAACCGGCAACAGCATCGGCGATGCGCTGCGGAACTTGGGCAAGCACCACCAGGTGCTTACCATCACCCACCTGCACCAGGTGGCCAGTCGAGCCCAGAATCAGCTCGCCGTGAGCAAGAAAGAGATTGACGGAAGGACATTTACGTCCATTATTGACCTTGACAAGAACGGACGTATCGATGAAATTGCTAGAATGTTAGGTGGAACTTCGGAAACGGTTCGCACCCATGCAAAGCAGTTATTGGAGAACAACTTATGACAGAACCAGAAAATACTTCTGATGTTCGTTTGCGTTCACGCATTTGGAGTGTCTTACGCGCACTCGTCTTCGTCT
Organism: Fibrobacter succinogenes; assembly: GCA_902779055.1. GTDB lineage: Bacteria > Fibrobacterota > Fibrobacteria > Fibrobacterales > Fibrobacteraceae > Fibrobacter > Fibrobacter succinogenes_K. The sequence continues at coordinate 157,800 of CACZAD010000007.1, read as the reverse complement.
GCGTCATCATTTTCATTTGGGAAGGCTGGACGACGATGGCATGTTCGTTCGTCGGTATCGCGCTTGTCATGGGATGGGTCAACCTTTTCCAGCTCCGCAGCCAGGAAATCGAGAAGCCCTACTACAGACTTTGGCTAAATACGATTGACGGATTCTTGCAGTTCATCGTGATGGCAAGCATCTTTGTCCGCGACCTGCTCCAAAACGAAAGCGTTGAAAAAATTCTCGGAGTCGGTTGCGCCGTTCTCCTTGGACGAATGATTGCGCATACGCTATTTTCGCTTGGCGTTTTACGCGAAGGAAAGCAACTCCCCCGCAAGCGCCGCTGGAGTAAGCTCGCTAACCTTTCCGTGACGATCACGATGGGCGTCTACTTGTTGGACATCGAGAATTTACAACAAATTATGATGGTCGTTTCCATTTTGCTGATCGCAGCCTCCACCGCTGCTTACGCATACTGGTACTACCGCGACCCGGCCCACAGAAAGCCCCTTTCGATTGCAAGCCAGCTCACGATGAGCCGCATTGTTCTCACGCCGTTTTTCCTCTGGGTGTTCTTCTACGATAACGACCTGGACTACAGCAACAACAGCCTCGTCTTTAAAGTGCTTGCGCTCGTGATGGTACTTGGATTTATGCTGACCGATTATCTGGACGGTAAACTCGCTCGCTCCATGGGCGAAGTCAGCACACTCGGCAAGTATCTCGATCCGTTCAGCGACAAGATTTCGAACATGACGATTTTCATGTGCTTTATCGCAACGGGTTACGCATCGGTGTGGATGGTCGCTCTGATCTACTTCCGCGAATCCAGCGTGGAAACACTCAGAACGCTAGCCGCAAGCGAAGGTCTTATCATGCCGGCACGTCGCAGTGGTAAATGGAAAACCGCATTGCAGGGCGTAGGCATCGTCGCCATCCTTCTTGGAGCCATCGAACCCGTACGCGCTTTGATACCTGGCTTTGACGACGTATGGTCACAATTCCCGATCATCGTGATGGGCATTATTACGGCTATCACGATCATCAGCGGCATTGATTACTTCTACGCCAGCAAGCACATTTTAAAGAAGTTCGTCTAACGTTGAAGAGTTGTTTTCCGACGAAATTCGGCGGGGAAAACATAAAAAAAACTTACTCGGACTTTTAAACGGCTCCTTACTCTTGATGGGACAACCTCGACGCGGGGTGGAGCAGTTGGTAGCTCGTCGGGCTCATAACCCGAAGGTCGCAGCGTTCAAGTCCTGCCCCCGCTACTAAAAAGACCTAGATTCACTCTAGGTCTTTTCTTTTTTATATTTGTAATATGGCTAGAATTTCAGAACAAGAAGCTCTCGATTTATTTTTGAATGCACCGCTCGATGAACTTTGCGCACGTGCGAACGCCGAAAAAGAAGCACGCCATGGCAAGTCCGTTTACTGGGTAAACAACCGCCAAATCAACTACACGAACGTGTGCGTGCTGCACTGCAAATTCTGCGCGTTCAGCCGCATCAAGAAAGATAGCCCAACAGCTTACGACTGGGATTACGAAACCATCCGCGACAAGGCCGCCGAAGCCATCAACAAAGGCGCCCGCGAACTGCACATTGTGGGAGGCCTCCATCCGGACCACCCGTTCGATTACTACATCGAAATGTTGCGCAAGCTCCGCAAGGAATTTCCGTCCGCCAACTTGAAGGCATTCACCGCCGTCGAGATTTGCCACTTTGCAAAGATTTCCGGACAATCGCCCGAGCAGATCATGGCAACGCTCAAGGACGCAGGTCTTGACGCCCTCCCCGGTGGCGGTGCCGAAATTTTGGTCCAGGACGTTCGTGACAAAATTTGCCCGGGCAAGGAAACTGGCGAAGAATGGCTCGCCGTCCATCGCGCGGCCCACAAGCTCGGCATCCCGACGAATGCGACCATGCTTTTCGGGCACATCGAAAAGATTGAAGACCGCATCGCGCATATGAAAATGCTCCGCGACTTGCAGGACGAAGCTCCGGGATTTTTTGCGTTCATTCCGCTCGTGTACCATCCGGAACATAACGCGCTCCACAGAATTGTTCCGAACATCACAAGCGAAGAAGACATCTTGCGCACGGTCGCCGTCTCGCGCCTGTTCCTGGACAACTTCCCGCATATCAAGGCTTACTGGATCCAGATGGGCATCGAGACCGCGATGAAGGCGCTCCACTCCGGCGCTTCGGATTTGGACGGTACGATTATCGAAGAAAAGATTACACATGCCGCAGGCGCCACGGTTCCCGTGGGTATGAGCCCGGAACGCATGAAGAGCCTTATAATAAAAGAAGGCCTCGTTCCGGTGGAACGAGACGCTTTGTACGAAAAATTCTCGTAAAACAAGAATTAACTGAATCCCGTCGCTATGCTCCAGGATGACAAAGGAGCAACGGGGGCCTTTTTAAGCGAGGACGCCGATTTCCTTGAGGTAACGGCCAAGCGCATCTTGCCATGTGGGGAGCGGCTTAAAACCTGCTTCCACGAGCTTGCTCTTGTCCAAGCGGCTATTGAACGGACGGGCAGCCTTCGAGAGACCGTATTCCGCAGTCGTCACCGGCAACACCTTAGTCGGAAGCCCTGCCTGCTTGTAGATTTCCTTGGTGAATTCGTACCAGCTGATGAACCCACCTTCGTTCGTGGCGTGATAGTAGCCGTACTTGTCCGTTTCAATCATATCGACGAGGAGGCGGCTCAAGTCGAGCGTGTAAGTCGGCGTACCAATCTGGTCGTAAACGACGCGGACCGTATCGTGAGTCTCGCCCACCTTGAGCATCGTCTTGATGAAATTCTTGCCATTGAGGCCGAACACCCAGGCAATGCGAACGATGAAATACTTTTCAAGGGTTCCGCTCACGGCAAGTTCGCCCTTGAGCTTGGATTCGCCATAGACGTTGAGCGGTTCGTAATCCTTGCAGTCCGGTTTCCAAGGAGAAGTGCCACGGCCGTTAAACACGTAGTCCGTACTGATGTAGACCATCTTTGCATCAATTTCTTTTGCGACGCGGGCTATGTTTTCAGTGCCTTCGGCGTTAATTGCAAAGACCTTAGCCTTCTTGTCTTCGTCTTCGGCAAGGTCCACTGCAGTCCAGGCTGCGCAATGCACAATCACATCCGGCTTCACGCTCTTGATGGTTTCGGCAACCGCAGCTGCATTCGTAATATCCATCGGCACATAAGGCATCGTCGTCACAGCGCTGCCATCAGCCACGCCGGAATAAGCCGGAGCGATATCGCTACCGACACCTTCGTAGCCGCGCTTTGCAAGTTCATTCATCACATCGTGGCCCAACTGGCCACCAACACCCGTCACTAAAACTTTCATAGAAAAACCTCTGCGAAATAAGATAGCAAATCATCAGCAAATCATACTTTTTTGCCCCCAGAAGTTACCAGGATTTGGCAAGCACAGCCCGATTGGTTTAATTTAAGAGAATAATTTATATTTAAAGTACAATGAATTCAAAGCTTTTAATTGCATCCCTGATATCTTTTTGCACGCTATTTTTCGGTTGCGCGATAAACCCTCCTATCATTACACTTCCTGAATTCGGCCATTACGAAAAATCGCACATACAAGCCGAAGCAGACAAAAGTTTTATACAAGAAATTAGGAAAGCTCAACAAAAGGATTCCACGCTGGATCCCGTCAAGTATTTCATCGACAACGGATTCAACGCTTTAAAACAAGGAGAATACGAATTAGCCGTTCAGAGATTCAATCATGCTTGGCTCCTGGATTCCTTGATACCGGACATTTACCTTGGCTTTGCCATTGCGGATTTACAGGACAACAACGCCAAAAGCGCCATCCAGTATTACGAGAAATACCGCAGGCTCGCCCAAGAAAGACCGACGCTACGCACTCAGGACACCCTCGTTGCAGCCGAGCCTATCCGTTCGAACATAGCGAACGCCCTATCCGTAGGCGACCGCGATTCCATACGGATTTATTTGAACAAGGCAAAGGAACTCGAACTGTTTTACGGAAGCACCGTTCTGTCGGACTTCGAGTATGTACAGATCGCCTCCCTTGATGTCGATGCATTTGCCGACTCCATCCTTTGGAAAAAAGCCAAAAGGTTACAGAACTCTACAGGCTACAACAGGACCTATAAAGACACATTAGAGTTACTTGCAATCTACCGTTCTTACCCTCATATTTTTTCCAAAAACTTTTACAGCCAAACTCGCAAATACCCCGAAGGGCACTACTTGATAAAGGCGACGCGCCGCCCATTTTTGAACACTAGCAAAATAATTCTCGACAACAGAATTGCATCACGATTCTTCTTAGGGCCGACGATACGCTTTTACGACGATAAGTCCGCAGAAGTCCTCGGTTCTAAAGCCGTCGGCGCAAGCGCTGATTTGGAATTCTGCTTTCTTTATGGATGCCTCGGCTTTGGAGGCGGAGCCACGGCCCCTATAGGCCATAAGACAAAATTCATTTATAAGGATCAAGAATACCAAAGATCATCTTCCGATGCAGATGGATCCATATTTGTACACCTAGGCGGAAGAACGCTCTTGAGGGAATCATTCGATATAGAACTGTACGGTTTGATGAATGTGTCCTTGTATGCAACCAACAAAGAAAATTCGCAAACCGTCGCCGCACTGGACTTTGGATTTGGCATCGCTTACACTTCAGCCCTATTCACATTCCACCCACTTGTGGCACCAAAAGAGCAAGCCAATTTCAACTTTAGAATCAAGGCCGACTACCTTTGGAACCGCACTCCAAGCAAATGCCAAGGGCCGGATGGACATGTTCTGGCGCTTTCAATCCAATTTGGCATTGGAGGGTCTTCGTACCGGTTCGAAGAGGAATCGAACAATCCACAAGGAAGATCATTCAGCGAAGAATGGGCTCGTCTAGGCGATCCTACACCAAACAACACAACAAATATGCCACCAAACAACTACCGCAGGGTTTACCCACGCCATTAAGCACCTTGCAGGTTTTTATCTTTGGGCACGATGTTTGAAGCGTTAAATTTTCATTTTTCGGCATACGACTGGCTGCTCGTCTTTATGGTCACCGCCCTCGGTACCTTGAGCGCCTACCTTAAGGATCCGCAACTCAAGGCGGTCACGGCAACCATTCCCATCCCCTGCGGTTTTGCCTACATCGCGGTCGGACTCCCGATGAATACCGAGAACGCCGTTTCCGGTTTCATGTGCATGTTGTATGTACACATCGTACGCATTCTCCATTACAAAGTAAAAGTCCCGATCGTGCCGTCGATTATTGCCGGGCTTGCGTTTTTCGTCGCGCTCGGAACATTCTTGCACGCACACATTCCCGAAGGCGAAGCCTACTTTATCGGCGCATGCGTTTTTGACCTTGTCATCGGCATCATCTTTTTCCAAAAGCAAAAGTACAAGGCCGGCGTGCGTTACAAGACCCCGCTCCCCGTTTACATCAAGGCGCCCGCCATTGCAGGCGTCGTATCCGGGCTAATGCTCATCAAGCGCCTGATGGGCGGTTTTTGCACCAGTTTCCCGATGATGAACTCTATCGTGAGCTACGAGAGCCGCTATTCGCTCGGCGATCAGTGCAGGCAGCTTCCGCTTTTTCTCATCGCAGGGCCATTCATGTTCGTCACTATGCGATATGTGGAAATCGGTTTCGGGCTCAATCACTGGATTGTACTCCTCATCGGATATATTGTTTTTGCACTGATTTACTGGCCGCTCAACAAGGAACTCAAACGCCGTAACGAAATCAACTATAATTCAGTAGACGGTAGGAAGTAAGAATTTGGAAAAATTTACTTGAATAAATCCCCCAACAAGGGTAAATTTAAAGGGATAAAAACAAGGAATTTCACGCAATGCATAAAATTTCTCGCATTTCTTTAGCTTTTACCGGAGCCATTCTCTCCGCTTCGCTCTTGGCAGCTTGCGGTGACGACAACACCATGGCCGCATTCAACAATGTCGCCCAAAGCTCCAGTGAACAGGCCCAACCTCAAGACCTTTCTAGCTCCGCAACGGAACAGGCCCCGGCAAGCTCCGCAGATATTACAAGCTCCGCCGACGCAAACTCCAGTGCAATCATTCCTGGCGACATTTCCAGTTCTTCTGAAGTGAGCGTTCCGCCGACCGAATCCAGCTCGTCCGCAGCCACCCAGGAAAATCCGCTCGACCCGACTTGCGTCGAAACGCCGGTCGCCGAAATCCCCGTCGATTCTCTTGGACTTGCCGACATCGCCGACGCCTTCAAGAGCGTCCGCTGCAACGAAAAGGCCGTTTTCGTCATTCGCCACGGTGAACGCGACGACAGTCAAACCGGCAAGGAAACGCCCCTCACCTATTGGGAAGGCGAACCTGACAGTGTCAACGGTCAGCCGTCCGACGGCGTCCGCCAAGCCATCGCGGTCGGTAAAAAGCTCGTAAGCGCCGACGAATTCACCTACACGCACACCAAGTATCTCCGCACGGAGCAGACCTGCTTCTACATCGCCCAGGGCCGTGGCCAGGCCACATTCCCGCACGATTCCTCGGAAATCTACTCCATCAGCTGGTACAAGAAGGACAAGGAACGCTACAGCTTCTACGAAGATTCCACAACGAACGTCCGCCTGGTCATCGCCGGTTGGGCATACGACAACCTCTACGCCGACGCATTCTATGATCTGAAGGAAAAGACCGAAGAAATCGTAAAGACGCACATTGCACCGGACTATGCCACAATGAACAAGTTCCGCGTCATCTGCTCTCACGATGACTTCATCCTCCCACTCTCCGTTTACGCCTCCAACGGAACCGTGAACTACAGATACCACGATCCGGCTTCGAGACACTGGCCGTACTTCCTCACGGGCGTTGCCGTCATCATCGACAACAACAACCAGATCAGGTATGTGCCATTCAAGGGACTTGGAATCGGCGCGGAATAGCGACCATCCGGCCCCAGCAACACCAAAATCCGGCTTTTTAGCGAGAATCCCCGAAAATCGACAGATTTCGGGGATTTTCTGTATTCGGAACTTATCATCCCTCCCGCCCCAAATGTTCTCAAAAATTTTCTCAAATTAAGGTTTAAATAACAACCACTTTTTCAAATATTTATATATATTAACACTAGTTGTAAGGGTTTTATGTTCTCAAAATTCCAACGGAGACGATATGTTTGGTAAAATTTCATTGATCGGCATCGCTACTTTGGCAGCACTCGCCACGACCGTGAACGCCGAAAATTACGAATGGGGCAACGTCCGCTTTGACGGCGGCGGATTCGTTTCTGCCGTAATGTTTCACCCCAAGGCAGAGAATTTGCTTTACGCCCGCACTGACGTGGGCGGTATCTATCGCTTCGATTTTCAAAACAAGACCTGGATTCCGCTGATGGACTTCATCTCGGAAAACGACAAGGGCCTTTACGGTACCGAAGCTTTTGCTCTCGACCCGAACGATCCCAAGCGCATTTACGTGCTGGCAGGAACCGGCTATTTCAGCAAGGGCCGCACGGCCGTACTCCGCAGTGAAGACTTCGGCGCCACCTGGGACACGAGCTATGTGGAAATGCTCGCCCACGGTAACGGCATGGGCCGCCAGACCGGCGAAAAGCTCGCCGTGGACCCGAACAAGTCGAACATCATCTTCTGCGGTAGCCGCACCAAGGGACTTTACAAGAGTACCGACTACGGCAAGACCTGGACAAGCGCCTACAAGGTCGCCCTTTCTACCGCCACAGAATCCAGCCTGAATGGCGTGAACGGCATCAGCTTTGTGATGTTCGACGAATCGCAGGGCAAGAACGCCGACGGTTCCACCAAGACCATCTACATCGGCATTTCCGAAACCAAGGATAATTTGCAGGTCAGCCATGACGGCGGCGCTACTTGGGAAGCCATCAAGGGCGTCCCCACTGGACTCATGCCGCACCGTGCAAAGATTGTCGACGGCGACATGTACGTGACATTTGCTGACGGCCCCGGTCCATATAACATCGCAAGTGGTGGTTTTTACAAGTACAATATCGCTGACGGCACGTGGACCGACCTTACCCCGAGTGACTCCGTGGAACACGAAGGCAGCACCACCAAGAGCTACGAAAAGGACAAGAGCTCTTACGGCGGCGTCGCCATTGATCCCAAGGACAAGAACCACATTGTGATTTCGACGCTGGGCAAGTACACCGGCCGCCACGTGACCAAAGACGAAAAGGAAAACTACGGCGACCGCATCTACGCCACCACGGACGGCGGCAAGACTTGGAATCACGGCCAGCACTACAACGACATTCCGAACATCGACGCGAACGGCACCGACTGGATCCCGGGCAACGCCATCCACTGGGCGGGTTCTCTTGAAATCAACCCGTTCAACAACAAGCAGGCCTGGGTCACTAGCGGTAACGGCATCTTTATGACCGAAGACGTTTCGGCAAAGGTTCCTCTCTGGAAGTTCATGTCTAAGGGCATCGAAGAGACTGTGCCGCTCGACATCGTGAGCATTCCGGGAGGTCCGCTGGTCACCGCTATTGGCGACTACGACGGCGCCGTTTATACAGACATCAAGCAGAGCGCACAGCGCCACAAGCCGACCATCGGCACCACCGAAAGCATGGGCTACGCTCCGCTCACCGGAAGCTTGGTGCGCACAGGCGTGATTACCGTTTACGGCAAGTACGATTCGCAGAACTTCAACGTGATGTACCGCAGTGACGACATGGGCAAGACTTGGGACAGCGTGAAGACCACGCTCAAGGGCCCGAAGGGCTTGGTGGTACTTTCTGCTGACGGCAAAATCATGTTGCACCGTCCAGACCAGGGCGCCACCGTTTACCGAACCGACGACAATGGTGCCAGCTGGACCGCCGTTGAAACCGGAACGCAGACAAACTATTCCCGCATCGTCGCAGACCCGGTGAATCCTAAAACGTTCTACGTCATGGGCGGCATGGGTTCGCGGCCGGCGAATACTACAACGGCGGCGGACTCATCCGCACCGTTCCTAAGAGAGAAGGACATCTGTGGGTACCGATGGACCAAGCTCAAGTCTGGCAGCCCAAGGGATTCACCGAATACGGACTTGCCTACACAGAAGACGGTGGCAAAAGCTGGAACCGCTGTGAAGGCGCTTCTACCGCAATCGCCGTGGGCATCGGCAAGGCCAAAGAAGGCAGCGACTACGAAACCATCTTCATCTGGGGCGCGGCAAAGTCCGGTGATCCGATTGGTATCTACCGCAGTACAGACAAGTGCAAGACGTTTGAACGCGTGAACGACGATCTGCACCAGTTCGGCGGTCCGGGTAACGGAAACTTCGTGCAGGGCGATATGAACACCTTCGGCGTTGTTTACATGAGCACCGTAGGCCGTGGCACCATCGTGGGCGCTCCGGAAGGCACCCAGTTCGTAGAACCCATTACAGCAATCGCCCCTGTCAAGGCAGAAATCGGCAAGGCATCGCTCACGATGCAGAACAGAAGCCTCCAGGTAAGCGTTCCGTCCGAAAGCAAGTTGGAAATCATCACGGTAAACGGCAAGACGCTCCTTACCGCAGACGTGAATGGCAACAGAAGCATCAGCCTCAAGAAGATTCCGAACGGCAAGTACATCGCCAAGGTCATCGACGCAAATGGCAAGATGCTTTTGAAAAAGGCCCTCGCGATTAAATAAGTTTCAATAAACATCAATCCCCACACTTAAAAAGGCTGGAGTCCAAAGCGAATGCTTGCAAACTCTAGCCTTTCTTTTTTGCTATGTTGTTAGACGATGCAAGAACTGACGTTTAAAATCATAGCGCGAATCAAGAGCGATTTTCGAGAAAAGTTTGGCATCCCGCGACAGAGCGGACTTGTGCAGAACTTGCGTTCGACGATACGCTTTGAGCCGGAATTCCGCAACGCCGATGCACTCCGCGGTCTCGAGGGCTTTAGCCACTTGTGGATTATGTGGATTTTCTCGGAAAACATCCGCAGCACGTGGAGTCCGACAGTACGACCGCCAAGACTCGGCGGAAACAAGCGCCTGGGCGTCTTTGCGACACGATCCAGCTTTAGACCGAACCCGGTCGCACTCTCGTGCGTCAAGATTGAGCAGATTCATCTCGACGGGCCCGAAGGCCCAGAAATCGTCGTCTCCGGCGCCGATTTGATGGACGGCACGCCCATCGTCGACATCAAACCGTACCTGCCCTACACCGACGCCCACCCCGAAGCCATTGGCGGTTTTGCCGATGCCGTCAAGCAGAACAAAGTACACGTCAAGAATTCCGAAGCGCTTGCAAAACTGAGCGAAGAAAAGCGCATAGCGCTTATCGAAGTTCTTGAGCAAGACCCCCGCCCCGCCTACCAAAACGACCCCGAGCGCGTTTACGGATTTCCGTTCGCAGAATTTGAAGTCAAGTTCAAAGTCGTTGGCGGCGAGCTGGAAATCATTAGTATCATGTAATACAAGAAGGCGATCCCGGCCCCCTGGAACTTGTCCGGGGCAGGCGCCAGCCGGGATGACAACGCTACAAAATGCAACAAAAAGAGCCCCGTGCGAACACGGAGCCCTTAGCATTTGAGGAGAACTTTTATTAGCGCAAATCCATACGCTTTGTCACGTGAGAAGACCCCGCCTGGACACTTAACATATAAACGCCCGACGGAACATTCTTCTTTGAAAGCTGAACGACATTTGCCCCAGCATTCAATGACTCGCTAAAGCTAGCCACTTCGTTTCCGAGAACCGAGTAAAGGCGAACATTCACCACAGCGGCACGAGCAAGCTTCAACGGCACCATAAGCGAGGCTCCGTCAAACGCCACCTTCCCGACCATCAACGTCTGCGACGCATTCGGAATAACGATGCTCCCAACCGTAGAACTGGAGTTCGCCTCGGCGCTAGAAGAACTTTCCACAACCGACGAACTCGATTCTACAGAAGAACTCGACGGTGTTTCACTGCTGCTCGATTCAGCAACAGGCTCCAGCTTGCTTCCGAGAACTTCGATCATCTTTTCTGCATAGCGCTTGCCAAAGTCGCGATATTCCTGCGAAGTAAAGTGGACGTTCTGGCCATCGTTCAGCGGTTGCGTCAACCCTTCAGAAGAAATCACATAAAAGTTCTTGGACTGCTGCGGAAGCTTTGCAATGTTGTTATTTGCGCCCTGGCTCATACCGCCACGCAACACTTCGCCCGCAAGGAACGGGATATCGTCGCCAAGCCGCAAATCCTTAAGGATTCTATCGTAAACGGCCTTGACTTTGGAGGGCCACTGGCCATCGCCAGCATCCGTTTCGCCCTGATGGAAGATGATGCCCTTGATGACGCCATCGTCCTGCGCTTTCTTTGCCATCTCAATCAGGCGCTCGTAAGGCTTTCCGCCATAGGCTTCGACTCTCTGCTTAAACCAGCCGGCCTGCTGATTCATATAGCTCTGGCTAATCGGGGAATCGAACAGCTGGATGCTGCAGCCAGCCACGGCGACATCGACAATGCCTACACGAATTTTGGAATCGGTCTTTTCGACCATGGTGCGACCGAAGTAGTCCGCAGGGCCGAGCTTTCCACTGCAACTCGCCAGCGGCGGAACGGCATCGGACCATTCGCCCAATTTTTTGCCACAGCTCGTTTCATTGGTAGACCAAAGCACCTGGAAACGAGAATCTACAGTTTTATCCTGGCTTTCGATATTGCCCTGGCCTTCCATATTGGATTGCCCAAAAGCAAGGTAAATGTGGAAATTTGGGTCTGGAGTAGCATTTGCCGAAACAGCAAGGCCCAAACCAAAAAACAAGCTCACGAAACGCGAGACTTTCATCTATCACTCCTTGGGGCACTAGATGCACCCACCAACAACTGGTTATAATATATTCCTTATTTCTTACCTTTGTTAAATCTTTGGAAAAACCCGTTGTAGTCTTCTGCAACAATGGATTTTTTATATATATTCCAACTATAAAAACGAGGACTACAATGAGAACCCAAATTTTAGCATCCCTTGCAATCGCCGCAACAATTTTCACCGCATGCAGCGACAACGCCACACCGCCCCCCACCAAGGCGCAGGTTTGCGCAAGCGGACTCACCGCAGACTGCCTCATGGGCACCTGGAGCACGAACGGCCCGATCGTTCCGCGAGTCGTAGGAACTGACATGGTCGACATCGTCGACCCCACTCCGAATTTTTCTGCAAATCCGGCCACCTTAAAGTTCTATGTCGACGAAAAGAAAGCCAACAAGTTTGAATTCATCAACTCTTCTTTGACCATCGCTCCGTGCCAAAACGGAACCGGCAAGATTTACGGCAACTGGGATATCCAAGGAAACTACCTCCATCTCAAGGCCGATATTGGAGCCCTCTGCCTCCAGCCCAATGAGGAATCCCTTGTCGAGACATCCGTTAACGTCAACGGCGCTTCGGTAACGTTGAAGTTCAAGCATCTTTTCTTCTTAAGACCGGAATTAGACTTGGTCGACGAAAAGAATTACGATGCAGACATTGCCATCGAAAAGTACACCTTCGTGAGCGAAAACTAAACAAGCCAATTTTGACGCAAGCACCTCGATGAACTCGAGGTGTTTTTTTGTATCAGGAATTTCGCCAGCGATTCTCTTCGTACTCGTCGAGCCGTTTTAAAGCCACAGAAAGCTCACGCTGGCGGCGTTCGATTTTTGCCGTCGATGCGCCCGCCCTGGCAAATTCTTCCTTGAGTATGTTCTCGGACGTCTGCCTTACACGGCAAGCAAATGCGGAGACGGTCTCACCTGAACCGCGGACAAAACCAAGCCGCATCAGAATTCTTTCGGCTTCATCCAGCAAAGCGATCCAACGGACTGCATCTTTCGAAGCCACGGTTTCGCTGTCCCCTTGACGTGACTTGCGGATTTTAAGCCCTGCAAAAACAAGGAGCAGCAAAGCCAAAACGACATACGGCACCGGACTTGTCACCAGCCGTTCCGAGGCGGTTTGCCAGCTATCCACGACACGGCGCCACTCGCCATCTTTTAGCAAATGGAGCATATAAGAGAATCGCCCCTTAAGCCCTTCGACTTTCACAGAGAACCATGACGGTTTTGCAAAAGCGTTCATGACCATCGGAGGTGTAGGATCAAAAATGAACCATTGATGGTCGTGATAGACTTCGACCCAAGCGTGGCTATGACGGCGGCGGAAAACCTTATAGGGGCGTCCCTGGATATATTCCGGTCGGGCAAAACCCGTCACATAGCGTGCAGGAATTCCCTGATGTCGCAACAGGAGCGTGGCAAGCGTTGCATAGTATTCGCAGTATCCTGATTTATTTTTCCAGAACAACGCAAGAGGATCTGTTGTGGTATGGGCACGGCGGCCTTGAACGACAAACGTATAGCTAAAGTGACTAACAAAATAGCTTTCAATCGCCTGAAGATTCTGTTTGACGTATTCGGGATTTTCATAAAGCGCCGAGTCAGGATTTGCAACGCCATTAGGCAAAGACATCACCACAGCAATGGAATCCAGAAGTTCAAGGTTCTTTTGCGGCAGCTGCAAGAACGAGGAATCCACCTCGCCCTTTACGGCAAGCGCCTTGGCAGAATCCGGGACGTAATAATACCAGTCACTACGATGACCGTTCGCTCCGGCAAACACGTTCGTAGAATAGTAATCGAGCGAGTCCGCATTTTTGCTCGCCACCCCGACAACATTCGGCGCCGCAAACATGAAGCCGAAATTGTCAAGCGTAGCCTGCACCCAGACCGACTTCACATCCGAAGCGGCCGCTACAGAATCTTCCGTTTCAAAAACAGCGTAATCGACACGGTAGCGTGCCGGGTAAAGTTTTTTCTCCGCTTGAGTCGGGAGTTTCCAGACACCCGCCGCATACTTTTCGTAGGCGGCCGCCCGCAAGTACGGAGGCGCGAGCGTATCCCAAACGCGCAGGACGATTTCGTCATTGAACTTTGAATTGTAATTGCTCGAAAAAGAGCCCAACGAAGCCACCGGATCAAATCCCATGACACGGTTCTTGATGTAATACTCTTCGGCCCAGCGGCCACTGTAAACGCGATTGTTTTTCCAGTACCCAAAACCAATGTAAGACGAACAGCCAAGCCCTGCATACATCAACACAAAGAGGAGTCGTTTGTACAAGGCGACGCGCGGACGGCCAAAGGCATAGACCGCCAAAATCAGCGCCACAAGAGCGCTCACCGCACAACCTCGGGGTGCCTGGAATAGTCCCATAAAAAGAGCCGCAACACCGTTGAACACCACAAAGACTTCGTAACCGCCGTTGCCGAGGCTCCGTTTTTGTAAGAAGGACAAATAAAGTAAATACCACGCCGGAATGAACACGAGGTATGGCGAAACGCCCATCTCGACACTCGGAGTCAGCACCCACCAAAGCGCGCACGGCACAATCGCTCCGTACGCAAACAACTTTCTGTAACGAGGAATTTTTCTTTGGTTCGTTGCGGACTTCGAAACAAGATACTGCTTGATATGCAACGCCACAAACAAGGTGGCAAACAAGATTCCAAGAATTTCAAGTCCACTCGAGATGCCCAGGTTGACAGATGCAATGCAAAAGAAAATCGTCTTGCAGATTTCACGGAAGTTCATCATAGAACGACCTCCGTTTCATCAGAGGCGTTAAAGATTTGTTCCAAGCGTTTGGCATCCACCGACAGGATTTTGTCACTGACAGCCTTTTTCAAATCGTCCGAAGCATCCGTGCGATTTTCCAAGACGATATGCTTATGGATCAGCGAATCTTCTGTGGAAAAAAGTCCCAGGCGAAGCACAGGGCCAAGCGGGCGTGCCGCTGGCGACCAAGACTTGTGCGCACAGGAATCACGATTCGCATTCGACCAAAGCAAAGCCGAAGGGATTCGCGCCAGCGCTTCCAAAAAGCACTGACCACCATCTCCTTGAACTAGCGCAACTTCATCATCGCCAATAAAGAACCGCCCGAACGCCTCATGTTCCATCAGCCAAAAGCCGATACCCGCCGCAAGGCGAATCAGCATTTCAAGTATGGATTTTTCGCGCAAGTTCCGTGCAGTCACGTCAAGCACAAGAATCACGCCGGCACCACGTTCCGTCTCGAATTCTTTCGTAAACGGTTTTCCGTAACGGGCAAATGCCTTGTGATGCAAGTCGCGCAGAGAATCGCCTTCGCGGTATTCACGGACACCCACAAAATCTCGCCCACGAGCAAAACTAGGCATAAGGAGCGGGATAAAAACAGTTCCGCTTGCGCCATACGTCAAGAACGGAAACGCCCCCACTTTTACAGGGCGCGGGAACACCAGCAATTCAGCCGTCCCCACTTTTGCCGCATAACGCAGGGCACCATTGATTTCGGGTAAAATGACAGCAACCTTCGGGATTTCAAAGGCACCACGTTTTTTAGTCTGGATGAGGCATTCCATTTCGACCGTGTCGCCCGTCGCAACCAAAGCAAGTTTGGACTCTTCGCACACAAGTGAAGAATCCATACGAAAACACCCCAGCGAAACCGCATTCAGTTTATCGATGGCCGTCAAATGCAAACGAACCACAGCTTTTTCGCCTTCAAAAACATTTTTGACAACAATGTTCTGGGCCTTGAAGCGACTCTTGCGCGCCGTCATGAAAAGGCTTGGAACAAGCGCCAAAAAGTACATGAAATCCAGGCCACAAAAAATCCAAGCCGCCCAAAATCCAGGCACCGCTCCTGCGAACATCGAAAACAGCAAAAGCGCTGCCGCAGCATGCCCTACCGGGGTAAAGTATTCTTGCCATTGGTAGTACAAGTGCATCAACAGTCCCTTGCGTTTGGGGCTTCTGGGAATGGCACTTATGAACCAATGGAAAAGAGACATGGTAGTAGGAAGTTGGTGATTATTTAGGAATTTTTACTTGTTTCAAAATCCCTTCGAGAATTTGTCTGGAGGCGCCCGGCGTATTGGAATCCTTCGCAAATACGCGATGTTCCATCACCGGGAAAAATACATGCTGGATATCATCGGGATTCACGAAGTCACGACCGTTCACGAACGCACACGATTGCGCCATCTTGACGAGATTGATTCCTGCACGAGGGCTTGCCGCCAAACGCACCGCCGGATTTACACGGGTCGCCTGCACCAGCGAAACCACATACGTTTCGAGCGATTCGTCAATATGCACCTTGCACACATTCTCACGCGCTGCGATAATTTCGTCGGGTGTCGTCACGGCGGTCAAAGCATCCAAAGGACGGCCACCGCGATGGCTACGCAAAATGTTCAGTTCCGTTTCGGGCGCCGGATACCCAAGCGACAAGCGCACCAGAAATCTATCCATCTGCGCTTCGGGCAGCGGAAACACTCCATGGAATTCCACCGGATTTTCCGTGGCAAGCACCATAAACAGCTTAGGGAGCAAATGGCGTTCGCCCTCAAGCGACACCTGGCGTTCTTCCATCGCTTCCAGCAACGCGCTCTGCGTACGCGGCGACGCACGATTGATTTCGTCGGCAAGCAAGACCTGCGTAAAGACGGGCCCCTTGCGGATTTCAAATTCGCCCGTGTTCGCACGGAACACCGCACCTCCCGTCACATCGGCCGGGAGCAAGTCGGGCGTAAACTGGATGCGGGCAAAGTCTGCTCCGATGGCAGCAGCAAGCGCTTTCGCAAGCGTCGTCTTGCCCGTTCCCGGAACATCCTCAATCAGCACGTGACCATCAGCAAGGAGAGCCATCACAAGCATTTCGACCTGTTCCTGCTTTCCGAGCAAAACACTATTCAAAGACTGTATAAGTTTATTAACCATACTGTAAATATACAATGATTAACATCAAGTCCAAACAAAAAAATGCCCGCCAGAAGCGAGCATTTTTCACATTTTTTAAGGCAAGTTTTAAATGCGCATCGAGATGTCGAGAGCCTTCACGCTATGGGTCAAAGCACCGACAGAGATGTAGTCGAGGCCAAGCGTTGCGATTTCCTTCGCACGTTCAAGCGTCATATTGCCAGAACCTTCGACGAGAACCTTGTCGCCGCTTTCCTTGATGATCTTCAAGGCTTCGGCCATCATTTCGTTGCTCATGTTGTCGAGCATGATCACATCGACACCCTTGTTGAGGAGAGCGCGGAGCTGGTCGAAGTTTTCGACTTCCATTTCGACCATAAGGTTCTGCGTGTTGTTCTTCTTGACGACGGCGAGAGCTTCGAGAACGCCACCGGCTGCGGCAATGTGGTTATCCTTCACGAGCACCATGTCAAAGAGGCCCATGCGGTGGTTGGAACCGCCACCGACGCGGACGGCATACTTCTGCAAAGTGCGGAAACCCGGAATCGTCTTGCGGGTATCGAGAACCTTCGTCTTGCCACCCTTCAATGCTTCCTGGAACGTATGGGCAACCGTTGCCACACCGGAGAGCTGCTGAATGAAGTTGAGCAAGGTACGTTCGCCCGTCAAAAGTTCGTGCGTCGTGCCATCGAGTTCGGCAATCAAATCGCCCTTCTTGACCACGTCACCATCTTTCTTGTGGAGCGTCACCTTGACGTTTGCCTTGAGTTCCTGGAACACAAGTTCGATAATCGGGAGACCGGCAAGCACGCCATCTTCTTTTGCGATGAGGCGGGCATGCTGCTTTTGGTCGGCCGGGATGGTCCAAGCACTGGTCACGTCGCCCGTGCGAACGTCTTCCGCCAAAGCAAGGCGGATCATGGTCAAAGCATCTTCGGTTGGGAATACTGGAGTAGAATTATCGCCGTACATAGTTTAGTGGTTGGTGGTTAGTGATTAGTGGTTAGTAGGAAGTAGTCGGTAGGAAGCAGGAAGTTTTTATAATCGCGGCAAAGCCGCCTAGCTATTCCTGTCTACTGCCTACTGTTTACTGTCTACTATTGAGCTCCCTTGCCTGTCAGCACAACGTACACAGTTCGTACAAGAATCTGGAAGTCCAAGAGCAAGCTCATATTCTCGTAGTAATACATATCGTACTGAAGCTTGATCTGCACGTCCTCGATGCTCGTATCGTAGTGGTGGCAAACCTGGGCCCAGCCCGTAAGCCCCGGCTTCATCTTGAGGCGGCTGATGTAGAACGGAATCTGTTCGCGGAGCTTTCCGATAAACACGGCACGTTCCGGACGCGGACCGACCATACTCATGTCACCTTTCAAGACACAAAGAATCTGCGGAAGTTCGTCAATGCGGGTCTTGCGCAAGAAATGTCCAATTCGCGTAATGCGCGGATCCTTCTTGGTGGCCCACTGGGCACCGTGCTTTTCAGCATCGGTACGCATCGTGCGGAACTTGTAGACCGTGAACGGCTTTCCGTAAAGGCCAATACGTTCCTGCGAATAAAAAACCGGACCATGGTCGTCGAGCTTGATGGCAATGGCAGCAAGCACGCAAATCGGGAATGAAACCAGGGCAAGGAACGAACCGAACAAGATGTCGATAATGCGCTTGACGCGTACCTGCCAAAGCGGCATCGTAAACGCAAAAAGTTCCTGCAATTCAAAACCGTAAACAAGGTTCGCCCTGAAGCGTCCATTCACAACGCTATACAATTCAGGAACAATATAAATGTGGAGCGGGAGTTCGCAAATCCAGACAAGCACACGCATGATCTCTTGCGGAGACGTACTTTCGTGCGCAATGATAATGCCGCTCACCTTGTACTTTTTAACAAGCGCTGGCAAATCGGAATACTTACCGAGAACCGGAACCTTGGCAAACTTTTTGGGCAGAACCTGATAACGTTCATCGACAAAGCCAACGACACGCTGGCCACGTGCAGGAGTCTTCGCCAAGTCTTCGGCAATCTTTCGACCCGCGGCCGTAGCACCAAGAACAAGGATGTTGTTCGCGCCATAGCCCCTGCGCAAAAGTCCACGCAAGAAGACATAGATGAGCATACGGAACCAAGCCACAAGCAAAATGGCAAGTCCGCCGTAAATAAAAATCCACGGGAACCGGGATCCATAGAGATAGCCCTCACTGAGCGGCTGGTTCGTAAAAACCTTCCCCATGAATTCGGCACCGAAAAGACAAATAATAACAAGAACCACACCAATGACTACAGCCCTGAGGACACGTAGAACCTGGTGCGTTCTAGAAAGCAACAGCCAGGAGCGATACAATCCGGCGAACGTGAACAAGAGAAGCCAACCGATATTCAAGACAAGTCCGTACTGCCAATAGCTAGCGAACGTCTTGGTCGGGTCAAACTTGTCCACGATCCAACCACTATGGAACTGAACCCAGAACGCCAAGGCGAAACAAATCGACAAGGCTGCAAAGTCCGAGAGGACCAGGAGAATTCTTTCCATAGTAGTTGCGCGAATCATATACGACCTTTAATTAAGCGAGGAAGCGGATGACCTGGCTCTTCTCGACGATTTCCGGGAGAGCGTTCACAGCATCAACAGCCTTGGTGA
Organism: Fibrobacter succinogenes; assembly: GCA_902779055.1. Lineage (GTDB taxonomy): Bacteria > Fibrobacterota > Fibrobacteria > Fibrobacterales > Fibrobacteraceae > Fibrobacter > Fibrobacter succinogenes_K. The sequence continues at coordinate 138,451 of CACZAD010000007.1, read as the reverse complement.
GCTTGCTATCGAGCGTATTTTCCGTAATGACGACGATGGAGACCTTGCCCGGATCGTTGACGTCCTTCTGGATGATCGTTTCGATAGAGATGTTGTTGTCAGCGAGGATCTTCGTAATCTTGGCGAGAACACCGCAAGCGTCACGGGACGTAAAGCGGAGGTAGTAGCGGGCGCTAGTTTCAGAGATAGGAACGAGCGTTGCAGAATTTTCGACGTTGAACCAGCCCATCGGGAGTGCCTTGCGGGAACCCGTATCGGTAGAACGAGCGAGGGACACGAGGTCTGCGACGACTGCGGATGCGGTCGGGAGACGGCCAGCACCGGCACCGGTCTGGAGCGTTTCGCCAAGGTTGTCGCACTGGAGGTAAACGGCGTTCAAGACGCGGTTCACGCTGGCGAGCTGGTGTTCGAGCGGCACGAAGCACGGATGGACACGGGCGTCCACGCGTTCGCCGTCACGACGGTAGATGCCGAGGAGCTTCACGCAGCAGCCGAGTTCCTTGGCAATGGCGATATCCTGGGCGGTGATCTTGGAGATACCGGAAACGAAAATCTTTTCGAAGTCCACGCGGTGGCCACTGCAGAGGCTAGCGAGGAGGGCCGTCTTGTGGGCGGAGTCGATACCTTCGATGTCGAAGGTCGGGTCAGCTTCGGCAAAGCCGAGGCGCTGGGCATCCTTCAGGACGACGTCAAAGTCGAGACCTTCTTCGGCCATGCGGCTGAGGATGTAGTTGCAGGTGCCGTTGATGATGCAGCTCAGGCTTTCGACCGTGGAACCGAGCAAGCCTTCCTGGAGGCTGCGGATGATAGGAATGCCACCGCCGACAGCAGCTTCGAACAGCACATGGAGGCCCTTCTTGGCAGCGAGCGGGAAAATTTCGTGGCCATACTTGGCGAGGAGAGCCTTGTTGGCAGTCACCACGTGCTTACCGCTTTCGAGAGCAGCGAGGATCCACTTGCGCGGCATGTTGTAGCCACCGGCAAGTTCCACGAGCACGTCGATATCGTTACCGGCGATCATTTCGTCGGCGTTGGTAGAGACCTTATAGCCCTTAGCCTTATACGGGGCAACTTCTTCTTCGGACTTGGCGCAAATGCAGGCAATCTTCTGTTCAAGAATCTGAATGACACCACCACCAACGGTACCCGTGCCAATTAAACCAATACGCAACATATAGCGTCTCCATTTTAAATTTTACGCGCTATAATGTAGTAAAAAGTCAGTCCAGAGATTCCAGCAGCGAGTCCAGTCGACGGGTCATTTGCTCCGCTCCGGCACGGCAAAGATGGTCATCATCATAATTCATGCCCTCGAGGTAATCATGTTCACCCATTTTATGCTGGTCAAAGAACATGAAATTGCTGTATTTCTTGGACAGTTCATTCAAGCGGTCAATGATTTCAGGAGCATCGCTGTTGCGCAGCCCGTACTTTCCATAGGCATCGGCATTCTTGTAATTGGGATTTTGCGGGAACTCCACCCCGATTACTTTAATGTTCTTTTGAGCAGCAAGCTCTATGATGTCCGTGAGGTATCCCATCGTTTCTTCGAGACGATCCCGTCCCGTATCCAGCCAGTTCTTGTCCTTTTCCAGACGAGGAGTCCCATTCCACGAGCTGCATCCCTTTAACGGCATGTACCCGCGTTCAGTCAAGTTCGCCGCATAAGAAGTAACCTTGGGAACATCCCGAGTCAGTTCAAGCAAACCGTCCGGGACACCCGACTTCCAGAAATCGTGATTGGCGTCGTAAACGTACCCCTTGATGCTTGGACTCGAGAGATAGAAGAAGCTGTTCTCCTTTTTAAGCCATAGCCTATCAAAACTGATATCGATAAGGATATACTTTAGCTTTTTGTAGTGGGGCAATATGTAATTTACGGCCATGTAATGGGAACTGTGAAGGTTTCCGTGCGCGCTGGCAAAATTCACCACGAAGAACTTGTCACTGAACAACGCCGGGATAACACCGTGATGCGCTCTCGAGGATCCCAAAACAGCAACATCCGCCTGGTCCAGGTACGTCCAGACAAGTTCCATCTTGTAACTCCAATGCGCTTCCTGGAACTCATTGTTCTTGGCGTAAAAGCCGGCACTATCCTCGTCAAGCACAAAATTTTCAACCACGCTATCCGAAGAGCTGCTGGAGCTTTCGCCGTCATTGCGAGAGCTCGACGAATTCGAAACAATCTCTGTACTGCTACTAGAGCTTTTGACGCGTTCGGCAGAAGAACTAGAAGAGTTCAAGACAATCACTTCACCGCTACTCGACGATACACGGCTTGAGCTCGATTTCACGGAGCTACTCGAACTTTCGACACGCTTGACAGAGGAACTCGAAGTCGTCTTTTCACTGCTGCTCGACCCTATGCTGCTAGAACTCAAACTCGTGCCAGTACGTTTATCCGCTTTGCCGCGAATCCAAAGACTCGGATGCCAAAGTTCTTCGCCTTGAACAAGAGTCGTGACAGAACTGTCCTGCAAATGGACAATAACGATTTTCGTATGGGCGCCATGAGCATTCGTCAAAGTCGCAACGAGGTTGTGGTTCACGCGTCCAATCGCCCATTCGGAATGATCAAAGGCAAACCCCGCAGGCGCCCCGATGCTTTGGATCAGTTTCCCCGTACTGTCGGCGATAAGCAGGCGTTCATGAGCCCGGTACGACGTTCCGACAAAGTCCTTGCCCGTCTTGCTTCCAAAATCAAGGAAAGCCGTACGCTTGGACAAGTCCTTCACCAGCGAGACATTGCACGCCTGCTCCCCGTCATACCAGACACTTTCCTTTTTATGGAGACGTGCGCGAAGGCGCCTGGATCCCGTAACGGCCAGCGCACCATCTTCACTGATGCCACCATGGTACGAGCCGTCAAACAGCTTTTTCGGAATCCCGAACTTTCCATTAGCAAAGGGAACCTGCCACGTGCTATACCCCTTGAACGTATTTTCATTGGAATTATCCCCCGCATTCGAGACATAAGTAATGACCGTATCGCCATTTTCAAGGACATTCCAACGAGGGATGGCAGCGCTCTCGACATCCAGTTTCACAAGCCCCGATCCCTCCGGGTCCAGGTTGCGAACATAGACGTTCGACTTCTTGTTAACCCCTTCGAGTCCCGTGCAAAAAGCCACACGTTCCCCATCTGGCGAAATATCCGGATGGTAAGCGGAAATTGTATCCTCGATATCGACCAACGAGCGTTCATTGGTGTAGTCCACATAATTGAGATGCCCCGTCATATCGTTTCTAAAAACGAGCTTGACATTGGACGTCCGGGTATAATCCCACAAATCTAGCGCCGACAGAACCTTTTTGACCGGAGTGGTGGTCGGTTTTCCGCTTTGGTCAAAGAACGTCGCATTAGGAATTGCGCCCAGCACCAGACGGAATCCGACATAGTCGGCAAACGTAGACGGAGTGATCGCATAGATATCGCTTCTAGAATAAAGGTTTATCGAAGACTCGTCATCGTAACCGCCCTTGATAATCCGTTCATCGGCATCGTTCGTATTCGACGCACCGGCGAAATTTTTAACAATCGTATTATCGAACAGTCCCTTGAAGTCATTGACAAACTCCTTCACGTTTTCGGAAAAGACGAACGTCTTTCCATCGGCCTTCGAAGCCACCTTGACCCATTCCGCCTCGGTCGGGAGCCTGTAACCGTCCTTGTCCAAATGGAACGAATAGCCTTCTAGATTGACGCAATGGCCAGCCTTGTCAAAAGTTTTTTCGGAATACTCGTAAACGGTATCCAGATTCTCGTTTTTGCTTTTTTCGTTGGCGTAGAGAACGGCATCAAAAAAGGTCACATCGACAACCGGTTCGTCATCCTTTCCGCAGTCCAAATTTTGGGCGAGAGCCGACTGCTCCATGACCGACTTAAAGTCTCCACAAGTCACACCACGGACATCCATCCAAAAATCATAATCGAGCAGGACCCTCATTTCCGGGGTTTCGTCATACTTGGCACCACTCTTATCCGTGCCGAGAACAACGGTATCCTTAGCGCCCTCCACAAACCGCATCCGGTCATTTTCCGGTACTGACTGCACACGACTACAGCTCCCCGAATCCACTACATTTTCCGACACGGAAGAAGAATTCGAAGAACATCCCCACAATACAAAAACAGCAAAAAAAATCCACAAGAACTTATTGAACACATTTTCTCCTTCTTTCTCCATAAAATCTATGATATAATTGATAAATCGGCAACAAAACGCCGTTCAATATGTCCAGAAATTGAACTTTAGTTTACTATATTATTGGCCATGGAACAGGAAGCAGTTAATCCAACAATTGGTTCAATTCTAAACGAGCAAAAGCTAAAGAACATCGTTTACCCAGCCCGACTCTTCAAGGCTAGGTTGAACGAGGAATTTCTCCGTGCAAACCGCACTCGCAAGCCGTTCCTGTTCATCAAGATTTATTCGCACCAGTTCGATGTGCTAGGCTGGGGCCGTCCATCCAAGATTGTCGAAAACACCTGGAAGATCAGCGTGCTTACGATGTTCTCGCACCTGCGCTTTATCGACGTGCTGGGCTACCTCTCCGACAACAGCGGTATCGGCATCATCCTTTTGAATTCCGACATGAGTACGCTCGAAGGCATCCGTAAGGAAATCCTCCACAAGCTCAACGACGCAGGGCTCATCCAGGCACTCCGCCACAAGCCGAAGGCCCCCATTTTCCAGGCTTACCTCTACACGGGTTACCAGGAAAAGGACAACCTCGAAATGGACGACAAGCTGAAGGAATTCAACAGCACCAACGGAAGCTTCTTTACGCTCAACCGCTTGAACCTTTCGGATATCTGGCAGCATCCGCACAAGATCCGCTTTAGGCACATCATCAAGAGAGTGGTCGACGTCACCTGCACATCCATTGCGCTCATTGCACTTTCGCCCGTCCTTTTGTTCTGTGCACTCGCCGTCAAGATTAGCGATCCGAAGGGACCGATTATCTTTAAACAGACCCGAGTCGGCAAGAACGGTGCTTTGTTTACCATGTACAAGTTCCGCAGCATGTACGTCGATGCGGAAGAACGCAAAAAAGAACTGATGGCCCAGAACGAAACGGGCGGAAAGACGTTCAAGATGAAGAACGACCCGCGTATTTATCCGTTCGGTCACATTCTCCGCAAGTTCAGCCTCGACGAACTGCCGCAGCTCATCAACATTCTCAAAGGCGAAATGTCCATTGTCGGCCCGCGTCCGCCGATTCCGTCAGAAGTGGCAGAATACGAACCGTGGCACCGCATGCGCCTTTCCGTGACTCCGGGCCTCACCTGCATTTGGCAGGTCAGCGGCCGTAGCAATATTTCGTTCGAAGGCCAGATGCGTCTGGACAACGACTACATCCGTCGCGATGGAAAGCTTAGCGAAGACATCAAGCTCATCCTCAAGACGTTCAAGGTCGTGTTCAAGGGCGAAGGCGCGTACTAATCTATTCCGACTTCATAATGAAAAAAATAGGCTACGCTTTTGCGTGCCTATTTTTTATCTTTCATTCTCGGTGTATGGCTAATTATCCGGTGTGATATAAGGAGCGAATATGAAAAAATATTTGATTTCGACGGCGCTGCTCGCAGCTAGCGCCTATGCCGCAAGCGTAACGGTCGATCCGAGCGCAACAGCCCAGAAAGTTACGGGTTTCGGTGGCGCAAGCGTTTACTACCAGAGCTGGATCAAGAACCTCCCCGCAGCAGACCAAGAAGCACTTTTCGATACCGCATTCACGGGCCTTAACATTTCTTTGCTCCGCGTGGGTAACTGGTACCAAGACGAAGATATCACGAAGATCCAGGACGACATCGACATCGTCAAGGCCGCAAAGACCCGCCTCGGCGACCACATGAAAATCCAGATGTCCAGCTGGTCTGCTCCGGCAAGCCTCAAGCCAAGCAACAGCCTCAACGGTCAGGACGGTCATTCCAAATCCGACAAGACCTTGAAGAAGGCAAACGGCGACGCCTACGGCGCCTACGCCTACACGGACTTTGCCAACTGGTGGAAGAAGAGTCTCGAAGCCTACAAGGCCGCAGGCATCTCTCCGGACTATGTTTCCATCCAGAACGAGCCGGATATGGAAGCCACCTACGAAGAAACGCTCTTCGAACCGACGGAAACTTCTGAAATCGCCGGTTACAAGGAAGCCTTGAACGCCGTCTACGACGCCGTGAAGGGGCAAACCAAGCTGATTGGCCCGGAACCGCTCGGTATTGGCTACAGCAATTTTGAAAAGTACGCCAAGGAACTCGATGCAACTAAGCTCGACGGCTACTCCTACCACCTTTACCATGCCGGTGACGGAAACGACAACTCCGGCAACAACTACCTCGACCCGGAAAACTTCCGCAAGCCGATGAAGGCTATCGCCGACGTTTACGGCAAGGGCGACAAGCCCATCATCATGACGGAATTCTGCCCGATGCTCGACGAACCGCGCGAAAAGGATATGCTCGGCCTCGCCCAGATTATGCAGATTGGCTTTACCGACGGTCGCCTCTCTGGCTACATCGCCTGGCAGCTTTTCTGGGGTTACCACTCCCAGATGATCGGCGTCTGCCCGGGTGCAGGTTGGGACCTCGATGGCAGCGGCAAGTACGTCTGTGACGATGCAGGTTTCAAGATTTTCCCGGAATACCACGCCATGCGTCACTATTCCAAGTTCGTGAATCCGGGTGCAAGCGTCATCGCCTCCACGACTGCCGAAGCTAACCTCAAGACGGTCGCCTTCCTCAGCGCAAACAGCGACTCCATCACTACCGTTCTCATCAATACAGGTAGCACCGCCATCCAGCTCGACAATCCTGCCATCACGGGCTACGGCCTCGTTACCGCAGTGCAGTCCAAGGAAAACGGTCTTAAGAGCAAGAACATTTCCGTTGCAGCTTGCACCGTTCTCCCGGCACGTTCCATCACGACGCTCGTTTACAAGAAGGGTGCAGCCGCTTCTGCTGTTGCAACCTGCAAGGACGAAACAAGCGACGCTAGCTACATCGAACCGGTCATCGTTCCGACCGACGACATCGTGATTGTCGACTACACGACCACGACCGACGTTACAACCTGGCAGGCCATGGATGACAAGCTCTCCGCAGTCACCTACGGCACGACCGCCATCGACGGCATCACCGGTTACGCCAGTGTTCCGCTCGCCGGCTGCGACCAGTCCGAAGAATCTTGCGGCTACCAGAACCAGCTTTTGAACATCAGCACCGAAGGTGCCAAGGCTCTTGCCTCCTGCGCAAGCCTCGTCATCACGATGCGCAGCCAGGGTACTTCTAATGCTTACGTGAATGTAGGCGGTGCTGCAGGCGGTAGCTGGGTCGATTACGAATACGGCAAGCTCGCCTCTGGTTCCGAATGGAGCGAAACTAAGGTTTCCCTCAAGAAGGAAGGCGAAAACGGTTCTACCGCCCTCACATTCAACAGCGAATCCGCAGGCATCTACATCGCAAAGATTGTCGCCACAGGCTGCACGGGTACCGGTTCTTCGATCAAGATGACCCGCCGCTCCACCATCAACGACTCCAAGATGCAGGCATACATCTTTGACATGAACGGCAACCTCGTTTGGAAGGGCCTCAAGAGCGAAGCTCTCAACGACAACGGCACGCTCAAGCCAAGCATGCGTCAGGGCGCCTACATCTTGAAGACCAAGGCTAACGTCCAGCGCGTCATCAAGAAGTAAACGCACAACAACGCTGTTCGCAATACGCCATTAAAAAACGGTTCGCCCCAAAGCGAGCCGTTTTTTTTCGAGCCGTCTTTTTTATCGAATTTTCATTCTCCGCCAAATCTGCCGGAGTACACGCAACCCGTATGTCACCACGTTCAGATTCGACACCTCGTCGGCGTACCGCGTGGGGATTGGGAGTTCGGCAAGTTCAAAGCCTCGCGCATCAGCAATGGAAATCAGTTCCAAGTCGATGTCAAACGACGGACTCAAACGATCCAGATCCACCGTCTTCAAGAATTTTGACGAATAAACAATAAAGCCGCTGTGACGGTCCGTGAGCTTTACGCGGAACACTTTATTTTCAAGCGCCGTGAGGAACGCACCGCCAAGTCGCTTGTAAAAAGGCATGTTGCCGACCTTCGCGCCACCCGCAACCGCATGGCGAGACCCTTGCAACAAGTCCAAATTACAGCGTTCCATTTCATCCAAAAATGTACGCAATTTTTCAGCAGGGTATTGACCATCGCCGTGCAAACAAGCGACATACTTCGCCCCAGAGGCGACACCTTCGGCGATTCCCTTCTTGACAACTGCGCCGTAGCCGCTATTTTGTTCAAACCTTAAATATTCAAAATGATTTTTGAGGTTGCGCGCATTTTCCGAATAGTGCGCATTTCCGGCACATTCAGCACTCATAAAGCGTTCGAACACCTGTGCGGTCCCGTCCCGCGAGCCATCATCCACAACAAGCACCCGTGCACGCGATAAAACAGAGACTTCAATTTTTGAGAGAACTTCACCTAACGTTTTTTCGACGTTATATGCAGGAACGAAGATGAAGTAATCAGGAGCCATAATGCCCAACGAACCAGGTCAACGATTCCCGCAAGACGACGTCGAGAGGAGTCTGCGCCTTGAAATTCAAGATTCGCTCCGCCTTGTCGACCGAGGGCAAGCGACGCATGGAATCATCATAGCCTTCGCCATAATACTCCACTCCCGAAACAACTTCGGGCTCGGGAATAGAATCCATACTCACGCCCTTGATTTCTGTGAAAATCTGTCGCATTTTCCAGGCAAGTTCGGCAATCGTAATTTCGTTATCCGGATTCCCGACGTTAAACGCCTGCGAAAACGGCGAGTTCTCGACTTTGGCAACATCGTCTGTGACTAGCCCCATCTGCCCCACATCAAAAAGTGCGAACAGGAAATCAATGGCATCGAAAACCGACGTAAAACTGCGCTTGGCCACACCGCCATTCACGAGCTTGAGCGGTTCACCGCGGACAAGGGCCGACGAGAAATTCGCAAGCACACGCGGAATACCGTTACCATCGACACCAGGCATGTAGTCCATATACGGACCAACAAAATTGAACGGACGAACGACCGTCCACTTTAAATTCTGGAGTCCCGCAATATACCGCTCCGTAAGGAGTTTCGCAGTCGCATAGCTCCAACGGCTTGCCGTCACAGGACCAAACGTCAGTTCGGTTTCGTCTTCGACAAGCAGGCCGGAATCCGCAGACGTACGGCCGTAAATTTCGGACGTCGAAAAATGGATCAGCCAGGAGCCCGACTTTGCACAGGCATCAGCCAATGCTGCCGGATGATCGTAATTGCTGCGGATGACTTCTGGAGCCTCCGCCATATAGCGGCTCGGCGTACAAATAGCCGCCAGGTTCACGACCACCGGATATTTTGCAATACGTTCAACGACGTTTTTATCGGCCAGGTCAGCGACCATGAACTCACAACGTTCGTCATTTAGCCTGTGCTGGATCCTGTAAAAATCTAAATCTACGCCAAAAACGCGCCACTGAGTGCGCGTCAAGATAGCATCGAGAAGATGGCAACCAATAAAGCCACCGCAGCCGACAATGGCTACGGTGATGCTAGAATCGTTGAACCTGAAGTTCATTATTCGCTGACAGTGAAGGTCTTAGAGTCCTTGAACTTATTTTGATGACCATACGGCATGACACGGATAATGCCGTTCTTGGTCGGCACAACAATATCGGCATCAAGCTTGATCTTGTATTCATTACAAGTCTTGCCATCCATTACCGCGTCGAAAGAATCATCGCCAAGATCCTCACCAGGATCATCGGCACCGTTCTTAAACAAGATTCGATAGCTGCCGTCTACAACATCCGTTCCAAAAACAACGGTAATTTCTTCGCCGACCTTGAACTTTTCACCACCAGCCGGAGAAACAATCTTAATTCCACCCGAAACGGAGCAATCGGTCGTCGGAGTGGACGGACCTGCCGGAGAATCTTCTTCATCACCGCAAGCAAAGAAAGCAAGGGAGCTAGCCAAGAGCAAAGCGTGGGAAAACTTCATAAAATCCTCTTCTCATTTTAAGTTTAACGGTCTATAATATACAAATTTAAACGTTCAAAAGAATTAAGCTATATCACACAGCGTTAAATTCAAGCGGGTTCAAATTGCACATTCGTGTAGTTTACATGTGTTAGTTTTTTTTTTACAATTCAGCAAATTTAAAAACGCCCCTTAACTAGGAACTTTTATGAGAAAAACACTACTCTCACTCGCATTGGCCGCCGCTTTCGCCATTCCGTCGTTCGCACAGGACATTGTCATCCTAAAAAACGGAACAAGCATCGACGCCAAGGTCCTTGAAGTCGACGACAACTCCATCCATTATAAGAAATTCGACAATCCAGACGGCCCGACTTACACCGCCAAGAAAGAATCTATCAGCGAAATTCGCTACAAAAACGGTTCAAAGGAAATTTTCAACCAAGAAAAGTCCACCACCCCTGATAAAAATCCTAATTCCGTCTGGTGGACCAAGGCTAGGGAAACAAAACTCGGCTTCTGGATGGATCCGCTAGGTTGTGCCCAATGGGGACCGATGGTCGGTATGTCTATCCGTATGGGTATGAATTTCGATATCAAGACCCACGTAAGAATCTATCACAAAGAATTTCCTCTAGCCAAAGACCTCGGCCGTCGCAATTATGACAATGGCGTCGGCTTTGGACTGGAATTCAGCAAATTGTTCGCGACGACCCACGGAAACTGGCACGCAGGCCTTCTGCTTGAAACCGCAGCTTTTGATACCGAATCCGAATACGGTTACGATCACGATTACGATTACGACCATTATAATCGTTACCCACCACATTTTGCCGTATATACTATAGCAACAACCGGTGGCTATACATTACGTTTCCCCAATAGATTTTTTATTGACTTTTCGCTCCAAGCTGGGGTAAGCATCGAGTACGCCAAACACGTCGATCAGTTGTTCTACGGTGACGCCAGCCTAAAATTTGGAATCGAATTTTAATGACGAAGTTCCCGCGAAAGCGGGATTTTTCTATAAAAAGGCGACCCCGGAACTAGTCCGGGGTGACAAAAAGGCCGGGATGACTAGTCTAGTCTTTCAGCAGTTCCGGATGCTTTTCGGAGATGCGGCGGGCAAGGTACACAAACGGCGTATCCATAAGTGTCGTGACGACAAATATGCCATAGCCGAACACGAGAATTTCGCCAATGGTATTCCACGGGAAAACGCCCGCAAACGCAAGCAAGTTGAACACAAGCACATTCATCAGCTGGCTTACAAGAGTCGACCCGTTGTTGCGGATCCACAGGTAACCCCGCTTATCCTTGAACTTTTTAGCAGTCCACTTCCACCAAGCGTGATACGCCCAAACGTCAAACATTTCACAGACGGCGTAGGCAAACAAGCTCGCCAGCATCACGCGCGGCGTATTCGAAAACACCGTATGGATCGGTTCGGCCATCGTATCGCCTGCAGCCGGGATATACAAAAACCAGCTCTGCGAAATGAGAATGAAGGTCACGTTTGCGAGGATGCCGATTTTCACGCAGCGACTCGCCTCTTTTTTGCCATAGATTTCGCTCATCATATCGGTCGCCAGGAATGACGATGCGAAGATGACGTTACCGAGCGTCGTATCAAGCCCGAACGCGTGAACGAGAATCAAAACTTCGATATTCGCGGCAATTGTCGCGATGACCGTCCAGGCGAAAATGCCCTGCTTGCCAAAGAAGCGGAAGAAAGCGACGAGACCTCCAAAGAAAACGAAAATGGAGGCAATCATAAGAAGTTCGTTTTGCACGATTACTTCCTCCTGTCAATCGCAGCAAAAAGGCGCGTCTTGGCGATAGCTTCGAATTCAGTACCGGACTTGCCGTAATTGGCGAACGGATAAAGCGAAATGCCTCCGCGCGGCATAAAGATGCCTTCGACTTCAATGTACTTAGGGTCAAGCAATTTCACCAAGTCCTTCATGATGATGTTCACGCAGTCTTCGTGGAAATCCCCGTGATTGCGGAACGAGAACATGTAAAGCTTAAGCGACTTGGATTCCACCAAATACTGGTCCGGAATGTAGTTGATCTTGATTTCGGCAAAGTCCGGCTGACCGGTTTTCGGGCAAAGGCTCGTGAATTCCGGGCAGTTGAACGTGACCATGTAATCGTTACCCGGATGCTTGTTCGGGAACTTTTCGAGCACTTCGGGGCTGTAAGTGGTCTTGTACTGGGTCTTGTTGTTGCCGAGCAGCGTAACGCCTTCGAGTTCAGCTTCTGAACGCATAAAGTCTCCTAGTTTTGTTTTAAGTCAGGATGGGTTTCGAACTGACAGATTTGAACGCAAAGATAGAAAATTTCGCACTTCAAAAAAAGGACTACTCTTCGGATTCATCCTCAGTCTTTACGCAGCGAACAGAAAATCCACGTTCCTTTTCGTTATAAACACTAGCAGTCATCGACATATAATCTCTTCTATAATCAAAGAAGACATAAACCGCTAAATTAAATTCTTTACCTTCCTCGGCAGACCAGAAGTTCGCAAACAAGCCGTCATCATCAAATTCCGTTTGACTGAAATCCGCATGAGCATCGGCATATCTTCCATAATAGGCGCCCACAGGAATTACAGAAAATCCATAGGGGTCTGTTGACGGCTTATAGCTTGAAGCTTTCCAACCCTTAGACGACATCAAAAGTCCCGAAGATCCATCTACCTTTTTGACATAATCTGCTAAAGTACGCCATTCAGTAGAATCAGGGATATGCCAACCATCTGGGCAAATTCCCTGATGCGGATATTGAATATCTTTATCATACCAACTGAGTCGGTACTTCGTAGAGATATTCATCGCAGCGGTCCACGAATAAAGCCTACCTCCAACATCGCAGTTTTTATCTTCTTCCTGATAGCACTTGGCATTACCGACCAAATTATAATTATCCTTATCGTAATAGTTCAGATTTTCAGCCATCCAAGTCTGAGTACCAATAACGACCGTCTTATATTCCTTACCATCACGGGTATCCTTTAACTTGCCGTAATTCACTTCGTCATTCATGTAGTATTCTTTCGGATGGTCGTAAGTCGTTGCTGGGCGCCAGTAGCCATTACCCCCATCGCAGATATAAATTTCATTGCGCGGGGTCGTCATAAACTCTCCAGCCCTCTTGGCAGTACAAGCTCTTTCATAAAGTTTTTCAGTGGAGAACATCATTCGCCATACATTATCTTCACAGACATAGTATTCACCGAGATTCTTGCTATTACCATTTTTCAGCTGAACATAATCACCATCATTTTCATCCGTACACGCACCGAAGCCATATGCTTCACCAACAAACAAGCTTACATACTTCTCGAATGCCGGTACTTGAGGATTGATTTCTTCGAGCATCTGGCGAATGCCGACCATCCCATACGAATAGGACATAATCCAGTCTGCCATAGAAACTCGCATTTTTTCACTGTTGTCCCAAGTACCATCTTCTTCAATATTATTAGCAATGCTCGTAATACGACTCAACAAATCCGTTTCTTCCAAATCTCCCTGCAAAAGAATCGACGCGGCAAGCAATTTTGCATCGTCCGATGTTTTACCAAAAATCGTCAAATCCTCAAAAGGATGGTTAGCACCACCAAAACCAAAAGCCTTCATGATTTCCTGTTCAGCGGCAGCCTTTGCCGCAGGAACATTTTTATACTCGCCACTCTTGGTAAAAAGATAGACCACACGCTTATAAGCCAAATGCATCAGCACATTGATGTTTACGCTTTCTCGATCTTTCAAGTCAACAATACCACGCAAAGTCACCGGCGATGTTGAATTTTTGAACAAGTTTTCATTATAGTAATTGCCATTGACTTGTAACTGAGCATATTGACTAGATAACGTAACCTTTGGAGAGGTATAGCCACCCTGTTTACCAGTCACTTCCCATTCAAAGTTCGTTCCGGTTAAATCAAGCTCACCATCAAGTTCAGACAATTTAACGGTACTTCCCACCGCAAAAGGTCCCTTTTCAGCAACCCCCTTAAAGGATTTCTTATTAATTGCAATCGTCTTTACATCTTCTCCAGAACCAACAACACTAGAACTCGATTCAGGTGTGACACTAGAACTTGATTTTTGTGAGCTACTGGACTTATCGCGAGAATCAGAAGAAACTGCCTTAGACGACGAGGATTTTTTGTCGCCTGAATCAGACGAAGTTATCTTCGATGACGAAGAACTGTTCTTAGAAGAAGAGGATTTATCCTTAGACCCAGCCGATTCTTCCTTAGACGAAGATGAGCTATTCTTCGAATCGGAGGATTTCTTTGAAGACGAAGAAGTCTTTTCATCACTGGAACTAGATAATTTCTCAACTTTTTCCCACTTTTTATCTAGGCAACGATAGTCTATTTCTTCATCCTCAACAAAAATGACAGTGCCATCCCTATCGGATGTACACTTACCTAAGTCAAAAATAGACTCCACACTTGATCCGTCCGCAGGAACATTATTGGATACGGAAGAAGGTTCAGACGGGGAATCTTCACCGCAGCCCACTAAAAGTAATGCCGAGATAAACGGAAGCAATGCAAGTCTATTCTTTTTCATATTATCCCTAAATTGAGTATACAAAGCAATGTATATTTACGTGGATTTATGCAATAATAGATATTTTGTCAATGAAAGATTTCTAGATAAGAGTAATTTTCCTACGTTTTCGAGGTAGTTTTATTATTACGTGTTGTAGCCATCAAAAATCAGGGGTCGCAATGAGTATAAAATCAACCGTATTTAAGGTGCTAGCTTTTACATTCGCCGCATCAACATTTTCTTTTGCGGGTGTAGGCATGGCCGATGGAGCTACCAAATTTTTAGGCAACACCACTACCTTTGGCGAAATCCCTGACGACTTTGGAACTTACTGGAACCAAATTACCCCCGAGAACGAATGTGTTTGGGGCCATGTCGAAAAAACGCGTGGTGAGTACGACTGGACGGGTTGCGACCTCGCCTACAACTGGGCCAAAGCAAACAACGCTCATTTCACGTTCCATACACTTTTGTGGGGTTCGCAAAACCCGCAGTGGTTGATCAAACTCGATATTGACGAAACAAAAAAGGCTTGGACTGATTGGATTGATGCGGTTAAAGAACATTACCCCGACCTCGAAATGATTGAAGTGGTCAATGAGGCTGTCAAATCGGGCAACAACTATCACTCCAGTTTTACCTCTTCCAAACTGGTTGAGGCTCTCGGCGGCGATAACGGCAACTACGAATTTGTAGTGACGGCATTCAAGATGGCACGAGAACGCTGGCCAGAAGCCATCCTGATTTACAACGATTACAATACCATCCAATGGCAAAAAGTAGAGGGTATCGACCTTCTCAAGAAAATAAAGGCCCAGGGGGCGCCAGTTGATGCTTACGGAATGCAGTTCCACGAAACAACCGCACAAGGGACAGGCTATTATTGCCTAAATACATCCTTACTCAAACGCTCCCTTTACGAAGCACACGAACAGACAGGACTCCCCATATATATTACTCAATACGATGTCGGTTCCATAGACGATGAATTTCAAAAAAAGTGCTACCAAGAACATCTCCCAATCCTGATGGAAACGGATTATGTTGCCGGCATAACACTTTGGGGATACATTTATGGCAAAACTTGGCTTTCTTGTAACGGTTTAGAACAAGGTTGTTCCGGCCTTATCAAAGACGGAGTAGAACGCCCGGCATTGACCTGGCTCAAGGAATATTTCAAGAATCCGAACGCCCGTTACGGCCGTGGCCTTGCCGATGGAGCGACCAAGTTCTTCGGGAACATGATTGCCGACAAGCAAGAAATCCCCGAGGATTTTCAAACCTACTGGAACCAGGTTTCGCCCGAAAACGCATGCACTTGGACCGTTATTGAAAAAGTGCGTGGCGAGTACGATTGGTCAGGCTGCGACCGTATCTACTATTGGGCGCAAAAAAACAATGTAAAGTTCAATTTCCGTAGCTTGCTTTGGGGAACCCATACCCCCAGCTGGCTCTACAACCTTGATATAGACGAAACCAAGAAAGCCGTTGAAAACTGGTTCGACAAAGCTGCCATGCGTTACCCCGCACCTTACATGATCGAGGTGGTAAACGGAGGTTCCCGCGACAGCTATGGTCACTACCATTCTGGATTCGGGAGCGGCAATAAAATCATCGAAGCTCTCGGTGGCGACAATGGTGACTACAAATTCATAGCCACGGCGTTCAAGATGGCTCGCAAGCGCTGGCCCAAAGCCATCCTAACCTTGAACGACTACGATGATTACGGCTGGAAAAACAATCAAGGCGCCGAAGTTATCAAAAAAATCCAGGAGCAGGGCGCACCCGTCGATGCGTACCAAATCATTTTCGCATCCCTCGTCCAAGGCTCCGGCCCGGAAGCGCAATGTTTTAGCACCGAACGAATCCAAAGTGGCATTCAGGAAATCTACGACAAAATAAAGCTCCCATTGTTTATTACTGAATATAGCGTCGGCACGAACAACGACAGCCTCCAAAAAGCATGCTACTCCGAACACATTCCGCTCTTTATGGAATCAGAATACATTGCAGGCGTCAACCTTTGGGGATACCTCTACGAAACCGGAGCAAGCGTATGGGCCGACGAATCGAATCCCGGACTTATTAAGGACGGTGTAGACCGCCCTGCAATGACTTGGCTCAAGGAATACTTCAACGAGCACTTCTACGACAGCAAAAACATGTGGTACGATAAGGGCATCGAGAGACATCCGCTAGATTCGCTTGATTCAATCGCTTTAGAAAATCCGATAGCCATTGACGATAGAGGCGGCAAATTCGGCAACAAGATTCGCTTAGAGCAGAGCACGCTGCAAAATTACGACGTGTTTGACGTGCAAGGCGTACGCTTGGGCAAACTTACGGCATACAGCTTTAGCGATGCCGCTGTAATGCTCAAGTCCGCCAGCACCGTAAAATCCTCGGGAATCTACTTCTTGCTGAGCCGCACCACCGGCAAGATGCAAAGCGTGAGGGTTGCGAGATAATTTGCAAATATCGAGTAAAGAACAAAATATCAACCTTGTTAAATTGTATATTAAAAGCAAGATTGGAGTTTGTTCTTTGAAATTCATCATCTACATATCACTCGCCATAGCCATTGTCGCCTGTACAAAAACTAGTGTACAGAAATACCCCAATGGCACTGTCGCCAAAGAAACGCTAAAAGAAAACGGCATAAACGTCATAAGACTTTACTACCCATCAGGCGCTCTCATGGAGCGTATCGAAATGCAAGACAGCATCCGTCACGGTCTTGACGAAACATTTTATGAAGACGGAAAATTAGAAAGTAAAGTTGTCTACAATCACGGAAAGCAGAAAGGAGATTTTACCTACTACTATCCGTCGGGTGCATTGATGGCCACTGTCGATGAATCGAGCCACTCTATTTTTTACTACGAATCGGGAGCCATCCTTAAAGAATACAAGCCCATCAACAAAGAAATAGACGGAGAATTCACCGCCTATACTCCTAGCGGTTCCATCAGCCAAAAAGAAAGTTTCAAGAACGGAAACCACTACACTACAGAATTATTTTACAGCAATGGAACAAGAGCGGAATTTTCCAGAAGGTGCGAGAACAATAGGCTCAACACCACTCGATACTTCGAAAACGGGCAAGTCCATTCCATTCACGACAGCATTGGGCAATACAAGTATTATTTCGAAGACGGGAAACTCGAATCTGAACATACCATCAAAGATTCCACCAGCGAATATCGCAGATACTACCCTTCAGGAATTCTAGCGTCATATAGAATCTTAAAAAACAAGAACCCCATCGAAAGCAAATCTTTTTTCGAAAACGGGACATTGTCAAAGTACGAACTTTATATGAGCCAAGAGGAATGGGAATCGTACGGCTACAAGAAAAATCCTGGGCATGAAAAATTGAGAGTGTCATTCTACCCGGATTCCACCATAAAAGATTCTTGTTATGCCATTAAATTCGGCGAAAAAGATGCAAATCTTTGCAAGAGAATTCACCCAGGAGGGGTACTCAAAAGCGTTGATTCGCTAAAAAAAGACACGCTCATATCGCACAAATTCGATTGGGATTCCGAATTAGTATCGACTTGCAAAAGATACTACGACAAGAACAAGCTCGTCGAAGAATGCCAGAAGTTCTCTAAAGCAAAGGGGAAATAATGAAGATCAAAAAACGCATCGTTACATTTACCCTTTTGATAGCTGCCAGCATCGCCTTTGCACAAAGTCAGAATGTTGCCCAGAACGGAGCCAAGTATTCATTCTACCCAAATGGAATGTTAAAAAGCAAAGTCATTTCTATAGGTCCCCATTCCTACGTGAAAATCCAGTTTAATAAAAACGGTAGCATAAGCCGTCAAAAGACAATCATTATGAACGCCGAAGAAGGGGATCAAAGACTTTACAACAAACAGGGTCAACTGATCGAAGAACGCCGCATTTACCTTGCTGGCCATAAATACGATGTGCACCTGTTAAAGCAATTTGACGAGAACGGGAAAATGACGTATTACGAGGATACGACCGTTCAAAAACATTTCTACAGCAACGGAAACATCAGATCCATAAAGGATGCCACCAGCGAACGGGAATATTACGAAAACGGATCCCTAAAAGAAGAAACCAAGGACGGAATCGTTTATAGCCACTACACCAACTACAACGATTCCTCTATCGTCTGCGAAAGCCGCAGTGATCCCAAAAACAAGGAATTTTCCAGCAAATGCCATAACGCCCAAGGAATCCTTGTCGAAGAATTCTCCCGAAAATATTTCGAAGACGATGTCGATCGCTTCGAAATACGAAAAAAGTATTCCGATTCCGGAGAATTAATTTACAGTTACGAAAGAAAGGGCGGTGTCATCACGAAAAAGAAGTACTAAAAAACATCTTTTCTTAGCGGCGCTCTATTTTTGCCCTAATGAGCAGTACGATTTTTTCTGACAGGATATTTTTACTACATTTCGAGCCATGAATCAAGAAACACCCGATACAACTCTAGGTTTATCTAACGTCAACCACCTAGAACGACTTTATGACGGCTGGTTCCTCGATTACGCCAGCTATGTGATTTTGGACCGTGCGGTCCCGTATTTTGAAGATGGCCTGAAGCCTGTCCAGCGCCGTATTTTGCATTCCATGTTCGAAAACCACGACGGACGCTACCAGAAGGTGGCAACGATCGTCGGTCGAACAATGGCCTACCACCCGCATGGTGACGCCTCCATCGGCGATGCTCTTGTGGGCCTCGGTCAGAAGAATTTGCTCATCGACACCCAGGGTAACTGGGGCAACCCCTACACGGGCGACCGCGCTGCAGCACCCCGTTATATCGAAGGCCGCCTCACGCCGTTCGCTGTCGATGTCGTGTTCAACCCCGAAACGACGGAATGGATCCCGAGTTACGATGGCCGTAGCGAAGAACCGGTCACGCTCCCGGTCAAGTTCCCGTTGCTTTTGGCTCAGGGCGTCGATGGTATCGCCGTCGGTCTCTCGACTTCCATCCTCCCCCACAACTTCCGCGAGCTCTGCGAGGCAAGCATCGCCTGCCTGCGCGGCAAGAGGTTTACGCTTTACCCGGACTTTTTCACGGGCGGCATTATCGACGTCACGGACTACAACGACGGTCAACGCGGGGGCAAGGTCAAGGTCCGCGCGAAGATTGAAAAGGTCGACAACAAGACTCTCGCGATCCGCGAAATCCCATACGGCACCACGACGGTGAGCCTCATCGAAAGCATCGTGAAGGCTAACGACAAGGGCAAGATCAAGATCAAGCACGTGGATGACAACACGAGCCAAGGGGTCGAAATTCTCGTGCACTTGCAGCCGGGCACGGACCCGCAGGTGGCCATCGATGCGCTCTACGCCTTTACGGACTGCGAAAAGTCGCTCTCTCCGTGCACTTGCGTCATTATCGACAAGCACCCGAAATTTGTGGGCGTCTCGGACATCTTGAAGCTCAACACGGAACACACCGTGAAGCTTTTGGAATGGGAACTCGCCAACGAGCTCAAGCACCTCGAAGACAAGTGGCACATGACCACGCTCGAAAAAATCTTTATCGAGAAGGAAGTCTACGAGGTCATCAAGAAGGCAAAGGACCGTGAACAAATTATCCGCCTCGTTCGCGAAGGCCTCACGCCGTACCTCAAGCGTCTGCACCGCCAGACCGTTACGGACGACGAAATCGGCAAGCTCATTGAAATTCCGATCCGCCGTATAAGCCATTACGACCGCGAAAAGGCCGACCAGCTTTTGAAGGAACTCGAAGAAAGCATCGCGACCTGCAAGTACAACCAGGAACACATTATCGATTACGCCGTGAACCACTTCAAGAACATCTTGAAGAAGTACGGCGAAGGCAAGGAACGCCGCACGCAGATTGCCGAATTCGGTAAGGTAAACGCCGTACACGTGGCTCTTGCAAACCAGAAGCTTTACGTGAACCGCAAGGAAGGCTTTGTGGGCACGGGCATGAAGAAGGAAGAATACCTCTTCGACGTGTCGGAATACGATGACTTGATCGTGTTCAAGGCCGACGGAAGCTTCAAGGTCGTGAAGGTCAGCGACAAGGACTTTGTCGGTAAGGACATCATTCTCGTCGAAAAGTTCAACAAGGACGACGAACGCCATATCTATAACGTCATCCACCAGGATGGCAAGGACGGTTACGCTTACATCAAGCGCTTCAACGTCGGCGGCGTGACTCGCGACAAGGATTACTACATGGGCAAGAACAAGCCCGGTAGCAAGATCCTTTACATGTCGAGCAACATGAACGGCGAAGCCGAAGTGGTCGAAGTCATCTTGAAGCCGCGTCCGCGCATCAAGCTGAACTTTGAAGTGGACTTTAGCGAAGTCGAAGTCAAGGGCCGTGGCGCTCTCGGCAATATCGTTTCGAAGTACCCGGTCAAGACGGTCAAGAGGCTGCGCAAGGGCGTTTCGACACTTGGTGCAAGAGTGCTTTACTTCGATGCTCCGAGCGGTATCGTCTCGACGCAGAAGAAGGGCGATTGCCTCGGTGAATTCGGCGAAAACGACAAGTTGCTCATCATCAAGCAAGATGGTAGCGCTCGCGTCCACAACATGGCGGATCCGATTCTCGTCGGTTCGAACATCAAGTACCTGCACAAGTACGACCCCGCACAGGTCTTTACGGTGCTCTACTTCGAAGGCTCGAATTTCAACTACATGGTCAAGCGCTTCAACCTTGAAGGCTGCCCCATGACGACGGAATTCAGCGTTGTTTCCGACCACAAGGACACGAAGCTCATCGAGTTCTTTGCAACAGAAGACGCCCGCGAACTGATGGAATACCAGGTCGGTCGCGAAGTCCAGAAGGAAGAACTCGACTTGACGGAAATTGCGGAAGTCAAGGGCTACAAGGCTCTCGGCAGCAAGTTCACCGCCAAGAAGATCAAGCGAGTGAGCCGTATTTCGCCGGCAGACCCGTTTAGCGACGGAAGCGGTGAAAGCGAAGGTTCCGGCGAAGATCCGAGCTTGTTCTAAGCTTGTGATAGATTGCCACGCCCCCACTTCGGCTGAGTTCAGTGACCTAGGGGCTCGCAATGATGAGTTTAATGAATTAAGCCCCGCGAAAAAGCGGGGCATTTCTTTTTACAGTATATCTCTGTTCAAGAGTTCGCCGTGGCTGAGTTCGAGGCGACGGAACGGGCTGTTCAGATAAAAGTCCGGGTTATGCGTTGCCATGAGGATGGTCGTTCCGCGGGCGTTGATTTCCTTGAAAATGCAGAACACTTCTTCAGCGTTTTTCGGATCCAAGTTACCGGTCGGTTCGTCAGCCAAAAGCAAGTACGGATTATGCACCATCGCACGGGCAATCGCTACGCGCTGCTGTTCACCGCCCGAAAGCGTATAAGGCATCGCAAAGCGCTTTTGGCTAATGCCCACGAGCGCAAGCGCATCAAAGACAGCCGCGTTAATCTTGTTGCTCGGAGTGCCCACAATACGGAGCGCAAGCGCCACATTCTCGAAAACATTGCGGTCCGGCAACAGCTTAAAGTCCTGGAAAATAATTCCCATCTTACGGCGAAGCGCCTGGATCCTATCGTCCGGAGTATTCTTGCTATCGTACAAGACGTTGTCCGAAAACTTGACCATAACCTGGCCACCGCGCTGTTCATCCGGACGCTCATCCATATAAATGAGCTTCAAGACCGTAGACTTACCGGCACCAGAATGCCCCGTCAAGAAAACAAACTCGCCCTTGTTGATGCGGAAGGTGACGTTGTTCAACGCCTTCCAGTTGGCTTCGTAAGATTTCGTGACGTGGGTAAAATGGATCATATTATTCCGTCATTCTGATTTCGACGAGAACTTCCTTGCGCCACTTCTGGATGAGCTTCTGGAGCTTTTCGTTTTCCAAGTGCGTGGCAGCCATCATTTCAATCTTGCCGTAATCTTCTTCGAGCGTGAGTTCGCGCACCTGGCGGGAATCATCCAAACGGAACAAGTGATAAGCGCCATCAATAACAACCGGTTCAGAGATTTCGCCAACTTGCAAATTTGCGACCGGATCCACATAAGCAGGTTCCATTTCGTTACGCTGGAACCAGCCAAGCAAACCACCCTGGAAATTGCTGGACTTGTCTTCGCTATACTGCTTGGCAGCAGCGGCAAACTGTTCCTTCGACTTGATATTCTTGCGGAGGGAATCTGCGAGAGCCAACACCGCAGCGGTATCCTTGGCGGTCGGAATCGTGCGCAAAAGAATCTGAGCCGAGCGGACACCATCTTCTTTGCGGCCAAGCACGCGGGCAATATGCCAACCCAAATCCGTCTTGACCGGAGTCGAAGCGTAGTGACCGTTCTTCAAGCGAGAGATGGCCTGTTCAAACGCCGGATCCAAAAGACCGCGCTTAAAGTAACCGAGGTCACCACCCTTTGCGGCAGCCGTATCCTGCGAATGGTTCTTGGCTAAAAGTTCAAATTTGATGCCGAGGTTCAAGCTATCGATCAAAGCTTCTGCGACACGCTTCACGGAGTCCACGATCATGGAATCGGGCTTGACCGGAATCTGGATATGGCTCAACAGCACACAGTTGAACTGACGCGGCAGAGAATCCTTGTAATCCTTGTAGAACAAGTCCACTTCTTTCTTGGTCGGATGAATCGCGCCCACATGCATCTGGCGCACACGGGTAATTTCCATATGGTTGCGGATCTGCTTACCGAGCTGTTCACGATACTGGATCATCGAAAGACCCAGCTGCGCACGCACAGCCTTCTCAAGAGTCGCCATATCGATCTTCTGGCTTGCGGCAATCGACTGGAGGTGCGAAGTCACACGCTGGTCCACTTCGGATTCCGAGATGACGATAGAGTCACGGTCAATGCGGCTGAGCAAAACCTTTTCTTCAATCAAGCGGTCAAGAACAGCTTCTTTCTGCTGCTGTTCAGTCATGTTCGCCGCTTCGGGAGTTTCCTGGAACCTATAAAGGTTGTTCATGAACTCCGAGCGCATAATCGGCTTGCCATCGACGACAGCCGCAATACCTTCCATCAACACAGGTTCGGCAAAGCAGGCAGTACACAGAGCAAAGACAAAAGAGGCAATACGATTACTGGTCATTATTTTTCCTTTTCACTGAGAATCTTAGTCTTCGTAATTATAGGGATTCCGGTTTTCCATTCGTCCTTGAGACGCTTGATCACCATATTCTGGTGTTCGACCCAGGCTTGCATAGAAACATCTTCAATCACTTCGTCGAGCGGACGTGCGTCGGCGGAGTCCAGACGGTTCGTCACAACGGCAATCTTTGCAGCGCCATCGCAAACCTTCATCGGAGTGATGCGGCCCACCAAAGCCTGCCTAATGGACGGAATCATGCACGGATCCGGAGTTCTGTCGACACCATCGAACTCTCTCATGCGCTTGATCAGACGATGGTTCGGCGGAATCGATTCAAACTTGGTATTCTTGAATTCCTTGTAGTACAGCACGGCAGACTTCCAGTCGGCAAATGAAAGGATGGCCCCCGAAACAGTCGTTTTACCGTTCAGGTAAAGATTCGAATTCTTATTGTAAAAGTCAATTTTTTCGACATCGCTCACCATCATCGTATCGAGGAAGGTCTGCATGTAGTAATCGGCCACAAGCTTGCGCCTCGTGCGTTCAATCATGCGGATCAGGGCAGAGTCGTTCAGCACTCCGTTTTTCACAGCCTGCTGGTACACGAGTTCTTCATCGATCCAGTGCTGCAAAAACAGGATACGTTCATGGTCGCCCCAAGAATCCCAATCCGGAGCATACGTATAAATCTCCGACTGGCGCAACTTGGAATCACCCACAGCAACAATGACGGGATCTTCGAGCTTACAGGCGGCCATCAAGACCAGGCTCACGACAAGCAATATACGAATAAGGGATTTCATCGGCTCAAATTTAGAAAATTCAATGTCACGAAAGTAGTTACAGCCTTCCAAAACGGCCTTTCAACCTCGCTAAAGCATCCTCTTCCACGACATCTTCGGCATCATTCCCCTTGCGCTTGTATCGCAGGATCTCAAAATCTTCCAACAGAGCCTTCGCCTGGAGGTAAAGTTCAGCATAATCCTTGTTGTCAGTCGGAGTGCGGTCAATTTTTCCGAGAAGTTCACGGGCATTTTTCAGCTCGTGGTCCTTGAGATAACGAGCCTTCAGATACGGGCGGAAATATTCGCGGAGAGTATTGGCCGTAAGGTTCATCTTTTCGCGGGACGCTTTACCGGCAGATTCACCGAGATTACGCGAAGCGCCAAAATCATCCATCGGGAGATCGACATTCAAAACTTCGGCAACGACCTGCAGACGTTCAAACAAAGTAATTTCTTTTTGATACGTTTGATGGATAACTGTTGTGGGTTTATTTTTTAGGGTTTTCTCGCCCACGTTGCGCATGTTCACGCTGAATTCCTTGAGCAGGTTCCAGCATTTTACAAACGCTTCGGCACTCACGAGCCCGGACTCGTACGCAGCACGCACAAGCGACAGGCGGATTTCGTCATCTTCGCTGCGAGTATTGGCTGCCAGGCTCTTGAAGTCACGAATCTTTTTGCCACGCGAAAATTCAAGTCCCGAAAAACGCACACAGCGGTTTGCATCGAGGCCATCGGCCGCAAGTGATTTCGCCACCCAAATTTTCAGAGCCGTTTCAAAGCCATCGGCAAAGACGCCACCCATTTCGAGCAAGTTCAAGCGATCAGCGATGAGTTGTTTTTTTTCTTCCGAGAATTGAGATTTTCCACTTTCCAGACGTTTGCGAAAACCTTGCCAAAAGCGAGATTCTTCGGGAAGCATCAAAGCCGATTCACCAAGACGCCAGCCAAAACGCATCTCTTCAAGCGGGAAGTCAAAGCCAAAGCTTACAACGGCAGGACGCACCGCAAGGAACATCCGGTAAGAGCCCCATTCCGGCGAAATTTCGAGTTTGTAAGGTTCCTGGAATCCAGGCTTCGAAACGACCAAATGCAAGCGCAGGTGATTTTCCTTGTCGGGATTCACCGTCGGCACTTCAATACTTGCGCCGTTTGCACCAGAGCGGAGTTCCTTTGTATTCGAAAGAACTTCGTACAGGAGCAACAGCGGAGCCTTATGCGGGAAGTTTTCAAGCGCCGCATAGAACTCGTCATCGATTGCAGTACGCTTGGCTTCAAGCGATTTCTTGACGCTTTTGGGCATTTCGCGAATCACCGACTCGATCATCCATTCGCGCCACTGCTGGATGCTCATCGCAAACTTTGCAGGCGAAATTTCCGTCAGAAGGTCGTATGGTAAATTGAGCGTAATGCCATCGCAATCGCGGGTGGCGTCAAACACCATTTCGCCCACCACCAAACGGTCGGCAATGCGGAATTTTTCGATGCTACCGCCAAGAGACGGGGTTGGAGCATTCCCACGCTTGTCAATCCCGACTTGATCGGGATTTCCCTTTCTTTGTCGAGAAGGCGATTCCTGGACGGAGCCCGGAATGACCATACGATTGAAACCCTTTTCATCACTTGTCCAAGTGGTTCCGGTAACGCCATTGCCATTCATCGACAGCCAGTAATCCTCATCAAATTTAAGGAACTGGTCCGTATGTTCGGCAATGTAATCCTTGAGCGTCTTGATGGAGTTTACTTTACCCGCAATTCGTGTGTAGTATTCCACCAGCGCATCTTCACTCGGAGCAAGACCGAACTGACGTTTACGCGCTTCGAGAGCGTGGAGATTTTCGACAACCCGCTCGTTGTGCGTCATGAACGAGAACGGACGCGCCACCTCGCCCATCACCACAGCCTCGCGCCAAAAGATCTGGGCGCAGTCTTCGGGATTTACGCGGGCGTAATCGACGCGGTGGCCACGGCTAATCACGAGTCCCCTAAAGCTCACTTCTTCGACGGCTTCGACAAAGCCGCGTTCCTTGTTCCAAGTCGGTTCAAACCAGCGGCGCGTGCAGAACGGCTCTGCCACCTGCATAATCCATTCCGGCCTGATTTCGGCAGCCTTTGTGAGGAAGGTTCGGCTCGTTTCGCGCACTTCGGCACTGAAAAGCCATTCCACGCTTTTCGCATAAAGGTCGCTGCCCGGGAACACGTGCGTTTCGCGGCCGCTCACCAAGCGGTAACAACCGTTTTCGATATCGCGATGGGCCACACCGCCCAAGAATCCAGAAAGGAGCGCTATGTGCAAATTATCGCGGTGGAACGAATCGAACGGACAGATCTTATTTTCAAACTTTACATCGAGAATGCGGCTGAACTGTTCGTACAAATCCACCCATTCACGCAAGCGCAAAAAGTGCATACTGTTCTTGTCGCAGAACTTGCGGAGTTTGTTCCAGGACTTGCCATCCCATTCCGCACAGAACGCATTCCACATCGAAACGTAAACAAGGAAGTCACTCTTGTGACCGCAGAACTTGCGGTGCAACTGACGGATGCGAGTGCGTTCAGGTTCATCGTTCGGAACAACGCGCGGATCCTGGATGCTGAGCGCAGAACACACGATGAGCGCCGGCTGCAACACGCCCGATTCACGAGCGCGGAGCAGCACCGCCGAAAGCGAAACGTCCATCGGGAGCTTCGTCATTTCGCGGCCAAGCTTGGTCACGTGACCGCTGGAATTATCGGCCGTGAGAGCGCCAAGTTCAAACAATGTCTTGTAAGCACCACGGAAAGCAGAATGCGGTGGCGACTGCAAGAACGGGAACGATTCCATTTCGAGCCCGAGACTGCGGAGCTGAAGCACCACGTTCGCGAGATTGCTACGGCGGATTTCCGGTTCCGTAAATTCATCGCGCTTTTCAAAGTTCTCGGGAGAGTAAAGGCGAATGCAAACGCCGGGCTTCACGCGCCCTGCGCGTCCAGTGCGCTGCCGCGCGCTGGCCTTCGAAATTTCTTCGACGGGAAGCCCCTGGATTCTCGCCTGCGCATTGTAGCGTGAGATTCGGGCCATACCCGTATCGACAACATAAGCGATTCCCGGAATCGTAAGAGATGTTTCGGCAATGTTCGTCGCAAGTACAACACGCGTCTTGCCCGTGTGCTTGAAAATGCGACGCTGCTCGTCAGGACTCATACGTCCATAGAGCGGCAAGATGTCAAATGTTGCGGCATCCAGTTCGTGGTGCAGTTCGTTTGCCAAATCCTGGATATCGCGTTCCGTCGGCAAAAAGCAGAGCAAGTGATCGCGGTGACGCGTTTCCAAATCGAGAATCGCATCGCGGGCTTCTTCAATCAAGCCCGAATCGCCCTTGCCCGAGATATCGCGACCGCCCGTTTTCTCGTCTAAAAAATAATACTCGACATCAACGGGGAATGTGCGGCCTTCGGCCTCCATCACACAGCTGTTGTCATAAAATTCTTCAAAAAGTTTTGCGTCAAGCGTTGCCGATGCGACAATCAACTTGAAATCCGGACGACGAGAAAGTACCGTCTTGAAAATGCCGAGCAAAATGTCAATGTTCAACGAGCGCTCGTGCGCTTCGTCAATCATGATGGCGTCGTACTGGCGGAACAAGCGGTCCTTGCGGAACTCCTGCAACAAGATACCATCCGTCATCACCTTGATGGGGGCTTCATTTGTCCCCTGTTCCCAAAAACGAATTTTCGTCGAGACAAGTTCTTCGTCCTTGAGTTCTTCGCGCAGGCGGTCTGCAATGGAAATCGCCGCCAAACGCCGGGGCTCGGTAACACCGATTTTGAACTTTACTGGATCCTGTCCACTATTGTCTCTGGTTTTACCAACAAACCATTCTAGCAAAAATTTGGGTAATTGCGTAGACTTGCCAGAACCGGTATCGGCCTTGACGATAATGACCTGATGTTTTTCCAACAGCCCAAGAAACTCATCCTTGTGCTCAACAACAGGAAGTTCCGGGTACTCAATATTTAAATTCGATAGAACCATTCTAAGTGATTAGTGGTTGGTGGTTAGTGGTTAGGAAAACCTTCCTGTTTACGGTCTAAAGGCCTATCCACTGTCTACTTCCTACCGCCTACTTCCTACTCTTTTATATGCCCGCACTTGTCGCAGGTGAGCTTGTAGCTGTTATCGGGATCGACAACCATCACACCGTCACATTCCGGCACTTCGCACGGGAGTTCCCCCGGCATCACTTCTCTATAAGTCTTTTTTTCTTCCATAATGCCCCGAATATAGAAATTCGCCGCCCAGTACGCCCACGACAATATTTATTTTTCGAATATGGAAAACGCAAAGACAGTCAAGCAATCGCAAGTAGAAACCCGCGACATCGTCCACCCTTCCGACGTGAACGCCTACAATTTTGTATTCGGCGGACACCTGACATCGCTCCTCGACAAGGCAGCCTGCATTGCCGCCTGCACCCATTCCAGACGCAAAGTCACAACAGTCTCGATCGACAATGTGCGTTTTTTCAAGCCCGCCACCGTCGGCACCATTCTCACCATCAAGGCCTCCGTCAACAGAGCCTTCAACACCTCCATGGAAATCGGAGTGAAGGTTATGGGAATCGACCCGCAGGTATCGTGGGAACCCCAAGTCATCTGCCACGCTTACATGACATTTGTCGCATTGGACGAGAACGGAAAACCGACCCCGATTCCCTCAATCATCCCCGAAACAGAGGATGAAATCCGTCGCTACGAAGAAGCCGGCATTCGCCGTGAAGCCAAGAAAAAACTGGCAACGGCACTAGAAAACAAATAAATTCCACGTCTAGCGAAAACACTGGATACACTAGAAAACATTTTCACTAAAAAGCCCCTTTGACACTAGGGTACCCGTTTCTAGATTTTTACACATGAAACAGATAGATGTCAAGGACCGTTCGCTTATCAGCCTTTCGTGGCCGCTAATCCTCACATTCGCCGTGAGCATGATCCAGCCCATGATGGACAGCTGGTTCTTGTCGCGCACTTCCGAAACCGCAGCCGCGGGTGTCGGCGCCATGCTCCCGATTCTTGGGGCTCTTTTCACCGCGCTCCACGCATTCTCACAATCCGGCGCCAGTATCGTTTCGCAGTACATTGGTGCAAAACAGAACAGCCACGCAAGCAGCACACAGACGATGGTCCTCTTCGGGAGCATTCTTCTCGGCATCGCGCTCACGCTCGTCATTTATCCGCTTTCCGGGAACATTCCGCAATGGATGGGACTCACTGAAGAACCCGCTGTATTCGCCACGCAATTTTTAAGCGTCGTTTCGTTCGGGTTCGCCTTCCGCGCCTTGCAAACCATTTTGACCGCCCTCATCGCGACACACGGCCTTACCATTTGGAACTTTGTCGGTAACACGCTCACGATTGCCACAAACGCAGCCTTGAACGTCGTATTCCTCGAAGGACTTTTCGGACTCCCTAAAATGGGCGTTCACGGCGTTGCACTCGCGACCGCACTTTCCTGGCTCATTTCTTCGTGCATTCTCTGGCTTGTGCTCAAGTTCAAAGTACACCACCACAGCAAAATTCGCGACTGGAAACGCACCCGCGTTCTTTTGCCCGACTGGATCCGCATTGGCCTCCCCGCCGCCGCAGAACCCATCAGCTTCCAGCTTTTCCAGGTGTTCATCACCGCGATGGTCGTCTACATCGGCACAACTGCAATGACCGCCCGCGTCTTCGCCGGTAACTTCGCTGCACTCTCCGTCATTCTCGGAGTCGGTCTCGGTAGCGGAAACCAGATTCTCGTAGCACACCTCGTCGGTGCTCATGACTATGTCAAAGCAAACCGCCGCGTTCACCAAACACTCACCGTGGGCATCATCAGCGGTTTCTTGTTATCCGTCGCAGTCGCGCTCCTCGGAGAACACTTGCTCAGACTCTACACCGATAATCCCGAAGTTCTCCGCCTCGGAAAAATTTGCCTCTGGTGCGACGTTGCCGTGCAACCCTTCAAAGCCGTAAACTTTATCGTCACCACATCGCTCCGTGCCGCAGGCGATTCCAAATTCCCGGCGCTCGTGGGTAGCGGCATGATGTGGACACTAGGGCTTGCAACATCGCTTATCCTCGCATTTGTCGTTGGGCTCGGCCTCCCTGGCCTTTGGCTTGGCATGGCCGCAGACGAATTCTACCGCTCGTTTGCGAACATTTGGCGCTGGCGTAGCGGACGCTGGAAAAGCAAAGCGGTGGTATAACATGAAAAAGTCCGGCGGGAAAGCCGGACTTTTTAACTAAAGAACTTCATCAATTTACGATTGGTCGAGAGCAGCCTTAATAGCGAGGACATCTGCTTCAGATAGCTCAGTAAAATCGATAATCTTATCAATAGGTTCATTCTTCAACAACATTTTCTTCGCAACATCGCGAGCTTTTTGTTCGGCACCTTTTGCAAGACCTTTTGCGAGACCTTCTTTGAGACCTTTTTCCATACCTTGTTGCAAGCCACTATCAATAGCCGCTTTATGGATTGCGTAGTTGTCCCACTTGGCTTTCTGTGCTTCGTCAATCATCTTCTGTTCCTCTTTCGATAATTTAGCCAATTTCGCTGTCGAAAACAAGAGTTCGAACACCGTGTTCACATACTGCTTGGGCATCTGCGTCATGTTTTTCATGTTCTTAAGCGCGTAAAGCGCCTTGTCGAGCGTCGTTTCCAGTTCATCCAAAGGCTTGTTGAACTTCGGCAGTTCCACGAATGCAAAATTGAGCGTATTGCTGATGCTAGCGCCGTTGACTTCGCGGAGCTTTGCACGGCGGATGTAGCGGTCGTCGGCAAACATATTGAATTCCATAAATACAACCGTAACGACAGGACTCAATTCGTAATTGTATTTTTGTCCGCGTTCGCCCTGCGCTATAATCGTTTGCGAGGCATAATAAATCGCACGATTGACGATGTTTTCCTGAAAAAGAATCTGCACCTCGATGATAAACCGTCGCCGCCCAGAATCGATGCAATGTAAGTCAAATACAGAAGTCCGATTTTCATTCGAGCCGTCGCTGTATTCCTTGTTACGGGACTGCACATCGACAATCGGCAAAGTAATTTCGCCTTCAAGCACGGCGTTCAACAGCGCAATCAAACAGACTTTGTTCTGCGTGTCAGGATTAAAAGCCTTCTTGAAGGTTCTGTCAAGAAGAAGATCCGCGAAAACGCCTGCCCCTCTGTATTCTTCGAAAGTCCTTGCCTCGCCAATCATTTCACCATGGCTATTTTTCGTTTCGGCCACAATATTATTTTCCATATTTTTCCAGTGTTAAAACACCCGATAATGTCGGGTTCATAGACAGAAAACGACTCCCCGTCCTTTATATTAACACGCTTTTTTGAGCGATTTAGCCCAATATTTTTTTCAATAAAAATGAAATTTTACAATTGACTATACTATATGCAAAAAGTCCGGCGGGAAAGCCGGACAATTTTTCTATTGACTAAAGGCTATTGGCCAACAGCTAATACCTAAATTCAGTCCCTAACACAACGCACCGAGAACCCGTGATCCTTACTAATGTAGCTCAGATTCGCATAGTCGCGGCCGTAGTTCAAGCACACGCTGTAGGCTTCGTTGCTATCGTAGTCCGTAGAACTCCAGAAGTACGCGTTGTCGCCCTCGCCGTAGTAACTCCCACTGTAGCCTCTGATGCCAACAGAGTGTGCCGAGAACGAGAAGGCTTCCGAGCCGTTGCCCCCATTTTTCCAACCGAATGAGGACTTGAGCACCGTTCCTGCCGTCGATCGTCCTTCAACAGCGTCGAACAAAGTTTCCCATTCAGTGTTGCTGGGCAGGTGCCAGCCTTCGGGGCATACTCCCTGAATGTTTCCTGACGGCAGAGAGCATGTATAGCCATAGCCGCATTCACTCTCTGACTTGCCTATCGCCGCGGCCCACCTGTAAAGCCGACCATACTTTTCACAATACTTGACAGAATCGTTGTAGCAAAAACTAGAGTCCGTTTCATAGTTGAGATTCTCAGCCATCCATACTTGGTCACCAATTCTCACGGTCTTGTAGGTTTGGCCATCGCGGTCATCTTTAATACAGTTTTCGTCTGTTTTCACGTCACACAGCACCCTTTCATATTCTGAACTCGATGACTTCGCAGAACTGCTGCTTGTCATAGCGGACTCCGATCCACCATCTCCCAGCGTATTACTTGAAGACGAGTTCTTAACGCTGGAGGACGATTCCCCTTCATTTACAGACGTACTGTTGTCATCACCACAAGAAACTAGCAAGGCAAGAAAACTTGTACAAACTAAAACAAGCAATTTGTTTTTAGAAAACATAAATTCAACTCCTCTTATAAGGATAAAATAGAAAAATATAATGAATATTTTTTTGCAATAGAGAAAAACTATAGACGGAAACACGATATAGGAGATTCCCGCTCAGAGGCGGGAATGACATCGCCAAAAAACACTGGATTCCCTCCGCATTGCTCCGAGGATGACCCGTCCACGCCACTTTCTACCGCCTACTGTCTACTGCAACAGCCTTCTGCCAGCACATCCCTAATCACCAACCACTAACCACCAACCACTATTTACTACATTTGGCGCATGCCGTTCTACTCCGACGAAATCATCCAAGAACTCAAGAACCAAGCGGATATCGCGTTGGTCATTCAGCAGTTCTTGCCGCTCAAAAAGAGCGGTGTTAACCGATACGTCGGCGTATGCCCTTTCCACGATGACCACTCGCCTTCTATGACCGTGAATTCCACGCTCGGCATTTACAAGTGCTTCGCGTGCGGTGCTGGTGGCGATGTTTTCAAGTTCATCCAGGAACACGAAAAATTGGACTTCAAGGGCGCTGTAGAATGGGTCGCCAACTTTGTAGGTTTTGCGCTCCCGAACATCGGCAACAATGTCAATACCGAAGTTCTCGAAGAACGCACGATGGTTCGCAAGCTGAACGAGCTTGCCTGCGCCTGGTTTGAAGAGCAACTCACATTAAGCCCCAAGGCTTTGGAGTATTTGAACAAGCGACGCGTTTCGCCCGAAACTCGCAAACAGTTCCACATCGGTTATGCACCAACGGGGCGCGAAGGTTTTATCGGCTACGCCGCACGCAACGGTTTTTCGCCTCGAGATTGCGTCAAGGCAGGACTTGCCGTCGAGAAAGAAAACGGCGGTATCGCAGACAAGTTCCGCGATCGCTTGATGATTGCCATCCAGAACCTTTCGGGTGTCGTTGTCGCATTTGGCGGACGAGACTTGAGCGACCCCGCATCGCACAACGGAATAAAGCTTGCCAAGTACATGAACAGCCCGGAAACGGCGCTTTACAGCAAGCGCGATATTCTCTTCGGGTTGAATCACAGCCGAAACGCCATCATGAAGGAAAATGCGGTCATTATCGTCGAAGGATATTTTGACCTCATCAGCCTTTATCAAAGCGGCGTGCAAAACGTCGTAGCCGCCTCGGGTACGGCGCTAACCGAGAATCACGCAAGCATTCTCGCCCGCTATGCAAAGACCGCGTACCTTGTATTTGATGGAGACGCCGCCGGGCAAAATGCCACGCGCCGCAGTCTCGAAATTGTGCTCCCCAAAGGTCTTTCACCAAAAGTATTTGCGCTTTCGCGACCGGACGGCACCAAGATTGACCCAGACAATTTCGTGAACGAACAAGGTCCGGACGCATTCAGAAGAGCGCTCCGCACCGCCGAAGACTGGCTCAGCTATCTCGGGCGTACAATGCCGAACAACAGCCCCGAAGATCGAGCCGCATTCATCACGCAAGCGAAGACGCTTATCAAGAGCATCGAGAATCCGGAACTCCGCAATCAGTATTTAAAGCTCGTTTCCGAGCGTTACAGCACCACGCGTTCGCTCGCAGGCATCAAGGTCGCACACCCGAAACGCGAAAAAGCGCCAGCAGCAGCCGAACAACCCGCAGCACCGCAAATAAGCGTCCCGTGGGAATTGCTTTCGCCGATTGAAGTGCGTTTTGCGAATTTGCTGTTTAGGAACCCCACGCTTCTCGACCGCGCCGCAGAATACTTCGATATGGACTTTGCCGCAAGCGGAATCCAGATTTTCGATTCTCCGCTCATCGATGAATTTATCCAGTCGATTCTCGCGCAGTACGCCGAAACGGGCGCATTCTCGCCTAGAGTCTTGTACGAATCGCTTTCGCCGCAGTTGCAACTTTTCTTGGAAAAGCTCCCCGACGAAACATGGAAAACGCCGAACGAGATTCTGGAATTTTACGACACGCTTGCCGTGCTCACACTCAACCTGTGCGACCGCTACAAAAAGCTGATCCCGCTCGACTCCGAAGCGGGCATGCGTCTCCGTATGCAGTTGAACAAATTCACGCAGGGCATCCAAACGATTTCCAAGAAGCGCAAAATTTCGGCCATTACGCCGGATGTTTTCGCCGAGCAGATTATCCAGAGCAAAGCACCGCTCATTGACCTTTATACGTCAATTAACGATTTGTCATCGAGTGCCACGCAGTTTAACACCGCGCCAACATTCGCGCCATCTGCAATTCCGCAAGCCACGACCGCAGCACAGCCAAGTTCGCCGCAGTTCGCAGCACCCGCCGCGCAGTTCACAGCCCAACCCGCGCAATTTTCACAACCCGAAATGCCCCCGGAGATGGAAGCCCCGCCTCCATTCGATGGCGACGAGCAATTTGCATCAAGCGAACCTCCCGAAGAAGCGCCTTACGATCCGAACGAAGAGCCTTACGTCCCCGATGACGAGCCCTACGTTCCGGACGATGATTTTGGAGCCATGGACGATTTCGGCTAAGCCCACAAGATTTTAAAATTAAAGAGGAAATATGTTATCCATCAAGAACCTTAAAGCAAGTATCGAAGACGGCACCCAAATCCTGAAAGGGATCAATCTCGAGGTCAAGCCGGGTGAAGTTCACGCCATCATGGGCCCGAACGGTTCCGGCAAAAGCACGCTTTCCAAAGTGATTGCAGGTCACCCCGCCTACCATGTCGATGGCGGTTCTGTAGAACTCGACGGCAAGAACTTGCTCGAGATGGAAATCAACGAACGCGCCAATTCCGGCCTCTTCATCAGCACGCAGTACCCGACCGAAATTCCGGGCGTGAACAACGTCGAATTTTTAAAAATGGCCCTCAACAGCAAGCGCGCCTTCCTCGGCCAGCCCGAAATGAGCGACGAAGACTTCAAGAAGCTCTGCGAAGAAAAAATGGACTTGCTCGAAATGGACGCCCGCTATCGTGAACGCGGCGTAAACGACGGCATGAGCGGTGGCGAA
This sequence comes from Fibrobacter succinogenes, assembly GCA_902779055.1. Classification (GTDB taxonomy): domain Bacteria; phylum Fibrobacterota; class Fibrobacteria; order Fibrobacterales; family Fibrobacteraceae; genus Fibrobacter; species Fibrobacter succinogenes_K. The sequence continues at coordinate 102,735 of CACZAD010000007.1, read as the reverse complement.
AAGAAGCGCAACGAAATCCTCCAGATGGCCATTCTCGATCCGAAGGTGAGCTTCCTCGACGAAACGGACTCCGGCCTCGACATTGACGCTCTCCGCATCGTCGCAAACGGCATCAATCACATCATGTCGCCCGAAAAGGCAGTGATTCTCGTGACGCATTACCAGCGCTTGCTCGACTACATCAAGCCCACTTACGTTCACGTGCTCCGTCACGGCAAAATCATCTTGAGCGGTGGCCCGGAACTTGCCCTCAAGCTCGAAGATCAAGGCTACGACTGGATCGAAGAAGCCAAGTAACTGCGAGGACGCATAATGAACGCTGAATTTATACAGAACTTGCCCACCGCGGAACAGGCGATAGCACGCCTCCGCGAACTCGGCATGCCCCGTCGCAACAACGAGCTTTGGTCGTTCTTCCCGGTCGCCAAAATCCCGACTCCGGAATTCATGGGCACGGATTTTGCAGCATCTCCCGCAGCAGCCCCAACGACTTCCCCGGCAGCAACCTTGGCCAACCAAGAGACCGACTTTGCAGCCCTCCTCCCGATTGCAAACAACGCCCGCCCCATGATTCGCGAAATCGTGCCCGGCGCAGCCGAAATGGCGATGCTCAAGTGCAACAACGACTTTGGGCATACCGTCCTTAACATCGGCAAAGGCGCCAAGGTAAGCCTCGAAATTCTCGACAACAAGGTCACGCACGACATCGCCGCCGAGCGCTTTGACATCAATGTTGGCGAAGATGCAGACGTCGAAATATTCTTTGCAAATCCGGCTTGCAATTTGCCGCTCCGCTTTAGGCACTTCAACATCAACCAGGACGCAGGCGCCAATGTCCGCTTTTCCAGCATCTGCAAGGATACCGCGATTGGCCGCGTGAGCGTCGAATGCCACCTCAAGGGCGAAGGCGCCAACTTTGACTACCGCAGCCTCCACGTTCTCGATGGCGAAGCCTCGCAGCACAGCCGTCTCACGATTTACCACGAAGCCCCGCGCACCACAAGCACCCAGCTTGCCCGCAACTTGCTTTCTGGTTCTGCACGCGTGAGCTACGACGGAAGTGTCATCGTCGGTTACGACTGCACAGGCGTCAACTCAAGCCAGCTCGTGAACACAATCCTCTTGAGCGAAGATGCAAGCGTTTCCGTGAAGCCCGTTCTCAAGATTTATCACGATGACGTGGAATGTACGCACGGCAACACTGTCGGCGAACTCGATGCAGAACAGATGTTCTACCTCGTGAGCCGCGGCATCCCGAAAAAGGCCGCCCAGGAAATGCTCATGCGTTCGTTCGCACAAGAGACTTTCCTACCGCTCCCCGACAGCCCCGCCAAGAAAAGGCTGATGGCAGAACTCGGCAAATAAAAGCGACCCCGGCACAATGGGCCGGGGTGACATGCAAAAAAATCCGTCGGAAAAACCGGCGGATTTTTTTAAGCCAAATACAAAACTTAAAGAAAACTCGAAAGAATTAGCAGTATCGAACCGCTAAACGCTACGATGAAATTCACGACGAAATCATCGAAAGCTGTCGGTTTCGGCTTTTCGCACGAAACAGCATTTTCTTTCTGCAAACCCATTCTCATCTCGTTATTCGTAGATCAACTCTACTTTGTAAAAATAATATAATATTCAAATCCTTTAAAGGGCTTGCTAAAATTTTATTTACATTACATTGATTTTACTAAAAAGCCCCCAACGACAAGTCAGGGGCAAACAAAAATCAATGAGTGAGATATTTTGTCCCATTTTTAAAATGGGACGTCAAACGATTACTTCTTCGAGTCTTCAATCTTCTTGATGGGTTCGTCCATCATGCGTTCGGCAATGACTTCCGGAGTTTCTTCAGCCACAGCGGCGTTCGATTCTTCCGGCATCCACGGCTTGTCGAGGCTCTTTTCCCAAGACACGGTCGGAGCCTTCTGTTCTTCCTGGGAGGCATCCACAATCGGGAGGCCAAGGAGTTCGCGGGCGCGGTTGAGGGCAGCATCAATGTTACCGAGAGCGTTTTCTTCGCCAAGCTGGGCAAGCACACCGGCACGGGTCAAAGCCACCACCGGCTGGGCATGCACACCACTCAAGAGAAGCTGCGTACCTTCGCTCTTGCAACGCTTGAGCAAGTCTTCAATCATGTTGATACCGGCAGCGTCAATGCTAGAGACGCTACGCATGCGCAAAATCAAGATCTTCGGCTTTTCGGAAATGCGGTTCATCGTTTCCTTGAACTTGTCTACCGCACCAAAGAAGAGCGAACCGGCAAGTTCGTACACAAGCACGCCCTTCGGCACCTGGCGGCCGAGAGTATTGCGGGCAGCTTCGTCATCGTCATCCTTCAAGGCAGAAGAAACCGCTTCGACTTCGGCCACATCGCTCATGCGCTTGATGAAGAGTACAGCGGCAAGGAGCACGCCCACTTCGATAGCGACCGTGAGGTCGATAATCACCGTGAGGAAGAATGCGACAAGCATCACCGTCACGTCGCTCTTCGGAGCCTTGAACATCTTGATAACGCTGCGGTAACCGCACATGTTGAAAGCGACCTGGAAAAGCACAGCGGCAAGGGCAGCCATCGGGATCATTTCAGCATACTTGCCAAGCACGAGCATAATGAGCAAAAGAACGACGGCGTGGACAAGGCCAGAAATCGGGCTCACGGCACCGTTACGGATGTTCGTCGCCGTACGTGCAATAGCACCCGTTGCCGGGATACCGCCAAAAATCGGGCTCAAGATGTTAGCGACACCCTGACCGAAAAGTTCCGTGTTGGAGCGGTGCTTGGTACTCGTCATACCGTCAGCCACCACTGCAGAAAGGAGCGATTCGATAGCACCGAGCATAGCAATCGTAAGTGCCGGTTGGAACACCTTTTGCATCATTTCGAGGCTGATGTTCGGGAGGTGCGGCACCGGGAAACCGCTCGGGATGTGGTTCTTCATGCCAATCGTCACCACGCCGTGACCGTTCACCGGATCATCCCAGCCAAGGACCTTCACCATCACCGTTGCAACGATAATCGCAATGAGGGAACCCGGAACCTTCGTGGTAATCTTCGGCCACAAAATGCAAACCGCGAGAGCGACAACACCCACAATCACGGAATAGACGTTCATGGAACCGAAAGAAGAAACGTAAAGCTTGATTTTACCCACGGCATCAGCCGGGTCAGCGCCAGCAAACGTGAGACCGAAGAAGTTCGGCACCTGACCGAGAGCAATAATAATAGCGATACCCGCCGTAAAACCGACCGTCACCGGATACGGGATGAACTTGATAATCGCACCGAACTTAGCAAGACCGAAAATGACAAGGAAAATCCCCGCCAAGAGCGTTGCCGAAGCAAGGCCATCGTAACCGTACTGGCTCACGATGCCGTAGACAATCACGATGAAGGCACCCGTCGGGCCGCCAATCTGGAAGCGGGAACCGCCCAACAGCGAAATGATGAAACCCGCGATAATGGCGGTGTAAAGGCCCTGTTCCGGACCCACACCAGAAGCAATAGCAAAAGCAATTGCCAAGGGGAGAGCCAAAATGCCAACGATCAAGCCCGACATCAGGTCGCTAGTGAAGTCCTTGCGGGTGTAGCCGCGCTTTACAGAACGGACGATTTCGGGGGTGATTGTCGAGACGATACCAGCCAAATATTGTTTGACGGATTCCTTGGCGCGAATATCAGACATTTCAGGTCTCCATATTAAATTCGAGACCCAAATTTAGGAATTTAGCCCAATTTCGTTAAGGGGGGTAAGATTTTTTTATAAAATATATTTTACAGCAGTCCCTTCTTCGCAGAACGCATAAGGTTCTTGACCTGCTTTTTATCCATCGCAGGCACGCTTGCGTCTTCGACACGCTTGGAGCGCGGGGCGCAATCTTCGCAGAGGTGCTTGACCACCGTCCCAAAACTGGCAACCCCATCCGACATAGACATTTCCTTGAAGCGGTAGGTGCGCAACAAGGCTTCCTTATGGCACTTGTCGCAAACACCCATCTTGGGAGCGGCAGGTTCGTGGGTAAAGTTCCTCTTTTTCTTGTCCTTCTCAGAGTCAATGGAGAACGCACGGCTCATAGCCGCATTCTTACTAGCAAAACGATTGTCAAAAAGACCCATAATTACATCTCCTTTAAATCTTCTACAAGTCTATCCTGCAAATAAAGCGCCAAGAGCATACAGCAAAGTGACGTCGGTTCGCCATTTTCCATAAAAAGGCTACGTCCGAACTTGCCACGTTCCATCTGTTTTTCGCGGAACGTTTCGGCAAACTGCGCAAAATCGAGCAAAACCAACCGATTTTCGTTCGCCGCACAGATTTCACGGATAGAGCTATTTAAAAATTCGACTTCCGGAACCGCAATCGGGAACATTTCGCTCGGAATCGTGAGCAAAAACAGCCGTGACTGTGTCTTATTGACCAGTTCATTGACAACAGTCCCGTAAAGACTAGCTACAGAGGCGCCATCGGCACCCCCATGATTCAATTCACGGAGTCCAAGCCCCATAATAATGCGGCCGGCATTTTTCCCGATAATGTCAGACGAAAGACGCGCCTTGAGCTGCGAAAGCGACACCGCTACAGGCACATTCACAGAAAACTGTATAGGACGGCTAGGTTCCCGGCAAAGGACAGCTTCTACAAAACGGTTCGCCGCTTCGCCCTTGGAACCGAACATTTCATCGCCTATAACTAATACTCTGTTTTCCACATAAACAATCTATACTTTAGAATCGGATTTGACCACAGAGATTTCCCAATAATCGCCTTTTTTTTCGCGATAAAGCACTTTATGGCCATCGGCGATGAGCGATCCGGGCACATTTTCGATAGGAGAGCCCTCGTCGAGCCAAATTTTGAGCGCGCGACCCGCCGGATAACCCGACATGACGATTCGCGAACGGACGGAATTCAGGGGACACTTGACCCCACGCAAATCTAGAACTGTCGGGATTTCGCCCTGGAGGGACTCTGGCAAGGGTATATTTTTGACCTTTTCGCAGAAATCCGCGATTTCATCCATATAGTCTTCTGGTTTTTCAGCCCATTCGCCCACAGGATATTCTGGCAAGCCGCAGCATACTATTTTAGATAGAGCCTCTTCGGGGGTGAGGAGCGCCGATGTTCCACGACGGATCCATTCCACACAGGCATACATTAGCAAGCGACGTAAAGATTCTGTAAAACCTTCGCTTCCGCGGTTCATTTCCATCCAACGAACCACTGGCGATGTTAAATTTTTCTTTCTTTCTTCCTCGTTTTTTTGCATAAAAAGCCAATGTAAAATAGGGTTTTCAAACCAATGTAAAATAATAATTCAAGAAGCAAAAATTGGGCCAAAATTCCTATAAAATGTAGCAAACTTCACATAGCGTTTCTATATTTGGCCGCAAGCATCAATAAATGCAAAGGTATAAAGTAGAATGAGTACAATTCTCCTATACACAATGTTCGTCGTCTACGTAATCGCAGGCGTGGGCTTGGTGATTTACGGGTTTAGCTGCTACTACAGCATCTACCTATTCCTCAAGAACAGTCGTCACACTCGACTTTCCGACCGCAAGGCCATCTTGAAGTACTATCGTGAGCACTCCATGGCCGATCTCCCCCAGGTCACGACCCAGCTCCCGGTTTTTAACGAAGCCAACTGTGTCGAACGACTCCTCGAGGCTGTCTGCGCCATAGACTACCCCAAGGACAAGCACGAAATCCAGGTCTTGGACGACTCCACGGATGAATGCTACGAGGTCACGAAGAAGAAAGTCGCAGAACTCGCTGCTCGTGGTTACGATATCAAGTTGTTGCACCGCACCAACCGCAAGGACTTCAAGGCAGGCGCACTCAAGGAAGGCATGGCCGTCGCAAAGGGTGAATTCCTCGCCATCTTCGACGCCGACTTCGTTCCCGAAAAGGACTTCCTCCTGAAGACAGTCCCGTACTTGGTCATGGATCCGCAGATCGGTCTTGTCCAGGGTCGCTGGGGCCACTTGAACCGCACCGAATCCGGTCTTACGCTTGCTCAGTCTATCGGTATCGACGGTCACTTTGTCGTCGAACAGTCCGCACGCAGCTGGGGCAAGTTGTTCATGAACTTCAACGGTACCGCAGGCATCTGGCGCAAGGAAGCCATTTACGGCGGTGGCGGTTGGGAAGGCGATACGCTGACCGAAGACATGGACCTTTCTTACCGTTCTCAGCTCGCCGGTTGGAAGATGAAGTTCGTGTTCGACGTGATTGTTCCGGCCGAACTTCCGAACGACATCAACGCCTTCAAGGCACAGCAGTTCCGTTGGGCCAAGGGTTCCATCCAGACCGCTATCAAGATTTTGCCGAAGGTTTTGCGTTCCAAGGTTCCGTTCCGCGTGAAGCTCGGCGCCATCCTCCACACGACGCACTATTCGATTCACCCCTGCATGTTGTTCACCGCCCTTTGCGCATGGCCGTTGCTCGCCTTCTTTGAACCGGTCGGCCACCTCCCCGCTTGGGCATACTCCGTCGGCTTCGCATTCATCTTTGCAGCCGCCATCGCTCCTTCTGTTCTTTACTTTGTGGCACAACGCTGCTCCGGCTACACCGGTTGGAAGATCCGCTTGCTTTCGCTCCCCATCTTGATGGCTCTTGGCGTTGGCATTGCCGTCAGCAACTCCCGCGCAGTGTTCGCCGCAGTGCTTGGCACCAAGGGTAGCTTCGTCCGCACGCCGAAGAGCGGCGGTTCCAAGTCCAAGGTCAGCCACTACGCCCAGAAGTTCCCGTGGATGGCCCTCATGGAACTCATCGTGGGTATCTACTGCATCTTCGGTTTGCTCGAATACATCAACGCCAGCAAGTACATCATCGGACCGTTCCTCGCCCTTTATGCGATCGGTTTCCTCTCGGTGAGCGTGCTGAGCTTCATGCACTACATCAGCAACATTTTCGAAATCCGCAAAGCCATCAAGTGTTCCGAAAATGTGGAAGAGCAGGCAACGAACTAAGTGACGTAGATCACACCGGCTATTCAAGACGCTCCGCGATGCGGGGCGTTTTTTTTGTTCATCGGCTCAGACGGCTCGACTAGAACCGTTTGCGGATGTTCAACCGGAGCCTGTCGCACGCCGAAGAATCACAAGGCGGGCGCCCCCGAACAAAGCGGGTCTCACAGCGAAGTTCCTTGACCTTTTCCGTCGCGAACCGAACGTAGCCGTTCGACGTTTCCAGCACGCCCCGATGGAACATTCCATAAGCGTTCAGCGCAATCCCCGCAAGGATAGACGCTACCGTCATAGCGACCAGCATTTCAACAAGCGTAAAGCCTTTTGTGCGATTCATACGAAAGCCATCATCTGCAGTGGATCAAACGTTTTAGCGAAAGGCCGTCCTGTTCTGCGACCGCCCACGCCAGGTGACGGCTTCCCGGAACACGTTCCAGGCGCACCGGCAAAGTCCGAGTGAACAAGGTATCCGCGCACGGAGAAGCCTCAGCAACCAGAGATTCCATAGTCGATGCCACACGGTCGTACCGCTCTAGTAACAACCGCTCGTCGGCGACTTCGCGGTTAAAGAAGTTCCAGCACGCCAAAAGTCCCGTCATTCCGACAGAAAAGACGGTCAGCGCAACGCAGACTTCTGGCAACGTAAAGCCCCGACGGATTTGCATCACAAGCGTCTCCGTTCAAAGACTACCATCCGCGAGTCCATACAGTGCGGCAGCAACGCCTTCGACGAATCCAGGAGCAGCACCGACGAATCCCGTTCCACAATCCCCGACGGGGCAACCGCAAGGGCATCAATAACGGACTTTCCCTGTAGCGCAAGACGGTTCCCGCGATAGCCTACCGCTATGGCAACACTCGGAAAGCGCAAGTTCGCCCGATCCATGACTTCCACATTCTGTTTAGACAGCAGAATGCCCGAAAGCGAAACGTCGCCTGCCACCGACACGCCTGCAAAGCCAAAGATTTCAACAAAGTCAGCATCTACGTGTCCTTGCAGCGACACCGCTCCCATCGAATAAATTCTAAGCGAATCATAGTGTACGTTTCCTCGAACTTTAACATCGCCTTCGACAAAAGCCTTAAACGACTTGACTTTGGGACGAACAACACTGCCGCCCAAGTCCAGCGTCAAATCGCCAGCAGTGATGTTCAACGCCACCGACGAAGCAACAGAATCCAAAGCAAAAAAGCGGCGGTTTCCCGAAAGCGACTTGAGTCCATCGGTCTGCAAAATGCGTTTGCGCAAATCACCCTCCAAAAAAGACGCACAAGCAGCCCATTCCGACGTCGAGAAACGTCCAAACGAATTTCCCAAGAGGAACTGGAATTCATCCGTCCGCCATTCCGTCCAAGGCCCGACATAGCTGGCATTTATCGCCGGAAGATCCGCAAAGAAAAGCTCCGGGAAGCCCTCCAGTTTTGCGATGACCGCCGACTCCGCCAAGTACATTTCTTGCGTTTCTTTAGCAACAAGCGACACATTCCGACGGAGCGCTCCCGGCAGCCGCAACATCGCTGTGACAAGAATCGAAAGCACCAGCAGAACGTACAGCACAAGCGTCAAAACGTTACCGCGCGCCGACTTCATAACGCACCTCCTTTGCACCACAACGCAGCACAGCATCGTTCTTTCCAATCGACTTCACGCGATACCGATTAAGCGAATCACCGACCAGGAGCGTTTTGGATACGCCGGACGAGAGCTTTACAAGAGCGGCACGGTCGCCTACAATTCCAAGCAACTTGAACGACGGAAGTTCGCAAACCTCACCGCCACGGACAAAACGCAGATGTTCCCGATTCACAAAGCGCATTTGATTATGGCCCTTCGCCCACGCCAAACGTTCCAACGCATCGTCCGAAGGCAAGTCGAGTTCAACCACAGCAGCGTCAACCGGCATTTGCGCGATACCAAAGGCTTTCCATAACAAAGGATTTTCACACACAACCATCAGCAAAACGCACAAGCATAGCGCCATCATCACGAATAAAGTCCATCGACTTTTTCCACAAGACTTCATCGAAGTGCAAGCATCCAGATCCAGCTGCCGCCAGAACGGATCGCAAGTCCCCGCATGGAACAGCTCATTCGCATTCCATCCATCACCGTTCACTCGTACTTCGTGGAAACTCCCTGCACCAGCAAGCAGCTCATCCGTTTTCAAGAATTCCCTGAATCGCAAAATCCGCCATTCGCAGAGTTCATCAAAGTTTTCGCCATAGCCGTGTTCTTCCGACCAGTGGCATAAACGGCCTTCCACAAAGACAAGAATGTACAGGCATTTGTCCCAAAGTACGACTAGCAACAAATTTCCATTTGCTTCGCTTTCCGCAAAGTTCATATCATCCACGGAGCCTCGCATAATCTTATCGGCCAATGCATACAGCGATACCTGCTTGGGCAAGCAACGGTCAAACTTTTTGCGGTAGCACAAGAGCGGTTCATCGGCCAACGCCACAAGGTAGCGATGGCGTCGACCATCCGACGCATTGAACGAAACCAGCGGCCAAAAGCAGACACGTTCCTCGTACACTCCGAGTTCTTCGTCAAAGCGTTTTCGCAATTCCGTTTCCGTCAGCACCCCGTCAAACGCAGTCGTCACTTCCCACGTCATTATCCGCGCCGCAACAGGCGCGATTCGCTTGTTCCAAAACAATAGCGGTTCCTCCCCAATGCAAGCACAAAAACTTTCACTCAGGTTGACGCAAAATACTCGGCGTGATGAATATGGCAAGTTCGCTTTCTTCCTCTTCTTCGGATGTATAGCTAAACAACCGTCCAAGAATCGGAATGCTCCCCAAGAACGGCACTGCCGAACGCACCTCCGTTTTATTCTTGCGGATGAGCCCGCCCAGGCAAAGCGTTTCACCATCGTGCAGCACCACCGTCGTCTTCATATTGCGGGAGCTGATATCGCGCGGGCCATCGCCACTGCTCCTCCCCGCCGTCTTGATTTCCGGCGCCACCGAAAGCGTGATCAGACCGTCCTGAGTCATCGTCGGCGTAAGCTCCAGCGAAATGCCGTCGTTAAACGATCGGTAATCCGTTATCGGGAAACCATCCGACGAAACTTGACTGACAAGGTAATAGACCGTATTCGTCACGTTCAGTTCCGCCTTGTTACCGTTGAGCGTCGTCACCCGCGGGCGCGCAAGCACTTTCGCCTCGTTGTTCTCTTCCATCGACGAGAGTTCCAGTTCAAAGCGGTCCGGCAAAATTCCAATCTTTCCGAACGCCCCCGACTTCGAGATATCCTTCCCCAAAAAATCAAAAAATCCCCGTGCCTGGATATTCCCCTCGCCTACATTTCGCGCCGTTCCGCTCCGCACACCAATCGCAAAACTCTTGCCCTTCCTGAATTCCACAATCACGCACGCAAGCGTCACCTGCATCTGCGGCACATCAATCATCTTGAGGAATTCTTCGGCCCGCGAGAGCGTCATCGCCGACCCGCCCAGCACAAGCGCATTCTGCTCCCGAAATTCCGAGATTTGAATCTCGGAACCCTTCAAGAACTTTAAAAGCTGCGCCGACGCCATTTCGGGAGACAAGTGCTTCAGAGGAACGAGCCGCACATCCGAAAGCGCCTTTGTCGCCCCATTTTCCGACACCAAAAGCGATAGCGAATCCAGCTGAAACGTCCAGACGCTACCCCGAAAAATTGATGATAAAAGTTCCAGCAACGTCACGTCCTTAAACGACATCCGGAGTGATTCATTCAGGTCGCCATACACCGCCAGATTGAGCCCCGCTTCTTCGGCAATCGCCTTGAGCGCCTCCTGGAGCGGAACCGACTGAAAATCCACCGAATAAAGGTTCCCGGCACGCTCCACCGACATTTCACCCCTTTCACGCAGGGCCCCGGCAGTTCCAGAAGCACCCGTCTTTCGCGACACCCGCAAGCACCCCCGTTCGCCACGGCCCCGGAAACCGTTTGATTCCATCAGCACCCGGAACGCCACTTCCGGAAGCATCCCCCGCAAATTTCCCGTGACCGTCCCCTCTACGTCAAAATCAACAAGAGCGTTCACGCCCGTATTCAGCGCAAATTCCTTCACAAAGTCACGGACATCCATATTCCTGACCGCAATGACCACGCCAGAGGAATCCAACGAGACATAAGCATCTTCCAAAGGCCGGGCCCGCCGGATATGGAACACACGCCCCTCCTGCACCACGGCAAGGCCATTAGCCGCACACAGCGCCGAAAGCCCTTCAAAAAGGCTCACCCCTTCCAAATGGAACGTCACCTTCGCATCGCCCACGTCATCCGCCAAAATAGGCGTCCCGTAGGCAAGCGAAAGCGTCCGTGCCACCTCCGCAATCGGAACATCGGCAAAATCGAGCATCACCGAACTCGACGACGCCCAAAGCAGAGAACATGTAACGAGGAAAATTCCAAAGACCCTACGAAGCACAACACCTCCCCGAATATTCGCATGCCCGCACAAATGGCGGCCCCTGCCCGGGATATAGTTAAGGATCTAAGGAACGATTTATCGAACACGGTTAAACTACAAAAAATCTATCGGCAAGACCAACTTTAATCCAAATTAGCATCTCAAAAAAAACGGAACTTCATCACCCAGCAGAACTTTTATTCTCGTTTTTTTCGCCGACACCAAGACCGTAAAAAAGGATTTTTAGGACAAAAATTCAGTTTATTAAAGAATTTGGGCACTTTCTTGATTTTGGCACAGTTATTGCTATGTAATGAGCAAAACATAGGAAGGAACCCTCATGAAATCGAAATTCATTACCATTCTCACACTCTCGACTCTCGCCTTTTTCGCCACCGCATCCGCCAAGAGCGATGCCTCCGAATCGGCAAACGTCAAGTCCGAAATCGCTACAGAAGTTTCCGCAGAAATTTCTGACGAAGTTTCCAAGACCAAAGTCAACGAATTCAAGAAGATGCGCAACGAGCGCAAGGAAGCCCGCAAGAGCATCTTGGAAAAGTTCAAGGCCGACTTGAAGGAAGCCAAGAACATTGAAAAGAAGCATTTGTTAAAAAAGCCGGAAGTGGCAACATCCGAAGAAGCCACGACGGACACCGAAAAAGAAACTGTAGTCAAGGGCCCGAAGAAGCCGGAAATTGCAGAAAAGTTTGAAGAAAAGAAGGCCGAAATCGAAGCCAAGAGAGCTGAACGTGAAGAAGCATTGAAGGCTGAACGCGAAGCCCGCAAGGCCGAAATCGAAGCCAAGAGAGCAGAAATTGAAGCACAGAGAGCTGAACGTGAAGAAGCATTGAAGGCTGAACGCGAAGCCCGCAAGGCCGAAATCGAAGCTAAGAGAGCAGAAATTGAAGCTCAGAGAGCTGAACGTGAAGAAGCATTGAAGGCCGAACGCGAAGCCCGCAAGGCAGAGATGGAAGCCAAGAAGGCTGAAATTGAAGCTCAGAGAGCCGAACGTGAAGAAGCATTGAAGGCTGAACGCGAAGCCCGCAAGGCCGAAATCGAAGCTAAGAAGGCAGAGATTGAAGCCAAGAAAGCAGAAAAGGAACGTTTGAAAGAAGAAAAGACTGTCGCCAAGGCATCGGCGAAATAATCGAAGCCGCCTTTCTCTTTGGGTCTTTGTGGGTTAGTTTATGGGATACAAACGTACAATCACATACGTCATTTTAGCCGTCGCCGCACTTGCGACCGTTCCGTCTGCACAGCCGGAATCCGATATCGCGACACCCGCAGGGAGGGCCGAAATGAACCAGAACATCCCAGACCTTGGGCAAAAAGAGAAAGACGATTGGCAACGCCTGCGTGAAGAGCGCAAACTCGCCAGGCAACAGATTCTAACGGAGATCAAGGCAAACGTCAAAGCCGAAGTCAAGGACATCCAGCAGGACTTTTTTCAGCAAAAGTCGAAGAACAACGAGAATTGGAAAAACTCCCTGAATCAGGGCAATTCGATCAACAAGGAAAAAAGCTCTAAGGACAAGCAACCCGAATGGAACAAGCGCTGGAACGAAGCTCCCCCTTTTGACGCACCAAAGCCCAACGAACGTTTCCCGTTTCCCAAGAACCCATAGGCTTAAACTACTCCTAACTACCCAGAAGCCGGGCACTTACGCCCGGTTTCTTTTTTGTAGCCACAACGTAAAAAGCCCTGGAAAAAAAATTCCCAGGACTTTTTAAAATGAACACACACGTTGTATTATTTGAACTTTTTCTGCAGGTAACGCATATTGCGGTTGTATTCCCGCCAAAACTCCGTATCGAATTTCTTGGAATCCGCAAGCCGTTCCAAAGAGCTGTAGAACACGGAACCAGAACGATCCCCAATCAGAGTTTCAAGGCAGCGCTTGAATTCCTTGCCGTTTTCCTTTTCGTACTTGGAAGCATAAGCATAGCGGCGGCCATTCTTATCAAAGGCGTATCCCTTTTCGTAGCTGTTGAACAGTTCGGACTTGCAGGCCTTTTCGAGATAGGCGCCGTCGTCCAGATACGCTCTTTCATGATAATACGTGCAGCTTTTGCCATTCGCAGAAATGCTCAAATCAATATAAACTTCATCTTCCCCCACATCAAATCTATCCGCCTTCAACTCGTACGTTTTGCCGTCCATCACAAAAGTCTCGGCATTTTTGGACTTCGACTTCACGTCAATATCAAACTCGGCAACCATTTCGTCCATCCCTTCCGAATAGTTATAGAAAGCACCGTAACCGCCTTCGATGTCCGACGAGACTCCGCTCATGAACGCATACAAGGACACAATGAAACCGGACTGCGAAATGTCATCCGTATAGTCGCCAAAATCATCCTGGCTATGGGAGCCCGAACCGCTAGCGTGGATAGAATTTGCCGTAATCATCAACGTGACCCTATGCCAATCGGAGCGATTATAACAGACCACGTTTCCGCCATCCACTTCACACGGGACAGAAACCCAGGCGCCACGGATGCTCGAGGACTTTCCGCCCACATAGAGTCCGAGCGAGTAGTCTTCGTAGTAATCTTTTTCCGGGAGTTCGGTAAGCGACATGGCGGTATTGCCATTCACCGGGACTTTCAAGGAATCCCTGATAAAAGCGGCAATGCTATCAGGAAGGGTAATAAATTCAGCTTTCGCAAACGTCGTATCGCGTTCTGTAACGATGGTCTTCCAGGAAGCCGTCTTGGCCACCGTATCAAGGATGCAGAGTTCTTCTGCACGATCGTGGAAAAAGGAGATTGTCCCCGCGGCATCGTCCAGCTTGAGCAAAGGCAAATCCGCACTGAGTCCCACCGTTCCGACGGAATTGTCGGAATCCCCAGTACACGCCACCCAAATGAATGCAGCACAAGTCCCAATAAGGGTTATAGATTTATTGAGCCTCATATTTTCTCCCTAAAAGCACCTTAATTAAAATAAACAAAATTATATTAAAACGGTAAACTTTTTGTAATATTCGTAAAAAAAAGTAATCCATTGGGCGTCGCACTCGCCCAATGGATCTTAGCTTCGTTGCAAAAATGTGCTTATTCGCCCATCACCACGGTGCCGGAGCGTAGAGGAAGCGACCGGCGCTGCAAAAGAACACGCAGCCATCGATATCGCTAGACTCGCCTTCGTTTTCGCAAGCGGTTCCGATTACAGGGCTTGCCTGGCAACGCAACGAAGGACGGTCGCAATCGACATCTTCGCCGCATTCGTAATACTTGAAGCGTTCCACCCACTTGTTATTGACGCAGATGTAGTTTTCAAATCTGAAACTATTATTGGATTCCACGATGCGGAGGTCCCTGCTAGATTCCAAGCCATCGCAAGGTTCGCTCAGCCACTTGTCATTGCAGTATCTATCGATGCCATACTTATTGCAAAGTTCGTATTCGCTATAGCCGCATTCAGGAGCAAGGGCATTGCAGACAGGAACCGCGCACCCTTCCTTTTCCAGTTCGCAATCCTTGATGTCGTCGCCCATGCCGTACTCTCTCCACTTGCCGCCTTCGCACTTGTAATGACCGTTGAATACGCCTTCTTTGTAGCAAGCTTCGCAGTATTCGAGTTTGCCTTGGGCACAGAGTTTATTGTTGTCTGTTGCCTTGACTTCCCACGTTTCGCCGTTGCAAACGTAAATGGCACCACTTCCGCAATCGGCAATTTCCTTGATGCCGTCCGGTTGGCAGAGACGGTAGCCACAGCCACCCATTCCCGGTTTGCATTCATCCGGTTTGACATTCATACAAGCAACCGGTTGCCAGTTGTTGTTTTGGCATTCATAGTTTGCGCCTGTCACGCAGTCAACGGCAGTGCGGCCATTTTGATCCACGCAGTTACCCTTTTCGGTCATGCCATCGTAATCCGTGATGTGCCTGCAAGTTTCCACGGTCTTTTCTTCGCAGCAAACCGGTTCCTGAGCCCAAATTCCGTTACAGTGGGTCGTCCAATGACCATTCGGGCAAACTTCAACAGCGCTCGAACTAGACATCTTTTGCTCAACCGATGACGAGCTAACCACCGTCAAAGACGAGCTGCTCAAGCCCACAAAGCATTTGGATACCGCCTCATTATCCTTAGCGGACTTCGCCTTCCACACCCCATCCTTACACACAAACACGGCTCCCGTTTCACAGTCCTTCATTTCAGAAGAAACCGATGCATCGCAGGCTGTTATGCATTTTGTTGTGGTGATGTTGGTACAAACTTCCACAGAACTCGAGCTATTGACAACTTGAGTTTCGGACGAAAAACTTTCGACCTTTTCGGAACTTGAGCTTTCGGCTTTTTCGGAACTTGAGGACTGCGGGCCAGGCTGTTCGACAGCCGAGGAATTTCCGCCGTTTCCGCCATTATAATCAGGACCGCTAAGTACATCGCTGTCACAAGCGACCAAGGCAAACGACGCAAGCGCCGCAGCGGCAACGAAGCCTTTTATCCGAATCATTTTTTTATTCATTGTATTTCTCCTTTTTATATAAACTTTCCCTAAGCCCCTTGCGCACGCAAGGAGTTATGCGTTAAATTTTTCAGCTTATTTATTAACTTTTAATATTTAATCCACTCATCCGATTCGCTGATGGCTTGACATCTTTGATCGGACATTTCCCCTGTCACAACAATACGCTCAATTTCAGGGCGCGTATCCATTTCGCCACAGAACTTGAATAGGAATCGAACAAGTCCACCGCTCATTTGCTTACAGCCATCAGCCTTAATATCCAGGACAGTAATCTTGTGACTTGTAATTTCAGCAAGGACATGTCCCACATATTTTTCGCCATAGAGATTCAACAGATAAAGTCCACAGCCATCTTCGATAGTTTCATTCTCAATCGCAGAAACAAGTTCGGAGTATCGTCCGTACGCTTCCGGGAACAAGACTTTCAAGGCACCGACATTCTGTTTTACAAAGCGATAGACTTTTTCGATGGCATCGAATTCGGTCGCCTCGGCTCGATCAGGATCTGTTCCACGGGGAGGATCCGTATTGCCATCATTATTAGCCGACTGCACATGAGTGGTCGCCAAGACATTACCATCGAAGTTTTCACCATCCAGGTCAAACAAATGCAGATAATATCCTAAAGTATTTCCTTCCGAACCGTCAATTGGAGGCTTGGCATTGCCACCTTCACTAGAAGAACTTATGGGCAACGGTTCCACATCCGGTTCTTTGAAACTGCTAGAAGACAAGCCCTTGTTTGGGTTCACTGAACTGGACGAAACTTCTTTAACTCTTTCGGAACTTGACGAGCCTACATCATCTTCTTCAGAACTCGAAGACAAATCCGCAATGATTTCATTGGGTTCTTCGGATGTTCCCGCCACATCATTACTGCACCCCGCAAAGAACAAGGATGCAAAAACGCAAACAAAGAACAACGCAACGACCGAGCGCATCCATACAAACTGCTTAGACTTGTTCATCCTTATTCTCCTTCACGTTCTTGGTCAGCGGGAAAAGTTGCAAGTTGAGTCGGTAAACTTGTTCGATATTCTTATCTTCGGCTGCGATGGAAATGATCTTGTGTCGAAAATCATTAATTTCTTTCACGATGCGTTCGTATGTTTCGCGGGAAATTCCCATCGTGACGCCGCTAAAATCGCGTTCTTCTTTCGGGAGTTCCAAGGCCGGCGTCGCAAGCTTCGACATTTGGCGGTGCATGCCACGCAAGGCAAGGCGCGTAGCGTCGGGCGTTCCCCTGACGGATGCTTCGGACTGCACAAAATTACCCGACTCTTTTTTAAGGAGCCCCGCCTTCGTCAAGAAATCTAAAGCTTCACGGACTTCGACAGCAGAAACTTCGGGGTAGCACATCTTGGCCAGTTCGCCCGGAGTCGCCCCCGGCATGATCGGCGCCAGCTCCCTGATTACCGGATTGCACCACGAATCGTAATACTTGAACAAGTCGCCTTCGAGAACGCGCACTTTATGCACCTTCGCAATGGCGAGCATACTTTCGTAAGCGGCTTTCTTCTTCTCTTCGGTTTCGGCCTGACCAAATTCGACCATCGCCCTGAAATAATCCATTTCAAAGCCGGCAAGACCCATCGCAAGCCCCGTGCGTTCCACACCAATGCGGCTGAGCTTGCTCTTTCCGTCGCACACGACCTTCATATACGAGGGCGAGCTGAACCCCGTAATTTTGGAGAACTCGCGCCACGAAAAAGCAGAACAGCGCTTACGCTCTTCGTAGAAGTCTCGCATATAGCTGCGGAAATCGGAATATTCGACAATCGGTCTCATACTCCAAAATATACAAGAGTTTTTTCAGAATGTCAAGAACTTTATGCTACAAAAATGCATAATTTTTAAAAATTTAAGCAAAATTTCAATCATTTTTAATTCATTTTGCCATTTATGCAACACCTTGTAGCATATACGGAATCCGTTAAAATTTTTGCCCTTATGTGCAGTAGATAATTTTTTATATATTTGTTTCGGTTTATTGGAAGCTTTTTAAGAGATTGATTAATGGCAGCTACGAAATATACAGAAGACAGCATCAAGTCCCTCGAATGGCATGAACATATCCGTCTGCGCCCCGGCATGTACATCGGTAAGCTCGGCGACGGACAAAGCCCGGACGACGGCATTTACGTGCTCGTCAAGGAAATTATCGACAACTCCATCGACGAATTCGTCATGGGTGCGGGCAAGAAGATTGAAATTGATATCGACGACCACGCGGCTCGCGTTCGCGACTACGGCCGCGGCATTCCTCTCGGCAAGGTCATCGACTGCGTGTCGAAGATCAACACGGGTGGTAAGTACGATTCCGAAGCATTCCAGAAGTCGGTCGGCTTGAACGGCGTGGGTACCAAGGCCGTAAACGCCCTCTCCACGAAGTTCATCGTCAAGAGCTACCGCGACGGCCGCATGAAGCAGGCTGAATTCTGCCGCGGCGTGCTTGTGCAGGACTACAAGGAATGCGCCACGACCGAAAAGAACGGTACCGAGATTTACTTTGAACCGGATGCCGACATCTTCAAGAACTACCGTTTTCTCCCGGCCTACATGGAAGAAAAGGTCTGGAACTACGCCTACTTGAACAACGGCCTCCAGCTCGTGATGAACGACAAGGTCTACACGAGCCCGAACGGCCTTTTGGACCTTTTGAACAAGCACGTGGACGATTCCATCCGCTATCCGGTGATCCACTTCAAGGGCAAGGATATCGAATGTGCCTTCACACATGGTAACCAGTACGGCGAACATTATTACAGCTTTGTGAACGGTCAGCACACCACGCAGGGCGGTACGCACCAGCAGGCTTTCCGCGAAGGTCTTGTCAAAGGCGCCCGCGACCACTTCAAGAAGGATTTGGACCCGCAGGATGTGCGCAACTGCGTCATTGGCGCGATTTCCGTACGCATCCAGGAACCGGTTTTCGAATCCCAGACAAAGACAAAGCTCGGCTCGACGACGGTCGCTCCGGGTGGCGCCCAGCTGCGCTCCTGGGTCGTGGATTACGTGGCAAGCGAGTTCGACAACTTCTTGCACAAGAATCCCGAAACCGAAAAGGCTCTCCTCAACCGCATCACGCAGAACGAACGCGAACGCAAGGAAATCGCAGGCATCAAGAAGCTTGCGAACGAACGCGCCAAGAAGGCGAACTTGCACAACCGCAAGCTCCGCGACTGCAAGATCCACCTCACCGACGTCAAAAACGCGCTCAACCGCGAATCGATGATTTTCATTACAGAAGGTGACTCCGCATCCGGCTCCATCACCAAAGCTCGTAACGTGCAGACGCAGGCAGTGTTCAGCCTCCGCGGTAAGCCGCTCAACAGCTTTGGCATGACGAAGAAGGTCGTGTACGAAAACGAAGAATTCAACTTGTTGCAGCACGCGCTCGACATCGAAAACGGTCTCGAGAACTTGCGTTACGACAAAGTGATTATCGCGACCGATGCTGATGTGGACGGTATGCACATTCGCCTTTTGCTCATGACATTCTTCTTGCAGTTCTTCCCGGAACTCGTGGAACAGAAGCACTTGTACATCTTGCAGACGCCGCTTTTCCGCGTGCGTAACAAGCAGGTGACCAAGTACTGCTACGACGAAGCGGAACGCGACAAGGCCGCTAAGGAAATCGGCAAGACCGGTCTCGAAATCACTCGATTCAAAGGTCTTGGCGAAATCAGCCCGGAAGAATTCGGACAGTTCATCAACGAGGACATGCGCCTCGAGACGGTGAGCATTCCGCCCGACGCCTCGCTCGGCAAGATGCTGGAATACTACATGGGCAACAACACGCCTATGCGCCAGGAACACATCGTGCTAAACCTGAGAGCCGACGCCGTCGAAGAGTTGTAAGTGGTCTTTGGTCATTATAACGCCATTCTAAAGCCTAAGGCAATAGAATGGCATTTTTATTTTGCCCCAAAAAAAGCAAATCAAAATAATAAATTCACCCATATAAACTTACTTATTTACTACTTTGTCATCTTTTGCATTCGACAAAAGGTATTTTCTGGAAGATCTTTTTAAGGAGAAACTCTAATGGCCTTAGTCAAAAAAATCAATCAAAAATCAGGAATCATACAACATCAGGATACAGATATTCCTATGGATATCACTATTGGGAGCTATGAAGGAAATAAAGCTGTTCGATTAGGTTCTAAAGGGTCAGACAATCGAAAAACAAAGAAAAAAACGAGTCAGGTCTACGTACTGGAAGAAGACTCCGCAAAGCAACTCTACGATATTCTAAAAAGCACATTTAATTTTTAAAAATAATGAATCCCCTCCCCGACGGTCGAGGATGACGAGAAAAAAAAGCTCGCGAACATAAAGGTCGCGAGCTTTTTCATTTTTTCCATGCGGGTGCCGTCCATGCGCAGAACGCGGAACGTGTAACCCTGAATCTTGACTTCGGCGCCCGGTGACGGGATGATGCCAAGCGTTGCCTGGATGAGTCCGGAGAGCGTTTCCACGTGGGAATTCTCAGGTGGCTTGAGTTCCACATCGAGCTCGTATTCCAAATCCGAGAGCGTCATCAGCGGGTCGAGAATGTAGCGTCCGTCCTTCAACTTCTGCACATCCTCGTCTTCGTCCATGTCGTCTTCGTCGCGGATTTCACCGACGATTTCTTCGAGAATATCTTCGAGCGTCACAAGGCCAGCCGTTCCACCATATTCGTCCACGACAATCGCGAGCTGGTTACCCGTCTTGCGGAGTTCCGTCAAAAGATCATCAATTTTCTTGTGGTACGGCACGTAGACCGGCGGCATCACGAGCTTCATCAAGTCAAACGGTTCATCGCGATGTTCCGTGTACCATTCCAAGAAGTCGCGGTTCGAAAGAATACCGACAATGTTGTCGACCGTTTCCTTGTAAACCGGCAAACGCGAATGGCGTTCGTTGTTCAAAACCTTCACCAAGTCCTCAAGCGACGTGTCCACATCAATCGCGCACATGTCCACACGCGGCGTCATGATTTCGCGCACCGGCGTTTCCACGAAGTCGAAGATGTTGAGGATCATCTGGCGTTCTTCTTTTTCGAGGCCTTCGCCTTCAGAGAGCGAAGAATCCGAAAGGTCCGCCTGCACGGCGTCGCGGCGTTCTTCGGGCAAGAAGCTGAGCTTCGCGTCGTAACCCAAGGCGTTCAGCAACTTGAGATAAATGGTATGGCACACCTTCCCCACCGGTACAAACGGCATACGAAGCAACCTGTAGAACGGCACCAGAACTACAGACAAAGTATCCGGTTTCAAGTTACCGATCAAGTTCGGGAAAAAGATGGTCAAGATATAAATCACGGCGCAGGCGCCAACCATATACGCCAGCAGGCCGAACAGCCAAAAATCGTGAACCCACTGCCAAGGCGAGTTCGAGAACAGGTAGTAGCCAAAAACACCAATGCCCACATCCGAAAAGATGCGGCCAATGGAGACCGTTTCGTTGTAGCCGCCATGTTCCACGATCCTCGCAATCTTTTCTTCGCGATCCGAGCGGTCTCGGGAATCTCGCTTAGCGTAAATCGCAGCAAAAACGGCTTTGACTAAAGTAAACGATGCAGAAACAAAAACAAATAAGCAGAGAAGAACTATGGCAATACTACTATCACCCATTTTCCATGCTCTCCTTGTCCTTGTACGGATCCAAGCCAAGGAACTCACATTCGCGGGCGCGCATCACCTTGCGGTCGGCGGCCTTGATATGGTCGTACCCCGACAGGTGGAGCAAGCCATGGACTATCACGCGCTTCATCTCGGCAAAAAAGCTGTTGCCATACTGCGGGGCCTGGCGCTTGACCTGGTCTCTGGCGATGTAGATTTCGCCAAGCATTTCTTCTTCGCCCGGGATTTCTTCGTGCCATTCGAACGAAAGCACGTCCGTCACCTTGTCGAGTCCGCGGTAGTTCTTGTTCATCTCGCGAACGAACTCGTCGGTGCAGAGCACAATATTGACGTTGTTCTCCGTGCCTTCTTCGGCAAGGAGCTTGCGGGCCATAGCTTCGAACTTATCCTTCCACGGGAAGGACTCGATGTTTCCCTCGCACAGGAAATCGATCGTGTAGTCTTTCTTTTTACTAGCAGGGTCTGGCATTAAATGTTATACCACTTTTTTAAGACGTTGATAATGGCTTCGGCTTGCGCCTTGCCTGTAATCTTGAACTTGCCTTGGGGCTTGAACGTGCCTTGCATCTTGCGGTAACGGCGCAGAGAGACCTTCGGTTCGCTGAACTCGCCCGTTTTCGGGTCACGGTCCTGGTAGAAGAACATCACGGTCGGCCAGGCGCCCTTCGAAAGGACTTCCTTGCTCAATTCCTTGATGACGACTTCGCCGGTTTCTTCATCAGTGTATTCGACGGTCAAATCTTCGACTTCTGCACTCATTTTTACCTCCAATGAAACACAAGTACAGTACAATTATAACATTATTATGGAGCGTGTGGGCTATGGGCGCGCTCGTTACACTCGCTTTGAAGTGCAGTTATAAAAAGTGGTTAGTGTTTAGTGGTTGGTGTTTAGGATTTTCATTGAATTCAGACGAAAGACGAGAGACGAGAGATTTCTCAATCATCAACTCGCGCGAAGCGCCATAATTTCTCTTTCGCCTCTAGTCTACAGCGAGCTTAGCGAGCGTTCTCTCGTCTAATGCGCCTTCGGCGCATGATGATGTTCGCAGCAGCCACCGTGGGTATGGTCGTGGCTTCCGAGGACACGGTGCGGCACCCCATGAGCGATCAGGTCCACTTCACAACCATAAGTGCTATGGAGCATATCTTCGGTCAGGTTCGCGCCTTCGTGATAATGGACGGAATGGTTCACGCAAACGACGCTTTTTACTTTATGCGAAAGCGCCATCAGGTCGTGAGTCACAATGACAATCGTCATCGTTTCACTGAATTCCGCAAGCATGCTGTAAAGCGCCTCAATTCCCGTCACGTCGATGTTGTTGGACGGTTCATCCAAAAACAGTATCTTGGGATTGCAGACCAGGGATCTGGCAATCAAGACTCGCTGGCGCTCGCCGCCACTCAGCTCGCCCAGTCGACGATCGAGATAGCCGCCAATATGCACCCGTTCCAACGCAGCCTTGACTTCGGGCGATTTCGGAGAAAGGCCTGTTTTGCCTGTCGCAACGCACTCGCCCACCGTAATCGGGAAGTCTATATTCTTGTTCGTGTTCTGCGGAACGTAGCCAATCGCCACCTTTTTCGTCGGAACCTTTTCGCCAAAAACGCGTACCGTTCCAGACGTCGGCTTCAAGAGCCCCACCATCAGCCTCATCAACGTCGACTTGCCGCCCCCATTCGGGCCGATAATCGCAACAAAGTCATTTTCGTCAATAGAAAGATTCACGTCCGTAAGTACGGGCGACTTTCCATAAGCGAAGGTGAGATTTTTGATGTCGATTGCAGACATTACTTTTTGCCAGCCTCGTTAAGACCATCCACAAATTTCTGGATATTGCCAATGAAGTCCGCTGCAAGTGGATCCGTTTCAACAACAACGGCACCGAGATCCTTTGCAATCGTCGCTGCGGCACGCTTGCTGAACTGCGGCTGCACGTAAACGACCTTCACCTTGTTCTTGCGTCCCATCTGAATGAGATTCGCGAGATCCTTCGGCTTGGGTTCCTTGCCGTTCACTTCAATCGCATACTGCTTAAGCTTGTAATCCTTGGCGAGGTATCCATAAGACGGATGGAAAACAATAAACGAACGGCTCTCCTTCGGCAAGCCAAGCACGGCAGAAACTATCTTGCGGTCTGCCTTATGCAAAATTTCACGAGTGCGCTGGATGCAGGCGGCATAGTACGAGAAATGCTCCGGATCCATTTCCTTGAGGGTTTCAAAAATGTTCTGGGCCAGGAACTTGACTCGGGCCGGTGACGTCCAGATATGCGGATCGACCTCGTGTTCATGCTTGTGACCGGCAGAACCATGTTCATCGAGATCCAGCCATTCAATGTTCTTCGAAATATCGATTACTTTCACTTTCTTGTTTGCACCCAGGAAACGGGGCATCCAAGCCTTGTCCAAGCCCGATCCGTCCGTGAAGTAAACCTGGGCCAGCGAAAACGCCTTGATGATGGCTGGCTTCGGCTCGTAATTGTGCGGATCGGCACCCGGCGGCAAAAGAGTCACCACGTTCACGCGAGAACCACCGACCATCTTTACGAGTGTTGCATACGGCTGCAACGAAACGGCAACCGTAATGTGTTCATCGCCGGCAAAAACAACGGCGGGAATCACGACGAGCAAGAACAAAAGACGTGCAATGTGACGCATTATTTTTTTCCTTCCAAAAAGGCGTTAAAATCAATTTCACTGACATTATTGACAATGTATTCCGGCTTGACATCGAGGCGTTCGACATCGGACATCTTCGATTCACCGCACAGGGGCAGCACAAAACGGCAACCCGAGCGCTTAGCCAGTTCAAAGTCCGTATAGAGGCGGTCACCCACGAACAAGATTTCTTCGGGGCGGTAAAGCTTTAAAAGTCCTGAAAGCATCGCCGGATTCGGCTTGCCAAAACTCATCTCGGGTTCGACGCCGTAAGCGGTCTTGAGGAGAGCCATGAAGCTACCGATGTCCGGAACCGGACCGCGTTCGTCGGGGCAGACAAAATCCGTATGCGTGACCCAGAACGGAATACCGCGCTGCACTCTGAACGAAAGCTCACAAAGTTCGCGGTAGTCAAAACTGTTGTGGTAGGCAACGAGTACGAGTTCCGTTTCTTCGACCGACGGGCGCAAATTGAGGCTCGGATCCTGAGCCGCAAACCATTCGTACACTTCCGGGTTCGCAAAGAAAAAGACGTTCTTGATCTTGCGTTCGTGAATGGCATCGAGCGAAAGGTACAGCGCCGAGATGATGGAATCATCAGCAAGCGGAAGCCCCATGACCTTGAGACGGTTTTCATAGAACACCGGAGACTTGCTCGTGTTGTTGCTCAAGTAATAAACCGGCACGCGTTTTGCCACGCGATTGACTGTTTCAACAGCGCCCGCATAAGGACGCCCGCTCAAATAGAGCGTACCATCTAAATCGAAGACTACAGCTTTTACCGGTTTGCGTTCCAACATGATATGCAAATATAGAAAAAAGAGGGGTTGACCTTTTGCATAATTTCTATCTTAAGGCGCATGAAAACTCCCGATAGCCGTTTCTATTGCCCGCTCATTACCGAGGGCACCATTGTCCTGGATGAAAACGAAAGTAGCCACGCCGTGCGCGTTTGCCGCGCCGCAAACGGCGACATTCTACAGCTATGCGACGGACTCGGGCATTATGCAGATGCGACAATCACCAAAGCCGACGCCAAAGCCTGCGAAGTGCAAGTCGACAAAGTCGAAGACGCTCCGCTCAAACGTCCGCGCCTGAACCTCGGCATCGCCTGCCTCAAGGACGACGCCCTTGAAGAAGTCGTTTTTCACGTAGCTCAAACGGAAACAGACAGCATCGTCTTTTTACGTACAGACTATTCACAGGAGCCCAAGAATTCCGACTTGCACAAGCTCGTGCGCCGTTCGGAACTCAAGAGTCTCGTGAGCTTGAAACAGTCCAAAAAAGCCTGGATGACGCGAATCGAAGGGCCGATTGAATTCAGCAAGTGGCTCGAGAATTATCAAGGTGACTTGATTCTCTGCGACATCGACGGGGATCGCCATTTGAATTTGGAAGACTCCGAGAACGCCGCAGATGGAACGCCAGCAAAGCCGATTACTTTACTTGTAGGCCCCGAAGGTGGTTTTTCGCCTCGTGAAATAGAAAAAATAAAGACCTTCCAGAACGGGAAGGTCCATTTACTGAATCTCGGCAACACGCGCCTGCGTGCAAGAACTGCAGCAGTCATTGCACTAGGGAAAATTCTATAATTCCACCTTCACTTTTTCGCGCATAGCCATGACAGTCGCCTTGGCTTCTTCGACAGTGTCGCGGCGAGCAAGGAGAACTCCCATACGGCGGTGGCCCTTGAGTTCCGGCTTTCCGAACAAGCGAAGACCCGTATCCGGTTCTGCAAGCACATCTTCGAGGCCGCTGAACTTCACATGGTCAGAATTGCCATCGACAACGATTGCCTTCGAGGCACTCGGGCCGTGGAATGCGATGTTCGGAATCGGGAGACCAAGAATAGCGCGGGCGTGCAATGCAAATTCGGAGAGATCCTGCGAAATGAGCGTCACCATGCCCGTATCGTGCGGACGCGGAGAGACTTCGCTGAACAAGACTTCGTCCTTGCAAACGAAAAGTTCCACACCAAAGATGCCACGACCACCAAGAGCGTCCGTGACCTTCTTTGCAATCACCTTTGCCTGTTCCAAGAGTTCCGGTTTCATCGGCTGCGGCTGCCAAGATTCCTGATAATCACCGCCCACCTGATGATGGCCAATCGGTTCCAGGAAGCTGGTGCCGCCCACATGGCGCACCGTAAGCAAAGTAATTTCGTAATCGAACGGCACAAAGCCTTCGACAATCACGCGGCTAGCAGCACCAGTGCGACCACCCGTCTGGGAAATGTTCCAGGAATTTTCAATGTCGGCTTCGGTCTTGATGACGCTCTGACCGTGACCGGAAGAACTCATCACTGGCTTTACAACGCACGGGATGCCGATTTCTTTGACCGCCGCCTTGAAATCTTCGTAGTTATCCGCAAAGCGGTACGGGCTCGTCTTGAGTCCGAGCTCTTCGGCAGCCAGGCGACGGATGCCTTCGCGGTTCATCGTGAGCTTCGTGGCCTTGGCGGTCGGGATGACGTTGTAGCCTTCCTTTTCAAGTTCCACGAGCGTGTCCGTTGCAATCGCTTCAACTTCCGGCACGATGTAGTCCGGCTTTTCCTTTTCAATGACGGCACGGAGTTCCTTGCCATCGAGCATATTGATCACGTAGCTGCGATGAGCCACCTGCATACCCGGAGCGTTGGCGTAACGGTCCACTGCAATCACTTCGACGCCAAGACGCATCATTTCGATGATGACTTCCTTGCCCAATTCGCCAGAACCGCAAAAGAGAACCTTCGTTGCGGTAGAACTAAGAGGTGTACCGATTACTGCCATAAAAAACTCCTTGTTGTGACTACAAATATATAATTATTAGTCAATCATTAAAAGAGATGCTCTCCCGGAACGTTAGAACTTCATATCCACCGGATTGAAATTGAATTTCACACCCGAGCGAATCCAGGCATCGGAGCCATCTTCTTTTTTGTCGTGGGCAAGATTACAGTAAACGCGGAAGCCTCCTCCGACATAGAACTTGAACCAATCCGTGACTTCATTCTCGTAAAGGGCGTCCACAAGGAACTGTTTTTCGACGATTCCGGAGAGGGTGTTTTCGGTATCGAGAGCCACATCGTAGCCCGTATAAAGTTCCTTATCGCCTTGACGGAGCCAGGCAAGCGTGAGCGTCGCCGAATGAAAATTCCATTTCCAATTCATATCAAACCACAAATCCAACGCATCGCCACCCCTGCGGTAACCAATGGGGTAATCGACAAAATAGGCGTCGGCGTAATTCTTGTCGCCCTGTTCACGATAATTGCTGCGATAATTGCGACGTCCCGTGTACTTCAGCAGCGGGAGCTTGCTATTGTTTGCGACCGGATCCGTTTTTACGACATCCAGACGCCAAGAAAATTTGCCATAGTTGCGGGTTTCCAGTTCGTGGAAATACCCCACCATATAATTGATTATCGAGCGGTTCGTGCCCATTTCCTTGCTTTCGCCGACCGGGCTTGCAATATCTTCCATATTAATCTGGCTATAGAACTTTGCGCCATTCGAGGTCTTGTAACCAAATTCTACAGACGTTGCCGCAGAGGTGTAGCCCGTCGCATAGTTATCATGCCAGAACATAAACGGATTTATGGAACGGAATTCCAGGGACTTGCCGCCAATCACACTTTCTTCGACAACATAAATCCAGAATTTACGAGTTTCAATACCAATCCTGTGGAACACAAGATTTTTCACGTTTTCCTTGTAAATACGGTTACGCTGGTTGCTCACCAGGCCCGTACGGCATTTTTGCGCATAAGCTTCGCTTTTTTCGTCATTCGGGCAGCCTGTCTTTTGATTCACGTCATCACCAAACAGCCACGCATTCAAGGAACTCAGCAAAAAGTCATAGCGGAAAATTCCAAGATTCAGGTTCCAATGAATACCGTCATGGTACGGCAAGCCACCAATCAGGATGTCATTCTTAGAAATTTTCAGCCCCTCGGGATCGAAACGTCCGAACTGCACAAAACCCACAGGATTATACCACTTGGCATAAGCGTTGATAGGCACATTGATATCGAGTTCGCTCGGTTTGTAGGTAAAGTTCGTTTTGAGATCGCTATTGTACCAGGCCTCCAAATCCTTACGGAGCGGAGCTTCCAGCAAAAAGTGAAAATCCTTGTAGCCTGCACGGAAACTGAGCGTGAAAAAAGGATTGATGCGTTCTTCGTAATTGCGAGCCGTTTCCAGAGGAATGCGCAGCCCGCGCCAATTTCCACCGTAATTTTCGGCCGTGTCGACCGCAAAAGACGGATCCGTCGGGCCTCCGTTAAAGCCAAAATTGAAGTCTGTCCCTATCTGGAAATAACCAACTTTTTCTGCGGGCTTTTCAGAAACGTTTTCAGCCGAGGCGAACACCGCCACCGCCGTCAAGCAAGCGAACCATAAAACACGAGATAACATAATATAAATGTATTAAAAAGGTGATTCCGGCACGGAGGCCGGAATGACAAATCAGGTAAGAAACCAAGCGGAGCGACGAAGGAGGTACTCTATTAACTCAGAGCGAAGCGGACGCCCGTGAGCCGAACGGAGCGCATCCGTGAGCCATAAGCGGCACGGCGCAAGCGTGCCGTGTTGGCGAGAGCGAAGCGGACGCCCGTGAGCCAAACGGAGCGCATCCGTGAGCCATAAGCGGCACGGCGCAAGCGTGCCGTGTTGGCGAGAGCGAGGCGAAGAAGGCGTCTTGTATTGCGTAAGAGCCGAACGGAGCACAAGAAGGACCACCCAGGCAGGGAGACCCGGGTGATCCCTTGTGTTGTGGTGGGTGCGCACTCACGCACCCGTGTGTGTGTGTTCATTTTCGACGGGCGTGTTCGAAAACATTCGAACAACACTGTCGAATTTCTTTATAGCGAAGTATCGCTAAAGTTCTTTCACAATTAGAACAAGTCGTTCATGCGCATAAAGGCCGGCAAGTCATAATCGACGTTGCTTTCCTTAAGAGCATCTTCCGGAGCCTTCTGGCTGTTACGCACGAATGCCGGCGTGCCATAGTCTACGGAGTTCGACTGTTCAGGCTGAGCTGCAGCGCGCTGTTCCTGCTTAGCGTAAGAACCTGCGTAGTTGCTGCCGTTAGAAAGCGGATCTGCTTCTGCAACACCCGGCATTTCTTCGGTCTGGCGGATCGTTGCTGTTGCAACAGTTTCTTCGGCATAGCTGGCCTTGGCGTCAAAGCTCGGAGAGGCAAAAGAAGTTGCCGGAGCGAACATGGCGTTAGCCTGCTGAGTCGGAGTTGCCGGACGAGAATAGTTCGAGGTCGGACTTGCGACAAATGCCGGAGCCGGAGCTGCAGCAACGCGCTGGGTAACGGCCGGAGCGGCAACCGTCGGAGCAGCAGCCATGGCAGCCGTGTTACGACCTGCGAGAGCGACGAAGTTCGTCGTCGGACGCGGAATGGCCTGCTGGACAGGAGCCGTCTGATATGCAGAAGCCTGCTGGAAGGTAGAAGCCATACCACCGTAGTTCACAGCAGCAGCGTTGTTCGTGCCACCGCAACCCGTTGCGATAATGGTGATGCAAACCTTGTCGCCAAGTTCCGGAAGAGTGATATCGCCGACGATGATGTTCGGGTTGCCTTCTTCGCCCACGGCGTCGTAGATGTGTTCCATTGCTTCGTTGTGTTCGAGCAAGGAGTAGTTTTCGCCATGGGAAACGTTGATAAGCACGCCAGAAGCGCCCTGGATATCGATGTCTTCGAGAAGCGGAGAAGAAAGAGCTGCATCGGCAGCGGCAACACCGCGGCCTTCGCCTTCGGCCGTACCCGTACCCATAAGAGCGGAACCGCCCTTGAGCATGACCTTGCGGATATCAGCAAAGTCAACGTGGACAAGACCGTGACGGAACATGATGCTGCAGATGCTCTGCACTGCATTGCCGAGGATTTCGTCAGCCATCTTGAAGGCTTCATCGACAGTAGCGTTCTTGTTCGTGTTCTGGATGAGGTTCAAGAGCTTCTTGTTTTCGATAACGATGATCGTATCAGCAGCTTCACGGAGAGCGCGGACACCGTTCTGAGCCAAAGAATTACGGACATTGCCTTCGAAGCGGAACGGCTTCGTGACAACAGCGACGGTAAGCACACCTTCTTCACGTGCGATGTTGGCCACAACCGGAGCAGCGCCCGTACCCGTACCACCGCCCATACCGGCAGTGACGAACACGAGGTCAGCACCCTTCATGGCTTCTCTCAAGTCGTCGATGTTTTCTTCGACAGCCTTGCGACCCATTTCCGGATCCATGCCTGCACCGAGATTTCTCGTACTCTTTTCACCGATAAGAATCTTGTGATCGGCGAGGCTCTGGTCAAGAGCCATGGCATCGGTATTGATGGCATAGTATTCCACGCCTTCAATATTCATCTGCTTCATGCGGTTCACAGTGTTGCCGCCGGCACCGCCGACACCGAACACCTTGACCTTAGCGTTTCTGAACGGAGTATCATCTCCTGTGATACGAGATTTTGCCTCGAAGTTGATATTAGCGAAGTCACTCATAGTTTATCTCCCTGATTTGAGTGGTTTATGTTGTTAAAAATAAGTCCTGAAGATGTCGCGAAGACGTTGCATACCCTTCTTGACAGAAACTGCAAACTGGGTACCCGTTTCACGCTGTTTTCTTTCGCGAAGCTTCTTGTTCGCGTAATACAAAAGCCCAATGCCCGTTGCATAGGACGGATTCTGGAAAGCTTCCTGAATACCGCTCATGCCTCTCGGTTTCCCGATATGAACAGGCTTCTTAAACACCTTGCTTGCAATCTCTTCGATGCCGGTCAAGTTGCAGCAGCCACCCGTTAGCACGATACCGCCATCAATGACCGTATCCAGGTGATGCTTTTCCAAATCCTTGGCCAGGAGCTTGAAGATTTCTGCAACGCGCGCAGTAATGATCTGAGCCAAAAGTTTACGAGAACAGAGAACTTCTCCACGGTCGCCCACACCCGGGACCGGGAAGGTTTCATCTTCAATCAAATTGTTGAGCGAGCAGGTGCCGTACTTTTTCTTGATTTCTTCCGCCTTGGAAAGAGATACAGGAACCTTGAGGCACTTGCTGATGTCGCTTGTAATCACGTTGCCAGCAATGTCAAGCGATGCCGTGTAACGTACGGAATCCTTCACAAAGACGGCAACATCTGCAGAACCGGCGCCAATGTCGATCAGAGCCACACCGAGTTCACGTTCATCATCGGAAAGAACGGCAGATGCAGCGGCGAGCGGTTCAAGAACAAAGTTTGCAACCTGGAGACCGGCGCGGTTCACACACTTGGCAATATCCTGGAGAGCGTTCGGGCGTGAGGTAACCACCTGAACTTCGACTCCCAAACGACGGCCAGAATAACCCTTGGGGTTACGAATTCCAGTCCTGTCATCCAGCGTATATTCACCCGGGAAGATGTGGATAATCTCGCCGGCCTTGTCCGGAAGCGTACTTGCCTGCCTCTGGACATTGATAATATCTTCTTCACGGACTTCGTTTGTCGGAAGCGTCACGAGGCCCTTGTAGCTGAAGGACGATACATGCTTCCCTGCAATGCCGACATAGACATCGCGCACATCGACACCAGCCGATGATTCCAGCATATGGACAGCCTTTTGCAACGTATCGACGACGGAATCGTATTCTTCGGACGATTCCAGCGGGAAGTCACCGCATTCTACAACTCGGACAGATTCCCCTTCCGAGATGCCAACGAACAAGTTCACTTTCGAAGCGCCGATATCCAGCCCGAAAATGTAGTCCTCTTTTTTGACCATTTGCCTATTATCATCCATTGACACACCTCTTATCAAAGTTTTTTATATACGCAAATCCATGAAATCTCATATCGACCTCGCCTGCGCAAAGCAAATCTCTGCGAAAGCCTTTTCCGATAGCTTCGTACAGAATAAACAAATCCTTATCCCAGTTCGATTCCGGGAACATCACTTTAAATCCGACGTCCTTGAAGAACACTTCAAAGGCACGATCCTGTTCAGACCATCCGATCTGCGACACGCGATCATAAAGAGACTTGTCTTCCTTGCGCATCACGGACAGGAACGCAACCACCTGCTTGACCTTTCCGACCGATTCATTTTCGAGAATCGGCAAGTGGAGAGCCGTCATCATCGACATCGGAAGCGAAAGCCCGCGTTCTGAGTAGACCGTACCCTTGCCATCTTCAAGAACCGACACGATAGGCGAAGCTTCCTGAAGCTTGATGTAAAGCGACGACGGGAACTTGCTTTCGACTTCGGCAGAATGGATCAGCGGAATCTGCAAGAGAGACTTCTTGACAGAGTCGGCATCCAGTTCCGACATCAGCATTCCTGTTTCAACCTGTGCGCTCTGCACCACGTCTTCCCATGAAAGCATACGGTTGCCTTCGATTTCGATATACTGCAAATGCCTCAACTCCAGCGGATTGATCTGGTGGAGATAGAAACGACTCTGCCACAGTGCGACGAATGCAACCACAAGGAGCAAGGTCAAAACCCAGCCCTTGCGCTTGTACCAACGGACAGCACTAGCAATGCGCATCCGTCTCATACGGGCACGCTTACGCTTGCGTTTGCGTTCGTTGTATCCGATCCGTCGACCGAACAAGTTCGTATCTTCTAAGGTCAAATGCTCTTCTCCAAAATCGTCTGGCCAAGTTTCCAAATGTTACCGGCACCCATCAGAACAATCACGTCGTTCGGCTTGAGCAAATCCTTGCAAACCGGGATCAAGTTGTTCACATCACCGATAAAGCGGGCATCGCGGTGACCACGGTCGGCTGCGCTGTTCGAAACGAGCATGCCGGTCACGCCTTCAATGGGCTTTTCACGGGACGGGTAAATGTCAGTCACCAAAAGCACGTCGCAGTTCGAGAATGCACTACCGAAGGCTTCGTGCTGGTCGCGCGTACGCGTAAACAGATGCGGCTGGAAAGCGACAATGATGCGCTTGTCCGGGAACGCTTCGCGGAAGCCAAGGAGCGTTGCGGTAGCTTCGGTCGGGTGGTGGGCATAGTCATCAAAGACCATGACACCGTTCTTTTCGCCGATGAATTCAAAGCGGCGCTTCACGCCTTCGAATGCAGCCACGGCCTTGCGGGCAACTTCGATCGAAATGCCTTCTTCAACAGCGAGTGCCACAGCGGCAGTCGCATTCAAAACGTTGTGGCGGCCCGGAATCTGGAGCTTGAATTCGCCGAGGCTCTTGCCGTCATTGAGGATTTCAAACTTCGGGTAGCCCTTCACGAACGTGAGGTTTTCGATGCGGTACTTTGCCTGACGGGTAAAGCCATAGGTAATCACCGGTTTCTTGAGCTGGGACAAAATCTGCTGCACGTTCGGGTCGTCGAGGCAAACAATCACCTGACCGTAGAACGGAATCTTGTTCGCGAACTGCGTAAATGCATCCTTGATGGCCTCGATGTTCTCGTAAGTATCGAGATGGTCGGCATCGATGTTCGTGATGATGGCCGAAGACGGCATCATCGAAAGGAAGCTGCGGTCGAATTCGTCACTTTCTGCAATGAGGTAGTCACCGTGGCCAACCTTGGCGCCACTGCACTTGCCCTTCACAATACCGCCGACGATAATCGTCGGGTCAAGGCCGGCTTCTTCCCAAATGGCACCAACGATAGAAGTCGTGGTCGTCTTGCCATGCGTACCTGCGATGGAGAGCGTGTACTTGAGGCGCATCAGTTCACCGAGCATTTCGGCACGGCGGATTATCGGGATACGGCGAGCGCGAGCTTCGACAAGTTCCGGATTGTCAAACGGGATAGCCGATGAATAGACCACCAAGTCCGCATCCACAACATTCTTTGCTTCGTGCTTCGGATCAATGCGAATGCCAAGACCTTTCAGGTAATCAATGACG
Organism: Fibrobacter succinogenes; assembly: GCA_902779055.1. Classification (GTDB taxonomy): domain Bacteria; phylum Fibrobacterota; class Fibrobacteria; order Fibrobacterales; family Fibrobacteraceae; genus Fibrobacter; species Fibrobacter succinogenes_K. The sequence continues at coordinate 68,757 of CACZAD010000007.1, read as the reverse complement.
GCACCTTCGCCCATATCGGAACCCGTCACCACAAAACCATTTTCGTGGAGGACTTCGGCAATTCCAGACATACCGGCGCCACCGATACCCACAAAGTGGAGGCGGCGGACACGTTTACAATCATTAATCTGCATTACATTCTCTCCTTGTCGAGAATAATTTTTGCAATCTGGTCAGCAGCATCCGGCATACCAAGCGAAGCAGCGGCCTCGCCCATCTTCTTCAAGCGTTCCGGATCGTACAGAAGAGATTCAACCTTGTTCCAAAGATCATTCGGTTCATCATCAAGTTCCACGAGAGCGGCACCAGCGCGTTCAACAACGCGGGCGTTGTGTTCCTGATGGTTTGCCGTTGCATGCGGATACGGGAGCAAAATGGACGGCTTGCCAAAAGCCAAAATCTCGGCAAGTCCCGATGCACCGGCACGGCTGATAATGATGTCGGCGTGCTTCATATACGCATAGATGTTGTCCAAGAAGCCACGGACGGCAACGTTCGGCAAAATGCCAAGACGGTTGTTGATGTCGTCGACGTTCTTGGCGCCTACCTGCCACACCACGCTGATATCTTCGTGGGCGGCAATGCGACCAATACTTTCTTCAATCTTGTTGTTGATGCCCACGGCACCCTGGGAGCCACCGACAATGAACACCGCCTTGCGGCCTTCACGGAATTCCACCGGACGCTTCAAGGAATCGGCAGCCGGGAGTTCGCGGACAGGATTACCGAGAATGCGGGTCTTTTCGATCGGGAAACCCTTCATCGCTTCTTCGGAAGTCACAAAGACCGTCTTTGCATAACGGGCACCCACCTTATTGGCGATACCGGCAACGGCATTCTGTTCCTGCAAATAAACAGGGATACCCATCGAACCTGCGGCAAGCACGATCGGAAGCGAAACGTAACCACCCGTCGCAATCACGACATCCGGGTTCACCTTCTTCACAACGCTCTTTGCACGGACAAGCGACTTGGTCAAGTTAAAGGGCAAAGCCAAATTCTTGAGGAACGGTCCACGATGGAGAGGCACAGCCGAGATGTATTCGTACGGCCAATTCTTGGACACAAGGCGTTCTTCCATGGAATCCTTGCGGCCAGCAAACGTAATATCCGTCACACCCATCTTCTTCAAACTTTCGGCAATAGCCACTGCCGGGAAAATATGGCCACCAGTGCCACCGCAAACAAAGAGGAACTTTTTCATATAGAACTCCTTCTTGCTCCAAAATTCGTAAAACGACCCGTTTCATAAGTCATAGGACTGCTCATGAACGGTTCACGGATGCTCTTACCAGTCGTCGAACGGGAAATGTTCAACAAGATACCGATAAACGCAGCCGAGAAAATCAAGTTCGTTCCGCCATAGCTGAGGAACGGCAACGGCTGTCCCGTCGTGGGGATAAGCCCGACGCACACGCATACATGAATCACAAAGTTCATGAACAACGAAGTCGTCAAAGCTACAGCCATATACTTTCCAAAGCGGGTAGTAGAGTTCCTTGCAATGTTGTATCCCTGCGAAAAGAGGATCGCAAACGCAAGCAGAACCGATACCGTCCCGACAAATCCAAATTCTTCACCAATCACAGCGTAAATCACATCCTTGTGGGATTCGGGCAAAAATCCCAGTTTCTGTTCGCCCATACCGATACCCGTTCCAAACAGACCTCCGTTTCCAAGAGCGGCAATGGCATGTTCCGACTGGTACTGCGCATCGCTCTTTGTCCCTGCTTCCGAGAAGAAGGCCTGAATACGTCTGCTCGTATGGCCCTTCGTTAGCAACACGAGAAGTCCCACCGGAATGCTAGCCAACACGGAAATTCCGATGTACTTGTAGTTGGCACCTGCTATCAGGAGAACCACAAGCAAGAGGGCACAGAACATAATCAGCATCGAGAAGTTCGGCTGCAAGGCAAGCAGAATCGCCGAAATCAACATCGGTACACCCGGCTGGATAATCGAGCACTTGAGCGTCTTGATTTCGTCACCGGCGTTCGAAAGTTTCGAGCAGACCCAGGCGATAAAGCCAAACTTCAAGATTTCGGACGGCTGAATACCCCAGATCCAGCGAGTGGCGCCCTTTGTCGAAATGCCAGCAATGATCGTCGCAAACGTAAGGACGGCTCCAACGCCAAAGCTAAAGCGGGCAAGCACCTTCCACAGCGCATAATCAATCTTGCTGAACACGCCAAGAGCGACAACAGCAATCACGACATGCGAGAAATGGATCTTCAGATAGTGTTCAGGAGGCAAGTTATTCTTGACCGCCACAGGTACAGACGCAGAATAAATGACAGCAACGCCAAAGCACATTATCATTAATGTGACAAAAAGCAAAAGCTTGTTCATTCCTGTTGACTGACCGTTTGACATCTTAACTGCTGATCCCTACCTTAAGCCTTGAAAACCGGAGTCATATGCAGCAACGCATCGACGACCTGTTCCATATGCATACCGCGGCTTCCCTTCACCAAAAGCACATCGCCTTCGGCAACGGTTTCGCTCAAGAACGCTACCACTTCCGGTACCGTATCAAAGTGGTACACGCTCTTCATGCCACGGGACTTAGCCCCTTCCACATACATCTTCGCCTGTTCACCAACAGCAAGGAGCATATCGAAATTCATTTCGGGAACCATGGCGCCAATCTGCTTGTGCAAATTGCCACTTTCCTTGCCGAGTTCAAGCATGTCGCCAAGCACGGCAATGCGGTTTCCATCGAGCTTCATGTTGCCAAGCGTCTGGAGCGCCATCTTCGTCGAAGACGGGTTCGCATTGTAGCAGTCCGAGACAATCTTGAAGCCGTTCGCAATCTTCACTTCCATACGCATGCTCGTCGAGCGGAAGTTTGCAAGAGCCTTTGCAATATCGCCCTTCGGGATGCGGAACGCTTCGCCAACGGCAATCGCGGCGAGAGCGTCATAAAGGTTATGGTCGCCCGGAACGTTCAGCGTAAAGTGCGTGCGTCCGATGTAGAAATCGGCACAGAAGTTTTCGTTCCACTTGAGCTTTTCGGGCTTGACAATGCCGCGATGAACACCAAAGGTCACGACCTTGACATTCTTGGTGGACTTCACCTTGCAAAGGCGTTCATCGTCAGCGTTCACAATCAGCAAGCCGCCCTTCTTGAGGCCAGCGGTAATGTTGATTTTTTCGTTAAAGACACCGTCGAGATCGCCAAGACGTTCCAAGTGGCTTGCGCCAATGTTCGTGATCACGGCAACATCCGGTTCGGTCGCCAGCGAAAGCGGACGGATTTCGTCCGGACCGCTTGTACCCATTTCGACAACGGCAGCTTCGTGGCTATGCTTCAGCTGGAACAACGTCATCGGCACACCGATATGGTTGTTGAAGTTACCCTGCGTGGCATGGGTATTGAACTTCATCGAAAGCACGGCCTTCGTCATTTCCTTCGTGGTCGTCTTGCCGTTACTTCCGGTAATAGCGACCTTCTTCACCTTGAAAAGCTTCTGGTAGCCCTTGGCAAGCTTCAAGAGGGCCTTGGTCGTGTCATCGACCGGGGCGTACATCTTGACATTCTGATCTATAGCATCTTCGTTTACAACGCTCATCAGAGCTCCGTCCTTTTCCATTTGAGAAATAAACTGGTGGGCATCAAACCTAGCGCCCTTAATCGGCCAAAAGACAACGCCCTTGGCCTTTTCGCGAGAATCCATGCACAGATTCACCTTGCGTTTAAGCGTACGCGCCGGAACACCGACCGACTCGGTTTCCAGAATCTTGAGCATGTCGCCAATTGTCAAATCAAGCTTTAGCATTGTTCCATAGCCTTCATCGCAATTTCGCGATCGTCAAAATGATGTTTGGTCTTGCCGATGATCTGGTAATCTTCGTGACCCTTGCCCGCAATCACAAGCCAGTCGCCGTCCTTGAGTTCTGCACAGGCGCGGTTGATGGCCTCTTCGCGGTTTTCTACAACTTCAAACTTGTCCGTCGTCATACCCGCGCGCACATCAGCAATGATTGCCGCCGGATTTTCGGTACGCGGATTGTCAGAGGTAAGCCATGCCTTGTCGGCAATACGTTCGGCAATGCCACCCATGATCGGGCGCTTCGTCTTGTCACGGTCGCCACCGCAGCCGAACACCGTCGAAAGCTTGCCGCGGCAAAGTCCACGGGCCGTGTTCAGCACACGTTCAAGAGCATCCGGCGTATGGGCATAGTCCACGATCACGTGCTTGCCGTTCTTATTCCAGACCTTTTCAAAACGTCCCGGCACGCGAACCGTCGCAATGGCTTTACGCATTGCAGCTTCGGGAATGCCAAGCGCATCAGCCCAGGCAAGCACCAGGAGAACGTTATCCACGTTAAAGTCGCCACAGAGCGGAGTTTCGAACTTTTCTTTCGAAATGGCCGGAAGCGTAAATTCCAGACCGTCCTCGGTATTCTTCACTTCGCCAAAAGGCTTGATGTCGGCCTTAGCCTTGCCGAGTCTCGAGACAGCGACCTTGCGGCAGTCCAGACCGTTAAAGAGCTTTTCGCCATGGGCGTCGTCAATGTTGATGACAGCCACACCGTTATCGGTGAGGTACTTCGTGAACAGCAACTTCTTGGCTTCAAAGTAGGCGTCCATCGTCTTGTGGTAATCGAGATGGTCCTGCGTCAAGTTGCTAAAGAGGCCGCTCTTAAAGCGAATGCCCGCTTCGCGTCCCTGGTGGAGCGAATGAGAAGAAGCTTCCATCACGAGGTCCGTGCAACCAGCAGCAACAGCGTCTGCCGCAAAAGCGAACAAGTCAAGCTGACCCGGAGTCGTAAGCGTCGCCGGCACGGACTTGTCGCCAATCTTGTTCAAGATCGTGCCCAACAGAGCCGTCTTGTGGCCAGCCGCTTCAAGCATCGCATTCATGAGGAATGCGCTCGTAGTCTTGCCGTTTGTACCGGTAACCGCGTGGCAAGTGAGCTTGCTAAACGGATCCTTGTAAAAAATCCTTGCAGCTTCCAGGCGGGCAGCCTTCACATCAGCCACCTGGATCCACTTGGACGTGAGTCCTTCCGGAGCCATAGTCTCACCCACGACCGCAACGGCACCAGCCGCAATAGCACTACGGGCGAACGTTTCAAATCCTTCCGCTGGAACGGAGAAGAACAAATTCCCCGGTTTCACACGGCGGGAATCATCACAAAGCCCCGTCACGGACAACTTTTCCATAAGTCCTTCCGAAATCATCAGCTTTTCTCCTTTAAGGTCAATTTGCAAATGGTTCCCTTCTGCAAGGCTTCTTCGGCCTTGGGTTCCTGAGCCACCACGCGACCCTTTCCTGTATATTCAACATTCATGCGGATGTTCCCCATCACTTCGAGAGCATCCTTCAAAGAAAGTCCCTGCAAGTTCGGCATCTTGCTTGCCACTGCATCACCGAGCAAAAGCGTCTTGCCGTTAACGAGTCCCATATCGACTCTTTCCGAAATCACGCGAGAGCCCTTGCCTTCAAAGTGAACCGGGCAACGGTGCTTTCTGGCGTAATCCTTGGCAGCTACAGTCGTCATTCCGGCAAAGTCCTTGTCACACAGGGAACCCAGTTCCACCTGTCTTAAATTGTGAGCCCTGGGCGAGAGAGCCGGGTGGTAATAAATGCCTTCCATGATGCGGCGGAATATCGGACCTGCAGTAAGGCCGCCCACGTGCTTTCCTTGCGGGTCATCCACAAGCACGAGGCACACATAGCGCGTATCTTCGGACGGAGCAAGGCCAATGAACGATGCCACCTGCGAATTGCGGTCGTAAGAACGGGTCAAGTGGTTGTACTTTTCTGCTGTACCCGTCTTGCCGCCAAACAGCACGTCCGTCAGCTTCTGCGAAGCGACACGCTTTGCCGTACCGCTGTTCACCACGCGGTTGAGCATCTTGCGGATCGTCGCAGCCGTCTTTTCCGATACGACGCGACGGAGTTCCACCGGAGCCTTCTTTTCAACCACGTCGCCATTCAAATCACGCCATTCCTTGACAATCTGCGGACGCATCAGCTTTCCGCCATTCGCAATCGCCGCATAAGCCATCACCATCTGGATCGGCGTCACGGAAACGGCATGGCCAAAGCCCATCGTCTTGAGCGTTCTGTCGTCACGAGTGAGTTCATCCGGAGTCAAAAGCCTTCCGCTTTCTTCGCCCGTGTAATTGTCAAAAGCCCTTTCGCCAATGCCAAAGGCACGAGCCATCTTATGCATACGCACCGCGCCCACTTCGGAAGCAATCTTTGCAAACACGATATTCGAGGACTGCACCATCGCTTCGCTCATATTCATATCACCGTAGACGTGCGTATCGCAAATCTTTTCGGACTTCGGGTTCCATTTCCAGCAACGGCCTTCGTTCACATAAATCTTTTCGGGGCTGACAGCGTTGTTTTCGAGCGCAGCCGCAGCGGTAATCACCTTGAACGTCGAACCCGGTTCGTAAGACATCGAAATGATTTCGTTCTTGGACATACGACCGATTCCCTGGATCTTGGAATTCGGGTCAAACGTCGGGTAGCTCGCCATCGCAAGGATTTCACCCGTGTACGGATCGACGACAACGGCACTGGCGCTCGTTGCCATGAATTCGGCCACGCCATCCTTCAAAGCCTTCTCGACAATTTCCTGCATATTGCGGTCAATCGTCAGCACGAGATTCAAGCCGGACTGCGCTTCGACCACGTTCTTGGAACGGTAATGGACTTCGCGTTTCTTGACATCCTGCACGCTGACACGCAGACCTTCGTTACCACGGAGACTGTCGTCATAAATCTTTTCCATGCCCATGCTGCCGTGGCCATCGTAACCCACCTTCCCCACGATCTGCGAAGCAAGGGTGCCCTGCAAGAAGAGTCGGCTGTAGCCAAGGCCCTTGTCGCTCGTATCGCGCATACTTTCGGCAAGGACAACTCCGTTACGGTCCATAATCGAACCGCGTTCCGCATACAGGTTCTTTGTACGCGTCACCATGGACTTCGTCTTCACCTGATAAATGTTACGGTTCCAGACCTGGATATCAAAAGTCTGCAACAAGAGCACCATGATCGTGCAAAGCACGAGGCTCTTCAAAATGAACAGGGGATCCGCACCGTACTTATTCATTCGGCACCCCCATCGCTCTCACTTTTACCGGGACATCGCCCAATTCAAGTCCAGCACGTTCAGCAAACTTCGAAAGATATTCCATCGACGTGAGCTTGTTGATCTCGAATTCCCTCAGAAGGATTTCGCGGTTCATCAAGCTAGCCTTTTCGCGCAGCCCGTCAAACGTCCTATAAAGGCTTTCGATACGGTTCTGCATATACACCGGAACCATGCCAACTAGAGAGCCAGCAAGCACAAAGAGAAGCACTATGCCCATAATGCCGCGCTTCCCCGATTTAGCCGTCAATTCCTGCTCATTCGTGATCATACTCTTTCATAGATCCTTAATTTCGCAGAACGTGCCCGGCTGTTCCTGTTGATTTCATCGGCCGAGGGCAAAATCGGCTTACGATTCACTTTCTTCAAGCGCTGGTGATTGCCACCGCACATGCAAATCGGCAAGTTTTCGGGGCAAATGCAGGCTTTTTCAAATTCGGCAGCAGTATCCTTGACGCAGCGGTCTTCGACAGAGTGATAGCTCATCACGACCAAGCGACCGCCCACCTTGAGGCAATCGACGGCAGCGCGGATGCTATCTTCAATCTGCTTGAGTTCGCCGTTCACTTCCATACGGATGGCCTGGAACACGCGGGCCAAAAGGCTATTCGCGTCACGGCGCTTGTCCGGGAATACGGCTTCGACAACGGCCTTGATATCACTCGGGAGTACGTCACGACCTTCGGTGGCAATTTCGCCCACTTTTTCCTTGATGCGGGTCGCAAGCTTGAACGCACGATCCATATCGGCATTCTTGCGAAGCGCAGCGGCAAAATCATCTTCGCTAACGGTGCGGAGCCATTCCTGGGCAGACACGTCTTCGCGACGGTCCATGCGCAAATCGAGCGGATTGTCGCCTACAAACGTAAAGCCACGGCTAGAGTCATCTACCTGATGGCTGCTGATGCCGAGGTCATAAAGGACGCCGTCGAGTGTATTCGGTTCAATTTCGTTTCCGAGTTCGCTAAACGGAACCGGATGGACAATAAACTTGGGAGCAACATTAGCAAGGCGCTTCGTTGCAAACTGGACTGCTTCGTCGTCACGGTCAAACGCGTGGAGAGTCCCTTCGGAATTCAATTCTTGGGCAATAGCGTAAGAATGGCCGCCACCGCCAAGCGTGCAGTCCGAATAGGTGCCATTCGGCTTGATATTCAAGCCTTCGAGGCATTCCTTGAGCATCACCGGATCGTGATAGAATTCTCTCCCTTGAACTCCAGCGACCGCGGCTTCCGAAATTTCATTTACATGTACTGACTTGCGGAGATTTTTATCTGCCATTATCCCCCTCCGTCAAGCCTTCACCATAGAACGCGGCATCGAAAGCGTCGATGGCTTCATTTGTCTGTAAGCCATACTTTTCGTTGTAACGTTCAGGATTCCATAATTCGAGAGTTTTACCGCTGGCCTGGACGTAAAGAACTTCGTCTTTAAGACCGGCATACTCCAGCAATATTTTGGGGAGTAAAATGCGATTCTGGCCATCCATCTCCACCACTGTGGGGCAGAGGCCTCTCCGAACTAAATCGGCTTGACGGCGGTCGGACCGGCTGTCCAAGTCCGCCATGAATTTCTCAAACTCGGGTAGGACGAACAACCGGAGGGTGCGGTCCGGGCCACGGGTGACCACGAACTCATTCCCTTCGGAATTCCCTTCGGACGCCGAAAGCTGACGACGGAATTCCCTAGGGAAGGAGGTCCTTCCCTTTCCATCGATCGCCGTTTGGGCTTGTCCTATGAAAGAAGTGAAATTCATATTTGACACATTTTACCACAACACTTATCACACATGGTAAATATACCCACTTTCAACCACACTGGCAACGCAGGAAGGGGTAAAAAACTTAAAAAATACATACTTTTTTTATCACATCGTCCCCAAATCGGCCATTTCAAATGCTCATTTGAGCAAATTTTCAATAAAAAACGCAGTGGTTGATTTTCCCAAGTTTTTCCACAAGTGAATCCAGCGCAAAAAAAATCCCGAAGCATAAGCTTCGGGATCCGTTATTTGAATATGTTCTAGGAATCGACTTTTGCTATCTCGTCACGCGGACGCTCTGCATCTTGCCCGTCGTACGGTTGCGCAAGAAGTAGATGCCGGAAGCCTTTACTGCGCTCGAGGACTTGAGCATGCTGGCGGCAGCGTCAAAGCCGTAGGCCGAAAGCACGCCCATACGCACACCCTGTGCATCAATCACGTAGTAATCCTGGAGCGTATTGTTGTCGAGACGAACCTTTTCACGAATGGACACCTGGCCCTTCTTGGCAAAGTCAAAGTAGTCGACGTCGAAGTATTCAGCAGTCACGTCCATGCGCAACACGTGTTTGCCTGCCGGGAGCGTCACGTCAGCCGTGACGTCCTTGAAGTCATCCCAGCTAGTGCCCGTTACCGGAATTTCAGCGATGGACTTGCCGTCGATGGAAAGCTTGAAGGATGCGCTTTCGCTTTCCGTTGCCACGGATGCCGTCATGACATAGTCGCCTGCATCTGCAATATCCACGGTGTATTCCAGCCAGTCGCCCGTTTGGTTATATCCAACGATAACGCCAGTAGCCTTTGCGTAAAGGTCAACAGCAGCAGCGTCATCCTTGCGGTAGTCGGAATCGCCGTGATTTTCGGAATCGTCGCTGTAAGAAGCGTTGGTCGTGCCGTCTTCGTTAACGCCCTTGCCCGGAACGTCAAAATCTTCGGCTTCAACCTTGCCCGGGATGGCGCGAGCGGTGCCCTTGAACGGAGTTTGCGGTTCCGGTTCGACCGGAGTGAATGTCACGTCGTTCTTACCCTTGCTCAAGTTCTTGGCGAAGTAGTCTTCGAGCCAGTTCATGGAAGCGCGCTTGCGACCATCCTTTTCGATAAGACCCGTGTTCTGGACCCAGGTAGAGCCGTTGATGTAGCCCCAGATGGTGATGCCAGCAACCCACGGCGTTTCCCACATGAACGGAATCTGGTTTGCGTAATCGTTTTTCTGCTTGGTATCGTCCGCTTCGCCGATATCGTATTCCGAAACGAGGAGCGGGAGGCCCGTCTCGTTATGGATACGGGTCATCTTGCTTTCGAAATCGGACTTGCTCATGCCCTTACAGTCGTGAGCCTGCTGACCGTAGGCATCGACCGGAGCGCCATTCTTGACGATGGTCTGGATAAGTTCGATACCTTCGTTGATTTGCCAGGAGAGCGTGTTGTAGTCGTTATAGATAAGTACAGCCTTCGGCCAACGTTCGCGGGCCATTTTGAAGGCATTCGTGATAAAGTCGTACTGGTGCTTGCCATTTACAACGCGGTCACCACCGAGGGCTTCGATAATGTAGGAGCCGCCGCATTCGGTATCGTCGGTGCTGTGGCCTTCGGCACCTGCAGCAGGCTTGCCGTAACCAGAGTGGTAGTTGTTACCCGCCCAAATAGCTTCGTTCACCACGTCAATGTATTCGAGGTCCGGGAACTTCGCGGCAACGGCATCAAACCATTCCGTGATATATTTCTTGGTGAGTTCTACGGTAATGCCCGGATTTTTCTTTTTGCAAAGGAAGTTCGGGTACTGGGAACCCCAAACGAGGGCGTGGAACTTGAAGTGGCGTTCGCCCGGTTTTTCCTTGGCCCACTTGTAGGCGCTTTCGCACTTGTCAAAGTTGTCCCAGGCGAACTTGCTTGTACCGCTGTTGCCATTAGAAAGGGAATGGATGGAGCCCCACTTACAGCCGTTTTCGGGTGTAATCTGGTTCCAATATTGAGCAAAGTCGCTACGGATTTGGCCACCCGTCGTGATGTTTCCGACGAACTTGGCGCCACCGTCAGCAAGGGCTGCAAAAGCTACAGAGAAAAACCCTGCGAGTGCAATCGTAGAGAGAGTCAGTCTATTCATAATCCATACATCCTTTTTAATACCTTATAGATGTAAAATACCTTCAATTTGTAAAACTACATTCATCAAATTTTATTTTTCATCAAAAAAAAGTTTTTTATGGACAATCCGTCCATTAAAAGCCTGTTCATACCACCCCAATTATCCAAAAACTATCTTTGTAGGCATGATTCTCCGCGTTCCCGACTTTTACGATTCATTCCATTGCATCGCTGGCAAATGCACCGACACCTGTTGCATCGGCTGGGAAATCGACATTGACGACGAAAGCGCCAAGCGGTACTCCCGCATCCCAGGCGAATTCGGGGACACTCTCCGCCGCAACATCGAGGACGGCCATTTCAAGCTGCGCGAAGGCGACCGCTGCCCATTTTTAAGGAACGACGGACTGTGCGACATGATCTGCCACCTCGGCGAAGACAGCCTCTGCGACATCTGCCGTGAACACCCACGATTCGTCGAAGTGTACGGCGACATTATGGAAAAGGGTATCGGGCTATGCTGCGAAGAAGGCGTGAGGCTCCTGCTAGACGCAAGCGGCAACGAAGAGTCTCCCATCGCATTCACCGAACGTGAAATCGACGACGAACCTGACGATATCCCGGACGACGCCCGCGAAGCACGGGACGCCATTTTCGAAGAGCGCGCCCACCTTTTTAAAATTCTTGCAGACCACACGCGACCGCTCAAAAAACGTCTAGCCGAAATCATTGATTACGCCGTAGAAACGAGCGGTTTTGAATTTGAAGAAACGGACAGCCAGAGCCATTCCGCAAAGAGCAACGAAGATCAAACAAATAAAATACACAACGCCTGGATAAACGTCCTCGGAAAGGGAGAAAGCTACGGCCCCGCTTGGGACAAGGCTTACCAGGTCCTATTGCAAAAAAGCTGGACTCCGGCAAAATTACAGACAAGCGCCCGCGGTTCGATTTCTTCCGAAACGGCAAGTGTCGACACGGCCAGCGATTCCATATTTACGGACCGTGACGGAGAAAAGATCATCGCCTACCTGCTGTTCCGTTACTACGAAAAGAGCCTATTTGACGGGAACAGCCTTACCAAAGTCGAATTCGCCGTGTACTTTTGGATCATGGTGCAAAAGCTCGAAGGAAGCAAGATCAACGCCATCAAATTACTGAGCAAGCAAACCGAGTATTCCGAAGAAATCATGGAAATTCTCGAGACCGAATTTATGGGAAATTGGGCATTTTCACCCCGCAACTTCAAGCGGCTTTTGGAGGAATAGCCCACCGCCTTCGAAAAAGCGCATTTTTACGTTAAATTTTTCCTTTTTTTGATAAAAATCACAATCCAATCTTTTATTTTTTGGTATTTTACAACATATTTATAATGAGTCTTACGGACTAACGGAAAAGACTAGGAGTATCAAGAATGTTGACCCGCATTTTCAGTTTGATTGTCTTTGCAACAGCGATGGGATTTGCCCAGCTCGCACCGGAACCTCAAGTCGCCGATGTTAAATTGATGCAGGATTCTGCAACGCATCAGCCCATGAAAATGGACTTTTCCAAGCCGCTTTCGGGCATTAGCGACCCGGGCATTTTGTTCAGCCACTTTAGCAACCGCCCGCTCCTGATTTACTACTTTAGCCCGAAGTGCCCGCACTGCCAAAAGCACTTCCCCGAGATCCAGAATCTCATCAAGGAATATGAATCCAAGGGACTCACGGGTATCGCCATCGGCCTGAACGGAGGCATCAAGAAGAACGACATCCGTCTGTTCATCGACCAGTACCATGCGGTTATTCCGGTGTTCCAGGATACCGAAAGCAAGTTCGGGCCGGCTTACGGCACGGGCTACATTCCGGTCGTTTACCTGGTGCAGAAGGACGGCACGTTCTACCGCTACGAAACGCTCAACGAAGCGAATATGAACCACCTCCGCGCCACGCTGAACAAGATTTTGAAGAAGTAATTGTCATTCCCCTAACGGGGCTTGACTGCTGCGGGTATCAAATGCGAGTTCACAAGCGACCTCTCGCTTGATACCCTTGCTTGTCATTCCCGCCTTGAGCGGGAATCCCCATTTTTAGACAGCCCCGACCTCTGTTGGGGTCTTTTTTATATTGTCGGCGGGAAGCAAAATGCCATATTGCTTTTGTCACCCCGGCCTCTGTGCTCTTTGACCACTTAGAACTTTAGTTCTTATGTGGTCATGATCCGCGTATGGGGACGGGGTCGCCTTTTTATGGACCGTCGGCGGGAGGCACAAAGCACTGTTTTGTCGGCGGGAGGCTACTCGGCCTTTGCCCGAGTAGTTCTTGCTGGGGCTCGGTCATGGGCAAGCAAGCTTGCCCGCGACACTCGCCCTGCGCAATAATCGAACCCACATATCCTCGTCGTGGGTTCCGTTGAAAAATATAAAAGGTTCGCGCGCCAATGGCGCACGAACCTTTTATACCGTCGGCGGGAGTCGAACCCACGACCCGTTGCTTAGAAGGCAACTGCTCTATCCAACTGAGCTACGACGGCGTGACCTTATTCAAAGGTGGCTCATAATATAGCAAATTATTTGATTTTTCGTCAATTTTCGCCCCAACGAAAAACCACCTCTCTAAAAAATTACGCATTCCCCATTGCCATTGTCGGGAATTTTATCTACATTTATGCATAAATCCAAATATTTGCATAAACCAAAAGCGTAACATTCGACATTGCACTAAGGATCCAAAGCCCAATGCCGACTGTTGCACGGAGATACAATGAAGATTATCGACATCCTGAAGCAAGACAAGATGAGCCTCTCCTTCGAGGTGTTCCCGCCGAAGAAAGAAACGAGTTTTGAAAACGTTAAAGCAGCTACCGAAGCAATTGCAAAGCTTAACCCCGCATTCATGAGCGTCACATACGGCGCAGGCGGCGGCGTGAGCCAGTACACGCTCGAAATTGCGAAGAATCTCAAGTACAATTTCAACATTCCGATGCTCGCCCACCTCACCTGCATTTCGAGCACCAAGGAAACCATCCACCAGCGCATCGAAGACATGAAGGCCGCCGGCATCAAGAACGTGATGGCCCTCCGTGGCGACCTCACGCCGGAACTCATTGCAAATGGCCGTGGCGACTGCGACTACCACCACGCCGTCGAGCTTATCCGCGAACTCAAGGCCGCTGACGCTGATTTTTGCATTGGTGCCGCCTGCTACCCGGAAAAACACCCGGAAAGTCCAAACCAAGCCGAAGATATCAAGCACCTCAAGGAAAAGGTCGATGCAGGCGCCGACTTCCTCACAACGCAGATGGTCTTCGACAACAACCTTTTCTTCAGCTTCCTTTACAAGCTCCGCGATGCAGGCGTGAACTGCCCTGTGCTCCCAGGCATTATGCCCATCACGAACGCAAACCAGGTCGAACGCGCCATTAAGCTTTCGGGTTCGTTCATGCCGCAGCGTTTCAAGTCGCTCGTGGACAAGTTCGGTAGCGATCCGGACGCCATGAAGCAGGCTGGCATCATCTACGCCACCGACCAGATCATCGACCTCTATGCCAACGGCATCACGAACGTCCACGTTTATTCCATGAACAAGCCGGACGTCGCCGAAGGAATCCTCAAGAACGTCTCTGCCATTCTCGGCAAGAACTTCGCAGGGTAATTAAGAGAGAAGCCCGCTTCCGCGGACTCGGCAAAAGTAACGAAAAAGACCTGGCTCACGGCCAGGTCTTTTCACATTTTCAAGAGGGTGATGCCCTCCCGGAACGGGGTCCGGGATGACAATCGCCGGGCATGACAATCAACCTACGGCGCGGGCTTTTCAGCGGGCGCGGGCGCTTCGGCGGGCTCTGCGACCTTCGCGGTTGATGAGCTTGTCGATTCAGTCGAACCATCGGCAGGCTTCGGCGCTTCGGCAGGCTCAGCGACCTTAGCGACTTTCGCTTTCAGCTTGCGAAGTCCAGCCTTAGAAGCGGACCTCACCTTCTTTTCGGCATTGGCCTTGAGCTTCACCTTCACTTCGGGCTTGGATTCCGGCTTCACCTCGGACTTTGTCGGAGGCGGCACAGCCGTGCTGTCGTTCAGCAGAGAGTCAGACGGTGCGGCCACAGTGCCATCGCCTTCGGTGTAATAGCCGAACGGGATGAGTTCCACGCGGCGGTTCTTGGCACGGCCTTCGTCCGTTACGTTATCAGCAACAGGCACGCGAGTACCAAAGCCAATAGCGCGCAAGCGGTCGGCGGCGATTCCCTTCGATTCCATGTAGTCTGTCACAGAGTGAGCACGGTCTTCAGAAAGCTTCTGGTTGTAGTCTTCGGTACCCACGATATCCGTATGGCCCTGGACTTCAAGCTTCACTTCCGGAATCTTTTCCAAAAGCGCGATGATGTCATCCAAAGTCGGGTAACTGGACTTCAAAAGCTTTGCCGAGTCGAATTCAAACTGGATGCCTTTCTTGAGGTAGTCCAGGTCTTCCTTGCGGCGCAGCGGGCAGCCACGCTTGTTCACCTGAATTCCCGGGAGCGTATTCGGGCACTTGTCACGGTAATCCGGCACGCCGTCCTTGTCGGTATCGAGCGGGCAGCCATCAGCATCCACGGCGACACCTTCCGGCGTATCCGGGCACTTGTCCGGCCCATCAAAGACTCCGTCCTTGTCGCTGTCGAGCGGGCAGCCAACAGAATCAACCTTGACACCCTTCGGCGTATTCGGGCACTGATCCTTATAATCCAGCACACCGTCTTCGTCCGTATCAAACGGGCAACCGACGCTATCCACAGGCACGCCCTTCGGAGTATCCGGGCACATATCCTTGTAGTCATAGACGCCATCTTCGTCCGTATCGAACGGGCAGCCGACGCTATCCACAGGCACGCCCTTCGGCGTATCCGGGCACTTGTCAAGACCGTCAAAGACCTTGTCTTCGTCCGTATCGATGCCGCAGCCGTCTTCGTCCACGACTATCGGCGGGAACGTTTCCGGACACTTGTCCTTGCGGTTCTTTACGCCATCGTTATCGTCGTCGCCGTCAAAGCCAAACGTCCACGTGAGCTTTGCGATACCGGCAATAAGCGGCTGGGCAACATAGCAGTAGCTAGCTCTGTAACCCGTTTCGCCCTTGTACTTGATCTGGAAATCCTTGCAGTTGTCCATCGCGTCTTTGCGATCATAGCCATCCACAAGGTTTCCGATACCGATATCGAGACCTGCTGCAAAGTCAATGTTGAAGAACGGAATCTTCACATTGATACCCGGCGTGAGTACCATCGGGTCGGTAATCGGGCTGAACGGATACGCATCGTTTCCAAAGCGCATTTCGCCACTGAATTCGAGGAACGGCTGGATATAATCGTTCACGAGCCAGTTCACGCCAGTGCTATACACGAGCGTATTCGAAGCATCGCCAAAACCGAGCATCAGGCCAAGAGAAGAATTCCAAGTAAGAGGTACTCCCTTCTTGGAGTAATCGACAGAGACAATGCCCGTGAGGCCGAGCATTACGCTGTTCGCCGTGTAGGCATACGTCGGGCCGCCCTCGTTATCGAGGAACCAGGCGTGACGCGGGCGGATACCCACGCCCCTCCAGCCAGTCGGGACCGTCAAATCCACAACGGCGGCAGTTGTCATGTAATCCGGGCCAAACAAATGCGGCGTGCGGTATTTTGCATAGAACTGCAAGTCACCGAGGCCACCCTTGCCCATGTGAGCGCGGATAGCTTCGCCAGAGTAATCCTTTGCGTGGTCGTAGTAAATCGGGAGGCTCACGCCGATATCCAAGTCATCACGGAGGCCAAACGCAAAGTTAAAGTTACCGGCCAAAGCGCCGTCAATGCGGCCCTTTTCCATACGGGCGTCCCACACATCGAGTTCCTGGGTACGACCATGTCGGTCCGTAAACAAGGCGCCACGGGTGTAGCCCCAGTTATCGGTCGCAATTGTACCGCCCGTCCCTAAACGGAAGTGAAAAAATCCAAGCGTATTCGCATCTTGCTGGTGGAGGCCGGTTTTACCCCCCAGGAGGCCGGTCTGTGCAAAGACCGCCGCCTGCGCAAGTGCAAGTATAAGGGTAAGTTTTTTCATATTCTAGTACAATTTCTATCAGCGGGTCGGGCACCACCCATCCCATTTATTTTTACCTTCGCAATAAATGTAAACTGCAAAATTAAATATGCAGGTCTTATTATGTTCCGGATTAAACGCATCGCAATATTCTTCCACAGTTTCTGCTTTCTTATAAACTTGATTTGTCTTTACGTAGTATTCCGTTTGTTCGTAATACCTAAGAGTAGACTCAGTTATATCTTCACCTACATGATTGACAAATTCACAGGCAGAACCTGTAGAATGGTCTTCGCAATATTCTGCCACAGATTGCCACATGCTCTCCAATTTGACGAAAGACTCGGTACCGACATGGCAGATTTTCTTGTCGGTTTCCGTTTGACAATCACTATAATATCCACCACAGTGAGACATACTAGAAGAACTACGCGGATTGTTATGATACCCGCCATATATCAAATTTTCACCATGAGTTTCGCAGTACACATCAGAAGTAATCCACTGATACATGGATGATTCATCCTTGTACGCACAGACATAGGTTACGCTTTCTTTGGTAACAGTTGCATCTTCGTTATCTCTGTTGCAAATCTTGTCGAGAGCAATGTCTGTGGAGGCGTCAACCCACTTACCATTACCATTTTCGACGTCTTTAGCTATAGAGCACTTGAAACTGAGGCTTTCACCATCCTTGAGGGTTTCGCTCTTAATGTCTGTAATATTTTTAGTATCACCTCCATCGGTATCGCAAATACCAAGCTTGGCGTTAAGGTACTCTTTTTCATCAATTACTAGCCAATCTGTGGAGGAAGAACTTTCGGGGATTCCATCTACGTTATTATTAGAAAGACATCCATAGTATGCGTCACCGACTATAGCGACATCTTTTTCGTTCATTCGATTACTCGTGCAAATTCCAAGCGTTGCGTTTTCATCCAAATCGCTTGCTTTAACCCAAGAGTATCCGCTGGAAACTCCAGAAATGTAGTTACACTTGTATTTTTCCCCTCCGTAAACAGCTACTTTGGTTTGATTTTTCATCTTATCTTCATCGCATTCGCCATAGATATCCTCAAAGGTAGGTTCGTGCCAATCATCTCTCTTGGCACTAGCGACAAACGTCTTCGGATTTTCGCCACTCTTTAACGTTACGTTGACTTCAAAGGCAATGCCGTCGGCGTAGCCACTAGCACGCTTGTAATCGCCATAGTTGCAAAGGACATTAATCCATTTCTGTTTTTCGTTATCTAGCATATTCGAGGCAATTTTACTCTGCACGGTTTCTACAGAAACAGGCTCACACTCGATATTGACCCAATCGTTACAAGCGTAAATTATATTATCCTTATAACCATTCAAGAACAAGAGGACGCTGTTTCTTGTGCTTTCGTTGGTAAAATTACCGTAGTACACCCATTCCTTGGCCCCGCTAGCAGTATTGTTTCTCGCATAGGTAGAACCGTGGTAGCTACACTTTTCGTTGAAGGTCGATTCGCCGAGGTCTTCGTCTTCAAGCTTCTGCACTGTAGCCTCGACGCGGTCACCCACGCAATATTCATCAACAGTCGTTTCACGCCATTCATGGCTATGGTTACCCCAGTTGTCTGTATATTCAGAATTTTCTTCACAAACATATTCATAACCGGATTCAGTAACCAATTTTTCATTGACATAGCCATAATGGCAAGCCTTTTTAACAATATACACTTCTCGCCAATCAGCAGCGATCCATTCGTATTTTTCCTGTTTATCAAGGTAATCGCACTTATAATGATCGGAACCAGTTTCTTCCTTGACTTCGCCCTTTTCCATCGTAGTTTTTGTACATATTCCATATTCCTCGTCATGACCATCTTTCTGTCTCCATTTGGAGCCATCACATACAAGGGTTATTTTGCTCGTTGTCGTGGCTAGTTCCGCATTTTTGTAGTCGAACAGCTTTTCTTTGCCTTCGTTTACTGTAGCGCTGCATTCACCGAGGTAAAGCTTAGAAGACGGATCATTTGCAAGTTCTTCTGGAGTCTTGCCACTTGCAGCGCTAGAAGAGGATGCAACAGAGCTCGAAGAGCTCGGACTGACAGGACCAAGTTCAAAACCAACGCAAGAAGAAGCGGATGGATTACATTCTACTTCTGCGCACTCATACTCTTGAATTTCCCCGTCAATGAACGCCGATCCCTTATCTCCTTTATTACGGCCCAAGCATACATTTTCAGTATCTTGCCAGTAGCATTTTCCATTGTCGCATACACAAACGGCATTTTCATCAAGACCTTCAAAGCTATAGAAGAAGGTCGAATTAACTGCGTCAGCATCGCAAACTTGTTCCACCGTTGCAACACCTACAGCCCAAAGTGTTACAGGATACCAAACTTGTTCGTTTTCGATATATTCAAAGTAACGGAAATATCCCCCTTCGACATCAGACTTATACACCTTGCTGCTATAGCCAGACGGATCATTGAAAACCTTTGCGTCTTCGACTTTAAGCTTATAGGCTTCCACAAATCCATTCTGCAAAATCTTGTAATAGACGGCATCCGTACCACTCCAGACATTCGTTTCAGCAGTATAGTCGCCATGCTGCATTTGGTTCCACTTGAAGAAGTTCGCGTCGATAAGCAAAGCGAGGTAATCAACAAAGAACATGCTGTGTTCCTTGCCTGCGTAAGTCGTATTGACGGCGGTGTTAAAGTTGCCGTTTTCGGCAAAGACATTGCGGAAAGCGTTATAGACCGGGTTAAAGCCCGGAGTCTTGTCCTTTTGGTCAATGAGGGCCATCACCCACACGATGCTGTTGAAGTTTTCGGCCAGGCCAATCTGATCGGGGGCATAATGTTCGAAAGACGGATATTCTTCGCTGTTTTCCAAATAAAGGGCGTGGGCAAGGTCCTTGTTTGCCTGCTCGTTTGCAACACCAAAACCTTTACCATCGTCAACCAACTTCTTTACGCGGGCAGCCTTGTAGTCGGTCAAGAAGTCGATGACAACCGTATCGGACGCATCGGACAAGTCTGCATAGGCGTTGTAAATGACATCCGTTGCGTTCGAGCCAAATCCGCCAAAGGCGCCGAAAGCGTTGTTACTCAAGTTCAGCTTGACACGGAGCTTCACAACCGGGGTCGTAAGGTTCGTGATGTCGAGATCCCCTTCGAGGCGTGCAACCTTGTATTCCACCGCCTTTTCGTTAGTTTCTTCGATTGTCACAAAGGATTTATTGGCAGAGGCGAACAAGTCCTGCATAAACACCTTGCCGCTCGGGGCGAACTTTTCGTCAAGGTCCGTCACGGTAAGTTCTGCATTGTCGCCACCCTTGAGGTTCTTCCAGATTTCTTCGTAGATGTCATCGGTTTTTGTTTCCTTGTTGGCCTGCACCGGGAAACGCACGACAACATGCTTCTTGTACACCTTGGCGAGATTCTCGTTCACGGGCGTGAACGGGATTTCCATCTTGGTTTCGGCTTCGCCGCAACGGATTGTCACGGTGATAATAGCCTTTTCGTTGTCACGAACCGTATCGACGATGGCGCATGACTTGTCTTCTAGTTCTGCATTCCAGCTGCTGTAGGCGTCGTTGAACTTGCTGTCGATATCTTCGCCGAACTTGTCCGTTGCAGAGCTCAAGTTCTTGAGGGCGTCGTCAACGTCCTTCTGGTTCTTGGCAGAAGCGCTGCTCAAATTCTTGAGAGCTTCGTCAATTTCGCTCTGGTTCTTGGCAGAGGCGCTGCTGAACTTGCTATCAATATCCTTGTTGATGGCGTCCATATCGGCATCTTTACCGTTGGTGCCGTTCTTGCCGTCAGCTCCCTTCAGGGATTCAAGCCATTCCTTTTCGGTGCCCGTGAAACCGTTATCCTTTGCGATTTCGTAAGCAGACTTACCATTCGTTCCGCTAGATCCGTTCGTTCCGCTGGTGCCATTGGTACCATCAGTACCGTTGGTGCCATTGGTGCCGTCTTTACCATTGGTGCCGTTCGTACCGTTTTTGCCATCGGTACCATCTTTACCGTTAGAGCCATCCTTACCATCGGCGCCGTCCTTACCGTTCTTCACAACGCCAATCGTATCGCCATCGCAAACAATGGCGAATCCGGACTTGTCCTTAAGTTCCTTGGATTCGCAACGGTACTGGATCGCTTCTTCATCCTTCATGGCGACCCATTCGCCTTCAGAACACACGTACATCGTGGCCTTGGACTTTACAAAAGCCATGGAGCCTTCGTTTTCATCGTTACATTTTTCGTCGCTGATCGAATTGACCGTCGAGAACTGCCCACCCTCTTGTGAGTAAAGCACATCATCACCGCAAGCGGTGATTCCAAGCGTCATCGCCGCGGCGACTAGACCTATTTTTGCATACTGAGATCGCATACCATACTTCCTATATTTATGGTTTTTTGATTTTTGGCCGCAAAAATAATTTTTTTCAAGGAAAAAACAAAGATTATTTTACATAATACATTTGGGTTACTAATCAAGAAAAAAGTGCCATTTTTCAAGAAAAATCGACCAAAATAAGAGTATCACCACGAAAAAGATGACTTTTGAAGCAAAAATGATGTAGGTGGGCCACTTTTTTATTTGAGCATTATATATATTCAAGGTATGGGCATCAACAATGCTCGATGTTTTTAAAAAAAGGTTAATAATGCTTTCTTATCAAGACGCCTACAAAATTGCAGATTCCGTCCACAAAGGTCAGCAGGACAAAGCTGGCGGACCGTACATCGATTTTCTCCAGAATGTTGCCGATTACCTTAAAAACAAAGGCGAATCCGAAGAAGTCCAGGTACTTGCAATTTTGCAGGACTCCATCACATCTTCTACTAAAAAGACTCCGGACGACATGATCAAGATGGGTGTTCCGGCAGACATGGTCGACCTCATCCAAAAGATGACCTACCACAAGAACCAGGCCTGGATCGACGAATACAGCTGCCACCTTATGGAAAAGGGAGTGCCGGCAGAAGATGCGACTTACGATGCCCGTGAAAAGGACTTTGTCCGCTTTGTCGAAACGCTCAAGGACAATCCGACAGCAGCAAAGGCAAAGAGCGCCATCTTGAACGTGCTGCTCGAAGACAAGTACATCCACCGCCAGGAACGCCGCGAACTCAAGACGAAGTTCCGTCTCAAGAAGTACAAGGCCGCCATCCAGGCTCTCGGAGTATAATCTAGTAGGAAGTTGGAAGTAGGCAGTAGGAAGAAATTTCTAATACAAGCCCACTTGATACAATATGTCATCCTGAGTCCCGGAACAAGTCCGGGATAAACAAAGTCGAAGGATCCATTATTTCTAGAAAGGCCCGCCATTTACGGCGGGTTTCTCGTTTTTTGGAGCAATATATTCTATTGCCACTCCACCACCTATTTACTAATTTTACACCGTATTTTTTTAGCCCCTAAAAAGGGCCCAACCCCTAAAAAGGAACACAACAATGGCAAATAAAGTCTATAACTTTAGCGCAGGACCGTCGGTCTTGCCGGAACAGGCACTCAAGGAAGCATCTGCTGCATGCATCGACTTCGAAAACAGCGGCATCAGTATCCTCTCCATGAGTCACCGTTCAAAGCCGATTGAAAATATGTTCGCCCAGACGGAACAGTACCTCCGTGAATTGATGGGCATCCCGGAAGATTACGACATCGTGTTCCTCGGTGGTGGTTGCTCACTTTTGTTCTGCATGCTCCCGATGAACTTCCTCGATCAGAACGCTACGGCCGACTACGCTTTGACCGGCGTTTGGGCAAACAAGGCTTACAAGGAAGCTAAGCAGTTCGGTAACGCTCTCGCCGCTTGCGACACTAAGTCCGAAACTTACAGCCGCATCGACAAGAACTTGAAGCTCAGCGACAACGCTAGCTACCTCCACGTGACCGCCAACAACACGATCTACGGTACGGAATGGCACAATTTCCCGAAGCCGAAGTCCGGCTTCCTCATGGCTGACGTGAGCTCCGACTTCCTCGCCCGTAAGATCAACGTGTCTGATTTCGGTGTCGTCTATGGCGGCGCTCAGAAGAACATCAGCTGCGCTGGCGTGACCGTGACGATCATCAAGAAGGGCCTTCTCGGCAAGGTGAACCGCACCATCCCGACGATGCTCAACTTCCAGACCCACATCGACGCAGCCAACATGTTCAACACGCCTCCGGTCTTTGCCGTGTACGTGATGAACCGCACCCTCAAGTGGCTCAAGGATTTCGGTGGCGTGGACGCTATCGAAAAGGTGAACCGCAGCAAGGCAGCTCTCCTCTACAGCGCACTCGACAACTCCAAGGTGTTCGTCGGTACGGCAGCTAAGGAAGACCGTTCCATCATGAACGTTCCGTTCGTGTTCAACAAGGACGTCGTTGCAGCTGACAAGGCTGACGATCTCGCCAAGGAATTCCTTGAATTCGCTAAGGCTCGTGGCCTCCAGCAGCTCAAGGGTCACCGTTCTGTCGGCGGCTTCCGCGCTTCTATCTACAACGCTATGCCGGTCGAAGGCGTGCAGGCTCTCGTTGACTGCCTCGGCGACTTCGAAAAGAAAGTTCTCGGCTAAGAACTTAGACTTGAGCGACAGCGAAAGTCCAACGTTTTAAGGTTAATTAGGAATGCGCCGCGCTGCGCGGTGTAACGCATTTGAGAAAGCCTCGGTCATAGACCGGGGCTTTTTCGTTTACCTCATTTAATGGAGATGCCCCATCAAGTGGGGCATGACAAAAAAAACAACGGCGGGCATGACAGAGCGCGCCGGCAGAAGGCCCGGGCGCATAAAAGAAGAACCTCCTCATTATTCGTGAGGAGGTCCTATTATTTTGTGTTAGGAGTACGCCATTACGGCGCCTTGGAGGAGGATATCGTGGCACGTATAACCCCGTGCCGGGCGTTTCGCGAGATGCACCAATTCACCTGGCGAAACTTAGAGAATGAATCGAGACCCTCAGACGTTCTCAAATTTCCTAATCCAAACACACCCAAAGGCATCCATTCTCTTCTTTTACGCAAATAAAGATACTCATTAAAATCGCAAATGTCAATAGAAAAACGCATTTTTTAACATATTTTTGCAAAGCATCACATATTTCATCCACCAAAAATGTTCTCAAAAATTTTAATAACATTTTAAACATTCCGATTCAGGAAAATAGACCAATAAAATTCTGTTTTCGACCGATTTTTAGAATTTCTCTCGAAAACCGCAAAAAGGAAACGCCCGCACCCCGGAACTAGGCCGGGGCAGGTTCCAGCAGGTATGACAGAATAAAAGAAAAGCCCGCCGGGGGCGGGCATAACAACGTACTAAAAGCGCTTAAAAAGCGCGGCTATAAAACCTTAGTTGTCCTCGGTCTTTTTTGCAAACTTGTTCGTAATGTCGGGAATGATATCCATCACCTTCGAGACCAGGGAACTGTCCTTGCTGATCGGCATCACGCGGACATCATCGCCCTTGATGACGAGGAACGCCACCGGTTCTACGGAAGCACCACCGCCAGAGGCAGACGTGTCACCCTTGTTCTGGTGGCCACCAAAGCCAAAGCCCACGGACACGCGGCTTACAGGCACCACGGTCGATTCGCCCGCCTGGATAGGGTTACCGATTACAGTTTCCGCCTTCGTAATAAAGCGGAGCTTTTCCAAAAGAGTTTCTGCAAGTTTTTCAATAGCCATAATTTGAATATAGTAATTAAAAATCAATACCTTGCGCCGTAGACGCGGTCACTGGCGGTAAAGAACTTGCGTTCCAGATCGCTCCAGTCAAGGAAGCCCCACACCGCCACGACTCGACCGCCCGGCAACCTTGTCGCCATGCCGTTCACGCCCTCGCCCGCATTAAAGTAAAGCGTCGAAGCCTCGCGGTAAACGCCCTTCGGCTGCACAATGTTCAGCTGACGCCCCCACGCGACAAAGTCATTTTCTTCAACCAGATCCCAACTGCGGGCGACATTCCACTGCAGGTCAGAATCGCGATAGCTTTGGGCCAGCACCGGGAAATAAGCCTTTACGCCAATAAAGTACTTGGTCTGGATAGACGTATGGCCCGGTTCGCGGTGTTCGAACGGAAGGCTCAAGAATTCCTGCGGGAACCCGCCATGACGCGCATTCGGGTAACGGCGAACGTAGCTTTCGAGGTCACTACGTTCGTAACGACGGAAGCTGTCGTGCTTAAAGATAAATATGCGGGCACCGGAACGAATACTTTGTTCCAAGAACGAGCCTCGCAAAATAGGCACGATTCCCTGAAAACGGCCGCTGTTCATATAATAGTCAAGCGCATAGACGTCGCTCTTGAATTCCAGAATCGTCACGTCCAGCGTATCGCCGATCATCATCGGGTAGCGCAAATCAATTTTCTTTTCAAGCGCCTTGATGTCGTAGTCCGCACCATCGTTTATATGGATATCGTCCATCGGCCACACATCGTTGTAGCACATCAGCGAGTAATCGACAAATTCTTCGACCTTCTTTTCGCAAGCGCTCAAGATAAGCGAAGCCGCACAGACTCCCGCACAAACGAACCTAGGCAACACCGACGATACAAAGCGATTCATACTCATAAATTTAGCATACATCCGTTTTTATTTATGGACTTCGGCGTAATTGCAATACTCATAAAGGGGGCACTTGGAGCAATTCGCCGTCAGCTCCCGGCAAATAAAGCCCTTCGTTCCGTTTTCAAGAAAGAACTGTAGCGAGTGCGCCGCAAAATACGGATTTTCGGGAGACAGCGCCGTAAAGAATTCATTCGCAAGCTTTTGCTTTTGTGACGGTTCAAGTTCCGAAAAACTGCATTCCTTGGCAGGACCAAGAATCGCCAAGAACCGGCGAGCGCCCATCGTGAGCGGCAAAGGCGGCATTTTTCCGTTGCGGCACTCCAGGCCAAGTCCAAGCGGAGCGGGTGCCACCAAGCGGTAAATCGCGGCACAGGCTTTAGGGCGCGGATTCGAGCGGCCCATAAAATAAACGTCGCCCAGGTCATTCCACAGCTCTTCAGGCGTACGTTCACGCACCCAGGCTTCTAAATCAGGATGGCGGCGAGCAAACAGCCCGACGCTCCAGAAAATCCCGGCAACGTGTTCGAACACGGACCAGTTACGGCTATTGAACGTGCGATCGACGACTTCTTCAATTTCACCCGCCTTCGGCACCGGGAGCGTCCAAAGCTTATCGCCCGGGAACCGTTCATAAAGGTTCATGAGCAGGCGCAAAATATCCGGATAGGCACGATCCTGAAAAAGCGCACTCCCCAGCAAAGTCCACGCAATCCGCTCGTTCATGTTCGGCATTCTACATGCCACATAGACAATCGGATCGGCGCATTTAAAGAGCAAGGCGACAAAAGATTTTGTCGCCTTGAATAGCAAAGGTTCGTCGTGAATGTACCGTTTTACAGAAACCATCGCGACCGACCGGAATACTAAAGGGCCTCGCCCACTTTCACGGCCTGTCCAAGACGCGACTTGAACAAATCCGGATGACGTTCGCGGATCTTTTTGTCGACCACGAGAATCACGGTGCTGCCCATTTCAAAACGTCCGAGTTCGCCACCCTTTTCGAACGAGTACTGACGATCGGGAACCCAGTCCAAGCGCTTGTTGTCGCGCGGGAGCTTGCCGGCGTTCGTCAGGAGGTTTTCATTATACACGACGCCAATTCGGCCAACGTTTGTAGCGCCCACCTTGACCACGAGAATTTCGGAACCGTCCGCCAGGCGGATCTGGCTCGTGAGGCGTTCGTTGATGCAGAAGAGGCCTTCGACACGTTCGACGCTGCCGACGTTTACCGGCCAGAGCGTGCCCGGGCAGTAGCTCGAAAGCACGAGGTCGCCCTTGACGGGGCTATGGATGCGGTGGTAGTTGAACGGAGCCAGGTAAATCGTCGCAAAGGCACCGCCCTTGAAACGTTCCGCCAGTTCTTCGCTACGCAAAAGATCCTTGAGCGAATATGTTTTGCCCTTCGCCTGGATCAAGCTTTGTTCGTCGCCATCGAACGTTCCCGTCTGCGAAAGCACTCCATCGACCGGGCTTACGACTTCGGCATCTGCAACAGGACGCATACCCGGCTTGAGCTTGCGGATAAAAAGTTCACCGATGTTCTTGTAATGGCTAAGCGGGTATTCCGCTTCAGACATGTCGAGCTTGTAATAGCTAGCAAAGGCGTTACGAGCGATTTTGCTCAGGAACGGGATGCGCAAACGCGTAAAGGCACCGAAAATGCGACTTGCGGCATTCTTCGGCAAAAGCTTCATAAAAACGTAGAAAGGAGTGTTCATAGTTGCAATTATAGTAATTAGAGGGAAGTAGACTGTAGGAAGTAGGAAGTGGGTAGCGGGAAGTTTAATGTTGAAACTCTATTCCGGCTCAGTGGTTTTCGAAATGCGCGACATCGGTATTGAACATTTTCCACAGGCGGGAGGCAAACGGAGTCGCCCATTCCTTTTCGGGAGCCACGCGGGTCGTTGTCGCGGCGGTGAATTTAGAATACGTGAGGCACAATAGTTCGCCATAGCGCGCATCCCACATACTCCACACAATCAGCCAATCAAAGCCACCCTTTTTGCCCAAGTCGGGATCCATCGCCACGTTCATGACTAACGGGATCGTCAAGTAGCGCAGTCCATAGCGGCTTGCAATACCGTTCAGCATATCTTTCAATTTAAACGGGAGCTGACGCGTCAACGTCTGTTCGACGCCATCGCGTTCTTCCCACGGAGTCACGTCATCCAAGCGTTTGCCTTCCACAAATTTTTCGGCCAGAAGTTTGATGGACAAGGAATCGATATATGCGGAATCCGCATCGGGGACACGCATTCCCGGAAGCATCAGTTCACGAGTCATCTTTGGGAAGGCTTTCGCAAAGACCGAATCTTCGACGCGGGCCAGGTCAAAATCAAGAGCGTCCGCACTAAAGCTGTGGCACATTTTGCAGACTTCCGGACGTGTCGCCGTCACCTTGAGCGTCGGGAACACACCGACGACAGCGTTCGAATCGATGCGGGCAAACGCCTCCGGGTTCCATTCGCGGTAAAACTTTTCGTCGGTGATTTTCAGTTCAATTTCGCCCTGCGTTCCGCATTCCGTACACGGGGCATCAGCCATACCGTCATTGGCTTCCGGAGCGGCATCACGAGAACCCGCACAAGCAATGAAAAGCGTTGATGCAAACAACAAAGCGATGAACGATGAACGATTTTTTTTCATATGAAACTCCACGAATGAAATACGAGAAATAATGGTTCCCGTCGCTACGCTCCAGGATGACAGTTCGAGGATGACGTAAAAGGGTTCACTCTAGCATTATAGTAAACGGGCCGTCGTTGACGAGACTCACTTGCATATCGGCACCGAATTTTCCGGTTTCGACGATGGCGACTTCTTTTTTGCACTGTTCGATGATGTACTCGTAAAGCTCATTGGCTAGCGTCGGATTACCAGCGCCGTTGAACGTCGGGCGGTTGCCCTTGTTGCAGTTCGCATAAAGCGTAAACTGCGAAACGAGCAACAGCGAGCCGCCCACATCCTTGATGGAGAGGTTCGTCTTTCCGTTTTCGTCGGCAAAGATGCGGAGCGCAAGCATTTTCTTGATGAAGCGGTCCGCAATTTCGCGGGTATCGCCCTCGCCCACACCAATCAAAACAAGGAATCCCTTGTTATCAATTTTTCCGACGGTTTGACCTTCGATATCGACTTGAGCCTTAGTGACTCGCTGGATTAAAAATTTCATTTTTTATTACTCTAGAAAAAATTCCTGAATTTCTGCGGGGTTGTTCGTGATGGTTAATGCGAGGCGCAAGAGTACGGCTGCCTTGGCGGGTGGGAGCCCGTATGCGGCTATCGTTCCCGGTACAAGAAGTTGTTCCGGGACAATGCGACCGCGGTTGATTCGAGTCGAAATGACTACGGGGATGTTCTTTTCCGCAACAACATCAGCGATCACCTTCGCCCATGATTTGGAGAATTCGCCCGCCCCTGCACCTGCGATGACAAGTCCGGCCGAACGTTCTGCAGCAAAGCGCACGAGTTCGGCATCGGCGTCGGCATTAAAGTAAAGTACGGGGACGCGTGGCAATTCGCGCAGGTTCGAGATGTCGAACGCTGGATGGGAAGGCGACGCGAAAGGCGACCCCGCTTCAGAATACGAGAAGGCGACCCCGGAACATGTCCGGGGTGACATAGAAGAAGGCGATCCCGTCCCGGCACAAGGCCGGGATGACATAGAATCCGGGATGACAGGCTGGGGGGACGCAAACGCATCTAGATCGTTCGCGTGAACTTTTTGTACGGAACGGGCGTCCATCAGCTTGCCGGCGAAGGCGACGTAAACGGCCGTGGATCCCGCCCCGGCACAAGGCCGAGATGACAATGCTAAAGGCGATCCCGCCCCGGAATAAATCCGGGGTGACATAGAGTCCGGGATGACAGTATAAGGGGACACGGCGGTTTGGACGGCAAAGAGGAGGTTTGCAGGGCCGTCAGGTTCCGCAGCCGTAGCAGGGCGCATGGAGCCCGTCAAAATCACAGGTTTCGCGGCAGTCTCAGAGGCATTTAAAACCAAGCTCAAGAAGAAAGCCGTTTCTTCCATCGTATCGGTTCCGTGCATCACCACGATCCCATCAACATCATCTTGCGCTAAAAGTTCTTTTATCCGCAACGCAAGCAAAATCCAGATTTCCGAGGTGACGTCATCGGAATTGATATTGCAAAACTGTTCCACGCGGATGTTCGCCAAATCTTTCAACCCAGGGACGGCATCGACCAGCGTCTTGGCCTCGATGGCCCCCGACTTGTAGCCAATATCCTTGCCTTGTTCGCCAGCACCAGCAATAGTCCCGCCAGTCGCCAAAATCACAACATTTTTCATTGCATTATCCATAGCGAAATTCACCTAACCGATTTCAGCAAATTTTGAGCCGTCGTTTCATAATGTTTCTGCAAAGTACCATCCATTCCCAGGCTCTGCAAATCCTGCAGGCACTTTGCAAACTTGCGGAAGGCAGCAGCACCACCGCCATCACGTTGCAAAAGTTCTTCGACCATTTTCCGTGAATACCAATAAAGCTTTTTCGCCTTTTCCGTATTCGGCTCTTTCACAAAAGAATTTTCCAACGCTTCAACGCTCGGCGGCGCCCCCGTCGGTCGATCTTCGTTATTATGCGACGCATCAATCACCTGGGCGATCCCTTCATTCATCCAACACGGTACATTTGCGTGAGTCATCGCACGGACAAACGCATGAGTCAGTTCATGGAACAGTACAGGGCGGTAGACTTCACGATACTCCATCATGTTCACAGGCACACGTAGCTTTCCATCGAACACGGCACCCACCCAATCTGGACGAGGTCCAGTCCCTTGAAATTCCGCATCTTGGTACAGCACCAAGCTCATTTTATTTTCGGGCATAAAATCGAACAAATTACTAATCGAATCATACGCCACTTCCAAAACGGCAAGCGCTTCCATCACATCTTTCTTGGACGGACCACCATCAAATTCCAGACGGAAATGCATAGACTTTTCAACGCCCAGTTGCGCCATTTCCTGTTCCAAGAGATTCGACTTTTCGACAAGGTAATCTAAATCGCTGTGTTTAAAATTCAACGTTTCAATGTAACCGATGCATTCCTTATAACGTTCCTGTTCAAAAAGAATGCCGGCCAAATGCATCTGCAAATTCGTATCGTTCGGAGCCGACTTCAAAAGCTCACGAACATTTTTTTCGGCACATTTCCAGTCACCCACACGGAGACACTCATTCGTCACGGATATCATCTGATTGATCTGCAAGCGTTCTTCGACTGTTTTTTTGTAATACCTGAAACCAGCGAATGCAACAACGCACATCAGCAAAATGCAGACGAGTCGTCCAATCCGTTCAGGTTTATTTTTTTGTGCCATATCCATTCCACAAAGATTCCTTTACAATTCTAGAAAAATCTTATGCCCTGATTCTAGATTTCACTGCCAAAATAGCCACTTACTATTTTCTCATCTTTCTCTTTCCCTAAAATATTAAAGTATATTTTATCACGAGGAAGGTTTGGTTATGGCAGAAATCTTTGACTACGATGACTACCGGGATATAATCAAGGATTATTACTTGGAGCATAAAAAACACAACTCCATGTATTCCTTTAGTACGCTCGGCAAAACGCTTGGATTAGATTCAAGCCACGCATACTATATTGTACAAAAAAAGCGAAACCTCCCTGTTCGCGCCGTCCCAGCCGCCAAAAAGATGCTTGGGCTCGACGGACGCGAAGCCGCCTACTTCGATCTTTTGATCGTCGCCTCCCGCACAAAATCCGAAAAGACTAAAGCGGAAGTCATGCAAAAAGCAGACCTTCTCCGCGATGTCAAGCGCCACCTGCTCAAGGACAACGAACTCAAATACCTGAGCGCCTGGTGGACCATCGTCGTGAGAGCTCTCATCGAAGTCAAGCACGGCAACGTCGATATTTCAGAAATCGCGAACAGCGTCATTCCTCCCATTACCGAAGAACAGGCGCAAGAAAGCATCGAAATTTTAAAATCACTCGGTTTTATCCAGCCGATAAACAACAACAGCAAGGTTCGCCTCGCCGACCCGCACATCACGGTCCAAGGCGCCGAGAAGGCCGAAGCCATCCGCAGTTTCCATTCGAAGGTCATGCAGTTTGGCATCCGCTCGCTCAGTGAAATACCGCCAGAGAACCGCGACATTTCGACGATCACCATGGCGGTCGATTCCAAAGGATTCGAAGACCTCAAGAAGATGCTCAAGGAATTCCGCAAGGAGATCCAGATCCGCGTCGACAAATGTATTGTTCCCGATCGAGTGATGCAGTTGAATTTAGCCCTATTCCCCGTCGCACTCAATAAAAAGAAGAAGGATAAGTAAATGAAGTTTTGTTACAAGCTCCTTTGTTTTTTGCCCCTTGGACTTATCGCATCGTGTGGTGTCGGTAACGAATCTGCAGGGAACACGACGGAAATAGAAAACGCTATTGCCATCCGCCTTTTTGACAGTGGAACCCCCGCTGCCAAGGTCCACTATCAGGTGCTGCCCTCCTGGTACGTCGCCGATACGGCCGAAACAAGCCTTGTCAGCTACACCTACGAAGGTTCTACGGACACCAATGGTTGGGTACACATCGACGGCCACAAGGATGGTTCCTACACCATCAACTTCAGCAAGGGCGATTCTGCCATCGTCCTGCAGTACACGCTCAACAACCTGAATCACGAATACACGATCGACAGTATTTCGCTTGACGCCAAGGGCTCGGTCAAGGGGCTCGTCGACTTGCCGGATTCCGCAGAATACGCCTGGGTCGCCGTGCAGGGCACCAGCACCATCGTCAAGACGGATTCGCTCGGCCAGTTCAACCTCGAAAGCATTCCTAGCGGTAACCTGACGGTCAGCGCTTGGGAATCCACGGAACACGCCTCCATCGGGCAGACCTCCGTTGACGTCCTTGCAAACGACACGCTCGACGTCGGTCTGATCGAAAATCCGAACAAGGTCGTTCCCGAAAACGCCATCCGCTTCATGCCATCCGAACTGATTTCGGACTGGATGCGTCCGCTCAACTTCCCGACCGTTCTCGTACTGCGTCTGACCGAAGAAAACTTTGACTTCAGCAAGGCCGAAGAAGACGGAAGCGACATCCGCCTCTACGACGGCAAGGGCAACCTCATTCCGTTTGAAATTGACGGCTGGGATACATCCATCAACAGCGCAACACTCAACATCCGCGTCGAAAGCGCCGCCGATACGGTCAGACCGTGGATGCTCATGTGGGGCGACAAGAAGGCCGAAAAGCTCGAAGACGTCGATGTCTGGGAAGGTCTCAGCGACTCGCTCGTAAGCGCCCTCAACAGCGTTACCATCTTTGACTTTGAAGAAGGTTCGCAGTACAACGCCCTCCCCTCCCCGCTGCACTACGTTTGGTACATCCAGCCGCACGACAGCGCCACCATTAGCGAAGCCCTGCAAAAAGACCTAACAAGCGGTATTGAAGAAGCCGACAGTTCCATCTTTGGCAAGAACGTTTTGCACGTGCAGTACCAGGCCAACAAGTTGGGACGTTACGTTGTTCTTGGCACACGCATCGCAAACCACAAGCACGACTTGAGCAGGCTCGATTCTGTGGAAGTCTGGGTCAAGGGCTCGGGCGACTTCGAAGTTGTCCTTGAAACCGTTGTCGAATCCGACACGAACTACAAGACCACGTACAAGTCTGCGGTCAACGAAGAATGGACGCGCGTTTCCATCAAGCCCTCTGACTTTACCAGCCCGGACACAAAGAGCTACCATGGCTGGGACGTGACCCGCAACAAGATTACGCGCTTCACGATCTTCATGTACAATGGCACGGATCTTTGGATCGACAACGCCAAGATGTACGGGATCAACCTCGACGACTTGCTATAAGAAAAACGCTAGCCCCAAGGGCTAGCTTCAAATTCTATAAAATAAGGCCGTTTGGGATTGGAAACTCTGTTCGGCCTCGATCACTGTGTTAATAATCATGAAGAAACGTGATCCGAGTCTCCACCCGATACAGAAGCAACCAATTCTCCAACTGTAATTGGTACCTTGTGAATCCAATCCCAAATCGGCAGTGTTATTTGGACATGCTTAAATTATCTTTATTTGCCTTTTTTCGCTCAAAAAGGCAAAATCCGTTCGTTGACAAAATGTCAAATAATTGACAATACCGCCCAAACGGGCTAATCAGCTAATAAACATTTACAAACCAAAAACCGCAAAAAAGCGTCATTTTTGCCGATTCAAGGCTCTAATTCTTGTCAAAAGAACTGTTTTTAGAACGTCGTGTGCTTTACGCGATAGAAGTAAATGCCTATGATGACGGCTATCGTCACAACCCAGCTGACCGGGTAAACGACCATCAGAGAGGCAAAGGAACGGTACTGCGGGAACACGAAAATCACCCAGAGGATGCGTAGTCCGCAAACGCCCGCGACGCAGGTGAGCGCCGGCGCAAGAGACCGCCCCATTCCAGAAAGGGCGCTCGAGAACACGTCCAAAAAGACGTTGATAAACAGGAGCCCGACCACCACGTACATGCGGATAGAACCGATTTCAATGATTTCGGGATCAGAGGTAAACACGGACAGCAGAGGAGTTGCAAAAATGCAGCAGAGCGAGCTCAGCACAATCGTAGAAACGCAGCCCAGCAAGAGCGTCCAGCGAACCGCACTGCGGCAACGGGGCATATTTTTGGCACCGTAATTCTGCCCGACAAACGTCACACAAGCCTGCGAGAACGAATTGAGCCAGTAATAGACGATAAATTCGTAATTGAGGGCTGCCGCCGATGCGGCCACCGTCGAAGAACCCAGGCTGTTGATGGCCGACTGCAAGCACACATTGCTGAACGAGAACACGACACCGCGAAGACCCGAAGGCAAGCCCACACGCATGATGCGGCTCAAAAAGAGCGGCGTCACACGGAGCTTCCAGAATTCGAGCTTGAACGGTCCAACTTCATGAAGCAAGAAGTAGAATAAAGTAAGTCCGCTAATGACATTGGCAAAGACGGTCGCAATCGCAACCCCCGACACGCCAAGCCCAAAGCCCGCCACAAGAATCAAGTTCAAGACAACATTCACGGCACCAGCGACCATCAGCACGTAAAGCGGACGCTTTGTATCGCCCTTGCCGCGCAATATTGCCGCAATGAAGTTGAACAGCATCACAAACGGCATCCCGGCAAAGTAGATTTGCAGGTAGCGCACCGCCATATCCAAAATGTCCGAAGGCGTCGAAACCGCCGAAAGGATCGGCCTTGCAAAAAAGATTCCGACAAACGAAAGGAAAATTCCGCTAAAGAACGAAACCATCACCGACGTATGGACGCTGCGGGTCACCGAGCGGTAGCTGTGAGCGCCGATGGAGTTGGCGACCACCACGTTCACGCCGACGGAAATGCCCACGAACAGATTGATGAGCAGGTTGATGACGAACGTATTTGCACCGACGGCAGCAAGAGCCTTGTCGCCTGCGAACTGGCCCACCACGGCAATGTCTGCGGCATTGAACAGCTGTTGCAAAATGCTGGTCGCCGCCAACGGGATGGCGAACCTCAGGATTTTTCTTCCGAGAGGCCCGTTCAACATATCCATATTCGTCTTTAACGCATTCGTCGCCATACAAGACCTTGAAAACGGGCGTAAATTTAGATTTTCAAGCGGTCTAGCACAAGGGCAATTTTCTACCTTTACATCGCAAAAATCAGGTGAGTCCATCGCTATAGAAAAAAGCGATGGAATGCGCCACAAAATTAGTCGGCGGCAAATTCCGCCACAAATCGGAGATTATCATGGGTTTTAAATGCGGCATCGTAGGCCTCCCGAACGTAGGCAAGAGTACCATCTTTAACGCAATCACCAACGCAGGCGCAGAATCCGCCAACTATCCGTTCTGCACCATCGACCCGAACGTCGGCATGGTCAGCGTCCCGGATGCCCGCCTCGACGAACTCGTCAAAGTCTACAATCCGAAATCCATCGTCCCGGCCGTTACAGAATTCGTTGACATTGCAGGTCTTGTAAAGGGCGCTTCCAAGGGCGAAGGTCTCGGCAACCAGTTCCTCACCCACATCCGCGAATGCGAAGCCATCATGGAAGTGGTGCGCTGCTTTGACGACGAAAACATCATTCACGTGAACGGTTCCGTGGACCCGATCCGCGACGTCGAAGTGATTGAAACGGAACTTATCCTCAAGGACTTGGACTCCGTCGAAAAGCGCCTCGCCACCGAAGCAAAGTCTGCACGTACCGGCAACGCCGAAGCCAAGGCTCGCCTCGCCGCTTGCGAACTTTTGAAGACGACGATGGAAGAAGGCCGCGCCGCCCGTACCGTGATGCACGACAGCGAAGAAATGGAAGGCATCGTCAAGGATCTCGGACTCCTCACCGCAAAGCCGCTCTTCTACTGCGCCAACGTGAAGGAAGACGACATCCTCACCGGTAACGCTTACGTGGACCAGCTCAAGGAATACGCCTCCAAGCACGGTCACGACGTCATCGTCATCAGCGGCAAGATCGAAGAAGAACTTTCTGCCATGGAACCGGCTGACAAGATTGAATTTCTCAAGGAACTCGGCATGAAGGAATCCGGACTCGATTCCGTTGTCCGCAAGGGTTACGAAATTCTCGGGCTGCGCACGTTCTTCACCGCTGGCGAAAAGGAATGCCGCGCCTGGACGTTCCACGCAGGCTTCAAGGCCCCGCAGTGCGCAGGCGTCATCCACACGGACTTCGAACGTGGCTTCATCCGCGCCGAAACCTTGAGCTACGCCGACTTTCTCAAGCACGGCAGCTGGAACGCCGCCAAGGAAGCAGGGCTTGTCCGTACCGAAGGTAAGGAATACCTCGTACAGGATGGCGACATCATGTACTTCCTGTTCAATGTGTAATGGCGCCGGTGGCGCAGTAGGCTGTAGACAGTTGGCAGGACTGCTATAAGAAAGTCTTACTGCTTAATGTTATAGAAAAGGTCGCGAGAACTCGCGACCTTCTTTGTTATCAAGACTTAGCCTTTTTTGCTTTTTTCCGTTCGCGACGGGCAAGCACCGCCGGGCGTACCAAAGTAGCGATGTTCATCGCCGTCCCGATCAAGATGAGGAAGCTTGCACAGTAAAGTCCAACACCCGCCTCAATCTTCAACAACGGAATTCCCAGCGAATCACTAATATGCGTGAGCTTCATCAAAAGCGACCACAACGAAATCATCGACAAAAGCCCCATCACCGTCGATGCGAGAGGCACGAACCACGAGAAAAGAGCCGCAAGGAATATCGCGACAAGAATCCCATACAAATGATGAACGGGTTCCATCTTCGGGAAGTTCGGAATCTGCGACTTGAAATGGTCCAGCGTTTTGGGATTTTCCTTGACCATACGATGCATCTGTCCACGAGCGGGTTCCACCAGAGATTCTTCCAGGTCCACGCCCGACGCAATTTGGTAGAACGTCGTTTGTGCAATCGGCTTGCTGTCATTCTTGGCAGAGCAAGAGACGTTCGCCAAAGGCATCAACAACGCAAGAAACACAAGCAAATACGGGAGTGCCGTCAGCTTCTTAAAAATTCTTATTTCCTTGCTGGAATTATTTTTCATTTCTTTTTATCCTGAATAATTCGTTCAAGCGGGAACACGCAGCGGAAACCGATCCAGTCAGACCAATAACGGGGATCTTCATCGTCTCGGACTGTCATATTCAGCTTTTTCACTTTGTCCTTCCAAGAACCGCCCTTCAATACCTTGCTAGTGCCCCAGAAAGATCCCTGCGGGTTAGACTTTTCGATTGAGAACGTGATGGCAAAGTAATTGTCGCGAATCCATTCCGCCACGTTGCCGGACATATCGTAAAGTCCCCAAGCGTTCGGATTCTTGGTAGCAACATCGTGTGGACCGTATTCTGCCGAGTTGCTCTTTCCTTTCTTCAAGGAATTGGCGGCAAAGACGGCGTAGCGTCCCACACTGGATTCATCATCCAATTTCCAGAGGACACCTTCGTTGCGGCCGGCTCGACCCGCATATTCCCACTGGGCTTCGGTCGGCAAATCGCCACCAAGCACCTTGCAAGCGTACTGCGCCTTATCCCAGGTAATGTTCTGCACAGGCTTATTGGCGCCCTTGAACGCAGACCTATCCGGGATGCGCTTTGCAGAATCAACATAGCTCATGATCTTGCTGAAGAATTCCTGAGTCACTTCGGTCGTGTGGATGGCATACGGAGACATCGACACCACCTTGCCACGATAACGGAACGAACCGGAATCAATCACCGCAACCGTTCCACGAGTCGGATGGTTGATGATCTTGGAATTTTCTTCGGCACTGCTCGACGAGCTTGCGACAGAGGACGAAGAAATCGTGGTCTTGGACTTGAACCAATCGTTCACTTCGGATTCAATCGCAATATGAATCGGCAAAACAAATTCACCCTTGCCCACATAGAGTTTTTCGCCAATACGGAAGCCAATCTTTTCGTAACGGTACTGGTAGCGGCCGACAAGCTCACCTTCCTTGTATGCCCAAACAGGCTTGTTATTTGCAAGGAACAATGTGACGACAAGAGAATCACTGTTTGTAGAAAGAAGCCCTGCAAGAGAATCCATCGAAATGCTATCGACGACCCCCTTCCAGACCACATCAATGCGTCCGCTGTCCGCAGCAAAATGGAGCCAAAGCGAATCGATCTTGGACGAATCGACAACGATAGAATCTACCTTCATCGTAACCGTCTTTGCAGGAACCGGCTTAAGGGAATCTACTTTAGCGGTGTCAGTCTTTGCCGTATCAACTTTTGCCGTATCAGCCTTGGTCGTGTCAGCCTTTACAGAATCCACCTTTGCGGTATCGACCTTAGCCGAGTCCACCTTCGCAGTATCGACTTTAACGGAGTCCGCCTTCACGGATTCAGCCTTCAGCGTGTCAACGACTTCCACCTGAATTTCCTTGGTGGTCTTGACCGTGCGGTAAATCTTTGCCACGGAATCCGGTTTGAGGTTCACCTGGAGCGGGAACTTCTGCAAACTGTCCAGCTTTGCGTGGAACGCCTTGTAAACCGTGCTGACTTCGCCCAGTTTCTGTTCGCGCCAAAGCTTCTGCGCTTCGACTCGTTTATGGTTGTAGTGCGCCACGTAACCGCGATAATCGGCACTGGAATCAAGAACTCCCAGCGAATCGGCACGTTTGAGCGGCGGGTAGACATTTGAGAATCCAGTCGTATCGATCTTGCTAAAGTGCTTGTCGACTTCACTGGTAAACGAATCGTAAAGGGCTTCGGTTTCTTCAAGCTTTGTCAAAGCCTGAATCTGATCCTTCTTGACGGGCAATTCCACCGAAGCAGAAGCGCTGGAATCCATCACCGGGAATTTCACATTGAATACAAGAGATTCCCCACGCTTGAGATAACCGGCATCCACATACGGCAACTTGTCCGGTGCGCTGAAAGAGAACGAATAAAGGCCTTCCTTTGCTGGAGAAATCGTCTTAGCACCCTTCAACGGTGTTTTGTAAGACGTGATGTCCAACTTCTTTTCGTCGGACTTGATTTTCACAATTCCCGGATGCTTGCATTCATCAAGAACCTGCCACTTACCGTTTTTCATAAACAGGAGCTTGGAAATACGGGGAGAATAAATGTATTCCGTATCGAAATAGATTTCGGCTTCGTCCTGGAACGCCTTGTACTGACGGGAAGCATAAAAACGGAGGCCCACCACTTCACGCACGCCCAGATGGTTATCCTTTAGGTTAAATGCGTGGAGCTTCTTATAATCATCCAGTTTAGCCTCGCCCGAGAACCACAAATATTCCTTCACCGAGTCTTTATAGCGAAGATAAAGCTTATTGGGCATCAACGGGAATACAGGTTGCTGGGATATGGCAAGAGCGCTATCCAAGGCTATGGCCACCTTGGAGGGGTGAGTCAGGACACTACCGGCCTTAAAATGATCCGGATTTAGCGTAAAGATTTTGTCTCCGTCAGCTAGAGTCAGTGCCGGTACAAGCAACAAAAACGGAAGCAATCTAGAAAAGGCCATAGGGACTCCTGTCTTTTAGGAACGTTCCTAAAAAAAATAATTTCTTCTAGGAAAATAAGTTCTAAAAGTTTGACGAATTCACACCCATTTCGAGCAAGTAACCGCCATTTGCACCACCGACAGGACCCAATTCAACCTTCCAGTCCGCCAATCGGATAATATCGGGGTGGTGTTCGATGACAATGACCGTATCGCCACGGGCCGAAAGTCTGCGCAAAAGGTTCCAAAGAATCTGGATATCCTTGAGGTGGAGACCCGTAGTCGGTTCGTCGAGGAGGTAGACCATTTCTGTTGCCGGACGGCGGCAGAGTTCCGCGGCAAGCTTCAAGCGTTGGGATTCACCGCCCGAAAGCGTCGTCACGGGTTGACCGAGTTTCACGTACGGGAGGCCCACATCGCGGAGGCATTCGAGCTTCGGCAAAATCTTCGGCTGGTCCTTGAAGAACTCGCAGGCTTCGACAATGCGCATGTCAAGCACATCGGCAATGTTCTTGCCCTTGAACGTGACGGTAAGCGTTTCCTGATTGTAACGCTTGCCACCGCAGACTTCGCAAGTTTCCCAGATGTCCGAAAGGAAGTGCATCTCGACAGCAACGGCGCCACGGCCCTCGCAAGCGGGGCAACGGCCTCGCGCAAGGTTATAGCTAAAGCGACCGTAATCGAAGCCCTTCATCTTGGACTGTTCGAGTTTGGCAAACAGTTTGCGGATATCGTCAAAGACGCCCGTAAAGCTCGCCGGCGTACTGCGTGGCGTTCCCGAAATCGGGCTCTGGTCCACCAGCAAGACCTCGCCGCTCTGCTTTTTGCGGCCGCGTGCCTGGAACTGCTTTTTGAGCGCCGGGAAAATTTCATCGACAACGAGAGAACTTTTGCCCGATCCCGAAACGCCACAGACAACGCTCACCGCCTTCTTGGGGAATTTTACAGACAAGTTCTTAAGGTTATTTGCCTTGAGGTTCTTGAATTCATAGAATTCCGTATCGTCCGTAATGCGCACGGGATCCAGCTGGTTTGCGACCGGAGTGGAATATGTGAGGAACTTGACCGTTTCACTGCGCGGGAACTGCTGTAGCGCATACGGCTTGGAAAGTTCTGCCGGGCTTCCTTCGGCAACGACTTCACCACCAAAATCGCCAGCACCCGGGCCCATATCGATAATGTGGTCTGCAGCCTGCATCATCTTGATGTCGTGTTCCACAACCACAAGCGTATTGCCCAAATCACGCAAGCGGTAAAGCGTATCCAAAAGCTTTGCAGTATCACTTTCGTGGAGGCCGACGGTCGGTTCATCAAGCACGTACAAAACGCCTTCGAGGCCGCTGCCGATTTGGCTTGCCAAGCGGATGCGCTGGGATTCACCACCCGAGAGCGTATCGCCAGCACGGTCAAGGCCAATGTAGCCAAGTCCCACGCTAATCAAGAAGTCCAAACGACCAATGATTTCGCGGAGGAGCGGAGAGGCAATTGTCGTTTTGCTTTGGATGGATGCAGAAGTTGCATTTTCTTCGTTCGCAAAATCGACTTTGGCAAACCAGTCGCGAGCTTCGGCAATGCTCATGTGATGCACATCCATGATGTTCTTGCCCAAGATGCGCACCGCAAGATATTCTGGCTTCAAGCGTTCGCCATGGCAATCGGGGCATTCTTCGCCATCCTTGAAATGCCCAAGACCGAGGCAAGTTTCGCAAGCGCCCCAATGCGTATTGAAGCTGAAATGTTTCGGGTTGAGCGCCGAATCCATGTACCAGCCACATTCCGGGCAACCCGGCTTTTCGCTGGCCGAGAGACGTTCTTCGCCATCGCAATCCACATAAAGGATTCCATTACCGTCGCGGTAGCCGCGTTCAAACGCTTCGACGAGACGAGCACGATTTTCTTCCTTGACGACCACGGAATCGACCACGGCAAGCAACTGCTTTTCGCGAATGGGGATTTTCGGCAGCGGGAGTTCTACGAGCTTCTTGCCGAGATAAGCCTTGCGGTAACCCTTTTCCGTGAGAATCTTGGAGAGCTTAATTTCGTCCTTGATTTCGAACGGAGCAAGTACCGTCACCATCTTGTTGAGGTCACGGTCAAACGCAAGCTGCATCAAGTCGCCTGTGGCATAAGAGCTGACCGGCTTTCCGCAATGGAGGCAGTGAGCCGTACCCACGCGAGCCCACAAAATGCGGAAGTAGTCGTAAATCTCGGTAAGCGTTGCGACCGTACTGCGCGGACTCTTGCTTGCGCTCTTCTGGTCAATCGCAATCGCAGGGGCGAGGCCTGAAATGGAATCAATGCTACCACGGTCAGGGCGTCCCAAGAAGCGGCGAGCGTATGTGCTGAGCGTTTCGACAAAGCGGCGTTGCCCTTCGCTAAAGAGCGTATGGAACGCAAGGCTCGACTTGCCCGAGCCCGAAACACCCGTAATCACGGTGAGCTTGTGGCGCGGAATCGTCACATCAATGTTCTTGAGATTGTGCTTGCGAGCACCGTGAACTTCGATATCGAGCGAGTAATCTTCGCCCTTTTCATCCGTGCGTTCAAAATGTTTGTTTTCGCCATGCTTTTTCGCCAAGACCGGAGCCAAGTAACGCCCCGTCTCCGACTTTTTGCATTTGGCAATTTGTTCGGGAGTTCCCGTCGCGATAATGCGACCGCCGTTTACACCCGCATCCGGGCCAAGGTCAATAATCCAGTCCGCGCACTTGATCACATCGAGGTTGTGTTCAATCACCACAACGCTATTACCGAGACTGCGCAAGCGGTTCAAGCATTCCAGCAATCGGCGGATATCTT
Organism: Fibrobacter succinogenes; assembly: GCA_902779055.1. Lineage (GTDB taxonomy): Bacteria > Fibrobacterota > Fibrobacteria > Fibrobacterales > Fibrobacteraceae > Fibrobacter > Fibrobacter succinogenes_K. Next base: position 26,438 of record CACZAD010000007.1, on the reverse strand, counting down.
CAAAATGCAAACCAGTCGTCGGTTCATCCAGCAAGTAAAGCGTCTTGCCCGTACCCGGGCGACGCAATTCCGAAGCAATCTTCACACGCTGTGCTTCGCCACCGCTCAAAGTCGTCGAAGGCTGACCAAGCGTAAGGTAGCCAAGGCCCACTTCGCAAAGGAGTTTGAGCGGTTCTGCAATTTTCGGAATGTCCTTGAAAAATTCAGCGGCTTCGCTGATGCTCATGTCAAGCACTTCAGAAATGTTCTTGCCCTTAAAATAAACTTCACGAGTCGCTTCGTTAAAGCGCTTGCCGTCGCAAACATCGCAAGTGACTTGCACACTCGGCAAAATGTGCATGTCGATGACCTTCACGCCAGCGCCTTCGCAAGCGTCACAGCGACCACCCTTCACATTAAAGCTAAAGCGGCTCTTCGTGTACCCGCGCACCTTGCTTTCTTCCATACCGGCAAACAAGTCGCGGATATCGTCCCAAATTTTCGTGTACGTCGCAGGGTTACTGCGCGGGGTGCGTCCAATCGGCGTCTGGTCAATTTCAATGACCTTGTCGATGTTTTCGAGACCTTCCAAATGGTCGAACTTGCCGACCGGTTCTTCGGAATTGTAGAACACACGCGCAAGTTCACGGCGCAAAATCTGGTTGATAAGCGTACTCTTGCCCGAGCCCGAAACTCCCGTGACTACGGTAAACGCGCCGCCCAGCGGGATTTCAACATCGACATTCTTGAGGTTGTTTTCGCAAGCACCGCAAATCTTAAGCTTCGGCGTCTTTGCATCAATTTTCAAGCGCTGCGACGGGATTTCAATCGACTTGCGACCGCTCAAGTACGCACCCGTAAGTGACGACTTGTTCTTTTCGAGTTCGTCGACCGTGCCTGCCGCCAAAATGCGTCCGCCTTCGACACCCGCGCCAGGGCCCACATCAATCACGCAGTCCGCGTGACGCATCGTATCCTCATCGTGTTCCACGATGAGAAGGCTGTTGCCTTGGGCTCGCAAGCGCTCGAGCATCTCGAGCAACTTATCGTTGTCACGTGGGTGCAGCCCGATACTCGGTTCATCAAGCACATAAAGCACGCCCTGCAAGCCAGCACCCACGGCGCTTGCGAGCCTGATACGCTGCGCCTCACCGCCCGAAAGCGTCGAAGCCTTACGACTAATGTCCAAATAGCCAAGGCCCACCGCCTTCAAAAATCCAAGGCGCCCACGAATTTCCTTGAGCACTTCGCGACCGATGCGCTGTTCCCTGGGGCTCAACTTGAGCTTGTCAAAAAACTCGACGGACTTTTCGACGGACCATTCCGTCATTTCGCAAATGTTATGACCGTGGAAATCGACCGCTGCAGCAATGCGGTTGATTCGCGTGCCGTGACATTCCGGACAAACGCCAATCTGCATGTACTTTCGGAAGTGGTAAATATGCCACATGTCCCAAAGTTCCTGCATAATCGAGACCACACCGCGTTCGCTCCCGCTCGGAGTTCCGTACAGCACGGCATCCTGTTGCGCCTTCTTGAGCTTGTTCCACGGCGTATCGAGCGAAAAGTGCATTTCGTTTGCAATCGTACGCAAATTGCGCCAGCCAAAATCGCTAAAGATGATGCAGCCGTCATCCTTCTTTTGCGGAGCAAGGCAGCCCTCTTTCAAAGACAAATTCGGATTCGGCACAATCAAGTTAATGTCGAACTCGCAACTTTCGCCAAGGCCCTTACATGCGGGGCATTGACCCTTCGGGTCGTTAAAGCTAAAGAATCGCGGTTCGAGTTCCGGGATAGAAATGCCGCACTTCGGGCAAGCGAGCTGCGTACCCTGCAAGCGGTATTCTTCCTTCGCGGCACCATCCGCACCCGCCTCCTGCGATGTCAGCAAGAACGACACGAGCTTTCCGTCCGTGAGCTTTAACGCGCCTTCAATCGCTTCACGCAAACGGCTCATATTCTTGCGTTCGAGCGTCAAGCGATCAATCACCACTTCAATCGTGTGCTTCTCATAACGCACCAACAACGGCACTTCTTCGAGCCTGTATATCGTTCCGTCCACGCGTACGCGGACAAAGCCATTTTCCTTGAGTTCCGCGAGTTCCTTGCGGTATTCGCCCTTGCGCTCCTGCACAATCGGCGCCATCACCAAAATCTTTTTATTTTCGTCACTGGCGTACAAGTTATCGACAATCTGGTCCACCGACTGCGCCTGGATTACCTTGCCGCACTTGGGGCAATGCGGAACGCCGAGGCGCGCAAACATCAAACGGTAATGGTCCAAAATCTCGACCACCGTACCCACCGTACTGCGCGGGTTACGGTTCACCGTCTTCTGGTCAATCGAAATCGTCGGCGAAATCCCGCGAACGCTTTCCACATCCGGGTGCTTCATACGCCCGATGAACTGGCGCGCATACGCCGAAAGCGACTCGACAAAACGGCGCTGCCCTTCCTGGAACACCGTATCAAAGGCAAGGCTCGACTTGCCCGAGCCCGAAACGCCAGTCACCACGACAATCGAGTCGCGGGGAATCGTCAAATCGACATGGCGGAGGTTATGTTCATGCGCATCACGGATAACTATGGATTTCGTCATACGCCTGAATATAGAAAAAGACGGCAAAGCCGTCTAAAAAATAGTGAACATTTGAATAGAAAATCAATTCTATTTTACGCCCATCAGCAAATCCAGGTCTAGCGCCAAACGATGGCCCTTGAATGTCACATCGTAGCTGTACCTAAATTCCAAATTCACGCGCAATCTAGTTTTCACTTCGTACATCCAGTAGGTTCCACCACCATACTCAATAAAACTATAGGGATAGGGTTCACGGAATTCATCATCCCCGGCCCAATAGTAGGCCCTCGTTCTTGAAGCAAACTGGGTCAACCCGATGTGCATTTTAGGCGTGAGGGCAATCTGTTCCATCAGGCTCACACCGCCACGAATCATTCCTGGCTTTTTAAAAAAGGCTCCAAAAACACCCCAGTCCGTCCAGCCCATCACGCCGAAATGGTTCGAAGCAAATCCCATAGTGACATAAGGATTCATGAATTCAAGGCCGCAACCAATCTCAAAATGGTCTATAAAGTGATAAATATTAACACGTTCATTGATTCTCCATTCGTACCCCACAACCTCGTTCCAACTGTCAAGGCGAGAAGAATCATCTGCAGTCGTACCTGATTTAGGAGAAAACGCCGCATACCCCGAAAAAGATCCGTCAAGCACCGTTCCTGAAGAATCAGAACGGCTTTGATACGCCGCCATAAAAGCTCCCGCCGAAGGGGGGCGCATCGAACATCCAACCATCAAGAGTGCAATGGTGATAAAGGATAAAATTTTTACCATCATAGTGAACCTAACACAAATTCTTATAAATAACATAGAAAAAATCTTGTCAAGAACAAGAACCTCCAATAGCGGTCTAAACGTCCCACAACACATTTTCGCATTTCAGCCTCGAAAAAACGGGGTCACTTGCCAAAAAAACACGGTTTAGCTATATTCTCCCCGCTAACAAATAGCTATGGGGATATAGCTCAGTTGGTAGAGCGACAGGTTCGCAATCTGTAGGTCATGGGTTCGACTCCCACTATCTCCACGCAAAAGAGGCAAGCTTACGCTTGCCTCTTTCGTTTTTTCCCATATGACACCAAAATCCAGATCCGCGCCCTTCGGCGCCCCAAAGGCTAGTAATCCCACATAACGCCAAGTTTCAGCTTGGTGATGGCCGTGCGTTCGCTATAGATACCCTTACCGAACTGAGGGATGCTCATACGTTTGACATTGCGTTCCAGCCCCAGGTAATAAAGCATGACCCAATGTTTCCACGACACCTGCACACCATAGATGGCATTGAACTTCTTGAATTTTTCATAGTCCTCGTCAGGACCATCGACGGCAAAGCCATAGAACAAATTCGCAAACGCATCGACAGAGATGCGGTTCTTAAACTTGTACGAAACCCTAGTATTCAAGACAGGGCCAAGCCACTTCCACAAGACATCGCTGTACACAAGGTTCCCGGCCGAGACCGTGGAATCTTCTTTCGATGCATAATAAGAACGGAAATAGCTCTTGTAATCATATATGGAATCAGCCGTATACTTTACACCGGCATAAACGGTTCCATTCAAGCCTTCAACAACAGTCCTGTACCACGCTCCATACAAGGCAAAAGCCATCGGCCCCGTGGTATTGTAATAAGCCCACGCCATAGTGCTGACACGCTGCTTTTCGAACCGGAGCCAGTTCTTTTCGGCTCCCACGTAAAAATCCGACGAGAGATCGCTCCCCTGGATATTCAGCTCATAGCTCACATCTAAAAAGAAGGAGCGCATCATCAGCTTGTATTCAAGCCCCAGAACAAACGTCACGTCATTCGAATCGAGAACCGTTACAACGTCATTGTTCATAAAATAGGAGCCTTGCACCGAAGCCCCAAACGTATGCGAAAGCGAACCGGCCGTATAATCCCAATACGGGTTCACGTTCAAAAAGACTTCGCCACCGATCTCGCCCTCGTCCATGCCGGTTTCTTTGAAATGCAAGCCATAAAGCCCCAGTTCACCCGCAACGTGGAACTCCCACGGATTTGCGGGACTCGCAGGAACATCGCCCGTTATTCCCAGTGCATCATTGTAATCACGGATGATCGCAAGCAGTTCTTCGGTATACGGGCCCGGCAGCGCAGCAGCTTCTTCAAACGCCTTTAACGCGGCTGCAATATCGCCGGCTTCTTCCGCCTTCATCGCACGGTAATACGCCTCCTGCTGCGTTTCGGCAAAAAGCGCCGTCACTAGGAGCAAAACAAAGAAAACCCAACGAACCATTAACTATCTCGAAGAGTTTCCCTTTTCAAAATCTTCACGCTTGGGCCAATCACCCTTTTTGATCTTTTCTGTTCTACGGGGGTCGAACGGACGACCTTGATTCCAGTCTTTACCCCTTCTCGGATTAAACTTGTTCATCGGACCGACAAACGGAGGAGGGGCCTGCATTTTCATCCACTGGTTTTCGTCCTGCTGTTCACGCTTCTGCTCACGGGCAAAATCGTCCTTCGGCATTTCCTCGTTTTTCCCGGTAAACTTTTCCGGGACGGCAGGAGCAGATTCCTGAGCGTTACGAACCGCATTCTTTTCGGCCGCCGTATTTTCTCTCAAGTTCTGCAAAATCTGTTCGCGGGCCGCACGACGTTCTTCGCGCAACCTCAGCCAATCCACATTCTCTTTTTCCGAAAGTTTCGGAACATTGTCGATAGCGGCATGACGCTCGACAGGCGTCGGGACACTAGCCTCCGGACGAGATTCCATATCGTTCGCCATAGCGACAGACGCCATCATCGCAGAAGCCACTACGATTTTCTTCATGGACAATCTCCTTATTTTTAGCATCATATATCCAAACACCTTTTACACTACGACTTAAAATCTTCTTTTTTCAAATTCAAGCGTTCCATGATTTCGCGCAACACCTTGCGGTCAATGCCCAGGATGGTCGCCGCCAACGTGAGGTTTGCATTCGTATCCTTGAGCGCGCGAGAGATGACTTCGCGTTCGACCGCTTCGCGGGCTTCCTTGAGCGTACGCGGCGAGGCCTTTGCCTGGTCCTGCATATCGTCAAGTCCCAAGTCCTTCGGCTGGATCACGCTATGAACCGCCTGCACCAAACCCTTCTGGATACGGTTTTCGAGTTCACGCACGTTGCCCGGCCAATGGTAACCGAGCAAGGCCTTTTCGGCATTGCGACTCAGATGGAACTTTCCACGGCCGTATTCGGCACCGTAACGTTCAATAAAGTTTTCGGCAAGCAAGATGACGTCCTGACCGCGGTCACGCAGCGGCGGGAGTTCGAGCGGTAGCACCTGGATGCGGAAGTACAAATCCTCGCGGAATCGCTTTTCGCGCACGGCTTCTTCCAAATCCACATGGGTTGCGCTGATGACGCGCACGTTCACCGGAATTTCGCGGTTGTCGCCCACTCGCGTGATGTGCTTTTCTTGCAACACGCGCAAGAGCTTCACCTGCATATTGAGCGGGAGTTCGCCAATTTCATCCAAAAAAATCGTTCCGCCATCGGCTTCTTCGAAAAAGCCCTTCTTGTTTTCGATGGCACCCGTGAACGAGCCCTTGGCATGCCCGAACATGAGCGATTCCATCAGGTGTTCCGGAATGGCGCCGCAGTTGACCGCAATGAACGGTTTTTCGGCGCGGGGGCTATGCTTGTGGATGTAACGGGCAATCACTTCCTTACCAGTTCCGGTTTCGCCACGGATAATCACCGGGAGCGGAAGCGGAGAAAGCTTATCGGCCATCGCCACGACATCGACCATGACCTTGGACGAATAGACAATCCCATCCCGACGCACGACGTTCTTCAACGCATCGAGGGATTCCTTGTCGCGCAGGCGGTCATAGGCGGCAAAGGCGAACTTTTCGCAGACAGCGACAAACGAATCAAAAAGCTCGCTGTCTTCTTCGGTAAACGGATCTTTGCGGGCTGCACGCTGCAAATAGAGGTACCCCGCCTCGGAATCCGGCGTACGGAACGGAGAAACCATGATGCTTGTGAGCTGGTTCTGCACAATCGACTTGGACAAATCCGCCGATTCGTCGTCCAGCTGGTTCCAGACAACGGCACGCTTTTCGCTCTTGGCAAGCTTCACCGCCGAAATGGAAATCGAAACATTTTCGGGATTAGAGAATCGGAGCGGTTCTTCACCACCGATTTCGAGGACGGCGGCATCGGCATGCAACACGCCCTTAGCCACTTCCAAAATTTTTGGGAAAAGAGCCTGCGGCTGTTCTTCGTCCAAAAGCGTCTTGACCACGTCCAGCATCTTTTCTGTGGCAAGCATAGATTCCGATTTCATAACATAGCCCCGTATCGTTAAAGAGTTATTTGGCAGAAGGTACTGGAAGTTCCAAAAGCAAGCTGTCGACTTTCAAATTCGGAGCTTTTTCGCTTTCAACAGAAGTATCCATGTTCCTCGACCGTTTCAAAAGCCGGTCCCCTGTCGCGTCGATACCGAAACGCATCGTTCCACTCGTAAGCAACAAGACCATCAAAAGTAATATAAGCACCAAACTGCCCAAAACGCCCCATTTTAGCCTGTTATTTTTCTTTTTCGCGACAAATGGAAGCCTCGTTTCCATACCGTCCGGAACTTTTTGTGCCACATTTGAAGGGCCATTCACCGGCGCCAAATGCGCTTCTGCAAACTGCGCCATACACGACGCAAGCGCCACATCACCGTGGCCAACTTTGTCCAGAGCAATTTCCAAAAGTTCGTCGAGTTCGTCCAGATCCTCGACGCGATCCGAGGCATCGGAACAAACAAGCCCGGCCCACAACGGTTCCAGAGCCGAAAGCTGCAACGCGCCCTCGGCATGGTCAAAAGTGCCGGTCGCATAAAGCCTTTCAGAGATGTTGAACGAGGCCACATTCGCCATCTGTTCAGCAAACTGCTCGTAACCCTCGGCCTGCACGAGGTCTTCGCCCGCAATCCAGCGGTACAGCAAAAGCCCAAGGCCAAAGAGGTCGCTCTTTTCGTCGGGACGCTTCCCCTGGAAGCGTTCCGGCGCCGCATAGGCGAGCGCTCCGGGACCAACGATCCCGCAGTCGATGAGGACCGTACGGAGTCCGACGTTTCCGCCGGATTTCGCCTCATTCTTCGCACCGGATTCGGCACGGCCACCGGTTGCAAAAATCACATTCGCCGGGCTCAAGTCGCCATGCGACACGCCCTGTTTACGCAAGGCAGCAAGCGTCGAGACGACCTGACGGAGCGCGAAAAGAGCGACCGCCACCGGAATGCGTCCGAGCTTGTCCGAAGGAACCCCTTCGATATAATCATAAATCAGGTAAGGCGTTTCTTTACGTCGTCCCCACTCTTCAATGCGGTACAATCCGGGAGTGCGAACCTTACAAGCACATTCTATAGCCTGTTCGTCAAACGAAAGACCGTTCCCGTACCATTTCAGCACATACGGAGTGCCACCCACATTCAACAGGTAAACGGAAGCCTCACCGCCATGATGCAGCAAGGCGCCCCCCGTCACAGAATCGAGAAGCGAACCGCAGGACTTTCTCATAGCTTACCCGAATAGACCATCGCCTTGAGCGAGTCTTCAGCCACTTTAGTCCACTTGGCAAGCACAGGATCGTTCGGCAGCGCCTCGTGCCCCATCGACCAGATGTCCCACGCCGATTCGTAATCGCGTTCGTTCCAGTAAAGATTGCCGAGGTTCACATAAGCCGAAGCAAACTTGGGCTCCCGCGTCACGATGTACGCATAAATTTTCTTTGCGCCTTCGACATCGCCCTGGCCACCGAGAATCAGCGCCTTGAGGTTGTAACTAAAATAATTGCTCGGGTCCAGCTGGATGGAGCGGTCCAAAAGCGACAGCACCTTCGCCTGTTCATTTTCCGAAAGCATCGCGCGGGCGAGGTAAAAGAGTGCCGTCGAATACATAGGCTTGATCTTTTCGCTGGTGTCCACAACAGACAAAATCTTGAACTCTCGAACCGTGCGTTCCCACAGTGCATACGTGCGCTCCTTCAAGCGTTCCTTGTCTTCGGCGATGGCGTAGTAGGCAATCGCAAGCCCATAACGGGCATCCCTGTCCGCAGGTTTCAGGTCCAGGACTTTTGAGAAACTAGTGACGGCACGGTCGTAATCCCCGATGCGAAGAGCGTCGTCGCCTCGGCTCAAGTCACAATCGGAGCAGGCGCAAAGGAACACCGCAGCAATGGCTACGACAATTCCCCTAAGGCCACAGCACCAACTATTAGAAACAACCCTACCTTGCATACTGTAAGTATATATAATTTACAGTGGAGGTGCCGGGGATACTCTAAAAAAAAGACCCCAGCGCCAAGGCCGGGGTAACAAGTAAAAGAATTTCTTTTAAGCTTCGATTACTTTTCGATTTCGTACTGAGCAACAAGGTTGCCTTCAGCATCGAGAGCGCGGACAACGTTTTCGTCGCGCTGGAGAGTGAGGTTGGCAGTTTCGCCCTTAGCAGAAACGAACTGCACGGAGAGCGTACCGTCTTCGTTCTTCACAGCAGCAACAGAGTTGCCCTGAGCATCCTTTTCGTAGTAGGAATCGCCTGCAGCGAGCGGATTGGAGCCAGTCCAGAATTCGATCGTGTTGATGAAGAGCCAGTCAACACCGAAGCAAAGGCCGTAGATCGGAGTAGCAATGAAGTGAACCAAGGACTTGACCCACTTGTTGCCGGAAATGCCACCGATAGCCTTGTGGAGCCAGTGGAAGGCACCGTAGCTACCATAGCAGCCAGAGAGGACGATCATGCCAGCGCAGAGGAGGGCGAGCATAGCTTTTTTCATAGTTATAAACTCCTTATAATAAGTTGTCTTTTTGATTTACTAAAAATATAAGAAAGACCATACTAAATGGCTACCGGGAAAACCACTCCAGCCACGTAAATAAAACTAAACATTGATATTTTACGTGAGGAACGTCACAAAAGGCCTCAGCATGCGTAAGTGCTTTAGGTTTCGAGGTTTAACCCAACGGAAATCTTCGTAACCGTACAGGTGGAAAAAATGCTTCCGGAGCACCACTTCGTAACCTAGCAGGCGGACCTCCTCCCCATAAAAAGCATCCACGGCGCCCAGCGATTTTACACTCTTCGGGCAAGCCGTCAAACGCTCAAAAAACGCCCTTTCCAAGGCATTTTCGGCAGTTTCTTCACCCTCCAGGGCTTCCGTCGGGAATTCCCAGTAACCCGGGAAAGCTCCTCCAGAAGGTCTCTTGCACACTAAAATCCGGCCATTCCGCCTTACAACCCCAAAAACAGCCAGCATTTTCACGCTCCTCTCTCGAGATTTTTAAATTTTTCTCTTTATTTTCTGTTATTTTTTTTTATAAATCTACAAATATCATACACGAATATATTTTAGCTGATTTGGGAAAGGAGTACGTTCTATGAAAACGATTACCAAGATTGTAAGTTTTGTAACGTCTATTGCAGTCTCGTCCATTTTTGCAGCAAAGGCACCGCAGGCAAAGCCTGCCCCTAAACAGCAGGAAAGCCTTACCGTCTGGATTATGCCGAACGGCGCTTCCCCGCAAGAAAAGCTCGAACAGAGATTGCACCTTTTCACCAAGAAGACCGGTATCAAGACTCGAGTGGTCGTTCTCGACTGGGGCGAAGCCTGGAACCGCATTTCGACAACACTCGCCACCGGCGTCGATGCTCCGGATGTTCTCCAGCTCGGCACGACATGGATCCCGTACTTTGCCTCCCGCGGCGAAATCAAGGCCTTGAATCCGTGGCTTGCCGACATCGACTCTAGCCGATTTGTCCCTGTCAGCTGGAACACGACCCGCATCGATTCAGACACAACGATTTATTCTGTCCCGTGGTTCATTGACATCCGTCCAATTCTCGCCAACAAGCGTATCCTCAAAAAGAACAACATCAATCCTGACGAAATCAAGACCTTCGACGATTTTGCAAACGCCGTCCGCAAGGTGAACAACAATCGCGAAACACTTGACGACGGCACCAAGGTCCACGGATTCGCATTCCCGGGTAAAAGCGACTGGAACTTACCCCACAATTTCGCTCCCTGGATTTGGAGCAACGGCGGAGACTTCATCTCGAAAGACCAGAACGGCAAATGGAAGTCAAACATCCTTAGCGACAAGACCATTTACGGCATCGCCAAGTACCTGAGTTTTGTTCTCGACACGCTCGTCAACACGGACGCCCTCCAGATGAACACCGCACAGATCGTGCAGCACTTTAACGCGGGCGAACTTGCCTTTATCGTGAACACGTCCGAAGTCATTATGCAGACGCGTTTTGATGGAGTGAAGGGCGGACTTTCAAACACGAGAATCGGCAAGGACAGCGTCATGGCACTCCCCATCCCGACCGGGACCGACGGATCCATCTGCTTTATCGGCGGAAGCAACCTCGCCATCCCGACCAAGAACGAAAGACCCGAAGCGCTCGACCTGTTGCTGTACCTCACGAACGACGAGAACCTGAATGCTTACACGCAACAAATCGGTATGCTCCCAACATCGAAGAAGGTTCTTAAGAAATGGTCTAAGGACGACGATTACAGGACCATCGTCACGATGCTCGACGCCGGCAAGACCTACACCGCCATTCCTGAATGGGGCGACATCGAACAGATTCTCGGTTCTATGTTCGGCGCCATCTGGGATCATCTCGATATTCCAGCACTCTACTCCGAAGAAAAAATTTACGAAATCCTCATCAACTACTCGCACGAAATCAACAAGCGCCTGAACCACAGAAATTCGGACGACCTGACATTTGCCGAGTTCCGTTCGACCTGGCACAAGGCTCTCCACATCAAGGATAAGGACAGCAACCGCCACATTACCGAGCAGCCGAAACCGACTGCCGATGCGGACGCAGGATTTAGCCGTACGCCGTGGATTTTCGCGATTGCCGTGCTTGTAGGATTCATCTTCGCCTTCAACCGCAGAAAGAAACGCTAATTCAAAAACTTTAAACCCGATAAAGCCATGAGTAGCTTAAAAATTTCAAGTCTCACGAACAGTATCATTATCAAGAGTCTTCTGCTCTTGATAGTTTCGATGCTTGTAATCGTGATGATCGGAACATATGTCTTTACGCAAAGGCAGATGAAGACGACGCTCAAGCTGAGTTACGACACCAACGAAACCCAGCTGCAGCAACTTGCGAACACGGCCAACAACGAAATGGAACAATTCGCAAGCCGACTATCACTGCTTGCCAAGACCTCCGAAATCCAGAGTATGGATAAGTTTGCAGCCGCAGGCTATCTCAAAAGTTTTAACATTTCGTCGCTGTTCATTTCGGGCGAATCGATTTCACTATTCGATAGGAACTACAACCTTATCTGCAACAACTCCATGCTGGGTTCCGCAAAGATCAGCTACCCCATCGAGTTCAACAGGATTTCGCCGCACCGTCCGACCATCTCGCCCTGGTACCGCGATTCTGACGGTACTCCCAAGCGCGCCTTTGGCGTGGTTGTTTCGGACCGAGCCCACGGTGACGGACGACTCGTCTCGAACTTTTCCATCAGACGTCTCTGGAAGTTCTTCTCGGAATACAAGGTGGGGCAAAACGGCATCCTCATCGCATGCAACGGCCAAGGCGAAATTCTCTACCACCCCGACATGAGAACCTGGCTCGACGGAGTCCACAAGATTTCAGAACTGGGCCTCGGCGACATGAACATCAAGCAGGACCAGAACAACACGGTGCAGTTCCTCACGCTCGAAAACGGGACGACCTACCTCATCAACAGGACGTTCAACCCCACCTACGACCTCGGCCTCATCGCCTTGCAGCCCAAGTCCGAGATTGACGCCCAGGTTTCGTCCGTGAAGCACGTGAGCCGCATCATCCTTTACAGTTCCATCATCGCCATCTTGCTCGTGTCCCTTTGGCAGATTTTGATTGTGTGCAAGCCGCTGAACGACTTGATCGACCACATTTCGCAGATTACCGAAGGCAACCTCAACATCGAAAAGTTCAACGCCAAGAGAAGCCAGGACGAAATCGGCCGACTCGCCAAGGTGTTCAACCAGATGCACGAGATGATCAAACGGCAGATCCAAGAACTCAACAACCACAGGGAACAGCTCGAAAAGGAAGTCCGCGAGCGCACCTACGAACTGGAACAGGCGAACAAGAAGCTGGACATCATTTCGAGAACCGACGAGCTCACGCAATTGCCGAACCGTCGCGACATGCACAGGACCATCGAAAAGGAAGTGGACCGCGCAAGCCGCCTGAGAAAGTCCTTCAGCATCATCTTTATCGATATCGACCACTTCAAGGACGTCAACGACACTTACGGTCATGCCGCAGGTGATGCCGTACTCAAGGCGGTCGCAAGCACAATCCGCAGCCTGTTGCGCAAGTACGACGTTCTCGCCCGCTATGGTGGTGAAGAATTCTTGACGCTCCTCCCCGAAACGGAACTGAAGGATGCGGCGCATGTTGCAGAACGCTTTCGCAAGCAGATCGAAAACCAGACGATTTACTTTGGCGGTCGTGAAATCAAGGTCACGATCACACTTGGCGTAGCCCAGTTCGACAGCAGCCAGGGTGCCGAAAAGTGCATCCAGTTCGCAGACAAGGCCCTTTACGAAGGCAAGGAACAGGGCCGCAACAGGGTCATTATCTGGAACGAAGACATCGCAAGCAAGACCGAAACAAAGCCGTCGTAAAAAGCAAGCGTCGCAAATTCTATTTTTACGCGCATGAACATCGACTTTAACCGTAGACTTTCAATCGCTCCGATGCTCGACTGCACGGACCGTCACGAACGCTATTTTTTGCGTTTGCTCTCTAAGCATGTTTTGCTGTACAGCGAAATGGTCGTCGCCACAGGGCTTTTGCACTGCGACAACACCGACATGTTCCTCGGTCACGAGCCGATTGAACACCCCGCCGTATTGCAGCTCGGTGGCAGCAATCCGACATTTTTAGCGCAAGCATCCAAGCTTGTCGAAAAGGCGGGCTTTGCAGAAGTCAACCTGAATTGCGGCTGCCCTTCGGACCGCGTGCAGAACGGGAAGTTCGGCGCATGCCTCATGAAGGAAAAGCAAATTGTCGCCGATTGCTTCAAGGCGATGCAGGATGCCGTCTCGATTCCAGTTTCGATCAAGTGCCGCATTGGCGTCGACGACCTCGACAGCTGGGAGTTCTTTACGGACTTTATCCAGACCGTGCGCGAGGCCGGCTGCAAGATTTTCATTATCCACGCCCGCAAGGCTTGGCTCAAGGGACTCTCGCCCAAGGAAAACCGCGAAGTACCGCCGCTCCACTACGAGTTCGTCCACCGCCTCAAAGCCGAAATGCCGGACCTGAACTTGAGCATCAACGGCGGCATCAAGACGCTTGACCAAATCGAAGAACAGCTCAAAGATTTGGATGGCGTCATGGTCGGTCGCGAAGCCTACGAGAACCCGTGGTTCCTGCGAGATGCCGACGCACGCATCTTTAACGATGTGCGCCCCGAAAGCGAAGACCCGGTAGAAATTATTGCAGGGAAAGCTCGCCCAGCCACTCGCAAATCGCTCCTCGAAGCGTACCTTCCCTACGTCGAAAAGCAGACCGCCGAAGGCTGCCCGGCCACGATCCTCGTGAAGCACCTCTACGGGCTCTTTACTGGACTCCCGGGAGCACGCAAATACCGCGCCATGCTCAGCAACGAAAGCCCCCGCGCCAAGGAATACGGCGGAGCCGTCGCCCTGATTCGAAAAGCGATGGATATGGTGAGCGAGTAGTCACATTTCGCTCAAAAAGCCACAATTGAATATTGTCATGCCCCACTCGATGGGGCATCTCCTTTTTTAAAACCAAGAAGGCGATTCCCGCTCGGAGGCGGGAATGACATGCAAGGGTATCAAGCGAGAGGTCACTTGTGAACTCGCATTTGATACCCGCAGCAGTCAAGCCCCGTAGGGGAATGACATGCAAGGTTAGACAGCACGAAATCTTCGGGCCCACCCCTTGACAAACGGAAAAATTTTTTCTCTATTTGGTGGCGTATTTTTTTGTTTAACCCTTAACGGAGATACAATATGCCTTGCGGAAAGAAAAGAAAGCGCAGGAAGATTGCGACTCACAAGCGTAAGAAGCGCCGTCGTCGTGACCGTCACAAAAAGAAACTTCGCTAATATCCGTTAGCATTTTCTTGTGATTTCCTGTAAGACGGAGTGTAAAAACTCCGTTTTTTTCGTTTTTCATTTTGTGTTACCTAGGAAAACGATCGGAAATCATGAAATACAATAAGAGCCAGATGATTAATCAATCTATGGTATAATAGGGTTTCGCCCAAAGGATAAGAAATGATAGATCGCAACAAACACTTCCTCCGCCTCATGGACTGGAGTGAAGAACGTATTCTCGAAACCGTCGCCATCGCCTCGCAGCTCAAGAAAGAAGTCCATGCAGGCAAAGTCTCTGACCGTCTCCACGGCCAGAACATCGGCATGTTCTTCGAAAAACCGTCTCTGCGAACTATTACGACTTTCCAGGTGGGCATGAACCAGCTCGGTGGCCACGCCGTCCTCCTCTCTCCGGATTCTATCGGGCTTGGCAAGCGCGAAAGCGTCAAGGACGTCGCCCGCTGCCTCAGCCGCTGGGTGAACGCCATTGTGGTCCGTTGCTTCAAGCAGCAGCTCGTCGAAGAACTCGCTGAATACGGTTCCATTCCGGTCGTGAACGCATTGACCGACGACTATCATCCGTGCCAGGCCATCGCTTTTGCCCAGATGATCAACGAAAACCTCGGCGGTTTCAAGAACGCCGATGGCAAGCCGAAGACGGTTGCCTTCATCGGTGACGGCAACAACGTTGCGAACTCCTTCCTCGCCCTCGCCGCAAAGGTCGGCATGAACTTCACGCTCGCCTGCCCGAAGGGCTTTGAACAGCCGTCCAAGGTTGTCGAAGAAGCTTTGCCGCTCTTGAAGAAGCACGGCTGCCAGTACCGCGTGTTCAATGACCCGAAGGATGCAGTCAAGGACGCCGACATTCTCTATAGCGACGTTTGGGTTTCCATGGGTCAGGAAGGCGAAAAGGCTACGAAGCAGACTCACTTCTTGCCGTTCCAGATCAACGACGAACTTTTGAAGCTCGCTCCGGCACACTGCAAGGTTTCTCACTGCCTCCCGGCTCACCGCGGCGAAGAAATCACGGACTCCGTGATGGACAATCTCAACGTGAATATGAGCTTCGAAGAAGCAGAGAATAGACTTCACGCTCACAAGGCTGTTCTCTGGCAGGTTATGGAGCCTTTTTCCCGATAAGCATCGCTATACGGCGTTCCTCGGTTCCTCACGTACGATTTAGTACGCTACGGAACCTCGCGCCTTGTCTAGCACGCTTCTAGGAAAAAAAGATTGAGTTATATTGCCCGGCCTTACCGCCGGGCTTTTTATGTATATAAAATAGGTATCAATTAGTTTGGAACCTTACCAGTAGCCTCAATCTGGTCACAGAAAGACTTTATCTGTGGTAGCAACTCATCAATAGGATTTGTCGAAAGAGGATTATTTGAAAAATCTTGAGAGGTCATAGTCCTCACACGATGGTCTTCACAAGTTGTTTGACGAGTTTCGCCATTTGTTGAATATTCTATCGAATTTGCTTTAGCATCATCACAAAAACCTTGAATCACATTTTCCAAAACATTCAGTTCAAAAACATATTCGGAAGTCGAAGAAAGGACATTATCTTTGTACTCAACCTCATAAACCAAGCTCATCGAATCGGGCACATAGACGGCCATCGATATAGACGTTTCTGTTGATTGCATTCCGCAAAGCGCCCTTTTCAGCACGGTCTCTATATCGGCATGACTAGCGTTAAATTCTTCGCAGGTATTCTTTGCTGATTGCACAAGAACATCGAGCGAGACCGACGGTACAGTTTCCTTAATCGTCATTGTACGGTGGCCACATGTCACAGTCGCATTTCCATGTTCGGCAGCATCTTCCTTATTCTCTTCACACAGGGATTGAATGACGTCTATCGCAACCGAACTCGCATAAGTGCTATAGTATTCTATTTCTTGCACTGCGCCCTTTATCGTGACGGTCACCTTCGTCGTTACGTCAATTTCCTTGATGAGTTCGACAACGGAAGTATCAGAAAGGACTTCATACGAGCAGCCCACCTTGCCCGCCTCAAGAGCATTCACCAAATTATCCGTGCTATCTTTATTGTCGTTTGCGTTATTTTTCAACGAATCCGGATCAGACTGATTTGAACTGGACCGACCTTCGTGCACTGGCGATGTCGTATTTTCAGAGCCGCACCCCCAAAACATAAATGATGTCACAGCCGACAATAGAAGAACTTTTTTGAGCATGCCGCCCCCTTTCTGTTTCTAACAACAATAGCGAAAATATAACATATCTTTTTCTATATTTGGCTAAAATTTTGCAATGAGGAGACATCTGATGTCCTTTGTTCAAGACCTTAAAGAAAAAGTTTTAGGCGGTTACGAAATTACTCGCGAGGACGCCATCAAGCTTTTAAGCGAAGACCTCGACGAACTCACGAAAGCCGCTGACGAAATCCGCGAAAAATTCCACGGCGACGACTTTGATTTTTGTTCCATCGTGAACGCCCGCAGCGGCCGTTGCTCCGAAAACTGCAAGTACTGCGCCCAGAGCAGCTACTACCACACCGGCGCCCCGGAATACAAGTTGCTCAGCGCCGACGAGATTGTCGCTGACGCCAAGAAGAAAGAAGCGGCAGGCATCCCGCGTTACTCCATCGTGACTTCGGGCCGTACGCTCTCGAACCGCGACGTGGAACAGATTAGCGAAGCGCTCCGTCGCCTGAAAAAAGAGACGAAGCTTTCGGTTTGCCTTTCGGCAGGCCTCTTGAACAGGGAACAGTTCGACAAGCTCAAGGAAGCAGGCCTCACCCGCTTCCACAACAATCTGGAAACGTACCGCCGCCACTTCCCGGATGTTTGCACAACGCACACCTACGACGATAAGATTGGCGCACTCCAGAACGCTCTTGCGGCTGGCCTCGAAATTTGCAGCGGAGGCATCATAGGCCTTGGCGAAACGATGGAAGACCGCATCGACATGTGCCTGGATTTGCGCAAGCTCGGCGTGAAGTCCACTCCGGTAAATGTGCTGAACGCCATCCCGGGCACGCCTTACGAGAACCTCCCGAAACTCACGAACGATGAATTCTGCCGCATCGTGGCCATTTATAGATTCATCAACCCGAAGGCGTTCATCCGTCTTGCGGGCGGTCGAGGCGTACTCGGCGACGACGGCAAGCGAGCATTCAAGAGTGGCGCAAATGCCGCCATCACAGACGACATGCTCACCACCGCCGGCGTAAACAGCTGCAAGGATTTCGAGCTTGTGAAAGGCCTCGGATTCAAGCCGCACGGATTTATCGGCTAATCAACCCTAAAAATTAAACGAGCACAATGTTGCCTTATAGCCTTCCGTTTTTGCAATAAACGGATCGTCGCTTTGTTCGCAAAAATTCTGGGACTCGGTATACTTGCCAAGGCCTGATATTTTAAAGCGACTCCGTGAACCCGCTGTGCCGTCCGCATAAAACAGCACCGATGCAACCTGCGTCGGATCGGCGCTACCGGCAGCCGAAGTAAAATCATCCCACTTTAGGCATAGCGTCTTTAGCGGTACGGACTTTGTCAAAACGGCCTTGGGCAATTCAGAAACCATATTGATTTGAGGTGCCAAATAGGATTCTGCACCTTGTTCATTGCTTAAAGCTACATTCAAATCTGTTTCCGATGCATAGGTCACACACAAACCGCCCCAGTTCGAAATATCACCCAAGGCAAGTTCATCACCCGCCAAAGTGCTTGCACCCGCAACAATAAAACCGACCCCAAGAGAACCATCATTGACAAAATCAAAAGCACCACAAACGCCTTCGCAGCACTCATAAGCTTCATAGCCTGTTTCGTAGGGAGAGGCCGGTCTTGGGAAAATCACGGATGACTTTTCAGCCGCATCGGCCAAGCTGAACCCAAACCAATATCCCGAAGTTTCGCTACCGTTATCGGCACCCGTATTCACTTGCCATTCTATGGCCGGACCGCTATATAAATCATAGGACGATTTTGCGTTCCTGCAAATTTCATCCCCAGCGCTGCTGGAAGAAACAATTTGTTCTGAACTTGAGCTAAGAACTTCAGCGCTGCTGGACGACTCGGTTACGGGCGCATTTTTACTACTTGATGATTCGGTGGTCCGGACACTGCTACTCATTTGATAAGTAGCATGTTTTGCACTACTTGACGATTCTGCAACCGACGAGCTGCTTTCGGCAGAAATCTGCACAGGTTCACAAGAATTGTCACCGGAACAGGCGACAACATTCAACAAGGCGGCAGAAGCCGCAACCCCTATGATTCTTCTAAGCAAAATCGAGCCCTTTTTCTTCTAAACAAGAATATATATAAAAACTCTCCACCTTGGGTGTTTTCGGGGAAATTTTTACTCTACATTAAACATTTTTGCGGGAAGAATATGTCGAGCCTTGGCGGAGACTACCTCCATCACAACGATACTTTTTTCACCACTAGGCAATGCTGTTACGATTTCCGTTTTCTTTAGTGTTCCCGGCAAATTGCACGATGCATCGCAATACTCAAAGGACATCTCTGCCGAAGAACCGTTCACATTAGCAATCATCTTCACGACCCGTTTGACACATTCGGAGTAGAACAAGGTCGGCTTCGAAGCGTCCTTCGGAACCAACTTCCAAAGACTTCCAGACTTGACTGGAGCTTTGTAATCGGAAGGATTTCCCATTTGACTCGTAACATCGGCAGGATTTGTATCTAAAATGTACAGAGTTTTAGATAAGCTCCAATCAGGCAAAGTATCCATTGCCTCAGGCAAGTCTTTCTTTAAGCGTGATTCAACAAAGTCTTTATTTCCAAAACCTTTGCTCGCACCATAAGCCCCATGAACCATCATCACATTGTAATTCGTAATGCTTTCCATTGGTTTGGGAATGGACCAACACATACTTGCAACAGCAAGCAATAAAATTATTGACTTTTCCATTATCTTCCTACATGAAATCAATACTCAACAACAGTTTCATCGTTTTGATAAAACGACAAACCTCCTCGCCATACAACACCAGAACAAACAACCTGACCATCAATAAGATTACATAAATTAGCGTTAGGTTGTAAGACACTCCCCCAAAAATCACCAATAGTAAATTTTATCGGAACATCCACAGTATCTTTTCCATTTCGCAGAAGAACAGCTTCAAAAGCACGCTCTCCAGACATAAAACAATACACATCATCACTCCACGCTCTTACATCGTCACACTTCTTAATCCATTTTAAATCACCAACAAGTTTCCTGTAAGTAACTGTTTTTTGCATCGTATCTAATACTGCATACTGACAATATTCATCACCTAGACTATCCAAATCAAAACCTTTTACATCAGGAGGGGTCCTTCTTTCCCCCATCACCAATATTTTTCCGTCAAGCCACGGCCTCAATTTCGTAGTGTAATGAACCTCGACGGAACATCCATCAAATAACTTCTTGATTTTCATTTTATGCGGTTTCTCGCCTATTTTCCAGAACGACACTTCCGATTTCGGGTCACCACCCCAAATTACAGAATCTGAAAGTTGCCCCCTGACATAATTAAACTCATCATCAATTGAGTTATCTAGAGTATCAGACCATACAGGTCCATCTAATTGAACTCGGTAGTTATAAAGGGACAGTCCAGGATGAGCATACCCTGACTGATCATAAGAAAGACCAAATGCAGGATCTACTTCCTCATGCCAATAACGAGAAGTATTGACAATGGCTAGAGAGTCGTCAACAAATCCAATAACTTTACCTATCGAACGTTCATCACTCCATCTAAATGTCACGTCATCAGAACACCCCCACATGCCTACGCACGCGAAAACAGCCGCCAAAACAGCGAGCATTTTGCGAAATTCAAACTCGTTCATTCCATTTTTCATAAGAGAGTTTCCTATGTTTAAACTTTTCCAATATAAATTTATATAAAATCGTTATATGCAATAACAAGACTTCACTGGATCTTTCACCCTTTGGGTTCAAGATGACGGAGAAGCGAGTTCAGGATAACGAAGAAGCAAGGCGTCTGGATGACGGTTAAAAAAGGCGATGCCGGAACAAGTCCGGCATGACATTAAAGCAGGGGCTTTTTCCAGTGCTACAATATTGAATTTCCGAATACGGAGTCAACAATTGCTGTTCCCAAGAGCCACAATTAATTAAATTTCTATTGATGGCCTTAAGAAGTCGCGTCATTACGGGAATTGTCATTGTATGCTGTTTGGGAATGCTCTCAAGCTGCGCTTTTCCCGTGCGTCCCGGATACGACAGACGAAGCGGGTCTTACAAGCGCTACAGAGTTCCAAAGCAAGAAACTGTAGATGTCGACACGACTACCGTAAACCCGCAAGAAGAACTCGTACAAGAAGAAAGGCTTGCCGCGACCTCGAAAAGTAACGGCGAGGTCCAAGCGAACGCGCAAGATTCTGCCAGCAAGAGCGTTCAAACAGGTAGCGACTCCGCAAAGGTCGCCACAGGCGTTACAGCACAAGCCACCGAAAAAAATGTCGCAGACACTTCGGCAAAAACGGTAGAAAAGCAAGCCGAAAAGAAGACCGACAAGGCGGTCGCCAAAAAGACAGCCCCAACGCAAAAACAAACAAAGCGTACAGCCAAGCCAACGAACCTTGAAAAGTACGCCAAGGAATGGCTCGGGGCAAAGTATGTTTACGGAGCGGCCAGCAAACGCAAAACGGACTGTTCCGGTTACGTGATGCAGGTGTACAAAGGCTTTTACGGGATTTCGCTCGACCACAACGCGCAACGCATTTTTGACGACGGGCGCGGCTACTCGATCAAGCGCAAAAAATTACAGGAAGGTGACCTTGTTTTTTTCGGAAACTTCTGGAAAATCAGTCATGTTGGAATTTACTTAAAAGGGGATCGATTCATCCACGCCAGCACAAGCAACGGCGTGGTGATTACCCCTATGGACGATAACTACTGGGCGTCAAAATACAAAGGCGCAAGGCGGTTCAAATGAAAAAGATAGCTTTCCAGGGGCGTCGTGGCGCCTATAGCGAAAGTGCTGCATACCATCTCTTCGGCAACAATATCGAAGTCGTTCCGATGGATACCTTTGAACAAATTTTCCAGGGCATCGAGACCGGAGTCGTCGACGGCGGCGCCATCCCTATCGAAAACTCTACGGCGGGTTCCATTTACGACAACTACGACTTGCTTTACAAGTGGCGCCATCCGATCGTGGCCGAAGTCAAGCTGCAGATTGAACACACGCTCTGCGCTCTCCCGGGCACCCAGATTGAAGACTTGCGCGAAGTGCTGAGCCACCCGCAGGGACTCGCCCAGTGCAGCCGCTTTTTCGGGCAGCACCCGAACATCAAGAGCACGGCATTCTACGACACCGCAGGCAGCGCCGAAGAAATCGCAAAACGCGGCGACAAGCACATCGGTGCCATCGCAAGCGCTTATGCCGCCAAGTTCTACGGTCTCGACATCTTAAAGCAAGGGCTCGAAAACTTGCCGGGCGTGAACTTCACGCGTTTTTACGCAATCCAGAAGACTGCCAACGAACTGCCGGACCTTTCGTCGGAAAAGGCTTTGGACATCAAGACAACGCTCCTCTTTATGTTGAGCGATTCCGGCAAGTCCGGCGCTTTGTACGAAGCTCTCGGATGCTTTGCCAAGCGCAACTTGAACCTCACGCGAATCGAAAGCCGTCCGCATCCGGACCGTCCGTGGGAATACATTTTCCACCTTTCGTTCGAAGGGAACCCGAAGGACCCGAACGTGATTGAGGCGCTCAAGGAATTGCAGCAATACACGGACTTTATTTATAGACTCGGAAGTTTCCACAAAGGCAAAACGGAAAAGCTGAGTTACTAAGCATAGAAAAAGGCGACCCCGGCACTACGGCCGGGGTGACATTGCAAGGAGAATATATGGCTTACACACGTACTGACAGAAAACCTGAAGAATATCGCAATCTCAAGATGACCACGGGCTTTATCTCTAGCGCCGATGGTTCCGTCCTCATCGAAATGGGACGCACCCGCGTCATCTGCAACGCAACGCTCCTCCCGAAGGTTCCGGACTGGCTTGCTGGTCGCGGCACGGGCTGGATTACGGCTGAATACAGCTTGCTTCCGCAGAGCACGGGCAAGCGCGTGGAACGCGAGCGCAAGGGCGCGAGCGGTCGCACGCAGGAAATCCAGCGCTTGGTGGGCCGTTCGCTGCGCGGCGCAGCCGATCTCGCCGCACTCGGCGAGAACGCCATCGTCGTGGACTGCGATGTGATTGAAGCCGATGGCGGCACGCGAACGGCCAGCATTATCGGTGGCTTTGTCGCACTCGCCATTGCCGTGAAGAAAATCAAGGAACGCCTCGGCATCACGCAACAAATCTTGAAGCACGGCATTACCGCAATCTCTGTGGGCGTCGTGAGCGGCAATCCGCTTTGCGACCTCTGCTATGTCGAAGACTCTGCCGCCGACGTCGATATGAACGTCGTGATGCAAGACGCCAAGAACTTCATCGAAGTGCAGGGAACAGGCGAACACGCCAGCTTTGACCGCGCCATGCTCAACAAGCTTCTCGACCTCGGCGAAAACGCCTGCAAGGACATCTACAAAAAGCAGATGGAATTGATTGGCGGCGAACTGCCGTAAAAAGGCGATGCCCGCTCGGTGGCGGGCTTAAAAGGCGATCCCGGCACAAGGCCGGGATGACAATTCGATAGAGGCTCGCGATTCTTTCGCGAGCATTTTTCGTATTATTCAAGATCCCGGCACAAGGCCGGGATGACAAGGTTAAAAGGGGACAAAGGGATATACACTTTGTTTGCAGACATCTTTCACATCGGCATACTTACCGATGCCGATAACATTGAAATCGCTCTCTGAGCCAGCATCTCCGTAAGCCACAAACAAAAGCGATGTGAAATGAGCCGGATTACCAGGAGTTTCTGCGGGGGTGACGAAATCACTCCACTTTGCGCAAACAGTCTTGGCCTCGGCACTCTTGGGCAATAAAACCCTCGGCATCATCGCCACTTTTTCGACAGAAGAAAATGTCGTATCGTCAGACATAGCCACATCCATACCCGTTTCAGAAGTGTAAGTCACGCACACTCCACCCCAAGAAGAAGCATCGCCAAAAGCAGCATATTTGTACGAACCGTCTGTAGTCCCGGCAATGTTAAAACCGATACCCGTAACACCCTCATTTATAAACTTGAACATCCCGCAAATACCCTTGCATTCTTCTATAACCCTATCGATTATATTTTCATATTCAAGTTGCATTACGGGCCAAGAGACATACGCATTGCCATTTTCATCACTGAAACTGAACCAATATCCGGATGCTTCGGATCCATTATCGAGCCCGGTATTTACAAAATATTCTTCATTATTAGCGTTTCTCGGGCCAAACCACATTTCGCTAACAGACTCCGGAGTTACACAATCACCATCGTCACTGCTTGAAGGTGTAGAAGATGAACTATTCGGATTTGAAGCAACGACTTTGCACGATCCGCTTGCAACATACTTGCCGACCGAAACAATCTTAAACGTTCCAATCATGGACTCGCCGCTTCTCTTTCCGAATTTAATGTTCCGGACTTTCTTGGCAGCCTCAGCACCGGAAATTGGATTTTCTCCATCATCAAAATCATTCCAAGTAAAGCATTCTTCGACCAGATCATCAGATTGGCCCAATTCAGCAATCACTTCCGTATTTTCATCAACACCAAGTTTCATGAACAAATTCAGACTCGATGCAAACGTAACGCAAATGCCGCCCCAGTCACTGATATCAACAGACTTTGGAACTTCTACACTTTCACCAGGGTTTTCAAAACCGGCCACATTGAACGCCACGCCCACATTAGCTTCACGTGCAGCACCTTTTTCGACATACAACTTTCCACAAAGACCACCGCAACGCTCCACAATGTACTGCATACAATCCGAACCATCATTTGGGCAATCTACATCCCATACAACACGAGACAAGCCACCATCATCGGTATCATCATAAGAATACCAATATCCGGCACCACTCTCAGCATCTAGGCCCAAACCCGTATTTACGATGAATTCACCCTTTTTGCCATTCCACAAACATGCGGCGGGATCCTCAGAAGCGCCAGCACTGCTCGACGATACGCCAGCAACACTGCTGCTTGAGATGTTTTCTACAGCATCGCTACTTTCTGGAGCAGTTTCAACAGACGAACTGCTTTCGTCAACATTCGATTCGACAAGCCGAGCCGAAGGATTGTCATCAGAGCAGGCGACAACGCCAAGTAACAAAACCGAAACCACTCCCCCAAGAATTCTCCTAAACATTCAACACTCCTTTCTTTTGTCTATAAGTTGTAATATGGTGATCCCGCCCCGGAATAAAAGCAACCAAGGCGAACGCTGCGAAAATGCTTGCATTTTCATAGCTGAGCCGAAGGGCTTTGTACTTGTACAAATCCGAGGTGACAAAAAGGCCGGGATGACAAATTGCCGGGGATCCCCTCCCTGGCGGTCGAGGACGACTGTTTAAGGAGGACTATAGAAATTCTAGTTATTCAGTGACGAAGTTTTCTTTTATGGGGCACTTTAAGCTGTAATCGTATTCCGCATAAGTTGAATACTTGCCAAGTCCGTGAATATTGACTTTTTTCTGGGTTCCTTTTTCCCCATAAACCACAAAGTTCACGGTCGTCAGATTTTTCGGATCTGCGAGTTTGCCATCGTCCGACTTAAATTCGTCCCACGTCAAACAACGCGTTACCGATTCAGAACTCTTGGGAAGCGTCACCTTAGGAAGCTTGGGCAACTGGCTAATATCATGAACGCCAGTGCTGTTCATCACAACATCGAGATCGGCTTCGCTCGCATAAGTCACGCAAATGCCGCCCCACGACTCTTCCACATCACCGCTAAGCAAAGTGCTATCCTTGTGATCAAATCCAGCTACATAAAATCCGAATCCCGCAAAATAGTCATCCTTAAATACGGCAGTTCCGCAAACGCCATCATCGTACAGGTTAGAACGACTCCCTCCACATGAATCAGGGAATTCAACTCCACCATCATCAATCAAACTGGCCAATTCTTCATCAGAGAAAGGCTGAATAAAGTTTGACTTATTCTCATCACTTGCATCTTCAATTCTATACCAACGTCCAGCCTCATCACTCCCAGACCAATTATAATCAGTAAACACATAGCCAAAAAATTCCCACAAATTCATCAGCAACACGCACTGTTCTTCAACATCAAGTTTACGATGCCTGGTCGTGTCGATACTGGAACTACTGCGGATCCACGTCGATGACGAGCTCTTCGGGGTAATTACAGGCTTTTCAATAGTGCAAGCGCCACTGGCTGAATACTTGCCGATAGCAGCAAGATTAAATCTGAATTTTTCATAATCCACAGTACCCTTTATGGCAAACTGGATAGCACCTACCGCACGCCCCATATTGGGATCATTCGGCGCGATTTCATTCCAGGTAAAGCATCTTTCGACAAGCGCATCGGACTTCGGCAAAGCGACCTTGAGAGAATTCTCGTAAGGAACATCCTTTACAACAAAGTTCAGGTAGGCATCCTTTTCGGAAAAATAAGTGACACAAACACCGCCCCAGTCTTGAATATCTTCAAAAACAAAATCATCATCAGTAAAGCCCGCAATGTTAAAGGAGACTCCGCCAACAGCGTATTCAGAGCCATCCAGATCAATATCCATCGTTCCACAAAAACCGGCACACTCCCAAATAACACCCCCATACATATCAGGGCCAAACTCCATCGACGGATACGCAGGGTATTCAATATG
>CACZAD010000006.1 GCA_902779055.1 Fibrobacter succinogenes | reverse complement strand
GAAACGGATAAAGGTCAGACTCAATGGAATGAGTCCAATGGATTACCGGAAACTATATTTGGACAAACAACCTATCTAAATTATTGTCCGCATCTCCTTTTGCGACCTTAGAATTTTCGTTTCTTCCATAGTCAGCAGAAAGCAAAAATCCTCAGGAAATCGCTCTTTATTGCGTTTTACCTGCTCATTGATACGCTTCGTTTCCACCCCGTAGAGCGTCGCCAAGTCGCGATCCAGCAGAACCTGCTTGTCTCGGATGACTTGAATCATCTTTTCGACGGACGAATTGATGAGCGAATTCTGTACGATGACATCTGTATTGTCGGTCTTTTTGTTCATTTTTTCTCCTTAAAACAAAAAAAAACCGTGTCCTTTTTGATAAAAGTAACACGGCTTGTCGCAGGCTTATCCTGCCACTATAGCTTGACTATTGGAGAATGTACAAAATACGGTATGGAAAAACAAGTGAGGGGGATTTGCTATTTGACTATTGGACCCTTGGAAAATTCAACCTTAAATAATGGTACCCAAGTTTCTTGTCCGTCATCAGATGCCCAGCGAACAACTTGTGAAATATTTGCTGTAGTAGGTTTGTAGCCGTACCTTTGTAGGTATGCGATACATTTTTTTGAAAAGTCGTTAGAGAATGCAGCAATCAGCCTTCCGTTAAGATTTGTATTGTAGTTATGAAATTCTTGACTAAAGTTTACGTTGATATCGCTTTGCAGAGGGGATGTTTCTAGTTTACTTTGAATATATCGTACTCGGTTTCTGTTCTTTTCATTTTCAAGAAGATGTCCGAGATTGATGTCACTGAGTCCTGTTTCGATGTGCAAAATGTTTGGAATTTTTACACTTTTAACGCTGCCTTGTTTTGCAAAGTGACTAATCCATTCACGAGGTAACATTTTTTCATCACCGATAATGGTAAGACTTTTCTTTGCTCGAGTGGCAGCAACATATAGCAGGCGGTAATTTTCTTGAGCCTTCTTTTCGTCAGCGTCTTTCAGAACCCAAGAGCCTAATGCGAGAATAACATTATCCCATTCAAGTCCTTTTGCACTATGCATTGTTCCGATAGAAACTGCGCCCATGTTTTTTGAAGTAAAGTCGCTGTAAGATACTTCGCTTAAATATTGATTGAAATCACCTAGAGTAATTGAATCTTCTCCACAGGCGGTCTCTAATTCAATAAAATCATCTACTAATGCATCCAAAAGTTCAAATGAACTTTCTGCTTGATGGTTTGCTTTATAGTCTTCGGCTAAGCGCTTAAATTCTTTTGCGCTCCATGGGAATTTCCCCACTCTTGGGTCTTCTTGTAGAATTGCGTAGAAACCTAAAATTTCTCGAGTTTTCTCAATGGGACATTTGTCCTTATCTCGGCCTTTTAGCATTCGATATGGAACTTGTTTCTCTTCAAGCTTCGCTGCAGCCAAGAACGCTTCTGCATTTTCTCGGGTTAAAATGCAGTAAGACTCAGTTGGATTTGATTTGAATTTTTGTGCAAGAATTTCAGCTGCGCCGAATGCTGCAGTTGCCTTGTCTCCTTCTTCATAAAATGCAAGCTCGGCTTGGCTTTGCTTTAAAGCGAGTTGTTGAGAACCTTCTTTTACGCGTTCTGTCATCAATTCGAGTAATTTTGCATTTGCTCGGACGAGACCCGCAACGGAACGGTAATTAGTTGTTAGATAGAATTTTTCTGTATTTGGAAACTCGTCGGCAAATTTTTGGAAGTATTCAGATGAACTTCCTCGGAATGCGAAAATACTTTGATCGTCATCGCCAACTACGATAACGCGAGGATCTTTTTCTCCTAAATCGTATAGGGCTCGTAATAAGCGATATTCTCCTGCGGATAGGTCCTGAAATTCGTCGACCAAGATAACTGTGGGTGCTCCTACACCGGCATCTTCTCCTGATTCTAAAAGCTCTGCTGCTTTGGATACAACGTCATCTGCATTTTCAAGAGCTTTCTTGTTTCCTTGCACTCCTAGAATTGAAAATGCTAGTGAATGGAAGGTGGTGATATTTACTTTTGCTGCTAAAGGGCCTGCTAAATCGAATAAACGTTTCTTCAGCTCGCGACATGCTGCGCGAGTATATGTTAGACACAAGATTGAATCTGGCTTTGCTTCTTCAATCCATAAAAGAGAGGCTACTTTATGGACGAGTAAGTGCGTTTTTCCCGAGCCTGGACCTGCACCTACGAGAATGTGCTTTTTACGGCTTTTGATAATCTTGCGCTGTTCGTCATTGACGCTTTCTATTTTCCGTTTTAATTCATCGGATACGGATTCCATCTGTTCTATGCCTTGCATATATTTTAGACGGAAATCCGCTATATCCATGACGAAGTAATCGTCTAGCAATTGTTGTGCCGCTTTTTCATCAATAAGCATCATCTTGGCGTATTCACCAACAATGTGGATTGCTTCAGCCTTGTGCTTATAATGCGTGTTAAGCATCTCAAAATCTTTGGCCGTGAAATTCCGTTGTTTTGCCTCTGGATTTAATTCCACGACAAGTCCAGTATAGAAAACGACAAGGCCGTGATCTAGCGTGATAGATCCTACAAGATGCAAGAAAAGAAGTGCATATTCAAGTTGCTTTTGCATCTCGATGCGAGCGACAGCTTTTTCACCTTTTTCCTTGTACATTCTTTTCATTAAGCCATTCAAAGAGAACCAGACGATATTTCCATTTTGGCGCGTCTGTTCCTTTTGCATTTCTATCAAGGTGTCAATAACTTTGTCAAATACTTGCCATTGTCTTCTGAGGCTTTCTTTGACGGTTTCTGGCGGGACCAGAAACTCGATTTGATAAACTTGGTGACCCGCTTCTACAAGATGAATTTCGGCAACGCTTTCGTGGGCCCAGTAGCGTAAAATACCACGGAATATAAAAAGATTTCTGCGTGATGTTGATGCTCCAACTGCATCGCCTCTTTGGTTCAACAGGGAATTGAGTTTGGTCATGTCTAACACAAACCGATCGTTAATTCCCTTGCCTTCACAAGCTTTTAATAGTTCCTCTTGTAGTTCGTATGCCGCTTTTAAGAGTGAACGTGGTGTGTCGTTTCCTTTTCTCTGTAATCTTGCGCTCCAGTCATCATCTTCGTTTAAAAGATTGAGCGTTCGTAACAGCCGCAATCCTGCATTTGCTTGCTCTAGAGTCAGGCCCAAATTAACAGTAAGTTCGTCAAGAGCACATTCTGGAGATCGTGTCCAACGCTTGCTGATGATGTGGTGAATGATTCGATATGCTATACTTTCTACTGAATTGGGAATTTCAATCTTATCGGAACCTATGGCTTCTCGTGCTTGCTCTGCAGATTCTACATTAATGGAAGAACCGTACATTTGAGTTCTATTACGTTTACGTTTCAGGAATCCTTGTTCTTCCAAAACGAGAATAGCTAGCTTGACTTTTGTGGTGTTAACGCTAGCGTCAGTTTCTTTTTCAGTCCATCCGCATTGATCGGCTATTTCAAGTGCGGACATAATCAAGCGATTCTGGTTGCCTGCGGCCTTTTTAAGTACCCGCCAAACGGCAGAAATTTCTTGAGCTGAAAGTTTTGATTGCTGAAGAATTTGGAAATTTGTGTCGAGATCTTTGGGATTGAATAGTGCAACGCAACTTGCTTGCAATTTAGGATCACGACCTGCACGTCCCGCTTCTTGAACGTAATTTTCAAGTGTGCTTGAAATTTCGTAATGCGCGACTAACTCTACATTGTCCTTGTCTACTCCCATTCCAAATGCGGTTGTTGCAACCATTGTATCGACTTCGCCATTTTGGAATTGGTCTTGAATGGTCATTTTCTTTTCGGATTCCATTTTGCCATTATAGCAGGCGCTTGCAAAACCGCGATTATGCAATTCTTCGGCTAGGGATTCTGTAGTCTTGACTTTGGAAGCGTAAATGATTTTAGGACCGTTGTAATCACGAAGAACATTTACCAATTGTTTTCTACGTTCGTTAGGAGATTCCGAAGATTCGATGACTTTGTATGTTAGATTTGTTCGCTTTGCAGGGCTAATGTACTTGACCAAATCAAGATTTAGGCGTTTCTTGAAATAGTTGCAAATGTCATCTACCACAGACTGCTTTGCTGTAGCCGTAAAACAACTTACAGGAATTGGAGTTTCAAGATTCTTTTCTTTTTGTAAATCTTTTAGAAAATCAGCTAAGTAGAGATAGTCTACTCTAAAATCATGACCCCAACCACTAAAACAATGAGCCTCGTCAACGACGATTCGTTCTACGCGTCTGTGCTTCAACAAATTGAACGTCGTATTGGATCGCAATGATTCTGGTGAAATGTAAAGAATATTCTTTTCACCATTGTTGACTTTCTCAATGACGTCCTTTCTTTCGGCTGGCGATAGCATTGAGTTGATGTAGGCTGCATCTCCAATCTGTCTTCGTTTTTCAAGTACGTCAACTTGGTCTTTCATTAGAGCGACGATTGGAGATATTACAACTGTTAACGCTCCTATTTGTGTTCCTGCAATTAATGCGGGTAGCTGGAATGTCATGGATTTTCCACCACCAGTTGGAAAAACCGCTAACAAAGATTCTCCTCGCATTGCCGATTCGACGACTTGTTGTTGCAGAGGAACTTGTTCTCCGTTAAAAGAACGGAAATTGTCAAAACCAAACCATTTCTTTAACTGTTTGGTAGAGCTTAGTTGTTCGGAACAATAAGGACATTGCGGGTTGCCACAGGGAACAAGTCGCCTGCGATGCAAAATGTTTTCAAGATGCGGATATTGGTATCGCACCCAATGTGGTACGTAATCGCTAGGCCCTTCTTCATGAAAAAGTGTTAAAAGAAAACACCACTCAGCACGATATGCAGCCCACTCATTTTGAAAGTTTTGGCGAAGGCATATCGTTTTTTCGTAGTTTGCGGTAAACCAATGTTGTATTTCTGACAGCTTTAAACGTAGTTTTATCGGATTTGGCGTATCGACAAGTTCGAAAAATGGCGCAAAACCAGGCTCGTTTTTTAGAAATTGAAATAGTAGATATTGGAGCTGCCACGGATAATTATCCCATTTTTTAATGCAGTCCTCTAACAGTTTCTTGCAAAGTTTGGCGTCTTCCAATGGGTTCGAAGGTTCGTCTTCATTATGCAGATATTCCTTGCGCAGTTTATGATATGGTTTGCGAGGAAACAATAACGATGACAACATTAAAGTGTCGAGCGCATGGATGTTTGGAAAATCAATAGAAAAATATTGCCGGAGTATTGGGGCGTCGTGACGAAGTACATTGTGCCCTACGATGTATTTTGCTTTTGATGCTGCTTGTTCTAGTTTTGCAGTATTTCTTTCACGAACTTCTTCTTCGCCTAGAATATAGCCGTATTCCCGAACCTTTTGTGTTTCGGGATTATATTCCAAATCGAAAAATAAGAATTTGCTAAAATCGTTCATTCGTTCGAAATATAACAGAATTTTGGGATAAAAGAAAAAATCTTTTTTACAAAAGCCTCGCTATAATTCTCTAAATGTCCTCAAAAAAGTGAGATTTAGAGAATTATAAGCACTTTTTTGCGGTATATCTCTCTAAATGTGGAAAAAGCCCCTCCCATCGGGAGGGGCTTGCGTTTTAAGCTTTTGGCTCTGCCAACTGCGGCAAAACTGCCTTATTCCACCGTCACGCTCTTGGCGAGGTTTCTCGGCTGGTCCACATCGTTCCCGCGCAATACAGCGATGTGGTAGGCGAGCAGCTGGAGCGGAATGCAGGTGAGAATCGGCATAAGCATCGGGCGGGTCTTCGGGACCGTGATGATGTGGTCTGCGATTTCATCGAGCGGGTGGCAGTCTTCTGTCGTAACGGCGATGACCTTGCCACCGCGGGCCTTGATTTCGCGGATGTTGCTGATGATCTTGTCGAACAGGGCGTCCTTCGGGGCGATGACCACGACCGGCATGTTCTCGTCGATAAGGGCAATCGGGCCGTGCTTCATTTCGGCGGCGGGGTAGCCTTCGGCGTGGATGTAGCTGATTTCCTTGAGCTTCAAGGCGCCTTCCATGGCGACCGGGTAGCAGAAGTGGCGGCCGAGGTACAAGAAGTTGTTGGCCTTGCAGAGGCTCTTTGCGATTTCTGCAATGCTGTCCGAAAGTTCGAGCGTTTTAGAAACGAGGTCCGGGAGTTCCAAGATGTCCTTGACGATTTCGGAACCGGCTTCAAAACTGAGTCTGCGTTGGCGTCCGAGCAAGAGGGCAATCATCGCGAGCACGGTCACCTGGCTTGTGAATGCCTTGGTGCTGGCCACGCCGATTTCCGGGCCTGCGTGCAGGTAGACGCCGCCATCGCTTGTGCGGGCGATGGTCGAGCCGACGCCGTTACAGATGGCGAGTGCCGTTGCACCCTTCTGCTGGGCTTCGCGGAGGGCTGCGAGCGTGTCTGCGGTTTCGCCGGACTGGCTAATGGCAAGTACGAGCGTCCCCGGTTTGATAATCGGGTTTCTGTAGCGGAATTCCGAAGCGTATTCGACTTCGACCGGAACGCCGGCGAGGTCTTCGATCATGTATTCACCGACCATGCCTGCATAGTAGCTTGTGCCGCAGGCGGTGATGATGATGCGGTTGATGTTGCGGAGTTCCTTGATGTTTGTGTCGAGGCCGGCGAGCTTGGCGTTGCCCTCGGCAATAAGCAAACGGCCGCGGGTCGTATTGCGCAGCACTTCGGGCTGTTCGAAAATTTCCTTGAGCATGAAGTGCGGGAATCCGCCCTTTGCCACAGCGTCTGCGTCAAATTCCACGTCCTGGACTTCGCGCTGCACTTCGTGGCTGCTCATGTTGACGATGGAGTAGCCGCCGTCCTTGATTTGAACGACGTCGTTGTCATCGAGGTACACTACTTTTTGCGTGTGGTTGATGATGGCCGAAACGTCACTGGCGATAAAGAAGTCGCCGTCGTTACCGATGCCGAGAATGAGCGGGCTTCCGCGGCGGGCGCCAATCAAAACATTCGGTTCGTCACTGCAGATCACGCCGAGGCCAAACGTTCCTTCAACTTGCTTGAGTGCCTTGAGTACGGCGGACTTCAAGTCGCCATTGTAATAGCGGGCAATCAGGTGGGCCACAACTTCGGTATCGGTTTCGGACTTGAATTCGATGCCTTCCGAAATGAGCTTTGCCTTGAGGCTTGCGTAGTTTTCGATGATGCCGTTGTGGACAATCGAAATCTTGCCGTTGTAGCTAGTGTGCGGATGGGCGTTTGCTTCGGTCGGGGCGCCGTGGGTAGCCCAGCGGGTGTGGGCGATGCCGATTGTTCCCTTGACCGGATTTTCCTTTAATTTGTCTTCGAGAGCCTTGATTTTTCCGGAAGCGCGGACAACTTTGATGACTCCGTTTTCGATGACGGCAACACCTGAGCTATCATAGCCTCGGTATTCCATTTTCTTGAGTCCTTCGACAAGGACTGGGAGTGCACTATTTTTTCCGTTATATCCGACAATTCCGCACATATTGCTCCTGATAGCTGAATTTTCTGCTGAAAATATACTAAATGTAACGGTAAAAAGAAAATTATTGTAAGCTTTACTTGAGATGTTTTACTATTTTAAGAACGTCAATTTTCCATAGAGGATAAAAATGAAGACTAAATTGCTTATCGCAGCTGGCGCTCTTGCCATGCTTATGACTGGTTGTGAACCGTGCAAGTCTGCTTCTGCAGAAAAGACCTCGCTTGTGACCGAAAAGGACAAGTACAGCTACGCTCTCGGTGCCCATTTTGGTAACCAGGCTCGCTACCAGCTCGTGACTCGCGATTCCATCGATCTCGATCTCGACCTCTTCATCCAGGCATTCAAGGAACGCTACAATAGCGATTCTGCAAAGTTCTTGATGAACGATTCCATCATTATGGAAACTCTCAACAAGCTTTCTGCTGACCGTCAGGCCGAAAAGGCAAGAAAGGACAGCCTCGCTGCCGCCAAGAACAAGGCTGATGGCGAAGCATTCCTCGCTCAGAACAAGACTGCCGAAGGCGTTGTGACCACGCAGAGCGGTCTTCAGTATAAGGTTATCACCGAAGGCCAGGGTGCAACCCCGACGGACGAAGACAAGGTCAAGGTCCACTACACCGGTACGCTCCTCGATGGCACCAAGTTCGACAGCTCTGTCGATCGTGGCCAGCCGCTCGAATTCCCGGTCACTGCTGTGATTCCGGGCTGGACCGAAATGCTCAAGCTTATGAAGGTTGGCGAAAAGGTTATCGCATGGATCCCGAGCGACCTCGCTTACGGTCCGCGTGGCAACCGTGCTATCCCGGGTAACTCTCTCCTCAAGTTCGAAATGGAACTTTTGGAAGTGATTCCGCCTGCAAAGCCGGAAGAACAGGCTAAGCCGGAACCGAAGAAGGCTGCTAAGAAGGCTGCTGCTAAGTAAGCTTTCGCATTTCGCTTGAAATTGAATGCCTCGCGCCTACCCGCGCGAGGTATTTTTTTTGCACTGTCACCCCGGATTTGTACAAGTACAAAGCCCTTCGGCTCAGCTATGAAAATGCAAGCATTTTCGCAGCGTTCGCCTCGGTTGCTTTGATTCCGGGGTCACCTTACGCTATTTCCCTTGCTGCGCGGGATCACCTTCTCGTTGGTGGCGTAAAAATTTTATCTTTGCTTTTGAATTTTTAAGAGCGGGTGGTTATGATTAGAATTTTCCTTTTACTGTGTGCTGCGGTGATTGCGCTTACCGGATGTAACGAACAGAAAAAAATCGATGCATTGCAGCAAGAAAATGTAAGACTTGAAGCGACGGCCGATTCATTGAAGGCCCTGATTGCCAAAGCCCACGGCGAAACCTCGAAATGGATTGTCAAAAACGATACGGTCCGTGCGGGTGATGGCCTTTTCCAGGTTCTGTACCGTATGAACATCAACGAAAAGGAACGTGGCAAAATCGTGATTGCCTTGCAGGACTCCGTTGAACTTGCTGCCCTTCGCGTGGGCCAGGTGTTCTATGCCGCTCTCGATACCGCAGGCGATGTCCAGCGATTCCGCTTTGCGCCGAACCCGGCAACCGTCCACATGTTGAGCAAGACCGATGCTGGCTTTGCCTATAGTCGTATCGACAAGCCGGTGACGATTCGCCAGTCTGTCTTTGAAGGCGCCCTTGAAAACGGTAGCACGTTGAGCGGTATATTGCACAAGGTCGGTATTCCTGGCCGTATGGTGGGCGTCGTGAGTGCCGTTTTGCAGTGCAAGGTCTCTTTCCAGCTCGCTCGTCCAGGCGACAAGTTCCGCATATTGCTCGAAGAAAAGTTCTACCAGGATTCCATCTGGATTAGCGGCAAGGTTCTTTATGCCGAATTTGACGGACATACCGTTGGGCACCATGAAGCGTTCCGCTACGAAGACCCGGATCCGAAGAGTACGTTTAACGCCCACTACACCGAAAAGGGCGAAGCGCTCATTTTCGAAGGCCTCCGTTATCCGCTCGACCGTCTGCATATCACGAGCCCTTATGGCGCCCGCATCCACCCGATTACGGGCCGCCGCACGGTGCATCACGGTATCGACTACGGTAGCCCCAAGGGTTCGCCGGTTTACGCTGTCGCTGCTGGCGTCGTGACGGTTTCGGGTTACGATGACTTGAGCGGTAACAAGATTGCCATCCGCCACAGGGACAATACCGAAAGCTGGTACATGCACCTTTCTGTGCGTGGCGTGAATGTCGGCACGAAGGTCTCTCCGCGTCAGGTAATCGGTAAGGTGGGTTCTACTGGTCGCAGCACGGGTCCGCACTTGCACTTGGGCTTCAAGGATAATCGTGGCAACTGGATGAACCCGGCCAAGAAGACGATGATTGCAACGCCGAAGCTCGAAGGCAACCGTCTTGCACGCCTCAAAAAGCAGGTGGCTGACATCCGCAAGGAAATCGAACTCACGCTTGCATCGCCAGCCGTCAAGGTCAACGATACGGACGTGCTTGTCCGCATGCGCGTGCTGAAATAAAGATAAGGGCGGTTTTGCCGCCCGTTATTCACTCATTAAAATTTCTTTCTGAGCTCTTTCGGTAAAAAGTAGAAGCCGGGCATCGTGTCCGGTGTAACGGCGCTTTTTGCAAAATGGCCTGTATTGACCGATCCGTATTTGGCGGTGCGGATGTAGGTCATTTCTTTGGCGAGTTCAACGGCTTTTGTGAGGGCGAGTTCGTCATTGGAAATGTTGAAGTCCGGCTCGATCCCGTATTTGTGGTAGGTGTTGTTGTCCTTGTCAATCACCTTCATCGCTGTGATGCGGGCCAACGAGTAGGAGGGCGTCTGTGCAAAGATCTGGCCGATGCCCTTGCCGTAAGTCGTTGTTCCGACGATGGGGTAGTTCTTGTTCTGGGTGACCGAAAGCAGGAACACTTCGGAACAGCTGGCGGAATAACCGTTGGCGAGGAACACGAAGTAGCGGTCCTTGGCGTAGCCGTCCTTTACGTTGATTTCGAAAGTCGTGTCGAAAGCCTGTCTATTGCTGACGGAATCGCGGTAAGTCGAAATGACTCCGGCAGCGGAGTCTCCCTTGGATAGGAGTTCCTGTGCCATGCTGAAGCACTGGTCGCCATCGCCGCCACCGTTGTTGCGCAAGTCGATGACCGTCGACTTGTACTGCTCGGTTTCACGCAGGAATTCCATGAATTCGCCGTAGGATCCGGAGTCGTTGGACGATTGCGGTATAAAGTTCATGATCTTGATGATCGGGATGGAATCCCTGAACGAAAGCTCGACAGTCGGGGAGTAGTAAGATTCCAGGACAATCGGAATCTCGATGGTGGCCGAGTCGCGTTGGACGGTGTAGGTCACGGTATCGCCTTCGATGCTACGAGACAACCTTTCGAATGTGGTTTCGTTTGTCGGTACGATACCTTCGATGGCAGTGATCCTGTCGCCGACTTTAAGCCCGGCTTTGTCGGCAGGGGCGTTCTTTGTGACGCTTTTGACGGTGAACTTGCCGGTCGATTCGTCAAATGTCCATTCGAATCCGGCATCCATTAACTGCTCCGAGACCGATATCGCCCTGATGGATTGCGCCGAATGATAGGGGTCTACATAGTAGGTGTACGGATCATTCATCTGGCTGTACATGTAATAAATGTCGTAATAATCCCAAGGAATGTCGTAGCCGTCAAATACGTCGGGATCTATCTTGTCTATATAGTCTTCGGGTTCGCCAAGATATTTGTCCTGGTCGATGTACAGATAGCGCAGCAATATGTAGTTGTACTTGAATTCGTTGGAAAACGTTGTGGCTGGGTCGTTTTCATTGACGGTGACAGTGCTGTTCTCCGAGACACAGGCGTTAAAACACAGCGCGGATCCGCAAAGGAGAATGAACTTGAAAAAAGAATTTAAAACAGATTTCCCCATTCGATGGCGCCTCCCTCAAATTCTGGATTTGGGTAGTCCTCAATTTGTCTGGACGATTGCTTGGCTAGGACGTTCTGGTCTTGTTCGGGGATCTTCACGTTGTAGAGTTCGCTAGCCACTCTTGCGGCACAGTCGTTGTTGTTGATGCCGCTTTCGCAAGGGTACTTTGGTACAATCCCGACTTTATGGTAAGAGTTTCCCTTGGGGGTCAAAAATTCGATATCGGTGATGGTGGCAAGCCCGCCGTTGTAGGTGAGGAACATGCTTTGTCCGATACCCTTGCCGTACGTGGTGCTGCCGACGAGCGGAATGTCTGTAGTCTCTGTGACAGCGGCGATGAAGATTTCAGAACAGCTGGCGGAACCCTTGTTTGCAAAAATTAGGAACTTGCCCGATTCGCCGGCATCGCCCGCCTTTGCCTTCACGGTCGAGGTGACGTGCATTGAACCTCCATCGAAGGTCAGTGCGCGCAGATGCCTTGTCGAAAGCTTCCCTTCTTTAACGAACAGATCCGCCATGTCGAGGCACTGGGAAATGTGTCCGCCGGGATTGCCTCTCAAGTCGAGAATGCGGACGCGCTTGTCCGAAGTCGTGGAGTCCAGGTATGATTTTAGCTCACCGTAGGTGCCGCTCTTCTGGTCGGCCGTTTTGAGCTTGAAGCCTTCGATGCTTATGAATATGATTCCGGGATAACCTTTGGCCTTGTCTTCGTAAAGCGTGTCGACAAAGACTGTCGGTGCGTAGACGGTCTCTTTTTCGAGCTTGTATAACGCTGTGTCGTAGTTGTGGGCGACGCGGATATCGATGCTCTTGCTGTAGTCGACGATGGAGTCGTAGACGGCTTTCGCCCTGTTCCCGGTGAGTTCGACATCGTTTGCGCTGATGATGGTCCCGTTTCTAGGAACGCCTGCTCTCCCGGCAGGTCCTTTAGGGAAAACCCGCGAGATGGTGATCGGGTGTTCTAGATTGGTGTTGGTTTGATAGCGCATTCCGACGTCGCCTTCAATCATGCTCGTCGTGGAGCTGACGATGACGGATTCGCTTTTGGCAGGCGGCGTGTAGCGCGTGTAGGGGTCCTTGAGCGAACTGTACAGGACCTGTACGGAATCGCCTTCTTCGGGCAAGTCCGCAAGCTCGTCTTCGTACAGGTATAGCCTTTGCAAAAGCCAGTAGTTGAATGAGTATTCTGTTGGCTCGGGAGTGCTCTCGACCGGGTGGATAAAGTCCGAGCATCCGAGTAAGCACAAAAGCGATGCCGCTAAAATCATTCGGAGATGCATGACTTTATCCTTTGAACGTTTGAATTGTGATTGCTCCTAAAAAGGAGATTCCCGGTCTGTGCCGGGAATGACAATTTACTAGCAACTCATGAATAGTGACTAGTTTCTGCGACGAAGCCGCTACTGATCGATACTCAGTCCCTTCTTGTCGAGGAGGACGCGCGGAATGCCTACTTCCATCGGGTTTTCGATCACGGAAATCGTCTGGAGGTTTTCGCATTCGGCGAGGCTTTCGGGCAAGGTGGCAAGCTGGTTTGCGTCAAGCACGAGTTCGCGCAAGTTCTTCAGGTTGCTGAATTCGGACGGGATGGCGCCCAGGCGGTTGCCGGAGACCATGAGAATTTCGAGGTTCTCGAGGTGCGAGAGCGTTGCCGGGATGGTCGAAAGTTCGTTGTTGTCGAGGTAGAGCTTCACGAGGCTCTTCATTTTGCCGATCGTGGCCGGAATTTCGGAGAGCATGTTGTCGTGGAGGGAGAGCTTTACGACCTTCTTCCAGTTGCCGATTTCGAGAGGCAAGTCCAGAAGCTGGTTCTTGGCGATGTTTACCGTCTGGAGGTTCACGAGGTTCCCTACAGATTCCGGCAAGTCGGACAAGCTGTTGTAGCCCAGGTAGAGGTTTTCGAGCTTGGTGAGTTCGCCGATGGATTCCGGCAGTTCCATGAGGTCGTTTTCGCTCACGGAAAGGCTCTTGAGGTTCTTCAAGAGGCCGATGTCGTCAGGAATTTCGACGAGCAAGTTGCGGTCGAGGTTGAGTTCTTCGAGAGATTCAATTTCGAAAAGTTCGGGAGGCAATAGGCGGAGACCCTTCTGCGACAAGTCCAGCGTCTTTGCTTTCTCTTTTTTGGCTTTGGCTATAACATCTAGTAAATTCATAAAAAGACTCCTAATGTTTAAATCATAGCTTTTTTGTTTCGAAAAACGTAAAAGTACATGAAAAAAACACAAAAAAAACTTGCTTTCTTTTTTGGGGCTATGCTTTGCAATCGGTGCCTGCGGGGTGATTTTTCACCGCTTTTTTTAGGTTTTTTGCACGTTTGTTCACCTAAAAAGTGGCTTTAGGGCAAAAAAATGTAAGTTTTATCTTTTTTTGCACGCAAATCTTACGATTTGAAACTATTTTTAGGGTGCGAATTACGAGAATACTCCAATATATAATAATATTGTATATTGGTATTGCAGTGTAATTATTGAGGAAAAAATGGAACTTACAAAATCGCAGGAACGCCGCTTAGCATTTGTCGCTAGCCTCTTGAGCTTGAACCCTAACGACCCAAACGATAGAATCAAGGCACTCCGGCATCTAAACCTGGATGAAAATGGTTGCTTCCACGGCTTCCAATACTCCCAGGGCTTTATGGAATTCTTCATCTTCCTGGACGAAGATACTCCGCTCGAAAAGGTTGTCGCACACTTGAACGCCGACCTGAAGCAACTTCAGATCGCCGTGTTCCGCACTAGCGACCCGACCAATCCGTTCTTCCTCTCGCTTCGTGAAGAAGCCGACCCGTGGGCCGTCAATAAGATCACTGACGAAGAAACTGAAGAAGACGAAAACGCTCCTGCAAGCCGTCCGTACATGGAAACGCTCGAAATTACGGTGCTCCGCACTCGCGCAAGCCGCGACATCACGGACTCCGAACTCGAACGCACCCTCAAGGATATGCGCCGCAAGCTCACGCTCTGGAAGGCCGATGTTAAGGCAAAGCTCGAAATCATTGCCGAACACGACGACTTGACTCGCGATTTCCGTTCTGCAGACGACAAGCTTGAAATCGAGATGGACTCCGAACCGCTCCACCTCACCTCTGATCACGGCGAGCTCTTCCTCGGCTTCTGCCCGATCCGCACGATTTTTGACTACCATGTTGCCCTTGGTAAGCGCCTCAAGACCAAGCACAATATGGCCATTGTTAGCTCCAACATCCGTACTTACCTCGGTAACCTCACTCATACGAACGCCGCTCTTATCGACGCCTTCCAGACCATGGAACGCAATGACGACAAGAACGTGAACGTCGATGACTTCCCGTTCCTCCACAACGGTATGACGCTTACGGGCGACGACCTGCGTTTGAAGGATCGCGATGGCAAGAAGGTTCTCTTCATTGAACGCCCGAAGATCATTAACGGTGCCCAGTCCCTCTTCACTTACGAACAGTATGCCAAGAAGAGCAAGCATCCGGTGAACCCGCAGGTGCTCGTGAAGGTCGTTGTGCCGTATCAGGGCGCCGACAACTTCTTGAACCAGGTGACCATGGCTAACAACCGCCAGAACCCGGTGTTCAGCTACCATCTGCGTGCCGCTGACGACCTGCAGTTCTTCATTTGGCAGCGTTACCAGGAAGAAGGCTTTACCTACGTTTATAAGGACGGCGTCCGTCTCAAGGCCCGTACCCGTAAGCTCGAAGTCCGTATGCGTCCGGAACTTGCAAAGACCCTCTTTATGATGGATGGCAAGCTCAGCGAATGCCGCTCCAGCGACTGCATCTTTGACAAGGAAACGCTTTACCAGCGCTGCTTCGGTGCGTTTGTGCGCGTTGCCCCTGAAAAGGAAAAGGATTTTGTCCGTAAGACCATCGCCTTCACGAAGGCATGGCAGCTCCTTAGCCGTCTCCCGATCAAGATCCGCAAGGTCACTCCGGGCAAGGGCGTGTCTATCGAAGCTAACGACGATAACCCGCTGACCCGCATCACGTGGAATGGCCGTCTCGAAGACAAGTTCATCTTCCGCAGTGCCGTGAAGGACTTGGTGGTCGCACTTGCTCTCCGCCACTGGCTCATCTACGGCAATCCGATCCAGGACTTCGAATGGCTCGTCGAAAATGAACTCAACTTCAATGATTCCATCCTCAAGTATGCATCCCGCATCTACACGGACGACTTGAAGAACATCTTGATTTCTGAATTCAAGGACAACTCGAACTACTACGACACCATTACTACAATCGACAAGGATTCCGGCGAATCCGTGGAACGTCGCTTGTGGAAGGGCTTCTCCAACACGGCTACTTACGACAAGATGATCGATCTCTTGTGCAAGAAGAATCCGGCTTGGGAAAAGTGCCGCGGCGGTATCGAGGTCTTCCTCTAATTTATCCTGTAAAAAGGGTCTAGAATCCGGTTTTGAAGCGCACCCGTAAAATGGGTGCGCTTCTTTTTTTCTATGTTATCGGTGTTAATTTTGAACGTCCCGTTTTTGTATTTTGTACACCGTTGCGTTTTAGAAAGTTTTTAAAATCTGCCCTATGGGGTTTTGCTGCAAGCAGCATTGTGGCTGTGGGTTCCGTCTGGTCTCAGGATGGGACGCTTAGCTCGTATGAATCTCTTTTTGACGATGAACTTTTTCAGGATGTGCCCGCTCCGAAGTCGACCGCTTCTGTAGCTTCGTCTTCGAGTGCGGAACCGGCATCAAGTGCCGCACCGTCCAAGCCTCAGTCTCAACCGTCTGTGGCGGTTTCGTCTGCGGCGCCTCCCACATCGTCCGCTGCTGCACCTGCGTCTTCGGCAAGGCCGGTGTCCTCGTCTGCCAAGCCAGTCTCTTCATCGGCAAAATCTCCTGTGTCGTCTTCTGTACAGGTCTCTGTGCCGTCCTCGGCAACGCCTGCAACGTCTGCGTCTGCAAAACCGGTCTCGTCCGCTGCTGCAAAGCCGCAGCTGTCGTCTGCACGTTCGTCTTCTTCGGCCGCACCCGCACCGTCTGTAGCTAAGGCTTCGGATGCTCCGGCTATAGATGATGCCTCCGAGGTGACTCCGGACGAATGGACCCCGTCGGTCAAGTATCTCCCGGTTCCAAAATCTACGTCTCCGCTTGACGGGCTGTTGCCGTTTAGCGGTGTGGGTTCCCGCGCGGGGCTCATGAACACGTCCAAGGGGCAGGTGTTCTCGCACGAAATCGATGTGGCCACCCGTGAAATCGACGTGTCCGAAAAGCGCGTGAATACGGTCTCGCGTACGGATACGACGGTCCTTTGGACTTCGCACTATCCGGAACTTGCTGACTACGTTTCGGATATGTACGCTATTGGGCAAAAGCGTCTTTGGCTCAATGGCCTGGTGGGGCAGAACGATGGGTACGAAGCTCCCGAAACGGGTTCCGTCTTTGATATCACGATCCCGGTGAACATGCCGGCCTGGATGAAGGACTTTGGCTTCAACAAGCCGAAGCTCTTGCTCAAGGGTTCGATGGATGTCCGCTTCAAGGGCTATGGCGAAAAGGACGATGCCGAAGGCAGTACCAAGACCAGCTTGTGGCCGTCTCCGTCGTTGGACTATAACCCGAGCTTCATGGTCGAAGGAAAGATTGGTCCGTACATCACGGTCGAAATCAAGAATGTCGATGAAGGCCTTGGCTCGCAGAACGAAATCCGCGTGGTTTACGAGGAATCGTACAAGAACGAATTTGAAGATTATATCTTGCAGCGTGTCGAAGCGGGTACGACGAACTTGTCTTTGACGGGTACGGAGTTTACCGGTTATTCTGAAAATCACCAGGGCTTGTTCGGTATCAAGGCCGAATGGAAGCTGGGGGACTGGAAGCTCACGACGATCGCTTCTCAGGATGGCGGTGAACAGGAAGAATATTCCATCAAGGCGAACGAATCGACGACGGAATTCCAGGTGACGGACAAGCAGTTCCTCGCTTACCGTTATTACTTCTTGAACCACGAGGCGAGGAAGGCTTACGTGAATGCCGGTATTGCTGGGCGTTCGACTTCGAACTACCCGGCGACGAACCTCAAGTTGTACAAGAGAAGTGCGCTGAACGTTACTGCCGATGT
This sequence comes from Fibrobacter succinogenes, assembly GCA_902779055.1. Classification (GTDB taxonomy): domain Bacteria; phylum Fibrobacterota; class Fibrobacteria; order Fibrobacterales; family Fibrobacteraceae; genus Fibrobacter; species Fibrobacter succinogenes_K. Next base: position 104,412 of record CACZAD010000006.1, on the reverse strand, counting down.
GATTGACAGTGTCACTGTCGTGTATACGCCTCCGCAGGGCGGAACTCCCGTAGAAAAGAAAGTCGACCGTATGGTCGAAATTCCAAAAGGCGATTTCTCGTATGATTCCAGGACGGGTATCGTAAAGATTAACGGTGTGAACCGTAACACGCTTATTGCAGCCACTTGGAGTGACGATGGTACGGATCGTGTCGGAACGACGCTCTATGATGGCGGAAAGGCTGTCCTTATCCAGTGGGATGCGACTCTTTCGGAACTTACGGATATCGACAAGTTGATGCTCCGCAACGTTTATTCGATCGGCATTTCTGATGCTAGCGCAAATAGCTTTGTTTTGCGCATGAAGAACAAGTCGGGTGTGTCCGGAACTTATTTGCAGACTCTTGGTTTGGCGGATACGACGACCGGTACGCCGTTGGTGAGCGATGCTGCCATCTTTACGAAGGATGCATCGGGTAGTTACACCGGCGAAATGTGGTTGCCCTGTAAACCGCTTTCGGAATACTCTGGGCCGAATGCCGCCGAGCGCGCCCGTGCAAACTGCTTGGAACCGTTGCGTAACTTGGATTCTAGTGCCGCCATGGCGCAGCTCTATACGCTCCCTGTTTATAATCTCTCTCGCTATACGAGCCGTTTCTACTTTGAATCCGTGGGCAAGCGCCGTAATTCCACGATTAGCGTACGCGACCCGAACTCCAGCTATTCTGTGAACAGCGGTAGCTGTATGGACATTTCTCCGGGCTCTGAAAAGGTGACCGCCGGTTCTACGACGCTTATCCGTGGTACGGACTACGAAGTCAACTATGAGCTTGGCCAGATTGAACTTTTGAGCGAACGCGCCCTTGACCCGAACAAGGAAATCAAGGTCAAGTTCGAATGCGAACCGTTGTTCGAAATTGATAACAAGTTGTTGCTTGGCGCCCGTGCCGAACTCCCGCTCGATTTGTATGGCTTTGGTGCCGGTTCCGTCTTTGGCGTGACCGCCCTTTACAGGAGCCAGAGCACAACGGCCGAAGTCCCGACGCTTGGCAATGAACCTTATTCTAGCGTCCTTTGGGGCTTTAACGTCCGCTTGCAGGATTCTGTCCAGGCATTGACGGACTTGGTGAATGCCATTCCGGGTATCAGTACGACGGCTGCCTCGAACTGGCGTTTCGAAGCTGAATTTGCCGGTAGCCGCCATAATGCGAACACGAGCAAGAACCAGACGGCTCTTGTCGAAGACTTTGAATCGACCTCCACGGGTCTTGTCTATCCGCTGTCGAGATTGTCCTGGTACCAGGCTTCTCCTCCGGGCGGTGTGAGGTCGAACATCAGGACTTACATTGAAAGCCTGGACTACCGTCACCAGGGTGAATTTATTTGGCACAGCAACAACACTGAACTCTACAAGTACATTTATCCGAATGTCGGAAACTCCGATGTCGATAACCAGCACTTGACCGTGCTCAAGATGACCTTGCGCCCCAATGATGACCTCATGGGTAATTCCTGGGGTGGTATCATGCGTCCGAACAGCTCGTATTACCAGGATCTGAGCGAGATGAAGTATATCGAGGTCGTGGCTCGTGGTAATTCCGGTTCCATTTTTATCGACTTGGGCCTTATCAGTGAAGACCTTTCGATTAGCGGTGAAGAACCTAACGGAAGGTATAACGGTGAAAACCAGATTGGCATGACCGTTGCCCAGCACGATATGGGTCTTGACGAAAGAACGGGTACCGATGAATACAGGGTGGTGTGGGACTGCCGCGTTGCGGGTTGCCGTGATTCCATTTACAAGGCTTCGAACTCCGATGCTTCGACTACGGATATCGCCCGAGACGACTTCAAGGATCTCGAAGACGAGAGCGATCCTCCTGTAAACATCAACGGAACCGAAGGCAACTTGGGCGAACGTGCCTATGATACCGAAGATATCAACCGCAACGGTTCTCTTGATACGGATATTAGCTTTGTCCGTTATCGCATTGACCTGTCCGATACGAACAAGCTTAATTTTGTAGAACTGAAGAATGGATGGCGCAAGTGGACCATTCCGCTGAACCAGTACGATACGATTGTTTCGCCGACCGGAAACGGCTATAAGGAAATTCTTGCTGAAGCGCAGTTCACCCGTATGTGGCTGGGCCGCTTGAATCCGGGCATCTCCGAAGCCAAGGTGCAGGTGGTGAGCCTTTCTGTTCTCGGCAACTCTTGGGAAGAAACGACCGTTGCTGATCTTTACCGCACGACGTCTTCTGAAAACTCCCAGATTGTTGAGGTGAACGGTGTCGAAACGCGCGTGACGGAATCTGTGGCGACTCGCGATACGACGTTCATCAAGGTCTCGACCATCAATAACCGCGAAAATGCGAACACGTATTTCAAGTCTCCGAATACGGTGACGGAACGTGATGCCAACTCGAACGCTCCGCTCAAGGAAACGGCTCTTGTTCTGGAATATCGCAATATGAGCCCGGGCCAGGAAGTGGGCGTGACGCGTCTGTTCGAGACGGATCGAAAGAACTTCTCGGCTTACAAGTCCCTGAAGATGGAAATCCATTACGAGACCAAAGCTGAGACGGTGCCTATCCGCTTTGCCTTGCAGTTCGGTGAAGGTTCCATCGACGGTTCTGGCGATTACTACGAATGGAGCTTCCGTCCGTCCAACCTGAAGGACGAAAAGTGCCCGCCCGAACGTCCGCAGGATTGCCACGAACAGAACTGGATTGCGAATGCGTTCGCGATGGATATTACCGATTTCTCGGATTTGAAGCGTGGACGCCATCCGCCTTATTTGGACCCGGTCGTGAAAAAACTGCCTGGCGAACGTGACGAACAGTTGCGCCTGGTGGGTAATCCGTCCATCACGAATATCGACTGGATCCGCTTTGTGGTTATTGCCGATTCGAATGCCTCCCCGAAGGACCTTGAAGGTAAATTCTGGTTGAATGACCTCCGTCTTTCGGATATGGATACGGAATGGGGCTATGCCGCCCGTGTGAACGGCCAGGTGAACTTTGCTGACTTTATCTCGCTTTCTGGTGCAGTGCGCTACCAGGACGGTAACTTTGCAACGCTTTCTTCTTCGGGACGTTCTCCGAAGCCGGACCTTGCGACGGCCGCTTCGCAGTTGGACCTTTCTGCGGATATGTCCATTGCGCTGAACAAGTTCCTGAACGACTCTCTTGGATTCCACATCCCGATGTCGATCGGCTATCATAGCACGACCAAGCGTCCGTACATGAAGCCGACGGATGATATGATTTTGAAGAAGAGCAGCTTTGTGGACCTCACAGGCGATATGTTCCAGAACGAACTTGCCGTCACGTCGGACAAGGAAGAAAACCGCTTGAGAGATGCTGGCGAGTCCAAGGGCTACGAATCGTTTGTGAGCGACAAGAGCTTTAGCATCAGCTACCATAAGGATTACAAGGCTAGCGAAACCAAGATTGGCGAATTCCTTTCGCAGGCTTTCTTGGAACGTCCGGCGTTTAGCTATTCTTACCACCAGTCCGAAGGGCGTTCGACAACGGCTTCTGACTCCTCTTATTCGTACCATACTTTGCTTGAATATAAGTTGGGTACGTTCAGTATGTTCAAGTTCAGGCCGTTCGAAGGCTTGGCCAAGTATTCCTGGCTCAAGGACATCTCGAAGACGGAATTTGAACCGTGGCCGCAGACGTTCGACTTGACTCTGTTCGACTTTAGCTACGTGCGCTATGTGAACCAGACCCGCGATCCGGACTTTGTGGAACCGCAGGTCGACAAGGTGGTGACCTATACCGCAGAATTGAACCACAAGCTCAATATGCGCTGGAACATCTTCTCGTTCCTTTCGGCAAACTACTCCGTCAACATCAGACGTGACATGTTTGGCGGTGGCGACCGCGAAGCGTTCACGAAGGAAAAATTCTTCACGACCTCCGAAGGCGGGCTGTTTGCTTCCGGCTACATTTTTGACCACGACCATTCGGATAGAAAGGTCTACGTTTCCAGGGACAGTCTTGTGATCATCCCGATCGATACCATCGCGAAGGGTGATATGAAGATCGATTTGCAGAATCCGGATTCTTACGAGATCCGTTACGATAGTACGGTGTTCTACAAGGTCGATAGCGTGGGCCATCGTGAATATGGCCGTACATACGGTATTCTCCGTAACGAACGTTCCAGAAACCAACAGTTCAGGATTAACTTCAATCCCAAGCTGATTCCGTTCTTGCCGTTCAATATGCAGTTCTCGTCTGACTTTAACCAGCAGAAGAGCATCCCGAACGACTTTAGCTTCTATGATCAGTCTAGCATCGAAAAGAACTATTGGACGATTTCGCAGACGAACCGCTTTGAGTTCACTCCGACGCTCAAGATCATCGACATTGCAAACCTGTTTGGGCAGGACAACGCCGTCTCTGGATTCTTGAACAAGCTCAAGTGGCGTGAAGTCAAGTTCAACTGGAATGCCAGCACGAATATGGTGGGTGAAAACTTTACGCTTGCCCAGCTGTACGAAGAACAGGGCGTGACGCCGTTCCAGTATTACCTCTATGGTTTGGGACTTGGCAACGGTCATCGCGGTCGTGGTCTTTGGAACATTATGACGGGCGATATGGGACTTACCGATCGTGACGACTTTACCGGATTTGCGCAGTACAGGAACAAGCACGTCGATACGCTGGTGTACCAGGGCGCCTTCCGCAATGCGGTATCCCGTTCGTTACAAATTTCTACGGGCTTTACGCTCCCGATTTGGGATATTTCCATCACGACCGATTTCCAGTGGAAGGAAGACTTCTCGCAGTCTCGTGAAAATCCGCTGTACATCGATACGACGACAATCCTCCCGAAGCTCGGATTTAGCCTTTCGATTCCGAACTTCTCGCAGAAGGTTCCGTTCTTGAACAGCTTCCGCAGCGTAAGCTTGACGCACCGCTTTGACTATACCCGCTCGGTGACGAGCCGTCCGTTCCAGAGTGCCGAAGATTCCTGGTCTAACGTCTGGAATTTCAACCCGCTTGTGCGCCTTTCGTTCTTGACGCAGAACAACTTGCGTATTGAAAATAGCGTGCGCCTGAAGGTCGAATCGACGGATCGCCGTCCGAAGGAAGAAGTGGTTTCGAATCCGTGCTTCCCGAAGGAAGAGAAAAACTGCACCGATACGACCAGCTATTTCCTTGAAACGCCGTGGATTCCGACTGCGCTTTATAACGACTTCGGCATCAATATCGGTAATGACCTGACGATTTCGTACCCGCTCAAGCTCAACAAGGGATTCCAGCTTTGGAAGTGGTTCTTTAAGCTCAAGAACGATATTGACTTGAAGTTGACTGCCGGCTACGATTACAAGAAGACGATCCGTAAGCAGTATACTCATGGAAAGGATTACAACATGTATAATGCTGAATCCGGAACGGATGGTATCTACAAACAATGGTCTTACGATTCTGGAATTCCAGAAAATAGGCGCACGGTCTATTATCCGAAGCTGACGTTGACGGATCGCACGGTTCCGACAAGAACTCACGAATGGTTCATCCGTCCGAGTGCTTCGTATACGTTCAACAAGATGGCTTCGCTCAGTTCGTACATTGAGTACAGGCAGATCCATGAAAAGCTGGACGACGAGACGGCCCACATTCGTCAGATTCTCCAGTTCGAACTTGCGTTGATGCTGAGATTTGACTAGCGGCTTTGTCGCTTTGTTGTCACCCCGCACTAGTTGCGGGGTCGCCTTTTTATAAAAGAGTCGTTTTCTATATTAATCAAAAATTCAGGTGACTAAACAAAAACAGAATAATGATGTCTAAAACTAGAGTCGCAGTCGGCATGAGCGGTGGCGTGGATTCGTCCGTTGCCGCACTTCTTTTGCAACAGCAGGGATACGAAGTCGTGGGCGTGACGCTCCGTGTTTTGCCCGATGTCGACGGCGCCTTCGATGCCGAAAACGACCCGAGTGTAGTCCGTGCGAAGATGATTGCCGATAAGCTTGGCATAGAGCATCACGTGGCGAACTGCTCTGACGCATTTACCGGTGAAGTCTTGAAACGCTGCCATGCGGACTTTTCGCATGCGCGTACGCCGAACCCTTGCTGCTACTGCAATCGCTTTATCAAGTTTGGCTGGATGATGGATTACGCCAAATCGCTTGGCGCCGAATTCTTGGCGACAGGGCATTACGTGCGCATCGAAGAAGTGAATGGCGTGCGCAGGCTTTTGCGTGGGCGAGACCCTGGCAAGGACCAGAGCTACTTTTTGTTCTGGGTTCCCGATGAACGCCGCAATCACGTGCTTACGCCGCTTGGAACGTACGTGAAAAGCGAAGTGCGTGAAATCGCCGAACAGAACGGCTTTGTGAATGCCAAGACGGGCGACAGCCAGGACATTTGCTTTGACATTTACGGATCGCAGTACACGGAATTTTTGAAGGACCGCTTTGGCGAGATGACTCGCCCGGGCCGCTTCGTGGATGAAAAGGGCAAGGTGTGGAATACGCACGATGGGTTCCACAAGTACACGGTCGGTCAGCGCAAAGGTCTGGGCGTGGCCATTGGCGTGCCTGCGTTTGTGAAGCATGTGGACCCGGAAACGGGCGATATTCTGGTGACGGGCGACAAGTCGTCGGTCTGCTTTGACCGCGTGGAAATGGTGAATTGCGAATGGCACGGCGGTGCGCGGGAGGTCGGGACGACGTTCCGCGCCGAGGGCATGGTGCGTTACCGCCAGCGGGCGGTTGGCTGCGAAGTTACCATCGTCGATACGAACAAGGCGGTCGCCGTTTTTGACGAACCGCTTTTTGCCGTGACTCCGGGCCAGTGTGCCGTCTTTTACGATGGCGACATGGTTCTTGGTGGCGGCCAGATTGTGTAATTGAAATCTTTAATTACTTCACAATTCCAACTTCGCTGAGTTTTACGAATCCTCGGATCTTTTCGCCGAGGCGGATTTCGGCAAAGTTTCCTTGTTCGCCGATGACTTCAAAGCTGGTGCCTTCGCTGAGCGTGTTGAGCGTTTGTGACTTGTCGCTTGGGGCGCTCGTCACGTCGGCGCTTGAGGCGGTCACGACGCCCGTGATGTCTGTTTCAAGCGTGTACATCTTGTAAAGTGCGCTTGCGCCAACGGTGCAGAGGATGACGCTCATGCCGAACACGATGCCCGTGCAAATGTTCTTGCCGCGGCTGCCGTTCACGAAACGGCGGGCGAGAATTACGAGTGCGATTGCCCAGAAGAGTACGAGGGAAATGTTCATTTGGCTCTTGAGCGAAATGGCGTGGTGTAGGTCCATCAAGCCTTCGAGAATCGGGTTCTCTTCTTCGTCGCCTTCCTTGTCGCGAGTCTTTGTCTGTGCAAAATGCAGATTGTGCTGGATATCGTCATCGCTTGGGTGTAGGCGGAGCGCCGACTTGTAGTAGAAAATCGCAAATCCTAGTTTTCCGCTGCGGTAGTAGGCGTTGCCCAAGTTGTAGTAAAGGTCCGCGTTGACGACGCCTTCGTCCACGCAGGTGCGCCATTCGTCAATGGCGCGTTCAAAATCATTTTCGTTATAAGCCTTGGTGCCGGCTTCGAGGCCGTTGCATTTGTCGGCAGCGCTTGCTGTGGAGGTGAGGAGGAGCGCTGCGGCGATCGTCAAAATAATTCTATTCAGTTTCATAAAAGCGTCCATTGGAGATTCCCGCTTGGGAACGGGAATCACTTGTTAAATGTTCTTATAGCTTCAGCGCCCCGCAAAGCTTTTCGACGTCTGCGAGCATTTGGGACTGTTCTTCGGTCGAGGCCGTGACTGGAGCGAATCGCACGAACGAGCATTTTTCAAGCCAGCTGTTGATGGCTTCGATTGTTTCTTCCTTGACGCCGCGCTTTGAAAGTTCCTGCTTCATTTGCGGGCGGGTCATGCCCTTGAATTCGGTGTTCGTCAGGTTGCTGAGGTAATCAATGAGTCCGTTTTCGAGTGCTGCGTAGAATGCCTTTCCGTCGCCGCTCTTGAGTGCCGTGCGGGCCTTTGCGAACTTTTCCTTGAGGAGCTTGTTTGCCTTGCCCTTGCGGACGAGTGCCGTGTTGCTGTTGCGCTTGCGCTTTCTCGTGATGGCGAAGTTTACGATAAGGTAGAACGGGATTGCTGCTGCGAACAGTACCCAGAAGAGAATGCTCCTGTGCGGTGCGGCCGTTTCGGACTTGTCCGTGATGGCGTGGATAAAGCGGATGTCGCTGCCCAGGAATTCAATTTCTTGTTTCTGGACGGCCGGAGTGGATGTGCCTGCGGAAACCGGTGCCTGGTAAACGGGTTCAGCCGGGGCTTCGCCCTTTTCGACTTCGATGGTCCACGGGCCTGCCGATGCTGTTTCGTACTTCTTTTTAGCGGGGTTGAACCAGGAATACGTAATGGCAGGGATTTCAAAGGTGCCTTTTTTCTTGGGGTAGAGGAAAACCTTGATGTCCTTCGAGGTGATGACCTTTGTGCCCTTGATCTTCTTGTTGATGCTGTTTTCGGGGGGCACGGAGCGGAAATCGCTAAAATCGGGGAGCTTCGGGTCGGTTATTGTACCCGGAATGCCGTCGCCCTTGATGCTGATGGAAAGCGTGAGAGCTTCGCCGACCTTGAGGTTCGTCTTGTCGAAGTTTGCGTCAAAGCTGTAGGAACCGACCATTCCCGAAAAGTCGGCAGGCTTTCCTTCGGTCGGGAGCGGAAGCACGGTGATGTTGAGCGGTGCGGTGGCGGTTTCCGTTTCGATGGGTTCCTGCTTTACGCTACGGCTCGAAAATGACATATTGCCCATCTGCTTCTTTTCTTCGACGACTTTCGGTTCTCCAAGCTTGGTGTACTTGAACTTGAAAGACGGTATCTGGAGCGAACCGCTCTTGGTCGGGCTGAGCCATGCAAATCGCGTGGTGGCCTTCATTTCGCGACGAGTACCTTCGACATGCTTGAATTCCATGTTCGAGAGGTCGTTGCGGTGGACGATGAAGTCGTTGCCGGTGCTCATGTCGGTGGCCTGGAGACCGCCCTGGAAATGCTCAAAAGTGTGGAGGCTGAGGGTGACGCTGAACTGTTCACCTTCGTAAATCGTCTTTTTGCTGGGGGTGAGGCTTACGGCAAGGGCGTCGTCGTTATAAGAACGCTGCACTTCGACGGGAATTTTGCTGCTGACGACGTTGGCTTCGCCGCCGATGTTCCAGGTCAGTTTACCCAGATCCAGCAAACCTGTCTTTTTTGGGGCTTTGACTTTGAACGAATAGACTCTGGCTTTGTACGCTCTTCCACCGCCGCCAAAGAAGGAATTGAAAATTTCGTCCATGTCCGGGCGCATTACCTGATCGGCACTATCGAGCCCGAGAAGCTTAAAGTTGTCGTGGGTTTCGAGGTGGAGCGCACCCCTGTTCTGCGGAAGTTCCTGGACGGGAACGATGAATTGCAAATTGAATGTCTGACCGGCTTCAATGCGGTCTTTATCGAACTGGAGGGATGGCCTTGCGCCTACAAATGCTGTTAAACCCAAACATAAAAGCAAAAAACGTTTCATAGCCCATAATTTACCAAATTTCCGTTGTGTAGATATACTATAGGGGTTCTTTTGCGTCTGAAAAAGTGTTTTGCAACAGGGACTGTGTAAGGCGATGCCGGAATAAATCCGGCATGACAACCGGGAATCTCCCTTCTCTTGTACGGTTTCGAAAAATTTGCGCAAATATATACTTTTCACCCTTGAAACGTTAGTAAAAAATTGTTATCATTGGCGCCGTCAAAAACAAGGAGTCTAAATAATGTACTGCATTCTCGCCGCCCTCTTGATCAAGAGCTTTAAGAAATACGCCAAGCGCGCTTAATCGAAAAAGTTTTTCTCTCTCTATCTGAATGCGATGCCACGGAGCTTATCCGTGGCTTTGCTTTTTTATAGAGAATGTGTAAGGTGGCCCCGGAACTAGTCCGGGGTGACAATGTGATGGGGCCGTGTAAGGTGACCCCGGCACCAGTCCGGGGCAGGCTCCAGCCGGGGTGACAGAGTGGCCGGTATGACAGTGCGGAGGGCAAGTGCGGGGTGATATTTTGGTATGGACGAAATGTCCAAAAAAGTTGCCGAAATATATACTAAAATACCTTGACGTGTTAGTAAAACTTTTTTAATATTGGCGCCGTCAAAAACAAGGAGTCTAAATAATGTACTGCATTCTCGCCGCCCTCTTGATCAAGAGCTTTAAGAAGTACGCAAAGCGTGCCTAATCTTTTAAAGGTAGATTAAGAAAAGTTGAAAATGGTCTCGGGTTTCCGGGGCTTTTTTTATTTGCGTGCAATTTAAAAGATTCTTTTACAAAATTAGAGTTATATTTGAAGCATGCGATATGGTGATTTAACTTCCTTTCAGACCGGCGTAGCCGTCCCCCTCTTCAGTCTTCACAGCAAACATAGCATTGGCATTGGCGAATTCCTGGATTTGATTCCTTTTGCCCAGTGGTCCAAGTTCTGTGGATTCAACATCATTCAGCTTTTGCCCGTTAACGATACGGGCTCCGAATCGAGCCCCTACAGCGCTCGCAGTGCATTTGCATTAAACCCCGTCTTTATCAATATCCAGTCCGTCGAAGGCGCCGTCAAGTTCGAAAGCGAAATCGAAAGCGCCCGCGAAGAGTTCGCCGGCATGAAGCGCGTGGACTACTACCGTATTACCACGTGGAAGCGTTCTATCCTCCGCAAGATTTTTGACGCCCACTATGACGAACTCAAGTCTTCCAAGCGCCTTCTCTCCTGGGTCGACAAGAATGCCTGGGTCAAGTCGTATTGCGTGTACTGCACGCTGAAGGCCCAGAATAACGAAGCCAGCTGGAAGGACTGGAAAAAGTTCCAGGATCCGTCTGCTGCTGATATTGAAAAGCTTTGGATGAAGAACTACAAGGACGTGCTGTACCAGGCCTGGATGCAGTACACCGCTGAAGGTCAGTTTACCGCCGCCGTGAACGAAGTCTCCAACTTGGGGCTCCGCTTGAAGGGCGACGTGCCTATCCTCATCAACGAAGACAGTGCGGACGTGTGGTTTGACCGCAAGTACTTCTCGCTTGCTGACCGCGCTGGCGCTCCTCCTGACATGTTCAGCTACGGTGGCCAGAACTGGGGCTTCCCGACTTACCGCTGGGATGTGCTTGAAGCCGATGACTTTGGCTGGTGGCGCCGTCGCCTCGCTCAGGCTAGCAAGTTCTATCACGCTTACCGCATTGACCACGTACTCGGATTCTTCCGCATCTGGGCTATTCCCGAAAGCGAATCGACGGGTATTCTCGGACGTTTCCAGCCGTCTATTCCGCTCACGTGGGATGTGCTCCGCAATGCGGGCTTCTGCCGCGAATCTCTCGAATATTTGCGCCGTCCGAACTTCTCTGTGGACCAGCTGCGTGAATTCCTCGGTGCCGAAACTGAAAGGCTCGTGCCGAAGTGCTTCACGAACTTGCCGGGAACGTTCGACCGCTTCATCATCAAGCCGGAACTGCTTTCTGAACGTGCTATCCTTGCTTTGGACGAACCGCAGAAAGTCAAGGACGCCATGCTCCGCGTTTACTGGAACCGCGTGTTCATCCCGACGGGTGATGAAAATACGTTCTACCCGTACTGGTACTGGTACAACCAGCCGGTTCTCTTTACGCTCCCGCTGAACGAACAGCAGAAGCTCCACGAATTGATCGGCCAGAACGAACAGGCTCAGAACGCACTCTGGGAACAGAATGCCATGAAGCTTTTGTCCGTGCTTGCGAACGAGACCGATATGCTTGTCTGTGCCGAAGACCTTGGCGCCGTTCCGCCGTGCGTCCCGTCTGTGCTCAACAAGCTGAACATCATGTCGCTTCGCATTGAACGCTGGGCCCGTGACTGGAATGCTCCGTATTCTCCGTACTACAGCATGGATGAATACCCGCGTCTTTCTGTTTGCACCACGAGCTGCCACGATACGTCGACGCTTCGCGGTCTTTGGGAAGAAAGCGACTTCGACAAGTCGTTCTACTGGTCTCATGCCCAGTTGCCCGGTGTGGCTCCCGAAAAGCTCACGCCGCCGGTGGTGCGCGATATTCTCGCCCACGTGTTCACGGCGAACAGCCTCTTCTGCATCCCGCCGCTCCAGGACTACCTCGCGCTTTCGTCCGCACTCTCCGAATGCGACCCGAAGGAAGAACGCGTCAATATTCCGGGTACGGTCGGCGGAAAGAACTGGACTTACCGCACGCCTTGCAGTGTCGAAGATCTTTTGTCCAATGCAGGCTTGATCGCTGAAATCAGTAAACTTGTCGACGAACGTAAGAACCGTGCTCTTTGGAAAATCTAGTTCGCTCCCAGCCTGGGTTAAAGACGCTGTTTTTTACCAGATATTCCCTGACCGCTTTTGTCGCAGTCCTAAGTACAAGGCGGTAGGGAAGTTCGTGGACTGGGAAACGCTCCCGACCCGCGAAAACATGTTTGGCGGAAACCTTGCCGGAATCATTGACAAGCTCGATTACGTGGCGTCCCTGGGCGTCACGGCGATTTACCTTTGCCCGATATTCAAGAGCAATTCCAACCATCGTTACCATACGGTCGATTATTTTGAAATCGACCCGGTGCTTGGGACGCTCAAGGATTTCGACAGGCTTGTCCAGAAAGCGCATAAACTAAATCTTCGTGTGGTTCTGGATGGCGTGTTCAATCACTGCTCCAGGGGATTTTTCCAGTTCAACAGCTTGATGGAATTGGGTACAAATTCTCCGTACGTGGACTGGTTCCATGTGCATGGCTGGCCGCTGCATGCGTATTCGGGCAAGCCCAATTATGATTGCTGGTGGGGTTACCCGGCGCTCCCGAAGTTCAATACCGACAATCCGGATGTTCGCGAATACCTGTTCTCGGTGGGCGAATACTGGATGAAGCGTGGCATTGACGGCTGGCGCCTGGACGTGCCGAACGAAATTGACGACGATAGCTTTTGGCAGGAATTCCGTCGCCGTATCAAGGCGATTAACCCGGAGGCATATATCGTTGGTGAAATCTGGGACGAGCCTTCGCGCTGGTTGCAGGGCGACCAGTTTGACGGCGTGATGAATTACCCGCTTCGCAAGGCGGTGCTTGCGTACCTGTTCGACGAGACTCCGATTGAAGTCGAAGAATTTGCAAAGCGCTTGCGTGACGCATTCCCGGCGGATCGTTTTGGCGTGCAGATGAACCTGCTCGGAAGCCATGACACGACCCGTATGGCGTCGCTCCCGTGCAGCAATTTGCAAAGGGTGAAGCTGGCGCTTACGCTTCTGTTCTTTTTGCCGGGCGCTCCCTGTATATATTATGGGGACGAAATCGGCATGGTGGGCGGCAAGGATCCGGACAACCGTAGGACTTTCCTGTGGGACAAGCTCGAAGAAGGCGAGAAAAAGCCGATTTTCAGCTTTGTCAAGGAATTGATTGAACTCCGTAAGAAGTCGCCGGTGCTGCGCGATGGGTCGCTGGAGATTGTCTGCAGGCCGGACGGCTTGGATGTTGTCCGTGAACTGAAGGGCAAGAAGATGACGCTTGCGATTACCGCGGCGAAGCCGGACCCGTTGTTTGAAATAAAATAAGTTTAGCTGCGAGGAAAGGTGACCCCGGAATAAATCCGGGGTGACAAGTCGATATGTACTGTGGAAAGGTGACCCCGTCCCGGATCGGAGTCCGGGATGACATCGTGGCCGGGGTGACATTGGAGCCGGGGCTGCAATCAAGGGGACAACTTCCCCCCCTTTTTATACCTAAAACAACTTCCTGCTTCCTACTTCCTACTTCCTACTTTTCTATCTTTGTCCCGCAACTAGTATGTATAATGCCTTATTAAGGGATTACAAATGAATAAACATAAATTCGGCATGCGAGAATTCATCATTCTCCTCGTCATCATTCTTTCGGCCTACACTGTATGGCCTTCAATTCAGGTTCACTCTAAGAAGGGTGAAGCCAAGAAGACTTTCCTCAAGGAAAATCCGAAACTGGGCTCCAAGTCCATCAACTTCGGTTTGGACCTTGCCGGTGGTTCTAGCATCACGCTCCAGATTGACAAGTCCAGCCTCAAGGACGGCGAAGATATCAAGGATATCCAGGCCCAGTCTCTCGAAATCATCCGTAACCGCGTTGACCAATACGGTCTTTCTGAACCGCAGATTTCTCCGAGCGGTGACGACCGCATCTTGGTTGAACTGGCGGGCGTGGATGACTCTACGGCAAAGGCTCTCGTGGGTTCTACCGCAAAGCTCGAATTCAAGATTCTTGCCGAATCCGATCGTTTTGCCCAGGTCATTAGCCTGATTGACGGTTACCTCACTCGTCAGACGACCGACATCGTCGCTGATTCCACGGTGAGCGATTCCGCTAAGGTTGATTCTGCCAAGAAGGACCAGGCTCTTTCCGATGAAGAACTTCTCGCCGGTGGCGTTGCCAAGGCCGAAGAAAAGAAGGATTCCGCAGCTGCTGAAGAAGCCGCTCCGGCAGACTTGGTCGGTCAGTCCCTTACTTCTTACTTCCTCTCTTTTGGCAATGGCGGTTTCATTGCTGAAGAAAGTGTCGAAAAGGTCAAGAAGCTCCTCGAAACCGATGGCGTCCAGAAGCTCATTCCGCGTGACGTCGCTTTCGCTTTCGGTAGCGGTCTCGAAAAGCTCCGCCGCGATTCCAACATCAAGGCCAAGCGTCTTTACCTCCTCCGTCGTCGCGCCGAAATGGGTGGTGACGATATCATCGATGCTCGTCCGTACCGCGTGAGCGACGGTGTCAGCGCCGGTGAAGTTGCCGTGAACCTCAAGTTCGGCGGCATCGGTCCTAAGAAGTTCTCTGCTGTGACTGCTGCTAACGTCAGCAAGCAGATGGCCATCGTTCTTGACAACCAGGTCATCAGCGCTCCGGTCATCCGTGACCGTATCCCGAACGGCGAAGCCCAGATCACGGGTCTCGAAGACATGGCCGAAGCTAACCGCCTCGCTGTCGTCTTGAAGGCTGGTGCCCTCAAGGCTCCGATGCAGATCATTGAAAGCCGTACCGTCGGTGCAACCCTCGGTGAAGAAAACATTGTCCAGGGCTTCGGTTCCGGTGCAATCGGCCTTATCATCTGCTTGGTGTTCATGGTTTCTTACTACCGTCTCGGTGGCTTCATCGCAAGCCTCGGCGTGATCATCAACGCCCTCGTGACTGCCGCTGTGATGTCCGTGTTCAACGCCACGCTTACTCTCCCGGGTATTGCAGGCTTCATCCTCGTCGTCGGTATGTCTCTCGACGCGAACGTGATTATTTACGAACGTATCCGTGAAGAACTCAAGAACGGCCTCACTGCTCGTGCTGCCGTGGCCAAGGGTTACGAACGTGCATTCAGCGCCATCTTGGACTCCAACTTGACGACTGTTTTGACGGGTCTTATTTTGTACAAGATTGGTACGGGTTCTGTCAAGGGTTTCGGTCTTACGCTTACGATCGGTATCCTCACTTCTCTCTTCTGCGCTATCACGGTTTCCCGCGCAGTGTTCGACTGGAGACTTGCTAAGCGCGACAGAACGACGCTCTCCATCGGTTCTGGCTTCAAGGCTTTGAACAACGCCAACCTTCCGATCATGAAGAACCGCGGCAAGTTCAAGGTTCTCTCCATCATCCTCATTATCGCAAGTATCGCAAGCATCGCTGTGAAGGGCTTTGACTTCAGCATCGACTTCACGGGTGGCCAGGTCTATACGATCCAGTACCAGGATGACGCCAAGCACGAAACAGACTTGAACAAGGCTTTGAGCAAGGCTGGCATCCAGGGTGCCCGTGTCCGTTCTCTCGGTGGTACGTCTGCTAACTCCTACCAGATCAGCGTTCGCGGCGATGACGTGAACTTTGAAGCAACGATGGCCAAGGCTTTCGAAGCCGCTAACCAGAAGTGCGAAATCGTGGCTAAGGATGCTGTGGGTCCGACCATCGGTAAGGAACTCCGCTTCAACGCTATCTTGTCCGTGATTCTCGCATGGCTCGTGATTGCTCTCTACGTTTGGTTCCGATTCGGTAAGCTCGGTCTTGGCTTCGGTGTTTCCGCAGTGCTTGGCCTTATTCACGATACCCTCATCACGCTCGGCTTCATCTCGGCATTCGGTCTTTCTTTCGACGGTGCCTTGATCGCTTCGCTCCTCACGATGATCGGTTACTCTGTGAACGACACCATCGTGAACTTCGACCGTATCCGTGAAAATACCGCACTCTTCGGCACGGCAAACTATGAACGCACGATCAACAGCTCTCTGAACCAGTGCTTCAGCCGTACGGTGATCACGTCTCTCACGACGCTCTTTGTTTGCGTTGTCCTCGCTGTCAAGGGCGGTTCTTCTATCCGTGACTTCGGCTTGGTGCAGTGCTTCGGTATCCTCATCGGTACCTACTCTTCTGTGTGCGTCTGCTCTCCGATCGTTCTCTGGTGGAGCAAGAAGTTCAAGAAGGGTGTGTAATCCTTTAATACGCTAGATGTTCAAAACGCTCGGCCGATGGCCGGGCGTTTTGTGTATGGTCGAAAACCGAATTTGTTTTGCAAGAGGGGGCTAAAGCGACGGGAGCGTGTTCGCGACCAGTGCGATGGCGTCCTGGAGCGTAATCGCGGCATCGCTTTCGCAGAGGTGCGCCTTGTGGCAGACGCGTCCAAAGAGCATTTCGGGCGTGATTCCGGCTTCTTTGTCTTGCCTTAGGCTGTGGGCGAGTTCGCGCTTGGAAAGCTTCTTGTTGTTCTCGTCGACAATCAGCGGGTGGTGCAGGTAAATCGGACGCTCGGTATGCCCAAGCGCTTCCATCAGGGCAATCTGCCGGGCTGTGGAATTGCGGATGTCCTCGCCACGGACAATGTGGGTGATATGCTCGTCGATGTCGTCGACGCAGACGGCAAACTGGTAAGTCCATTGGTTGTCGCGGTCACGGATGGGAAAGTCCCCGCATTGGAGCTTCGGGTTCTCGTGGAAGTCCCCGAGGCGCAAGTCGTGCCAGTCGATGGTCTTGTCCGGGACGATGAAACGCAAATTGTGCGGAGCCGTGTCGCGAGACTCGATTGATGTGTCAATACTTCCGACTTCCGACTTCCTACTTCCGACTTCTTTAAAGCACTTCCCTTGATAAATGATTTCCCCGGTCTCGCTCCTGGGATTTTCGTCCTGGAGCTGTTTCCGGCTGCAAAAGCAGGGGTAGACGAGCGATTTTTCCTGGAGCTTTTGGAGAGCCGCCTTGTAAATGTCGTTACGGGCGCTCTGGATGCTCTCGGAATCGTGATGGAATCCGAGCCATGCCAGGTCTTCGCGGATGCCTTCGATGTATGCAGGGCGTGCGCGGCTCTGGTCGTGGTCCTCGATGCGCAAGTGGACTCTCAGGTTCCATTTTTTGGCGGCAGCCCAAACGTAGAGTGCTGAAAGAAGATGGCCTTCGTGAAGGTAGCCTGTGGGGCTTGGGGCAAATCGGATAGTGTTATGCACATCACAAATATAATTTTACAAAATGTTATTAAATATACGAATCTTCTAAAAGTCCGTGATAATTATATATTTGGGGGCAGATTGGGCAAATTCTCGAAAAAAGGGGTGTACCTGATGGTTGGAATGATGAAAACTCTCTCTAGAGCGGTTATGATTCTTGTGGCCGCTCTTGCTGCGAATTCCTTTGCCGACGACATTGTCGCCACTGCATCAAATGGTGCGCTGGTCATCTTGCACGATAATGGACGTTGGGAATATTATCAGAACAACAAGAAAATTCGCGATGTCCGTGAGAGTGCTATCCCCGAAGATGCCAAGTTTAACGTGATGGTCGAGTACGAAAAGCCGGAACGCGTGAAAAAGAACGTGCGCCTTTCGATGGAAGCGGAATATGCGACCGAAGAAGAAATCAGGGATGCTCAGAGAAACGTTCCGAAGGGCGGCTACATTTATTTCCAGGTCAAGACTTCCCAGATCAAGAAGGGCTTGCCGCGCAAGCTGACGTTCTTCTTGTTCGATGGCGGCAAGACGCCTATCTTTACGAAAACTGTTTACGATACCGATGCGGTTCCTAGCGAACAGAAGGGAATCTCCAACTTGCTCGTTGTGCCGGTTTATGGAACGCCCAAGTCCGACGTGATGCTTGCCCGCGTGCAGGCCCGCGACGGTATGGAAACGCTTGATATCGATATCCCTGTCAGGTAACTTACCTTGCTCAAGTTTGCTGTAGTCGATATTGAGACGACCGGCGGTCATAAAGACGATAACCGAATCATGGAAGTCGGAATAGCCCTGATGGACGGTTCCGAAGTGGTGGGGACGTACCACTCGCTTGTGGATCCCGGCCAGCCGATTACTCCGTTTGTCCGTGAACTCACGGGAATTAATGACGAGATGGTTGTGGGGCAGCCGCAGTTTGGCGCTATTGCCGAACAGGTGGCTTCGCTATTGGAAGACCGCATATTTGTGGCGCACAATGTGCAGTTTGACTGCAAGTTCATTACTGCTGAACTTAAGCGCTGCTGCATCAAGTTCAACCCGCCCAGACTCTGTACGGTCAAGCTTTCGAGGCGTGTGTTCCCGGGACAGCCGAGCTACAGTTTGCACAAGCTCACGGAATCCTTGGGACTTCCGGATTTTCATCACCATCGCGCATTGGACGATACGATGGCCGCTGCCGAAATCTTGAAACTTGCCTTGGACAAGGTGGGCGAGGCGGGTGTGATGAAGAACGTCGTGAATCTGTCGAGCGCAAAAAAGCAGGCGATTGGCAAGTAGAGTGTTTTTGTCAACACTTTTTTGTTTGGTATGAAATAATTTCGTACGATTTTGTTTTTATTTAATTACATTAAAAAGAAACAGTAGGGGAGCTTATGAATACCAAGCTTAAAAATTATGCTGCGTTTGCGGCGTTTTCGTTCATATCTATGCTTGCGTTTAACGCATGCGGTGAAGGTTCTGAAGGACCTCAGGGACCTGCAGGAGAACAGGGTGTTGCCGGAAAAAATGGCGAGAACGGCGCTAGTTGCAGTGCCAAGGCTCTGGCTGATGGTTCCGGTTTTGAGCTTTCTTGCGGTGGCGAAGTTGTCGGTACCATAAAAAACGGCTCCAACGGAACTAATGGCAAAAATGGAACAAACGGCCTTAACGGCAATGACGGCTCTAGCTGTTCGGCCAAGGCCTTGTCAAATGGCTCCGGTTATGAACTGAGTTGCGGAGGTTCTGTTGTCGGGACAATCAAGAACGGTTCCGATGGTCAAAAAGGTTCCGACGGTTCCAATGGCAATGATGGTACAAGTTGCTCGGCGAAAGCGCTTGAAGATGGTTCGGGCTATGAACTGAGTTGCGGGGGCGCTGTTGTTGGGTCGATCAAGAACGGCTCCAATGGCGAAAAGGGCGCTGACGGTAAAAACGGTGATGATGGTTCGAGTTGCGATGCAACCGCACTTGAGGACGGCTCTGGTTATGAACTGACTTGTGGCGGTAAAGTTGTTGGTACGATAAAAAATGGAACTGACGGCGCCAAAGGTAAGAATGGTACGAGTTGTACGGCGAAGGCTCTTGACGATGAGTCTGGTTATGAATTGTTCTGTGGCGGAAAGAGTGTCGGTATCCTAAAAAATGGAAAGGATATTGAAAAAGTTAGGGGTGAAGGGTTTGATGCCTGGTACTATGGAAAGAATAGTGTTGATGGAATTGTTGAAGAATGTGGGGGGAATGACCGAGTTGTTTATGATGGCTTTGATTGTACTAATGATGACGGTGGCTGGTGGTATTCGGGAACAAATGGCAGTACGCAGGTTAAGTGGGGACCGAACTACGATGTTAAAATAACTACATGGGAATGGAATGAAGATGAACAGGACTTTACGCCTGTAGGAGAAGAGGGCGACTATAATTATGTTTCCGATTATATAAGAGACGGAAATGAAATCATCTTTGAGGCCAAACAAAATGAAAAAAACGAAGATAATCCTGAATGGCAGGATTTCTATATAGGTGTTGATTTTACCGAAGATGAAGATAATGGTATCGATGCTTCAAAATGGTTGGGAATATGTATAAAGTATGCGGCTAGCGCTCCTGGTTTAAAACTTAACTTGAGGTTGGCTCGTAATTTTGCACCCCTTGACTATGGGGATACTTACCGGTACTTCGAGCTTCCAGGAACATTGGCGGATGGCAAGACTATAGATGGTGATGTCTTGAATATTCGTTGGTCCGATTTTGAAATAGATACCTGGTATCCTCGAGAAAAATGGATTCCGCTTTATGATTATGTATCGCATCTTTTGGGAATCAAATTCCAATTCGCGCTATTCGAAAGTTCGGGAAGTATAAAGGTCTATATCCAAAAAGTCGGTGCTTACGGCACTTGTGAAGATTAAATCCAAATTTACTGCTTCAACATTCCCATTTTATACTTGAGCTTCAAGATGCGGGCGGCGGATTCTTCGATGCGGCGCTTGTACTTGGAGCTCTTGTTGCATAGATCCATCATGATGTTGATGATGTCCTTGGCTTTGGACGTGTATGAAATCATGAGGATGTCGTTGCCGGCGTCGATGATGGCTGTGACGAGGCGTCTGAAATCTTTGTCCGGGTAGGTCTTGCGAGGTGCAATTTGTGTTTTGCCGCTTGCCCAGGTGCGAAGCGAGATGCCCCAGAGGTCGTCGGTAAGTATGACCATGTCCGGGGAGAACTTGCGTGCTATCTTCACGATGTTGGCGTCAAAGACGGCAGGGCGGCTGGAAATGCGCAAAAAGTGGACGCTTGACATCATCGTGATGGGGATGTCCTTGGAAAGCGTCTTGAAGAAGCTTATGTTCTGCTCGATTTTTTCCTTGGGCGAGGCGCTGATGGCAATTTGCAAGTCGCTGTTGGTCCAGGAGTCGTAACCGGGGAAGTGCTTTGATACGCAGACGATGCCGTTGTCGCGCATACCGTGGACGAAGGCTCTAACCTTGTTAGCGTTTGATGTGTCGTTTCCCCACGAGCGGCGGCTCTCTTCCATGAACGAATTGGTTCCGCGGTGATCCTTGGACGGGTCCAGAACGGGCGCCAGGTTCATATTGATTTTGATGTCTTTGAGTACGCTCCCGACTTTTTTTGCGAGCGTGTGGATTTGCGTAGGATCCATACGGCGCATTTCACGGGCGCTCGGGAGGTATTCCCATTGCTTGGAATACGATACTAAGCGGTTGACGAGACCGCCTTCTTGGTCGAGGGCTGCGAAAAGAGGAATCTTCAGGTTGCTGTCGATTTCTTCCATTCGGCGCTTGTAATTGTCGAAATTGCGGAGGTGCTTGCCTGTGATGAGGACGCCCCCGAGTTCGTTTTCAATCACGAATTGCGGCGAGGTGAGGAACACCATGATTTTTTGAGCCGCCTTTTGGCGGAGCGTCATGGATTCCCACAAGGGTATAAGGGCGTCGGGCAAGTTGTACGGATTTTTGCCGGACTTTGCGACGCTTGACGAAGACTGCGCTGTTGCGGACGAGCTAGTGTCTGCGAGATTCGTCGAGTCGTTTACGATTGTCGCGGAACTTGATGAACTGAAATTCGCAGAAGAACTGCTCACGGCTGGCGTCATCCGCTGTTCGCTTGACGATGATGCCATCACGCAAATCGTCACTTCGGAAGAACTCGATTCCGGTATATACCGGTCGATTTGGTATTCTTGCGCAAAAACGGAAAGAGCTGCAGAGCAGACTAGGGCAAGTGCTTTTAGGCGCATAGAAAAACTATTCGCCCTTCGGAGCTGCTTTCTTCACGAATCGGCGGGGCTTGAATTCGCGCGGCGGGAACTCGAACTTGAGCTTTCCCTTGACGAGCGTCAAGTAGGCATCGAACAGACGGTGCGTCTTGTTGCTGCGGAAACCTTTGATGAGCGAAGTCTTTTCGCCGGCGAGCAATTTCTTGATTTCGTCCAGCGGAAGTTCCTTGCCAAGGAGCACCTTCGGGAGCGTCATGCCGCTCGGTTCCTTCTTCACGTAGCTTTCGGAGACATAACCCGTGAGCGTTTCGTAGACGTCAGAACCGTCAACGGGCGACTTGCCGACAACTTCACCGAGTTCAATTTCTTCGGGCTTTTCGTCAAAGACAAATTCAACCTTGTTCTCGTCGTTGATGATGAGAACGGCCGAGAATTCGGCACCCTTCTTGCTGCGGAAGCCGGTTAATGGGCCGATCTTGCGCTTGGTCAAGAGTTCCACGATTTCGCTTTCGGACAAGTGCTTGCCGCCCACAATCTTGCGGATGACGATGCCGTCTTCGGTGGTGTAGCGGCTGACCGTTTCAAAAACCTTCTTGCCGTTCACGGGGCTGAAGCTTGCTTCGCCGGTCGTGCTTTCTTCCTTGAAGCCCTTGATGTTTTTCACCATCGTCTTGGTCATTTCGACGATGCCGTTCATAAAGGCTTCGCGCGATTCCTTGCCCTTCGAGATGAGGTCCATCTTGTATTCCCATTCGCCAGTGAGTTCCGGACTCGTGAGGGCTTCGCAGTTCATGGCGGAGAGGACCTTGATGAGGTCGAATGCCTTTGCGGTCGGGATCATTTCCTTGCCGTCGCGGACAACGTACTTGTCGCTCACGAGCTTTTCAATGATGGCGGCGCGTGTGGCTGGTGTTCCGAGGCCGCGTTCCTTCATGGCGTCGCGGAGTTCGTCATCTTCGACGAGTTTACCGGCACTTTCCATCATCGAGAGGAGCGTGCTTTCGGTGTAGTGTGCAGGCGGCTTGGTGAAGTCTTCCTTCGCGTCAATTTCAAGCGTCTTGGCGGAGTTGCCGTTCAGCTTCGGAATGTTCGATTCTTCGTCGGATTCCTTGCCGTAAATGGCCTTGAAGCCCGGATCCACGAGGATCTTGCCTTCGGTGATGAAGGTTTCGTTTTCGACCGTCGTGATGCGCGTCGTATTGAGGTACTGTGCCGGCGGGAAGAATACAGCGATAAAGCGCTGGCAAATCATCGTGTAGATTTTTTCTTCGGCTTCGGAGAGGCCCTTCGGCACAACGCCTGTCGGGATGATGGCGAAGTGGTCCGAAATCTTCGAGTTGTCAAAGACCTTCGGCGTGCGCTTCACGTAGTTCTTGTCCAAAGCTTCTTGCGCAAACTTGGCGAGCGGACCTTCGATCTTGCCGAGGGTAGCCTTCACCGGGGCCACATAGTCTTCGGGCAAGCAACGGCTATCGGTACGCGGGTACGTGGTTGCCTTGTAATGTTCGTAAAGCGACTGGGCGATGGAAAGCGTCGTCTTGGCGCTGAATCCAAAGCGGTTGTTCGCCTCGCGCTGGAGCGTGGTGAGGTCATAGAGCTGGCCGCACTTCTGCTGGCTCGGGGCGGTAGTCTCTTCGATGGAGCCAGTCTTCCCCTTGCACTTGGCGAGGATTTCTTGAGCGCGTGCTTCGTCAAAAATCTGCTTGACACGGTCCTTGCCGTTTTCTTTATCGACGGTGAACCACTTGCCCTGGTAACCGGCGCCGGCATTGTCGAAATCGGCCTCGATTGTCCAGAACTTTTGCGGCTTGAAGCGGTTGCGTTCTTCTTCGCGCTTGACGATAATGGCAAGCGTTGGCGTCTGCACGCGTCCGCACGGCGTAATCTGGAATCCGCCCATCGAGCTGTTATAGGCGGTGAGTCCGCGGCTGCCGTTCATGCCCACGAGCCAGTCGGCTTCGCTACGGCAGAGGGCGGCGTTCCTCAAGTTGACCATGTCTTCTTCGGTGCGGAGGTGTTCAAAGGCGTCCTTGATGGCGGCTGGCGTCATACTCTGCATCCAGAGTCTCTTGAACGTCTTGCCCTTGAAGTTCCCCTTGAGGATGTAGTCTACGATGTAATAGAAAATCAGTTCACCTTCACGGCCCGCATCGCACGCGTTTATGATGGTCGTCACGTCCTTGCGCTTGATGAGCTTGCCGAGGGCGGAAAGATGGGCTTTGGTGGTCGGGAGGGCAACAAGTGGAAATTTTTCAGGAAGCATGGGGAGTGTCTTCATGTCCCATGCCTTGTAGCGTTCATCAATATCCTTCGGGTCGGCGATGCCTACGAGGTGGCCAATCGCATGGCTTACGATGGTCGTGTCGCTTTCGTAGTAGGCGGTTTCCTTCTTGAACGTCTTTGCGCCGAGTACCTTGACGAGGTCGGCTGCCACGCTAGGTTTTTCTGCGATAATAAGGGTCTTGCCCTCGGTCGCCGCTTTTGCTGTCTTGGTGGCGGCTTTCTTTGTAGTGGTCTTGGTTGTCGCTTTTGTAGTTGCCATGTTCTATTTCCACTTGAATCGTCCGAACAGCCCGAACAAGACGGCCAGTACGGTAAAGGGAGCGTGAATGAATTCAACCGGGATGCACCACTTGAGGAGGTGTTCCTGCTTGAATATCTTGAGCCCGCGAATAATGAGAACCATATCGCCGACGCTCTTGCAAAGGAATGCGATTAAGGTGGCGACGAAAATTTTAAAACTGAAGAACGAGAGTGCCGCAGTGACGCAGAGCATTACGAGGTACATGAACACCATCGAAAGCACAAAGACGATTTTCGGGGTGTAGTAGATGGTCTTGGATGCCCAGCGCTTGCGTTGTTCCCAGAGTGCCTTGAGCGTTTCCTTGCCGCTCGTGGTGACAAACGTCGATGGCGTGATGCAGTAGCGCATGGCCCAGGGACGGTCGGCGGCAAGCTTTTGCATCAGCAGGTCGTCGTCTCCGCTCTGGATCTTGATGACGCCAGTAAAGCCGTTCACGCTCTTGAAAAAGCTTTTGCGGTAGGCGAGGTTGTTGCCGGTGCTTGTGAGCGGGAGGTGGATGGCTAGGCCCGCCGTGCCCGCGATGCGGTAAATCAATGTCTCGACGGCCTGCATGCAGATGATGAATGGCGATTTGCTGTCGGTCGGGATGTAGGAGTGCCCGGCGACAAGCTCGATGCCTGGCTCGAATTCCTTGACGATTCCCTTGATCCAGGATGGCTGCACGATGCAGTCGGCGTCCGTGAGGCAGAGAATTTCGCCGTTGCAGGCGTCAATGAGTTTCGAAAGGGCCTGCTTTTTGGGGCTCACGCCTTCGGGAATCGAATCGATGGTCAACACGTGCAGACGGTCAAACTTGGCTTCGTATTCGGCAAGAATCTTGGGTGTCTCGTCCGTGGAGCGGTCGTCGGCAATCCAGATTTCCCATTCACCTTCGTAATCCTGGGCAAGTACGGAATCAAGCGTTTCGCGGATCCCTTCGGCTTCGTTTCGTGCAGCGATCAGGATGCTCACCTTCGGGAGCGGTTCTGTGTCCGAGGTTCCTTCGCGGACTTTTCCGAGCGCACGGTAAAAGCGCACTTCCAATCCGAGATAGAAGAGGCCAAAAAGCGCAAGCAGCCCGATGATGACGTATGTCGAAATCGTTAGGATCATTTTTCTTGGGCAAAATGTAATAACGTTTTTTGTGTGTTTAAAACGCCCCCTCAAAATCACGGGGCATTTTTTGCGCATATAATATTATAGTAAGCAACTGAATGCTGAACGTATGGACAGTACACTTACTTTCTTGCGGAGAGTTTTGGCCAGGAATCTTCGGGCTTTTGATTTAAGTAGGTGAGGCGAGTCCAGGAATCGTCGCGGAAGCAGCCTCCGAGTGTGAGTTCATCAATCATTCCGGTGAATCCACCGATTTTAAAGTCTGCAAGTTCGCGATTGCCGTCCCAATCTGTGCGGGTTTCTTCGGCTTCGATTTTTGTGCCGTTGATAAAGTAATTTGTTTGCGGTATGGAGTGCTTGCTAAAAGCAATGAAAATCCATTTTCCTGCTTCGATTCCATTGGTGCCTGATGCCCACGTTTGTTTGTAGCTTGTGGTGTCCGTGGCGCCTTCGTCGCCAACTTTTTCTGTGGCGACGTGGTAGAACTCTACGATAAAGCCAAGGTCTGGATCGTAGCGGAAAGCGTATTCGTCTGCTTTTTCAAAGATGGTCTGTTGCTTTAGCGATTCGAGATTGACCCAGAGTGAGAAACAGAATTGCTTGCCGTCAAAGGTTAAATTAACCTTGCGTGTCGAGTCGATTTTGGCGGAGCTTGTCGCGGTGATGGAGTTTGCGGCGTCAAGCGCGATGGCGGTGCCGAGAACGCCTTCTGCTTTGCGGCTTGCGAGCGTTTCTGCTCCTGTTTTTGCGGCGCTTAACTCCCCGTCGAAATAGCCCTTTTCGGCATCGTCCTTGATGTCGGTTCCGCTATCGAAGTGGTACACGAGCGAATAGCTGCGGTTGGTCGGGAATACATCGCGAGCGTAACCTGATTCGAGCGCATTGTTGAACGAAAGCTCTAGCGAGTCAGAGACGTTTAACGAATCCACGCTTATCCAGAAAATGGCTTCTTTTTCGTTGAAAACTGAATTGGCAATCGGAAGTTTTTTGCTGCGTTTGCCGTCCTTTGATATGCGTACAACTTCCCAGCGCCCTTGCAAGCGGGCGAGTGAATCGATGTCGCTGTTTTCGGCGGTCAGGCGGAGTGCAAGCGGGATGTCGCTCACAAAAGACGAGAGCGTGTCTTCGCTTTCGGGGAGTGAAAGCGGAGCAACGAACGTGTATTCGATGTGGGGGTAGTTGACGAGCGTCTGGACGGTCGTATCCGATTTGACGTAGACATTCCCGTAATCCAACGTGTCGTTTTCTATATAAATTCTGAGACCGAGCGTGTCGGTGGGTAAGCTGTCGACAATGGCCTTTTGCCCGAGAACGGTCACTTTGCGTAAGATTGTCGTTCCGGGGATGGTGACCACGGCAGATGAGCCGTCTTCAATGAGACTGTTGAATGATATTTCGACAGAGCCTGGTGCGCGGAGCGTATCGCTAACAGCGACGGAATCGTCTTCGGTGACGCTTATGTTCTGCACGAGGAGTCGCTTGCCGGATTCTTCGTGGAAAGCCTCGACGGCGTAAGTGCCTGCAGGGATGGAGTCGAGGCTGTAGTAACCTCTAGAATCCGTTTCCGTGGAGTAGGCGGCGGGGAGTTCGTCTGAGGTGGCGTCAAAGTCGCTAGGGACGCAATGCACGCGTGCGAATGCAGCGGGATTGCCGTTATCTAAAAGAAAAATACCGGCGAGTTCCGGAGAACCCGTCTCGGCGCTGTTGCCTGCAATATGGCTGTCGGAGGAGCAACCTCCAAAAATTGCGGTGGACGCCATCGAAACAGCCAATATGTTTTTGCAGAACTTCATTGATACCAATATATATAAGATTTGCGAAAAGCGGGAGGGCTATTAATCGCTATAGGAATCGTTATTGGATATAGTGGCGTAATGTCTTGCCTGTTTTGGAGTATTCGATCACGATGACGTGCGCGGCGGGCATTTTTGCGGGCTTGCGGTCACCGGAGTACAGCGGGCGGCCCTGAATGTCGAAGATGCGGTAGAAACCTGCTTCTGCTTCGGTCGCGCGCTGCATGGGGGTGGCAATACCGATGGTGCCTTCGCTGGAGCTGCTTGCGGGAGTCGCACTGGAGCTAGATTCCGTGACGCTCGATGAAGAAACTTCGCTAGAGCTGGATTCCGCGACCGCTGAACTGCTTGCAGGTGCCTCACTTGAGGAACTAGATTCTGCCGTGCCTTCGACGGTGAACGTCACGTATTCAGACATCCACGTAAGTCCGGAATTGTCAGTTACGACGGCGACTGCGGAATGCGTGCCTGCGGCGAGATTCTTGGCGGTGACTTGGTAAGGTGCAGTGGTCGATGTTCCGACGAGCGTATTGCCGATGTAGAATGCAACGCTTTTCACGGAGCCGTCGTTGTCCTTGGCGTCGGCTTTTAAGGTCACGTCTGCGCTTGCTTCGATTTTTGCGCCAGCGGCAGGTGTGGTAATCGTTACGCTTGCGGCTTTGTTGCTCTGACCGAATCCCTGGTTGTATTCGGGCATTTTGCCGTAGCGTCCGCCGACGCCCGAGAGGTTCGGGATTTCTTTCGGGAGGTCTGCGACATTGCGCTTTTCAAAACTGTAGCTCGGGTTGAATGTTTCTGCTTGCGGAACTCCACTTTTCACGGTGCCGTTGTAGCGGTGCTGTTGCTTGGTGCCGTTCCCGAATGTGACTCCGCTAAAGTACACATAGCCGTTGTCGCCCCATTCGGCGAGGTAGCCTTGGCCATCGCTGATGTAGCTGTTTTCGTAGCGCACGTAAGCCTTGGCATTTGCGCTGTGTCCGTTTGCGCCAGCAACAAAGAATCGGTTGTAATCGACGTACTGGTTGTACAAATGAACTTGCGAACCGTTATTTTCGCCAGTGACTTTCGGGACGCGACCGTAAGTGTTGTGCCAGTAGTTGTTGGCGTAAGTTAAATGAGCGTCTTCGACGAGTGCCATGTACGGGTCGGTGCCCCAGCAGTTGTATTCGTTGGCTCCGTCAAAATCGAGATAGCTGATGGTGGCGTTGTCGACAAATTCCATATCCATACCATCGGAAATCCACTTGTAGCTGATGTGGTCGGCCCAGAACTTGTCTACATGCTTGCTTGCGGTGCCTACGGTTTCAAGGCCGTCGCCGCCTTCGATCAAGTGCGGGTTCACATCGTAAATCGCGAGGTTGCGGTAGATGTGGTTCCCTGAACCTTCGTTACTGCGCACGGCGATGGATGCTCCGCGGAGATTTGCGCCACGGCCCATGCCAACGAGACTCTTATTCGGCTTGGTGGTAATCCAGTTGCTCCACGCCTGCAGATTTTCGCTTTCTTGCACAATCTGCACGCCGGCTTCGGTGAGGTCGCTGCAGCTGTTCGCCTTGAAAGTGATGCGGTAGAACGTGTTGGTCTTGCCGGTTACGCGATTCTTTTCGGTACATGTCGTCTTGCACCAAGTGCGTCCCTTGCTTTTGGCTTCGGTGACGGCATTGCGGAACAGCCTAAAGTCATAAGTGCCTTCGGGCACGAGAATCGTGACGGCATCGTTGCTCTGCAAGTACTTGCGGATGCTGGCGGAATCGCTTGCGATGACGACTTTGCCAGCATCACCACCTGTTGTAGAAACGCCAAAGCCTTCGGCTTTTACGTTGAACGTGAAAAGGAGTACTGCCGTCGGGTCGGATTCATCGCTCGTCCAAATCCATTTTGCTTGCGTATTCGGTGCGAAGTTTTCGAGCGTGCCTCCACTCGGAAGCTTGTTGCTTGCATAAGAAAGCGTCGTTGCGCCACCCCATTGCGAGAGGTCGCGGCCCTTGTTTTTCCAAGAGTTGTTGCCAACGACGGGCTTTGATTTCCAGCCGCTGCCGGAATAGTAAGATTTGTCGAGGTCGTCGATTTGCACGAGAACGCCCGGGGCGCCTTTGCCGTTCACACCCACGACAGAAATGGCGTTTTCGCCGGGCAAGAACGTCATTGGAATAAAGCGCACGCGGCCTGCCTGGTTGTCTTCTGCGAGAAGTGAGCCGTTGTGGTAAAGCCTGTAGCCGCCATCGGCGACAATCCAAATGCCGGGACCATTCCCTGCGTTGTAAGTGGCTGCAATCAGCTGCGAGCCGATTTTATCGCCACCGCCATAAGCGGCATCGGACGGGAGCGTAACAACTTCTGTTGCTGGAATTGAAGCGGAATCTGCGGCGTGTACTGCAGAAATTCCGAAAATTGAGACAACGCTAGCAAACGCGATGTGACCAAAACCTTTCATACCCATTGTTCCTCACTTTTTTTGCGATTACCCAACTTTTGGCTTGTTCCATCCCTTTATAGCAATTAAGCCAGGCGTTGCGGGCTGGCGTCTGAAGCCCGCATTGGGGGTAATGGAAGACCGCGAAGCGGGCTGCAATTAGGGGGATTATTCCCCCATACCCATAATCTATATCTTGCAGTGCGCTCTTCAAAGCGCTTTTCTCCTTAAGCCGAATTTCTCGTTGTTTCTGGACAACGCTAAAAATGAAAAATTCTACCCTTTTATGGGCCATTTTTCTTACATTTAGGGCATGGGCGAAAAGAAACTAGGGAAAAAAATCTTCGAATACCTGGATTACCGGGAATTTTTGAAAGATTATTACAACGCAAAGAAGGAGGCGAACCCTGCCTTTTCGCTCCGCGTTTTCTCTGATAAAATCGGGTTCAAGGCCAAGGATTTCATCAGTCGCGTAATGAACGGCGACAAGAACCTTTCGAGCGCGAGCATCCCGAAGGTCGCGTCTGGACTTCGCTTGGGCAAGCACGAAACCGAGTTTTTTATTGGGCTTGTGAAGTTCAATCAGGCGGAAACAATGGACGAGCGCAATGCTGCGTTTGAAGAAATGCAGGCGGCGCTCAAGGTCGTGCGTTTTTCCGAAAAGCAGCATATTCTCGGGCATACGCAGTATATGGTGTATTCGCATTGGCGGCATCTGATTATCCGCAGCCTTATCGGTATGTTCGGTTTTGACGGCGATTACGAAGCGCTTGCGAAAATGGTCCACCCGCATGTGACGGCAGACGAGGCGAAAAAATCGGTGAAGTTGCTGGAAGATTGCGAACTTATCAAGAAAGGGGACGACGGCAAATACGTGCTTACCGAAAGTGCCATTAGCACGGGGGACCGCACGTCAAAACTTGCGCTGCGCGGTTTCCACCAGCATTGTCTAAAGCTTGCTGTGGATTCTATTGATCGCGACCCGCCGGGCTCGCGTCATGTTTCTGGGCTTACGCTAGGCATAAGCCAGGAGGGCTACGAACGCATCGTGGAGCGCATCAACGCCTTCCGCAAGGAAATTGCGCTCATCGCTGAAGAAGATAAGAATTCAGATAAAGTTTTTCAGTTGCAATTTGCGCTGTTCCCTGTCGGCGGAAAATA
The DNA here is from genome assembly GCA_902779055.1 of Fibrobacter succinogenes. Lineage (GTDB taxonomy): Bacteria > Fibrobacterota > Fibrobacteria > Fibrobacterales > Fibrobacteraceae > Fibrobacter > Fibrobacter succinogenes_K. The sequence goes on along the minus strand of CACZAD010000006.1, from coordinate 73,732 downwards.
ATTTTTCTCTCTATCAAATCCTACAACGAAACACCTCGGCGTTCGCCGAGGTGTTTTGGTTAGGTTGATGAGAATATTTAAAACATTACTCTGTATGGAATTTGCTTTTCGAAGCGGCGGCCTTTCAAGTCGTGGAAACCTTGCTTGCGAGGGAACAGACGTAAATCATTGCGGTTTGCCGCTTGTCGATTCATAATTGCGGTAGTTGTTGAATCACCGACTTCTGTGGAGTCTCCTGCGACAATAGATGATATTGCGAGCTGTTGCGTCACGCCGATGTCGCGGCTAAAGGTATCGCCTGCATTGTCCTTGAGCGTAAATTTGATGTAGCCCACGCCACCGAAGTTGTTGGCGAGTTTTATGGTTAGTTTGGATCCGCTCACGGTTGCGGTAACGCCTGTCGGGGCGTTCACGGTATAGGAGCCGTTGTCGTAGCCCTTGGTAAATTGAGCAAGGTCAATGACTTGGGTTTCGCCTTTCGCGAAGGTGTAGTGCGCGCGAGCCATCCATTCCAGGTAGCGTTCCAGTTCTGTCCAACCGTCACCCAATCGGTCTTTGTTTGCGTCGCTAAAGTCACCGCTCTTGGATTTCGGATTGTAACCGTACATATTTTCCCACCAGTCCGGGAGACCATCGAGATCGGAGTCGTAATCGTTTGCCCAGCTTGTGCTCGGATACGGTTCCCAGCCCTTGATATTCGCTGTGTCAACTGCGTCCGTTTCGCGGTCGGGAATTCCTTTGGTTTTGCCGACAGAACCCACGACGCTGTAAGTCCCGTTTTTTGTTTCACGAATCATGCGTTGGTCATGATTGTCGAGAATGGGCATGGTTTGGCCTACATCGCTCAGCACGTCCTTGTATGCTGCCGATGCGCTTTGTACAGTGGCGTAAGAGGCGAAGAAAGGTTTGCTGTTCCATGGTTCCCAATCGAGAACTTGCCCGCCGCTCAGTGTGTATTCGCGTCCGCAGTTGTCGTTGTTCCCATTGCAAGTGAATGAACCGTTTGCAGCTTGCAAAATGTTGTTGTGGTAATAGTAAGCTTGCGAACCTTTGCCAGTTCCTTCAAATTGGGCGCGCAACGTATAGCCGTGAAGAGCTGTGCCTGCGCCTTCCTTGTAGTAATTGCCGACGAAGTTTACTTCGTGCGCTCCGCCATCGGTCACGCGACTTTTCCAATTGTAGACCACGTTGTTAAAAATGTCCAGGCGACCTGCATAATAGCCGTTACCGTCTAGCCCACCGCCAAGACTCCAGTTGCGCCCTGCGTTGTGCGCCAGCAAGTTGTGGTGAAAACTCCCGATGTCGCCGCCGATTGTTGCTGCGTATCCATGCCCTGTTCCTGCTGCATAATTTTGGTGGTCGGCAACATCCAAGGCTTCCGAAATCAAAGTGCGTTGTAGCGTCAGGTTTTTGCCTCCGCGACTAGAAAAAGCTTCGTCAATTGTCCAGCTGATACTTGCGTGATCAAGAATGCTGTGGTCGCCACCTGTAAGGCCCATGCCATCGTAAGTTGTGCCGTAACCTAAGCGCACGCGCATAAAGCGGATAACCATATCCTTGCCCGTAAAGCCGATGGGAGCGCTTTTGATTGTAATTCCTTTACCCGGAGCTGTCTGCCCAGCAATCGTCACATAGTCCTGATTGCAGACCAAACGACTTTTGAGTTGTATTACGCCTGCGACTTTGAACATGATGGTTCGTGGACCGATATCTGCTGTACACGCTTCGCGCAAACTGCCGGCGCCATCGTCGTTCAGATTTGTTACGTACACGACTTTTCCGCCACGGCCACCGACCGCGTTACGACCATAGCCCTCGGCTCCTTCAAACGCTAAACGCCCTGGTTTGAATGACCAGATATTTCCTGCTGTAACCGTTCCGTTCGCATCAACTTCATCCACGCGCCAATAGTAGGTCTGCAATGGATTTGTGTCCGAAACTTTGTATGTCGCTGCCGTCTGCTCGCCTTTGTAAACGTCGGCTGTCGAGGCTGTCGCCTTTAAAACCGTTGCAGAATCCGTACCAAAATAAACCTGATGTTTTTTTGCGGATTTCGCTGCAGTCCATGAAAGTGTCAAGGCTCCGTTTTCGTGCGGTGCGTGATAATCCAAATCTGCAGGCGAAGGGCCAGTTGCCTGCGCCGCCGCATTGGGCACATTCAATTCAAAACCATTCAGGGTAATCGTACTCGTGTTTAGCTTTATGGCAGTCGATGCGCTTGCGCCGCTCACGGAAAAAGTTACATACGCGATTGCTGATTCGGAAGTCGAAAGCGCTCGATTTGTTGGTTTGACCGAGGCTTGCTTCGAATTGTTCACATAGACATCAATGCTGTTACTTGCCGCAACGCCATCGATGTTGTTCAGGTACAAAAGGAGGCTGTGCGTCCCTGCTGCAAGATTCGAGAACGTGAGAGTAATGTTTCCGCCGCCTTCGACCATCACACCATCGCACACTAGTTTTGCATAGGAAGGTGATTGTACTCCTGCCTTGTACCAGTTCGCCTTGAGATTTCCGCTACCGGCAATTCCAATTTTTACACCAGAAATCGTCGTATCCTTGGAAGTGACTCCCGAAACTACCCACGGCACATAATTCGGCTCTGTCACCTCGCTTGAATTGCGTCCGCTCATGTCGAAATCAACTTTGACGATTGGCGAACCCGCGAAGGCATGCGCAGCAAGTCCCAAAACCAACATTGATTTAAAATATCCCATAACATACTCCCTGTTGCATATAAAAATACCCTCGATTCAACATCGAGGGTAGAACTCTTGAAATTTAAGGTTGTCCGTGGACTACGCTAGAACATAACCCTGTACGGGGGCTGCTTTTTTTGCTCGTTTATCTTGTGATGTTAATTGGTTTTGCTTCGCGATAGCTGCCCGTCGTGATTTTTACGATGTAGGTGCCGCGCGGCATTTGACTCATGTTGAGCGAGCGCGTGTGCGTGCCTGCGTTTTGCATTCCCGTGATTTCTTGTGCGAACAATGCTCCGAATCCGTTGAATAGGCTGATTTTTACATTGTCGCGCTGAGGGAGCGTGTAACGGATTTCGAGATTTCCATTACGGAGGGCGAGGTTCATGTGTGTCGAAACTTTATCAAGTCCGTACATCAGAGCTGTGGTCTTTCCACCTTCGTCGCTTCCAGATTCGTTGGTGATGTTGGTCGTGATATTGAAGAGGACTGTTTTCCCGTTGTAAGCAAGTCCCTGCGTAAAGCTGTATTTTTCTCCGTTGCTGACGCGGTTGGGGTAGTGGCCTATCGCGAGAGTCCCGTTTGCCAAATCAGCTTCGCTGAATACATAGGCGGTTTCGCCCCATTCAACGACTTTGCCATCTTTGCTGAACCAATGGCCCGGTGTGTTTGCCGTGCTGTTGGTGACGATGTTCCCGTCGTTTTCAAGTGCGAAGAATTGTGCCTGTGTGAGCGTTGTTGCGGTAAGACCGAGCTTCTTCGCGACTTCGCTAGCGTTGAATTTTGCAGAAACGGTGGCATAGTTGTCGTCAATCGGGAGTGTCGCTGTGATGTTGTATGTGGTTGCGCCGTCCGTGACGATTTTTGCGGAACTGCTAGAGCTCGCGGGCATCTCGCTGCTGCTCGAAGATTCCGGCGATACGGAACTGCTCGAATTTTGCGTAATGCTGCTGCTCGAACTTGTCGGTGCGTCTCCGATTTCGGGCCACTTGTAATCAAGCTTGAAGTCGTTGTAATACTTGACGTTTGCCGCCCCTGCGCCGCTTACGCCTGCTTCGGGCTTCAGCTTATAATCGTAGTGTAACTTACGAATTCCCGTGTTGCCTGTGTACTGGTAATCGGTATTCACGATTACCGCAAAAACCATTTGCGTTCCGTTTGTCGATGACGGCGTCTTGTCGAGTCTCAGCGTTGCTTTGCCTTCGCCCGTAATGGGTTCGCTGTATACAGGCGTTCCGTCGGTTGCACGGTAGCACAGCAAGAAGTTCATATTCTTGTTATTGGAATTTGCGCCGTTCGGGTAGAAACTCACCGTCACTTCTTTAGCGCCGCTTTGCACCTTCAGCGGCACCACATTCGAGCCCGACCATCCCGGAGTCGTTTCCTGATTCGGAACAAGGTAGCCGTTGCTTTCCGTCATCGTCTGGTAGGGCGTCATGGTCCAGGTGTAACTTTTCCTGTTATTGTCCCACATGTCCTGTTCCCAGTAGGTGTCGCTTCCAAAATGCTGGTTCAGCAAATTCTTGATTTCACCGGACCATTTTTTCATGTCTAGCATTGCAAGCCTTGCGCGGAATTCGGTAATGAGCCTGCGCACGCCCGCATCGCCAAGACCCTTGTCGAGGCCGTAAGTTTCAAGCAGGTATTTGGTCTTGCCATAAGCATTTCCGTAAATCCAGCGAACCGCACCCGTGCCGATCCATGTGCCGATAAACGTCGGGAAGATGTTGCTGTACTGCGAGCCCCCCAGCAGGTAACGCTGGTTCTTGCCGGTCACGCCACCGCCATCGGCACCGCCGCCAGGACCACCGAAGGTACCGTCAATCAGCCAGCCCGAATAAGTTTCAATTGGCATAAACGGCGCAACGACCGTCGCCGCGTTCAAGAATCCCATACCGCTGTAAACACCGTCGCGGTGGCTGAACATATCCTGCTGAATCCAGGTGTTGCCCGCTTCTTGGAACCAGTGCGCATCCTTTGCGCCGGGGTAACCATTCGTCATCGAGTGAATTCCCTCATGAATCATCGCATCCATTTGCGCTACGCGATCGCGGTAAGGGCAACTTGTGTTAAAACTGTAAAGCGGGTAAAACGATGCTGCGACTGCCGTGTAGCCCGCGACCCACGTTTGCCAACCGCCCGTAGTGTCTTCTTTGGCGCCGCCCGCGCAAGTGCCTGAACCGTAATAATAAATAGCACTGTACTTGCCTTCTTGTGCCTGTGCGTCAGGAGCCCAGCCCATTTCGTTGTACAAGTATTCAAAATCGGTATCGTACTTTTTGAGAATCGAATCAATGGTCACGTCGGTAATGCGGCTGTCGCGATCCTTGCCCCAATAGAATGCCCACCATTTGCCAGCCTTTTTGCCGGTAACGCCCGAACAATCGTCATTGAATTTTGTAGGCGGCTTGATTTCGCCTAGGTTCGATTTGGTATCGTAATCCAGGTCGCTGCGGTAGCCGGGCCATGTGTAAGCATCACCCGACGCCGCATATACGTGAACACCTAGGGCAGCCGACAAAACGGCGCCCGGAATCCATCCCAAACAACTTTTTTGCATAACACACTCCATTTTTATGCTATTTAGAGAAATAATTTTTGGTGTGCCCTAGTGCAAGTTTTTAAGAAAAATGGAATGATTTTCTGTGTTAGAAGTGTGTAAATGTGTAAGAATAATTAATGAAATATATTGATTTAATTGTAATTTTGCTTAATTTCTTGATTTCTGTGTAAAAATATTCTAGTTTAAAACTATGTGCATTGCGCTTGAACACTTGTTTGACTATGACGACTTCCGCAAGTTCCTGCAAGACTATTTTGAGGAACAGAAGAAAATGCGGTCGGTGTTTTCGCATCGATTTTTTGCGGCAAAAGCGGGATTCAGTAGCTCTTCTTATTGTCTGAATGTTATCCGTGGCCGTTTCAATTTGACTCCGAAATCCATCGAAAAAATTTCAAAGGCGATGGAATTCGAACCGTTGCAAAGGACGTATTTCGAAGCGCTGGTTCAGTACAACCAGGCGCAACAAGTTGATGAGCGCGAAAATGCATGGAATCAGATTGTCCGGATTCGCAAGCAGATTGAATTTACGCATGTCACCACGCGTGAACAGGGGTATTTCGAAAAGTGGTATTATCCGATTGTGCGCGAGTTGGCGGTATCGTCGGATTGGGATGGTGACTACCGTGTGTTGGCGCGTTCAGTTGTGCCGCAGATAACGACGGACGAGGCACGCGATGCGGTAAAAAAGCTGCTGGAATGGGGCCTTTTGAAAAAAGAGGGTGAGCACTATGTCGAAACATCGCAGATGCTCGACGCTTCGGAAATTCCGCCAATGGCTTTGCGACGCATCCGTCATGAGTATATGCAGCATGCGGTGGGTGCCGTAGAATCCATGCCCAAAGACGAGCGCTTTGCTGCGTTCACGACTCTTGCGATGAGCGAAAAATCCTACAATTATGCGGTAGAGGTGCTGGAAGAAGCCCGCAAGAAAATTATTGCCCGTGCGGCTAATGATTCGGAAGTGGAACGCGTTTACGAAATGATGCTTGTCGCGTTCCCGATGAGCAAGAAAATAGGGAAGGAGGGATGAAATGAAAAATAGGCGAGTTTATTCAATGTTGTCGCATAGTCGCAGTGCGTGCGTGATGTCGCTTGCGTTTTTATTGGTGCTTCTTGCTTGCTCAAGTAGCAATGATGTTGCTGGTGGAGTGACCGATATCGGGAATTCTATTGCAAGGGAGCCTGATACGCTGAGATATTTTGGCGTGGTGCAAGACTTGCAGGGGCGTGCCGTGCCTGCTGCGCGTGTGGTTGCTTATCTGGATAATTCAAAAGAAATTGTGGATTCGCTTGAAACGGTCGCTGATTCTACAGGATTCTTTAAGCTTGGCCCGATTACAAGGTTTTCGGAGTTAAAAAAAATGCCGCTTTTTTATGCGGAATCCAAAGGACAATCCGGCTTGCGTGGCGATGGACTTTCTTATGTAAGGAAGGATACGATTTGTATTGGTCCGCATAAGACTGTAAGCGGAAAAATCTCCGGGGCGACTTCTGGTTATATGCGCATTCCGGGAACGCATTTGCGCTCGCCGATTGCCGAGGACGGCTCCTTTGCGTTCGATTCCATCCCGTCGGGTTATAGAATGGACCTTGTGTACGTGCGAGGTGATTCGGCAATCGCTCAGTTTGAATTTACGGCATTGGGTTCGATGGATACGCTTAAGTTGCCTGAACTTTCGGTCAACGGGGATATGCTTACGAGCAGCGATATGTCGGTCATTGCGAGTTACTATGGTTTCCATTATTACCTTCCGGATTATTATTATCTCCCGAATGGATATGGCAATCCAGAAATTCAAAAAGTTCTCCGCATGGATGGTGATGTCAAGGTGCTAAATCACGATTCCTCTTTAGTGGATAACATAAATTACGTAGAGGGGGTTCGAGGTGAAGCTGTTCTTTTGGAACCGGGACAATTTATCGACCTCGATGCGCTTGACCCTACGGGAGGTGACTTTACGCTTTCACTTTGGACCAAGTGGAATGGTCCCAATGGCGAACATCAGGTGTTGTTCAGCCAGCGTGATTATTGGAGCGATTCAACTTCGCGATTCCAGTGGCATTACGAGGTGAATAGCGGAACATTTGCCGTGATGAAAAGTATGCCGGGCAGCCCCGAGGCGGTGTATTTCGGGGATTCGACCTCCGTACCGGTCGGGGAGTGGGCTTTTCTCGTGCTCGTTTCCAAAAATCACATGGTGAGCATGTATGTGAACGGCGAACCTGTAGCGATTGCGGTTTCCGATGGAGCTGGATTTGCAAGGGAGTTCGTGCCGAACGAGCTGAAACGCAGTGTTCCTTTCCGCATCGGTGGCGACGAAATCGAGACCGAAACTTGGAGCGGCGCCATTGACGAAGTTCGCGTTGAATCCATCGCCCGCAGTCCCGAGTGGATTGAGGTCATGTACGAGCAACTGAAGCCTTAAAAGGTGCGCGAAGCGTCAATTTCGCTTGCGTATGCTAACATGCTAAGGCGCTGAGCTTAGAATTAACTTCATCGAAAAAGCACCCAAGCCGAGAGTCGCGGGCAAGCTTGCTTGCCCATGACCGAGGCGCAGTGCTTAGAATTGACTTTGTCAATAAAAAGCACCCCGGTATTTCCCGAGGTGCTTTGATTTTGGGTTCGATGAGAATGATTAGAATTAAAACATTACCCTGTACGGAATTTGCTTTTCGAATCGGCGACCTTTCAGGTCGTGGAACGAATTTTTGTGCATTTGAGGGGCGTTGCGGATTGTGCGCGCATCTCGGAAAACATCTCGGAAAACATCTCGAATTGCCGTTGTGGAATCTTGCGCTGTCTTGCTAGAGTCTTGTGCCGTTTCGCTGGAATCTCGCGGCTGTTCCGGTGGCTCGCTTGCGTTTGCGGACTTTTCGACGAGCACTTCTATGCGGCCTGTGTATTCGGTGTTGTCGTTCCCTTTGACCGTGTACTTGAATGAGGCGAGTCCCTTGAAATTCTTGTCAGGAGTGAATCGGGCGGTATTGCCGTCACCCGCGAGTTCCACGGTCCCGTTTTCTGCAGCCGATACGGTGTAAGACGGTTTTACTTCCTGGAACCCACGAGTGATTGTACGCAAGTCAAAATTAAGCGTCCCGTTGCCTGCCACTTGTGCGTGCATCGCGCCGAGCCAGTTGATGTACTTTTCAATGCGCACGTAGCCGTCGTCTTCCTTGGTCATGGCGTCGTCTTTTGCGGTGTCGTAACCCATCGCTTCTTCGAAGTAGTCCGGCATACCGTCTTTGTCGCTGTCCGTGGCTGCTTTCCCGGCGATGACTTCACCCCAGCCGTTGTTTGTTGTGAGGCCCATGGCGCCTACGGATTTTACGAGCGCGCCTTCCTTGCCGAGCGTGCCGACCTGGTGCCAGATAAGCGAATCAATGTCGTCGTAGGGGAGGACGCCACTTTGCGAGGTCACGTAGCGCCAGGCGCTTGCCGCACTCATCATCGGGCCCTTTGTCGTGAGCTCGTTCCACGGATTTTTCAGTTCTTCACCAGGTCCCTGGTAGTAATAAATGCTTGTTGGCCCGCCATTGAGCACTCCGTCGCGGTTCTTGTCGATTAGGTTTCCGTTTGCGTAAATGCTCTGGTTTTTATCGACCTGAAACCACTCGTTTTTGCCTTCTGGACCATAGACAAAGTAGTTGTTCACGATGTCGTGCTTGAATTTTGCACTAGTGTGTGTCGTGTAGCCCGCTTCGAAGTTGTAAAGGATGTTGTTGACGAAAATGTCGTTAATCTTGTCGAGCGGGTTTCTGTTGTGCGTATTCACGAAGGCGTTGTAGTACCACGCCCAAGTACCGTCAATGGATTCGATGTGGGCGCCGAACTGCTGACCAATCGGGTTTGCAATGAGCGAATTCTGCACAGTGATGCCAGTGACTCGGTAATCTGCGTTGTCCGAAGAGCCTCCGAAGTTATTCCACGGAGCAAGTTCTACCGAGCAATGGTCCACAATGACGTTTTTGGCATCGTAGAGGTTGAGCGCGTCGTCTTTGGTGCTTGCCGTATTTTCTCCAGGTCGGATGCGCAAGTAACGGATGATGATATTGCTCTGCTTGCCTGTCGAAAGTTTTCCGCCGTGAATGGCGATCCCCTCGCCTGGGGCTGTCTGCCCGGCAATAGTGATGTTCGACTTAATCGAAACGGCAGTTTTGATATTGATGATGCCGCCAACGTCAAAAACGACAATGCGGTTCCCTTGACTGACTGCATCCCGGAATGAGCCTGCGCCGTCGTCGTTCAAGTTTGTCACGTGGTAAACGGTACCCGCGCGGCCACCCGTAACGTTTGCGCCAAATCCCAGCGCTTCAGGAAACGCGAGCGGCTCGGCGCTTGCTTCTATACACCAAAACGATAAACAGAGCGCCGAAACCGCGAAATTTCGCCTAAAATTCCAAAAATATCCCATAAACAACCCCTATATTGCAATATACTGCAAAAATAGTTTTGTTTTGGTGAAATCAGCCTGCCATTATTATAAATGGTTGTCTATAGACAACGGCTAATGTTTTTCAGTTTTCTTCTTCCTACTGTCTACCGCCTACTAACTACTAATCCCCACTTGACCCCTTTCTTGCGTTTTACTACATTTGTGCCACTTTGAGAATAGATATCGCACAAAAACTTACTGAATCCGAAGATCAACGAGTGGTCTGGTCCCATGCCGATGCCCCCGAAATCTTCGACGAACTGCACCTCAAGGGCGATCTGGTAGCCGAGGTGCTGGTTAGCCCCGAAGGCAGCGGCAAGTGCCTTGTGACCGGTACCCTCTCTGGAGTGCAAACACTCACCTGTGTCCGTAGCCTGGATCTTTTTGACCGTCCGTTCAAGACCGAGATTGTTGTCGAGGTCGAACGCGGTGCATGCGCCCAGCAGGAACTTCATGACGACGACGATGACGTCTTCGCCTACACGATTCCGCAGACACAGAACTTCGTAGATGTTTCCGAGTGCGTCCGACAGCTGGTGACCCTACAGGAACCCATTGCACCCGTGAAAAATCCTGACGAAGATTTTATCTTTGTAACAAACAATCAAGCCCAAGACGGAGCCGAGGCTGAAAAGCCGCTCGACCCCCGCTGGGAAAAACTCAAAGCTCTTAAGAGCAAAATGGAAAACAGGAGTTAAAAATGGCAGTACCTAAGAGAAAAACTTCGACCGCTCGTCGTGACAAGCGCCGCACCCACTGGAAGATGGAAGTGCCGGCTATGGCTACTTGCGAACATTGCGGTTCCGTGAAGCGTCCGCATCGCGTGTGCCCGGTTTGCGGCTTCTACAACGGTGTGGAAGTTGTTGACATGAAGGGTGCCGAAGCTTAATCTAGGAGGAATCCGTGATCAAAGTTGCACTGGATGCCATGGGCGGTGATTACGCCCCGAGTGTTTGCATTGAAGGCGCCGTTAACGCCGTCAATAAGAACCCCGATATTCATGTGGTCCTCTGCGGACCGGAGGCCGAGGTCAAGGCTTCTCTTGAAAAGCTCGGTTATACCGGTAATCAAATTTCCGTAGTTGATGCTCCGGATCCTGTGGCTATGGATGAACATCCTGTCATGGTGGTCAAGAAGAAGCAACATTCTGGCTTGGTGACTTGCGTTGCCTTGCAGAAGAAAGGTCTTGTGGACGCTTCCGTTAGTGCCGGTAACTCTGGCGCTATGATGGCTAGCTGCCTCATGATCCTCGGTAAGTCTTGCGACGAGTTCTCCCGTCCGCCTATCGGGGTTGCACTTCCGACAAAGGAACGCCGCATTGTGTTGGTCGATGGTGGTGCAAACGTTGATGAACGTGCTTCCACTCTCGTTGACTTCGCTATTGCAGGTTCTGCATTCGCCGAAGCTTACCTCGGTTACGAAAATCCGAAGGTCGGCCTCTTGAATATGGGCGAAGAAGAACACAAGGGCCCGGCGGTCCTCCAGGAAGCATACCAGCTTCTCAAGTCCGCCCCGGTCAACTTCATGGGTAACATCGAAGGCCGCGATCTTATCGCAAGCAAGGCCGACGTTGTTGCTTGCTCCGGCTATACGGGTAACGTTGTTCTCAAGCTCCTGGAAGGCTTCTTCGAAATGCACCAGGCAATGTTCGGAACAATCGATACTCCGGCTGGTCATCAGTTCGCCCAGATGTGGGATTACCGCGCTACGGGTGGCGCTTTGTTGCTCGGCCTCAACGGCATTGGCATCATTGCTCACGGTCGCTCCGATGCTCTCGCTATCGAAAAGGCTGTCGAGGCTGCTGCAAAGTATGCCCAGGCTGACGTTGCTAACAAGGTGAACGCTCGCCTCGCTGCAATCAAGTCCGAGGAAGCTCCTAAAGCATAGCTTTTGTCTGCTATAAGACTTTAGTTGCAATTAGACGGATCTAGTCAACACTAGGTCCGTTTTTTTTTATCTTGAGTAACAAATAAATATGCTTTGGACGAACCGTCTGGCACTGGTGGTGTGACGGCTATTCCGAGCTAAAATCATTTGTATTCACCCATGACACTTAATGTCATACTGGAGGTCAATTTATAATGCCTACGAAGTCTATTGTGACTGGTGCATCTCGCGGTATCGGTCTTGCCATTGCAAGAGAACTTGCTGCCCGCGGTTCCGATGTTGTTCTTATTTCCCGTGGTGGCTGCCCGGAACAGGCCGAAGCTATCGCAAAGGAATTCGGCGTCAAGACGTTCACGTTCGCATGCGACGTGAGCAACTCCGATTCTGTGAAGGACGCTTTCAAACAAGCTATCGACGCACTGGGTGGCGTGGACTGCCTCGTGAACAACGCCGGTATCACCCGTGATGGCCTCGTACTTCGTATGAAGGATGAAGATTTCGACAACGTTATCGCAACGGACCTCCGCTCGACGTTCCTTTGCACCAGAGCCGTCCTCAGGACGATGATGGGCGCCCGCAAAGGCAGCATCGTGAACATCGCAAGCTTGAACGGTATCAGAACTCAGGCCGGCCAGGCCAACTACGCTGCTGCCAAGGCTGGCGTGATCGGCATGACCAAGTCCAACTCCATGGAATTCGGCTCTCGCGGTATTACCGTGAACGCTGTCGCTCCGGGATTCATCGATACGGACATGACCGCCGCCATGAGCGAAGAAACCCGTGCAAAATATGCCGCCCAGATTCCGCTCGGCCGCCTCGGTCAGCCGGAAGATGTCGCTAAGGCAGTCGCATTTTTGGCCTCCGACGATGCCAAATACATTACCGGACAGGTAATTGGTGTCGATGGGGGCTTGAACGCTTAACAACATTTTATTAAATTTGGACAAAACTTTTTCCCATGGAGAAAAAAATGAACGAAGAAATTTTCAAGAAGGTCACGGACGTGATCGTTGCTAAGTTGGAAGTCAAGGCTGAAGATGTCAAGCCCGAATCTGAATTCGGTAATGACCTCGGTGCAGACTCCCTTGACCGTGTTGAACTCGTTATGGCCCTCGAAGACGAATTCGATGTCGAAATCCTTGATTCCGACGCTGAAAAGTTCCAGAAGGTTTCTGACGTTGTTGCTTTCCTCGAAGCACACAAGAAGTAATCTAGTTTTACTTTAGCCCGCATCCGTTGGGCAAAGAAAGAGCTTTGGGTCCCCGGTTCCGCCGGGGATTCTTTTTTTAAATTTAAAAGCGCAAACTTTACAAGGAGATTCTCTTGGAAGATCAAAACCTGCTCCACAAAATTTTAAAACTCTGGTTTCGCCAGAAGTCCGGTGACGGGCTTGAGGCTAAGCTTGGGTACAGATTTCGCGATCCGGAACTGCTGGCTCACGCACTCGTACACCGTTCCTTCATCGTCGGTAAGGACTTGCCGTACGTGAGCAACAACGAGCGCCTGGAGTTCCTGGGAGATTCTGTCCTCAATATGCTCACGACGGAGTTCCTGTACAAGACTTATCCGGACGACCCGGAAGGTGAACTCTCCAAGCGCAAGAGCGCCATCGTGTCGGGGCATGCTTGTGCCCAGTCGTCCAAGGAATGGAACCTCAGCGAGTTCGTGAAAATCGGAAAGTCCGAGGCCAAGATGGGCGGTCGCGGTCGCGAAACCATTCTAGCCGATGCCTACGAGGCAGTGCTGGGAGCCGTTTACCTCGATGGCGGTCTCGATGAAGTCCGTGCCATTTTGAATAAGTTCCATTTCCCGCGCGTGCAAGAAATCATCAATGCGACGGACTTTGTGAACTACAAGAGCGAACTTCTGGAATTCTGCCAGGGCAAACTGCGTTGCGCTCCTGAGTATGTGCTTGTTGGCGAAGAAGGGCCGGAACATATGAAGGTGTTTACGGTCGAAGTCCAGGTGAATGGTAAGTCGTATGCTCGCGGCCAGGGCCCGAACAAGAAGAAGGCCGAACAAGAAGCCTCCCGCCTTTCGCTTGAAATGCTCGTTGCCGAAGTCGAAAAGGCCGAGGCTGAAAAGGCTGCCGCCAAGGCCGACGCCCCAAAAATCAAGCAGCCCGCCCACCACATCGGGTTGCCGTAATTATAGTAGGAAGTAGACAGTAGGCGGTAGGAAGTGGCTCGTATGTAGTGCCTGCATTGTCACCCCGGTCACTGTGCCGGGGTCGCCTTTTTATTATCTTATCCCACATGAAAACTATCTCCCTCCGCACTTTGCTTGCCGTGCCGATGGTCGCGGCGATTGCTTTATCTCTTTCTGCCTGTAACGAGTCTGGCGCCAACAAGGCTTCCGCTAAAAAAGGCGTTTCCGTTTCCGAAGCGGATTGCCCGATTCTCCCGCTCGATTCTACAGCGACCGGCGAGTTCGACCCGATTGCCTCCAAGGATGCCCGCGCTTGCGGCTCCATCACGCTTTGGGGTTCCGCCATGCCGAAGTCGTTCAATATGTGGGAAGACTACAACAGCTTTTCTGCTGAACTTATGGGAATGATGTTCGAACCGCTTGTGAGTCTGCATTCTACCGAAGACCGCGAAGTCGGTGTGCTTGCCGACAAGTGGGTAGTCTCCGAAGACGGCCGTACATTCACGTTCCATGTGGATCCGCGCGCGAAGTGGAGCGACGGCAAGTCCGTCACCGCCGAAGATGTGCAGTTCTATTACGATGTCATCATGGACGAAAAGAACCTCACGCCGATTTTCAAGGTGGGGCTCAGCCGCTTTGAACGCCCGGAAGTCGTCGACAGCTTGACAGTCCGTATGACCGCCAAGGAACCGCATTGGGGCAACTTCTGGGAAGCTGCCGGCATGCTCGCGTTCCCGAAGCACGTGTGGGGCGGCAAGGACTTCAACAAGATCCGTTATGAATTCCCGGTGGTTTCCGGGCCGTACATCATCAAGACGTTCCGCGAAGACCGCTTTGTCGAACTCCAGCGTCGTAGCGACTGGTGGGGCTTCAAGAAGAACTGGAACCACGGCAAGTACAACTTCCAGAAGATCCGCTACCGCTTCATGAACGACCAGACGAAGGCTCTCGAAGCCTTCAAAAAACAGGATTTCAACGCCTACGCCATCTACACGAGCAGCATCTGGATGAAACAGACCGACTTCGATGCCGTCAAGAAGGGCTGGGCGGTCAAGCAACGCATTTTCAACAAGGAACCGATTGGTTTCCAGGGGATGGCCATCAACCTCCGCAAGCCGCAGTTCCAGGACGTCCGCGTCCGCAAGGCGCTTTCGTACCTCTTGAACCGCGAAGCGATGAACGAGAAGTACATGTACGGTCAGTACTTCCTCCTCAACAGCTACTATCCGGACTTGTGGGCCAATAACCAGAACCCGACGGCGCCTGTCTACAGCTACAACCCGGAAAAGGCTCGCGCGCTCTTTGCCGAAGCGGGCTACAAGGTGAATGGGGATGGCGTTCTCGAAAAGGACGGCAAGCCGTTTGCCATTAACTTCATCACGAGTCAGGAAGACTTGCGCCACCTCACGCTTTTCCAGGAAGACTTGAAGAAGGTGGGCGTCGTGGCGACCATCGAACAGATGTCTCAGAGTACGCTCCGCAAGCGTCTGGACGATGCTGATTTTGACCTTTACTGGGTGAACTGGGGCGCAGGTCGCCTCCGCGACCCGGAAGCAAGCTGGATTTCCACGACCGCCTTGCAGAAAGGCACGAACAATCTCGCTGGTGTGCAAGACGCCATCGTCGATAGCCTCATCAACTTGCAGAAGACCGAATTCGATCTCGCCAAGCGCAACGAAATCCTCAAGGCCCTCGATAACCGCCTTGCCGAAATCGTCCCGTACGTGCTGATGTGGCAATGCGACCACCACCGCATCCTCTACTGGAACCGCTACGGTACGCCCGAAAAGGTTCTCGACCAGTTCAACCGCGAAGATGCGATCCCCGTTTACTGGTGGGTCGATCCGGTCAAGTCCGCCGCCCTCGACAAGGCGATGAAATCCGGCGAATCGCTCCCGATTCCCGAGTACGACGTTCGCTAACCCGCGCGCAGTTCTTCCGATGCTTGTCACCCCGCACTCGATGTCATCCCGGCCTTGTGCCGGGACAGGGTCACCTTACACATTTTCAAAAACGCAAAAGTCCCGGCTCAAGAGCCGGGACTTTCATAGGTGTGGATAAAGAATATTATTAGAACTTGACGTTGAACGAAGCTTCGAACGTTGCCGGAGTGTTGTTGTTACCGTCGCAAGTGTAAGACAAGTAGTCCTTACCAAAGCCAAGCTTTGCGCTCAAGTCGAACGAGAACATTTCCGTGAGTTTGAAGTTTGCACCCACGTACGGGAAGAACCCAGTCTTGCCACTAGTTTCGACACCTTCGTGATCGGCATACTTGGGGTCGTTCAAGATAATCTTGAAGTAGGCTCCGATGTACGGGGTGATGTTCTGGAACAGAAGCGGATCCAATTCGGCAGCGACGGTCAACTGCATCGGAGGCGTTACCTTGTCCTTGCCTTCGGTAGTGTAGGAGATACCTAATTCGGTACCGATGTCAAGATTCGCGAATCTTTGGGAGAACTGGCCACCGAAGTAGAACTGGAAGCCGTCATCGGAAATTTTGTCCTTTCCGGTGGGGAACTCGAAGTCGATGAATGCGGCGACATTCGGGATGACCTGGTAACGGGCGCCGAAGCTCAGGTTCTGTACACCCGTCTTTTCGGAATCGTTCTTGCCGTCATAGCGGTTCATGACCCTGAACGGAAGGTTGAGCATAACTTCCAATTTTTCGACAGGGACAAAGCGTCCCTTCACGGCCATGTCGACGCCCTCCCACTTGTCCTGCATCGTGAAGCCACCGACGAGTTTTGCTTCGCCGGTATGCGTGGCGGGCACCGGGAAGTAGCTGTAAGTTGCAAAGCTTGCTGACGCAAGAATTGCCGTTCCGAGCATAACTTGTTTTAACATAAATTCTCTCCTTGTAAAGTTTTCTTTTCTTTTAATATAATCAAAATGTTATAAAAAGGTTACGAAAATAATAAAAATTTGAAAAGGCCCGAAAAATGTGCCAAATTTCACAAAAAACGCCATAAAAACAAAAAAAATCCCTCGACATCGTCGAGGGAAAATTGCGTTTGGATGTTTAACTCTAAACGTTATGTCCGGTCTTAGAACTTGAATTCTATGTCAAGCGTAAAGCCGATGGCGTCGCCTTCCATGCCGATGGCAGTACCGTCGACGGCCTTCTTTTTCAGGTTCTGGCTGCGGGCAATAATTTGTCCGTTAAGAGATACCTGTTCGGTGAGGGCGAAGTTTGCGCCAAACCAGAACTTGAACTGAGTCGACCAGTCGTCATGCAGCTTGGCATTGCTCTTTGAGCCGTTGTCATATTCGGATCTGAAAAGACGGAGCCAGAATTGACCGCCGAGCAAGACCGTCACAGGGGCAGAAGGAAGCTGGTAATCGAATTCTCCGCCAAAGTGGAATTCAAGACCTCTTTCCTTGCTGTGATGTCTGAAACCCCAGAATGCACCGCCTTCGGTACCGAACGAAGCACCCTTTAATGCCTTGATGTCGTTATGGAACTGTGCGCCAAAATAGAGGTAGATTTCGTGGCTGCTGGGAGCTGTCGTGCCGTAGCCATCGTCTTTGTCGCGACCGATGGGGAGGTTAAAGTCGATGAACAAGTTGAGCATCGGGTTCAGAGCGTAACGACCTCCGATGACCAGGTCGCGAAGACCGTTTCCGCCATCTTCGTAGCCGCAGTTGTCTTTCTTGTCACATTCGCTTTCGCCCCAGAACTGGTAGCCAAAGCCCTGCAAAGAAAGTTCAAAGTTGGGGGCGATTGTCATACGGGCGCCGACCTTGAGGCCCATTTGAGACCAGTCGTCGTCAGTATCGTAGTAGACTCCTGCCTTGAAAGATCCCTGGCTGTTTTGAGGGAGGGCAAAGTAGTCCCATGTTGCAAAGCTTGATGTGGCAATAGCCGCAGCAAGAAGAATCACCTTCTTAAACATTTTCAATAACTCCTATGTTACACCGTTTTGGATGCATTCAATTTAGCAATACATATTGTGGGCGACAATTCAATTTTTGTAAAGAGTCCATATCTTAGTGCTTTCGGTCACAAATGATGTTTTTTGCTTACATTCACGGTTGCCAAAGTTGCCTTAAAAATTATTTTTACAAGTAAAAATAGAGGGCTTGAATGAATTATTTAACACGTCTGCTGCTTGGTTTAGGTTTGGCCATCCCGATGTCCGCATTTGCTGCGGAAAAACCGCTGGATTGGGACAAGTCCGTGTATTTGAATCTTGGCTATAGCGCCGCAGATAACGCTCTTTACCTGAAACAGAAAAATGAAAAATGTACCATCGGATCGGTAAATGAGGATGGCGTTGAATGCGTCAATTTTGCGCAGGTGAAGGCTGATTTTCCCGTGTCGGATGCTTTCGTTAAAGTACTTCGTATGGATCTTGGTGGGAACAAGTTTGGATTTCGATGGAGAACGAATCCCGATCCCGATATGAAACAGTCATCCACCTTGGTCTTGGCGTCCGATCTTGATTTCCATGAGCTTCAAGCCGGGGTCTGTGTAGAAGATCATTTCGCGCCTGATTTTACAGGAAAGGTATTTGATGGTAGCGGCTATATTATTTCAAATCTCTGCAAGACCATCGATGATCAGACGGGGTCCTCGGTAGGCTTGTTCAAGGAAATTTCTAATGCTACCGTTAAGAACCTGATTTTTTCAAATGTGCAATTTGTGACTTCGACGTTGAACTCTTCTGACTTGGGTGCTAAGTATTTCCCTGTTGGGGCGCTTGCCGGAAAAATTTATAAGAGCGAAGTGAATGGCGTTGATTTGAATAATGTGGTCATCCAGGGGCCGCTCGCCGGTGGTCTTGCCGGTGTCATTGAGGAATCGTTGATCTTGAACTTTTATGCGTATGGAACTAATAACGTAGTAAAAGTTTCAAATGAAATCCAAGTGATCGATGGCTATGTTGGTGAATGTGAAGGTTGTGGTATTTCATATACTTATGGGTATAAGGCCCTTGTTGGCGGTCTTGCCGGTGTCGCTTATCAAACCTCTTTTGACAACATCAATTTGCAGGTCGATGTCCGAAACAAGGCTGCTGTTGACTTGTCGAGCGTGGGTGGCCTTGTGGGCTTGTATGTCACCAAGGGTAACCAGAACTATGAAGACTACAAAGAATTTAAAATCAATAAGATTTCTATCAAGGGACCCAACACCGCGACGGGGCCTGTTGTTGCTGGTGGTATATCAATGGGTGGCTTGCTTGGCGAAGTTAAGCGAATTGATTCGAATAACTACCCTAAATCAAGTTTGATTATCCAGGAGGCAAAAGTCGAAAATCTGAAAGCTTCGCAAAGCATATTCAAAATGACTTTGCCTAAAGCGACTTATCTTGGCGGCCTTATAGGGAACGGTGATATATGCAATAGTGGAAAGCTGGAAATATCGAACGCTTCTGTAACGGATTTCGAGATAACAGAAGCCGTAAAGAAAAATGGAATTTATCAGTATTATATTGGAGGCATTGCCGGTTACGCTGGGTGTGACCATGTGAATAATTCGTCATCGACTGATTTGTATTTGACTCTTACAAAATCGAAGGCTACAGGTTCAATTAATCTGAGTGCCAAGGAACCCGACATTGCGTCGACCGCTGAAGTTCATGTATCGGCTTCGATTGGTGGCCTTGTGGGTGCTGCTGTTATTGCCGGAAACGAAGATGCTGTGGCTGAGAACGAAATAAGCGTTGGCATTACTTACGATGTAAAGAAAACGAATGCCAAAATAGCCGAAGCTTCGGAGAAGGTTTATATTGGCGGTGCGTTTGGTACTGTGAATACGTATAATTCGTCGGCGGTGGTAAAAGGCTTGCGTACTACAAACTACATCAAGGTTGTCGATGATGGTGTAGACTCCTATGTGGGTGGAGTTATCGGTAAATTCCCTTTGGTTAGCAGTGGTAATTCAAAGATTTCGTTTAAGGATGTTCAGGTTGGACCCAGAAGTTCAAAGAAATCGATTCTTTTGGACTATGAGGCTTTTGGTACTCCTGGATATGACAGTTATGCTTCTGTGGGTGGTCTCTGCGGAGATTGTTCCCTGATTGGCGAAATTGTACAAAGTTCGGTCAAGGGACATTTTAACAAATTAGATGGCGAAAACGGATCTTTTGAGAAAAAGGCCTTTAGCCTGGGAGGTCTTGTCGGAAAATCAAGGGCTGCAGAAGCAATAACTATAAAGAATACCTATTCGAATGGTGACATTTCTGATGGGTTTGCCGTTGAAGAAGCTGATGAAAAAGCACCCAAAAATAAAGTGGGTTACCTGTTTGGCGAAATTCCGGGAATTCAAGGACAAAAGGAATCCATACTTATTTCGAATTTCCATTATGGTGTAGATAACGTTGCTGCTATTGGTGATGCGGATGGTTCCAGTGTTAAGAACTTTACAGAGGGCAATTTTGGCGAATTCACCGCTACAAATAATGTGCGCAATGGTGCAAAAACGGAATTGACGGCTAAAAACAACGGCTATGTCTCTAAAGACTACATGGAATCTTCAAATTTTGCAGCGTTTTTGAACAGCCCCTGGACTGAAACCGAAGACCTCGTGTGGGCCTATTCTAATGATGCGGGGGGATTGCCGTTCTTTGGAACTGCATCGACGGGGCAGGTTGTGTTGACTGTTCCTGTTGTGTTCAAGGATGGTGAATCTGTTCTATCGGTCAAAATTGGGAATAAAGTTGTTGATGTTCAAGATGTGAAAGTTGGCGGTGCCGCCGTGGCTCCTGCAACTCCTGCGCCGAAGGATGGCAAGTGCTTTGACAAGTGGAGCGAAGATTTCTCTCACGTCATGGAGGCAATGGAAGTCCTTGCTCAATACAAGAAATGTGAGTTCACGGTCACGTTTACCTATCGAAAGAAAGATGGAACTTCTGGACAGAAGTCTCAAAAGGTTGAATATGAAGAGTCTGCAACGGCCCCGAGTAAAGACGATGTCCTCCAGAAGACGGCGGATGGTCTATGCTTCGAAGGTTGGGGAGAGGACTTTAGCAAGGTGACCGGTGATTTGGAAGTCCCGGCCAAGTATGAAACTTGCAAGTATACGGTCCGGTTCCTTGTATTCGACAACTTGGGCATAACGGAGACCAAAAAGGAAGAAGTCGTGCTGCATGGCGGCGATGCTACCCCTCCCGAAGTTCCGGAGAAGAAAGATGGCATGTGCTTTGTCGGTTGGGCTCCCAGCTATGTTCACGTGACGACTCCGTTGGATATCACAGCTAAATATGAAACGTGCAAATACGAGGTGACGTTTACATATCGTAAGGAAGATGGCAAGCAGGGCGAAAAGACGGTTACTGTGCTGCATGGTAAAGATGCGAACGCTCCCGAAATCCCGGAAAAGGTCGGGGATAAGTGCTTTGACCATTGGAATGATGATTTTGCGAATGTCACGGACAATTTGACGGTTGAGGCCGTGTATAAGGATTGCAAGACATCCAACAGTTCTTCTTCGTCGTCGGATGTTAGTTCCAGTAGTTCTTCTGTGAATTCTAGCAGCAGTTCGAGCAGTTCTTCTGCCAAGTCGAACTCCAGTTCCAGCAGCTCCTCTGCCAAGTCGAACTCTAAATCCAGCAGCTCCTCTGCTAAGTCGGATTCCAAGTCCAGCAGCAGTAAAGGTGTTGGTCCTGCCAGCGGTTCTTCGTCTTCGAAGAATGGTTCCGGTAATGGCGATTCTCACTTGAAAGAGATTGTGGCACCGACCGTGGACAATGATGGCAATGTCCTCCGTATGACATTCAATGAAAAGCAGAGCGAAAAGCTTGACGATGTGGACTTCCGCATAGTCGTGAAGTCTGATGCCGGCATCTACCTCGATACTGTGGTCGAGGGCGAGGATGTCGCGCGAGTCCAGAACGCCACATGGCGACTGGATCCGGCGCCTGTCGGTGATTTCGAAGTGTCCGTCACGCTTTTGGAGGGCAAGGAATCATACAGTTATCCTTCCCAGCTGTTCAAAAATGATGACAAGAAGAATATGAACTTGGTCCATGATTCCTGGCGTATGTTCTCGATCTACGCCTTCTGCCGCGATAAGGGCGAAAAATGCCAGAACGAAATGTATGATCATATCGCTCGCCAAGGAGCGGCTTGGGCTATTGAAGAATGCAACCAGATGAAGGACGAACTGAAAAAGGGTGCTTCTTTTGACGCTCAGACGCGTCTCAAGATGGACGAGACTTGCCGTCTTGCAGATGAATCTCAAAATGGCGCCGTCAGCTCCGTATTCTGGTGGGACGAAACGAATCCTGTTGGCGATTACTGGCAGTACCGCAAGTTCGATGTTAACCAGGAATTCGATTCCACACGCGGTTACTGGTACGGCCCTGTTGAAGACGATTCGTTGACGCTTGGCTTGCAGACTCCGAATATGGATGACGAAATCGTCTGGAATTTGAAGAACAAGTATACCGGCTGGAACCTCGTGGCCAATCCGTTTGGCTGGTTCGTCAAGCTTCCGGAAGACGAAAAGATGACGTTCTGCCGCTGGAATCCAGAGTCTGGCGGGTATGTCCCTGTTGATACGCTTGAACCATACGAGGCTATCTGGGTGTATACGGAAAAGTCCATGACGTACCGCATCCCGCTGAAGGCTGTGATTGTCCTTGAAAACGAACGTGAGCCTCTTGCCAAGAGCGCTTCTTCGGAAAATTGGAAGTTCAATGTGGTGTTGTCGGATGACAGGGGCAGGCGTGACTCCTGGAACGTTCTCGCTTCGGGGAAGACTGCTTCTTCCTTGGCTGAACCGCCTGCAGGTATGGGTGACCGCGTGAACCTCTCGATTGTCGATAATGGCAAGTTCCTCGCCAAGAGCGTCAAGGAAAATTCCGATGATATCGTCTGGAATCTGGAAGCTAGCGCAACGTCTGCCCGCAAGGGACATTTGAGCTTTGAAGGCATCGAAAGCGTCTGGTCGGCGGGAATGCGAGTCTTTGTGACTGTTGATGATGAAACTGTCGAAATCGTCGACAACCAGTCGCTGGATATGGCCCTCTCGACGAAGTCCAAGAGCGTTTCTGTCCGTGTGGCAAAGAATGCCGCCCCGATCAGTGTCGTGAAGAACCTGCTCAAGGGCTTCCGCGTGAACCTGGCCTCGAATGCCTTGAATGTGGGCTTCGATGCCGCATCGAAGCTTTCCGGCGCAAACGTCAAGGTGAGCGTCGTTGGAATTGACGGACGCGTGGTGGCGACCCGCAAGTCCATCGCCAGTGAAGGCTCGAACGTCGTTTCAATGCAAAAGCCGAAACAGGGCGTCTATTTCGTCCGTCTCAAGGTCGGCAGCCAGACCGCCACCAGCCGGATCCTAGTGCCTTAAACAGCACTATCGCTGTCATCCCGGCCTATTTTTGTTGTCATCCCGGCCTCCGTGCCGGGATCTTCTTTATACACTTTTGGTATAGCCGAACGCAAGTTTAATTACTAAATTTGCGCTCGTTATGACAAAAGCAAAACTCATCAAACTCATTATTGCATCGGTGCTCGCCATCGCTGCCCTCTTCGTCCCGTACGAAGCCCTCGGCTTCGTTGGTGACCACGCGTTGAACACTCTCGAAATTCGCGTCATCGCAATCTTTGTGATGGCTGCGCTTTTCTGGATTCTCCAACCGTTCCCGATCTGGTCCACCTCCATGTTCGTCATCGTGTTGATGATTCTCACGCTTTCGAACTCGGCTCTTATCCCGTTCCGCGTGGAAGGTGTTGAACCGCTCAAGTTCAAGGACATCATGGCAACGTTTGCCAACCCGATCATCATGCTCTTCTTGGGCGGCTTCTTCCTTGCTTCTGCCGCTTGCAAGTACAACATGGACAAGAACCTTGCCCGCGTGCTCTTGAAGCCGTTCGGAAAGGATCCGAAGTGGGTGCTCCTTGGCCTCATGATCATTACCGCTGTGTTCTCCATGTTCATGAGCAACACCGCTACTGCCGCCATGATGCTCGCTATCCTCGGCCCGGTGCTCAAGCTCTTTGATGCCAACGACCGCGGTAAAGCTGCTTTTGCCCTTGCTATTCCGCTCGGAGCCAACATCGGTGGTATGGGTACTCCGATCGGTACGCCTCCTAACGCCATCGCCCTTGGCGCTCTCCAGTCCAGCGGCTTCAACATCTCGTTTGGCCAGTGGATGGAATTCGGTGTTCCGTACGTGATTGTTATGATGATTCTTGCATGGTTCTTGCTCCTCAAGCTCTATCCGATCAAGATGAAGGAAATGAACCTCGATATCGAAGGTGCCGAAGGTTTTGACAAGAGCCCGCGCGCTATCATCGTTTACATTACCTTTGCTGTGTGCGTACTTTTGTGGGTGACTGGTAAGAATGTTCATGGCCTCAACGACAACGTGATTGCTATGATCCCGATGGCTGTGTTTGCTTTGACGGGCGTGATTACCAAGAAAGACCTCAACGAAATGAGCTGGGACGTTCTCTGGCTCGTGGCTGGTGGTTTTGCTCTTGGTCTCGGTTTGCAGCAGACGGGTCTTGCAAAGGACCTCATCAATGCCATTCCGTTCAATACCTGGTCTCCGGTTGTCCTTATGGTCGGTTGCGGCTTCATCTGCCTTTTCATGGCAAACTTCATGAGCCACACTTCTACCGCAAGCTTGCTCGTCCCGATCTTCATCGTCGTGGCTGTGAGCTGCAAGGAAAACCTCGCTCCGCTCGGTGGCGTGACCTCCTTAATGGTCGCTGTTGCTTTCGCAAGCTCCCTCGGTATGTGCCTCCCGATTTCTACGCCGCCTAACGCACTTGCCCACGCTACGGGTTACACGGATACGCGTGGCATGGCTATCACGGGTATCGTGATGGGTATCGGTGGTCTCGTTCTCTCCTGGATCATGATGTTCGGCCTTTCCAAGGTGAACTTCTTCGAAGATCCGGCTGAAGTTGCCGCTGCTCCGGCAGCCGCTGCTGCCCCGGCACCTGCCGCACCTGTTTATGCAAAGCCTGCCGAAGTTGCTGCTCCGGCTGAAACGATCGCTGAACCGGCTGCTGTCGCCATCCCGGCTGACTCTGCCGCTCAGGTCGTGGTTGATAGCGCTGCCGCTAAGTAATTGAAAAGTCACCCCGGTTACCGTGCCGGGGTCGTCTTCTCCTAAAAATTGAAGTTAATACGCTCGGGTAACTCCCGAGCTTTTCTTTTTTTTATCCAAATAACCCAAATGGGTTATTGCATTGTAAGGTTGTTGTAAGTAGATTCTAAACAACCTAAACAAAAAAAGGAAAACAAAATGGCTAAAAAAGTGAAAAAAGCTGAAAAAATGTCTGTGAATGACCTGCTCCCGGGCGATATCTTGGCGTTTAAAGGGGACCCGCATGATACTATTAGTGCCCTGATTATGAATTTGACAGGTTCCGATGTGTCGCATGGGGCCATCTTTGTTCAAAAAGAAGAAGGTGTCCTTGCAGAGGCGGGTCTTGGTGGAATTCATGCAACTCGAACGAGAGACGATTCTACTGCTCGTGAGGCTTATGTGATGCGCCATGATAAGGCGGGCAAAAATGGTGTTGAACCTGTTGTGCCGATTGCAAAGAATTATGTGATCCAGGATTTGCCTTATCCGTTTTCTGACTTGATTCTTTTGGGCTTGATTCTTATTTTCAAGCAGAAGGTTACAAAACCGCTTCTTTCTCGAGTTGTTGCTGAATTCCTGTGCTTGGTTGCTGCAGAACTCAAAACAATCATCGAAGAAAAGAATACTCCGGGTAAGCATACGATGGTGTGTTCTTCTTATGTTTACCAGTGCTATCTGGATGCATCCAAGAAAAAACCTGCTCTCAAGCTGAATATAAAGAATGGTGACGTTGGCTTTAAGGATCATCCCCTTATTGGTCGCAAGTCGAAATCGTTCACGCTCTTCGATGTGTATGCCGATTACGTCGCATCGCATGAAGACGAATGCAAGAAGGATTTCAAGGCTAAAAAGCTTTCGCCTGCGAAAAAGCTTCGCTCCAAAGAAGAAATTTTGGCCGATTTGAAAAAGCTTCTTGCGAAGAAGATTGCCGATAAGGTTCCAGAATTGACTCCTGAAACAATTTCGGTTCTCATAGATGTCATTAACGCCATTAAGGATGTTATCCAAGCTTTGGCCATATTCTTGAAGGGCGATCGAGTTTCGTTCTCGGAAATGATGAAGGTTGCAAGAGAACAGCAGGCTATGTTTGTAACGCCTAATGATTTGGTCAAACACGTGACAAACGCTACAAACGTTGGCATGGTCAAACTTGACCGTTATGGTGGCGAATACGACGACAACTGGAAAAAGTAAGAGTTAAATTAAGCCCGCTTGGCGGGCTTTCTCTTTGCAGTGAAATCTATGCAATTTTCAGTGGTCGATACAGAACTCGAATCTGTGACCTCTACCATGTCAAGGTAGCGCTCTAACCAACTGAGCTAATCGACCATTAAGGTAGCCCAATATTAGAAAAAGAATTTCCCTTTGTCAAGGGTGGTGGGCGATAAATTTCAAAAAATTTTTAAATAGTTTGCCTATTATTGGTCTTCTTCGGCAATCCAGTAGTGCAATCGCCCTTTCAAGGTGATCGGGGGGAGGTTGCTGTTGCATTTTCCGGAACGGCAGTCCTCAAATTGTAGGTTGACAAAGGCTGTCCATTTGGTATCGTCCTTCTGGTCAAAGGTAACATAATTGCTGTCACCCTTGATGGAGGCGATGGGGCTAGCCGCTGTCTGGAACCAAGTGTAGCTGGCGACGACGGCATTCTGGCCGAGCTTGGGTTCATTGACCATGATGCTGAGCTGCTCGCTGCGTTTGTTGCGCTCTGCCGGGAACTTGATCAAGATGTAATGGTGCCGATTGCGGATGAACGGGATTTCTACATCGTCCCGTTCGAGTTCCTGCGTGATTTCGGATTCGCCATTGATGGAATACTTGAGGAATCCGCCGCCCTTGACTTCCCAGCTGTCGTTGATGCCGCTGCAAGAGCAAAGGCTAGCTGTACATACGCAAAATCCTGCACAGAGGCTAAGCCGTGCAATCTTTGATGCCGAAAGTTTCGTCAAGGACTTGAAATTCATGTTCTTAAAGTAGAAAAATGGAGCTTGTCGGGGTGCTGGGTGCAAAAAAAATGCCGGGCGTAAATGCCCGGCGCATTAAAGAAGTGTTTCTGGCCGCTTCGTGGGCCTTGCGGCGATGCTGCTTATGCTCTGCCGTCCACGTTTTCGTCTGCGTCGTTGGAACCTTCGGCGGTCTTCGGCTTTGCAAAACGCGGATCTTCGAGGATGTACAGCGGGAGAGCGGCGAGTTCTTCGTTGTCGGCGGCCAAGCGCACAATGTACTTGTCCGGGCGCTGGATCTGCAAACGCTGCATGTTCAAGATCATGTTGACGGCGGCGGTGTCAAAGCCCTGGGCTACCGGCTGGAGGTCAATTTCGGACTGCATCGGCGGAACAATCGGGTGTCCGACAACATCTTCGATAGAAAGGCTCAACTGATGGGTGCCGGCTTCGGCACGCTGGTAGCGCAAACGGAACACTGCGGAACACTGCGGAATGACGAGCGGAAATCTTGCGAAAATGCGGTCAAATGCACCAAGGATGTTCAGACGGCCACCAACATCGTTAGCGGTGGCGGCGTCACAGATTGCAGCAATTTCAATATTCATAAAGGGGTCTCCCAGTAATAGATAAATGTTTAACTAAATTATAATTATATTCGGAAAAAGACGAGGTTTTTATGGAAGAAATTCCACTTTGGTACTGGTTGATCGTGTTTTTTGGCTTTGGCGCCTGTGTCGGGAGCTTCTATAACGTCATTGTTTACCGTATGCCCCGCGGAATTTCGCTGATTAAACCGCCGTCGCATTGTCCGATATGCAAAAAACGGATCCCTCTGCGCTATAATTTGCCCATTGTCGGCTGGATTTGGCTCCGTGGAAAAAGTGCCTGCTGCAAACAGCCCATCAGCGTCATTTACCCGATTGGTGAAGCCCTTTGTGGCCTGCTGGGGGCTCTTGCGCTCTATTCGGCGGTCGGCTTTGGGACTGATTTTTCGCGACGTGTCCTGAAACCGGAAGTCTGGGCAACGACGGCAACGATGTTCTGGCTGTTGCTGGGGGCTTATCCCGTATGCGCCATTGACTATAAGTACAAGCTTATTCCCGATTCCATCTCGGTCGGCGGGATTGTGGCGGGCCTTTTGATTTCGCTTATCCCGGGCGGTGTGACTCCTCTCCAGAGTTTGTGCGGGGCGGTAGTCGCTGGTGGTGGACTTTATCTACTCGGCTGGATGGCTACGAAGCTTCTCAAGAAAGAGGCTATGGGCTTTGGCGACGTCAAGCTTTTGGCGGGCTATGGGGCTCTGATGGGGGTGACTTGTGCTGTCGAAACGCTTATTGTGGCCGCATTGCTCGGAATTCTTGTGATGGTCCCGTATGGAATGATTGCATCGCGTAAAAATAAAGGTTCCCAAAGCGAAGAAAGCGGCCAGATTCCTTTTGGTCCGTTCCTTGCGGTTGCGGCTCCGTTCATGTGCCTTTGGGGTAACGATCTGCTCAATCTCTACGTGAAGTACATTCTCGAATAAAAAAAACACCCTCGACGTGAATCGGGGGTGACGAGTGTGGTTTAATACTTTCGATTACTTTTTCTTTTTGCCGGGGCGCTGAGGCATGAACGGACTAGAAACGTCGCTCTTGCTTGCGCTCTTTTTGCTTGCGCTTTCCTGGCTTACGACCACGGAATCTCCGACGCTAAGCCCACGCAGAATCTGAACGTTCACGCCATCGCTGATGCCGATCTTGACCGGACGCGGAGCGGCTTTCCCGTTGATGCTGATCCAGACGTGGTCGCCTTCGAGCTTGGGCTTCTTATGCTTTTTCTTGGCGCCTGCGTTCGGGCTGAAGCCTCCGTTCATGTCTGGCGGCGGGGGCGGGAAGTTGTCGCTTTCGGTAACCTTGGTCGGGCGTGGCGGGCGCGGCATATCCTTCGGGTCGAGCATCGGGGTTCCTTGTGCGGGGGTGAACTTGAGTGCCTTGACCGGAATCGAAACGGCGTCCGTGATTTCTTGCGTGACGATGGTGCAAGTGGCGGTCATGCCGGGCAAAAGCTTCTGTTCAGGATTCTCTGCGGTAATGACGACCGTGTAAGTCACCACGTTGCTTGTCGTGGTCGGGTTCAGTCTAACTTCTTGCACGGATCCGTTGAATGTTTCGTTCTGGAAGGCGTCGACGGTAAACGTGACTCGCTGACCGGCCTTCACCTGTCCGATGTCGGCTTCGTCAACGGCGGCCATAACCTTCATCTGGACCAGGTCTTTGGCGATGATGAACAGCGTTGGCGTACTCATCGAGGCAGCGACGGTCTGCCCCACATCTACGGCTCGCTTCAAAACGACGCCGTCAATCGGGCTCTTGATGGTGGCGTAGCTCAAGTTCAAACGGGCTTGGGCGACTTCGTTCTTGCGCTGTTCCATCGAGTACTTGGCGGCATTCAGGTTGTATTCGGCCTGTTCTAGTTCGACGGCACTGGCGCTCTTGCTTTCGGCGAGCTTCTTGATGCGGTCGTATGTACTTTGTTTGAACTTGAGGTCGTTCTCGGCGCTGTTGTACGAAATGATCGCCGTTTTTAAAGTGGACTTTAGCTTGGACTTGTCCAGTTCGGCGATGACCTGGCCCTTTTTGACCTTGGAATTGAAATCGGCGTTGATCTTTGCGATGTCGCCAGAAACCTGCGTGCCGACTTCCACCTGATCGACCGGTTCCAGCGTACCCGTGGCCGAGATCGTTGTCCGGATGGTGTCTGAGACGACTTTGGTGCTTACGAGAGCGCCTACTTGTTCAGAAGTCTCTCCGCTAAACAAGAACGATTTTACGCCGAATGCCACACCGGCAAGTACGGCGATGATGATAACGAGTTTTAAAATCTTTTTCATAAGCGACAAGAAAAATAGAAACATTGATTTTTGGTTACGCGTATTTTGATGATTTAGCCCCGTTCCTGGTTGCATTTTTCGTTTATCGCTAGCCAGTGTCGTGTTCTTTTTGCTAGCTTAGTGCCTATGACTCGTGTGCGCAAAAAAGATGATAGTGCCGAAGTCCGCAAGGTCACTTGGGTGGGGCTCGGCTGGAACGCGGCCCTTTCTGTGGCAAAGTTTGTTGTGGGCGTTTTCGGGAATTCCCAGGCGCTCGTTGCGGACGCTATCCATAGTGCATCTGATTTTGTGACCGATGTCGCCGTCATTGTCGGGAGCCATTTTTGGAATTCACCTCCCGATGCCGAACACCCTTATGGGCACAGGCGCTTTGAAACGCTTGTGACTATTGGAATTGGCCTTGCTGTAGCTGCTGTGGGCGTTGGGATCGGCTATAATGCCATCTTGGCGCTCCTGGCTGGGGAAACGTCCCATCCTGAACGGTCGGTTGCGGTTATGGCGTTTGCCTCGATTCTGGTGAAGGAACTCCTTTTCCGTTACACGCGGAAAGCAGGCAAGGTGATCCGTAGTCAGGCGCTCGAAGCCAATGCATGGCACCATCGTAGTGACGCTTTTAGCTCAATTCCTGTGCTTGTGGCGGTCATTTTTGCCATTTTGTTGCCGGAATTGTGGTTTGCGGACTCAGTCGGTGCGCTAATCGTCGCATTTTTCATTATGCATTCTGCGATAGAGATCGCTTGGCCGGGGCTTCGTCAGCTTGTGGACTATGGCGCAAATTCCGAAGCGCTTGAAAAATTGAAAAAAATAGCGCTTTCGCACCCGAAGGTCATCAGTTTGCACGGGCTCCGTTCCCGTTACGTCGGTAGCGACCTGCATGTGGACGTCCACATTGTCGTTGACGAAGAGATGACCCTGAAAGATGCCCATGACGTTGCCGAAGAAGTCGAAATGCTGCTTATCAATTCCGACGAAAACGTCGTGGACGCTCTGGTCCATATAGACCCCTACAACGCCAAACGCGCCAACCAAGACGACATCAAAACCATAGAAAAATAAAAGTAGTTACCACCGAAATTTTCCTTGAAAAGATAAAGCGTCGGCCAAGGCTATTTCTTCGCATTAGCGTGCAAAACGAGTGTTGCGACGGGCTGCTTGCAGAGCATCAAAGGCGAATGCTGCGGTTGCACTTGTGCAAACATAGCTGAGCCGTAATTGCTGATGCTGAAAGCATCCACTCTGAGCTGGGGCCCCGCCCGCATAATGTACATTTAAAACTAAAAGAGGCTTTGGGCGTAAGCCCATTTTTTCACACCAGTGAATATTCCAATATGATTGTTCTTGCGGAAAATTAGACGTCCGTTTTTCCGGTTTTCAGCGTATATTTATTTAGAATAAGCTGCGAGGTAGGGTATGGTTCTTGAAGAATTCTACAAGCTTAATAATGGGCAACGTATCCCGAAAATAGCTCTGGGAACGTGGCAGACGCCGAACGATGTGGCTGCGCAAGTTGTTGAGGCTGCTATAGATGCGGGGTATCGCCATATTGATACCGCCATTGCTTACGAAAATGAATCTGGCGTGGGCCTGGGGCTCAAAAATGCCCTCAAAAAAACGGGAATCCACCGCGAAAGCATCTTCATTACCTCGAAAATCCCGGCCGAAGTCAAAAGCCGTGATGCAACGATCCGCTGCATTCAGGAATCAATGGAGCGTTTGGACTGCTATCACGTGGACTTGATGCTTGTTCATGCTCCGCGTCCGTGGACCGAAATGGATAAACCCGGCGCGAACCGTTATTATAAAGAAAACGTCGATGTCTGGAATGCGCTCGAAGAGGCTTACGAGGCCGGCAAGTTCCGCTCCATTGGCGTATCGAATTTTAGCATTGATGACCTCAATAACATCCTTGCTGGTGGGCGGGTCGTCCCTGCGGTGAACCAAATCCGCGTTCATATTGGTCATGTGCCGACGGATCTGATCGATTTTTGCGAACAGAATGGCATATTGGTCGAAGCGTACTCTCCGAATGCGACAGGCCGATTGATGAAAATTCCTGAAGTCTGTGCTATGGCTGAAAAGTACCATGTCTCGGTTCCGCAGTTGGCGAGCCGCTTTGTTTTGCAGCTCGGACTGCTGCCGCTCCCGAAATCCGTCCACGAAGAACGCATCCGCCAGAACGCCAAACTCGATTTCGAAATCAACTCGACTGATATGGCGGTTCTTCTCGAAATGGATGGGCTGTAAAAAAAACTTTTGGTAACGAAATCTATATAATTCCGTCGCCCGCTCTTATGAGCGGGCTTTTTGTATGTGCGAGATTTTTTTTGCTATAGTAAAAATGTTTTGATAAGTAACTTTGTTTATAAAATTTTATATGTGATAATTTGTTGATAGTTTTGTTAGAATGTGTTCTTTGTGTATAGTGATATAAAAAGTTATAAAAAAGTAATCTTTTTGAGTGATATGTGGTCTTTTAAATAAATTTGTCTTTATTATATTGTACGTACTTTTTTAAATAAAGGAGATAAAAAGTATGAAAAATAAATATTTAGTAATGACTCTGGCTTGCGCTATGAGTATGAGCTATGCAACTAGAATTGGTGTCTTGAAAAGAGACGCATCCTATAAGTGCCCTGGAGAACAGGTTTATTTTGACCTTGATGTGGAAGACAGTGATAATGATACAAAAATCATTAGTCTTAGTGACCCCAATGATAGAACTATTCCAGGAATTGCGCTTGGTGGGCATGCGACATTTACGTATTGCGTTATTAATTCTAATGAAATGCTTCCTGTTTCATATGATTATGTTGTTTTAAGAATGGATAATTCGTGTCCAAGCGGTGCCACGGCGTTTTCCTTTACGCATGATACGGAAAATAAGAAAAATAGAAATAGCGTTCAAGGAAATGTCAGCCCAAGCGTCATAAATAGAGATATAGCTACATTTGAGTATTGCTTTGTCCCGAAATCTAGTAACGCTACTGCAAAGTATCCCTTTAAAAATGTTCAATACGGTGTTTTTGCAAATAGAGATGACATCGCAAACAAGAACAACATTAAACATTATTACATCAAAATTGATGACGAAGATGACAGAAAAAGAACTAGACATTTAGGGATGGTTCGTAATGATGATTGTCAATGTTACGGAGCCAATCGGTACGTAAGAGGTAACGAATGTAGAAATGCTAATGGTTCTTTTATATGCAATATCTGGGAAGATCAGACTGTGATGTGGAATCATAATGATTCTAACATTCCGGGCGAAATTGAAAATCGTCTTAGCAGAATTATGGTTAGCGACTTGAATACGTTGTATAATGTTATCAAGTGGACCGGTTCTTCTAGCGGCATGCTTGCAAAGTCTGCTGATGATGCCATTGAAGCTCCGATGGCTGCTATGCCGACTTCTGCTGCAATCCGTGGCCTTGACCGTTCTGCAATTACGATTGAACTTGAATCTGCTGGCGATGCCAAGATTTCTGTTATGAATGTCAATGGCGCCGTTGTTGCTAACATTGCTCAAGAAAACCTTATGCCGGGTGTTCACCAGATCAAGTGGAACTCCGGTATCGTGCCCAATGGTCTTTATATCGTAAAGATCGTTCACAATGGTTTGATCAACTCCAAGAGCGTCATCTTGAAGTAATCAAAACTGGTTGTTCGTAAATCAAATGGCTCTCGGCAAATGCCGGGAGTCTTTTTTTGCATTCGAAAACTTATTGGTGTAAAAACAAAAATGTGCGGCTTTCGCCGCACATTCCTGCGCCCAGATGCCTGAGCGATTCCTCCTTGAACAAAGTTGTTTTTACTTCATATTCACGCGCTTGTAACCTTGTCCGACCTTGACGACGTAGGAGCCGGATGTCGGAACCTTCACGTGTGTGTCTCTTGTCAGGTTGCCGGTCGTAATGATCTGTCCCTTCATATCCATGACGGCGAATTTCTTTGCCGCACCTTGTTGCAGGTTGTTGGTCGAAATCACGAATTCAAGCGGGTTGACTTTAGTGATGCTAAAGTCAGACTTGGCGAGAACCTTGGTTTCGGGGGAGGCGAGCGTGCCTTCGACGAATTGCATGTTGGTGTACTTGCTCGATGTGAGAGACGGCTGCGGGCCTACGATGTGGAGCGTTGCAGTTCCGCTTTCGGTTCCCTTTTCGTAAGTTCTCGTTGCGAGAATGCCGATGACTCCTCGACCGTTAGTGATTCGGCCTCCGGCGATCACGTTGATGCCAGCGGATGTCTGGATGCCCTTGCTGATGCTGAAGTTGCATTCCGTGCAGATTGTATGATCCGGCCTGATGGCAATGAGGTAAATCTCATAGGATGCACCCTGCAAACGGAGTCTCGAATCCGGATCGGAATTGACGACTTCGAGCGAGGCTTCGGATTTCACGAACACGAGTTTTGGTGCGAAGAACGTGATTTCGGCTATGCGAGAGCTTCCTTTTACGTTGATCGAAACCTTCTCTGCTTCTGCAGACAGTTCATCTGCCGGTATGGTGGCGTAGACGGTGTCAATGCCGGATGCTCCAATTGTGCGGCTGGCGGACGGGTCGATGACCATGAGCTTGCCATTTTTCTTTGCGAAGAAGATCACTTGGTTGCTGCTGGATTGCAGGCTGTATGTGGCGCCTGCGGCGCTCTGCATTAAAAGCGGGTCTCCGCAAATAGAACCACTATTGCAAGGATCGACGATAGTTGCAATGTAGAGTGGGACCAGCTGGCTTTCGCTAATGGAACCGTCGATGCTTGGTGTCGAAGCCAAAGCCATAGACTTGAGCGAGTATGTGACGTCGTTGTTTGTTTTATCGTTAACAACGATGGCTTCACGGTTGGCAACGCTAATCTTGCTCTGGACCTGGAGCTTGATGGCCTTCTTGTCGGAACCGATTTGGACGACGAGGTAATATACGCCACCCGGGAGGTAACCCTTGAGCGTTTCCGTGTTGATAATGGGCTTGCCTGGGTTCGACACATCGATACCGCCATTAGCCAAAATCGGTGTTGCTGCGAATTCTTCCGGGCTGACGATTGTCTGGCTTGGATCGGTTGCAGTCGGATCCGTTGTGAGGGTGTAAGTAATCGGCTGAGAAATTGCTCCTCCGCAGCTGAATTTCTCCTCGATGTTTTCGTTGACGGAGCAAGTGTTGGTTTGTTCGTGGTAGCAGACTTCGTAATGATTGTTTGCGTTTTTGATGTAGTCTTCCTTGTTAGTCTTGCTGCTAATTGTAATGCCTGCGGCGGTTTCAGCGCAGCTGATGACGACCTTGATGGCGGTCTTATCAGAACCGATTTGTATGACGAGGTAATATGTGCCGCCGGGGAGGGATTCCTTGAGCTTGTCCGTGTTGATGATGGGCTTGCCGGGGATGGTCACGTTGATGCCGCCGTTAGCCTGGATCGGCGTTGTTTCGAATTCGTCCGGACTAATGATGGTCTGGCTCGGATCGGCTGCGGTCGGGTCTTTAGTAAACGTAAACTTGATCGGCTGCATGATGTCGGTTTCGCAGGTTGTTCTGGTGCTGTTGCCCAAAGCTGCGGCGCAAGAACCTGCCGAACTTTCGATGTAGCACAACTTGAATTGATTGTCATTTTTCGTGATGTAGGCGTTCTTATCCTGCTTACCAGTGTATGTGATGCCGGTGGCCTTTTCGACGAACATATTCGTCTTGATGCGGAGCGAACTGGTTGTGGTGCGGCGATCGCAAGAGTAAATGTCAATGTCGTAGTAGCTTCCGACTTCGGCGTCTGGCAAGAACTTGTCCAAATCGACGTATGCCGGGGTGGGCAAGTGAGAGCCGCCAAGGTCAACGGCGAGCTTGTTGTCAAGGTAGACCCACAAGTCACCGGCGCTGCTAAAGCTGAACTTCAAGCCTTTCTTGTAGCGGAATGTGGAATGGGATTCTGTGCAGAAATGCTGGTTACGGCCGCCCGTTGTCAGGATCCTGCTGTCGTCCTCGTTGGAGCCGTCTGTCGAAGTCCATCTGTAGGAGCCTTCGTTGTTCGATGTGATGGGCTTTTCGGTATTCTGCTGGTAGAACTGCCATCCTTCCGGAGCGCTGGTGGTCGGGCAGGACCAGGCCCAGCCATCGCCAATCCAGCTGACTCCGAATTTCTTGGAAATCAGAGCGCCGGCCGGAGTCGCTTCTGCGCCGGAGATGAATTCGCTACCTGCGGCGAACAGTCCTTCGCAATCGATACCGCCGTCCCAGCCCGGACCGTTACAAATCAGGTCGCTGACGGGAACGCCTTCTGTCGGGTGGATCGTACGGAGGCCGAGCGGCGTTGCCGAGCTGGCTTCGTCGGTGCAGAAGAATGTGGGGCCTTCGGCCTTGCGCTTGCTTTCGGCGGCCGGGAGGCGTTCGCTGATCATCAATTCTGCTGCGGGTGCAGTTTCTGCCGGGTAGAATCCGCCGGGAACGGTTGCTCCCGGGCTCATATATGTATCGGAATTGAATTCGTACTTGCCGTCAGCAGCCTTTACGAACGGCATATCGACGCAGTACGTTTCGTTGACGCCCGGAGTGGATTCGAACATTGCTGCGAAAGCCTCGTCGGCTTGGGCGCCGAAGCAGGCCTTGCCCTTGGCTGTGAGTTTTGGCTTCTTGGCTCCTTTTTCGTTTGTGGAAAGGGTGGATTCCACAATGCCTGTGGTCAGGCCGATGCAGGGGAACTCATCGCTGTTCGATGATACGACGGGAAACTTGGCGTTCGGGTAGTAGCAGGCGTTTGCGCGTGCCTGGCTTTCTGTCTGACCCGGATTCCAGTTCGGTTCGCAGGAGAATGCGCCATGCAACGATGCGTCTGTATCATAAACCAAGGTGGCAAGCCAGAATTCGCATGTGCCTTCGATTTGCGGGCGTTCCAAGAACCAACCTTTGTTTACGGCGGGGAGCGTTGCTGCCTGGTCTTCATCGGCGACAAAGTAGAGCGCGTTTGTGGAACCAGCCAAATCGAACAGGCCGTCGAGCTGGATGGCTTCTGGATCGCTAGGATTGCTTTCCCAGGCGCCGTTCATACCGATGGCTTCGGCCATAGCTGTATCATCGTCTCTGTGGATGAGAACTTTTTGCGGAATAGGTTCGTTGATGTAACGTCTGATGTACCATCCGCAGTGTTCCGGATCGATTTCGAGGGCGTGGTCCTTGCCGTTTTCATTGATGAGCGGAGTGGAAGACTGCCAAGCGGTATTGTTGGGCAAGAAAATGTGAAATTCTTTTGTTTGAGCGGCGCTATTTGCGGCCCATAAGCTGGATGCGCCTATTGCAACCGTGGTTGCAATTAAGGTTTTTAAAGGCTTCATGTGTTCCTCCTCTTTTGTTTTTTCTTTCCTAAGGACTGGGGTGCCGTCCTTGTGTATACAAATATACGCTAATTTTTCTGATAAAGTGAAAAATTGTGATACTTTTTCTTTAAAAATTGAATGAAATAGCAATTTTTTAAACTAAAAAATAAAAATCGTATTCCTATGATACGTTTGTAACATAAGAAAACCCCGGAAAAATATCCGGGGCGTTTGGATTCAGGAAATACTTTGTCGCTAGTCGTTAATCATGTGTTCGTAGAACTTACGATACATGTCCTTTTCTTCGGTCTTGCGGACGGCAATGGCGTCTTGCGGATGGCGGTTGAGCATACCCGTAATCATTTGCGGAATGATGTAACCCCATTCGTACTTGCTCTGCAACGGCAAGAAGAGTTCCTGAATGGCGTCGAGAACCGGGCGAAGGTCGTACTTTGGATTCTTGAGGAAGCCGAGGAGGAGTTCCGTGGTGCAGTTACCTGCGCCGCGGCCCATGCCGGACACGGAACCGTCGAGGTAGTCGACGTGGTTGATGATGGCCTGGATCGTGTTGGAGAAGGCGAGCTGCTGGTTGTTGTGACCGTGGAAGCCGAACTTCTTGTTCTTCACGATGCCCTTGTAGCGGGCGAGTTCCTTGTCGATGTCTTCTTGGTAGAAGGCGCCGAAGCTGTCGACGAGGTAAAGCACGTCGGCCTTGCATTCTTCGTTGACCTGGTGGAGGGCTTCGTCGAGTTCAGGACCGCGATCGCGGCTGACTGCCATAATGTTGAGCGTCGTTTCGTAGCCCATATCATGGAAGGCGTTCACCATACTGATGCCCTTGTCGATGTTCTTCACGTAGCTGGCCACGCGGAACATCTGGTACGGGCTTTCGGCGGCGGGCTTCACGGCGTCCATATTGACGCGGCCCACGTCGGCCATCACGGCCATCTTGATGTTGGAATCGATGCCGTCCTTGACTTTCCAGAGCAAATCGTCGTCGCAGAATTTCCACGGACCGTATTCCTTCGGGTCAAAGAGTTCCGGGGAGTTCTTGTAACCCATTTCCATATAGTCTACGCCGGCTGCGGTAAGGAGTGTATAAAGACGACGGACGAATTCCAGAGAGAAGTCGTGCTTGTTGACGAGGCCGCCGTCGCGGATAGTGCAGTCGAGAACTTTAATTGTTTCGTAGTACATGTTTAGGTCTCAGGTTTTAGGTTATGGGTCTTAGGGATGTCATGCCCGTCTCCGAACGGGCGTCTCCTTATTACATCGCAAACATAGGATTTAAAATTTGAATGGTCAATGAATTTTTTGAACTGCGTGAAAAAT
The DNA here is from genome assembly GCA_902779055.1 of Fibrobacter succinogenes. GTDB lineage: Bacteria > Fibrobacterota > Fibrobacteria > Fibrobacterales > Fibrobacteraceae > Fibrobacter > Fibrobacter succinogenes_K. The sequence continues at coordinate 35,519 of CACZAD010000006.1, read as the reverse complement.
GTTTGCTAATTAACGTGTATTTTGCGTTAAAAAGTGCGGTAAAGCCTATTTGCTTGTCTTTTAAGGGACTTGAAGTTCTGAAAATAGTTCCTTTAGAGGCTCGTTTGCCATAAAATCTCCATAACAGGACGTCTTCATAAATGGTTCTGCTAGACTTTTGGGTTTGGGCGGAATTGGCTTGTCTTATTATCTACGCAAAAATTGCGTTAAAAATGAGGGCGTTCCCGCCACCTTTGTCATTCCACTTTGTGTCTTGACTGCTGCGGCTCGGCAATAAGAATGAGTAACTCATTCTTGCTGCGCTCGCCTTGCATGTCATTCCCGCCACCGAGCGGGAATTTCCTTTTCGTATGAGGATTATTTTACTTTTCGAAAAATCGTTGGGAATCTATATTTAGCTTATGCATATATATAAGCTTTCCCCGATTTTCTCTACCGCAGTTCTTTTGAGCGCGGGTGTTGCCTCTGCAGAAACCAAGTTTTTTTATAACCAGGTCGGCTACGATATTGGCCTGCCCATTTCTGTGATTGTCAAGAGCGATAACCTTACCGATGGTGCGGAATTTAGCGTGATGTCGAATGGTGCCGCAGTTAAGACCGGCAAGCTTTCGGCGGGCTCGAATCCAGACAACTGGCTCAACAACGGCAAGTTCTATGTGGCCGATTTGACCGCCTTGGATCTTGCGGCGGGTAAATACACGTTGCAAGTTTCCGAGAATGGTCAACCGCAGAATTCGGGCGAATTTACGGTTGAAGAAAACGCGCTTGCGAAAAATACGCTTGCAACGGTACTTAATTACTTCTATGAAGACCGTGCGGATGACCCGACTGTTGAAGGTTGGGACAAGAGTATGTCGATTTACAAGTCCGATAAAAAGGTCGATGTGCATGGTGGCTGGTACGATGCAAGCGGCGATGTGAGCAAGTATTTTAGTCATCTCTCTTATGCGAATTACTTGAATCCGCAGCAGATTCCTTTGACGGTTTGGTCGCTTGCCTTTGCCTCGGAACGCATCCCGAATTTGCTAGGCTCGACTGCGACTAAGGCGAAAACGGCTGATGAAGCCGCTTATGGTGCGGACTTCTTGGTGCGTATGCTTGCCGAAGAAGGCTACTTTTACATGACCGTTTTTGATAACTGGGGCAGTCCTTTGGGCAAGCGTGAAATCTGTGCCTTTACCGGTTCTGATGGCAAAAAGACTGCCGATTACCAGACGGCGTTCCGCGAAGGCGGTGGCATGGCAATTGCTGCGCTTGCAAGTGCTGCAAGGTTAAACCTGAAAGGTGACTTTACAAGCGAACAATACTTGGCTGCGGCTGAAAAGGCATATAAGCATTTGTCCGAAAAACAGGAAATCGGCAAATCATGTGCCTACTGCGACGATGGTAAAGAAAACATCATTGACGATTACACAGCGCTTTTGGCGGCGACGGAACTTTATGCGGCGACCAAGACGCAGAGCTATTTGGAAGATGCTTATGACCGTGCCGAACACTTGGCATCTCGTGTCAGTAAAGATGGCTATTTCTGGAGTGACGATGCAAAGACCCGTCCGTTCTGGCATGCAAGTGATGCTGGCCTTCCACTGATGGCCCTTGCCCGTTACAGTGAAGTTGTTGACGCCATTGACGAAAAGGATGGCGTGAAAATTCATGATCGTGACGTTCCTGCATGGGTGTGTCTTACAATGATCGGCGGTGGATGTGTGAACGAAACGTTGTCTGGTGTTAGTCAGGCCATTAGAACTCATTTTGACTGGCTTGTCAATATTACGAATAAGGTTGATAACCCGTTTGGGTATGCTCGCCAGACTTACAAGACTAATGGAGCCGTCAAGGATGGATTCTTTATTCCGCATGACAACGAAAGCAATTACTGGTGGCAGGGTGAGGATGCCCGCCTTGCGAGCCTCTCTGCGGCAATGATGTATGCAATGCGCATTTTTGAAGGTGAATACAGGAATGTCTCTACGAGTGATGTGCAGAAGTATGCGGTCGATCAGCTTGACTGGATTTTGGGCAAGAACCCGTATGGAACTTGTATGATGTATGGCAAGGGAACCAAGAATCCTGCAAAGTATGATGGTCAGTCTAAATACGATGCGACTCTCGAAGGTGGCATTGCAAACGGAATCACCGGAAAGAACCAGGACGGTTCGGGAATCGCTTGGGATGATGATGGCGTTGGCGCCGTGGGCTTTGATCCGGAGGAAGAAGCTTGGAACAACTGGCGTTGGATTGAACAGTGGCTGCCGCATAGCACTTGGTATATGATGGCGCTCGTGGAACGCTATGACGAAGTGACAAAGCCTGTGGAATTCTCTGTTGGACTTTCGAAGTCTACGGTTGCTGCTAAGGCAAGAGTTTCTCTTGTGGGTAAAACGCTTTCGCTCAATGTGCCGCGTTCTGTTGTGGGCAAGTCCGTCAAGGTGATGGATGTGCGTGGCAACGTGCTGATGCAAAAGACGGTGCAGGGGATGAGCGAGACGATGGATGTGGGTGCGCTTAACCGCGGACTTTACATCGTGCAAGTCGAAACGCTCTCCGCCAACAAGTTCATCGTGAAGTAAACCTTACTGTCATCCCAGATACTTTGTCATGCCGGACTCTTTGTCACCCCGGATTTATTCCGGGGCGGGATCACCTTACACGGTATAAAGGCGGCCCCGGCACTTTGGCCGGGGTGACATCTGCAAAGGACTGTTCTTGTTGTACTGTCATCCCGGACTCCGTTCCGGGATCACCTTACACAGTGTATAAAGGCGGCCCCGGCACTCAGGCCGGGGTGACATCGAGAAAGTTTAATTCGAGACTTTAAACTGCTTGGGGGCGGCGTAAGCCATTTGCACTAAAATGTCCTTGCCCGTTTCCATAAGCTTCTTGGCCTGCTCGGCTAGCATATCGTCATCCTTTTCCTTGATGACCTTGCTCAAATGCTCCATCGCAACATTCACGTCGGACTTTGTCTGTATGCGGAGCGCTCCGATGTCAAGGTGTGCCTTGCGAATGAGCCCCGCATCCGTTTCCTTGGCAATGCCCTTTTCCAAAAGCGTAATCGCCGCCTCGGGAATGTTCTTTTGCTTGGCGTTTGCGCCCCATTCCAGCCATTGCGTACTCGGAATCTCGATGTAACAGGCGGCAATCTTGTTGACCGCATCCTTCACTTCCATGAACTTGACCGGTTCTTCTTGCAATAGCGCCGTCAACCCGTAACGCAACAAGCGGGCCGCATTGTCGTTCTCGCCGCGACTTGCCGCTTCGAGTCCATCGTTGATCATCTTGCGGGTGCGTTCACCGGGCGAGAGCGTTTCTGCTTCTTCCTTGACTACGGTGAGCTTTGCAACGACATCAGAACGGTGCGGCATCTTGTAGCCGGCAAGTCCGCCCAGTGCAAAGAAAAACGGCGACTCCACGGCCACGGCGTTGAAAATTCCGGGATTCAAGAACCAGTCAATGGCAATGCTTGCGACAAGCGCGAACTGCGAAATCTTGCTCACGTAAGATGGGATCGCTGATTTGTCCTGGTCAAATGCGTTCGCTCCCAGCAAAAAGCAAAGCATCAGGCTAACGCCGATATACCTCTGGCTTGCGAACTGGTCAAAGAATGACGTGTTCACGAGTAAATCCACAAAGAATCCGCTCACGATGGCGACTACAATCGCAAATGCGTAAACGTAAAGGGCGTTCCAGCGTTTTTCGAGCTGCATCAACGCGAACATAAAAATCACGACAAAGAAAATATAAGACCAAGCGCTAGGGAACAGCAGGCTGCATGTAAGCAGGCTCTCCGTGTTTCCGCGGCTAGGGACGTACGCCCAACGGTAGCGAATGAACTTGTCTGTGTAATTGTTGATCCGCTTTGTGAGTTCTTCCTGGTATTGTCTGTCGGTGGGGAAGGTTCCGTGTTCTGCGGCGTATTGCTCCTTTCCGCCTTGGTTTTCCCACCAGTCGAGGAATTCCCCTTTCATTTCCTCGACGCGTTCTTCGACAATCGGTGTCGGATTCTCGACACGGTAACGTTCCTTGTAAAGTTGCAGTTCCTGCTCCCTTAGCTTGTCGTCGGGAGTGAGCCCCACGTTCTTGAATTCCTGGGATCGTTCTTCGTTCCACCACTTGTCAAAAGACTCGTGGATGTCTTTTTCCTGGCGTATCTGCTGGATGGTGGGGTTGAGGGTTGTTTCAAAGTTGAAAATGCCAATCGCTACGAGAGCGGCTAGCGTCACGTAGTGGTGGAATTTAAAGACCTTGAACGGGGTCAAGATAAGGCTCAATATTTTCTTCATACCAATGAATATAAACAAATCATTGGCGGAATGCATTTGCCTTTGGGGCTAAAAAGTATGTTTCTTGTACTCGTTCAGCTGGTTCCACAAGAAATCGGTATTGACGTCGCGGAATCCCAGATCGTTGACCTCTTCGCGCAGCTTGTGGGCTATGGCGAACAGGTTCGGGCTCCTTTTCATTCGCTCGGCGGCGTCGGAGGTCGTGAGGGCGTCGATCCAGTCGTGGATTTCGGGGAATCGCGGATCGTTAAAGATGTTCTCGCGACCGCTTTCGATGTATTCCGTGTAGCGCTTGGTGATGAGGCGCCCTTCTTCGGTGTAGATTTCGCGGGCCTTCGGGTAGAGCTTGCTTCCGGTCAGGTATTCGTGCATCACGGCGCCAAAGCTGAAGTAGTCCACGGCGTACGAAATGTTTTCGCTAGACTGGGCGAGTTCGGGTGCGCTGTAGCTGGGCGAAAAGACGCCGCCACCTTCGGTAACGGATTCGCGCATTTTTGCCTGGGCGTAACCAAAGTCGCAAATCAAGATCTTGTGGTTGTTCTTGTGCTGCGGGTTCTGGCACAAAAGCAAATTCTTGGGTTTGATGTCCTTGTGGACAATTTGGTAGTAATGGAGCTGGCTGATGGTGTTGGCGAGGTATGCCATTTGGGCCACGCGCTTTACGACTTCTTCGTCGGAGAGCTTTGGCTTGATGACCCTGTCCAAGGAACAGCCCTTGATGAATTCCAGCTTGAGGTAGGGGTGACGCCCTGCGATGCCCCCGCCGTATGTTTGCACGACGCCTTCGATGTTCGTGGCGCGGACGAGGTTGTTGATGCGGATTTCATCCTGGAACGCACTCAGGAGCATGTTCAGGCGGTGCAGACGGTTTTTGCCGGGAGGTGCCCAGTACTTGCAGATCTTGACGACGATTTCTTTTTCGTCGTAGCGCTTTTCGTCGCGCGGGTGCTGTAGCCAGAGCTTTGCGCGGTAGAGCTGGTTGGTGCCTTCGAGCGAAAGCGGTTCGATGAGCTCTATGCGTTCGGCGTTGCCGTTGTGCTTAAAATCAGGATTATGGTCAAACCACCGCTGGTATTCTTCCATGGTGTAGTTGGGGCGCAAAGCGAGGTTGCGCGAGACCCTGTCCATTGTTTCAGCCAAGTCGTTCCAAAACATATGGAAAAAATTAGCAAAAAAGGAAATGCCCGCTCGGTGGCGGGCATGACAGGGGGTGAAAAAGCTGGATTACTTTTTCATTTTGGGTGCTTCTTCGTCTTCAACGTGCGTTCTGGCGAACGTGACCTGTTCTTCGCTCTGTTCTTCGAGGCGGGACGTGATGAAGTCGTAGGCTTCGTCGACCGTATCGCAGAACTTGAACAGCTTCAAGTCTTCCGGATTGATCATACCCGTTTCGGCAAAGAATTCCCAGTTGAGCGCCTTCTTCCAGAAGTTGGAATCGAAGATGACAACCGGCATCTGTTGCGCGTACTTATCGGTCTGGATGAGCGTGAGCATTTCGAAGGCTTCGTCGAGAGTGCCGAATCCGCCTGGGAAAATGACCAACGCACGGGCCATGCGCAGGAACCAGTATTTACGAACAAAGAAATAGCGGAACTGAAGATTCAGTTCGTTGTCGATGTACGGATTGCAATGTTGTTCGAATGGCAGCTTGATGTTCAGGCCGACAGATGGCGTACCGACATCGGTTGCACCGCGGTTACCCGCTTCCATGATGCCCGGACCACCGCCCGTCATGATGGCGTAGCCGTGATGGCGCTTGTTGATCCACTTGCCGAGCTTGGCCGCAAGTTCGCGGGCGGCAGTGTAGGAATCGGCCACTTTGGAGAGCCTGTCTAAACGGGCGAGTTCCTTTTTGTCCTTGCAACCCTTGCGACGCTTCTTGATTTCTTCGGGCGGAAGCGTACGTGCAGAACCAAAGAACACAATGGAATTCTTGATATCTTCTTGGTTGAAAATCTGTGCGGGCTGGAAAAATTCAGAAAGGAATCGAATGGGGCGTGCGGCATCACTTTCCATGAATTCGGCGTTGTGGTAAGCCATCTGCCCCGGAATCGTGCGTATTTTTTTCGGTGCCATAATAAACCTCTTTTCGTTATATATGGAATAATATACGATAAAAAGGCTTTAGGGGCTAAAAAAATACGTTTTTATCTTCTTACTTGGAGTAACATTTATATATTGAGAGTATGCTAGTAAAAATGTGGACAGATAATTTTGTCATTACGGGTGAAATCGACACGTTGCGTGACGAGCGCCTGACGGACTATATCCGTGAAAACAAGGATTTTATCGCGGTTACTCAAGTGCGCGTGTGCGACAGAAATGAGAAGGACCTGTTCCGTACACACTTCTTGAACGTCAGCACCAGCCACATCGAGATTATTCTCCCGGCAGAATAGAACTTGTCATTCTCGCCACTCCGGACTGTCACCCCGGATTAGGTTGGTGAGCTTGCCGAACCACCGGGGTCGCCTTTGTTGGTTTGTTACCACTCGATGGCGATCTTTGCGACTAGGATTCGGCGGGCAGCCTCGTCGAGCTTGGTAGGATCGTTTTCAACACCGAGAATCCCCGCAAATACGACAAACGGGCTAGGCGTCGTACCCTGGTTATTGCACTTGACGCGGATGTAGATTGTCCCGTCCTTAATCTCAAGCCCGCTCACCAGCTCATTCAAGTCCATTTGCTGGCCACGATGGTTCGTGACCACCGGGAATTTTTTCTGCTCGAACTTTTCCATAAGGTCGGCAGGAATGCTTTCGGGCGTGTGCCTATATATAATAGCGGTGGGGAAGTGCTTCGAGAGCTTTTCCTTCAAGGGCTCGATGTCCACGATCTCCATGCCGTGCGGGAACGGTGCGCTGAGCTTCTCGATGGTTTTTTGCTTGCCTTCGGGCGAGATGTCGAGCGGCTGGAGCAAATCCACGCTGATGAGTTCGCAGTACGTTTCGAGGCCGAGCGGGAGCGCGCCCATGTTGACGATGCGCGGCTTGGGGCTGAACCCTTCGCTGAACTTGATGGGAATGCCTGCGCAGATGAACGTGCGCTCGAAGAAGCTGAGCATGTTCTGGTGCGGCAAGAATCGGCTGATGCCCGTCTTTTTAAACGTAATCTTGTAACTGTAGTGGACTTTTTGGCTGGGGCGGCGGTCGGCCACAAGCTTCTTGATTTCTTCGGGCGTGCGGCTGGGCGCCTTGTGGCGCACCGGATCGTTCGCAAGAACGATTTCCTTGCCAAAGCCAGGAATGCCGCACTTTTGGCAGTCACCCCATTTGCAGTTCGGCACTGGAGCGGATGTCGGATCGAACGCCTTTTCCCATTCGCGGCGCAGGTACTGCTTTGACGTACCGGCGTGGATGTAGTCCCACGGGAACACTTCGTCCTTGTCGCGTTCGCGGTAAACCCAGCTAGTGTCGTAGCCGCATTCGTCCCAGACTTCGAGCCACTTGTTAAAGTCAAAACGGTAGCTGTCGCTTTCGAAGATGATGCCCTTCTTGTAGGCGGCGTAAATGACGGGGCCTAAGCTGCGGTCGCCACGGCTGTACACGGCTTCGAGGAAGCTTGTTTCCCAGGCGGCCCAGTTGATTTTCACGTTCGGGTGCTTATAGAACTTTTCGCGCACGTAGCGGATGTGTCCGAGCGCCGTTTCTTTGTCCATAAACGGAGCCCACTGCAATCCCGTAAAGGATTTCGGAATGAGAATGCCTATGGAAACTGCAATTTGAATGCCGCGGTTGTACTTGCGACCGATCTTCACGAGATTGAAGATAAGGTCACAGAACGATTGCATATCCTCTTCGTTCTCGGTCGGGAATCCGATCATCGTGTAAAGCTTGATCTTGTTGAACCCGCTGGAGAAGGCGTGTTCTGCGGCGTCGTACATATCCTGGTCGCTGATGGTCTTGTTGATCATCTTGCGGATGCGTTCGGAACCTGTTTCCGGTGCGAACGTGGCGCTGCGGCCGCCCTTGAGTGCCGCGACCTTTTCGGCGAGACTTTGTCCAAAACTGTTTACGCGAATGCTCGGGAGGCTCACATCGACATTGTCGTAGAACGGGTCGTCGATGATGGAATCCGTGAGCGCCTCGACCGGCTTGTAGTCAGCCGTAGAAAGTGACAAAAGACCAAGTTCGCGTTCGCCTGTCGCCTTGATGCCCGCCTTGGCGATATCCAGAACATCATCCGGATCGAGTTCGCGGCATGGCCTGTACCAAATGCCTGCCTGGCAAAACCTACAACCCTGTGCACAACCACGCATCACTTCCACACTGAATCGATTGTGGACAAGTTGCATATTTGCGATCAAATTCTTGATAGGGTAGTCCTTAGGGTCAAGAACAGGGATGAACTGGCGGCGTACACCGTTTGTATGTTCGTAAGAACCCTTTGCCGGTTCCTTGGGCACGATGACTCCGTATTCGTTCTTGACGACTTCGCGGAGCGTCGGGACGTACACGCCGTCGAGCTTGGCGAGGTTCTTCAAAATCTCTGCACGTGGGAGCCCGGCCTTGCGCCCTTCGCCCACGCAACGCACAAAGTCGACAACAAGCTTTTCGCCATCGCCGATCATGAACGCGTCAAAGAAGTCCGCTACAGGTTCGGGGTTGCCCATCGCAGGGCCGCCAGAAACCACGATCGGATCGCTCTCGGCGCGGTCCTTTTGCCAAGCCGGAATCCCGGCCAGTTCGAGTACGTAGGGGACGTTCGTAAAGTTAAGCTCGGTCTGGAGCGTAAGCCCCACGACTTCGAAATCCTTGACTGCCGTGTAGCTTCCGTGCGTGTACAGCGGAATGTCATATTTTTTCATCTCGCGGGCCATATCGTCCCACGGGGCAAAGCCCACTTCGCAAAGCAAATCTGGTTCACGGTTCAGTACGTGGTACAGGATCCTGAGACCGTTGTTGCTCATACCGATTTCGTAAGTGTCCGGGAACACGAACGCCATACGGGCAAGCATCTTGCTATGGTCTTTGATAACGCTGTTGGCTTCGCCACCCATGTAACGGGCGGGGGATTCGACTGCCGGGAGTACGAGAGCGAGTTTTTCAAGGATTGTCATACCCCCAAAAATAGATAATCTTGTTGCCTGCCCTGTAATATTTTAATATTATTTGTGGTATGAATATCGTCAAATATATTTTCTGGTTGGTCGCCTTTTTGATGGGCGTCATTGCTGCCTACGTAGTCCCCGAAGAAACCATGTCCACTGGCGCGAAGTTCATATTCGTGGGTGCCTGGGGCTCCGTACTTGGCTTTGTGTTCTACACCTTCTGCCGCCGTCAGATCGAAGCCATCGAAAATGATTTTAACGAAGTGCTGAACAAGCCTCAGCCGAAAGTCTCTCAGTTCGTCTCGGTACGTCCGGTGGACGAAGAAAAGAAGAACCCGCTGCCGCCGGGTGCCATCCCCGCTGCCGAGGCTCTCAAGCAGCAGCCGATGCCGGCCTCCATTAAAAAGCTCGATGCCGCAGCCGTCAAGATTGGGTTCCCGCTCGAAGCCTGGAACGGCTTTAAGCTCGGCATCCTCCGCAACCGCCCGTTCACCGAAGTCATCGAAGCGATGCAGAAGCTTATGCCGGAACTCTTCCCCGAAGCTTCCGGTGTACTTTATATGTACGGCGGCGTACAGACCGAACTTTCGCAGATCTTCCGCTTTGGCCCGAACGTTATCAGTGACGAAACCGTGACCCCCGCCGAATGCGCTAGCTTTAACACCGGCGACATCGTCGTGACCGACTACAGCTCTCCCGAAGTCTCTAGCGGCTGCACCCACCTGCACCACCGCCCGAAGGGCATTGCCATTTGCGCCCCCATCGAAGGCCTCGAAGAACACTTCGGCATTTTGACCATTCAGGTCGATAAGCTCCCGGAAAACGAAACCAAGGAATACTGGCAGGCCAAGGTGAGCATCGTCTCTGCCGCGTTTGGACTTTACGTGGCAAACCAGGACTTGAATATGCGCTTTGAACAGCACAGCATCCGTGACGTGCTGACCGGACTCTTCAATAGACGTTATATGGAAGAATCCCTCAATCGCGAAATTACCGCTGCAAACCGTCATAGATCGCCCATTGGCATTGTGATGCTTTACCCCGACGCCATTCCTGGCGTACAGGCCTCCCAGGGACGCCACGCCGTGGAACAGCTCTTCTGGGAACTCGGACAGCGCCTGCCGAGCTACATCCGTGGCGAAGACATCCCGTGCCGCTACTCCGACGATGTGTTCTGCGTGATCATGCCGGGCGCCGACCTCAACATCACGAGAAACCGCGCCGAACGCATCCGCAACGAAATCTCGCAGCTCCAGATTGCCTACGGTGACGGAATCCTTGCGACCACGCTCAGCATGGGCGTTGCCGTGATGCCGACCCACGCAAGCGACGCCGGCTCGCTCATCTACACCGCCGAAGCCTCCTTGCAGATGGCTATGCAGGCTGGAGGTAACCGCGTAGTCCTCGCTGACGCCGTGATGAAGTAATGGCTTATATAGTATAGCCCTGATATTTTTCAGAGATTGGCCTCCTGCGTGAGGCTTTTTTTATGGGAATGGTCGAGCGAAAAAGGATAAAACCTTCTTTTTGGCGTAAAAATGCCGCTTTTGTGTAAATATTTTTATACAGAATGTGCACGATGCGGTGTGATCACTATCACGAATATTCCAAGTTGGAATATAAAAAACAGTAAAAAAAGGTTTTTTCGTAAAAAATTATCTATATATAGTTCATCGGAAAGTTTGGTTAATATTTTGCGATTTTTCGCGAAAAACGGCACTTTGGTCATAGATAAAACCCGGTCATGACAAAAACGTGACAAAAGTTTGACAAAAGTTTGATAAAAGTGTTGCTTTTCGAAGAAAAAGAGATATATTACTGAATGTAAACGAGCAATAACGCTCAAAAGAATGTGTAACAAAACAAGGAGATACACTATGAAGAAGCAAGGTTTTACCCTTATTGAATTGATGGTCGTGATCGTTATCATGGGCATCCTCGCCGCAGTCGCAGTTCCGAAACTCTTCGGTATGATCGCTAAGTCCAAGGCCTCTGAAATTGGCCCGGCTGCAGGCGAATACGTGAAGTTGCAGGACGCATATGTTGCTGAATCCGGTACGAAGGTTGGTAACTGGAAAATGATCGGTTACAATATGAATAATTCTACGTCCTTCAATTATGCCCAGGCTGATTTGACCGCAGAGACTACAAAGTTGGAAGGCTTGGCTAAGACTGCTGCTTGGCAGGCTACTGCTCAGGCTAAGTTAAATGATTGTAAGTCTGGTTCTACTTGGACTATTTCTGTTGCTGAAAATACGACTGCAACGGGTTCTACGGGTTCTCCGCTTGTTTATACGCCGGAATATTCGGATCAGACAAATTGTGATGCCTTGACCCCGAACTTCCTTAAGATTGGCAAGTAATCTAAATTTTAGATTTATTCTGGGCACCCACCATTCGGTGGGTGTTTTTCTTCCGTTTAAATCAATTTTTCCAAAATAATTTCAAAAACAGGTAAACCAAAATCTCCCAAAAAGCGTGTTAACTATATGAAGGGAGAATGTTTATGGAGATGAAGTTGGCCTTTACAACCTGTCTAGCATCGGCAAGGAAGGCTGTATTTCAATCTCTACAAAAAATAAGTATATTATTGTTGACCTTACCAGGTTTGACAAGCCAAAAGACAAACTCGAAACGTACGAAGACCGTTGGTTTTACATTTTGAAGAACGCAGGTTCTACAAGTTCGCTGCCGGAATTCGATAATCCTACTTTCGAAGATGCTCTGAGGCGAATTGAATGCAATACGGCTACCGACGAACTCTTAATCAGGCAGGCGAATATGAAAGATTTTCTCTATGCATATAGTGACGCTATTGATGAAAGCTTCGAAAAGGGGCGTGATAACGAACGCATAGCAACGGCTCTTGATATGCTTGCTGATAATAGACCCATCGAAGAAATCGTAAAGTATTCGCATTTGCCAAAAGAAAAAGTAATCGAGTTGCAGAATACTATGGCGGCTAAGGTCGCGAAATAGTAGAAAATAGCGATCAAAAAAAATGTTTCTCTGTAGCGAAACGTATTTCTCACGAATTAGTAAATAATTCCAAAATATTTGCTGATGACGGAAGAACTCCTCGCATTATTAGGTAAAATGTTTTTGCATCGGTTCTTTTTCTCTGTCAATTATCTATTTTAAAGGCGTCGGTTTTTAAGGACATTTTATGCATAAAAAATCGTTGCTGGGGAGCGCGATGAAAAAACAAGGATTCACTCTTATTGAGTTGATGGTTGTGATTGTAATCATAAGCATCCTCAGCGCTGTTGCCGTTCCAAAGTTGCTTGGTATGATAGCCAAGTCGAAAGCTTCTGAACTTAGTCCTGCTGCAAAGATCTATATTAAATTGCAAAACGCCTATATAGGTGAAAGGCATATGCTTGGCTCTTGGACTGTAATTGGGTACGGCAGCCCGGGTATGAAGATTTCGGCGGATTCTTCTGTAACTAGTAACTTTGGTTATGGTGGCGGTGATATCAAGGGTAATGGAAACGATGTTTCTATCGCTGCCGAGACTAATTCTGTTGCTGTCGGTTGGATTGCGACAAGCCGAGTTGCATTGAACGATGTCCCTAAGAATTCTTTCTGGAAAATCTCTATTGAGGTTGATAACACCGGTGCTATCCAGTACGTTGCTACAGTTCCGGCGGGTGGAGATGTCCTGACTCCGACATTTACTCTGTTAGGACGTTGAAATAGGAGGCTGTGAAGCTCTTGGGGAAAAAATTGTTTTTTATAAGTTCCTTTTTTAGACCATAAGTTCTCTGTAATTGAAAAAGTTCTATATTCAATAAAGAACAATTTCGGTACCAAATGGGAAAAGAAGCTCAAATAACCTATATGCAGGCTAGACTGGTCAGATTGGCCTCGCAAGAATGGAACCTGACAATGCAGGCAGTTAATGATATATTCCAGAAATATGGAATATACCGTTACATTGAAAAGTTTTGGGATCTTTTTCACATTGAAGGTGATTACGCTGTTCTTGACGATGTTCGTCACTACCTTGAAATAAAGGGGGCCGTGATTGGTAAATAAACTGAATGACGGCGTAATTCTGTACCACGGTAGTTATTGTGCCGTACGTGTTCCCGATTTGAAAAAATGCGCTAAGTATAAAGACTTTGGTCAAGGTTTTTACTTGACTACCGATATTGAACAGGCAAAGTCTTTTGCCAAGATTAGCTTGAGACACGCTCTTGAAAATGGCGATGTCGAAGAGTCTCAAAAATTTGGAATTGTGTCGTCGTTTTCATTTAATGAATGTGGCGATTTGCAAATGAAAATATTCCCTGATGCCGATGCGGATTGGTTGCACTGTGTCGTTGGACATCGTCGCAAGTCTTCATTCGATGACATTGTTCAGGATTGCTTAAAGTACGATATTATTGGCGGCAAGATAGCCAACGATGCAACGAACTTGACCATAGTTACTTATATGCTTGGTTCCTTTGGTGTTGTTGGATCAAAACAAGCCGATGATTTGTGCATTTCCCTATTGCTACCAGAACGCCTTAAAAATCAATATTGCTTTAGAACAGGTAAGTCTTTACAATGCCTAAAGTTCTTAAAAGAGGAATGTGTATGGCTGTAACCCAAGAACAAATTGATGCAGCCATAGATATGTTAATTTCGATGGTTGTTATGGATTTAGCAAAAGAACAAGGCTGTTCTCCATCGGATTTAATGCCGACATTTTTGAAGTCCCATACGGCAAGTTTACTTTATGATGAAACGCAAAAGTATTGGAGCTACGGTCCATCGTATATTGCAGAGATGTACAAGAAAGAAATGGCCGAATGAACTACACTTCTTTATTAAGTTGAAAAATTAATTCAGTACTATAAATGGAACCCAGCGTTTATAGAAGCGTTCCTGAAATTTAATGGGCGAGAGAATGGGATTGTGGTCGCCTTGAATTATGAATCTTGTTTCGGGGTGTTTGCGTGCTAAACTGGCGATTGAAGAAAGCGTTTGCGTCAATCGCTTGGTGTAGGCTGAGTCTATTGCATCGGGATTGCTGTTATATATATTCGGAAACTCCAGCATTGGAAATTTTGTATTTCTTGTTGTCCACGCTATGAAATGGTTTGGGCTTGATTCGGTAAGGATGCTGTCGATTTTTGAAATCATTGTTGAATCATCAAGGCCGTTGCCATAAATGGCGTGTTCGAAGCCTATGTTGTGAATGTATTTGAATCTGAATTGCTCAAGGCTATCGCCACCGAATAGAAATGTTGTGCTGTAGCCGTTGGTTGCGTATGTTTGGGGCAAGAATGTTGTGTCTTTGTGACCTGTTGAATCTCTTGAAATTGCTTTGATTAAGTCTTCTCGCTCGGCGGTGCGGGTTCTGCTGTACATCCGGTTGTGGATGCCCACGGCAGTTGTTTTTCCGTTGAAAAATTCAAGCTGTTTTTCGAAACGTCGAATGTCTAGGGGTAATCCCCAACTTTCGACAAGGATGATGACGTTGTTACGGGTTGAATCGATATAATCCCGGGTAATCGTCACTGAGTCTGTGACTATGTATTTGTTCTTGTAATCTTCTGCAATTTTAGTTCGTTGGATGGGCTTTGGGACTGTGCGTTCGAGATAATCAATTGTAGGGAATTGAGCCAATGGCTGTGCTGCGTATTGATTGTTTGCTTCTAGGTGCAGAATGAGTGCTATGAAAAGAATGAAACATATTGCGTTGAATTTGAAAGGCTTTGTTTGCCAAACTATTGCGATGGCAAGCCCGCAGGTGACGAATGGAATCAATCCGTACCAACCGGTACTCCAATTTTTTATGGCTAGGAGATTCTGCAAATCGAGCCATGCGATTGTTAAAAGTAATGCTACTAATAGTATTAGAACTCCGCGCACCCTTTTGAAAAGAACAATGAACAGCAGTATGGCGAAATATTCGAAGCCGAATAGTCCGCGGATAATGTCTTGCCCTTTTTCAAATGTGAGTAGGAATGGGACTATTGTGATAAGTGCGCTGGCGATTAACGGGTAGAGTAACTTTTTCATTATTTACCCTCCGTTTGCTTTGAGTCCGAATGGACAAGCCTGTATTTAAAGAAGGTCATTTCTCCGATGGCTTTGAGTGTGTCAACGGCTACGCTGTCGTAATAGTGGCGCTGCAAAAAATCAACAAGACCGGGCTCGTTAAGAACGATGACGTTATCAAGGACAACGTCTTTGATTGGATTGCTTATGCCGTAATCTGCTAGAGCTTTTGTTATTTCTGGTAAATAAGGAGTCCAGTAGCCAAAGGAAATTGTATTGCGGTATGTGCCAACGGGTGTTGCCAAGTAAGGTGGATTACGATGGTGACTGAACCGCATAAAAGCGTTCATGGAAAGCAAAAACATCTTATCGGGTTGGCTATCGATGTAATTAAAAACTTGAGTGTAATCGGTGGAGTCTTTTATTGCTAAAGTACGCGTTTCCCCGGAACTTGGGTCATGAACAATTTTTCCTGATATTGTGTAAACTACTATGTTGGTAATTGCAATTACCCCTAATATGATATAGTTTATTTTTTTCGGAATTCTTTTTGTGAAGTGCCCCAAAAGAGGTATCGTGAGGACTGCTGCATAAAGCCAAAAACCGCTTTCAACACGGTAAACTAGGCGGCCCATAGTGATTAGTTTTGCTATCAGGGCTAGTACTAGTGCTAGAGACGCCCATAGATATAAGAATTTTTTTTGGCTGGTTACATAGACTATTATGCAGAGAATGAACCATACCCAAAAAAGAGGGGCGTGTAGAGAGTGTGAAAGTGCTTTTAGAATATTGCGTGGAATGCTTTGTGTTGGAATATCCTCTCGATATGGGGGGATGATGTCTGTGTATTGTTTGAGACTGTCTACAGAGAATACTTCTGTATCGTATAGCACCCATTCTGTGAGCATGTGATAGTCTTTGCCGGAAAGGCCTAATTCTTCGGCATCTTCGTAAACGGCATTCTGGTTGTAGTTCGATTTATCTCCTAAGATGACGCGGGGATTTTGAAATTTTATGAAGTCTTTGTATTCCGTGGCTTTGTATATACTTTGATCCCAATTATGTATGGAAAATGTTCCTGCAAAAAGAAAGACGAGGCTGGCGATTACGTGAATTTTTGCATTCCAGCATTCACGCAAAATAAATAGTAGTCCAAGGCAAAAGAACGGCAGGCCCATCAAGAATGCTTGCCATCGCATTACGGAACCCCAGAGCATAAGTATTACGCCTAAAATAAACGGAACTATGGTTTGATTTTTTCCCAAAACGTCATTGCGAACTCCATTAGGGGCGTGGCAATCCAGTGAAATGATACCGTATGCGAATAGCAGCATTCCTGCTGCGCTTAAAATAGAGGCGCATTGCGTAAATTGAACCACCAAATAAAAGTCGCTGGCGAAAAGTGCTGTAAAAAGAGCTGCGAGGATGGCTCCCCAACGTTCACCGCATCTCTGTAATAATACGTAGCCAATAACTGTAAATGATAGGAATACGGCAAACATTTCGCCGATGTAATACCAGCCGAGTTTAGGGAATAGGTGGTATAATGGCAATAGCGCATAGCCGTAAATGGCATTCACGAAAATCAAGTGTGGATTGTAATCTGTGCCTAGTGCGCCTGTGAGTCGTGCTGCCATAAAGTAGTCGTCGATGGCGCCAAACTTTAGGTCGCCAAAAATCAGGCAAAGAGCAAGAAAGAACAGGTTGATAACGACAGAATAAGTGAGGGCTCTTTTAATAGGCATATGGAAAATATATATTTTTTGAATATGATTCGCGTTTGTCATGTGCTTCACGGGATTGTTGGTGGCGGTTCAGAACAAGTCGTTTTGAACTATTGTTCACGTATGCGCGACATCCATTTTGATTTGCTTTATCAGTACGAGCCGAACCCGCAGATTTTGGAGCGCTTCCGCGAAGCCGGAATCAACTGCATTCAGGTTCCTGACAAGGTGCATCATCCGTTAAAGCATTTGTGGACGATGTTTAATATTTTCCGTAATGGCCGTTATGATGTTGTTCATTGCCATTTGGACTGGTATATGAATAGCTACGTGTGCTTATTGGCAATGCTTGCCGGCATTAAAAAGCGGATTGCTCATCATCATCAAGCGTATACCATAGACTCGTCATTCCGGGCCTTGCCTCAGAATCTCCTTTGTGCTATAATGCGCATCCCTTGCAAACTTTTCGCCACTCACTGGCTTGCTTGTGGTGAAGCTGCTGCAATTAATGGCTGGGGCAAAAGTGCTGTAAAGAAAGGAAATGTGACGATTTTGCCCAATGCTATTGATCCAGAACGATTTAAGTTTAGTGAAACATCTCGTAAGGAAATTCGAGGACGTTGTGGAATCAAGGATGGTGATTTTGTAATTGGGCATGTGGGAAGATTCTATCCACAGAAAAATCACGAGTTTTTGATAGATGTATTTGCTGAACTCCATAAGCGAAATGTGGGGGCAAAATTGCTGCTGCTGGGGGATGGCCCTTTGCAGGAACATATTAAACAGAAAATTGAATCACTAGGCTTGTCGAATGCCGTAATCTTTGCTGGACTTCAGAAGGATCCGGCTCCGTTCTATAGTGCAATGGATGTATTCGCTTTTCCTTCGTTGTGGGAAGGACTAGGGATTGTTTTGTTGGAGGCGCAATATAATGGATTGCCATGTGTTGTGAGCGAAAGCGTTCCGGATGAAGTCTGTATTTCAAAAGAGTTTTATTCTTTGAACGCTTTGCAACCCTCGCAAAAATGGAGCGAAATCATAATAAATTGTATGAAAAAAAGAAACGTCCATTTAGAAAGCGCTTGTTTTGACATCCGTAAAACTTTTGTTCAGCTTCAAAGAATATATTTTGCATAAGTGTAATTATGATTCTTGATGAAAATACATTAGGTCAGCTTCAGACTCGTTTGACGGAGTTGTTACAAAAAGTCCATAATATATGTGTGGAACATGGCATCCGATATACTATGATGGGCGGTACGCTTATAGGTGCTATTCGTCATCAAGGTTTTATTCCTTGGGATGACGATGTTGATATTGGAATGCCCTATGAGGATTATAAAAAGTTCATTTCTGTTGTAACCTCAAGTAAATTTGAAGGACTTGCCTTTGGAATTCCGGGAAAAACGGAAGATTACTTTCAAACGTTTGTGAAGGTTTTTGATACAACGACTACCTTAAAAGAAAATAATCGAATGAAGAGTAAACCCAAAGGGATTTTTTTAGATGTCTTCCCTCTGACTTTTGTTGGTGATACTAGATGGGATATTTTTTGTAATGTGAGAAAATTCCGTTTTTGGCGAGATGTCTTGACGAGGAAGGATTATCGTTTGTGTAAAGGTTGGTTTGTTTTGGTAGAGTGGATATATGTATTGTTGGGTAGATTTTTATCGGCCGATTTGTCGTTGAGGCGCATTTGTGCTCTTTACGAAGAACTGGCTACCAAGAAAACATCGATGATGGCTGATTTAGATGGAAATAATAAAGGTATTGTTCCTGCTGAATTGTTTGATGATTTTTGTTTGTATAAATTTGGTGGCTATCAGTTTTATGGAATAAAGAGAGCGGAAGAATATTTGCAAAGGGTTTTTGGAAATTTTATGACGTTACCCCCAAAGGAAAAAAGAAAACCTCATCATATTGATTATTTGGATTTGACTAAGGGCTATATTGAGAGATGAATATGAAAAAATATGTTTCCTTTGATGTTTTTGATACCTGCCTGATTCGTCGGTGTGGACGTCCCTACAAAATTTGGGATCTGATGGCTGATAAACTTTTTCAGAAGGATGATTCTCGGGGACGTTTATCTTTTACGGGAAATCGCAGCCTTGCTGAAAAGAAAGCCTCTGTGGAAAAATCTTATCCAACATTGGAAGACATCTATGATGAACTAAATGTTTCTCAATGGGGATTTGATTCTGACAAAATTAAGAACTTGGAAATGGAAACTGAGGAACAGGAACTTTTTCCAAATCCAGAAATGTTGAAAATAGTTAATGATTATCGCAAAAAAAATTTTTTTGTGGTATTCATCTCGGATATGTATCTTCCGACAAATTTTGTAAAAAAGATTCTAGTAAAATATGGTTTTTGCAGAGATTATGAAAGTGTGTTTGTTTCCGGGGATTGTAATGCGTCGAAATATGATGGTAAGCTTTATGACTATGTTTTAAAAAAAACGGGATCCAAAGCTTGCCAATGGATTCATTATGGCGATAACGTTCGCTCGGATTTCCGAGTCCCGAAGTCAAAGGGGATAAAAGCGAATCTGGTTAGCAATACTGATTTCTCAGATGAAGAAAAACGTTGGCTTGAAGATGCTTGTTTTTATACGCATAAGCATGAAATTGAACTTTGGGCGGGATTATGCAGGTTTACTCGATTGCAAAATGAAAAAAGTTTTGCATCGACGATGGCTATTGATTTTATAGCTAGTGTTTATGTTCCGTATGTGGTCTATGTGCTAGGGACAGCTAAAGAAAAAGGTGTAAAAACGCTTTATTTTTGGGCTAGAGATGGACATATTTTTTGGGAAATCGCAAAAACTTTAAAGTATGAATCGGAAGAAATTGAATGTCGTTATTTGAAGGTAAGTCGAAAGGTCTTGTATGCGTGTGTATTTTATGAAGTAAATGATTATGAATTGTCTTTGGTGATTGATAATGCTCATGATCAAACTGTTGAAAATTGCCTAAATCATATAGGCTTGGAGTGGAAGTCTCTTTCTGAAAAAACAAAAAAAACTTTCCCGTGTGCGAAAAAGCTGAATTCAAAAAAAAGAATAAGTCTGTTTAAGGAATGCTTGAAATGTAATGATGCTGAATTATTAAAAATGCATTCTGCGAATAAAAGAGAATTGTTCTTGAAATATGTGGATCAGGAACAGCTTTTTCAACAGAAATCAGCTTTTGTAGATTTAGGGTGGGCGGGTAGTTGCAGGTTGATTGTGAATTATATTATGAGTAAGGAGAGGCTAAATCCTGTTCCTTGTTTTTATTGGGGATATAATAGGAGCCTGATGTATGGAACTTTATTGGATGAGCTGTATGTGTTTAATGACAAACGTGATAATACTCGAGATTGCTCCTGCGCAAATTTATTCTTTGAAGAATACGCATCAATGAATGCTAGTGGATCGACTATCTGTTATGAACAGAAAAATGCTACCATTGTTCCTGTTGAAGCTCCGGTGGATACTTCTTTAATGAATTTGATGCAAATAAATGAGACTTGCGTCAAAAGTTTTGCAAAAGAAATGTCTAATGCTTGGTACTGCGCTGATAAAGATGTGTTTTTGTGTTGTGGACTAAAACAAATGGTGAATATTCTAAAGAATCCAGAAAAAAAACATATAGATTTTTTTCGATATGTGAAATTTGAAAATTATGGTGTTGAAACAAAGATGGTAAGTCGGCTTCCGTTCAAAGATTTTTTAGCTCTTCTTGTTTGGGGTGTTCCCGCATCTATGATATGGGCTGAAGCTGCGATTAAAGTTACTTTTGGCCCTTTTTCAGTTTGCTTTGCTAAATTGTATAAGTATGCTTCCTCAACATCCTTTGCTAATAGATTGCGCCTTTGGTGGGAAAATAGGGCTTGATTGCTAAAAGAATTTTTTGAAGATCTCCCAAAGGTTTGGGTGGTGTATCGCAAAGTTGAGAAGGGGTCTTTTTTTTAATTTAACTTTTTTTAAGGATTTTGAAATAGAATCTTTTATCTCTTTGTCATTTGATAATACATAATGGTTGAGCATTTTTTCTGATATTCTTTCATTGAATGATTCAGCTAAATTCGTAAAATTATGGGACTCGAGAAATGATTTCTTTTCTTGAAAATATTTTATGGATATAAGATAATCTTCTTCTGTTCCTCTTAATTGATTGACGATGCTCTGCTCTCGATTTTGGTAATAATATGTTGTTTCTTTTGTAAAAATTGCCTTGGAATTGTAGAAGTATTTGAATGTTGTAAAATTGTCTTCGCAGAGCTGTCCTTTGGGAAATGGAAACTTTTTGGCTATTTCTGTTTTTATCAATTTATTCCATGCAACCACAAATTGTGTGAATTCGTGAGTGTGGAAGAGCTGCTTTTTCATAACATCTTCGAATGATATGTGATGAAAAATTGCATTTGTATGTTCTTCTTGTATTTCTGATTCTTTGTTGAATGATTGGTAGTTCCCAATAGCAATATCCGCATTTTGCTCTATGCAAGCTTTGTATAGGGTTAATATGGCTTGTTTTGATATAAAATCATCACTATCAATGAAAAAGATGTACTCTCCTTTGCATATATCTAGTCCAGCATTTCTTGCGTCCGATAATCCGCCATTTTCTTTGTGAATTACCACGACGCGGTTGTCTTTGACTGCGTATTCATCGCAAATTTGTGGACAGCCGTCAGGCGAACCATCATCCACCAAGATGATTTCCAAATTGGTATAAGTCTGGTTGACGATGCTGTCTAAGCAACGTCGAAGGTACGGCTCAACTTTGTAGATGGGGACTATGATGGAAACGAGTGGGGTGTGCATTAGTTTTGTTCTCTAGAAAAATATCCGCCAGTTTTTTTGCTGCCTCTATGTTCTATTAATTCTTTTTGGGATAGTGCTGTTAAAACCTTTCTTACATAGCTGTTGGAAAAATTAGTCTTTTGCATAATGTCTTTAACACTACAGCCTGATTTGGTTTTTACGAATTTTAATATTAGGTTTTCTGCATTGGTTAGAGATTCTTTATCCGCTACTTTAATCGCTACTTTATCCGCTGCTTTATCCGCTACTTTGGGAGCGGTGAATATTGTAATTCTAAAACCACCTGAAATTTCTTCAATTTGGGGTGATGGAAGCTTTGCTTCGTGTAGCAAATTTATGATGCGAGTTATACCTGATCCGTATTTTTCAATTTCTCCAAGCATGTAGAAATGGTTTGCTATAGCTTTGTTTCTCAGCGTTGATAGATAATGTCCGTGTTGTAAATCGGAAATCGTCATACCTTCAAGAAGTTTACCCGGATTGAAAAATTCAATATGATCATCGAATATTTTTATGTTTGATTCTGATGGCGAACGGTAATCTCGATGTACTACCATATTTAAAATGATTTCTCTGATGGCGTCTAATGGGTATTCCCATATCAGTTCATTTTCAGGTTTACCGCTGACAACTACTGCACAGTTGATATGTTTTTTTGTGAAGTTGAACAGTTGTTCTACTTGATTTACCAGGTCTCCATGAGATTCGTCTCTGTCTTTAATGATTGTTGGAGATTGAAAGAATCCCATTTGTACAGAAGTGTTTATGTGCCAGTCTTTTACGAATAGCATTTCTGCGGCAAAAGTTAGTTTGCCGTCTCGGATAAGTCGACTTTTTTTTAGAAATTCAATAGGGCTTGAAGGAATATGATAGCCTCTATGATTTATTCGTTCTATACTTTCTTCAAC
Source organism: Fibrobacter succinogenes (assembly GCA_902779055.1). GTDB lineage: Bacteria > Fibrobacterota > Fibrobacteria > Fibrobacterales > Fibrobacteraceae > Fibrobacter > Fibrobacter succinogenes_K. Next base: position 12,747 of record CACZAD010000006.1, on the reverse strand, counting down.
TTTTTTTAGTGAAATATCGTCTATTGAAGATGTTGCGTCGAGAATATAGTCCCAGCTAGAATTTTGTGTCTGTAGTAAACAGTCGCTGATGGAGGCTGGGGACATTGTATGGTTGCTATTTTTATTGCGAATGAAAAAGCGACCTTGTACGGAAACCGGTTTTAATGGGCTTTCTTTTACCGAAATGGCCGCGATTTTCTTTCCTTTATACTCTAGAACATCGATATCTGGGATTTGGATGGGTTCTGTTTTGCTTTTGATTTCATTTAACCATTTTTGGATGGTTTCTTCCGCAATTTCGATCCCCATTACTTTTGTGCGGGATTTTAGCCCGATAAATATTGTGCCACCATGCTTGTTGGCGAAGGCTCCTATTGCTTCAATCGTTTCTTGATTGAAGGATGATTTAAATTCGATGTTTTCTGTTTCGCCAGATTCGATTGCTTTTATAAAATCCATGATTTTAATATAAACAATGTGTGTTCAGTATGTCAATATGTCTTAGTTTCCGTATTGTCCAAATCCTTTAGCCACGTATCGTAAAAGCTAAAGTTCTTTCCGTAGGAATTGTCCATAAGATATACTTTTTTGCCCATCATGGCCGATGCTATGGCTATATGTAGGCGGGTGGAGTAAATGGTGTCGTATTGGTTTATGAATTTGACGCAGTCTTTGATGTATTGCGGACGATAAAAATGGGCTCGAATCAGGTCGATAAGACGGTTTATGGGCTTGATGCCTTTTATGTTTGCAAAAAAGTTTAGCCATCCGATAATGTAATCTGCAAAAGCGTATTTAGGAATTTTGCGTTCGAATGTTGGCCAGTCGTGAACTTCGGCGTTTTGGGGAATAAAACTTGGCCAAATGTCGTCCTTTAGCTCTTTATCGACTCTTTTGGCGTATAACGTTCGTTCTGTCTTGGTTGTGTTAATTTCCCCAAATTTGTCGAAATCAATGAAAAAAGCCATATCGGGGACGAGTAACACTTTGTTTTGAGGAAAATGTTCCTGCATAAATTTGAACGAAACTTTATCGCGAGCGCACATTGTCGCATTTGGGTGATTAGCGAAAAAGATTTCATCAGCCTTGATGTTTTCTTGATTCTCGTACCAGACTGTTTGCGGAAAAATGATGATTTTGTTGTTGGGATAAAGCTCAATGATTTTTTTGCGGAAAGAATGAGGACCATCCCAGAGATCTCCGAAATTGCCTCCGCCTTGCAAGAGAATTAATGCGTGCTGTGGAATCTTATGGTTGTAAAAAGTTGAGCTGCTTGCACTATACAGACATCTGTATTTTGTTTGTTTTAAGAATATCCGAGTTCCTTCCCAAATAAGTGTATCCCCAATGTTTTCGTAATAAGGCAATTCAAGGTATGCGTAATCGGAATCAATCAACGGTAGCAGTTGATTGTTTATGATGCTTCGAAATTGTTGGATTTTATCGGAATAAATCATTTGTGCCGAATTTTATTGAAAATTGAGAATCCTTTTTGTATTGCTTTGTTTGCTGATTCGCGGATGCTCATTTCTGCATTAATCAATAACTTTTTCCAAGGGCTATATTCTTCATTGTTCTCGTATAGCTTTTGAGACATTAAATCTTTTATTTGGTGCTGAAGCCATTCGCTACCATCTTTGCATATGCGGTTTCTTAAATCTGCGTAAGTAGGTGCATTAAGCTCAGGGATTGTTCCTAGAGTAATCCAAGCGTGTCCGTTAAAACAATGTGGCTGCATACAGTGACAACCAATTGCTTTAAATTTTAGAGGCTTGTTTATGTCTTCGTAAATGTTTTGATTTAGAAGGCTCTTGTAGCATTGCTTGAGAGCTCCCGAACCCATATCGAGACTTAAAGTCCAATCTCCGGCATAACAAAATTCGTTTCGCTTTACGTTGAATATGGAAAATTTATAATCGAATAACTGGGACTTGAATACAGACCATGTTTTCCTATATTCTTCTTTACTTAAATTGGTCAGGATATTGAGCTTGGACATGTCGTGTTCGTCTCTTGCGACGGTTATATGGCAAACAGCTCCGACTTCTTTGATTGCTAGCTCTTGCATTTCTTGAATATACGGAATCAATTCATCGGAGGGGGTTGCTTCTAGTGTGAATGAAGCTCCTGCATTACGAACTTTGCGAATGTTATTGAAAAATTTTTCAAATAGTTTTCTTTCTTTTAATTGTAAGTAGTGGTAAGAAAACTTGAAAAACATCCTTTCGAGCAAATCTTTGGGAAAATTTGAAATTTCGTCGAAAGCTTTATCTACGGTTGCGTTTGTAACGACGGAGACGTAATGACCTTCTTCTAGTACGGCTCTTAAATATTGCGGGAGTTCTGGTGGCAACAACGTTTCTCCGCCACCGCAAAAATTAAGTAAACAAACACCTCCAAGACGCTTTTTTGAAAGAGCCTTTCTGAATTGTTCCGGACTATGCTTAAATTTTGGTAATTTATTGGCGAACAACCTATGATGTGTTATATAACAGTAATGACAGCGCAATGTACATGCTTCTACGGGTACATAGACATCAATGAATCTTTTCAGTTTATCCATTTGTCACTCCATAATAAAAGTTCATTGCATTAAATGCAAAGATGTAAATATATATGCTGTTCATTACTGATGATTTAGAAATATAGTGTTTTTTTTGTAAAAGATTTCTTTTTTATTGCTCTATCTTTCGTTGTAGCTTCAGATATATCGCACTGCGTTCTTCTTTAGAGAATATGAAAAAAAGATTGATTGGTAAAGCTATGATGGATATGAAGATGAATGATGATATAAAAGAGATCCAGGTCTCTACTGGCAAAATGTGTTTTACGATGTAGCTAGTTAGAGCGACAACTAGCATACTCAAGCAACCTTTGTACATAACGGGGAAGAATGTGTACCATTTTTGATTAAGGCATATTGCACCGTAAATAGTAGAGAAAAAAATATTACGTAGTCCACCCTGAATAGCTCCTGTGATGGCGATTGCCCATACGCCAAGATTGGTCGTTGCAAGAAGAATGAATATTACAAGGGTGTTCAAAATGCCTGCAACTAATAGGACTATGGATGGAATTTTGAGTTTATTCGTTGCCGGAAAAACTCCAAATATAGGGTTGACGCTTCCACCAATTATCATTGGTAAAATTGTTACCACAGTAAGTAAATAGAGAAAATCAGCATCTTCACCGGGAACCCAAAGTGTGTAGAATTCTTTGCTGTAAATTAATAAAAATCCTATCGGTATTCCGATTAGTAAACCGACGATTTTCATTGATTTTTTGATTTCGTATACGAGTTCTGAAGTTTTGTTTTGCGCTAATAGAATGTTGAATTGAGGGAAGAACGTTCCTGAAAGCATTGCCAGTGCGCTATAGATAAATAGTGGTGCGGTTTTTGCTATGGAATAGCTTCCCATAACTGAAACGCCGATGAAAATATTGGTAATCAGTAAATCAATTTGCTGCAATAAAATGCTGCTTAATTGGTTTACAGAATTCCATATGCCTGAGAAAAAGACTTCTTTTAGATGGATTAAGGAAAAATGTTTTAGGGGGGCGAAGGTTAGTTCAGGTAATAGTTTTTTCTTGAAAGAAAGATTAAAAAATAAAAACAGGATGGCTGAAGTGAATGCTCCGATGCTTAAATAGACGATAGATGGCTTTAGAAAGTAAAACAGGGTGAGGATGACGGCGACTTTTGCGCATTCTGCAATGACGCTCCTTGATGCGGTCATATCAACTCTGTTTTTTACGAAAGTACCGATTCCGAGAATCCCTGTAAGAAGTCCGATAATTAACGATGCTGAGCCAAATCCAAATAAATAACGAACTTCTGAGATGAGATTTGTTGGTACTGTTATAAATGCGTCTATGTAAATGATGAAAATGATTGCGATAATTGTGAATATTGCTGATAGCAGTGTGTTTGCTACCCAGACTGAGTTGAAATATTTATTGGCTCCGTCGATGTCTTGCTTATATATTCGCATCGTGATAAAGCGCCCTGCCATGGAGCCGATTGCGGTTGTCAGTATGGACGAATAACCTATGATGCTGTTGATGAGGGGGATAAACCCGTAAGCTTCTTTTCCGACTGTTCTAATGAGGTAGGGGGTTAGTAAAAAAGATATGATGAAATTCACCCCAAATGAGGTGATGTTGAAAAGAAGATTCTTGAGGGTTTGTGATGAGGAGGACATTAGGGATATTTATTTTGGCGAATCACGGTCATAATATGGTTGTAATATCTTGGTTTAAACCCCTCGAATTCGATGGGCTTAAAACGTCCGCTCACGCACAACGTATTGCGGTGACTGATTGATGCTGATGTAGATGCGGCCGACGTATTCGCCGATGAGCCCAAGCAAAAGCATAATCATGCCTCCGGTAAAGAGTATGGTGGCGAGCATGCTGGTGTAGCCGACGGGGACTTCGGGAAACATGAGCTTTTTGTAAATGACAAAGAGGCCTGCACCAAAGCCTACGAGGGCGCAGAGGATTCCGATGAAGGTGGCGGCACGGAGGGGCTTCACGGAGAATGCGGTAAAACCGTTAATCCAGAGTCGAATGAGGCCTGTGAGCGTGTAGCCGGATTCGCCTTCTATGCGGTGGCGGTGTTCGACTTCTACATTGCCAAGGCTCTTGGTGGCGCGGAAAACGAGTCCGCTGATGTAGGCGAAGGGGTGGGGGTAGCGCACGATTTCATCGGCGATGAACTTGCGCATAATGAAGAAGCTTGTGGTATGAAGCGTCTTGGGTTGGCCAATGATGGCTTCTGCCATTTTCTTGTTGACCCAGCTGCCAAAGCGGCGGAACAGGTGTTGCGCGGAGTGCTTGTAATAGCCGTAAACGACGTCGTAGCCTTCTTCGATTTTGTCGACGAGCTTGAAGCTTTCGCTGGCGGGTGTTTGTCCGTCATCATCGAGGCTGATGATGTAATCACCGGTGGCTTGTCCGTAGCCGGCCATCAGTGCGCTGTGCTGCCCAAAATTTTTGGCGAGGCATATTCCTTTGATGTGCGTGTCTTCGGCGGCAAGCTTCTTGATGACTTGCCAAACGTTGTCGGGGCTACAGTCGTTGACGAGTACGATTTCGTATTCGGTGCTTGGGCGCGTGGCGATTGTTTCGCGGATTTCTTGGACGACTGCCGAAATTGTGTTTTCGCTACGGTAACAGGGAATTACAAAAGAGAGTTTCATCTAGAACCTTTGCTGAACGGATTCCCACTTGTTGCTTTGGGCGGACTTGGCGGCGGCTTGCATCATGGCGAGGCCTTCGAGCGATGTGCGGATGCCGCATACGTACTGGCTTTTGAAGCTGCCGGTGGCAAAATACTGGTTGAGGCAATCGGCGATGTCTTTGTAGTAGTTCGCGAATGCTTCGATGAAGCCGGCGGGGTGTCCTGCCTTGAAGCGGTTGTAACGCTGCTGGTTGGCGATTTTGACGTCGCCGGTGCGGTCGCGGAGGCTCACGTTGCCGCGCAGGTCGCATGTCTTGAGCGTTTCGGGTTCTAGCTGGAACCATTCGGCGCTGCCTTCGCTGCCGTAAACGCGGATGCGCAGCCCATTGCGGTTGCCGAGTGCAGTTTTGCTGAACCAGATTTGCGCACGGACGTTGTTCGTGTATTGCACGAGGGCTCCCACGTTGTCGACGATTTGCGGGAAGAGCCCGAAGGTTGTCTGGTCGGCGACGATGTGTTCGGGGCGTTCGCCGGTCAAAAAGTAAATCATGTTGTGCAGGTGACTGCCGAGGTCGAGTGAAATTTTCGGAATCACGGTGTCCTTGAGTCGCCAGCTTTGCGGCTTGGGCGGTTCGTTGTTGGCGCCCAGGCGCATAAAGCCTTCTTGCGGCATTTCGACTTGCACTTGCTGGATTTTTCCGAGTTTGCCATCGGCGATGAACTGCTTGAGTTCGCGGATCATCGGGTAGCCGGTGTAGTTGTAGGTTGTGCAGAAAAATCCTTTTGTCTCGGCGACAACTTTTGCGATGGTTTCGCCTTCGGCGACGCTTGTGGCAAGCGACTTTTCGCAAATGACGGGGTAACCTGCTTTGAGTGCATCGATGACGATGTCTTTGTGATAGTCTGTCGGTGCGAGCACTACGACGGCGTCGAGTTTGCCTTTTTCGGCTTGCAATAAATCTTGATAATTCGCGTACGTGCGTTCTTCGGCGACGCCCCAGGTGCGGGCGGTTTCGCGGTTTGTCTCGGCGTGCGTGCTGAATGCGCCGGCTACGAGTTCAAAATGGCCGTCCATCTGGCTTGCAGCCTTGTGGACTTCGCCGATGGCTGAATTGATTCCGCCTCCGATAAACGCGATTTGGTAGGGTTCTTTTTTCATCGTTTTTGAATATAGTAAAGGATTAGACGAAAGACGAGAGACGAAAGACGAGAGAATGCTCCCTGAGCTTGCCGAAGGGTACATCTTAAATTACTCGGTGATTATTTTCACGAGGTCGACCATTCTTGCGGTTTTGTCTTGCATTTCGGCTAACGTGTCGAACTTGAAAAATACGATGCCTGCTTTGTATAAGAGCTTGTCTGAAATAGATTCGCCCGGCTTGTACCACAGAAATTTTTCGACAATGTTCTTCTGAATTTCTGGGGCGAAGGTGACGCCGCGGACAATTCCTTCTTGGTCTGCCATAATGCAGTGCCTGAGCCAGAATCCTTGCGTGGATACATCGGCGATGCTTGAGATGTCCATTCCAGTTTCTGCCATCACGATGAATTTTGGGTAGTCGATTCCGGTGGCGTATTTGACGAATTTGATGTACAGATCTCCTGGCGGGCGGCGGCAAATTTCGATGATGACTGGTGTGCCGTCTGCTTTTTCGATGTACTGAATGTGCAAAATGCCATCGACAAGGTGCAATTCGCGGGCGATGCGTTCGCTGTAGTCGCGGAGCTTGGCGAGTCCCGCTGCGCTTGTGGTGCTTGGCGTGTTTGCGCCCGAGACCATGTACTTGTTGAGGTAATACTGTTCGTTGTCGGCAAAGGCGAATGCGACTTTGCCGTTCACGAGCATAGCGGAGAATCCGTGGTTCGTGCCTTGTACGAATTCTTCGACCACGATGTGGTCTTGGCGGGTACGGCAGCTGGCGTCTTTGTAGGCTGCGCACGCTTCTTCGATATTTGCGGCACGGTGGATGCCCTTGCCACCGGTCAAATCAACGGGTTTGACGATGATAGGGAAGGTGAGCTGCGCTATGGCTGAGTCAAAATCTGAGGCGCTTCGAACAACGATGGCTCGCGGTGTCGGTATTCCTAGTCTTGTCGCAAGTGCGCGATACCTGTCCTTGTGGTGAATTTCAAGACTTGTCGCATAAGAATCGTGCCCAGGTAGTCCGAGCTTTTCGCAAACATAAACGGTCGAAAGCAGGGCAAAATCATTACAGCCTGAACAAACTGCTTGTACGTTTTCGCTGCGGGCGAGGGAGAGCATGGCTTCTTTATCGCTAAAGTCTGCAAAAACGTTCTTGTTGGCATAGGGGTGGCCGAGCCCTTCGCGGGCGTTCCCTGTGGTAATCACGTACCAGCCGAGTTCCTGTGCTGCCTTGATGAGCGGAATTTCGGCGTGGCCTCCACCTAATAGCAAAAGTTTTTTTTGTGGATTGCTTTGCTCCATTTCTTTTTACTTCCCGAAAAATTCTTTTACTTTGTCACACACAAATTCCAAATCGTCTGGTTTCAATCCATAGAACATTGGGAGTCGCAACAGACGGTCGCTTTCGCGGGTGGTGTAAACGTCATTGCCGTAGAATCGTCCATAGCGTTTGCCTGCGGGGGCGTTGTGGAGCGGTACGTAGTGGAAGACGGCAAGGATTCCGTTCTTGACGAGGTGTGCAATGAGGGCTGTGCGCGTTTTTAGATCGGCGACCTTCAGGTAGAACATATGCGCGTTGTGGCTGCATTCCGCTGGAATGTACGGCAGTTGCACATCACCTGCGTCTTCTAGGGGGTGCAAGCGTTCACGGTAGGCGTTCCAGCTTGCCATACGGTTGTCGAAAATTTTTTGCGCGCTTTCGAGTTCTGCGTAAAGGTAGGCTGCGTTGAGTTCGCTTGGCAGGTAGCTGGAACCAAGTTCGACCCACGTGTATTTGTCGACTTCGCCACGGTGGAACTGCACTCGGTTTGTTCCCTTTTCACGGATGATTTCGGCGTGATCGGCGTATTTCTTGTCTGAAATGAGAATGGCTCCGCCTTCGCCCATACTGTAGTTCTTGGTTTCGTGGAAACTGTAGCAGCCAAAGTCACCGAGCGCTCCTAGCGAGCGCCCTTTGTATGTAGACATCATTCCTTGTGCCGCATCTTCGATGACGAATAAGTTGTGCTTTTTGGCGATGGCGTTGATGGTGTCCATTTCGCAGGCGACTCCGGCGTAGTGTACCGGGACGATGGCGCGAGTCTTTTCTGTGATGGCTCCTTCTACCAGTTTTTCGTCGAGATTCATGGTGTCGGGGCGAATGTCCACGAATACGCATTTGGCCCCGCGCATGGCGAACGCATCGGCGGTGGAGACGAACGTGAACGACGGCATAATGACTTCGTCGCCGGGCTGGATGTTGCATAGCAACGCTGACATTTCAAGGGCGTGCGTGCAGCTTGTAGTGAGGAGCGCACGGGCGCATCCTGTTTTGTTTTGTAGCCAGGCGTGGCATTTTTGGTTGAATTGCCCGTCTCCACAAATGCGGCCACTTTCGACGGCTTGCCGTACGTATTCAATCTCTTGCCCGACAAATGGGGGCTGGTTAAAAGGAATTCTCATTGCTCTACACATCCCTAATTGTTTACAAAGCGTAATATATAATTTCTTTTGGAGTGTTGTTGGTTTCTCTTGAGCTATAATACTTTAATTTGGAAATTTTGATTTTTTCCCCGTTCGGGAATATCATTTCCCCCCCCTCTAAGTTTTTTTTTGGGGGGGGGCAGTAACCTTTTCTCCTCGTATTTTCCCTGTCAAGGGGGACTGATTTTTGATGATGCTTTAATGAAAATACTGCACCTATTGCTTCTATTAAAATTTTAAGTTATATTATAGGTGTAGTAAAATTATGAGGTTTGAATGCAGGTTGTGTACGCAGATAAAGAATTGGCTCGCTGTGCAGGTGATAGGGCTTATGCTGTGAGAAAAATGGGTCAAAGACGGGCGGATGTCTATATGGAACGTCTTAACGATCTTCGTGGTGCCGCAAACTTGGATGATTTAAAAGGGGTGCCGGGCCGGTATCATGAGCTTACTGGCAATAGAGCTGGTCAATGGGCTTGCGATTTGGATCATCCGTATCGGCTTATCTTCAAGCCGATTATGAATAGTGATGGAAATGTCATCGGATTGATTGTTGAACAAACTGTTTCTATTCTAGAAATTGTAGATTATCATAAGTAGGAGTGTTTATGCAGGTTTATAGATGTGATGAATTAGCTGTGGTTACCCCGCCGGGTCGGACTTTGGCGGAAAAATTGGATGAAATGGGCATTGATGCCAATGACTTGGCCGCACGCATGGGCTACACGCCTAAGGCGGTGAATGACATTTTGCAGGGAAATTGTCGAATAACGCCGGAATCAGCGCTTTCGCTGGAAATGGTTACGGATATTCCTGCTAGTTTTTGGTTGCGTCGCCAAATGGCTTACGACGAGTTCCTTTCGCGCGAAAAGATCAAGGCTTCGCTGACGGATCAGTCTCTTTGGAAAACATCCTTCCCTGCGGAGGTTAATGTCCGCGAATGGGTTCAGCAAAAAAAAGACGAAAGCAAATCTTTAATGCCTCTGCTCAAGTTCTTTGCGGTGGCGTCGCCGAAGGCGTGGGACGGTTATTATAAGAAGGCTCAGCTGAAGGTGGCGTTCCGCATTTCGCTTGCTGAGGTCAAGGACCCGTATGCGACTTCGGCGTGGATTCGCCGTGGGGAAATTCTTTCGGATCGGGATCCGATGGAAAAGCTGGGGCAACCTGCGGTTCGCAAAAGGCTTAAGGCAGCACTTCCTGAGATTATTGCGTTTGCGGCAGCAAACAAAAAGTTGCCGAAGCGCGAAAAACGTATTACTTACTGGACGCCTGAGGCGGAAGTGGTTGACGACTGTATGACGGGCTTGCAGGAGTTATGCCGCAAGATTGGCATTCGAGTGCTGTTCGTACAGAATTTCAAGAGTTCGCCGATTCACGGTATGTACCGCTGGTACAAGGATGTTCCGCTGATCCAGTTGCACGACCGCTTTAAAAAGCGTGAAACGATGTGGTTCACGTTCTTCCATGAGCTTGCGCATGTGCTTTACCACGGAAAGAAGGGAATCTGCTTGCAGAACATCGAAATCACGCACAACTATCCTGAAAAAGAGGACGAGGCCAACTGCTTTGCGCAGAAGTGTATGCTGGAGGCGGGTTTCGGCTTAGTACGTCAGTCCGAATCCGTACGGGAATAATCCCTTTTTGCCGTCGCCTACGTTGATCGGAATCTGCTTGGCGTCCTTGGGCCAGGTGTGGGGGAGTTTGCCACTGGGCTTGACTTTGCCAAAGAGAACATCTGCGACGCCAGCGCCTTCGCTTCCGGGGAGCCAGGCTACGACAAATGCGTCGGTGGCGTCAATGAGCGGGGTGATGGGGAGCGGGCGGCCGGTGATGAGTACGACTACAACTTTGTGGCCTGCGGCTTTCCAAGCTTTAATCTGCTCGATGTCGGAATCTGTCGTTCTGAAGGCGACTTTGCCGTCGGTCTTGTTGATGATTTTGTTGTTGAAGTCTTCACCGCGGTAGTCACCGAACCATTCGGCGTACGGGGTTTCGCCAATCACGTAGACGATGGTGCCGGCTTCTTCGGCGGTGGCCACACGGGTTCCTTTGGCGACTTCGTCGAATCCGGCCTGGATGGAGGTTGCGCCAGGAATGTCGCTTGTGCCGCCTTGCCAGCTTTTGGTCCATGCGCCGCATTGCAATCCGGTGTTGTTGGCGTGGCTTCCGGTGACGAACACTTTGCCGTTGGTGCTGAGCGGGAGCGCCTTTTTGTTCTTGAGGACGACCAGGCTCTTTTGTACGGCTTCGCGTGCAATCTGGCGGTGTTCTGCGCTGCCGATGTTCTTGGCGATGCCGACGTAGGCGGCGGGGCCGTTCGGGTTGTCGATTCTTCCGGCGCGGATCTTGGCACGTAAAATTCGGCGGGTGGCGTCCTTGATGCGTTCTTCGCTGATGTCACCTGATGCGGCGAGCTCTTTCATGTTGCGGACAAAAGCTTCTGCCGATTGCGGGACCATGGCGAGGTCGATGCCTGCGTTGATGGCGTTCTTGATGGCGTCTTTCGATGAAATTCCGGTGACGAGTCCGGGGGAGTAGTCGCCTGCGGCACCCGGTGTCGTGGAGCTTTCGATGCCTTCCCAGTCGGCAATGACGTAGCCGTCGAATCCGAGTTCTGTCTTGAGGATGCCGGTGAGGCGGGCGGAATCGACGTGCTGGTGAATCCCGTTCACTTGGTTGAAGCTGGCCATGACGCTCATGGAGCCCTGTTCAATGGCGGCTTCGTAGGGCGGCAGGTATTTTTCGTAGATGTCCTTGTCGGTTAGGGTGGCGTTGCCGCGGTCGTAACCTTTTTCGGTGGCGCCGTCGCCAATGAAGTGCTTGAGCGTCGTGATGACTCGCCAATCGGCGTCGTTCTTGTCGCCCTGCTGTCCGCGGACAAATGCTGCTCCGAGGTCAACGGCGAGTTCTGTCGTTTCGCCAAATCCTTCGTATACGCGGCCCCAGCGTTCGTCTTGCGGAACGGTGATGGCGGGGGCAAAATTCAGGTCGATATGGGCGGCCCACATTTCTTCGGCGACGGCTTGCCCGATTTTACGGACGAGCGCGGAATCTCGTGTGGCTCCAAGTCCGATGTTGTGCGGGAAAACTGTGGCGCCGGTAACGTCGGCGACTCCGTGGACGTTGTCCTTGCCGTAGGTGACGGGAATCTTGTGGCTCCAAGCTTTGGTGTAAAAGTCTGCCGTGTAGGCTCCGCCGCCTTCGAGGGCGGAACCGCAGAGCTTGCCACCGCAGGTTGTTGCCGGGGCTTTCGCCTGTGTCATTTGCGCGATCATGTCGTCGATGGACATGCTGGCCATGAGGTCGTCGATTCTGTTTTCGATGGGGTCGCGTTTTAAGGTGATGTTACCGTAGTTCTTGTTGGGGGCGACGCTGAGTGTTTCCGGGAGGAATCCCGTTTTGCGTACGATCAGGCTCTGCCCTCTTTTTTTCAAGGCCTTTTTGCCGGCTGCGTTCAGCTTGGCTTTGTCGAAGTCGAATGCGCCCTTGTCGTCAGAGAGGGTGCGTGCGCTGGCGACGAGTTTTGGAAGCGCCCTGACGGTGACGGTGGCGTTTTTGATCGGTGCGCCGGATTCGTCGATGACGTTGCCCCTGATTCCTGCGTGTGCGAGCGCGAGTGATGTGACTGCGAAAAAACCAATAGCTGATAATTTCATATTCATCCCTTGTTTACCAATATAAAACTATACTCAAATCGGTCTTGGGGCAAGAAAAGTGTAAAGATTCTTGTGTACTTTAGGAAACGGAGAATATTGTCTGTGTTTTTATGAATAAAAAAAATAGCGCATTCCTGATGGATTGCGCTATTTAGTGGGGCCTCCCGGACTTGAACCGGGAACCAACGGGTTATGAGTCCGACGCTCTGCCCTGTCCCGCGTAGATACTGGGTTTTCGATTAACGTCTCACAAAAAGCTCACAATTTAAAACCCTGTTTTTGCCTTAAAAAGCCCACTTTTT
>CACZAD010000005.1 GCA_902779055.1 Fibrobacter succinogenes | reverse complement strand
GATGAGGCCCTTGTCGAAGCACTGCTTGAACACCCACCACACGGATTCCATGAAGTTCTTGTCCATGGTCTTGTAGCCCGTGTCGAAGTCGACCCAGCGACCCATGCGGCGCACAGTCTTCTTCCATTCGCTCGTGTACTTGAGCACCTTGCTACGGCAGGTTTCGTTGAACTTGTCGACGCCGAGCTTCTGGATTTCGGCAACGCCAGCGAGGCCGAGTTCATTCTGAACGAGAGATTCAATCGGAAGACCGTGGCAGTCCCAACCGAAACCACGCGGAACCTTCTTGCCCTTCATGGTCCAGTAACGCGGAACGATGTCCTTAATGGTACCGGCCAGCAAGTGACCGTAGTGCGGAAGGCCCGTTGCAAACGGAGGGCCATCGTAGAAAGTGTACGGAGCAGTTGCCGGGCGGCTGTCCAGCGACTTCTTGAAACTGTCGTCCTTGTCCCACAATCCGAGCACGCGCTCTTCGATCTGCGGGAAGGTCTCTTCTTTCTTTACTTCACGAAACATGATTACCTCGATATAGTAGACAGTAGGAAGTAGGAAGTAGACAGGGAGTCTGCTTGAACCTCTACCGACCACAAGGCGTTAAATTTTCGGCGGTAAATTTAGAAACTTTTGCGTAAGGCGAGTGAAGCGGGACTGTTTACAGGCCCATTTCCGAGCCTAGCAAAAGACACTCAAAGAGTGTCAAAGGCGAGAGCAGCGGCAAAACAACTTGTTGTTTTGACATTGCCGAGCCGAACTAAATGCGCTCCGTAAGGAGCGCCAAGTAGAAAAATCCACCCCCCAATATCAAATCAATAGAGCAAAATGGCGCCCATACGGTACATAGACCGCCCATCCTTATACAGGAATTTTTCAGGAGCGCACTCCACATAAAAACCCTTTGGATTTTTGCTATTCCAAAATGCGCTGACTCCAAGCGTCAACACATTCTTACGTTTGGCGTATGCGGGCAAATTTTCTTTCCCCTTGATATCATCGAAATACAAATCGATAAAGCTATAGTCTTTCTCGACAACGCCGCCACTGTTAAGAGCCACCCTGTCAAAATTGGCATAAGCGCCCAAAGAAAACTCATCACCGATATCGAACATGGCACCGCCGCCTATGTTGTACAAAATAAATCCATCAAAACGACCTTTCGGATTATCCACTTTAGGCTCGTAGTTCTTATTCTGCTTATTGGCATAATAGCCGCCGACAAAAGAGATTCCCGCACCAAAATAAACCGGGCCAACCCACTGCACAAAACTAGGACGAACACCGATATCCATCGGAAGCGATACCGGAACACCTAAGAACAAGCCTCCCTTTTGTCCATGAATGGTGTAATCAAAAGACAACAAGTTGATGTTCATATTCAGCGACACGCCCCCAACCGTCGTCGTATAGTGAGGCGAAGAAATGGTATCATTCTCACCCGCCCCCGCAACAATCATTGCAGCATCCACATAATGGTATTTTTTCTGGTCCGTCGAATATTTAAGAACCGCCGCTTCCCCCAGCAAGTTTCCAGACGATGTCGCTGCACATCCCGAAAACATCAAAGACAAGAGACTAAGCAACAAAAATCCGGCACAAGAGTTTCTGATAAAAGATAAATTCATAAAATTTTCTCCAACTACAAAAGCACTTTTTATACAAACTACAAATTCATTTTTTCAGCGAAAAATATTCCAACTTGGAATATATAAGAAGGCCTAGTAAAAAAATTTTCTGTTCCGATGTAATAAAATTATATATAATAAACATACAGGGAGCAGTGGTATCAAGCCTCTAACCATGCTGAAAAGTAAGAAAAGCGATAGTCCATTTTGGACTATCGCGATTCATTGTAAACCTTGAATTTACAATTTCTTGATAGCTATATTAGCGGCTAATCCATTTGACAAAAATCAAAAAAAGAGGTACGAAAATGGCAGTAGAAGACAATTACAAAGTTGGACATGTCATCATGATAACCCTTTCCGCCGCCATCGGAGGGTTCCTATTCGGTTTTGACTCGTCCGTGATCAACGGTGCAAACGTGGCCCTCAAGGGTTACTTCAACTGTAACGACATGCAGCTTGGGCTTGCGGTTTCTCTCGCATTGATCGGCGCTGCCATCGGTGCTTATTTCGCCGGCCGCCTGGCCGATAAGTTTGGACGTGTGCGTTGCATGCTCGCAGCATCCGTCCTCTTCTTTATCAGTGCAATCGGTTCCGGTCTTCCGTTCACCATCTATGATTTCATCGCCTGGCGTGTGATTGGTGGTGTCGGTATCGGTGTGGCATCCATCATCGCCCCGATTTACATTGCCGAAACTTCACCGGCGCATTTGCGTGGGCGACTCGGTTCCATGCAGCAGTTCGCCATCGTTATCGGTATCTTCGTGGCATTGCTTTCGAACTACATCATCGTTAGAATTTCCGGTTCCGCAAGCAACTTGATTATGGGCATTGAATCCTGGAAGGTGATGTTCTGGGTCGAAGCCATCCCGGCATTCCTCTACGGTGTCGCCGCCTGGCAGCTCCCGGAATCCCCGCGTTTCCTCGTGAGCAAGGGCCGTATGGAAGAAGCAAAGAAAGTCCTTTCCATGATCGCATCTGTGGGCATTGCTGAAAAAGCTCAGGAAATCGAAGATTCCTTCAAGACTCACAAGCCGGCTATGCTTTCAGACCTTCTCGAAACGGTCGCTGGTAAAAAGCGCATCGCTCCGATTGTCTGGGCAGGTCTCGGTCTTGCCATCCTCCAGCAGCTCGTGGGTATTAACGTGATCTTCTACTATGGTTCCATGCTTTGGCAGAGTGTCGGTTTCGGTGAAAGCGACGCCTTCCTTACGAGCGTGATTTCCAGTGCTATCAACTTGACCATGACTATCGCTGCTATTCTCCTCATCGATAAGATTGGTCGTAAGCCGCTCTTGCTCATCGGTTCTGCAGGCATGACGCTAACGCTTGGCATTCTCGCGTGCTGCTTCATCTTCGGTTCCGACGCAAGCGGCAACCTCGTTGGCAATAGCGGTATTTTCGCCCTCCTCGCAGCAAACTTCTACGTGGCATTCTTTGCCGCTACATGGGGTCCGGTGATGTGGGTGATGCTCGGCGAAATGTTCAACAACCGCATCCGTGCCGTGGCAATCGCAATCTGCGGCCTTGCTCAGTGGGGTGCAAACTTCTTGGTCAGCTGGTCTTTCCCGGTTCTCGTCGGCAAGGACGGCATCGGCATCGGCCCGACCTACTTGATTTACACGACCTTTGCGGCTATAAGCTTTGTGTTCGTCGCCAAGCTGGTGAACGAAACCAAGGGCAAGAAGCTCGAAGCGATGTAATCACAAGATTCTACCACCAATCCAATCGTCCCGGACTTTTGTCCGGGGCAATTTTTTTTGCCTAAAATTGTATATTCCCCATATGCGCCAATTTATCTTATCTCTTCTTCTGATGATTGGAATGTCATTTGCTGATAATACGGAAAATAAGAATATCTCGTTAGCATCTGGTTTTGGCGGATACTCGTTCGGCAGCGGTATGGGAACCGCCGGTTTTGATGTCGGGGGATGGCTATACGACTCCTATATCAAAAGCGACACGTTCCTATTCTTTTTACGGGGAAAAACTTATTTCACAAAAAAATCCTTTTCGGTCTATGCAAACCCCAGCTTTGTCTATGCAATCGACAATGTTTTTCTGCTAACTACGGGACCCGAGTTTGGAATGACTAAATCCGAATTTGACTTCGGATGGTCTGCCCGGATTGATTTTACATGCCTTGAATTGGACGTAGCGAAATATCGCAAAGCAGATTGGAAAATCAGCCTTTCTTTTTTTGTCACAAAATCATTGCTATACTTTTCCGCCAAAGAATAACTTCAACACTCAGCGAACCACTCATCGCTCATAGCTCACAGCTATTTATTATCTTTATAAAAAAGTTGTTTGGACGTGGATATGAACAGCAAATTATTTTCAAATATACAAGCCGTTACGGCTTGTTCCGTCGCCTTTGGGCTCGCAGGATTCAGCATGGCATCACCTATCAAAACCATTCCATGGAACGGCCATGTCGGCGCCGTAAGTTTCACTTTCGATGACGCCCTCGAAAACCAAATCGATTATCTAAAGCCTGTG
Source organism: Fibrobacter succinogenes (assembly GCA_902779055.1). Lineage (GTDB taxonomy): Bacteria > Fibrobacterota > Fibrobacteria > Fibrobacterales > Fibrobacteraceae > Fibrobacter > Fibrobacter succinogenes_K. The sequence continues at coordinate 124,777 of CACZAD010000005.1, read as the reverse complement.
CTAGACAAGCTGCCCGATGTACACGTCACATTTTTCCTCACAAATATGGGGAGCGGCTATAGGCAAAAGGCCGAAGGTTTTGCAGCACTTGCAAACAATGGCCACGAAATGGGCAACCACACCGAATCTCACGGGCACCTGACTTCGATCAGCGACAACAGCGAACTGGAAAAAGAAATCATCCAGTTCGCCGAAAATATCGAAAAGACTCTCGCGGACAAGGGCGCGAACATTCGAGTCATTTCATTTGCCACACCTTTCTGCGAAGACAACGACAATGTCAAAAGTTTCATCGCCAAGCACCACTTTATCAACCGAGACTGTGGCTGGCACGGGCGTAACGAATGGGACGAGGAACCGGACTGGTTAAGCCTCAAGGCCAAAATCTGGACGCGCTCGGGCGCTTCCGTAGACGAGATGCTTTCGTCGCTTGACACGGCGGCGTTCATCGGCAACTTCGAAGGCGCCAATCCGTGGGAAGTCCAGGTAAAGGGCGGTTCCTGGCTCGTCGTTTTGAATCACGGCGTCACGGATGACAAGGGCGACGACTACGCCATCGACCCCGCGGATATCGAAAAGCAATTCAAGCACGCCATCGAAAACAATCTTTGGGTAGCCCCGTTCGGCACCGTCGGCGCCTATTACCGCGCCCACTTTATCGTCGATTCTGCAAAAGAAACCGCAACAGATGACGGCTTCACCGTAGAATGGGATATTCCTAGCGAGTATATGCCCGCAAGCGTTCCGCTCCGCGTAAACATCGACACCCAAAGCATTGGCGAAAACGCAATCGTAGAACAGGGCGGCAAGACCATCAAGCGCGAAAGCGATGGCAGTTATGTCATCGAATTCACGGAAAAGAGCCTCAAGGTTCGAAAGCCCAAAGCCGGCGAGAATCCAGATTCCGAAACATTTCTTCCGGGTTCGGCAAAACGTTCGCCTGCCGATTCGCAAAAATACACCAGATACACGCTTTTTGACCTGAACGGGAATGACCTTGGGAATGTCAGCGGCTTTGAAGTGCCTGCAAAGTTTCCCAAAGGCACGTACATCATCCGGGCTGAAGCGGGCGGACAAGCGACCGTTTCAAAGAAAATCGCTCGATAAGGTGACCCCGGCATAGAGGCCGGGATGACAGTTTGATGTCATGCCGCACTTGTTGCGGCATCACCTTTTTATAGACAAGTCCGGGGTGACAATGTAAGGGGAATCGTGTAAGGTGATCCCGGCACTGAGGCCGGGATGACAGTTTGATGTCATGCCGCACTTGTTGCGGCATCACCTTTTTATAGACAAGTCCGGGATGACAATGCGGTCGGGATGACACATTAAAAAAAGCCGGGGCGTGAGCCTCGGCTTTTTTGCAAATTCGCTTTGTAACGAGAATTACTTGACGTTGACGCGGTTCATTTCGGAACCGACGCGAACGATGTAAGAACCCGTCGTCGGAACGCGGACCGTCATGTTGCTGCTCAAGAGCATGCCACCGGCAATTGCCTTGCCCTGCATGTTGTAGACAGCGAACACGCTACCAGCCTTGGCGCCGTTGATTTCGATCTGCATGCCGTTTGCACGAGCGCTGAAGCTCGGCAACATAGAGACCTTGTAGAGGCTGACCGGCTTGATTTCAATGCCAGTGAGCTTGACCGGATCAACAGCCGTCTTGCTAGCATCGAGGAATTCGACAGCCTTGATGGAGATTTCGCCGATACCACCCTTGGCATCCTTGACTTCCCACTTGAGACCCTTGATCTTCTTGAGGATCAAAGCGCCTTCCGGAGCGTTAGTCTTGCTGACCCAGTCGAGAATGTCGATCTTGTCGCCACCAGAAACGCCCATGAAGCCGTAGTCATACGGAGTCATATCGTAGAGCACTTCCTTGTAGTCTTCGGTGTTGTCGACATAGATACCCGGTTCAGAACCTGCACCAGCGTTTTCAACCTTGTTCTTTTCGTTGTCGTCGGTGATGGTGTTGAGGATAGCCATACGGATCGGGCCAGTAGACTTGGCAGTCACGCGGATGTACTGGATGCCGAGAGCAGAGAAGTCCACACCGCAGCTATTGTCGGTCTTGCATTCGTCCTTCTTGAAGGAAACGGCGATACCAGCAGACGGGTACTTGAGGGTACCAGCAGCGGCAGCTTCCGGAGTCCATTCCGGTTCCGGACCAATTTCCATAGAAGCGCGAGCAATGACAGTGCCGTCATCCAACTTGTAGAGCGGAGAATCGCCAGAATCCGGGACCATCTTGGTGCCGATACCGAGCTTGTCGTGGTATGCACCCCAGTTCCAAAGACCAGAAACGCCAACAGTCGTATCACCGAATGCCATGTGTTCACCATCGCCTTCCTTGATGGACGGAGCGAGGCTCGGATCCGGAGTGAACGGAGTGAAACCAGTGGTATTGTAGAGGTTCGGCATGTTACCCGTCACGAGGAGGAGGTAGAGCATGTTCAAAGTTGCCGGATAGTACTTTTCACCAGCGACAGAGCCTTCACCGCAACCCTGAGCGGTAGTGCAGCTCTTCTTTTCCTTGAGAACCTTGTAAACGGTACCGAGGTAGGTCTTTGCTTCGGCGCTTTCGATAGAAGAAGCAGCGAGACCGAGACCACCAGAGAACGTAGAAGAAACAAAGTTACGTTCAACGCTCAAGTCAGCGTCATAGGAGTTGCTGACATAGCGGTAACCAGAGTTCACGCCACTAGCCGTACGGGTTTCCGGAATGAGCCAGCTAACAACCTTCTGGTTGAATGCCTGAGCCTTGGTATCACCGTACCAGTAGTATGCCCAAGCCATACGCCACGGAGTACGTGCAGCGTCATCATAGAAACCGATATCGTTAGAAACGGCAGCAGATGTCAAAATCGGCTTGTGGGAGTTCCAGTCGCACCAGTCCGGAACGAGACCAGTCTTAGTATCCTGGCAAGCGTTCAAGTCGGTATAAGCCTGGGAAATCACACTGGACCAAGAACCACCAGCAACATCCTGGAAGAGCTGGAAGTTGGCAGTCGTGGCATAGCTCGGGTTGAAACCGTCATTCCACTGGTTACCCGGCTTAATCTTGTTGCTGCCGATATCGTTGGAAGCAATCCAAGAAATGAGGGACTTACCAGCTGTGAGGTAAGAAGCGTCATTCCACTGCTTGGAAGCCATCACGAGAGCAAGAGCAGCGTCGAAGTCAGCGTCAGATGCTGTACCAGTACCGCCGCTGCAACCGATACGCCAGTTCATACCACCATTGCCGCCGGCGCTGTTGCTTGTCCAAGTGTTATAAAGCTTCTTGAAAACATCCTGATCGTCCATATAGACGGAAATCAACATACCGTATGCAATAGCTTCAGAAACGGTAGAGCAAGTTCCTTCCGGAGCGAGCACCCAACCATTGCTAGCCTGGTACCAGGCCTGCTTCCACAGCTTATAATGTTCCTTGATCATGTCCGTATCGGCATATTCAATGATCGTGCCGTGCGGGTGCTTCATGTTCTGCGGGAACGGGTACTGCCCAGCAGAAGCCGTTACTGCAGCGACGGCAGCAACGCCAAACATAACTTTTGCCAAATTCTTCATATGAATTCCTTTTTAAAAAAAGATTTCACCCATCCAAAGGTAAAAGATAGTTTGATACACCTATGAAAATCAAGCCTAGTTTTGTAAAACTCTTGATAAATTGTGTTAAATCACACCCTTACAACCTTCTTTTCGTCCTTTTTTCCACACAAAAAAGTGACAAACGACACCAAGTCCGCAAAGGTTACATTTTTCTTACCAAGATTGAAAAAATTATATACATTTATAGAAAAGCCTTGTATATTTCTTTTGGTATATAAAGGACTGTGGTTATGGAAGAAAAGCGCCCTCTTATACTTATCGTTGACGACGTGGCTCTGAACAGAACTTTGCTGTCAGACGTTCTTTGCGATAAGTACGATACGATCGAGGCGAAGGACGGTAACGAGGCGTTACTCCTCCTTAGAGAAAAGACTTCCGAAATTTCACTGGTTCTCCTCGACATGGTCATGCCCGAAAAAGACGGCATGGAAGTTCTCACCATCATGAACAAAAACGGCTGGATCAACGAAATTCCGGTCATCATGATTTCGGTAGAAACTTCGCACTCGCTCATCGAGGGGGCATATATGCTCGGCGTCACCGATTTTATCGGACGCCCCTTCGACGAGATGGTCCTGAGAAACCGCGTCAGCAACACCATCAAGCTTTACGCCAAGCAAAAGCACCTCTCAGACCTCGTCCTAAACCAGATTTACGAAAAGACGCGCAACAACAGCATGATGGTGACCATGCTCAGCCACATCGTAGAATTCCGTAACGGCGAAAGCGGTATGCACGTGCTGCACATCAACACCATCACCGAGATGCTTTTGCGCGAACTCCTCCACCGGAGCAAAAAGTACCAGATCAACATAGACGACATCGGCATCATCAGCACGGCATCGTCCATGCACGACATCGGGAAAATCACCATCCCGAGTTCCATTTTGAACAAGCCCGGCAAGCTCACCCCCGAAGAGTTCAACATCATGAAGGGGCACACCATCAACTGCGCCCAGATGCTCAACTCCGTCCCGGTCGGCAAGGACGAACCTTTGATGAAGTACGCCTACGAGATTTGCCGCTGGCATCATGAACGCTGGGACGGAAACGGCTACCCCGACGGACTCAAGGGAGACCAGATCCCCATCGCGGCCCAGATAGTCTCGATCGCGGACGTTTACGACGCCCTCACCAGCGAGCGCTGTTACAAGAAGGCGTTCACCCACGAAAAGGCGCTCGAAATGATCCACAACAACGAATGCGGCGTGTTCAACCCGCTGTTGCTGGAATGTCTCGACGCAATCGCCGACAGGCTCGTCAGCTCGTTGCAGACTTTTGACTGGAGCAAGCAAGCCGACAAGGACTTTTTCTACATCGCCGACTCGATGATGAAAGACCGGAACAACCCCATTTTCAACCAGGCGTTCAGGCAGTTCGTCAACGAGAGCAAAAAAAGCCATTTCTTTGGCTCCATGCTGGACGACATTCTTTTTGAATATACCTACAGCCCCTCCGTAATGAAGCTGTCGTCAAAAGGAGTCCAAAAGCTCGGACTCCCCGGCACCATCATCGAAGAGGAAGTACAAGACGGTCACGGTCTGAATGCCGAATGCAAAAACGAGAACTGGAAGAAGATCAAGAACCTTCTGTTGCGCCATACCGCTCCAAAGGAATCTCCGTTCAGCATCAGGCTGACCCTCAACATCGACGGGAAAAACACCCCCTGCAAAGTCCAGATTCTACAAATCTGGAACAAGGCGCCAAACGATAAACCCGTCCTCACGTCCGTCTATGGACATATCGACGTTCTACAACAAAACTAAGGATCTATTTTATGTCTCTCTCTGAATTTTACAGCTCCCTTGGCGAATCTCTTGAAGAAGTTCTTGGACGACTCGGCATGGAATCGCGCATTATTAAGTATTTAGGCCTTTTCATGAGCGATCCGAGTTTTAACGAACTCAAGGAAGCTTTTGCCAACAATGACGCCAAGACAGCCTTCCGCGCAGCCCACACGCTCAAGGGCGTTGCCGCGAACTTGGGACTGAACACCCTTTCGAAATCGAGCAGCGAGCTGACAGAAGACCTCAGGCCGCTTGCGTTTACTGACAATTCTAAAGCGCTGCTAGAAAAGGTCGAACTCGACTACACCGTCGCCGTCGAAGGGATTAAACAGTTGGAGCAGTAGGCAGTAGACAGTGGTTAGTAGACAGGAATAGTTAGGCGGCGATTTTATTTCTTCAAAAACTTCTTCAGCGAGTCTTCGAGCTGGGCGATGACGATGGGCTTTGCCAAATGGCCGTCCATCCCGGCTTCGATGGACTTGCGACGGTCTTCGTCAAACGCATTCGCCGACAAGGCAATAATCGGAATACGTTTATCCGGATACATCTTGCGGATTTCGCGGGTCGCTTCGAACCCGTCCATCACCGGCATCTGGATATCCATCAAAATGCAGTCATAATAGTCCGGGCCTTTTTCCTTGAGGCGTTCCACGGCAATGGAGCCGTCCTTTGCGGAATCGACCGTAATGCCCGCACTTTCCAGAATGTCTTTTGAAATTTCGAGATTGAGTTCGTTGTCCTCGACGACGAGAACCTTGAACCCCGCAAACGAAATCGGTTCCTGTTCGGAATAGGAAAAACGCACCTGCTCGACACTTTCCGGATTCTCCTGCAAACGCATCGGGACGCGGATCGTAAACTTGGAGCCCTTCCCCACTTCACTTTCGACATCGATCGAGCCTTCCATCATATCGACGATGCGCTTGGTAATGGCAAGCCCCAAGCCGGTTCCTTGCTGCTTGCTGACCGTAGACGTCCTTTCGCGCGAGAATTCGTCAAAGAGGTGCAGCTGGTACTCCGGACTCATGCCGATACCCGTGTCCTTGATGACAAACTGGTACACACCATAGCCTTCGCGATCCGACGGGATCTGGCTCACGTCAACAGAAACAAGGCCTCCCGAAGGCGTGTACTTGACTGCATTCGAGACCACGTTGATAAGCACCTGATTCAGGCGCAAAAAATCGACATAGACATAACGGTTACGGATGTCGTGCCGCAAGTATTCAAAGCCCACGTTCTTCTTTTCGGCAAGCGACTTGAGAATCGGAATGTAGTCTTCGCCGTTTTCGTCCAGGTCGATGGGGTTCACGTCGAGTTCCACCTTGCCGCTTTCGATGCGCGACATATCCAGCACGTCGTTGATGAGCGACAAGAGGTGTTCGCTTGCCATCTTGGACTTGTTCAGGCAATCCAGTGCCTTATCCCTGTCATCGATATTCTTGACGGCCATGTCAGTAAAGCCGATCATCGCATTCAGCGGTGTGCGGATATCGTGCGACATATTGAAGAGGAACGCACTCTTTGCCTTGTTCGCAAGCTCCGCCTTTTCGAGGTTAGCCATTTCACGCTTGGTCTCGGCATCGACGCTGTGGAAACCGGCAATCACGTGGTTCTTCGAAGTTTCGTCCTTGACGAACTTGATCTGGTAGTAAATGTCGTCGTCATCGACCTGCAACCTAAAGTTGACGTAATACACATGGTCGCGTTCAACCGCACCTAGCACCTTGTCACGCTGGATGGCGTCACGGAAGGCATCGCGGTCTGCCGGATGCACGATAGAATTGACAAGCACATCGAGACGCTTGCCGAAGTTATCGATCTCGGACCAGCCGGGCAGATATTTTTCAAACCAGGAATCAAATCGGTAATGGATCTCAGAAAGAGTTTCGCAGTCGACATAGACGACGCAACCGAAGTCGTCCGACAGGCCCGAAATCACGGCCATATCGCGGATTGAAATCGCCTTGCGCTCGGCCTTAGCCGTTTCTTCTTCGTCCACGTTTTCGAGGGTCACCACAATATGGCTGTCGGAATCAGGAGTCTTTGCCGCCTTCAAGCGGTAAAAAACCTGCTGTCCGTCAAGAAGGAATCGGAACGCCACAGAAACGGCACGATCCTTCTGCAATCCGTGCAGCATTTTTTCCTTATTGACAAAATCCTTGACCGCCTCCCAATCTTCCCTATAAACCACTTTTTCTAGCGCCTGCTCAAAGCCCTCAAAAAAGTCCTTGCAGGTCATGGCATCCAAGGTCTTGACGACGCCCTGCGCATTGAACGCTATAAAGGAATTGTCATTGATATCGACGTAATAGATGTTGTCAAAGCCGTCGCCCAACGTATTTGCGATATCGGCGTACTGTTCGAATTCACGCAAGTGCATCTTGAATTCGATCTGTTCGGTCACGTCGGTGCAGCAGCCTTCAAGACGCATGCCCCGCGTGTACTCATCATTGCGCTTGCCGTGATTTTGCAGGAATATGACCCCGCGGGACTGGTGGTTCCAGGCATACTCCAGTTCGGACATTTCACCGCGAGTCATCTGGTCCACAAATTCAGCATAAGCCTCGTAATACGAGAGGTCTACATTGTTGCACCACAAATTGTAGAGGTCTTCGGGGAGAGTTTCTTCGGGAAATCCAAGAATCTGCAAAAGAGCCTTGTCGGCATACATTCGTGGAGGGCGGCCTTCGTCTACTTCGATGACCCACAATCCGACGCCTGCACTCGAAAGAATCGCATGAGTCAAGTCTGACGATTCAAGACAATCCATGATTTTGCAACTCCTCCGACAAGAATTTCCCTTCCAACAGGCGTCTCCTACGCCCTATGGTATAAAATACACTTATTTTTTGGAGTTGTTCGAGAAAAGACGAATAAAGTCTTAGATTTGGGCCTTTGCCTTCGCTTTTTTGCGGCGCCAGACTTTAAATTCCATATAAAGAGTGCTGACGGTGTAGATGAAGACGAGCAAAAGAATCGTATTCTTGGGACGATTGAGGTTACAAATGCCCCACGCAAACGTAATGATCGGGAGGTGGATCAGGTACGGGTAAAAAGAGGCCCGGCCAATGCGGCGCACCAACGGGACGCAGAAGAACCTCGCCAAAAAGCCCTTCCCCGAAAGAAGGCTCAGCACGAACATCCCGTAAATGAAAATCGGGAGACTATGATGCATAAAGTAGTTGTATCCGGGATTCATGCCAGGGCGCATAAGGAAGAGGCTACCGTACAAGGCAAGAAGCAACAAAGCCTGCGCCACACCGCTGACAAAATCCTTCTTGAGGAAATCGAAAACGCCCTCGTTATGGAGACGGTAAAGAATCATGCCGAACAGGTACTCGAAAACACGAACCGGAGCGAACATATGGAAGAATCGATACTTGGCATCGAACCCCTTGAACCAAAAATTGTCCGTCGCCCCAAAAACGACCGCCCAGAGGATTCCCGGAATGAACACGGCACCGAACAGCACCCACAACGTGCGACGGTTCTGCTTAAAGAGCCAGCGGCTGAACCACGGCGTAATGGCATAGCACAGGAAAAAGCTTGTCAGCGACCACGAAGGTTCATTGAGTTTCATCCCGAGATCGGGCACGATGGACCACGTGAGCGTGAGGTGCATAAGGAGGCTTCGCCACGGGTGGAACATCTTTGAAAGTCCGGCCGAGGCGCAATCGCCAATTTCGGAAAGGCCAGGCACATGCGTGTAGCCGCTCATCTTGAACACGACCAGCACAAACATGAGAAGCGTCATGAAAAAATGCAGGCGGTAAAGCTTCGCAATGCGGCTGAACATGAACGGGATTACCGGAATGCGACGGTCCGGATCGCTAAACTTGCTTGCGAACAGGAATCCTGCCAGCACGTAAAAAATTCCCGCCGCAAAGGCTGGCGCCGAGATAATCGGCATCACCCACTTGCAATCGGACATATACATCAGGGCACTGGAACTCCCCAAATGAAGCATGACAATGTTGAGACTTGCAAGGAGACGAAGCCCGTCTATGGCCGGAAAATAATTTGCTGGTTTTGGCATTTCAAGAGGCAAATGTAGAAAAGGAATCGAAGGGGAAAAACAAAGCTTATTTCAATTAGGAATATCAAACCGCCCAAAAAACGCAATTTCAGGGCTATATACGTTTTTTCAAAAGAATTCAGCACCCTTTTATCACGTTTTTTCTTAAATTAATATTACACACTGCGCAAATCAATAAGCGCATAACCCCATGAAAGACAATGAATAACGAGAGGGCAAAAATATTAATCGTCGACGACGACGCTATGAACAGAACCGTATTGTCGGATCTGCTCTGTGACGAGTATGATATCATCGAAGCAAAAGACGGTGACGAAGCCCTCCAGATTCTCGAAAACAAAGCTAAAGAGATTACACTTGTACTGCTCGACATGGTGATGCCGGGACGCGACGGCATCGAAGTCCTCCGGATCATGAACGAAAAGGAATGGATCAAAGGAACCCCCGTCGTCATGATTTCTGCGGAAACTTCATGTTCGCAGGTTTCAAAAGCTTTTTCGCTGGGCGTCACGGACTTCATTTACCGTCCGTTCGACCAGATGGTCGTCCAGCACCGAGTCCGCAACACGATTGGGCTATACGTGAAGCAGATGCAGCTGTCCGAACTCGTGACGAACAAGATTTATGAAAGGACGCGCAACAGCGACATGCTGATTTCCATCTTGAGCCATATCGTGGAATTCCGTAATGGCGAAAGCGGTCTGCACGTTCTGCACATCAACAAGATTACCGACATTCTGCTCCGCGCCCTGCTGAAGCGCACCAACAAGTACAACATCAAGGAAGACGAAATCAGCACCATCGCGACGGCATCCTCGATGCACGACATCGGAAAGATTTCCATTCCTAGCGAGATTTTGAACAAGCCAGGACGCCTGACTCCGGATGAATTCGAAATCATGAAACAGCATTCCATGAACGGTGCGAGAATGCTCGAAGGGATGTCGTTCTTCAAGAACGAACCCTTGATGAAGTATGCCTACGACATCTGCCGTTGGCACCATGAACGTTGGGACGGTCGCGGGTACCCTGACGGACTCAAGGAAAACGAAATTCCTATTTCGGCACAAGTCGTCTCGATTGCGGACGTTTATGACGCCCTCACCAGCGAACGCTGCTACAAGAAAGCATTCAGCCACGAGAAGGCGATTGAAATGATCCACAACAACGAATGCGGCGTATTCAATCCGCTGTTACTGGAATGCCTCAACGATGTCGCCGACCGTCTGCCTTCGGAAATGAACGTCGATCCGTTAAGCAAGCTCAATGACGCAGACTTTGCCAAGCTCGCAAGATTCTACTTCGAAAACGACGAAGAAGATTCGGACAGCACCATATTCCAGAAATACACCAACGAACACAAGAAGAGCCAATTCTACGCCGCCTTCCAAAAAGGCATCGTCTTTGAATACACTTACGAGCCGTCCGTACTCAAGTTGACGCCGAAAAGCGCCAAGCTCATCGGATTTCCGAAGACCATGGTGGACCCCGAAAAGAAGAATGAATTTTGGGATATCTTCGGGCGCGACAAATGGGAAGAATTTACAAAGCTACTGCACGACCCGCAGCTGAACAACGATTCTTTTGAATTCGACACCGCGATTACGGTCAAGGGCGAAAAGAAGCCCTGCAAGATCCGCGTCCAGCAAAACTGGAACAGGCTGGATCCGGAATACCCGCAGCTCATTTCCATTTACGGGTGCATCGAGCTCTGTTCCTAGGTTTTACTTTAAAAAATTCCGGAGAACTTTCTTTAGCTTATCGACATCGATAGGTTTTGCGACGTGTTCGTTCATGCCCGCTTCAAGTGCGGCCTTACGGTCTTCTTCAAATGCATTGGCGGTCATGGCGACAATCGGAACGTTCTTGCAGTAATCGCTGTCCATAGCCCTAATCCGGCGAGCGGCTTCGAGACCATCCATCACAGGCATCTGTACATCCATAAGGATCACGTCGTAGGCGCCAGGCGTCGCCGTCTTGAGTCTTTCGACCGCAACCGATCCATCTTCAACGGAATCAACGACAAAGCCAAGGCTCTCCAAAACGCTCTGGGCGATTTCACGATTGAGTTCGTTATCTTCGACAAGAAGGAGCTTCTTTCCGCTGAAGTTCTCGACACAACCGTCATCTATTTCATCGTCATCAGTAGAGGCGCCCGTCGCACGGGCAAGCACGTTATGCACCTCGGACAAGAAAAGCGGCTTGCTCATAAAATTGGCCACGCCGGCATTACGGGCATCTTTTTCAATGACCGTCCAATCGTAAGAGGTCATAATGACAATCGGCTTTACGTCCATCAGGATAGAGGAAATCTGGCGCACCACGTCCACGCAATCCATATCCAAAAGGACACTGTCGACGATGATGACGGAATAGCCTTCGTTACGGCGGACGGATTCCTGCACCCGCATGACGGCTTCCTTGCCGTACATTGTCCATTCGGCACGCATACCGAGACGGTTCAGGATGTGCGTTGCACTGGAGCAGGCATTATAGTCGCTTTCGACGACAAGGGCTCTCGCGTTTTGCAACGACGCCAGCTTTGTCAAATCTACAGGAGTCTCTTGAACCTTGAGCGAGAGGCAAACCGTATATTCCGTACCCTTGCCAGGAGCGCTCACGACATCAATGGTGCCGCCCATCATGTCGACAATCTTCTTGGTAATGGACATTCCAAGCCCGGTTCCCTGAGTCTTGGAAATCGTCGATGTACGTTCACGTTCGAACGGGTCATAAAGCACCTTCAAGAATTCAGGACTCATGCCGATACCGTCGTCCTTGACATGGAACTCGAAGGTTCCCGTCTGGCCATCGGTTGCTATCTGGCGGACAAAAGCGTGGATGTGGCCGCCCTCAGGCGTGAACTTGACCGCATTCGAGAGCAAATTGATGAGTACCTGATGCAAGCGCAGCTTGTCACAAACAACATTCTCGTTCTCGATGTTGAAACTATCCATATAGAGGTGCTGGTGTTTGGCCGTTGCCTCCCCCAGGATAATCGTATTCAAGTCATGCATAACTTCGGACAAGTTGCATTCAACTAATTCGAGACTTATCTTACCCGACTCGATACGGCTCATATCAAGGATGTCATTGATGAGCGAAAGCAAGTGCGTACTCGAGACAACAGTCTTGTCCAGGTAATTCTTGACAATCGCAGGATCGTTCAAGTTGTTCAGGGCAAGATTCGTAAAACCGATAATCGCATTCATCGGTGTGCGGATATCATGCGACATATTCGAGAGGAACATCGTCTTAGCCTTGTTCGCCGACTCCGCCTGCACCAAAGCCTTTTCGAGCAGTTTCTGCTGCTGTTCGAGCGCCAGCTTCTGTTCGGCAATCTTTGCATCCAGTTCCATCTTTTGCGCCGTCATGTTATCGATAAACATGAACGCAAGGATAAAGCTGACCGGGACACCGTTCTTGCGTTCGACAACGAACGTTGTCGCACGGCGCCATTCTCCCTTGAGCGCTCTATAGCTGTATTCACGCTTGTCGTCTTTTGCCAAGTACGAACGCATGAATTCAACATTCGCCATATTCACCCAAGTTTCGCGGAACTCCGGCAAAACATCCTTGCTGAATTCAAGAATTGCACTACTGTACTTTGTTGCGCCCCCATAAGTTTTACCTTTTTCGTAGACCGTTGAGTCACGGATACCGCGAACGGTATCATCTTCGAGATTCACAAAATAAACGCCGAAGTAATCTTCGTAAAGTTTGCTATCGACAAAACGGTTTAGAATTTCGGCATCCTTGTCGGCAAAGCAAAGCACTACAGCTCGGGCTTCCTCGTTTTCGGGCCCAACCTTCACGAACTTCATTTCGCCATAACGGGTCAGCTTACCCTCGTATTTTCGATACTGCGAGATAAACGATTTTTGAGTCTTTAGCTCCTTCTTGATATAGTCAATAGAACAAACTTCGGTAACGCGTTTTTTGTCGAGGTCGTAGACATAACCATCAATATACTTCTGGATGGTCTTGGAATAGAAGTTTCCACTCTGGATCAACTTTCCATAATTCGTCTCCGCATATTCGGTCACGGTGTACGGCATAAAGGTATCGGTTTCTAGATCGATATAATAGACCGAAGTGTATTCCGATGCAAGAACCTTGATGATTTCATAATTGCGTTCTATGCCGCGCTTGCGTTCTTCTCGGGCGAGAACTTCGCCATGGACATCCGAAACGGCGATGATGATATGGTCATCCGCCGACTTAGACCAAAGAGCCTTGAAACGATAGTACCGGGGTTCGTCATTGACGACCAGCCTGTATTCCACAGAATAAGACTTTTCTTGGGCGAGTTTAGAAAGCAAGAATTCCCGTTTCAGGACGGAATTCATTTTTTCCATATCCTGCGGGTACACAATTTTTTTGATGTTCTTCTTGCACTCGTCAAAAAAGTTCTTCCCGGTCGTTACAAGCTTTAGCTTGACGGAACTGTCCTCTTGGTTAAACTCGTCATACGATTCATCGTTCAAGTTCACATAATAGACGTTTTCGTATTCGACGCTCAACGCATTTGCAATTTCGGAAAACTCGCGGTTCATAGAATCCGCGCGCATCTTGTCGTCGCGATCGGCAAAACCGAGCACGACAACGGAAGAGTTTCCGCTAGACGAACGGACAAACTTCATTTCACAAAAACGATTTCGGTCGTTCTTGTAATCCATTTCAAAGTGGCTTTGCTTAGAAAGCTTTTCACGGATATTGGCGATGGAACCCGCTACCAAAACATTTTTGCGGTCTTCCTTGCAGACATATTTTTCGACATACGCGGCAAAGGCTTCGGAATACGGGATGTTCTCGCGTGCCTTCTGTTCGTACACCGATTCGTCGTCTCTCGACTTGACATAGGACACCACCTGTTCGGTGTCGAGATTGATGCAATAAAGGCTGCTGTACTCGGAAGCGAGCGCTTGAATGACTCGGTTTCCTTCTTCGACCTTCAATCGTTTACGAACATCTTCGTCGACATTCAAGAAACTCATTGCAATATGGTCTTCGTCACGACCACGCGAAATCTGGAGCTTGCAATAACGTTCCTTGCCCGTCACTAAATCACGAATGGTATAAGAGAAGCTACTTTCTTTTTTAAGACGCTCACGGATATAACTTGGAGAAAAAAGCTTCTTGAGCGGAGCTCGATCATCTGGATGAACATCTTCATAAAAGTACTTGATGATGTTCCTGAGACCACCACCATTGCCATACTTTTTTTCGATTTCTTCGGCACGGTAATACGCAACATACGAGAAGTCGTTCAAGTTCACATAGAACGCCAAAATAAACTGCTCGTAAAATACGTCAGCAAAAAGCTCCGCATACGCAGCTTGTTTTTTACTATCGCTCATGAACCCTCCGAATCGTAAAAATCACTAAATAAAATACATCATTTTTATATGATGAGGGAACAAGTTTTTGGAGAATTTAACGCTTATCACAGGAGGGAAAAGGCGACCCCGGCACGGAGGACGGGGTGACAGTGTAATGGGAACCGTGTAAGGTGATCCCGGAAGGGAGTCCGGGGTGACAGCGCGACTGCGCAAAAAAAGAACCTTCGAGTGTTACCTCGAAGGCCATTGGGTGTTCGACCCCTTTTAGGGGAGTATTGGATTCAAAATTTAGCGTGCGATACGGACGGTCTTCACAGCGCCATTCTTCACGGAGCGGAGCAAGTAGATGCCCTGGACCTTGATGGCACTGGAGTTCTTAAGCGTTTCTATGGCTTCGTCCATGGTATAGGCGCTCATGCGACCGAGGCGGACACCGTTCATGTCAAAGACATAGAAGTCACCCAATTGCGGAGTTTCCATGTGGACCGGAGCGGTATGAATTGCGACACCCGGATCTTCACCACCCTTCTCGGGATCCTCGGCGTTTTTGCCTTCGACGAAGTTGAAGTAGTCGATATCAAACCAGGCGCCCGTCACATCCATACGGAGGATATGGTTACCTTCTGCGAGGGTCACATTGGTAGACACCTTCTTGAATTCGTCAAAGCTCGAGCCAGAAAGTGCGACCTTTTCGGCAATAGCCTTGCCATCAACAGAAAGCGAGAAGCTGGAGGTCGAATTGCTTGTTGCCACCGAGGCAAATACGGTATAGTCGCCGGCCTTCTTCACATTGACGGAGTATTCGAGCCAGTCGCCTTCGTTGTTATAGCCAACGACAACGCCGGTAGCCTTTTCGTAAAGGTCCACTTCAGGAGCGTCCTTGCGATAATCGGAATCGCCATGGTTGTCGGTATCGGCGTCGTTATAAGAAATATTGCTAACGCCATCCGTTTTACCGACACCCGTAATATCGAAGTCTTCGGCTTCAATCTTGCCCGGAATTTCGAGAGCAGAACCCTTGAACGGCTTACGCGGAACCGGATCCGGTTCTACATACGGAGCAAAGAGGCCCGTGTTGTCCTTACCGTCATTGAGGTGGTTCTTGAAGTAATCCTTGAGCCAGGTCATTGCCGGACGGTCGGAACCGTTCTTGATAATGCCGGAGTTTCCGTTCGTGGTCCAAGTAGCACCGTAGACATAACCCCAGAGGGTAATGCCCGCCACCTGTTCGGATTCCCAGAATGCCGGAATCTGTTCGGAATAGCGCTGCTTTTGCTGGCTATCGTTATCGGTACCGATATCGTATTCGGTAATGAAGAGCGGCATCGGCTCGCCCTTCGCGTTCTTGACGCTAGTCTGAATTTTGTTCAAGGCACTCTTGAAGGAATTGGCATCCATATCCGTCAAGTCATGAGCCTGCTGGCCGTACGCATCGACCGGAGCGCCCTGCTTCACGAGCTTATTCACGAGGTCTATGCCTTCGTTAATCTGCCACTTAAACGTATTGTAGTCGTTATAGATAAGGATAGCCTTCGGCCAGCGTTCGCGAGCCATCTTGAAGGCCGTCGCCACAAATTCGTAGTTGCCGTTATCGCCACCGAGAGCCGGAATGATGTTGTTGTTCTTGCCGTAGCCGGAATGGTAGCTTCCGCCACTCTTGATAGCTTCGTTCACCACGTCAATCATTTCGAGATCGGGGTAATGTGCCGCAACGGCATCGAACCAAGCGGTAATAGCCTTCTTGGTTTCATCCGTGCTGAGGCCGTTAAGCCAGTTCGGATATTGGGAGCCCCACACAAGAGCATGGAACTTGAACTTGCCACCGTTCTTTTTGGCCCAGTTATAGCAGGCGTCGCACCCCGACCAGTTGTACTTGCCACGAGTCCCTTCGATAGAGGCCCACTTGCACTCGTTTTCGGCGGTAATCTGATTCCAATAAGTGCCAAAGTCACTTTGGACTTGGCCACGAGTTGTAATATTTCCAAGGAACTTGGCTCCACCATCAGCCATGCCGGGGCCAGCAAATGCACTAACCGCACCACCTAAAAGTGCAGCAGAAACAATGTTTTTCAACATTTTAGAATTCATCCCATACCTCATAGGTTAAGTACTCCTAATACCTAAACTAAACATACCTCCTATTCTTGGGATAACATCAAAACCGGGAAAATTTATCGTTGCCAAAATGTCGATAAACGGAAGTTTACATTGTATGAAAAATGGCGACCCCGCAACAAGTGCGGGGTGACACTGTAAAAAACAAAGAACCTTCGAGGGGAACCTCGAAGGCCTTTGGGTATTTAAGGCTCCCTTTTACGGGAGTTATGGATTAGGAATCCTTTTAGCGAGAGATACGCACGGACTTCACTGCACCACTTTGGACAGAGCGGAGCATGTAGATACCGTTGTTCTTGACATCGCTAGAGCTCTTGAGAATCTGAACGGCTTCGCTCATGGAGTAAGCGTTCATGCGGCCAAGGCGGACACCGTTTGCATCGAAGACGTCGTAGCTGCCAATTCTCGGAGCCTGATACTGAATCTGCTGCTTGATGGAGATCGGCGGTTCATCGCCACCACCCGGATTGTCAGCAACTTCACCCTTCACAAAGTTGATGTAGTCGATGTCGAAGTACTGCTGAGTCACATCCATGCGGAGCACATGCTTACCAGCCGGGAGTGTCACCTTCTTCTTCACATCGGAGAAATCATCGTAGCTTGTGCCAGTGACTTCGAATTCAGCGAGAGACTTGCCATCGAGGGAGAGCGTGAATGCGCCCGTACCTTCAGTTGCGACAGAAGCGATTGCAGTGTAGTCGCCAGCTTCGGCAACGTTGATGGTGTATTCGTACCAGTCACCCGTAGTGTTGTAGCCGAGAGCAACGCCAGTAGCCTTCTTGTAAAGGTCAGCACCGGTATCCTTGCGGTAGTCGGAGTCGCCATGGTTTTCGGAATCGTCGCCATAGGATTCATTGCTCGTACCGTCTTCGTTCTTGCCCTTGCCCGGAATATCGAAGTCTTCGATTTCAATCTTGCCCGGAACAGCGAGAGCTTCGCCCTTGAACGGAGTCTGCGGTTCAGGATCAACCGGAGTGATAATGCCAGTTTCGAGACCCGTCGTATTGACACCCGTGTTAGAAGACAAGTATTGCTTCAACCAGGTCATAGCGGCGCGATCCCTGCCGTCCTTGATAATGCCGGAGCAGCCTCTTGCAGTACCGTTACAATCCAACCAGGTAGAACCATAGATGTAACCCCAGATGGTGATACCGGCAACGTGTTCATTTTCCATGAAGTGCGTAATCTGTTCGGAGTAACACTGCTTCTGAACATTGTCGTCTGTACTTGCGATATCGTATTCAGAAATGAACATTGGGGTCTGAGTCTTGTCCCAAATTTCCTTGAGCACACTCTTAAGGGTGTTGATGCTCAAGCAGGAGCCACCACCACCGGTACCACCAGCGCCACCGCCCTGGCTCATCATGTCGTGAGCCTGCAAACCGTATGCGTCAACCGGAGCACCGTTTTTCTTGATGGTCTGGATAAGCTGAATACCCTGATCCTTGTTCCACTGCACCGTGTTATAGTCGTTATAAATCAAGATTGCCTTCGGCCAGCGTTCACGAGCCATCTTGAAGGCCGTCGTCACGAAGGCGTAGTCACCGTTGTTATCGCCACCGAGAGCCTGGATAATCTTTGTGTTGGTATAGCCGGAGTGATACTGGTTATTGCCGGTACGGATAGCTTCGTTCACCACGTCGATCATTTCGAGATCCGGGAACTGCTTCTGGACAGCGTCAAACCACGAGGTAATGGCCTTCTTGGTTTCGTCAACGCTCAAGCTACCAAGCCAGTTCGGGTACTGGGAGCCCCACACGAGAGCATGGAACTTGAAGTGACCGCCATTCTGCTTGGCCCAGTCATAAGCACGCTTACAGCCGGAGAAATTGTAGTTACCGCGGGTACCTTCGATAGATGCCCACTTACATTCGTTTTCGGCAGTAATCTGGTTCCAGTATTGACCAAAGTCGCTACGAACCTGACCATTTGTCGTAATATTACCGACGAACTTGGCTGCATTTTCGGCCAAACCGACGGCAAAAGAATTGACTGCACCACCCACGAGAGCGGCGGCCAACAAACCTTTTAACATTTTTGATCTCATATTCCACATCCTCATATAAGTTGAATACCCATACAACCATTATAAACATATCCTTGTTTTTTGGAATAGCCCCAAAAACCCAAATATTTATCATTGACAAAATGTCCATAATGGAATATTTACAATGAAACTGCCTTTTTTTGTTCAAAAAAGGCAATTTTTACCATTACGATTTCGAAGATGCAAGACTTAGTGCAACGGCAATTTCGATGTTAGCGGAGGCGGTGACCGGTGAGGTCGAACCGTTTGCCATTTTTCTCGACAAAAAGCTTGTTATTTTGGATGCGGAGGCGCGGGGCGGAGGCGTTTTCGGGAGTGTGCGCGGGAGCGTTTTCGCGGATGCCGAGCGGTTCTTCGCAGGTTTCGCCTTCGCAGAAGCGGAGCCAGTCGATATTCACGTAATTACCGACAATTTGCAGCTTGAGGGTATGTTCACCGGCCGCAATTTCGCCCAATTTGGCCTGCACGGCGGTATAGTTCGACCAATCTTCGCCCTGTTTTGCGATAATGCTGTCGGAAACAGCCTTGTTGTCGATAAAGAGCTGCACGCCGGCCTTTTCGGAAGCAGTCGCCATTTGCAGTTCGACGGTGAATTTCGCCGTTTTCTCAACATTGACGGTGTATTCGAGCCATTCGCCATCTTGCGTGTAGCCTAGAGCGTATCCCTTCGAGAGGTCAGCGGAATCTAGCGCAACAATGTCCACGGCGTCCTTGCGGTAAAAGCCGCCTTCGTTTGCGGAAGACTTATCGTAGAACGAGACGCGGCTACCGCCGAGGTCGTAATTTTCGGCTTCGAGCGTGCCCGGAATAGCAATCGCCTTGCCAGCAACCGGCTTTCCATCCGCATCAAAACCGCCAAACGGATCCTGTTGCGGGGGCGTCGTTTCGACCGTATCGGCCCAAGCCATCTGCATACGGTCCACACCGGACTGGTTCACTATCTGGAGCTTGGTGTTTACGCCTTCCCCGCTGCGCTTGGTCATGCTGTACCAGTCGCCATCACGGAGGCCCGGCCAGTAGAAACTGCCCATTTCCCATTCGCGGAGCTGATCGGACATGCCGCGAATGTAAGCGGTGAAGTAGTTGGTCGGAGCCTTGTTGTAATCCTGATAGTCGTAATGCACGCCCGCCTTGTCGCCAGGACTCATGGCGCCGCCCCATTCCGTGCAAACGGTGCGGTCAATGTACTTGCCAACCTTGCCCTTGAAGCTGTTTTTCCAACCCTGTTCGGTAGTGATGCTCATATTCCAAAACGTGTATTCATGAACGGCAAAGAGGCAGCCTTCAAAGCGCGGGTCGTCAGCGATGTCCGGAACGTTCCAAGCGAGGCCGGAGCCATCGAGCAAAATGTGGTCGCGCGGGACGTTCGGGAATTTCTTGAGCCAGTCCGCATAGAGATTGCGAAGGTCCGTCTTGTTATACATGTGCGGTTCGTTGAAAATTTCAAAATAGGCGTTCGGATGGTCGCCGTATGTTTCGACGAGTTTCGCCCACATTTTCCACCAATCATCCATGTTCTTTGGGCCCGCAGGCTGCGCAGGGCCCCAGTAGCCCATAGCCACTCGACCATGTTCAAGAGCAGCATCCAAAGCACCCGAATACATGTCAAAAGCTTTAAGAATGGTCGGTTCGTTCACCGGCATGCGCACGCTGTTTGTACCAAGCACTTCCTGGAACTGCCCGACAATACGGTCGGCAATGGCATAAGCCGATTCATGATTGTCGGAAAGGCTTAAGCCCGAAAGCACGAGAACGTCCGAGACGAAGTTGTCGCGCTTATCCGCCCAATTGACGCCGCGGAACTGGCTTGTAACGGCGAATGAGTTTGCGCAAAGAAGAAAAGCTAAACCAAGAACTCTCTTTTTCATGAGATCCTCCCTTTTTTATTAACCTACTATCCCCACCCATAAATGTATGCTATTGGACGTGGAATGTCGTATGCGTGAATGCAAGTTGTTTTGTCAATTTATCAATAGGGATGACTGTGTAAGGCGATCCCGTCCCGGAACTAGTCCGGGGTGACAAAGAGTCCGGGATGACATAGCGAAAGAAAAAGCCCAGGGCTGCGAGAGTCCTGGGCTTTGTGAGTGAGGAGGAAAGTGTTAAGGAGATTGTGTAAGGTGATCCCGCAACAAGTGCGGGGTGACAAGCTTAATGGACGGAGAGTTTCAAGGTCTTTTGCAGAGAGCCGCTCTTGACAATGGCAAAGTACATGCCCGGAGCAAGAGAAGCGTTCTTGCCAAATTCAGCGAGGCCTTCGCCGTGGCCACGTTGCGTTCCGATGAACTGACCGTTGACACTCATCAGATGGACGACATAATCGTTCGATGCAGGAGCGTTAATCATCAAAGCGATGGAGGCGTTCGAATACGGGACTCGGCTCACTGAAAGCGAGGCGCTACGCATAACAGGCATCGCCACTGACGTCGGGTCGGCCTCCAAATTGTACCAGTCCACATTGCAGAGGTACGTATCTTCGCCAGTGTATGTAAACGTGAGTTTTTGCTTGCCTGCCGGGAGCGAAATTTTCGTAGAAGCTTCGTACCAATCATTCCAGCCCTTAGACTTTGTGGGGTCAACAGAGAGCGTTCCAAGAATCTTACCCGTAGAATCCGTGACCGTGATGACACTTTCTTTTTCGGAACCTGTTGCAACGCGACCCGTCAAGACGTAGCTACCTGCAGCCGGGACATTTATGTAGTACTGAGTCCAATCGCCATCGTTAATCCAGCCGATGTTCGGAGTACCCAAGGAATCTTCTTCGATTTGCACACCGTCCATAGCCACATAGTTTTCGGCCTGAATCTTGTCCGTAATTTCGAGCGGTTCGAACGGAGCGTTCGTCACCTTGAGATTGCCATCGAATTCATAAACCTTGCCAGCAACAGTTGCAGTCGAGTACTTGTTAGAGCCGGACACGACATTCAATGTTCCGCCGACGAGAGACTTGATGGCAACATAAGTCAGCTTGCCACCTTTCCAAGCCATGGAATCGATTTCAAAACCGCCACGGGCGCGGATGCCCTTGACCGTTCCGTTAGCCCATTGCGACGGGAGTGCCGGAAGAAGGTTGATTCTGTTGTTGTGGCTCTGCATGAGCATTTCGTTCACGCCGGAGACTGCACCGAAGTTACCATCAATCTGGAACGGCGGATGCGCATCGAACAAGTTATTGTAAGTCTTGCTCGGCGTGAGGAGCATGCGAATCATTCTGTAAGCGTGGTCGCCATCGTGCATACGAGCCCAGAAGTTAATCTTCCAAGCGAGAGACCAACCGGTAGCATCATCGCCGCGCTGTTGGAGCGTAACGCCTGCACCCTTGATCAAGTCCGGAGTTTCTTCAGGGGTAATCTGAGCGCTCGGGAAAAGGCCGTACAAGTGAGAAATGTGACGGTTCTTGTTATTCGGATCGTCCCAGTCCTGGAGCCATTCGGTAATTTGTCCATACTTTCCGGTCTTTGTCGGCGGCAAGCGCTTGACGGCCGCTTCCATCTTGGCACGCACATCTTCATCAACGCCAAGGATCTTGGAAGCTTCAATCGTGTAGTTCAAAACGTCGCGGATGATCTGGTTGTCCATCGTCGGGCCAAAGCAAACGTTGTAACCGCCGTGATCATTTTCCGGAGAATCACTCGGAGCAGTCACCAAGTACTTGTTGCCCGTGGTCGGTTCTTCGACGAGGCTGTTCACGAAAAAGAGTGCGGCTCCCTTCATAGTGGAGTAAACATCCTTGAGATATTCCTTGTCAGTCGGATTGTAGAGGAAGTGTTCCCAAAGGTGCGTAGAAAGCCAGCCAGCGCCACTCGGCCAAAGGCCCCAAGCGCCATCAATCGGAGCAGAACGGTTCCAAAGGTCGGTATTGTGGTGTTCGACCCAACCTTCGTCAACACCCCAGTGAACCTTAGCGGTCTTTTCGCCCTGCGGCACCATGGACTTGATTTTGTCAATGAGCGGCCATACACATTCTTCAAGGTTGCCGGATTCTGCCGGCCAGTAGTTCATTTCGAGGTTGATGTTCGTGGTATACTTACTGCCCCAAATCGGGTTCGTGTCCTTATTCCAGATGCCCTGCAAATTTGCTGGCTGGCCACCCTTCCGAGAACTTGCGATGAGCAAGTAACGACCATATTGATAGTGGAGTTCCACGAGAGACGGGTCGTTCGTAGAATTGAAATTCTTGACGCGGGTAGAGGTGATATCGCCAGCGCTCTTGTCGGCCGTGCCGAGGTCAAGCTTGACGCGGTTGAAAATGGTCTGGTAATCTTTCAAGTGGGCTGCAAGCAAATCGTCGTAAGACTTCTTTGCCACCTTGGACATAATTCCGGAGGCGATTGCATCCGGATCGCCACTCACATCGTTATACGACTTGAAGTTCGTCGCCGTCGTGAGGATAAGCGTCGCGCTGTTTGCGCCTTCGACATTGATGTTGCCGTTCGAAACACTGACCTTGCCGCCGTCCGTAACCACTGTCAAGCGATTTTGGAACTTGATGGAGTTGACCGTGACATCGTAAACGAGCGTATTGCCACTGGAGGTCATGCGGTTATTGCGATGCGGAGTTGTCATCGTAGCGCCAAAGCTCACAGAACCGCTCTTGTCGGCAGAGAGATGCACGACTATCACGTGGTCCGGATAGCTTGCGAAATATTCACGTGTATGCTTGACACCGCTGTGCGTGTACGTCGTCTTTGCAATAGCCGTCTTGAGATCGAGTTCACGACGGTAATTGGAGGAACCGCTATGAGATGTAGAAATGATCAAGTCACCCACCGGCTGGAAGCTTGCCGGGCCAGGACCAATCATATAATTAGACACGATGGATTCTGCCGTGCGATAGTCGCCACGCCACAAGGCATCACGAGCGTCCTTCAAATGGCTTGCAGCACCCTGCTTGTTGTTGTCGCCCGGGCCACCCGACCATACCGTACTTTCGTTGAGGCCAATGTAATCCTTGGTGACGCCACCGTAAATGAGGCCGCCCATATAGCCGTTACCAATCGGAAGGGCATTCGTGAATTCGGAACCAGCATCGCTATTATACCAAAGCGTAAGCGGATTATCTGTTGTTGCAAAAGAGCTAGTAAAACCAATGGCACAAGCCACCACAGCAGAACCGAGAATACGACTTGCAAGAGATTTCCTTGTTTTAAACATAAGGCCTCCTCGTTAACTTAGACACACCTAAAAAGTCACTGGATCTTTCGCCGCAAAGCGGCTCAAGATGACATAACCCCCACATGTAAAAATACCCCTCGGAGAGGGGATTTCATATAGGCGCGGAATTCTTCTCATTGATTTTTTATCAATAGAGAAAAGGTGTAAAAAAGGCGACCCCGTCCCGGAACGGAGTCCGGGATGACAGGCCGGGGTGACAATCCGAATGCAAAAAAAGTCATCGCGGGGCGTTGTTGCGGAGCCTCGCGATGACAGTTCTTCAATCGATTATTTCTTACTTCTTGACGGTGATGCGGAAGGCTTGGCCACCGTTCTTGGCCTTCACAATGTACACGCCAGAATTCTTGACGAGTCCAGACGTAATCGCATGGAGATCTTCGACACCGTGAGTCGTAAACGCACCAACCTTCTTGCCCTGAGCATCAAAGACATTGTAGTTCTTTTCTGCGACAGAGAGGTCACGAATCTTGCCCGGGATCGCTACAGGAATAAGCCCTTCCGTATCAGGATTTGCACCTTCCGTAATGTCCTTATCCGGCTGATTTTCGTAAATCTTGTTGATCTCGTCACGGCCGTATTTTGCAGGCGGAATTTCCTTGTTCCAGCCAAAGTTCTTGAAACCAAGCAGCGAGTATTCCGTCGGGTCGTTCAACTGCTTACGAATCGGAGCTATGCGGAACTTGTGAGAGTATTCGCGGTTAGCCTTGAGCAGGTACGCATCGAGCGGCTGGGCACCCCAGGAATTGATACCGCCAACGCCCATCTGGTGCAAGTCTACGCGGAGCGTAATGTCCTTGTCGCGCTTGAGTTCCCACGGGAGCTTTACGTTGGAAAGCTGTTCCGGAGTGTAATGCTGGGCGCTGAATTCCATGCGCGGGTTACCCACAATCATAAGGCCCTTGCCCGTCTTTTCGTTTGTAAGTGTCGCCCACTTGACATCGGTACGCTGGCCCGTTTCGCCAATTTCCATGTACATGACGGTCATAGAGTCTGCATACGTCGAATAAAGTCCCATGAAGCTACCGCGGTTACGTCCGATGTAGTTTTCGTCCGGACCACGACCAAAGTAACGGACCTTTTCGTAACCACCAGGAACCGTGAAGAGCGTACCCACGTTCGGCAAATAGCTCTTGGACCCATCTGGATTGAGCGTGTATTCCACAACGATATCGCCACTGCCGTAAACCGTGTACGTAAGCTTCATGCGGGTGCTGCCGACATCCGGGAAACCGAAATTGAACGTCACCTGCGTTTCGCGAGCGGAAACTTCCTTGACCTCGGAAGTGACAGAGCGGTTGTTGCTTGCCTTGCGCCATTCGCCGTGGCCACGCTCCATGTTGAAGCCCTTGTCGTTATCAATCGGGGCGCGCCAGAAGTTCGGACGGCCGCCGTTCTTGATAATCGTATCGCCATCGAGAACGTAGCTTGCAAGCGTACCGGACTTTTCGTCAAACTTAATCTTGAAATCAGAGCCTTCAATCGTGAGACCATTGTTCTTAGTGACCTTGTGGGCTTCCATGGAGCTCACGTCGATTTCGGTAGACCAGAGCTGTCCCAAGTCAATGCCGAACTGTTCGTGACCGATGCTGTAGCCCGCCTTAGCCCAGAGTTCATCTTTTTTGAGGCGGAAATCGATATCGAGGAAGTATTCCGCACCTACAGTCGTTTCAATCTTTGGCATGTCAATCGTTACGGTTTTCTTCTGGTTCGGACCGATGTTCATCTGTGACCCGTCAATCTTACCTTCCTTAATGACCTTGCCGTTTTCCTTAATCTGCCAGAAGGCATCGAGGAAGTCGCCAAGATTCTTGTAGAGGTAGCGGCTTTCAATTTCAATCTTGCCCTTTGCGGCGTCTACGTTATGGACGCGAACTTGACTGTACTGGTACTTGACTTCCCACATTTCCGGCTGGATTTTACGATCGGGGAACACGAGACCGTTAGCGCAGAAGTTGTCGTCGTTCTGCCAGTCACCCCACATGCCACCGAATTCAAAGTACGGAGTACCCTTGTGACGGAGTCCCTGGTCAATGAAGTCCCAAATGAAGCCACCGAAAGAGCGCGGGTTACCGTAGAAGGCGTCCATGTATTCCTGCAAATCACCCACAGAGTTACCCATTGCGTGCTCGTATTCGCACAACATAATCGGCTTGTTGGCATCCCTATAATTTTGAATTGCATCCGGACCGAAGTACATCCAGCTGTTCACATCGGCATTGTTCCAGTCGCCTTCGTAATGCACATAGCGAGTGGAATCAATCTGATGAGCGCGTTCACGTTCCGAGGCAAACACGTTACCATTACCCGCTTCGTTACCGAGCGACCAGAGAATAATAGACGGATGGTTTTTGTCGCGCTGCACCATGGTATTCATACGGTCTACAGCCGGAGCGCGCCAGTCGTCACTATTCTTCGGGAGGTCATTATTTGCACCGTGACTTTCGACGTTCGCTTCGTCAATCACGTAAATACCGTACTTGTCGCAGAGATCGTACATCACCGGATTGTTCGGATAGTGAGACATACGGAGCGCGTTGATGTTGAAGCGCTTCATGAGGATAATGTCTTTTTCCATACGATCGTAAGTCACAGCACGGCCGTTATCCGGATCGAGTTCGTGACGGTCCACGCCGTGGAACTTCACCGGCATGCCGTTTACATACAAACGCGGAGCGCCATTGTCTTTCTTGATTTCAATCTTCCTAAAACCGATCTTGTTACTTTCGACCTGAAGAATCTTGCCGTCAGCATCCTTGAACGTAAGCACTGCGGTATAGAGGTCAGGTGTTTCGGCAGACCAGCGTTTCGGAGAAGAATACGGAATTTCGAAATGGACACTCTTTTCGGCACCATTCGGACCAATGCCGGAAACCTTCTGGGAAGTCGGCTTAATCACTTCGGCACCGGAAGCATCGTACAAGGAAAGTTCCACGGTGTAATCGCCAGACTGCTTGCCCGTAGAATTGTAAATCCAGGCGGTTGTCTTCAAGAGACCATCTTTGTAGCCATTCGTGAGAGTCGCATCAATCTGGAAGTCCTGAATATGGACCTGCGGCACAGCGTAGATATACACATCGCGCATAATACCGGAAAGACGGATAAAGTCTTGGTCTTCGAGCCAAGAGCCGTCGCACCAGCGGAACACCTGCACGGAGATGTTATTTTCGCCCTTGCGGAGGTACTTATTGATATCAAATTCGTGGCCCGTGAAAGTATCTTCACTGTAGCCGACATAATTGCCGTTCACCCATACATAGTAAGCGGATTCAACACCTTCAAAGTGCAAACGGATGCGCTTGCCGTCCCAATTTTCGGGAACCGTGAACGTACGGCGATAATGACCGACCGGGTTAAAATCCGTCGGAGCGTACGGTGCAGAAACGCGGTTGTTCTGGGACCACGGATAAATCACGTTCGTGTAAATTGGATGATCGTAGCCCAAGAGCTGCCAAGAGCTTGGAACCTTGATATCATCCCACTTGGACACATCGTAATTGTCCTTGTAAAAATCATTGTTGCGCTGGGCAGGCTTTTCAACATGATAGAATTTCCAAGTACCCGAAAGCGTCTGGTACCATTCCGATGCGTGACGGTCACCCTTCACAGCTTCTTCGACCGTAGAATACGGCATCGAAGTCACGTGCGGGTTCAAAGTGTTCACGCCAAAAATTCTCGGTTTGCCATTCCATTCATCATTGGGCTGAGCAAACACAGATGCCGCCAAAACCAAACCGGCAGACATTGTCAGAGACAAAGTAGATCCGAACTTCATAGAGTCCTCCCTTTCATATTCCTACTCAAAAAATATCCCCAAAATCGAAACTTTTTTCATCAGAAAAGCAAGGTTCTGTGGACATTTTATCAAGGGTCAAACGCGCTGGAAAGCTTTTGTTTATTGCAATTTGGAATGTTCTATTTTGCAGTGGCAAGGCTTTGTATGACAATAAAAAAGGTGACCCCGTCCCCATACGCGGATCATGCTCACATAAGTGCTAAAGCACTAAGTGATCAAAGAAAATAAATCCGGGGTGACATGAGGCCGGGGTGACAGTGAAAAAAAAATGGCGGCCCGAAGGTCGCCATTTTTAAATGTTACTGGATCCTTCACCATAGCGGTTTCAGGATGACTATGTGCGAATAGGCGGCCCCGGCACAGAGGCCGGGGTGACATATGTAAGTGTTATTTCACGAGGACGCGGAAGGTCTTGGAGTGACCGAGACCGCGAACCATGTACACGCCCGGAACAAAGCCTGCCGAGCGGATAGACTTTGCAATGCTCTGGCCATTAGCATCGACATTTCCGAGGAACTTACCCGTCATGCTGAACACGGCATAAGACTTTTCGGTTGTCGGAGCAGCCATACGGACATCGCGGAGAGCAATCGGAGTTTCTTCGCAATCAAAGCCCATGCAGAACTTGAACCAGTCTACGTTCACGAAGTTCCCGACAATCTGCATTCTGAGTACATGTTCGCCCTTCGGGATTTCCTTGGTCTTCGCTTCAACCGTAGAATAATGATCCCAGTCTTCGCCCTTTTCGGCCTTGATGACATCGGTAATTTCCTTGCCATCAACGTAGAACTGGACGCCGACATCATCAGATGCCGTAGCCATGTTCAAACGAACCGTGTATTCAGAAGCAAGCTGGTTATTGACCGTGTATTCGACCCATTCACCATCTTCGGTGTAGCCGAGTGCATAGCCCTTGGACTTATCCGTAGAATCGATCTGCACAATATCGACTTCGTCTTCGCGGTAAGCGCCGCCCTTATTTTCGCGGTCGTTATCGTAGAAGGCCTTGTTGTGACCACCGACATCGTAATCTTCCGCTTCAATCTTGCCCGGGATTGCAGATGCGACTTCCTTGAACGGAGTCTGCGGAATAGCAGTCTTTTCACTTTCCATGTACCAGTAGTCGAAATCGAAACCACCCTGCTTGACGACGAAGAACAAGTCTTCAACGCCTGCAGCATCACTCAAGTCGAAGGTGTTTTCTTGCCAGCTGGAGCTTGCCGGGATGTTCATCGTTGCAAGCGTTGCACCTGTTTCGGACTTGGCGTGGAGTTCAATCTTACCGCCATTACCTCTCGTGCAAACGATGATGCGGTCTGCGCCATCACCCATGTCCACAGAGCGAACCTTTGTATAGAAGTTCGAACCCATGTTGGTGAGGTAGACGTTATCGCCCTGCTTTGCCACGTGCTTGATGATGGTGTACCCACCGCTCTTGTCAACGTTAATGCCACCGACCCAAGACTTGGTTTCTGCTTCAACGCGAGTGAACGGGTCAAGGTTCTTGATCGGCTTCTTGACGCCATCATTCGTAGACTTGATGGTCGGAATCGAACCGTCAGCATTCCAGGTAAATTCTTCGACTGCAGTAGAACGGCTATAGCCACCGCCGCTCACGTTCTTCTGGTTGTGATAGAAGAAGAAGCTGCGTCCCTTGAAGTCAATGAGACCGGAGTGGTTCGTGAATGCAGTGTTGTTACCCTGATCCATGATGATGCCACCCCACTTCCACGGACCCGTCGGAGAATCGCTAGTAGAGTAAGAAATCTTTTCGGGCACGCCATGAGAAGCGTAAATCATGTAATACTTTTTGTCGCGCTTGTGGATCCACGGGCCTTCTGTGTAAACGGAGTTTCCGCTCGGAGAGAAGCCACGACTCATATCCGTCACCTTGATATCGCCATCGAACTCAATCATGTTTTCTTTGAGTTTGGCGTAATAGAGCTTCGGGTTGCCCCAGTAGAGCCATGCCTGGCCATCATCATCAATCCAAACGGTCGGGTCAATGTAATCCCAGTTCGGGCCAGCGAGATGCTTGCCGTTGAGCGCATCCTTGAACGGACCTTCGGGCTTGTCAGCCACTGCGACATTAATGGCGCGACCACCGCGAGTCGATTCCACAGTCACGTAGTAGTAATATTTGCCATTACGACGAATCACCTGAGCAGCCCAGTCGCCGTTTTTCTTGGCGCTGCCGCCGAAGCTTTCGTTCGAAAGGATAAGCTCGCCCTTATCAGTCCAGTTCACCATATCGGTGGAGCAAGAGACGCGCCAGCCGTGCATGGTAAAGAAGGAACCGCCTTCGTCGTTACCCGTGTAAACGCAGACCGTATCGCCAAACACGACCGGAGCCGGGTCAGGCGAATAGTACGTCTGGATAATCGGGTTTTCTGCAAATGCATTGGAAGCAAAACCAAGTCCAAATGCAATCGGCAACAATTTATTCATCATTTTCATAAAGCACCCCACTCTATTTTATTATTTGATCTGAATCATCTTTCCAAAGGACTTGTTCAAGCTTTGGACAAAGTAGACTCCGGCCTTAAAGTTCTTTGCATGCATAGCCTGCATCACAGATGTCGTTGTCGGATTACCCATCAGGCTAATCGTACCCATGTGATGGCCACGAATATCAAACACATTCAGCGTAGAGCTGCGAGAGACATCCATATTCAAACCGTAACGAACATTCGGCTTGATCGAAAGAATTTCTTCCTTGGACTTGCCAAACTTGATCCAGTCGATGTTCAAGTAAGTTCCCGTAATGGCCACGCGGAGCACATGTTCGCCAGCTTCGAGAGCCGTCGTCTTGCCATCCACCGTGCCGTAAGTATTCCAGTCTTCGCCTTGCGGGGCCACAATCGTATCGGAGATTGCCTTGCCATCCATGAAGAGGCGGAAGCTAGAGCCTTCGAGACCAGAAGCCACATTTGCGACAAATGCATATTCACCGGCAGTCGTGACATTCACTGTGTATTCGAGCCATTCGCCAGCCTGCGTGTAACCCACGGCATAACCCTTGCAATCCTTCGTGTTGAGCGTATCGGAGCAGCCAAGGCCCACGACATCCACGCCGTCTTCGCGATAGACGCCACCTTCGTTCACAAAGTCCTTGTCGCTGAACGAAACGCTCTGGCCGCCTTCATCGTAATTTTCCATTTCGATAGCACCCGGAATCGTCATGTTTTCGACAAACGGAGCCTGCGGAACCACATTGGAGAAGTCCGGAAGCGGAATGTTGTTGATACGGTCACCGATATTCTTGAATTCACCCTGAAGGCCTGCCGCATCAGCAACAGAAGCGATATAGCCACCGTTGTTGCGTTCTGTAAACTGGCCCGGCTGATTACGGCCGACACCGCTCGGAGCATTCCTGTAAGAGTTATTTTCGACAACAAAGCCACTAGAACCTTCGTCGAGGTAAATCGGGAGAACCCAGTAATCAGACCACTTGGAGGCACTGTAATCGTGGAGATAGTTTTCCTTGATTTCACTGCCCGTACCCTGATTACTCAAAGTGTAAATCGGACCGGAATCGCAGAGCAAACGAGAAATATGATGAATGTTGTTCTTATTGACATGGTTGTTCGTCATAGCGGTTTGGTCTTTGGTCCAGCCAAACCCAAGGGAAATTCCGGAGTAGTAAGTGTAGGAAATTTCGTTGTTTTCAATCACCACATAGCGCGGATAGCCAGCACCGATACCCACAGCGCCCTGGTGTTCGTTCGTCACGTTGGTCACGAGGTTGTTGCGAATGGTATCACGTGTACTGATTTCATCCTTGTCCTTCGGATTGTAGGCGATATGAATTTCGGTCGTGGAGTCCTGATAGAACTTGCCAAGCATAATACCAGCAGCGCCAATTTCATAGAACACGTTGCCTTCGATCACGTCATCGTTCGTTCCCGACACAAAGTCAAGGCCAGTTGCAGCCATTTGCGTAAAGGTGCAGTTCTTGACCAAGAAATGGTGAGCGTTTTCAACACGGAAGCCGGCATCGGGACGCCACAGCAAATACTTGTTGCTATTCAACCTTTCCCAATTTCCGCGACCGGGATCCGGAAGGACATCCACATTGAAGTTTGCCGCCTGCAAATCCAAGAAGCCTTCTTCGCTGGGGCGAGTGTAGTTGGAATGAGCAAAGTTCAAGCCTTCAAAAGACATATAACCAACTTTGTTCTTGGTGTCCTTACCTAAAACGTTGAACATGGTATTGAGGCGGGGAGCAACCACATTGGCCGTAGCCATGTTTTCGCCAGTACGGGGCTTATAATAAAGTACACTATTCTTTTCATCCAGATACCATTCACCCGGAGCGTCAAGCAAATCGTAGGAATTTTCTAGATAGAAAACCTGCTGCTTGGGAGGATTACTCATGAAGGCAGTTCCGAGCATGGGGTAAGCACGGTGGAACAACTTGGTACGTTCAGGATCCTTGGGAATGAGTTTTGCAGTCCCACCGTTCACTTGAACCTTTTCCAATCGCAAGATGCTTTCGGCCCAGGCAATCATCAAATGGATTTCAACATCTTCAATGTTCTTGATATTCTTGACGTAGTCCGCAGAAACATCAAAGGCACGGCCCGTAGAGTCCACCTTCGTGAGACGTACGAAATCGTGATCAAAGGTACCTGCACCCTTCTCATCTGAAGCAATCGCGTTGGGGAAGCAAGCGCGAACAGCCTTCTTGCCGTTTACATACAACTGACGGAATCGACCATCGATGCCTTCGGCCTTCCAAATGTTGTTCTTTTCGTCATGAATGGTCCAGCCCGTAACCGGCATGCCACCCGTAATGAGCGGATTTTCGCCATCTGCGGCTTTATAACGCACGTAATGACCGTCTTTACCGCCATCTTCTTCGGTAAAGTTGACTGTTGCAGGGAGCGCGTAAGTGCCTTCGCGTAAAATCACTTCGATATCGCCCGTCATGGAGCCGTTAATGGCGCGCACGGCCTTCTGTGCCTGCGTAATCGTCTTGAAAGGAGCTTCTTCAGTTCCTTTATTCGTATCGCTGCCGCCCGGAGCGACATAGAATGTAGCCTGAGTAGCAGCAGTAGCAACCGTCACACCCAGAAAGAGTGTAGAGATCGCGGCAAGTTGACCAAATTTGTTGAGACCCATATACCTAACCTCGCTTTGTAAACTTTTTAAAGTTCACCCTAACAACACTCTAAAATTATTCTTGAAAAGTTGTTTTTTCTATGACTTTCATCAAGATACCGTGGACGGTTTATCCATACTAGACAAAAATGCCCGCCGTTAGGCGGGCATTGCATTGTACATCGGAATATTCCAAGTTAAAGGCGGCGTCATTCACCGACTTTTACGCGGCGGATCAGATTTCCCTTGACGGAACGGACCATATACACGCCACGAGCAAAGCCCGCATTCTTGAGCGCTTCCACAACACTGGAACCGTTCAAGTCCACACGGCCGAGATGCTTGCCAGTTGCACTGAATACGTTATACGAATTTTGGGTTCCAAAGGATTCCAAGCGAGCCTTGGCAAGCCCCACCGTTCCATCGATAAACTCAATCCAGTCAATATCCATCCAGTCGCCGGTAACCGTAAAGCGGAGAATGTGTTCGCCTTCGGTCAAGTCCACCTTGGCTTCGACAGTATTGTAGTCATCGTAGTTGTCTTCGCCAGAGCTTGCCTGCGGAACGGCAATTTCTTTAGTGATATCCTTACCGTCCACAGAGAGTTTAAAGCTCGAGGTACTGTTAGCAGAGGCCACGGAAGCATTCATCGTATAAGTACCCGTTTTGGCAACATTCACGGTGTATTCAAGCCATTCGCCAGCCTGGTTGTAGCCAACGATAATGCCAGAAGCCTTTTCGTACAGGTCGACGCCCGTGCCCTTGCGGTAGTCAGAGTCGCCATGGTTTTCGGTATCATTTTCGTTGTAGGTGGTGTTACCCTGGCCGAGTCCGTTAATGTCGAAATCTTCCATTTCGATTTTGCCCGGAATGGCAAAAGCTTCGCCCTTGAAGAGTCCACGGGGAACCGGTTTGACCACCAAACGGAGCAACGCAGAACCGTGAGCCGGGAGTTCTATAGAAACGTGGGAAAGTGCGCCCAAGTCCTTCTTTTTCCAGGCATCTCTAACTTCCACATCACCTTCTATACCAATGTCAGAGAAATTGCATTCGACGGTCTGGGTAGAAGAGTTGTTGTTGAGGAGAGCCACGGCAAGATCGCCGTTCTTCAAAGGCTTGGTCCAAACCTGCTTGCCTTGCTTGTCAGAGATGCGGTGGCCCTGAACGCCCAAGGAGTCCTGGTTAATGGCAATCATGTCCTTGTTCAGGTAGAGTTCCTTAGTCTCGTTGCTCATGTTGCGAACGTCGGAACTGATCATGATGGGAGCGGCCATAATGGACCACATCGTCATCTGGGAACGCTGTTCTTCGTAAGAGAGGCCCCTGTTACCTACTTCGAGCATGTCCGGGTCATTCCAGTGACCGGGCTTTGCAATCTGCCAATACTTGTTGTTCGCATCGATAATTTCGTAGACGCCGCGGTACCACGAAGTCGAAATCCATTCGGGACCAATGTCGAAAGTGGTGCGCCAGAGGTTAGCAATTTTCGGCATCCAGTCCTTGTATTCCCACATGCAAATGCTGAACACGATGTCGCGTCCGGAATTGCGGAGAGCATTGGACATTGCAGTGTAATCTTTTTCCTGCGTTCTCGGATCCGAGTCGCAGTTATCGTACTTCCAGTAGTCGACGCCCCATTCTGCCAACTTCTTGGCATCCTGTACTTCGCGGCCATTGGAACCGCTTTCGCTTTGCCAATTGCTGTTGTAATGGTGGCAAGTGCGTTTACCGCGGTCGCCGTAAAGACCGAACTTGAGGCCCTTCTTATGCACGTAATCAGCGATGGCCTTCATGCCACTCGGGAAAGTCTTCGGGTTGTGCGTAAGGTCACCGTTGGAATCACGCTTGGTGTCCATCCAGTTATCGTCAAGGTTAAGGAACACATAGCCGGCATCCTTCAAGCCGGATTCGACCATCGCGTCGGCAATTTCCTGAATCTGCTTTTCGTTGATGTTTTCGTGGAAAACGTTCCAGCTGTTCCAACCCAGCGGCGGCGTAAGCACCAAAGTATCAGCACTCGCGAAAGCCTGCGAAGCCAATCCCGCCAAAGTCAAAGTTGCCAACACTCCAAGCTTGCAACCATTGTTCTTCTTCAAACCAAACATAGGCACTCCTGTTTCCAAGGTATTATTATCCCTAAACTAAAATTATCCCCAAAAAAGCAAAAAAAATCAAAAAATCACAAATGTTCCTTTGACATTTTATCCACGATGGATAAGAATGAAAAAGCAAAAAGAGCGCCCCCTTTTCAGAGGACGGCTCTTGATTAGAGAGAGACGTAAACTTTCTGGATTTTACCTGTCCACCGGCACCATAAACGAACGGTTTTTGCCACGCAGAATGTAGACACCCTTACCAAAGCCTGCATTTTTTACCGTTTTTTGCATATTCGGCACATCGTTTTCGATGATTTCGACAAATCCGAGGCGTCGGCCAGCAAGGTTATAGACATCAAACGTTGATTCCGCGATCGTTGCGCCAAACCGCATCGCCGTAAACCCAAGCGAAGGTTCTGCAATTTTCTTGATGGACACGTTATCGAGCGTGAGCGTGCCTGTCGAGGCGCCAGCATTGAAACTCAAACGGGAATCCTTGTCGGTCGCGGCGGTCATCTGGAACTGGAATGTATATGTTTTGGATTCCGTTCCGAGTTCAAAATTTGCCTTTTCGGTGAGGTAGCTTGCCCACGGATCGGTATGCTGTTCCACATTCACTTCGAGCGTGCGTGCAGCACCAGCGCTAGCATCAAAGCTCACTTCGTACCACTGACCTTTTTCGAGGTGCAAGTCGTGCTGAATGAGCTGCACCTGATAATTTTCCGTACCAACTGCAGAAATATCAAACTGGTACTTGCCATTTTTCACATCGCCTGTTGCTGCGGCGCTGCCGTGCGTCTGCAAAGTCCAGGCGACATCGGTCGAATCGAAACCGCCGTTGAAAACGCTGTCGCGGTCAGTCGGGACTTCAATCGGCGGCGTAAGTGTGGAACCGTCCAGCGAATAATTCTTGACGAAATTCCAGATTTCGACGCTCGTGTTGACGCTAGCTTCGTCCATGGAATACCAGTGACCCTTGCCTGCAATAGTGAGCAAGCGGACTTCGACGTTATCGTTGCAACCACTCCAGACTTCGAGAGAGGCGGCAGAGCCCGACTTGTTTGCCGGATACGGTTTTGTGACCTTGGAATTCGAAGAACATTTCTGGGCAGAAACCCAGCCCTTGAGGGTATTGACGGTGTTGTTGTAATTCACGACGTCGTCGGTGGTGCCGTGCGTATGCATAATCGGCATCGCGCGTTTGGGCGAGTTCACGCCACCGCCACCCGAAACCGGAGCAATGGCTGCAATCTGGTCACCCATCTTGTTTGCCACATGGTAACTCATCATGCCACCCATCGAGAATCCCGAAACGTAGACTCGGTTCTTGTCGATGCCGTACTTGCTGTACATTTCGTTGATGATGGCCTTGATGAAATTGATGTCCTTGTCGCCGGAAATGTCCCAGGCCTTGTTCTGACCATTCGGGAACACGACCACAAAACGGGCCGTATCGGCAATCGGTTCCCACTTGGCTGCATTCTGCTGGTACGGGGCATCCTGATTCATACCGTGCATCTGGATAATGAGCGGTCGCCCTTTTTCGATGTTCTTCGGTGCGTACACGTTCATGCTACGGGAAGTCCCGTTCACGTTAATGTTATCTGCAGCGGCGAAGCTCGCCAAAAACGCCAAAGTCGCCAATCCGGCGGACAATTTACCAAACATACCTCTACTCCTTAAGGGTAAAACATCCCTATTTACCCATTGAGAAGATATATTCAGAAACTCTTGGAAGCTGCAAAACGCAATTATTTTTCGTTGCGTTTTGTCAATGGAGAATGGGACGGTGTGATCTTTAAATTGTGTAAGGCGCCCCCGGAATGAATCCGGGGTGACAGGCGTCAAGCGTCAGCAATATTCGTGGGTGTTTATAGTACACAAAAACGGGCTGGAAATGCATTTTTGAAAACAAGTTTTCAAAATGCGCTTCCAGCCCTAGTGGGTGTTTGTAGTACAACAAAACGGCCAAAAAATGAATGTTCGTAAGCTACGCTTCCGACATTCACCTTCTGGCCTCGTGGGCGTTTTAGGGATTTCTTACTTTGTTACAGAGATGCGGTGCGAGAGGCCGGAGGTAAGCGACTTCACTAAGTACACTCCGTTCTGCTTCACAAGCGCATTCACCTTAGAACGGACTTCAAATGCGCTCGAGGCATCGATGCGACCAACAAACGAACCGTTCACGCCATAGACGCCATAAGATTGCACATCCGGCACATTATGGCGAACGCTCCTTGCCAAGTCTGTCGGATCAATGGGTTCCGGATCCGTAGCATTCGCACCCTTCACGAACGTAAAGTAGTCGATGTCAAGCCAAGAACCGATAACCGTAAAACGGAGCACGTGTTCGCCCTCGGGGAGCGTCACATTAGATTTCACCTTGTTGTAATCGTCGTAATTGTCTTCGCCGGAACTTGCCGCAGGCACTGAGATTTCTTCGGTAATGTCCTTGCCATCCAAAGAGAGCTTGAAACTCGAGGTGGAGCCAGCCGCTGCGACAGCCGCGAACATGGTGTACTCGCCAGCTTCCTTCACATTCACGGTGTATTCGAGCCAGTCGCCTTCACTGTTATAGCCGACAATGACACCCGTTGCCTTTTCGTAGAGATCCACGCCAGTACCCTTGCGGTAGTCGCTATCGCCGTGGTTTTCAGAATCACCGTCATAGTACGAGGATCCATCCTTACCCTTGCCCGGCACATCAAAGTTTTCGGCTTCAATCTTTCCCGGGATTGCAGCTGCAGGGCAGTTTTCGCCAGCAGCACAGAACGGAGTCTGCGGAACAGGTTCTGCGCCAGCGCCATCAAGATAAATTTCATCGTTCACATCAGTACCAACCTTGAACCAGTCAAAGTCTGCATAACCGCCAGCAGTCTTGGTTGCAAAGTTGAAGAGACCCCAACGAACACCCACAAACATGTGGAGGTCATAATTGAGTTTCACTTCGCTACCGATCTTGTTCCAAGTGCTACCATCGGTGCTGTAATAGAAGTAAGCAGTACCGCGGTCAATCGGCAGGTCAAAATCAATTCGCAGGTAAACCTTGGAGTCCGAAAGAGCTTGGCTTGCTGCCTGTCTTTCACCGTCCTTGTTTCCAGTGTACATCACCACCTTGTAGCTACCGTTTTCCTTTGCGAGAGCCACAAAGCCCTTGTCATCCTGCAAGGCTACGAGACCCGCAATATCGCCATCCTTCATACCCTTGCCATCCACAAGCGTACGGCCAGAACTCTTTGGGCCAAAGGAACGCTGGGTAATCGTATTCTTTGCATTCACGACGCGGCTATCGGTGCGGCTCGTAGTAATGCGGTAGAAGCCCGGATTTGCAGACAAGCTCCAATTCTTGTTGTCGGGGTTATGGTTAAACTGCCATTCGAGAGCAAGTTCGCCAGATTCAAAGTCGTCGCTGGTGACCATGCCATAGCCCGGAAGCGGAGATTCCGGCAAGTCGATTGTCGAAGGAGCCTTGGAGCCGCTCGTGGGCACGGGCCAGCCATCCTTCCATTCCATCGGGACCAAGTGCGACATACGACCAACCGGACCGGAATCGCGGAACAAAAGCGCATACCACTTGCCATCGGGAGTATCGAAAATGCCACCCTGCGCAACACCGTTATCAGAGAGGAAAACTCTTCCTGTATATCCGCTCAAGAGGTTCTTAGAACGGTAAACCACTTCGGTACGGCAGGAACCGTTCGGCCAAGAAATCGTGAACAGATAGTATTCGCCGTTTACCTTTTCCATGTGCGAGCCTTCCTGCTGCACGATATAGCCGCTCTTGCCGGTCGCCTGGTTCACGCTCACGCCGCCAAGCTTACCGCTTTTGCCACCGGCCTTCACGCCGCTAGCGTCGTCGTTCAACTGCACGTAGCTAATCTGGTCGCCACTGCCGTAGAACACCCACACGGTTCCGTCGTCATCGAAGAACAGAGAAGGGTCGTGGTAGAACGGAAGCTGCACTTCGGACCACTGGCCACTTTCCACGTCG
Organism: Fibrobacter succinogenes; assembly: GCA_902779055.1. GTDB lineage: Bacteria > Fibrobacterota > Fibrobacteria > Fibrobacterales > Fibrobacteraceae > Fibrobacter > Fibrobacter succinogenes_K. The sequence goes on along the minus strand of CACZAD010000005.1, from coordinate 85,680 downwards.
GCGGTTTTGTACAAATGAGTTTTACCCGTCGTGTACGACGGAGTCAGCACGTAGAAAAATCCCTTGTGATAACGAATGCTCGATGCCCAGGAACCCTTACCGTAGGCGTCCTTGCCGCCATTCAGGTTTTGCTGGTCATTGTTGGTGAGCGTCTGGTAAGCATACCCCACCGTGCGCCACTGGGCCAAATCCGTACTCTTAAAAACAGGCACGCCCGGGGCAAAATGCATGGTCGTCGTAACCATATAATAAGCATCGTCAACACGGACAATCGAGGGGTCCGGGCTATCGACATACATAATCGGGTTATTAACCGTCACCGCAAACGAATCTGCAACGGCCACCGCAAAAGCGGCAATAGTGGCTGTTTTCGCCAATTTACTAAACAATCCCATAGACACTCCTTTTTCCAACCAAGCATGGATAAGTTCTACAACCATAATCTACCCCGATTACAGTCTTTTTTTACAATGAAACACCCTTTTTTTATGGACTTTTTGTCAATAGGTATAATTTGCTTTACATACTAAAAGTATATCGCATTTTCAAAGATGATTATTTATTTTTGGGGAAAGGAATATTTTGGTGGGGTCTAGCGGATAATCAAGGGATTTGCTTGGACCGGAGGATTAAAGTTGTTGTTTACAATAAAAAGGAGATTTTCGCTATGACCATGTCCAAATTCATGGCATTCGCTGGAACAATCGCGGCATTGAGTTCACTCTCTTTTGCCTGGACAATTACTGGCATTGTATCCTCTGAACAGGGTCAGCCGCTTCCGAACGTCAAGATTACAAGCACAAGTATCCCCAATCCCAATTTCCAGGCAATATCGGGAGAGGACGGATCTTTCGAAATTTCCACTGACGTACACCTTCCTTACGAAGGGATTTCTCCGAAGTTCATGGCCGCAAAGACATCAGTCAACTTCAGCCATAACATCATTACAGTCTCGAACGTCAAGGCCCGTACAATGACCGTTTCCGTAATGGACGCCCTCGGCAAGGTTTGCGCCTCCAAGACGCAGCACCACATCGACGGCACCATGGTCATCGACCTGAACAAGACGACCGCCAAGGGCGCCAAGTTCCTCCGCATCAACGCTGACGGCATCCACAACACTTATATGCTCGGCAGCACCATCACCCTCCTCAAGGATGGCGATCCGCTGCCCACGATCACATTCAAGCTGGATGGCTACAAGACAAACAACTACACCATGACAAAGGAAGTCGAAGAAGGCGTTTCCATCGTCATGATCGCAGGTTCTGACGAACCGGAAAGCTCCTCCTCCGAAATCGCACCGGCGTCCTCCAGCGAAACGGTTTCTTCGAGCAGCGCAGCACCTGAACCCGTAATCGACTGCTCCCGCAAGACTCTCAAGACCAATACGGAACTCACCATTGACGGCCGCAAGGTCATCGTGAAGTTCCCGGAAGGCTTTACCGGCGACAAGGCCGTCCCGATGCTCATCAACTACCATCAGATTTACGGCAGCGCCACTGGCTGGGCAGAAGAATCCAAGATCGGTAAAGTCGCTCTTGCCGACGGAGCCATCAGCATTTATCCGGACGGTGTCGAAGGCGACATGGGCCAGGCTTGGAACGTCGGTCCGTGCTGCACCACCGCTGACGACGTGCAGTTCACCCGCGACATCATCAAGGAACTCACCGAAAATGCTTGCGTCAATCCGAAGCGCATCTACACGGCAGGCTGGTCCATGGGTGGCGGTATGACGAACTACGCAGGCTGCAAGCTCGCCGACGTGATTGCCGCAGGCGCCTCTTCCGCATTCGACCTTGCCAAGGAAGTGGTCGACGCAGGCCAGTGCACCCCGGCTCGTCCGTACCCGATCATCAACTTCCGCAGCACAAACGACGGTGTTGTTAACTATAATGGCGCTTTCTCCCAGATTGTTCCGGGCATGGCCATTACATTTATGGGCGCAAAAGCTACATTTGCAGAGTGGGCTAAGATGAACGGCTGCACGGGCGAACCCAAGCAGAACGTTCCTGGTGACGGCTGCGAAACGTACGAAACCTGCAACGGAGGCGCCAAGGTGACCCTCTGCTCGCAGAATATCGACCACAACGAAGGCAACCCGCAGATGGCCTGGGACTTCGTCAAGCAGTTCTCGTTGCCGTAAAGCTCGAAAAGTTTCCTCCTAACACATAAATCGTCCTAGTTCTTACTAGGGCGATTTTCTTTTTGGTTTACATTACTTTACAAACAAACGCAGCTTTTCTCAATTTTCACAACGCTTTGTTTTCTTTCAAAATTCAACCTGGTCAAAAAAAAGCTCCTTCCATCTATATTTTGGATAGGTCTAGCGAACATCGTGGGGATTTGGTTGGACCGGGTGGAAGAAAGAGTTTGGAATGTTTAACTATAAAAAGGAGTCGCTATGACCATGTTTAAATCCATGGCATTCGCAGGAACTGTTGCAGTGATGGGTTCTCTGTCCTTCGCATGGACCATCAGTGGCACAGTCCAGACAAATCAGGGTTCGCCGCTCGCAGGCGTAAAAGTTTCATCTTTCAACTACGCTGGTTACGAAACCACTTCGGGCGACGACGGCGCATTCAGCCTTTCCAATGAAGGCGGTGTCGGTCTTCATTCCGTGACGGCAGCCAAGGCTAGCATCGGTTTCAACCACAACGTCATCACCATTTCCAACATCAAGGCCCAGAGCGTTACCGTTTCCGTGATGGACGCACTCGGCAAGGTTTGCGCCTCCAAGACGCAGCACAACGTCGACGGCATCATGCAGCTCGACTTGAACAAGACCACCGCAAAGGGCGCCAAGTTCCTCCGCATCAACGCAGACGGAATGCGCAACACCTACCAGATTGGCAAAACCGTCTCCCTCATGAAGGATGGCGATCCGCTGCCGTTCTTGCAGTTCTCCAAGGATGGCTACAAGAACGCTACCTACCAGGCCAAGGCCGAAGTCGAATCTAACGTTCTCGTCAAGATGGAAGTTGCCACAAGCACTCCGGAATCCAGCTCTTCAGCAAAGGTCGAAGAAAAGTCCAGCTCTTCCAAGAAGGAAGAACTCTCCTCCAGCAGCGCCGTTGTCCAGATCATCGAAACGGATTGCACAGGCAAGACTTACGCCGCTGGCGACCACAAGATGTCCGTGAGCGTCGACGGCAAGAACCGTACGTTCATTATGCACGTGCCGAGCGCCTACAAGGGCGACAAGCCGGTAGCACTCGTCGTGGACTACCACCCGATTGGCGGTAGCGGCCAGGGTGAACTTTCCAGCTCTCCGTACAAGGGCAAGACCGATCCGGAAGGCATCATCACGCTGTATCCGGATGGCACCGCAAAACCGGGTGGAATGGGTAACGGCTGGAACGTCGGTCCGTGCTGCTCCAACGACGATGACGTCAAGTTCTCTCGCGAAATGATCAAGGCTGTCGAAGAAAAGGTCTGCATCAACAAGCAGCGCGTCTACGCAACCGGTTTCTCGATGGGTGGCGGTATGAGCAACCACGTGGCATGCTTCATGTCTGACATCTACGCCGCAGTTGCTCCGGCAGCTATGGACTTGAACAAGACCAATAGCGCCAAGTGCAATCCGGAACGTCCGGTACCTATCATCATGTTCCGCGGTACGAACGACTTCGTCTGCAAGTACCAGGGTGGCGATAGCGGCTTCAACGACGGTTTGAACTTCCTCGGTGCTGAAGGCAACTTCAGGTTCTGGGCCGAAAAGAACGGCTGCACGGGCTCTCCGTCCAAGAACTCCAATGGTTGCGACGAATACTCCAACTGCAAGGACGGTTCGAAGGTCATTCTCTGCACCAAGCAGGGTGGCGGACATGACTACGGCGATGCAAACATCGGCTGGCCGTTCCTCTCTCAGTACGAACTCCCGGCAAGCTTCGTGAAGTAATTGACTTCTAATTCATAATTCATTCCATACACCAAAATCGCCCTAGCGAGAAATCGCTGGGGTGATTTTGTATTCAGGGAGATGCCAGGGCGCCTATGCCAACAGCGCTAGATTCTTATCTCAGCCTTGCCGCCCCCGTACGTTGGATTATCCCCACACACAGCTCCACGAAAAAGGGCCTTGGCACAAGGCCAAGACCCCAAGGAGTCACACTAAATTTTTGTGTATTATACTCTCATTCGATTTTTTATTAGCCGTACACAAGCCCAAGAGCAATTGCGACGACAAAGAAGAAAGCAATTTGCTTTACAACTACCAACTCGTTTTTATTCATGTATTACCACCTTTTTGGTTAAAGTTTTTTCTCCATTCTTACGAATGAAGAACACACCCTTAGCCTGCTTGCGGAGTTTTGCATTCGTCTTCACAAGATTCATGGCTTCATCCATGCCCTTGGCCTTGAACGAACCAAGCTTGATGCCCTGCATGTCGAACACGCTAAAGTTACTTTCGGCTTCAGTCGTGACCAAGCGAATATTCTTAATTCCGATAGGCGGCTGGGAGCTGACTTCCTTGAATTCGACATAGTCAATATCAATCCAGTCATTGGTAATTTCGAGCTTGAGTTCATGTTCGCCCTTGGTGAGCGTAGCCTTGCCACCACTTACCGTCGTGAAGTTGTCAAAGCCCTTGCCTTCGTTTGCGATTTCCGTACCGACCTTCTTGTCATCGACGTAGAGGACAAAGCTACCGGTTCCGTTGTCGCCAGCGACATTGGCAACAATTCCGTAATCGCCATCGGCTTCAACGTTCACAGTGTACTTGAGCCATTCGCCCTTCTGGCAGTGGCCCACGGTAATACCCATGTTCGGCTGGTAAATGTCGACGTCATCCTTGCGGAGTTTGCCGCCTTCGTTACCCTTGCTTTCGTCATGGTAAGCTTTTTCGGCACCGCCCTTGTTGTAGTTTTCAGCCTGCACCTTGCCCGGGATAGCGATAGCTTCGGTGTACGGACCGTATTCCTCGGGCGGTTCATCCGGAACCGTAGACTGGCTCGGGTCCACAAGGTTTACCGGCGGAGCATCCGGATCAATTGTCTTGTCAATCAACTTGAGCATTTCGGAGCAGTAGCGCTTGCCAAGTTCAATCACGCCCGCACGGCCAAAGTGGTACGGATCCTTGCCGTTACCCTGCAAGCCCTTGGAAGAAGCAAGTCCGAACTTCTTGAAATTTTGCTTGAGCTGGGCAATGCCGCCGTTTTTGCTAGAGCAGCAGTTCTGGCCTTCCTGGAGGAGTTCACCCGCCACGAACGGGACTTCGTTTTCGTCCAAGTCGAGAGCGTCAATCACGTCCTTGTAGGTCTTGTAAACGGTCTTGCGCCAGTTGGCATCGGTACCGTCACTTTCGCCCTGGTGGAAGATGAAGCCCTTGATGACGCCCACTTCCTTTGCCTTCTTGGCAAGTTCTAGAATGCGTCCCGGAGGGTTGTTGTCGTAATCCTTGGGCCAACCCCAGTTCATGATGTCCTTGCCATCGCCCCTGAAATAAGCTTCGTACTGATCCTTGTCGAAGGCGCGGATGCTCACAGCACCGATGGCAACCGGGATAATGCCCACGGTCACGCCCGGCAAGGAATCGGCCATAGCGCGGCCAAAATAGTCTGCCGGGGAGAGGTTTTCGAACGGATGGAACATCGGAGGAATTGCCGGGTACCATTCGCCCGTCTTGATAGACTGATTCGTCTTGCCGCTGCGTTGGCTTGCATTTGCATTGTGCGAAGCAAGCATGATAAAGTTCTTGGGCGGATTTGCCTGGTCCTCGGACGGTACGATATCGCCGTTACCCGCCATGTTGGACTGCCCGTAAGCAATGTAAATATGAAAGTTCGGGTTCGGAGCCGCATTCGCCGAAACCGCAAACAGCGAAAGGCCAGCCGCAGCTCCTGCGACAGCCATCATTTTCTTAAAATTTTCACCCATTTTCATAGAATTTTCCTTAATCCATTTATCCTATATAAAATTATCCTCAAAACGTAAAAAACGCACGCTTGTAAGCTCCATATAATATGGACGTTTTGTCAATGCGCCAGACATCCCTTTAAAACTATATTTCCACACTCATTTTTTCTCCTTTTTTTCCAAACACTCTCAAAAAAACGAGAGCCAATCGCTTGGCTCCCGCTTTTTGGAATATGAAGTTACTTCACGACCGAGATGCGGTAGGATTTCGCCGTCTTCAAGGACTTGACGAAGTAGATTCCGCCCTGACGGGCCACGTTCTTGGTCATACGAACCACGTCGTCCTTGGTCATCGCGTTGATCCTGCCTACCAGCACACCGTTCACGTCAAAGACGCCATACGTTTCGGAAACATTGTTCAGCTGGAACTTCGTCTTAAGCGAAGTCGGATCCGGTTCGTCGCCGTTTTCGTTCACGCTAAAGCGCAACCAGTCAATATTTGCGTAGTCGCTCGTAATCGAGAGGCGCAAGATGTGTTCGCCCTTCGAAAGCGTCACCTTGCCCAGCGAGAGGTCCTTATAGGTTTCCCAGTCTTCGCCCGTCTTCGGAACCGTCGTAGATTTCACAAGTTCCTTGTCGTCGAGCAAGAGTTCAAATGCGGACGTTTCATTGCCGGAGGCCACATGTGCAGTCACGTAGTAATCGCCATCAGCCTTCACGTTCACAGAGTATTCGACCCATTCGCCAGCCTGCGTGTAACCCAGTGCGTAATTGTCGCCGCTCTTGTAAATGTCGACGCCGCCTTCGCGATAGCTCTTGCCGCCATTGCTTTCAGCACCGTGATCTTCGGTATCGCCATCCTTGTAGGTGATATTGCCCTTGCCAGTGCCCATCACGTCAAAATCTTCAGCTTCAATCTTGCCCGGAATTTCAGCAATCTTGCCGCCAAACGGTTCACGAGGTACAGGATCTGCCGGAGTGCCAACACCCACGAGCGTCACAATGCAGTCCTTATTGGAGGTGTTACCCGGATCCATAGTAATGGTCACAGAGCCGTTCTTGACTTCGACTTCGCCTTCGTACTTGGCGTTCTTTGCTTCGCTGGTGGTGTACACATGGAACGACTGGACATCAGCGCCCTTGACGTTTATGGTCACAGTCTTGGAATTCTTGTAATCGCGGTTTACGAGCACCACAATCACGGAGTCGCCATCTTTGCTCTTGTATGCACTTGCAAAGACTTCCTTTTCGGGGTTTGCCGTAGCGCCCACGCGGACAGCACCCGGGCGGACAAATCGAGCAAACTGGCTCATCACGTAACCGCGCTTAGAAATCTTGCCGATTTCGTTCTGCGGAATCTGGAGTTTGTTTCCAAAATCCTTTTCCATAATCAGGCCATAGCAACGACGGATGTACCACCAGGTGTACTGATTGAAGTTGCCCACGACCATGGCGCGGTGGATTTCGTAAGCCACATCCATGGCGTTCACGGTATCGCGCTTGTTGGCGTTTGCCTGGTCGCCCGTGTTCGTAACCGTGCGCCAGTAGTTACCGCTGCCCTGGCTTTCGGTGTAGTGTTCCGTCATCCAGCGTTCCACGCCCTTCTGGTCAGCCAAAGAATACTGGAAGAAGTTATCCCCAGTCCTTCTGTCACTTGCGTAGAAGTGCGCACCGAGAATGTCCCAGTTCTTGAGGGCATTGGCATCGTTCAAGACCTTGTTGTAAAGATTCTTGTCGTAGCGGAACGATTCCGTCGAAATCACCTTGACGCCGTTCTTGCGCATTTTATCGGCGTAGCCCTTGGTGAAGTTGTAGATTTCGTCAGCGCTCCAGCAAGCCCATTCACCGCACCAGTCCGGTTCGTTACTGATGGAAATAGCGTACAGAGGAACGCCCTGATTCTTCATGTAATCGTTAAAGTTGTTCAGGTGATCCACGTACTTCTGGTAGTTCGAAGAACTCATGTGCTGGTTTGCACCCGCATACGGAGAAGTCCACGGGGTTGCATACAAGATAAAGTCGTCGCCGGCGTATTTTTTTGCATACTTTGCGGCCTGAACTTCCTTATTGAAGTCATTGGAACTAGCATAGACCGGAATACGGAGCGTATTAAGGCCGATTTGACCATCGCCCGTACCAAAAGCAAGCTTTGCATCGGCTTCGGAAAGACCGCCACCGCCCTGCCACTGGTTATGCACCATGCCACCAAAACCACGAATGACCTGGTGTTCTTCGTCGACGTTAACCGTCACCGTCGAGGCGGCCATAGCCGGAATCGCAAAAGCCAAACCAAACGACGCAACCTTCAAGACATCACCCATACACTTCATAAATATCTCCCATATTGTTTTGCACCTTACGTTTTTCCCAAACATTCCAAGGTTCAATTTAAATCTATACCGCCCCCTCAGACTTCTCGCAAAACCGCAAAAATTTTCCATTGACAGTTTGGTAACGAAAGTAACGACTCTATAATCAAAAACACCTCGGGACGTTCGTCCCGAGGCGTAACAATGCCTCGCGGCATCATTAGGGTGTGTGGTTTAGGAGGATCTTTTTTTTGGTGTATACGGCTGAGGCAACAAGCCTATAGCCGAAAAAGCCGCTAAAGCAAAACAGCTTTAAACTCTCATAAGACATCCCATAATATCCCTTGCAAGATTGCAAGACTTTCCATCTTAAAATTTAGATTTTCACCCACTAAAAACCACATTTCCGGGAATTTTTTTCATTGACATTTTGGTAACGAAAAAAACACTCCGGAGGGTTCGCCTTCGGAGTGCTTTTTTGTTATGTGGTTTCGGAATTATGAATATTATACGAGAGAGATTTACCTTGCAACAGAAGTAATGAAGGACTTGCGACCGTCAACGCTCCTGAGCATGTAAACACCCTTAGAGAAGCCAGCATCGGAGAGTGCAACGCCAGCCTTCTTGCCCGTCATATCGACCGTGCCCAAAAGCTTTCCGCCGACATTATACACACGATAGACCTTGGAACTCGGGACTGCAAATCTCACTGCCGAGTGGATGGCGTCCGTCTTAGCCTCGCCAAGAGAGAACCAGTCCACGTTCACGTTTTCACCCGTGATGACCAAGCGGATCACATGCGTACCCTTGGTAAGCTTTGCCACGCCGCCGTCAAATTCCTTGTAGACGCTCCAGTCTTCACCCGTCTGCGGAACCTTGATGGTATCACCAATGGCCTTTCCGTCAGCCAAGAAGCAGAAGCTCGTGCCGTTTTCGTTACCGGTAGAAGCCGAGGCCTTGATGGCGTAATCACCATCTTCCGGAACTTCGACAGTGTATTCAAGCCATTCGCCAGAAGCCGTATAGCCAATGGCCATACCCGTACCGCCAAGCACAATGTCAACGCCTTCGCCCGTGCGGAACTCGGCATCACCCTGGTTCGCCTTTTCGGCATCGCTATACGAAGCCACATCGCCACCACGGCCCGTGCCCGGATAGTCATACTTTTCAGCTTCAATCACAGCCGGGAGCTTCACAGCGATGCTATCGTACGGAACCTGCGGAGTCGGCTCAGTCGTGCCGCTGCCTTCAAATCCCCAGGCCTTGATGGCCATCGTCGAATCCTGGGAGCCCTTGAACACGAGGAACACTTCGTCTACGATGCCCTTGAGACCTTCGACTTCGCAAGTATTTTCAGCAAAAGTGGACTTGTTGCCGGTATTCTTGAGCGAGCAGGTTCCCGCCAAGGTACCGCTGGCAGAACCCGTGTGGATTTCAATCTTGTTGCCGTCGGCAGTGCTTGCCGCTTCGACAACAAAGCCCGTTGCGGCCGTACCAAAGTCAACGCCAGAAACGCGGATCCAGGATTCCTTCGTGGAAAGCGGGAGCAAGAGGTGTTCTGCGACCTTGCCCGGAGCCCAGTTAGAACGGCTACGGATGCCCTTCTGCTTGGAACTCGTCAAAGCCGGATACCAGTCGTACGGATCAAAGTTTTCAATCTGTTCCGGACCTTCCTTCGTGAAGGTGAGCGACTTCATCGTACCGTCGTCATTGTAATAGAATTCGTCGACCGAAACGCTGCGGTGGAAAGCGGGAACCGGGTTCGCCTTGCCGTCATCGGCAGGAATCTTTTCGAGGCCGTCGTAACCGTTTGCGATGCGGCGGTCATGGTAAGCCACATACCAGTGGCCCTTGAATTCTGCAATGCCATGGTGGTTGTTGTTATTGGCATTGATGTTCTGGCCGTTGATGCTCGGGTTACCCATGAAAATGCCCTTGTATTCGTAAGGACCCATCGGGTTCTTGGACATACCGTAGGCAATACGCAAGTCAGCCGTACTGTAAGAGAGGTAGTAATTACCCTTGTACTTATGGATGTAAGAAGCTTCCATCGCCTTCGGACCGCCGATTTTCAGCTGGGTCTTGGAGCTCACATCGAAGCCCTTCATATCCTTGTTGAACTTGTAGATATTGAAGATGTTATTGTTGTTGTCGTTTGCCGGGCGGGAATTGCTACTACCGCCACCGAACGTGAAGTAGCCCGTGCCATCATCATCGAAGAAGATTGCCGGGTCGAAGCACCAACCAATACCGTCGCAGTCCGAAATACCGCCACCCCAGTTGTTGATGAGCTTCTTGTTGCCAGAGACAGGGTTTGTCCACGGGCCAGCAATGCTGTCGGCACCGATGAGGCCAACGCCGCCACCACCGCCATCCGGGAACACAATGTAGAGTCTGTGGTCATTCGGGTTCACCGCAATGCCAGACGCCCAGATATCGCCAATACCGTCGACCTTGCGGGCATCATAAATGATGCCGAAGTCGGTCCAGTTCTTCATATCCTTGGTGCGGAAACCGTAAAGGGCCTTGATATCGTAACCGTTGGCATTTGCCACAGCCGGGTCGTCAGAGTCCGTGATGACGTAGAAATAAGTATCGTCAGAAGCAGCACCCGGGTCTGCCAAGTAATGGTAGGCCGAGATCGGGTTGTCGGCAAGCGCGCTCACTCCAAAGCCCGCAAGCATCCCAAACATCGTTACGCTCTTAAGTAGTCTCATTGTTCACTCCTTAGGATCGAGCACACACCGTCAATCCATCTTTTTTTATAAAACTATCTCAAAAAACGCCCCAAAAACCGCAAAAAATCAAAGTAATCATGGACAAAAAGTCAACAATAGGCGTTGGCCAAGGCACAAAAAAGGCTCCTCTTTCGAGGAGCCCTTGGAAGAGGTGTGGCTTTTGGAAAAATTAGCGGGTAACGCGAACCTTCGACGTCATTCCAGTGCTACGGTTACGGATGATGCAGAAGCCCTGCACCTTCTGGGACGGAACACCTGCGCGCCAAATCTTCTGGGCATCGTCCATGCTGCGGGCCATAAAGCTTGCAACCTTCTTACCGTTCACATTGAACACGTCGTAGGCTTCAGCAGAAGTGGCGTTCATACGGGCGATCGTCCTGATCCCGACCTGTCCTTCTTCGTCCGGATCCTTCGCATCCTTGCCTGCAGCAAACTGGATATAGTCAATGTCCATCCAGTCGCCGGTCACGGTAAAGCGGAGAATGTGTTCGCCAGCCGGGAGCTTCACGTTCGCCTTCACCTTGCTGTAGTCATCATAGTTTTCTTCGCCATCGTTCTTCGGAATAGCAATTTCTTCAGTGATGTCCTTATCGTCGATGGAGAGCTTGAAGCCAGACGTTGCATTAGCCGAAGCCACAGCGGCAAACATCGTGTAGTCGCCTTCTTTTTCGATGTTCACGGTGTATTCGAGCCATTCGCCAGCCTGGTTGTAACCCACAATGTAGCCCGAAGCCTTCTTGTAGATGTCGACGCCAGTACCTTCGCGGTAGCTCTTGCCGCCATTGCTTTCGGCACCATGGTCTTCGGAATCGTTTTCGCTGTAAGACTTGATTTCGCTGCCGCGACCAGAACCCGGTTCATCGAAGTTTTCCATTTCAATCTTGCCCGGAATATCCCAAGCCTTGCCGCTAAACGGCTTCTGCGGTTCCGGAGGAGTCGTGCCACTGCCTTCGAAGCCCCAGGCCTTGATAGCCATGGTAGAGTCCCTGTCGCCCTTGAACACGAGGAACAACTGCTTTACAATGCCCTTGAGGCCTTCAACTTCGCACTTGTTTTCGGCATAGGTATTCTTGTTGCCAGTATTCTTGAGCGTGCAAGTACCAGCGAGCGTACCCGTTGCAGAACCAGTGCGGATTTCAATCTTGTTGTTATCGGCAGCGCTAGCCGCTTCAACCGTAAAGCCCGTTGCAGCCGTACCGAAGTCCACACCCGAAACGCGGAGCCAGGATTCCTTAGAGGAAAGCGGGAGCAACACGTGTTCGGCAGCCTTGCCCTGCACAAAGTTAGAGCGGCTGCGGATGCCCTTCTGCTTGGAGCTCGTGAGTGCCGGATACCAATCGTACGGGTCAAAGTTTTCAATCTGTGCCGGACCTTCATCCGTCACCTTCACCGTCTGAATGGTGCCGTCAGCATTGTAGAACATTTCGTCTACGGAAACGCTACGGTGATAGCCTTCGTTCGGTTTCGGCTGACCGTCATCGGCCGGAATAATTTCCAGGCCGTTATGGCCCTTGGCAATACGGCGGTCATGATAGACAACATAAGAGTGGCCCTTGAATTCGGCAATACCATGGTGGTTGTTGTTGCCATTGATGCTACGGCCGTTCATGCTCGGGTCACCGAGAATCGTGCCCTTCCAGGTGTAAGGACCCATTACGTTGTTAGATGTGCCATAGTCAATCGTCGGAGCGCCCTGCTGCCAGCCAGTACTGTAAGAGAAGTAGTAAGTACCCTTGTGCTTGTGGATGTAAGAAGCTTCGAGCATTTTGCGGGTCGGCAAGTTGTTCACCTTCACATGGGAACCGTTGCCCACCGGGGCGTTCTTGGCATCGTTCAACTTGACAATGTCGAAGTTATCAGTGTTTGGACGGCTAGTGCTTTCGCCGCCGCCCCATGTCACGTAGGTGGTTCCGTCGTCATCGATAAAGATACCCGGGTCAAAGCACCAGGAAACGCCATCGCAACCGATAATGCCACGGCCACCAACAAGCTTATCCTTGCCCTGGCCCACAGCATTTGTCCAAGGACCTTCAATAGCAGGCGCCTTGATGTAGCCAATGCCGCCACCACCGCCATCCGGGAACACGATATAGAACGTACCGTTATGAACAGCAATGCCAGAAGCCCAAATGTCGTTAATGCCACTTACCTTGCGGGCATCGTAAATAATACCGTAGTCGGTCCAGTTCTGCATATCCCTACTGCGGAATGCATAAAGGGCGTAAATCTTGTAACCGTTAGAATTAGCAGGCGCCGGGTCATCGGAGTCCGTGATGATGTAGAAGTAATCATCGTCGGCGGCTGCACCCGGGTCAGCCAAGTAGTGGTAAGTAGAAATCGGGTTGTCAGCAAGAGCGCTTACTCCAAAGCCCGCCATCAATCCAAACATCGTTGCTTTCTTAAGCAGTTTCATGAACACTCCTTAGGATTGACCATACACCATAGGTCCATCTCTTTCCCCTAAAACTATCTCCAAAAATTTCAAACATACCCCAAGCCGCCAAATAATTTATGGACAAAACGTCAATGAGGGAGTAGGAAGTAGGCGGTAGGAAGTAGACCGTGGTTAGGCTTTTTGTCATCCTCGACCGTCAGGGAGGGGATCCAGTGAAGGGCAGAAGCCATAATGACAGAAAGCAAAAAAGGCTTCTCTTACGAGAAGCCCCTTCTAGATGGATGTGTGTGTTATTTTGGAGATTCTAGCGGGTCGTGCGGACCTTTGCCATCATACCTGTACTACGGTTGCGGATGAGGCACACGCCCTGCACCCTCTTAGCCTGGGCACCATCACGCCAAAGGTTCTTCGCTTCGTTCATGTTGCGGGCCGTGAAGCTAGCCACCTTCTTGCCCGTCAAGTCGAACACGTCGTAAGTCGCAGCGGCAATCGCATTCATGCGAATCATCTGACGGATAGCCACTTCGCTACCTTCGTCCGGATCCTTGGCATCCTTGCCTGCAGCAAACTGGATGTAGTCGATGTCCATCCAGTCGCCAGTCACGGTAAAGCGAAGGATATGCTTACCAGCCGGGAGCTTCACATTCGCCTTCACCTTGCTGTAGTCGTCATAGTTTTCTTCGCCATCGTTCTTCGGCACGGCAATAGATTCCGTAATATCGTCGCCATCGATGGAAAGCTTAAAGCCCGAAGTCGCATTGGCAGAGGCCACAGCAGCAAACATCGTGTAGTCGCCTTCGGCAGCTACATCCACGGTGTATTCGAGCCATTCATCGGTCTGGTTGTAACCCACGACATAGCCTGTAGCCTTCTTGTAGATATCTACGCCAGTGCCTTCGCGGTAGCTCTTGCCGCCATTGCTTTCGGCACCGTGGTCATCAGAATCGTTATCAGCGTAAGAATCGTTACCTGCGCCATAGCCCGGTTCATCGAAGTTTTCCATTTCAATCTTGCCCGGGATAGTCCAAGCCTTGCCGCCAAACGGAGTCTGCGGTTCAGGTTCGCGCTTCGTGCCCTGGAATTCCCATTCGAGAACGCCCATGGTCGAATCCTTGCCGTTATTCTTGAACACGAAGAACACCTGGTCGATAACACCAGTAAGGCCCTTCATTGCGCAATCGTTATCCACGAAGGTCTTGTTATTAGCGGTCTTAGCAAGTTCGCAAGTACCGGCGAGCGTACCGCTTGCGCTACCCGTATGGATTTCAATCTTGTTGCCTTCGCCCACGTTAGCGGCCTTGATGCGGAGGTTTTCAGCACCCTTACCGAAGTCCACGCCAGAAACACGAATCCAAGATTCGCTACGGCTCGTAAGCGGCAAGAGCACATGCACAACGGGCTTGCCCTGAGTCCAGTCCGTACGGCTACGGATGTTCATCTGCTTGGAGCTCGTCGTTGCCTTGTAGGTCTTGTACGGGTCAAAGTTCTTGATCTGCTTCGGACCTTCACGGGTGAAGGTGAGCTTGTTCATCTTGTCGCCATTCCACGTGAGTTCGTCGATGGACACGCTTCTGTGGTTTTCGTAGTTCGGGTTTTCGGAACGCACGCCCGCCTGAGTCGTTGCAGCCGGGTGGTTATCGGAAGTCACCAAGCGACGGTCGTGATACACGGCATACCACTTGTCCTTGAACGGAGCAAAGCCCTGGTGGTTGTTACCACCTTCGCCATGAGCGTCCGGCACAGAGCCAATTCCCGGAATAACCGTACCTACGAAGGTATAAGGCCCCCAAATATTGTTGGACATACCATAGTCAATCACCTGGCTACGGTTGTTGAAGCTCAAGTAATAAGTGCTACCCTTCTTGTGCAAGTAAGGAGCTTCGAAGGAGTTCGGCAAAGAGACCTTCTTCAATGAGTTCTTGTCGAAAGTTATCTTGCCATTGCTTTCGGTAAAGCTGATAATATCAAAGTTGTTGCCATAGGGGCGGCTAGAGCTTTCGCCACCACCGAAAATCACGTAACCCTTGCCATCGTCATCAATCAAGATGCCCGGGTCAAAGCAGTGCGCAATGCCGTCGCAACCACCGATAAGGCTGCCACCACCCGCAATTCTATTGACGCCATGGGTTTCCTTGACCGGGTCGGTATAAGGTCCATCAATCGCCGGGGCGGTAATCATACCCACGCCGCTAGCGCCATCAGGGTAAACGATATAGACCTTACCATTCTTGACAGCAATGCCCGAAGCCCAAGTGTTGTTCGGATAGTTGCCGAATTCACGCTTGGAACGGAAAATCATGCCGTGGTCGGTCCAGTTTTTCATGTCTTCGGACGTAAAGGCATAAAGACCGACAATGTCGTAGTTCCAGTTCGTCTGGTTGTTGTAGTCATCGACGTCGGTCAAAATGTAGAACGTATCACCATCAGAGGCGCAGGAAGGGTCCGCCAGATAATGGTAACTAGAAATCGGGTTATCTGCAAGCGCGCCAACACCAAAGCCCGCTGCAAGTCCAAACATTGTAATGCCTTTAAGAATCTTCATAAACACTCCTTAGGGACATTCACACACCGTGAATCCATCCTTTGTACATTATTCCATTCCCAAGCCACAATATAAATCTATCTCATAAACACAAAAAAAACCTACGTATTCACGTAGGTTTTATTGACAAAACGTCAAATGCGGCTAAAATTAGTCGTTTTTCCTTGAAAGTGGGGCGTAAGGGTCAAAGATTCCGTAGCCAAAGACCTCGATATCGTCAACCCAGACTTCGGTACCCATCTGGCCAAAGATGCTAAGCTTCGTCACACGGTCCTTGACAGCGTCCCAACCGACATTGCCGCCATTGCTGTCAGCAGTATCCAGTTCCGCCGGAATCACGACGTAGCGCGTCCAGGTGGTATCCGCTTCGTAATGGATCCAGGACTTGGTGTTTTCCGAACTCGTCACAGAATCATCATTCACGAATACATCAAAGGCAAACGAAATTCTAGACGGTTCAGAAGTGCGAGCCCAGAACACAATGGAATCGAGATCGCTCATGTCCACAAAGCCACCGAGTTCATAACCGATAAGCGCCCAGTCCCATTCCGCAATGGAATCACGGTTACAGACAAAGTGCGCAGCCTTGCCCTTGCGGCCAAGTCCGGCAGAATCAAGATCCAAATCGACAGAGGCGTTCATCGAAGCGGCAGCCTTCCACTGGCCCAAGCCATCTTCGAAGTCATCAAGCACAAAGTATGTCTTGATGTATGCGGAGTCACCGACGTAAATATCTTCGGACTTAGCCCCGACGTTCGTCGAGAGAATGCCGTAAATCTGCGTCGACTTGATCTGTTCGCTAAAGCCATGATCGTTCACGAACGTCGTATCGACATGGACAAATGCAACCACGTCCACATCGCCTTCCGGGAGCGATTCAAATTCAAAGTAGCCGAGGGAGTCCGTCTGGACCTGATAGTCAAAGCCCTGGACAGCCACAGTCGCAGCGCGGACCATCTTCGGAAGTCCGACTCGACCAGAGACCTTGGCCGGTTCAGAAACGTTCACCACGAGAGGAGTCGTCGAATCGGAAGCGACATAGGAAATCTTTTCAAAGCCCTTCAGCGAATCGCTGCGAGCTTCAATCACGTAGGCACCGGAAGCAAAATCAGACAATACGACACGGCCCTTTTCGTCCGTCTCGAAATTCAACTGGCTATTCAGGAGAGAGTCCGTATCCATGTCAGAAGCACCTGACAAATAGGATTCGGGTCGAACAACAACTTTCATTCGAGCAGCAGGCGTGCCATCGGCCAATTGAACAAGCACCGCGATTGAATTCTCAGTTTCAAACGACGATCCTGCGGTATCACGACCGCTATTGCAAGCGACATTGCACAATGCCAACGCCGCCAACCCATATGTCCACGCCCGTTTAATCATTTTTTATCTCCTGCACCTTCCCCTACTATTATAGTATTTTCCGACGCCCCTCCTTTACGGGCTACAGGATAAAACGCCATAGAAAGCTGCATAACACGATCAGGATTCTTGGCTCCGTCAACTCTTTTTTGGACTAAGCGGCGAAATTCCCTCAACATGTCGCCCAGATCCTCAAAGCAGGACTGGTCCACAGATAGAGTCAGTGTAGAAATATTGCGTTCGTCGACAGGGACATTGTCAAGCGCATCGCTTGCAAGCTTTAAGACCTGGCGCTGGAAATTGCGCACAGCCTTTGCCTTTTCGGCACCCCCGACGGTCAAGTGGGCTTCGGTCAACGCGAGCTTGCCCGATGCAAGCTTCTTGACGAGACCGACTTCCTTCAAAGTTTCAATGGCTTCGAGAGCCTGTTCCTCCGTAATCGGCGGACAGATGTCCTTGGCGATGCGTTTGATGTTCACCACACCACCGTTCAATTCCAGGTAGGCGCGTACCGCAGGAATCCACCAGTTTTCGAGGAGTTTAAGTTCGGCAGCCTGTAACGAATGGCGTTCCACGTCGCGTAGCGACAAGGCCTTAGCCATAAGTTCTTCGCGTTTCGTCTTATCCTTGCTGACAGCAGCAGAATAGAGCAGGTCGAAGTATTCGGCCTCGCGACCAGACAGCGCAAGGATTTCCTTTGCCGCAGGTAATGCATGAGCAGGCAGATGCTGCTTTTTTTGCAATACGCGATAGAGATAGCTGGAGTCGAGCCCTAGCTTATCGCCCATCATGCGGTAGCTGTAGAAGGGCATCTCGACCTTGCGCCTGTCGTAGAAGTCCTTCAAGAAGTCGCGGTAGTCCGCTATGTCAGAAAAAGTAACCATCAATGTTTAAAATATTTAAAACCGCACCCGGTGACCCTACAATGTAAACATTTGGTATGGATATTTTGTCAACGGGAGATTTCAAGGGGCCTTCAGGCCTGCATCTGCGGGCTATTTCGCATATTGGACGCAACGGATGGGGTGCAGTTCACTAGATCCATAGCTATAGGAGAACTTTTGCGACCCGGAATACGTCACCAGGATCACACCGCATACATAATCGCTCCTAGCATAGCACTTATCGACGGTCGCCACCCAGAAACCGGACCTGGATCCAAAATCCTTGGCTCCATAGCTAATGCCCTCCGAATATCCAGTGCTGATCATGGAGAACCCGTATTCATCCAGCCTTTCATCATCACTGTACCAGCCAACTCTCGACTGCAAAGCCTCTGCAGCATTATCGATTCCGCCCACAGCATCGAGCAATGTATTCCAGTCCGTCTTCGACGGCACGCGCCATCCAGTCGGGCAAACCTTGCTATTAAAGCCGCAGGACTTGTCATCAGACGTACATCCCAGCGCGGCCTTCATAGTATACAGGCGGCCAGCCTTGTTGCAATGCAGAGAATCATCTCCATAGCACAAACTTCCACCAACATCGGGTACATAATTGAGGTTCTCGGCCATCCAGTTCTGCTCGCCAATCATGACGGTCTTGTAGACATGGCCATCACGCTTATCGACCAGTTCCCCATATTCTACAGATGGATTGAATTGATGTTCCTTGGGCACAGTCCAGCTCGGAGCCTTCGTATAGGTTCCGTTCTTGATGCAGCGAACGGAATATCCACCCATTCTTCTTGCACCCGAAATACTAGGAGGATCGATGTCGTCATACAAAGCGAGTTTGTAAGCATTCCTTATATCGTGCGCTTGTGTCGACGACCAAAAAAGGGTTTGACGGCCGGACCTATAAAAACCGACTTCACCATCATCGTCAAGATACATATACCCAGCCGGAATAGCAGAGAACCCGCTACGGTTCCAGTACGAATAAGATTCAATGGTCTTTTTTGCAAGGGTCCACCCGACTGTAGGCATCATTTCCACTGCCGGCTTTACAGAAGAGAGCAGTTCCTTTGCAAAGGAATTCTTCAAGTCATCCCACTCATTTTTATTCGGCAAGTGCCAGCCTTCCGGACAAACACCTTGAACCACGTCCGACATGAAGCAGTCTCTCCCGTCGCCACAGAGCTGCGGGTTTTCGGCATCATGAAGCAAGCCTACAGAATCAATTGCAGCGGCCCAAGTGTAAAGGCGCCCGGCCACATCGCAATTCTTATCGACATTTCCATAGCACCACGAACGCCCCTTTAGACTGGGAGTCGCCACGCTATCGGCATAGTTCAGGTTCTCGGCCATCCAGACCTGCCCACGCACGTTGACCGTCTTGTAGACCTTGTTGTCGCGCAAATCCGTCAGCTGCCCATAAACAACGCCCGGATTCAGGTAAGCCTCTTTCGAGATGCTCCAGTCCAAAGCTTCCGAAGAACTCGACTTCGCCTTTGACGAAGACGACTTGGCAGACGATGACGATTTAGCAGAAGACGAAGAGGACTTTGCGCTGGACGATGAACTTTTACCACTCGACGACGATTTGCCGCTAGACGAAGACTTTCCACTTGAAGAGGAACCGGCCTTGCCGTTCGAACTCGAGGAGACCTTTGACGAAGAACTCGACTTTTTGCTGGAACTGGATGATTTCTTTTTGGACGAACTGGAGCCGTCCTTTTCCGGAGATTCTATAGAAGACGACTTTCCGTCGTCATCATCGGCATCCGGGCCCGAACCAGAATCCCCACCGCATGAAGCGAGCAAGGAAACCGCAAGAAAGGCAACGGACGAAAACCTTATGGCAGAAGTAAAAAAGTTCATTCAATATCCTCTTATTCCAACAGTATCAATATAAAAAAACAGGGCCTTCCGCAAAAGCTTGTCTGTCAAGACAAATGCATATATAAACAAGTTTTATACAAAAAAGCACCCTGCCGAAGCAGAGTGCTTTTAAAGTTGCATTTCAATAGCGGAATTTAATCGAGATCTCCGCAATAACCGTCACAAGATTCTTGAGGATCTTCCGTGCTATTAACAAGCAGATCAGCCTCGTGTTCCATATAAATCACCTCCATCTTCGGGGCGATATAGTTTTTCTTTTGTTCCAATTCGTTTTTCATGATAAATCCTTTTATGCTTACTTTTTTAATTCTTTCTTGCCGTAATAGGCCTTATGATTTCTCGGCTTGGCATTCAAGCGGCGGCCCATCACATCGAAATCGCGTTTCATCTTAAATTCACCGCTACGCGTGTTGAAGTGGCCAATGACGGTGGTGTGTTGTTCGTCTTCGACGCGGACAACAGTCATGCTCTTAGGCAGCTCCGGCTTAACGACATTGCTGTTAGACAAGTAAATCGGGCTTGTATAATTGTATCTTGCCATCTGGGCCTTCGTCGGAACATAGACGAGGTATGCACGGTAAGGCTTGATGGTTGCACCGGCACCAATCCTCACAAAATTGCCGATCGATGCGCCATTCTTATCTTCTCCTGCAAATCCATAGGCGAAACCCAGCTCTTCATCGTCTTCCTTCCATTTCTTGTACCCATAGGATCCCTTGAACACCCACTGTCCTTGAGAGTCTTCGGTAGAGACGTCCACCGTACGCTTGATTGTCACACCGCCTTCAACACCAAGAGATCCACCCAAACTCACCAAATACGGATGATGGGCCTCTATCGAAGTGGCATCCTTGACATAGACAATAGCGTTTTCGACATCGACATTCAAGAACTCGTAAACGCCATCAGCACCGCTCAACTTCGATACTTCAATATCGAACGGCAACATCAACGTCGAGTAGCCACTCGTCTTTTTGAAAACGCGATCAATGGCCACATTCTTGACGTAGACATCTTCTTCGATTTCAATCGTATCCTGTCCGCTATAAACACCATCGAGGGTCGCATATGCACCATCCTGGTCTTCAGCAATTTCGAGAGCGGAATAAGTCGTTTTCCTCGGTTCGATGGTCACTTCCATAACTTGAGGTTCTACACCTTCCCAGTTATCGCCCATTTCGATTTGGAACGTAACCTTATACGTATCAGCATTCGTCGCGGTAGGAGGTTCCGTAGAATAATTCACCCCGTCCGTGCTATACAAAACAGTGCCAAAAGTACTCGACAGAGCAAGTTCCTGAGATTCGCCCGTATAGAACAACGACGGAGCCGTCACAACAGGCGTAACCCTTGCAATTTCGAAGTACACTTCTTCTTCGCCGATATATTCGCCTATGCCTGTAATGACGGCATAAGCCTTGCCTGCATTGACCGGGCCATCAGTTTCCGATTCATCGTAGCTTTTGCAAGTAACCGTATAGTCTTTTCCTTCAACAAAAACATACCCACCATTTACATCATTCACAACAATTTCAGGACAGACCGGAGAACCCGTGTATGTGGGCTGATGATCATATTCAAATTCCAGACTTATAATGCTTAACGCATCATACGTAGAACCCGTATAATTGTTGATACCAGACACTTCGATATGCGGCTTGTCTTCATAGTGGCAAATGACTTCATAATCCAGGTCCTTCACAAGGCGCTTTTCACCGTCCTTTATGTTGACATCCGGGCATGCATTCGTGTTGAAAACATAGCTGATGTGATCAAAGCCCCAATCCTTCATTGACTTCGGAGTAACTTCAAAGTACAGTTCCTTTTCACCAGTATACGTATTCATACCCGTAATCACGGCGTAAGCCTTGCCTGCATTGACCGGGCCATCGGTTTCCGATTCCAGATAACTCTTGCAAGCAACGGTGTAGTCTTCGCCTTCAACAAGCGTATACTTGCCATCTTTTACCACAAATTCAGGGCAGACCGGAGAACCCGTGTAAGTAATCTGGTTTGCATATTCAAATTCCAGGTCTTCGATAGCGATAGAAAGCACTAAAGGCATTTCCAAAATAAGCGGGCCGAAAGATGAACCCGTATAATTGTTAATTCCGATAACCTCAATTGTCGACTTCAAATCAATGTGGCATTCGACTTCATAATCCTGACCCTTCACAAGGAGCTTGTCGCCATCCATCATAACAACATCCGGGCAAACAAACGGATCCGTATAGACGGGATGATCTTCATATTCAAAGCCCTTGTTCGCGATTGACTTCGGAGCGATTTCAAAGTACACTTCTTCTTCGCCGATATATTCGCCCTTGCCTGTAATCACGGCGTAAGCCTTGCCCGCATTGACCGGGCCATCGGTTTCCGATTCATCGTAGCTTTTGCAAGTAACCGTATAGTCTTTTCCTTCAACAAAAACATACCCACCATATACATCATTCACAACAATTTCGGGACAGACCGGAGAACCTGTGTAAGTGGGCTGGTGGTCATATTCAAATTCCAAACTTATAATGCTTAATGCATCATACGAAGAACCCGTATAGTTGTTTATTCCTGACACTTCAATATGCGGCTTGCCTTCATAATGGCAAATGACTTCATAATCCTGGTCCTTCACAAGGCGCTTTTCACCGTCCATCATGACGACATCCGGGCATGCATTCGTGTTGAAAACATAGCTGATGTGATCAAAGCCCCAATCCTTCATTGACTTCGGAGCGATTTCGAACGGACGATGAAGTTGACCAGAATACTGGCCCATACCCGTAATCAGCACATTCGCCTTGCCGGCACTTACAGGGCCATCGGGTTCTTCGTCAAGATAGTTCGTGCAAGTATAAGTGTAGTCCGTCCCAGCAACAAGAACTTTCTCGTTATGCTTCACCACAGGTTCAGGACAAATCGGAGAACCCGTATAAGGAGTCTGGAATGGAACATTATCAATGACCAGATCCCCGCTTATATACAGTTCACTTATATCGTCCGCCCAAGCCATCCCCGATACAATGAGTACCGAAAGGCTTATCAAGAGTGTTTTGGCTTTTTTCATGAGTTTTTCTTTGGTTGATTGTTAAAAAAAATTCCCGACGGACAAACCGCCAGGAATGTAAAAGAACCTACCTCAACAAGTAGCAAAGACGTTTACGATGCACTACGGCATCATCAACTCGTTCACAACTCAAAAGGCTTATAAGCATGCATAAAAATTACAAATTTATATTATTTTCGTCAATAAATTAACACCATAATCTTTCTTTATATTTAAGAACAACAAAAAAGTCCGCACACAGCGGACTTGTCATATTCAAGAAAGATACAAGAGCAATTAGAACCGTATGGATCCCCTCCCTGACGGTCGAGGATGACGTCTTCCTACCGTCTACTTCCTACTGCCTACTGCGCCGAAGGCGCTCGCCGCTACTCTTCGCCGAGGTATTCCACAGCAAAGAGAAGCGTTGCGCCACCAGGAATCGGGCCTGCGCCGCGGCTACCGTAGCCAAGGCCTGGCGGCACCACGAGGATTCTCTTTTCGCCGGGGAGCATGCCCTGCACGCCGAGTTCCCAACCGCGGATCACGTTGCCAGCGCCGAGTTCAAATGCAAACGGCTGGCCACGATCGCGAGAGCTGTCGAACTTGTAGCCGTTCACCATCCAGCCCGTGTAATGCACAATGGCACGGTGACCAGAACGGGCCGGTTCGCCTTCGCCCGGCTTCACGATAGCGTAGCGGAGGCCTTCGGGGCCGTTTTCATACTTGAGAAGCGTCGTATCCGGAAAGAAGTCCATATGCTTTGCAAGTTCCGGATCCACTTCGCTAGAGACCATTTCGACGCGGAACAGAAGCGTAGAGTTCGGCGGAATCATCGAGAAAGCCGTGGCGCCATAGCCCATTGCCGGCGAAACACGCAACCAGCGGACACCGCCTTCACGCATACCTTCAAGGCCCGTTTCCCAGCCCTTGATCATCTTGCCTGCGCCCATCACCGTCTGGAGCGGCTTGCCCAAATCCTTGGAGCTGCCGAACTTGCGGCCAGAGAGGAGCCAGCCCGTGTAATGCACAGAAATCACATTGCCGGCGGCATTTAATTTACCTGTACCCGCCTTTTCGTCATAGACTTTAAGGCCGCGGCCCAAGTCACGCCACTTCATCTTTTCGACATCGGCAGGGAACTTGTCCGCTTCGAGCGGCTTTTCAGCATGAACAAGTTCAACAACGAACATCAAGTCGCTATTAGGCGGAATGCCTTCGAGAGAGTTGTCGCCGTAAGCCATCACCGACGGCACCGAGAGCTTGCGGACTTCGCCAACCTTCATTCCGACAAGGCCCTTGTCCCAGCCTTCGATCACCTGGCCCACGCCAAGCGTAAATTCAAGAGGAGATCCGCTATAATAGGAATTTGCAAAATAGGGAGCCTCGACCGTAGAATCCTTGGCGGCATTGTTCACGGCAACGCTATCCGTAGCGAGGTAACCCTTGTAATGGACTTGAATCAGCTGACCTGCACGGATGGGCTCTCCACTACCGTCTTTGACGACTTCGACCTTGAAAGGCACGGCCCAAACAACGCTACAAGTAAGCAACACAAGAAAAAACTTTAATTTTGACATAATATCTCCTGTCTCATAAAATAGAAAATGCTAGTTTTTCAGAGTAAGGATTTATCGTAAACGGATTTAAATATGCTATCAATCATCATCGTCATCGCGATTGTGCTGCTGTCCATCGTCCTCGCAGGCATTGGAATCTACGTAGGCATGCACAATTCCGACGAGAAAGAAGAATCTAAACCGGTCATTGACGTATCGGGGCAATATGCCGCCATCGGACGCCCGGCCCGCGATACCCTCACGGCCGTAAAACCATCCGAAGCATCCATCAGGGCATGGCTCGAAACTCAGAACCTCACGCCCGAACAGAGATTAGCCTACATCGAACAGTGGAACAGCACTCTCGAAGAAACTATTAGAACAATTGACGAAGGGGATAAGATAGGCACCGCCACTTACAGGATCGTTCTTGGTCCGAAAGGCAAGAATTATTGTAAATTCGTCAGTGAGGAAAATTTCATCACTCGCGAACAGATCCGTAATCACGCGGAAATTTTACCCCCCTACGTCCTGGGCTGCGACTGTAAGCTTTTACCGAAGCAACCCTGGGAAAACCCGAGCAAATCCGGCTGGAAGGCAGTCATCCCGACACACGGGAACTCCTACAACGTCCCGGATTGGAGGCAACTTGCGTAAGTCACTATTATCTGCAATTCTTTTGGCTCCTGTCATGGCGCTTGCCACAGGATCCGCGATCATCACCCTCCAGATGCCTGTTGGCGCACGCCAGCTAGGTATGGGCGAAGTCGGAGCTGCACTCGCCGACGACGCAACTGCAATGTACTATAACCCGGCAGGCCTCGCCTTTGGTCCGCTCGCCGACGAATGGCGCAAGTCTTACGACGCCGATGCCAAGAAGACTCCGTTCTTCACCCATATGGCATCCCGCTCCAAGAACGGGTTCTTCGACAAGAGCGAACTCTGGGCAGGTACCACGCAGGGCATCATCAAGTTCGATGGCGAACAGTGGGTCAACTACTACTCCGTCACTTTGCAGGGTAACGCCAAAATCAAGGACGCCGTCCGCACCTACGTCGGTTCCGAACGCGGTCTCGACGAATACACCCGCGTCGTGAAGGCCTTTAACGACGTGAAGAACGCCGACGACGAATCTCACGTGGTCGAAGTCAAGATGCCCTGGGACCTGGTCGTCAAGGATACCATTACGGCCATTCTTTACGAAAACCTTACCGAAAAGCTCTGGGTCGGCACCCCGAAAGGTCTTTACCGCTTTGACGGCAAGGGCTGGAAGTCCTTTGAAACGGAACTCGGCGAACGCCGCATCACGGCACTTGCAAAGCAGGGCGCCTCCCTCTGGATCGGAACCGACAACGGCCTCTTTGTCTACCGCAACGGTGCCTTCGAACAGAAGGGCAAGGTTCTCCCCAGCCAAAAGATCAACGCCCTCGTCTGGTCCGAAAACCGCAAGGAACTTTACGTGGCCGTCGACGGTGCAGGTGTCGCTCGCCTCACCCCCAAGAAGAGCTCTAACGACAAAGACCGCTGGAGCCTGTTCAACCAGGAAGATGGCATTATGGACTTGAACCCGACAGCTCTCGCCGTCGATAGCTCGGGTCACGTATGGGCAACCCACAAGGGCGGTCTGTCGCACTTCACGCTCCGCAAGTGGGAACAGGTGCAGTTCGCCAACAACACCGTGAACGACGTTTCCGTGGACCGCAAGGGTGCCATCTGGATCGCAACAGACCTTGGCGTATGGCGCCACTTGCCGGATTACGCCACCGCCAGCGGACGCAAGGCAGAACTCGAACGCGGTTCCAAGGAAGATCCGACCGTGACCAAGCGCGATGACGAATGGACGCACTACCACCAGGGCAACGGTCTTTCGACCAACAAGGTCTGGGCAGTCCTCCCGGAAGGTAACGACGTGTGGTTCAGCACGGCCAACGGTATGGAACAGTACAAGGATGCCGACTACCAACTCGCCGCCTTCTACGAAAAGCTTTTGCCGGTTCTCAACATTCCGGACCTTTACCACCTCTATGGCGGCATGACCATCCCGCTCAACGACTGGGGAACGCTCGGTGTGCATGTGAACTTCGTCTCGTTCGGTTCGACCGTCGTTTCTGGCGACCTCGATGCCGATGACCTCGTGGCCTACAACAGTTCCGAAATCGTCGGTGGCGTGAGCTACGGTACACGTTTTCCGAACGACTGGGGCCTCGGTCTCTCCATCAAGTTCTTCTACTCTGACTTGAGTTCCGGCGCAGCCGCCGGCGAAGAAGAAGCCACCACGTTCGGTTACGCTTTCGACATCGGCGTTTTGAAAAAGAACCTCATTGTTCCGAAGCTCAACTTGGCATTGGTCCTCGCCAACATCGGTCCGAGCGTCTATTACGTCGACAAGACCATCGAAGACCCGATTCCTTTGACCTGGCGCCTCGGGCTTTCTTACGAAATCTTGAGCAAGGCCGACTACAAGTGGACCGTCGCCTTCGACTACAACCGCGAAGTGGTGATCGACGACGACAAGGGCGATCCGGAACCGTTCTACGTCGCCTGCTGGAAGTCGCTCTTTAGGCCCGAAGCCAGAAAGGGCGAAAACAAGGTCAAGGCCTCCCTGTTGCAGGGCGTGTTCAACCTCGGCACAGAATTCATTTATTCTAACACGATTGCCCTCCGCGTGGGTTACCTCTACGACCGCACGGGTAAGCGTAACGAAATGGACTTGGGCGTTGGCGTGATGCTCTCTGACGTTTTGCAGTTCGACTGGGCGACAATCCGTAACGTCGGCAAGGCAGACGGCGTACGCGACGGCCAGATGCGCTTTGGCCTGCTGTTCAAGTTCTAACAGGTATGAATCTTGAGTGCGCTTCGCTATGAGTTTTGAGTGAGCATCTCAGCGAAGCCTCAGTTCGCAAAATACAGTTTAAAAGCCAGGTGATGAACCTGGCTTTTTTTTTCAAAAATTCCCTTTACAATCGCGTTCGGCAATATCGATATACTCATTGTCCACCTAATTGAGAAGAGGAATCTGTTATGGAAAAAAAGATACCGACCACCACTGCTAACGAAACCGAAGAAAGAAAAACTGAATCCATGACGCCGTCCGAAAAAGAAAAAATCGCCCGCGAAGAGCGCAAGCGACAAGCGTTCAGAAACGCAGCATCCAACATGATCTGCGACGGCTTTGACTGATTGAAATCCCGCCAATGGCGGGTTTTTTATTCTTCCCTTTCGAGGATGATGAGGGCGCGATCCTGAGTGCTGTTCGGGATAGTATAGAAATGCTTCCCGATAAACTTGTAACCAAAGTCCTCGGGATGGAACGTCTTGAGTTCGTCAGCGACGGCAGGACCCTTCATGAAGAACACGCGACCGCCGACCTTCAAAGAATTGGCGATACGCGGGAGCGTCTTTTCCATCAGTTCAAAAGCGCGGCTGATGACACCATCGACAGGAATGGTCATGCTGCGGCTCGTAACTTTATGTCCGAAAACGTCAATGCCCTTGAGGCCCATCTTTTCGATGACCATATTGAGGAAGTTGATTCGGTTCGGACGCGGTTCGCACAACGTCAGGCGAATATGCGGGTTCACGAGCTTAAGCGGAATCCCCGGGAAGCCAGCACCACTGCCGACGTCAATCATTCGGGCGGGCCATTCCGGCACGTAAGCGTTGATAAGCGTGCAGTCGGCGTAATGGCGTTCGACCATCGTCTCGAAAGCGTTGAGACGCGTCAAGTCCTGGTCGTCATTGTTCGCACGGAGCAGCTGGTGGAATTCCCAGATCTGCTTGAGCGTCGATTCCTGGAGTTCCACACCGTAATAATGCAAGAGCTTGTCGAGCCCAGCGAGCGAAGGCGTCACACGCTTGCCATTAAAAAGCGGAAACTCCGTGCGCGGAGCCTTCATGTGCGGAACAAAATCGCGGCCAGCAGCAGAAGCGTTCCTGTTCAAGGGCTTGTCGCCAGCGAATGCGCGAGGTTTGGAATTTTTTGACCAAGATGAATTTGCCATATCCACAAATCTAGAAAGTTTTGTGGATTTTTTTAGTCCAAAACCTCCACTCAAGCGTGTTTATATAGTGGAGGATTCTTTTGACAAAAATACTTTTAACACTCCTTTTTTTCGCGATGGCCGCACCCACGCACGCCGAGGAACAACCCCAGGCCCCGTTTGACGAAGCCCGAGTTTTTGAATGGTGGGACGACGGCATCATCACCGCCGAAGAAGCCGATGAAATCTTTTCGCGACTCGAAGAAGAAAACTATGACGAAGCGTGCCTGCTCGCCGAAGTCTACGCCCAGGAACCCTGCGCCACTCCGTCCAAAAAACAGGCCAGGCACCGGACCAAAAAGAAACTGAAACCACAGCCACAAACAATTCCAGAAACGCCCACACTCATCCCGCACGGACGATTATCGTGGAAAGGCCAATACGACTCCGACGGGCACATGAAAAAGCTCCGCAGGGAACTTCAACTCCAATTCTACTATTTCAAATTGCACCTCGGTTCACAAGAGCTGCTCTCCTACCGTCGTGACAAAATCGAAGCGCATTTCGGACAAGTTTCCACGCTGGAACTCCATAGCCACCTGCCGCTCGACACCCTGTGGGGAACCGCCCTTCTCTACCCCATCGGCAAATTCCGGCTCGGCGCGCTTCTCGATTCGTCCAGGACCTTCCACACGCGAATCTCGTTCCATCCAAACCGTCAAAACGAAATCACCGCCGCCTTCTGGAAGTTCCGCTCGCAAAGTGCAATTATGCTACAAGCCCGCACCACCCTCGGGCAAGTTTCCGCCTGGCACCAACTGGGGCAAGTACTCCCCCTCATCAAGATCCAGCTGCAAAGCGAAAAGAAGTATCTGTCCTGGAAAACGACCGCCTACCTCCACGGCGATTCCGTCCCGCAAGGACTCAACTTGAGCAAGGGCATTGCCGAAAACAGCCTATGGGCCTCACAAACCGTAAACCTCCAATGGCCCGAAGCTTTTAACACCATCCTCTCCGTCAAAGCCCGCATCCTCCGTCCAATCGCAACAGATTCCGTCAGCGCCCGCTTCAAGGCGACACTCACATCGGGTCCCAAGCCGCTGCGTCCAAGCATCAGCGCCACCTGCATAGAAGCAAGCGACAACTGTAGCGCCACCGAATGGAAACCCGCCATCGAATCATCCTGGGAACACCTCTCGCTGAACGCAAGCGCCAAGTTCAGCCGCAAGGAAAACCGCACAGGACCGCCCAAAATCGAAATTGTTGCCACCTACCAGCATTCCAGGAACGCCTTTGCAAAACTTCTGGTGGCATTCCCAGAGGCGGCCCCCGCAAAATCCGTTTCCGTCCAGAACGAACTTAAGTTAAACAGCGACTGGCTCGGCTGCGACCTCGTTTTTGCCTTCAAAAAGACAAAAACATCGTCTTTTCAGCCAAATTTCGCCCATTTATCATTTTTTCTAAAATTTTGAGACTTTTATTCCCGCGTTCTTACAATTTCCTGTCAACGGTTACTTTTGTAACCACGTTTTTCCAATTTTTTTCGTTCAAGGGCATTGGAGAAATCTATTATTAATAATATCCTAACACTCTCGGATTCCTTTAGGTTACCTCCTTTGCCTGAAGGAATCCTTTTTTTATATTAGTGCTATGTTCTTTACAGCTGCTATTATTGGATCTATTGTCTTTTTGCCCTCCATTGCGCTGAATATAGCGCTTGCTCTCGGAGCCCCGCTCGGTATGTACGCCATGAACGGGCGCCACAAAGTCGTGCCACAGGAGGTGCGCAAGGCGTTCATTTTGCCGATCATGATGCAGTTCGTGGCACTGTTCACCATTCTTAGCGCAGGCCACGTGCTCCCGGAGACGATTCCGTTCGGGATTGTGCGCATCCTCGCCTTTTTCTTTGCGATTTACCTCACGTTCTACTCGGCTACAGTCCTGTTCAGCCTGAGTGCCAAGGAACGCCATATTATGGGAACTCTTGCGATAGCCTCAACCATCTGTTTCTGGATTGTCGCGGTAGGGACGATTTAGTGGGAAGTAGACGGACGAGAGACGAGTAACAATGGAAAAGCAGCAGCCGAAGCACAATTACCAGGTGGACCTGGACCGCATTATCCGCAGGCTTGAGCGCACGGGTGAAGTGCCTACGCTCTTGTTGCATGCGTGTTGCGCACCGTGCAGCAGCTACACGATAGAATACCTTTCGCAGTACTTCAAGATTACGCTTTTCTATTACAACCCGAACATCGCCCCCGCCGAAGAATACCAGCACCGAGTTAACGAAATCAAGCGCTTTGTTGCGGAATTCAAGACAAAGTATCCAGTCACGCTCATCGAGGGCGAATACGACCCGAAAAAGTTTTACGACATCGCCCGCGGACTCGAACACGAACCCGAAGGCGGCAAGCGCTGCCGCAAGTGCTTTGAGCTGCGTCTCGCCGAATCGGCACGGCTCGCCAAGAAGCTGAACTGCGACTACTTCACGACGACGCTCACCATCAGCCCGATGAAGGATGCGCAAGTGCTGAACGATGTCGTGCAGGAACAATGCGACATTTACGGAATCAAGCGACTCCCGAGCGATTTCAAGAAAAAGGGCGGTTACAAGCGATCCATCCAGCTGTCGCACGAATACAACCTTTACCGCCAGAACTTCTGTGGTTGCGTCTACTCCATGCGCGAAACCCAGGAACGCGAAGAAAAAGCCCGCGAAACCGCATCACAAAACAACTCGCCCGAAAAATTAGAGTAATTTTATAACTGAATGAACAAAATCTGGATTTCCGCATTGGTCTTATGGAGCATCATCGGAGGGGCCTGTTCCGATGACGTATCCAGCGCACACAACGAAAGCGGCAATTCCAGTTCTGCGGGTGGCTCCATCGAAATCATACCCATCAACGACTCCAGCAGTTCTTACTCGCGTTCCTCCAAAACGGTCATCAAGTTCCCGAACATAATCGAAATAAAGACTTCCTCGTCCAGCGAGCAGAAATCATCCTCCAGCACAAAAGCTTCTAGCAGTTCATCGAGCAAGCCCCAATCCTCGTCTTCCGTTTTTTCATCCAGCGTTTCGTCCAGTTCCGCCAAAAGTTCAAGCTCCAGCGCACCCAAGTCCAGCGCCTCACTCCGCTTTTACGATTGTGACAAGTACGACTGCGTCACCATAGACTACCTGAATCCTGATATCTCTTACGGCGAAATGCTAGACAAGCGCGACAACCAGGTTTACCGCACCCTCGTCATCAGCAACCACGTGTGGACCGCGCAAAACATGAACTATGAAATCGAGAGCGAAGAGAATAGAGAAGCAACCAACTGGTGCCCACAGTCGATGACTGGAAAGAACTCCTTGAAGATCAATCCTGCAACACAACACAATCAGATGATGGCACCTGGATTTATGATTGCGCAGGCAATAGATTAAAAGCAACGGATTCCTGGGATAGTCAAAAAGAAGAGAGAAAAAACGTCCTTGGATTTTCCGTCACTGGTGCAGGCATACGCTTCGAAAAAAAAGATATCGGCATCAATGAAGCAGCAATTTTCTGGTCCGCAACGGACACGCTCTCATTTTACGCCTTTGCTGTAATATTCCAAGACAACGAAAACTCAACACTCCTTGGTGCAATCGATAAGGAGAACGGCTTTTCCGTCCGTTGCGTCAAAGGGGCTGCCGAGTAAGACGAAAATAAATTTTGCCTGCACGTGCGTTTTCTATCTTTAGGTTTATAAACTTTTTAACCCCATAAGTTCCATTATGTACGATCCTCGATTTTTACCCATTTGCAAAGAAGACCTGGACGAACTCGGTTGGGATTACGTTGACGTGATCATCATCAGCGCCGACGCTTACGTAGACCACCCTTGCTTTGGGCACGCAGTTGTCGGACGACTTTTGGAACATGAGGGTTTGCGCGTAGCGATTTTGCCGCAGCCGAACTGGCGCGATGACTTGCGCGATTTCAAGAAGCTTGGAAAGCCGAGACTTTTCTTTGCAATTTCGAGCGGCATGGATTCCATGGTGAACCACTACACCGCTGCAAAGCGCCTCCGCAGCGACGACGCCTTTACGCCGGGGAACAAGGCCGGATTCCGCCCGGATTATGCGACATACACATACGCAAAAATTTTAAAGAAGCTCTACCCCGATGTGCCGTTACTCATTGGCGGACTCGAATCGAGCCTTCGCCGCGTGACGCATTACGATTACTGGAGCAACAGACTCAAGCCGAGCATTCTGTTCGATACGCAGGCCGACATTCTCGTTTACGGCATGGGCGAAAAACCGCTCAAGGAAATCGTTCGCTTGCTCAAAAAGGGCGTTCCGTTCTCGAGCCTGAATTCTGTTCCGCAGACCGCCTACTTGGCGCCCAAGGGGAACGTCCCGAAGAACAGCAAGTGGGAAGACTTGCGACTGTACAGCTACGAAGAATGTCTGGAAAGCAAGAGGAACCAAATCGAGAACTGCCGCAGGGTGGACATCGAATGCAATAAGTGGTTCCAGCACCGCATTCTGCAAGATGTCGCCGAACAGACCGTGGTGATTAACCCCGCGTACCCGCCGCTCGAATACGGCGAACTCGACGAAAGCTTTGAATACCCCTACGCCCGCGAACCGCACCCGCGCTACAAGAAACGCGGTAACATTCCGGCGTTCGACATGATCAAGTTCAGCATCAACACGCACCGTGGCTGTTTCGGCGGTTGCAGTTTCTGCGCCATCAACGCACACCAGGGCAAGTTCATCGCAAGCCGTAGCCGCGAAAGCATTCTGCGCGAAGTCGAAATCGTCACCAACATGGAAGGCTTCGCCGGAACCATCACAGACCTCGGCGGACCCAGCGCGAACATGTACAACATGCGTGGCCGCGATCCGAGCCGTTGCCAAAAGTGCGCCCGAGCAAGCTGCCTCACGCCCAAGATTTGCGACAACATGGACACGCACCATAAAGAAATTTTGGAGCTGTACCGCGAAGTGCGTAACCATCCGAAAGTGAAGCACCTGTTCATCGGAAGTGGCGTCCGTTACGACATGCTCTTGCAAGAGACCGACGACGAAGAACTCCGCAAGGACCATGAAGAATACGCCCGCGAACTCATCGACTACCACGTGAGTGGTCGCTTGAAAGTCGCACCCGAACACACGAGCGACGCAGTGCTGAAACTGATGCGCAAGCCGAGCTTTACGCTGTTCCACAAGTTCAAGGAATTCTTTGACGACGAATGCAAGCGCATCGGCAAAAAGCAGCAACTGATTCCGTACTTTATCAGTAGCCATCCGGGATGCACCGAAGCCGACATGGCTGAACTCGCACTCGAAACAAAGCAATTGGGTTTCCAGTTGGAACAAGTGCAAGACTTTACGCCAACGCCGATGACCATCGCTACCGAGATGTTCTACGCCGAAATGACGCCAGACGGAAAGCCGCTCTTTGTCGCGAAAACGCCCGAAGAAAAAGCGAACCAGAAGCAATTCTTCTTCTGGTACATTCCTGCAAACCGCCCGCACTTGCGCGAAGTTCTGGAACGTCTCAAGATGGGTAAGGTCAGCCGTTTGTTGCTGAGCCGCACCGCGATGGCTGAGGGCAAGGAATACTTCCCCAGCAAGGAACGCGAGCAAAACGAAGACTTCCGCAATCGAGAAATGCAAAAGCGCGACGAACGCACGAACGCATTACGCCCGAAAAAAGAGAAGGTCAAGAATCGCTGGCGCGATGACGGGTACGAGCCGCGTGAACAGCAAAGGGAACCGCTAAGGGAACCGCGCGAATTCCAGTTCCGCGAAGAACGCTTTAGCGAAAGTCGCGGAAACCGCTTCGGCGAGAATCGCGGATTCAGCGAGAGTCGCGACCGCTTTGACCGAGAAGGAGAACGTCAAGAACGTCGCGGATTCCACAGCGACCGCCAATTCGATGACCGTCGAGATTTCGAACGCTTTGGCGAGAATCGCCGCGGGAACCAGCAGAATGCGCCGTTCCGCGAACACCGCAATATAGAAGACAAGAACCGCTTCAACAGCGGCGAGATAAACCTCGCCAGCCGCCGCACCCACGGCAAGGGATTCAAGAAACCAACGTTTAAGAAGTAGCAGCGGGACCGCCGCAGTAGACACAACGCGTCATCCTGAGCCCAACAGGGCGAAGGATCCAGTCACTTTTTCGATTTGTCATGCCGGACTTGTTCCGGCATCACCTTATACGCTTGTCATCCTGAGCAACGCGAAAACTGCCTAGAAGGCGAGTGTTGCATCCATACTTGCATGGATATGACCGAGCCGAAAGGCAGGGGCCATTGGCCCCATCCAGTCGCTTTTTCAGCTTGTCACCCCGCACTTGTTGCGGGGTCACCTTACGCGTTTGTCGCCCTTGGCTCGTTTACGAGTGTGCAAGCACACTCCACCACTCGCCCTTGGTGCGTTCGACGGAGACTTTGAAGCCGGCTTCATCGAACCATTTGAGGATGTAATCCTTTTCCGTGACAAGCTGACCGCTGATGATCAGTTCGCCGCCTTCGGCGAGCAAGTCTTCGATATCGTCGCGGAGCGGCCAAAGTTCACTGCGGATCATATTGCAGAGAATCACATCGAACTTCGTTCCGTCCTTGAACGCATCCAAGAATCCAAGCACGCAGTCGCTTTCGCCAAAGCCATTGCGTTCAAAGTTTTCCGCAATGCAGGGAATCGTAAGCGGATCAATTTCCGTACCCACAGCAAGGCTTGCGCCCTTGCGACGCGCAAACATCGCGAGGATGCCCGTTCCCGTACCAATGTCGAGAACCGTCTTGCCGTTAAAATCAATATTTTCCATGAGCGCAGCACAGCTACTCGTCGTCTCGTGTTCGCCCGTGCCAAATGCAGTCTTTGCCTCAAGTTCCAAGACAACCGCGTCAGGATCTTCCGGCGTGAACTCCACCCAAGGTGGACGCACCCAAAGATGCTCGCTTACTGCCACCGGCTGCGCGCGGTCACGCCACCACTTGTCCCAATCCTTTGCAGGCTCTTCGGTGACCTTGAAATTGTACTGCGGAAATTCCGCCACGATGCGGTCGCGTTCCGCCTTGTCGCCCGTGTAAAAACAGAACTCCGTGCGGCCAGCGGTCACCGGGTCGAGTTCTTCGAGCGTTGCAACACCCGCTTCGAAAAGCAGGTAGCTTGCAATTTCATATTCTTCATCGGGGCAGTTGCCCTGAGCCTTGTACCAAGTATCAATTTTCTGCATAGCTTAAATTTATGAAAATTAGCGGCACCGCAAATTCGCACACAAAATGCAACTCCTGAAAAAGTGATATATTTACCCTAAGTCATGCTTTACATCCACCAATTCCCAGACTGGACGCGGTTCCGCTTCGATTCTCCCAAGGTGCTCCAAGCGCTTGGGCAGACACGCCTTGAAGAAGGCAAGCTCATCGGAATCATGCAAATCTGCGGATTGAAGGACATCGAAGCCAAACTCCTCGCCGAAGACATCGTCGCCAATTACGCCATCGACGGCTACACGCTTGACCCCGCGAACACGCTCGCCGAAGTGGAGCTCAAAAGCAAAGGTTCGCAAAACTACATCAAGAACTACCTCGGCGCCATCCAAAACGCCTCGCAGCCCCTCACCGAAGAACGCCTTTTCAACTGGCATTCCGCGATGGGCCAGAACAAAGTCTTAAAGTTTCGCGAAGTTCCGAACGAAGTGCAAACGACCATCGACGAAAAGCAACTCCATTTTGTAGGCCCGAATCCGGAACGCCTCCAAAGCGAAATGGAAAACTTTTTATCGTGGTTTGAAAGCGCAAATATAGACGGAGTGATTAAAGCAGCAATTGCACATTTCTGGTTCATCACAATCCGCCCCTTCGCCGACGCAAACGGCAGACTCGCCCGCGCCATCACGGCCATGCAACTCGCCCGCACCGAGAACACGACACATTGCCAGTATGCATTGAACAAACAAATTAATAATCACAAAGGCGAATACTTCAAAATTCTCGCCCGCACGCAAGCCGCCAGCGGTGACCTCACCGAATGGATTTTGTGGTTCCTACAAATGCTGCGCCAAGCCATCAAGGACAGCGAACAACTATTCGCTTCTGAAATCAGCCGCATCCAATTCCGCAACGACATCGCAGGCACAACCCTCAGCGAACGCGAGCAACAACTCATCGACGAAATCATGGCAGGCCGCCTCACGCAGCCCTTCACCGCCAAAGAAGCCGCCACATTCTTCAACGCAAGCCACGACACCGCCCTCCGCGAAATCCAGAGTCTTATGGACAAAGGAATCCTCGAAACCAACAAAAAAGGCGGCCGCAGCATGCGATATAGGCTGAAGGAAGAGCGAGAGGAAGGGTAAATAAAAAACATCGGTAACCTTCCTGCTTTCCGGCATCACCAACCGGAGCGTGTTTTCCGATGCTTTTTAGATAATATACAATCAAATTTCACAAAAGTCAAGTTCCTTAATTTTTCACCTACATTTCTCTTTTTTCCATAAAATATATTCGGGAGCATGTCCGACACTTGTCGGGTACATGATGGGTGGTTGATGGGTACTTGTAGGGTAAAAATTCGAAGCCTTGTTTCCAAATGCATGGGAATATAGATTACAGGCATGAAGTATTTCTTTATAAGCGACTTACACGTCGATTTCTATGCACCCTTGTCCCGCAATGTTTCAACATTACGAAAGTATTTTGAATCATTCTTCGAACGGAACTTTTTGCCAGCAGACGCTTGCTGTATCGCTGGAGATATCGCAAACGACTATTTCACCTACGTAGAATTCCTGAAGTTCATTGCGGAAAAATACAACTGCGTATACGTATGCCTTGGAAATCATGACATCATCATGGAGCTAGACGGACGATTTGGAGTTGACCGCGAATTTAAAACATCTGAAGAAAAAATTGCCTACTTCATTACAGAAGCAGATAAAATTCAGAATGTCATGTTGCTCGAGAATCGAATTGCAAACGGCATCGCCGGTTGCATGGGAATGTGCGATTTCAAGTATATGCATTCACCCGCAGCATCAGAAATCACGAATAAGATGTTATGGACAACGCGATGGTTCGATGGCAGGCATTGGAACTACATGAAAAATGACTGCGGTCGCCTTTGGAAACATTACGACAGCGTTTTTCGCACACTCTCCCTAAAACGACCTAAAATCATGATGTCGCATTTTCTACCGATAGAATTCGAAATGCCCGATCGCTACCGAAATGATCCCTGCTCAAACTTTTTCTATTTCCATGGAGCAATCTACCTAGAAAACTTGGACGATGGAAGCATCTGGCAAGCAGGCCACACGCACACCGCAATGAAACGGGAGTTCATCGATGCAAAGGGCAAACGCCACTTGCTCCTATGCAATCCCGTCGGATACCCTGAAGAAAATCCTTATGCGGAATATGGATTGAGGCGGGAAGAATTTGTGGTGGAAGTGGAGTGAAACGGAGGAGATACTCAATCACTTTTCGCGATGTTTCGCTTCGTTCTCTATTACATCCTGCTTACGAACAATAGAGCCATGCCACGATGTAAGTCCCATATTAGGCTTTTCCGCAACCTGCGGAAACATCCGCATTACCCCTTCTTCTTTTTCACCTTTTTCTCAATGCTTTTAATCGTCTCAAGATATGCCTTTTCTACAGGACTCAGCGTTAATACCTGATATTTCCGATATTCATCAAGAGCTTTATCAACAGCCTGTTTGTGGCTCACGCTTCCCGCATTATCAAGGAGCTTTTCCCCTGTCGAAGAAAGCACCTTATCTAGATGCTCCACATAATCGCTCATGTGCATCCGATTATGGCGAATCGCCTGAACTTCAGCAAAATCAAAATAACCCGAAACTAGATTATTCAGCACCTTGAGTTCTTTTTCGTCCAAATAATTCTTAGCAACCACCACATCTCTTCTTGTCGGCATGCTCCCGCTAAATGTGGTCAAGCCCATAAACGGCTTTTCGGCATTCGCCCGTTCAAAGATGACTTCTGCTGCCGTATGCCCATGAGCTGCATAATGCAACTTGTTCTGCACCATCTTGAAAAAAGCGATGGACTCTTTGCTCTTTGGGTCATAATCAACGCTAGTCGCATACAAATCGAGAACTTGCCGATACAAAGCCTTTTCGCTAGAGCGGATATCGCGAATTCTATCCAAAAGTTCATACCAATAATTTCCGCCACCCGCTTCCTTGAGCCTCTGGTCATTCAGCAAGAAACCTTTTTTCAAATATTCCTTAAGCTGCTCGGTCGCCCAACGACGAAAACGAGTCGCCAGGATCGACTTTACGCGATAACCGAGAGAAATAATCATGTCAAGATTGTAAAAGACCTGTTCTCTGCCAACTTCGCGAGATCCCTCAATTTGAACTGTTCGGAATTTCCGAACAGTTGCCCCTTCGTCAAGTTCACCTTCTTCGAAAATATGCTTGATGTGTTCGCTTATGTTCGCCTTGCTCGACTGGTATAAATCCACAAGCTGCGCCTGTGTAAGCCAGACAGTTTCGTCTTCAAACCGGACATCAATCTTTGTCTGTCCGTCATCTGTCTGGTATATAACAATTTCACCCGTTTTATTCTCTGACATTTAAAACCTCTAATTCCCGTTTTTCCTCTAATCCTTAAAATAGGTTCTTGAATAACCTCGTGCAATAGGTCGGATTGTTGCAACATTTCACCTTTTATAAATTCATTCCAAACAGATATCAAGATTTCTTTTGATATATCTTGATTTTATTCCCTTCTTCTTTGAAGCTTGAAATCAAACCCTTATTTTTCAATACGCCAACAAATAACAAATTTTCTAAAGAATTAGACAGTTCTTTTTTCTTCCCTTTACATTCAATATATGATTTAAAACTATTGATTTTATTATTGACAATATCTGTAATCTCTGCATCAGAAAGAAATCGAGACTGTAAAGATATTATTCTTATTAAATCTCGTTCATCCTCAAGATTTTGGATGACCGACATAATGGATACTTGTAATTGTTCAGAGAAATCTAACTCAATTATTTTCTTTCCAAGCCAGATAAAACTCTCTTTTTGACTTATACTACGCCACATCTCAAAATCAGTTGATAACAATTGGCACTTCTGATTCTTACTTAAATCGTCGCTATCTAACAGTGATTTCATATCATCAGGAACAATCGTAATCTTCAGTTCACTCCACTTGCCAATAAAATCATCAAAATGAGTTTTGATGTATTTCGGAAGTAAAGAAGAGTGATTCAGTTTTATTCCAGAATAGTTCTCTAACGACAGCGAAATTTTTTTCAACTCTATGATCTTGCCAATTTTTTCAGGATCAATATTATATTGTGGCAGTACTTTGTATGTCCATGGACACACTTTCATTAACTTCGCGAAACTTGATAAATGCAAATCCTTCGCAACCAATATATTTTCATAAAATGCCGATGCGACTTCATGATTTTCCTTATTTTCTTCAATCTCATCATCTGCCAACGGCTTATTTTCTATCAATCTGTCAACAATCTTGTCATCATTCAAATAGTCAACTAGACATGGACCCAATTTATTTCCATTATATTTGAAATTTTCATAGATATTCTGCCATGTCGGACTTATTTTCTTACACTTATACAATAAATTACGTATATCTATTGATTTATTATTTTCATCAGCAAGCTGAATTTCGATGCCTTTGATTCGCGTAATATCAGATACTACACAATTATTCTTTTCAATTATTTTAGCTTTTGTCTCGGTCGCCAAGTTTTCGTTATTCAACAATTCTATGAAGGCTTCTTCGCTTTCGGCCATTGAATTGCCTGTTGAGAGAACGATATCATTTACAAAAACTTCAATATTTAGGTCAACATACGACTTAATATTTTGATTTTTTAATTTGGATATTTGTGTATAATAATCCTTAATCGGTTTTTCAATGGCATCACCATTAGCGTGTTTGATTATAATGTCAAAATTATTCTTTGAGATTAGATAAGCATCATTATTCAATAAAATATTGTATATAGGAAACTTTACAGTATCTTCTAAAAGATTAAACTTTAGACTATAATCACTTATTTTAGCAGAGACGCTATTCTTGTCAATATCATCACGATGCAAGAAGGAAAGATCTTTTGTTAAGTAAGATAATATGTTTTCTTCCGTTTTTTTAAAATCAACATATATAAAGAAATAATACAATACGCTCACATACTCATTGTCAAAAATTACATTAATCCAATTATTTTCATGACCCAAAAAATCATACAAGCATCGATATAATTTTGACAAACAATCTGAACTTGCATTAAATTTGCTTAAGAAAAAATCATCATGACTTAATAGTTTATAATTCCACAATGTTCCTAAAAAATCTTTTAAATGATAATCATCTGTGATTAGTAAATAAAACAACATTGAATCATTTAAAACCGCAGGTAATCTCCATTCAATGTCTTTAATCCTATTAATTACATTATTGACATTGCTTAATATCAATTCAAAGGATGGCTGCTGCCGATTTTTTATCAAAAGCAAATACTGTATTTCTTGAACACTCAATGAATTTGCATAAAAATTTGAAATGTATGCAAAATAATTCTCATCAATATATCCACGCCGCAATAGATAAATGATAAAGTCATTGAATTTTTTATCTTGATTTTTTAGATGATTTGTAAAATTTTCAGGAGAAACTATTTCTAACAATTCTTTAACACTTTTCTTGTTTAAATCAGATATGTCAGATTTTTTTTCTTTTAAAGTATGTTTTAAAACATCTAACTTACCTTCAACTTTAGATTTAATCATTTCCTCGCGTTTATCGTATGAATATTTTGAATCAACCTCGTTCTCTATATTTGAAAAATTATAAGAAAATTGAGTTTTCTCATAGCCCCAACTACCATAATAATCATTGCGTTTCATGTATTGTAGGCACTCTAATGATGAGTTTCTTTTTATTTTATCAAATTCTTCATCAGAAGTAAAATTATCTGCATTAAGATCGATATAGCAATTATCGGGCTTTTTAGAAAATATTTTCGATATGTATATAATTCGTAATTCCTTTTTATCAAAATCTATTTGTTGTTCCATTTCTTGAATTTTACTTTCAAGTATTTGTACATCTCGTTCTATTTGTTCGCACTCCTTTTTTGCAACATCTTTTCTTTTTTGTAAAATACTATATAAATTTCCTTCGTTTTGAGCAAGAAGGGCAAAATCATTAGGGTAAAGATTTTTATATAATATTAAAGCAAAAATTTTATTTCTATCATAACATTCTTTTTTTTCAGTATTTCCACATTCTGTTTTATAATCATCTTCATTAATTCTCTGATCGTATATTTTAAACTCATTGATTGTATTTTTTAGCAATCGCATATCATCAACATACAAACCAATGTCTTGTAGAAAACTTTCATCTATTTTTCCAAAAGAACTATTTTTATTATTATTCCATTGAGTTAATAACATATCGCTAGAATTCTGGTTATTGATTACGGGAATAACGGGAATAATAAAATCAAAGAATTTTGTTCGAGAACTATCCTTAAAGACTTCATCTCGCAAAGCATAAACAAAAACTATTTTACGATTAATTTTTTCATAATTGTTGAGAAGAGTGTTTAACTCACGTAACTTTATGAATATTTCAGTATTTTTAAATCTATCTAAATCTTCGATAACAACTACATTGTATTCTGTGACTTCAAAGAAATAAAGAAGTTCATCTAGATATTTATTTAGCAAAGATTCTTCATTTTGTTTTCCTTCAAATTCAATTTCGGCATCTTGGAAAGAAAATTTTGCAAGTCGAAGTTTATAGGCTAACGAAATTATTTTGTAAAGAACAATAAGGAATGCTACAACGCAGAAAAAAATAAGGGTTATGTCGATTTTATCAGGAGTTGACGTAAACTGTCCTAGAATACAATCATATAAATTTCCATTTTTTATATACAATGGAACCAGCAACAAAATTAAAATAATTAATTCCGTAATTAATTTCCGAAAGGTGCTTATTTTCTTTATTCTACTAAAATGAGAATAGGGAAATTTTCTACCTGATTTTCGATAGAAAATCTGTTGTAATATACTTTTTTCTATTTCTTGTACAGTTGTTGTCGGAATTACATCTTTTTGACAATTTGATTCATCAACATCTTTTTCAATGGCAAAAGTGGCTAAGGAAATTTTCAGAAACCACTTCTTCTTTTTTGCAAATCTATTTAAAAAGGATATTTTAGAGATCTGCCTAAGAGCCCATTCAATGAGCAAACAATTTCTAATTCGCTTAATATAACTCTCTAGAATAGAACTTTTTCCAGATCCGTAATTTCCGGTCAAGGCAATATTATGAACATTATTTTGAGATAATGCGTAATCAAGTGCCTCGAAAACAGTCTTGTCTTCAACAGAATCAATAGGAGCTAAATGCTGAAAAGGAATTTCTTTGTATTTTGCTGTTTTTACTTCTCTTTTTCTATTCCAAAAGCTCATTTTTTCGAATCTCCTTTTCTTAACTTACAGTATCTTAAACAATTATTTGACTTTACTACAAATATATCAAAATAAACTAGCAGATAGTGTTCCCAGCATTTTCAACTGTTTCCAAAATGGAACCAGCCCCTCCCCGCATAAAAAAACGACCCCGGAACAAGTCCGGGGCGACATCATAAAAGTTACGCTTTAGATCCTTCGACTTCGGCGCATGCGCCTCCGCTCTGGATGACACAGCCAAACGTCGCGCAGTTTACTTAGTGCCGCGCGGTTCCGCTCGCATCGAGCATTCCCACGCATTCTCGGCATGCTTTTTGCGCACGCCTACATGCCTTGCGGCATTCTCGTTTCCTTCTGCAAATTCAAGCTAGCGTTTGCAGCACCGTACAAACTAATGCTGTAATCCTTGATGAGGTACACCGGAATCTTGTTCAAGAGCGGACGGATGTTCGGATTGTAGTTCTTTTCGAACCAGGTCATAAACAAGTTGTCGCGTTCGAGCCAGCGGAGGTCCTTCTGGACCGTTCCACCTGCGAGGTAGAAACCGCCGAGCGGGAGGAACAACGTGCAAGCGTCGCTGGCGAAGCGGGCAAGCATCTTTACGAACATGCGCATCATTTCGGCAGCAACCGGATCGGTATCGCTGGCGCGGCTGATGTACTTCGGACGGTCGTGCCAGTCGGTTTCTTCAATCTTCTTGAAGGCATCGTTCTGCGGTACGCCCTTCGTGTCGCGCCACCATTCATAGAGGTGAGCAAGGCCCATGCCAGAGACGAGCGGTTCGACGCCCGGCACGGTGCCGATGCGCTTTTCCATATAGTCGCGGAAGTCCTGAGTTTCCTTGTCAAACGGAGCAAACGTGGAGTGGCCACCTTCAGAGCAAGCCGGGATGTACTTCTGACCGTCAAATGCGAGGAAGCCAACGCCCATGCCCGTACCCGGACCAATCACGGCCTTCGTGGCAGCCTGCGGCTTCGGTTCGCTACCGTCGGTGTGCTTGAACTTGAGGATCTGTTTCGGGTCATCGACATCGAGGGTCGGGATGCCATAGCTAATGGCCATAAAGTCGTTAATCACGAGGGTCGGGATGCCGGTTGCATTCGTGATGGCATCGCCGTCAACGCACCACGGGAGGTTCGTCATGACGCACTTGTTGTTTGCCACCGGACCTGCGGCGCTGATGCAGATGTGGGACGGCTTCAAATCCGCACGGTTTTCGATTGCCGCCTTGAGCGTTTCGCGGATCGGGGTGTCGAGTCCTTCAATGCACTGGCTCGGGCAAACGGTTTCGAGGATGAGCGTGAACTTGCCATCCTTGTAGCCCACAAGACCAAGGTTCGTATTCGTACCACCGATATCACCCGCCAAAACGAGACGGTCAAACTTAGCATCGGGATTAAGCCATTTAATTTCCATAATTAAAACTCCATGATTTTCAGCTTGAATATAAGTAATTTTGCCTCAAAAAATTCCACCAACCCACACGAATTACACGTATGTAACAAAAACAACTGATTTACCCCGCTCAAAAAATATACATTAAGCCCATAGGG
Organism: Fibrobacter succinogenes; assembly: GCA_902779055.1. Taxonomy (GTDB): domain Bacteria; phylum Fibrobacterota; class Fibrobacteria; order Fibrobacterales; family Fibrobacteraceae; genus Fibrobacter; species Fibrobacter succinogenes_K. The sequence continues at coordinate 41,068 of CACZAD010000005.1, read as the reverse complement.
ACCTATTTATTATGGATAGGTTCTAAAATCAACACTTCAATCAACAGAGACCATGCGCGCTATTCTTGCACTCTTTTACTACATCGTCGTTTTCACCATTATGGTTGTCGCGGGCATCCCGTACACCCTCTACTGCGGTATCCGCGGTCACTGGGAAAAATGCACCAATGTCTGCTATTACTCATTCAAGTACGTCATTTTTAAGCTGTTCCGTATCAAGGTTTCCGTCAAGGGTGCCGAAAACATCCCGCAGGGTATGAACTACGTCATCGTCGCAAACCACCAAAGCTTTTTGGATATCAACGTCATCTGGCATTCCATCACGACCGCATCGTTCATGGCCAAGGCAAGCCTCTGGAAGGCGCCCGTGTTCGGCTGGGCTCTGACCCGCTCCGGCAACATCCCCATCCACAAGAACCCGCGCATGAACGCAGGCCTCGGCAAGATCCTCAAAAAGCGCCTCGAAAGCAACTACAACATTGTCGTGTTCCCCGAAGGCCACCGTACCGAAGACGGTCACATGCTCAAGTTCCAAAATGGAATTTTCCGCTTGGCAAAAGAACAGCATTTTGCGATTTTACCAGTTACATTTATTAATACCGGAAAGATTCTCCCGAAGGTCAAGTGGGCCGTCTATTCCGGCACCGTCGAGGTGGTCGTTCACCCGCTGATCCGTTATGAAGATTACGCCGACAAGCCGATGGCCGATCTCCGCGACGAAACTCACGATTTAATTGAATCCGCGATGCCTTACAAGCAGGCGGAGCTTGCCACCGCAGCAAAAGAAAAGGAGGCTTGATTATGGCTAAAGAATTACCGAGCGAAGAACAGATTATTGCAATTATTCGCGACGAACCTATGGTAGGGAGCCAGCTCCGTAGCGCTCTCGGCCTCCCGAAAAAACAGAATATGGCATTCAAGCAACTCCTCGCCGACATGGTCGAGCGTGGTGTTTTAAAGCGTTCTGCGCACAAGGAATACCAGCTGGGCGATGGCGAGCCTCTCGAAGAAAAGCGCGAAAAGCGCCTCAAGAAATTTGCAGAGCAGGGTGTCGAAGACAACCGCCGTCCGGGCGCACGCAGCCGCCGTCAGACGGAAAAGGATTCCGGCACGCGCGTCAAGCGAGGCATTCTGCACCAGACCGGTGACGAAGACTGGCAGGTGACCGAACTCGATACCGGCAAGGTGTACGAGATGTGCCACCGCAGGCAGGCTCCGGGCAAGGAAGGCGAGACCATCAGCTTTACGCTATATCCGCATCCGAAGCTCAAGCACAGCTACTTGGCAAAGGTCGACCGTTCTGCCGAAATTATGAACGTGACCTGGGACGAAGTCAAGAAGCAGTTCATGGAAGAAAGCAACCTCCCCAAGGACTTCAGCCCCGCCATCAAGAAGTACGTCGAGTCCATCTCCGACCCGACGGAAAAGGATTTCAAAGGCCGCGTGGACTACCGCAAGCTCGACATCCTTTGCATTGACCCCGAAGGCGCCATGGACCATGACGATGCCATCAGCGTGGAACGCAAGGCAGACGGCGGCTACAAGCTCGGCGTACATATCGCCGACGTGAGTTACTATGTACCCGAAGGATCCGACCTCGACGAAGAAGCTCTCGAAAGAAGCTACACGCAGTACCTGCCGTGGACCGCAGTGCCGATGCTTCCGGAAAAGCTTTCGAGCGGTGTTTGCAGCTTGCACGAAGGCGTGGACCGTTGCGCATTCACCTGCATGATGGATCTCGACAAGAATGCAAATGTGCTCTCTTGGGACTTCCACCGCAGTGTCGTGAAGATCACGAAGGGCATCACCTACCAGCAGGCCGTGCAGATGATGGAAGCCGGCGACGACTCCATCAAGGCTCTTGCCGAAGTGACCGCACTCCTCAAGAAGAACCGCACCAAGGAAGGCCTGCTCGAATTCCAGACCACCGAATACGGCTGCAAGTTCGACGAAAATGGCGAACCCGTCAAGATTGTTCCGCGCGAACACGACGAATCGAACTCATGGGTCGAAGAGTGCATGCTCATTGCGAACAACTGCTGCGCCAAGGAACTCAAGCAGCGCAAGCTGCAAGGCATTTACCGTATCCATGAAGCTCCGGACACCAAGGACATCATGGAACTCTACTATATGTACCCGGATCTGTTCAAGGACGCTCCGGTGATGTTGCGTGACTTGGGCAAGCCGCGCAGCGGCGACACGAACCTGAACCCGACGGCATTCAAGCTGTACGAGCACTTGGTCAAGCGCGCCCAGGGCGACGAGACGCTTACGAACCGCATTCTGCGCAGTATGCAAAAAGCGCACTACGATTCTAACAGCTTTGGTCACTTCGCCTTGAACTGGCAGGATTACAGCCACTTCACTTCGCCGATCCGCCGTTACGCCGACCTCTGGTGCCATCGAGAACTCGCCCGCAAGGGTAAGGAAATCGACGCCGAACGCGCAAACAGCGTGATTGAAGTTTGCGACTTGATTTCTGCAAACGAAATCAAGAACATGAAGGTGGAACGCATCGCCATCAAGGTGTGCAGCTGCTGGATTTTGAAGAGCCGCATCGGCGACAGCTTCGAAGCAAGCGTTACAGGCATCGAAGAATGGGGCATCTATGTTTCCATCGACGATCCGATTGCCGAAGGCCTTGTGCGTTACCGTGACATCGCTGGCGACGACTTCTACGTGTTCAATCCGGACCAGGGGCTTGCATTTGGCAAGCGCAGCGGCCGCACCTTCCGCCGTGGCGACAAGGTGATGGTTCAACTCCTCAGAGTTGACCCATTGCGCGGTCAGGCCGACTTCAGCATTACCGAAAAGCTGAGCGCCGAACCGAAAAAGCGCCGTACCCGCGAAGATACCGAACGCGACGCCCGCAACTACAAGGAACGCGCTGACCGCGCCGCGGCCGCCGAAGCCCTTGGACTTGTGAGCCAGCCGGACGAAGACGACGATCACGAACCGGAATATGTTTCTCGCGGTCGCCGTGGACGCAGGGACTTTGACGCCGACGGTCCGAGCTTTGAACGTACCGGACGCGACGCCCGCGGGCACAAGGGACTCCGCAAGACCCGCAGTTCCCGTGACGGCGAAGGATTCCACGTGGCAAGCGAGCCACGCGAAGCAAGACGTGGACGCAAGTCCTTCGGCGACAAGTTCTCGCACGGACGTGGCGGACGCAGCTCCCGCAGAGGAAGGTAGTTGATTGGAAGATAAGAAGGTCGCACTCTACGCCAGTTACCAAACCGGGGAAGACCTCCCCGGCTATGTCCGCTTTGCGCTCAAACATCTCGCCGAAACCGATTTCAAGGTCGTACTCCTCACGAACCGCCGGACACTCTCAAATGAGACCTACGAGTTCCTGAAGGAAAACAACATCGAGCTTTTCCTCACCGAAAATCGCGGATTCGACTTTGGCATGTGGAAGCGCTACCTGCAACTGCAGGCCAACCGCAAGGACAGCGCCGGAAACTACGTTCCCGGCTTTTCGGCAAAGAGCATCGACCGCCTGCTTCTCATCAACGACTCCATCGTCTATTACAGGAACAAGTTCAAGGAATTCTTCGAACGTGCGGAACAGAGCCCCGCAGATGTCGTTTCGCTGACCAGCAACGACGAATTCGCCCCTCACCTGCAATCGTTCTTCTTGTATATGAAACCGGCCGCCTTCGGTGTGTTCTTCTTGCACATCCTCGAGACTCCGGAACAGACCGAATTCTATGACGTGACCCGCAAGCTCGAAGTGGGCCTCAGCGAAAAATTCACCGAAGCCGAAGTCATCATGGAATCGCTCTACCATACCGAGCGCCCCGTCTTCTTCGCCTACGACGAACTCGTCCGGCAAGGAGCAGGGTTCATCAAGCGCAAGCTCCTGGAACGCCGCTTTAGCTACGAAGAAAAGAAGCATTTCGTGCGCCACCACGCCTACGATGCACTCAATATGGATTACACGTCGCTCGTACTCAATGCGGGCCTAGAAAGCGACTTTGACGCAAGCTGGCTACCCAAGAGCAGCGAAACAAAGGTCGACCATATCAAAGACCTCATTTGGGAAAAGGGCTTCCAGCTCGTCGGATTCCCCGCCAAACGGCTGATCGACAAATTCAAGAAATAAAAGGAACAGTGGGTAGAACTTAGTTCGCCAAAGCCTCGCAATACACATTTCAAATACAAAAAAAAGACGCCCACATCTATGAGCGTCTTTTCATTTGGTTCTTTTTTATTTCATTCTTGCGATTTTCGTTTTACCACCGACTTTTACAAGATAATTCCCCGCAACCGGCATAGTAATATTGAAATTCGAAGCATCGCAAACTCCGTTTTTCAATTCACGTCCTTGCATATCAAGGACTACATATTTTTCACCAACCGTCGCCGAAGAAATTTGAATTGTTCGTCCCAATGAACTAACTATGAAACCAGACTTATTCAAGCCATTTTCAGCAAGTCCCGTCACAACAGAACTATCGAATACAGCCGTATATGTAACATTTTCACTCACGGCTACAATCGACGGAGACCAACCCTTAAATGTGTAAGAGTACTGACCAGAAGAGTTCTTTGTCGGAACATCGCCCATATAATTGGGCTTTTCTCCATAAGCCACATCATCTGATTGCAATGTCGTTGTTCCGTTTTTAAACGTAACGCTATACGTACGCAAAGTGCTATCGAATACTGCCGTATATGTAACAGGCTCAATTACAGCAAACAACGCCGGATCCCAACCCTTAAAGGTGTACACATACTTTTCTGTGGATTTCTTCGTCGGCTCGCTTCCCTTATAACCTATCTTGGTGCCATATGCTTCTTCACTCACTTGCAATGTATCCGAGCCATTCTTGAATGTAATTGTATATTCACGCAAAGTGCTGTCAAACAATGCCGTATAAACAGCATCTTTTGTCACTGCCGTAATCGTCGGACTCCAGCCCTTGAATGTATACACATATTGAGTTGTCGGTTCCTTAGTCGGCGTGCCACCTGCATAACTAGGCGTATCGCCATACGCGACATCACCTGACTGCAATGTATCCGAACCATTCTTGAATGTAATCGTACTTTCATGCCTTGCGCTATCGAATAACGCAATATATGTTACCGATTCCGTCACGGTTGCAATCGTCGGATACCAACCTTTGAACGTATACACATTTCGTGCAGTCGATTCCTTGGTCGGCGTGCTGCCTGTATAACTTGGCTTATCGCCATAAGCAACATTACTTGACTGCAATATATCTGAACCATTCTTGAACGTAATCGTATATTCGTGCAATGTACTGTCAAACAATGCCGTATAAACAGCATCTTCTGTCACTGCCGTAATCGTCGGGTTCCAACTCTTGAATGCATACACATATTGAGCAGTCGATTCCTTGGTCGGCGTGCGACCAGCATAACTAGGCTTGGTGCCATAAGCAACATTACTTGACTGCAATACATCCGTTCCATTCTTGAATATAATTGCATATTTATGCAAAGTACTGTCAAACAACGCTGTATAAGTTGCTGCTTCAGTCACGGTCGCAATCGTCGGACTCCAGCTCTTGAATGTATACGCATATTGAGCAGTCGGTTCCTTGGTCGGCGTGCTACCAGCATAACTAGGCTTGGTGCCATAAGCAACATTACCTGACTGCAATACATCCGTTCCATTCTTGAATATAATCTCATATTCACGCAATGTACTGTCAAACAGCGCCGTATAGGTTCTCGTTCCAGTCACGGCCGTAATCGTCGGACTCCAAGCCTTGAATGTATATGTATATCGAGCTGAAGACGTCTTTGTCGGCGTATCCCCTGCATAACTAGGTTCGGCACCATACGCAACATATCCCGTTTGCAACGTCGTTGTTCCATTTTTGAATGTAATGCTATATGTACGCAACGTGCTGTCAAACAATGCTGTATAAGTTGCAGCACCTGTTACCGTTGCAATTGTCGGCTCCCAGCTCTTGAATGTATATGTATATTGAGTCGTCGTCGACTTCGTTGGCGTGCTGCCACTATAACTAGGCTTAGTACCATACGAGACAGTGCTTGTCTGCAAAGTCTTTGTTCCGTTCTTGAACGTAATAGTATATGTACGCAATGTACTGTCAAACAATGCTGTATACGTTGCAGCACCTGTTACCGTTGCAATCGTCGGATTCCAGCTCTTGAATTTATATGTATATTGAGCCGTTGATGCTTTCGTTGGCGTGCTGCCACTATAACTAGGCTTAGTACCATACGAAACACTGCTAGACTGCAATACCGTTGATCCATTCTTGAATGTAATGTCATATGAACGCAACGTACTGTCAAACAATGCTGTATAGGTAGCCGCACTTGTTACAGCTGTAATTGCAGGGGTCCAACTCTTGAACGAATACGTATATTTAGCCGATGCAGTTTTTGTAGGAGCATCACCCGTATATTTGGGCATTTCTCCGTAAGAAACCTCTCCGGACTGCAATTGTACATTTCCATTCATAAAAGTCACTATGTACTTTTGCACCTGATAAACAGCATCAATATCTGTATTTTCAGTTATTTCGACTACATCCCCGGCCTTTCCAATTAAAGATGTTCCTTTGTAGAAGCCCACAAAATCATAACCGGTAATAACAGAAGCCTTGGGCAGCACATAACTAGTCCCCTTTTCAACAACGGTACTATCAATAGTCAGACCATTTGCATGAACGGCAACATACACCATATCCAAGACTTTAACAGGAATCACAATTTCTGCAGAAGTCGTATAATTCCGGGCGTCTGTCGGAACAAAAACAACCGCATAGCCATCATTCTGCAAAGACGGTTTTAAGCTAGGCGTTTTCCACACAAATTCGCCTTCAACATTAGCTTTACCACCCGAAAGAATCGACGAAGCCAAAGTTTCTCCAAATATGACATCATTTGCCTTTGGATTTTGTACAATAACAGGCGTTGCCTTTTTAATTTGGAATATCGTTGAAGCCTTTCCGCTATAGTTTCCTTTCATTTTCACGAAAACAGAAGCCGTACCCACATTTATATTATTTGCATATTCAACAGTATAATCTGATGCAGGCAGCAGGGACTCTCCATTATAAACCAAGACTTCCGGAGTCAAGGCTTCACCTGTATACACAACATCAGCAATCGTTGCAATTGAAGGTTGCACGGCAATACCAGCGATTTCGAAATCGACAATTTTGCAGCCGCTATAAGGTTTAACGCCACAAATATTAATGGATGCAACACCAGCATTCACATTATTTTCATAAGCAATCGTATATTCAGTTTCATACGCCAAAGTTTCACCGAAAAGCGTAACCGAGGTTACCAACGGAGTCTTTGCAGTTCCGTCATAAGCAAAGCCTTCAAGAGACTCGGTCGTAACAACAGCATTTACAAAAGAATTAGAATAAATCTGCAAATACGGGTAAGAATCCTTCAACATCTTCCATGTATCAACAAAGTCCCAATCTTCAAAGGTCGACAGAGTTTTCATTTCCGCCGTTGTCTTATCAGGATTTCCCGTTAACGAGACAGAACCTACACCACCGTCAATTCCAAGATTACACTTAGACTTATCATAATACGATTTTTTAACCGTTAAAGATCCATTCACATAGCCAACCATACATCCCGTATAGACAGGATCTTCGTCCATTCCTTTGACAACGCCACTGGAATAGGTTTCTTCTACAGCCCCTTTAGCAAAACCAACAAGGCCGCCGATATAATAATTACCAACTTCATCTGCGGGATCACCATAGTAATGGCCTGTAACATTACCATTTGCATAAGATTGAGAAATCGATGTTCCATCAAAACGACCTACCAAGCCACCCAACTTTGTGGTTCCAGAAATATTACCCAAGGCCATGGATTTACTTATAGATCCACCATATTGATAGCCAACGAGACCACCCAAATTATCATTACCTGCACTGGAATTATTTTCATCTCCATCAACATTACCTATGGCATAAGAATTCGAAACATCTCCATAAGCACTACCTACAAGGCCGCCAACATTATCGTCACCTTTAACGTTCGCCGTAGAATAAGAACTATCAACAGCAGACTTGGCATAACCAGCCAACCCACCCACTTGATAAATACCTGTTACAGAATCTCCGATAAAATACGAGACATCGATAGAATCTACACCTAATCCAACTATACCACCAACAACATTACGTCCCTTAACATAGTCCGCTTTTGCGTAAGAATTACGGTTTTTCCCAGCATAACCCGCAAGGCCACCAACAGAATCAAGACCAGATACATTACCCACAAAATGAGATTCCGTTATTGCAGAAGACGCATAACCCGCAAGACCGCCAACATAGTTAGCCTCACCTTTTACAGAGCCTTCCGTAAAAGACTGTGATATAGAAGAACCTCTTCCAACAAGACCCCCTATATAACGAACGGATCCCGTTACATTTCCCTTCGAGTGGGAATTTATCACAGCACTAGAGGTATTACCCAACAAGCCACCCACATAACTTCCTGTACCAGAAACATCACCCTCTGAATACGAAGCCGTCACTGTAGAGCCTCCGTTTCCAGCAAGACCACCTACATAGCCAGCACCTTCAATGTTTCCGCCAGTATGATAACAGGTATCCACCTTTCCCGCAGAACCAGCAACGCCACCGACATAATCCTTTTTTCCAGCAACAGAGCCTTCTGCATACGACTGAGATATCGAAGAACCAGATCCGATAAGACCGCCTACATAATATCCACCCCCTGTCACATTTCCCTTAGAATAGGAATTCTTTACAGCATAACTAGTTAATCCCAACAAGCCACCCACATAATTCCCAGAACCAGAGACATCACCCTCTGAATACGAAACTGTTACCGTAGAAGTTTCTTTTCCAACAAGTCCCCCTACATAAGCAGCTCCTTCAACATTTCCCTTTACATGATAACTAGAATCGACCTTACCAGCATAACCAGCAACGCCACCGACATAATCCTTTTGTCCAACAATAGAGCCTTCTGCATACGACTGCAATATCGAAGTTCCATACCCAATAAGACCGCCTACATAGCCACTCCCTGTTACATCACCCTTAGAATACGAATAGGACAATGAAGTTCCATTTCCAACAATACCTCCTACATAGCTTCCACCCCCCGTCACGTTTCCCCTAGAATATGAATGTGACAAAGTATCATAAATAGAACCAGCAACACCACCGACATATCCCAATCCACTAACAACGCCATCAGTATGCCAACAGGAATCTATTATAGAACGTATATAAGAAGTGGAAGAACCAGCTCGATTCATTCGTCCTACAACACCGCCAACGTAATTATTTCCTACCACTTTTCCTTGAGAACCAGCTTTCAATATATTTCGACGAACATATTTCGAACCACTAGAACTTCTATATATCGAATCTAGGCCAATCACGCCACCAACATAATCCTCACCTTGAACATTTGCTACAGAATACGAATTCTTGACAACCACATATGTCTGTGCAGAAGTTCCGCTAAAAGAAGTGAATGAAATGCCAACCAAGCCACCCACATAATTTCCCAAAGTGGATACATCACCTTCATAATGAGAATCTGTCACCGACGATGTGGCATAGCCAATAAGACCACCTACATAATTTGTTTTTCCCGTAACAGGTCCATTAGCATACGACTGCGACACGCTTCCCGCATATCCTGCCAAACCACCAACATAAGCTGCATTTCCGCTAACAATACCTTCAGCATACGATTTCGATATCAAATTACCACTCCCTACAAGACCTCCAACATAACTACCTGAGCCAGTTACATTCCCCATAGAATACGAGCTCGTCACAGCATTAGAGGCATAACCCAGCAAACCACCAACATAACTTCCAGTACCAGAAACATCACCTTCCGAATATGAAGCAGACACCATAGAAGTCGCTTTTCCTACAAGACCTCCTACATAACCAGCACCCTCAACATTTCCCTTTATATGATAACTAGAGTCGACCATTCCAGCAGAACCAGCAACACCACCGACATAACTCGATTTTCCAGCAACAGCACCCTCAACATATGACTGCAATATAGAGGCTCCAGACCCAACAAGACCTCCTATATAGCTTCCATCCCCTGTCACACTTCCCTTAGAATATGAATGTGACAAAGTATCGTAAATAGAACCAGCAACGCCACCGACATAACCCATTCCATTAACAATTCCGTCAGTATGCCAACTGGAATCTATTTTAGAATGAATATAAGAAGTGGAGCCAGCACGATTCATTCTTCCAACAACACCGCCAACATAATTTTTTCCTTCAATTTTTCCTTGAGAACTTGCTTTCAAAATATTTCGACGAACCAAAGTTGAACCACTAGAATTTTTATATATCGAATCTAGGCCAATCACGCCACCGACATAATTCGCACCTTGAACATTTGCTACAGAATACGAATTCTTGACAACCACATATGTCTGTGCAGAAGTTCCGCTATAAGAAGAGAATGAAGCTCCAATCAAGCCACCCACATAATTTCCCAAAGTGGATACATCACCTTCATAATGCGAATCTGTCACTGACGATGTTGCAAAACCGACAAGACCACCTACATAATTCAACTTACCCTTAACAGGCCCATTAACATACGACTGCGATACGCTGCTTGCATATCCAGCCAAGCCGCCAACATAACTAGAATCGCCTTCAACGCTTCCTTTCGCATACGATTCCAATATCGAAGCTGAACGTCCCGCCAAACCACCGACATAGCTTCTTGACGAAGAAACATCGCCCTCATGATATGACTTCGATATAGAAGATGTTGCATAACCAGCAAGCCCACCTACATAGTTCGATTTTCCCTTAACAGGTCCATTAACATATGATTGCGATACGCCAGCCCCATACCCAGCCAAGCCACCAACATAGCTAGAATCACCCTCAACACGGCCTTCTACATATGAATACGATATAGTCCCACTACGACCAGCCAAACCGCCAACATACATACGACCATTTACATTGCCAACAAAAGAGCTATTCGCTTTTTCCGTTCCAGAAATATTCCCAGAAATGAAACCAACTAATCCGCCAACAGAATCCTGCCCAACTACATTTTCTTTCACCGATGATCTAGAGATTCCACCAGAACAATAACCAACAAGACCGCCTACACGATTTTTACCAGTTACCTTGATCTCGCTATGAACATTGGTTATCGTTCCCGATAGTGCGTACCCCACCAAAGCACCAACACTATTGTCCGCAGTCACACGCCCCACCAACAAATCAATATTGCTGATAGTCACTCCGTTCGTATAGCCAAAAAGACCTACATAGCTCGTAGCATCGTTATAATACAAGCCGTATATTCTACGATTCTTCTTACCGGCCAAACCATCAAATTCCCCTTTAAACGGGTAAGCGCTTGTTCCAATCGGAGTCCACGACCGCCTTGCAATACTTGCCCATGTACCAGCACCAGCTCCCGCCGTATCATTCAAAAAGATATCCGCACCAAGAGTGATCGTCTTGCCACTAAAATCCGAGGTTCCTTCATTCACCAACTTTGCAAGGCCTGCTAACTGTTCTGCAGTAGTGAGGTTATAGTTCTGAGCGCTTGATTCATACCAAGAGACATCCGCAGAACCATCCCAAATAGCCGGCGCTGCAAAAGCCACGCCAATCCATACAGTCCATACCGCAACTATTTTGCTAACCAGATTCATAGATTTAGCATCTCCTTGATTAATTCTCTTCATCTAGCCTTTCAATCAGCGAGAATCACGTAAAAAGCTTATTTTAAAGCTCATTTTTTGCGACGCAAATGTAATTATTTTTTCACAATACAGTTACAACGTGAAAGAGAAAAAACGACCACTTTTACGGCAAATATTTACACAATACAACAAAAAACCCGCGTTTGGCGCGGGTCTTTTTACGCAGGCAACAAGTTCAACAATTAGTTTTCGTTGTTGTGCATTTCGATCTGTTCACGGTCCATCGTGTGCTGGAGGTATTCCTTGAAGTCACGGTCGATGTTCACACCGTCAAAGTCGATGTCGTCGTTTTCCAACACGAACACGGCGCTCGGGTTATCGAGCCAGCCCACAATGTCCACGTCTTCCAACTTCATGGACTTATCGCCAGCCTTCTGTGCGACGTATTCGATCTTGGACTTCGGGACCCAGCCCTGACCGCAGCTACCCTTCACGAGGACTTCGGTATCGGCTTCCTTCAAGACGGTAAGTTCGTCGTTAAAGCCAGCAGTGCAGACTACGGAGCCACCATCTCTTTCTTTGGTGAGTTCCACATCGCCGAGCTTAGACTTGACCTTCTTGGCAGCAAAGGAAGATGCAACCAGCAAAGCGAAGGCGATAAACATAATTTTTTTCATCATTTTCATAGCGAATCCTCAAAACAAGGGAAATATTCAACAATGCTATACGAATATACCTTTTATTTTGCCAATCCGTTGTAATTTCTTTTAAATTTTTACTCAATGAAGAAGATTTTTGCAATTCTCGCTATTACCCTCGCTTTAATCGCTGTTTTTGCGTATTTCCACGTAAATCAACGGTTGAGCGCCGTTTCACTCAACGAAAATACCGTCATTTTGGAGATTCCAAAGGGAAGTTCCCCCACAAAAGTTTTACAAATTTTACAAGAAAAGGGGGTCTGGACCGACGAACTCGCCTACACCCTCTGGTGTAAAATGAACAAACCGTCCCTCAAGGCGGGGTGGTACGAGGTTCCGGCCCACCAGACGCTCGAAGAACTCGCCACGCTATTCCAGAGCGGCAAGAGCGCCGTCCGCAAGGTGACGATTCCCGAAGGTCGCGCTTCGTGGGAAATCCCCGCCTACATCAAGAAGAGCTTCCCGGATCTCGACACGAACCGTTGGAACAAACTCGTCCAGGACCCGCAGTTCGCCCACTCCCTCGGCATCGAGGCTAAGTCGCTCGAAGGCTACCTCTTACCGGACACTTACCCCTTCGCCATCAACTCCGACGAAGAATCCATACTGCGCCAGATGGTCGCCGCAAACCTCAAGCTGCGTGACGAGTTCAAGGAACGCAAGGGTTCGATGTGGGAAACTCTTGGCAACTGGCACCGCGTGTTGACGCTCGCGAGCGTCGTCGAAGAAGAAACGGGCATCCCGGAAGAACGTCCGCTGATTGCAGGCGTGTTCCATAACCGCCTCCGCATCGGCATGCCGCTCGGAGCAGACCCGACGGTACGATTCATTTTCAGGAACTTGACGGGCCCCATCTACAAGAGCCAGTTGAACAGCGACAACCCGTACAATACCCGCAAGTTTGCAGGGCTCATGCCGGGACCGATCTCGAATCCGGGTCGCAAGGCCATCGAAGCAGCGCTCTTCCCCGCCAAGACCGAAGCGCTTTACTTTGTCGCAAAGGACGACGGTTCGCACACGCATTTCTTTAGCACGAACCTCGCCGACCACAACAAGTACAAGGATGTCGCCGCCAAGAACCGCGGCGAGAAGAAGTAGCGGCAAAGCCACAGTGGTTAGTAGGAAGTAGGAAGATTTAGTTAGGCGGCTTCGCCGCGATTATTTCAATTCCTAATTCCGCACTCCAAATTCCTAATTAAAATAAGTTGCAATCGCCGATACGGATAAAGTATCGGTAATTTTTTATGCGTTTCAAATCGCCGAAGGTTTCCGTATCCACGACGCGGTTCATCCCGGCGTAAACGCTGAACGAGCGGTACTTGTAGCGCAGTGCTGGTTCAAACACGAACTTATTGATTTCGAGCCTTGCGGTCTTTTTGTCCTCGAAGTCGTGGAAATACGCAAACGAGAGCCACAGCCCCAACCCATAGCGATGCACACCGCCATTCACGCGCAAAAGCGCATAGCCGTGCGTCGAGAGTTCCGGATCCAGCCAGTCCTGAGACCACGGCGTCGCATTCACGTGCTGGCGGAAACGGTCTTCCATCGCCACGTTATCGAAGTTCTTCGGGAACTTGAAATGCCCATCGCGGTAAGCGTCAAAGCCTGCGGCGGCACCCACCGTCACAGAAGCGCTCTTTGACGGAGAGTAAGAGAAGCGGCCATCCAAGTCGTAAACCCCATAAATCGGGCCTCTCTGGTGGAATCCGTAACCAACGAGGTTCATACCGACGCTAGCGCTAGCCGCAAAACCATTCGAGGCAAACCACGGATCGTCCTCGCCCTTCAGCAGCGAATAACGAACCGTCTGCGTCACAGGAGTCGTCTCGTAATTGCGGCTCGTATTGACGAACACGTCATCGTCCTCGAAATCCTCCTCGACCGGCACGGCGCCTTCGGTCAAGTCGAACTCACGATTGCCAAAGAGGAACTTGACTTCGACAGACTGCAATTCGTCTATGGCGTACCTCGCCGACAAGAACAGGTCATTGCGCATTTCGTACTTGAAGCGGTTGCGTTCCGGAGTGTTGTCGTTTTCGAACGTCTTCAAGTAGCGGAGCTTCATCAGGTCATAGCCAAAGTTGAACGACCATCGATGGCTGATGAGGTTCGAGACTTCCAAACGCGGGCGGAACCCGTACGACGACAAGCCTGCAAAACCGGCAAGCTTGAGGAATATTTCCATCTGGTTCACATAGTGGAGCGAAACTTCGCCATAAGCATTTGCGCCAATGACGTTCGAGCCAAAGCCACCTGCGGCCACATCGACCGTCGGGTGAACACCCACATCGATCAGCAGGTCGCCATCGGGCTGCATATTGAACGAAACAGAGTCATAATGCGCCTTAGCCGTCACGGCATACGCAAAGTTCGCAGGAGCCGCAAAGCCGGTATCCTTGGGATTCCAGTAAGAGGACACCGCCGAGTGGAATTCAGACGAAAGGCTATCGAACTTCGGATTGAACTGGAACCAGGCTTCGGACTTTTGCTTTTCGGAGTAATCCGTACGGCGAGCCATCAAAAGCGTCATGTTGCGGAGGCTATGCTCCACCGCCGAGAAACCCGCCTGGATCATCGACTTGCGCGATTTTTCGCGAATCGAATGCGTCCTTATAATCACACCCAGATCGGCACTCAACTGCGACAAGGCGTTTTTCTTGAGCGTGCGGATTTCCGCATTCCCTTCGGGTTCGTAACGGACCGGATCGGCAACGACAATGAGCGGCAATTCTGTGGATTTACGGGCTGCGGGCAAGGCAAGATACGGGCACAGTTCACCGGACTGTTCGTTCCCAGGCAACGGAAGCGAAGCGATGACATCGGCAAGCGTCGGGTTTTCAATGACGCTATCGCAGGTCTGGAGCGTAAAGGGGATCTGGAAGGATCCATGCTGGCGGTAAAGAGACTCCTCGAAGCGGAGGCGCGCCAAGGAACGCACTATGGAAGCCGTATCGGGAACAAGCGCGTGCATGCTGCGGTACACATTCCCTGCCGTATCCGCATAGAACGAGAATCGCTCACGGAGCGAAGGAACGCCCTCCACCGAAACCGGAATCCCAAACGCATCGTGTTCCGTTTTGGCATTTATCGAATTCACGCCCACAAAATCGGCAATAGCCGAATCCAGCATCAGTCGCTGCATATCGTCAATCGAGACTCCGAGCGACCACAGGGCACCCATCCAGGCACCCCACGAAGTCGCCACGATAGAATCGACAGGAATCTTGTATTCCTCGATAGCATACAAAGCCCCAAGATCAAACCAGGGAGAATGTTCGCCACCGCCCAGGTAAAGAACGGACTTTACCTTCTTGGCCTGCAACGAATCCGGTTCAAGCGTCATAGCCCCCAAAAGGGACTCATCAACGGAATGAGCCGCCAGCGCAGGCGCCACATAAGCGGAGGCCGAAATCGCCACCGAGACGAGAAATGCTTTTTTAAGCCAACCTAGCGGGATTGGAAACATACCGACCTGCATCTTCGGCACTCACGTAACCGGAGCGGACCAGTTCAGCCAGGCAATCATCCATCAACAGCATTCCTTCTGAAGCGGAGGCTGCAATAATGGACGGGAGCTTGAAATGATCACCACTACGGATATGAGAGGCCACGTTTTGCGTGTTAAAAAGGATTTCCCAGGCAGATACGGCACCGTTGCCCTCTGCTGCAGGTAAAAGTCTCTGGACGACAACCGCCTTGAGGACCGAAGCAAGCATCGTGCGGACAAGGTCCCTATTTTCGGGGGATGCTGCCGAAAGGAGCGCATCCACAACGCCAACGGCATTCCCGGCAGTCACGTTCACGACGACCAGCGCCCCCGACTCTGCGGCGCGCAAAATGGGAATCAAAGTCGACTCTTCAAAGTCGCCGACCCAGAACAGGTCGGTTCCGCTACGGAGGCCCTGTTCCAGCTTTTCGGAGGTCGTGCCCACGGAATTCTGGAGCATAAGGCTTTCGCCCGTTTTCAGGGGCAGTTCATGGGCCGAGTCCAAATTGCAGAACCGCAAAATGTTGGACGAACACATCGACGAGACAAACGAGGTCGCCGACACCGTCTTGCCCGAACAGACAGGACCGCCAAATACGACAAGGCCGGAACTCACTCCCAGCAAATTATCAAGCGATGCAGGAGCGCCAAGCGACGTAAAATCAGGGCATTCAGCCATCAGCGGGCGGAAAATGGCGGCGTTGCCCAAAGCTTCGCGGAAGTACTTCACGCGCCACCTGGTATCATGCCAAGGTCCACCGACAAATGTTCCCGATTCGCCTTCGAGCGCCCCCAAAAATTCGGCAAGGGTTCCAAACGGAAGGACGCTAGCATCGGGAATGGCACAAACGCGCCCCGCAAAACGAACCGCCGAGGGAGCCCCCTCAGTGACAATCAAGTCGCTAGCCCCGACATTCAGGGCATATTCCAAAAGTGATTCAATTTCTGATGCCATGACAAACCCCGCTATTTAACCTTGCGGTAAGAAGCAAAACGCCGGCTGTCGTTTGCACGTTTCCAAGCTTCGCTACCATCGATGTAACCGGAATCCACGCACATCTGCAAGGAATCATCCAGCGTTACACCTTGATCCTTTTGACTGCTGATGGCAGAGACAATCTGCGACACATCGCATTTGCGGATCATGCCAGCAATCGTCGACGTGACCTTCATCGATTCAGTCGCAAGGACAAGACCCTGGTTTTCGACCACGGGGATCAAATGCTGCACGATGACGCCCTTGAGCTGGTCGGCAAGCGAATTCGCAAACGACGTGCGGTTTTCGCTCGGCACCGACATCAGCAAACGCGAAAGCAATGCGTGGATGTTATTGCCACTAGCCACGGCAAACACGAGAGCGCCCGCATTCGAAGCCTGCATCAACAGCGACAGTTCTTCCATCGATTCGAGATGGTCAAAGAGGATGACGTTTGCCCCCGTACGGATGGCAAGTTCAATCCCCGCAGCCCCCGAACTCACATGCAGGCCAACTTCGCGCTGGGCAATCGCCCCATGCGGATTTTTCAGCAGACGTTCAATCGGCTTTTCGACGGTCTGGATGAACACTTCCCTATTCGCGGCAATCGCCTCGGCAAAGGCTGTCACTGTCGTGGAGCGCCCACTTGCAGAAGGCCCAGCAACCAGCACTAGACCACTGTTCAATGCGGCAAACTGATGGCAGAATTCTGGCAGGTAAAGATTTTCGAGCGCAATCGATTCCATCGGAATGATGCGGATGGATATGCTCGGGATCACGTCGTTCCACGTGACCGAAATGCGGGCTCGGCCAACACCGGGGAGCGCAAAAGTCTTGCTGAAGTTGCGACCGACGACAATCTTGTAGCCGTCAGCAAAACCTTCGGCAGCTTCGGCAAGGCGGTCCATCAAATGTGTTTTTTCGAGCACCTTCTCGGAAGCGATAAAGAGCGTTCCCGACTGGCGCATAGTAATCTGGCGGTCGGCGTAGAGGTAAACGTCCGTGACGTTGAACTTACGGGCGTAAGCGATAATCTTTGCAAGCGAGGTAATCGGATGGAGCGTATCAGGAGCTTCAACCGCAGCGCCTTCACCTGTAGACACAGCAAACTGTGACGGCAGTTCTTCGCTCTTGCCTTCATCGGCAGAGGCTTCGGATTCAACCGGAACCTGGACGCTTGCCATGCTCGTCGTTTCGAGACCTTCGACCTTTTCGATGACCACGGAAGATGCAGAAGCTTCGCCATAGAGGCTGCTGTTGCCTTCGATTTTTATCGCAGGTTCTTCGGCCGGCTTAGGTGCCGGTGCAGCCTGTACGGCAGGCGCAGGAGTCGGCTGGACGTGCGCGGCCGGAGCATTTTGTGCAGGAGCTGATGACGGAGCGGGATGCGCAGGAGCCGTAGACTTAGCCTGCGAACTCGTCGAAGCTGCGGAAGCAGCCGAATGCGCCGACGGTGCCGCCTTCGCATTTTTCGCCTCGAGGTTCTGCACAAAGGCAAGCACCTTCGCATACATACTTTCTTTCAGGATTCCCGCACGGACAAGCACCTGACCGATATCCATCGAATCGGTAATCTCGCCCCAGTGCGCCTTGACAACGTCTTCGGCCACAACCTTGTTATGGACAAGGACTTTTGCGATATACTGGTTTCTCACAGGAAGTCCCTCCTACTGAACCACCAGCTTGCAATAGCAAGGAACACACCGATGTAACCCAGTGCGTAAAGGGAATTCCAGAACAGATACATATCCGGGAGCGCCACTCCGTGAACCACGTAGTTCGTCACGTTAAAGCGGTAAAGTCCCGGGAACACGGCGTGGATCACGACCGCCGCCTTTTCAAGAATCGCCGAAGATGCGCCCTGGAGTTCGCCCATACGGCTTGCAAACTTGACCTGTTCCATGAGCTGGTCGCTCAAGTGGCCCGCAAAATAAACGCCAAGCGTAAAGAGAGCCGAAAGCACCGTGCTGCTAAAGCTGCTGAACAGGAGTGCCACCGCAATGACGACCGCCATCTCGCAAAAGATAAGGTAGATCGCCGTCAAGAGGCTGAGCGTCGGGCTAGAACCCGTGACCCACAAGATCGCATAATAGATTCCCGTGAGAAGCGTCAGGTGAACGGCGACAACCGCCAACAGCCCAAAGTACTTGCCCACGATGAACGCAGCACGGCTAATGGGCTTTGACAAAAGCGTAAGCACCGTGCGCCGCTGGATTTCCTTTTGCACAAGGCTGATGCCCACAAAGATGGAAATCAGAAGGCCCGAAAGGCTCATCACCGAAAGCGTCGTGGACTTGATCACGTAGGCACGGTCAAACACCGACCATTCGCCAAGCACAATGCTAAAAAGCGTAAGCGCAATCGCCAAAAAGCCGATGTTATAAAGAATCTTGTCGCGAATCGATTCGCGGAACGTATTGAGGGCAATGATGCCGATATGCTTAAGCGTCTGCACGGGCAATTTCCTCCGTCAAAATATCTTCGAGACTCGGACGCTTGTGGTCCATCTTTTCTACGGCAATTCCGTTAGAAAGGCAGTAACCGAGCAGACGGTCACGCGCCACATCGTCGGCACAGATGAATTCTTGCGGGTGGCCAGCGAGCGTCACGCCGCGCGGCAAGTCCGCTTCCAGAATCGCTTCACGCGTGCGCACGTGGTATTCGACGCCGCAAGATTCCGTGATTTCATCAACCGTTCCTTCGCGCACGATGTGTCCGTCGACAATCATCGCCACGCGGTGGCTGATGGATTCCACGTCGCTGAGCAAATGGCTCGAATAGAAAATCGTCACGCCATCGCGGTTCAACTGCATAATCGCTTCACGCACATCGCGACGGCCCATCGGATCGAGACCGCTCATCGGTTCGTCGAGAATCAAAAGCTTCGGCTTTCCGAGAATGGCCTGCGCAATGCCCACACGCTGCATCATACCCTTGGAGTACGAACGCAGACGGCGGTCGATCCAGTCCTTGTTGGCGTGCAAAAGTTCAAGCGCCCAGCCAATGCGGGATTCGAGTTCGGCGCCCTTGAGGCCCACGAGCTTGCCGTAAAAGCGCAAAAGTTCACGACCCGTGAGGTAATCGTAAAAATACGGCTGTTCCGGAGAATAACCGATGAACTGGCGGCTCTTTGTATCGCGCGGAGAAATCCCGTTCACCAGAACCTTGCCCGAATCAAAATTCAAGAGCCCCGTCAAGACCTTGATCGTGGTGGACTTGCCCGCCCCGTTAGGCCCGATAAAACCATAAACCTGACCTGCCTCGACATTGAAACTCACGTCCTTGAGCGCAAGCTTGGGCTTCATCGTAAAGCCGCTGCGGTACGTCTTGTGCAGATGCTCAATCTCAATCATAAAATCACTCATACACGCAATCACTTTTCGGAAGAATCTTTGTCATCGGCAGAGTCGCCGAGTCCGGCGGCCTTATAGGATTCTTCAATTTCACGACGGCGACGGTCGGCCTTTTCTTTTTTGTTGATGAAGAAGTAGATGACCGCGCCAAGCAAATAGACGATAATGCCCGAATAGAAGATCGGGTTGATAGACATACCTTCGAGCCCCGGGAAAAGGTTCAGAATAAAGCTATGGCCGAAAAGCGAAAGCAAGACCAGAACAAAGCCGAGAGCCCTGAGTACATAAGTGACAATCACTAGATTCTTCATCGTAAACCTCGAAACGACGCCGCACAACGCGCACGGCATCCACATTTTGAATATATGTATTTATAAAGAGAAAAGACGTACGAAATCGCGAATATCGTGCGTTTTTTAGACCCGCAAACGCCAAAAAAAGAGCCTTGCAGCGATTAGACCGCAAGACCCCTTTGTTATGATTCAGCTAAGAGGATTGTTTAGGGAGGTGCCTGCTCGGAGGCAGGCATGACAAATTTTAGCGCTATTTCACCTTGACGCAGCGGACGGAGGCGGCGATAGTCTTGTTGTAATGTTCGTACGTTACTTTGTCTTGTACGCGGACCATGACGGCACGAGATTCGTCGAATTCATCGGCAGTCCAGAAGCTTGCGCTTACGTTTTCGTCGGCGAACTTTCCGTCGTAATAGCGGAAGCCATCCTTGCCGATGTTCAAAAGCTTAAGATCAGCCTTTTCGAAGTCGGCCTGCTTCGGGAGTTCCCAACCCGTGGGGCAAGCGTCATTGGCGGACTTCCAGTCATAAAGACGGCCGTACTTCTTGCAGTTGTCGAGGTTATTGCCATAGCAATAGCTAGAATCGAAATTCATGAGATTGGCATTTTCGGCCATCCAGACACGGTCACCCGTTTCGACGGTAGAGTACGTCTGGCCCTGGCATTTGAGCGTCTTGGCGACTTCATCATAGTGGCAGTTTTCCACCTTTTCGCAAGCCGTAAACAGCACGGCAATAGCGAGAACGAGGTATGCCACGGCAATGAACTTGAACTTCATAAATTCAATCTCCTTAAGATTGTTTTTAACGATGAATTTTTCAAGAGCTCTTTTTTTCGGGCACAAATGTAGATGGATTTAGCCGTTTTGACTAATACTTTCTTTCAATCGGATTCATAATTTAAAATTATGAATTAGGGTTTTTCTATAAGAACAAGTTTTTTAAAAGCGCTATAAAAAAAAGGTGACCCCGTCCCGGAACGGAGTCCGGGATGACAGTCCGGGGTGACAAAAGTGGTCGAGGTAATAGGTGACCCCGACACAATGGCCGGGGTGACAGGCGTAATGCTTTAGCAATTCAAAGGTTATAAAAGCGAGCTTTTTAGCCTTTCACGTGGATGGCGGCGGCGAATTCTTTGAGCAAAGCAGGATCGTTGACCTTTTCCCAGAGGGTTCCAGTCACGATGATCTGTGCGCCGGCGGCAACGCGGACGGCGGCAGTTTGCGGATCCTTGATGCCACCACCGGTGATGATGGTCATTTCGGTGGCCTTGCGCGTGTAGGCAATATGTTCGACCGGGACGGGTTCTTCGGCGCCGCTACCCGCTTCGAGGTAAACGTAGCGCATGCCCATAAGTTCTGCGGCGATGGAGTTCACCATGCTGAGCTTGGGCTTGTTGGCGGGAACCGGCATCGTGCCACTGATGTATTCGACCGTCGTACGCTTGCCGCTGTTGATGAGCTGGTAAGCCGTCGGGATCGCTTCCATATTGAGCGCGCGCACGAGGGCACCACCGCGAACCTGTTCGTCGATGAGGTAGTTCGGATTGCGACCGCTCACGAGCGTCATGAAAAGCATGGCATCAAAGCCAGGAACGACCTGGGATGCTCCACCCGGGAAAAGGACCACCGGCAAATCGACATTCGCCTTTAGGGCCGCCACCTGCTTGGGAAGCGTAAAGTTACCGAGGTAAGAGCCACCCACCAAAAGGAGGTCAGCACCGTTCTCTGCAGCAAGGGAGCCGGCTTTAACAAAGGCGGCTTCGTCCGACGTATCCGGATCCAATAGCACGGCAAACAAGGCACCACGCTTTTCAATTTCTGCATTCAAACGGAGTTCAGTCTTACCAAGTTTCATAATAAATCCTTTTTACGCACACAAGGCGCAAGATAGAGTAAAGATACAATATTTCGCAAAAGGAGATTCCCTGTCAAGCCGGGAATGACAAAGAAAAAAGAAGGCGGGCCGAAGCCCGTCTTCCCTTCCTCCTAACAAAAAATTCTAATCCTTGACGCAGCGGACAAACGCAGAAATCTGCGCATATTCACCCGACGAGTATCCAAAATTAAACACAGGCAGAGGCAAAGAACCTTCTATTGCAAAGAAGCCCGGACTATAACGGTCCAACCCAAAGCCAATCGGATCACCTAAAGCCGTGGTATTGAGAAGCTCATACACCCACGATCTCTTTTCGTCTTCGTCAATTTCTTTTTTAGCCGATTCCGAAATCATGGGCTTATAGAATTCCAACAGATAATTCAGCAACTTATTCAGTTCATCGAACGTCGGAATGTGCCACCCATCAGGACAGATTCCCTGATAAACGCCCTTTTCCTTCATCACCGATTCTACAACAGCCACGGACTTCAAGCTAATATAGCGATCAGAACGATCTCTGCACTCATCTTTAAAATTTTCAGGAGTTGCGTCTTCCGAACACCAAGTACACTCGCTAAACTTGAGTTTCATACAGGAATCTGCAGACGGATACACCAAAGAAGAATCTACATTCAGCGCATTTTCTATAAAGTAAGAGCCACAGAGCGCCGAATCTTCTTCGCACGGAACTTGCAAACCATCCAAAGCGTAAGCCAACTGTTCAGCCAACCAAGTCTGGGTCGTACCGTTCAAATCATACGTTACGGTCTTATACGTCTTTCCATTGCGTTCATCAGTCATCGTTCCCATCGTATGTTCCATTTCTTTATACGCAATCTTCCATTTTCCAGAATGGCAACTCATGACAACAGGCAGGTACGCCCTTACCGAACGCAACATTTCATAAGACTTGCCTTCGTTCTCGGCCGTACACGAACCTTCCCCGATCAACTTCGCATAGAAATCCCCCAGATAGGAACGTTCATCATCACTCGATCCTTCTACATTACTATCCCAGACAAGATCCGAGATTTCCGTCATATAGCGCTTTTTCATAGCCTCTTCATCACAAGTAAGATTGCCACACTTTTCAAACCTTGCAACAAGAGTATCTTCTGTTGAATAATCTGCAAAATTGGCAACGAACCGGATGTAGTCACTATAATCCTTGTTTTTCATACAGGTCGTTTCGTCCTTATCGCACAAAGCGCCATTGGCGCCAAATGCTTCAAGAAATTCACGGCCAGCCTGCTTTTTCGCATCGGAGAAACTCTTCCCCGACTTCATCAGATGAAGCGCACGGATACTTTCAAAATAAGTCTTCTCATTCACCGCGACAGCATCCGATTCTCGCAAGTCAACAATATTATACGGACGGCAGTCTCTCCCGTACCCGACCTTCACATAGGGGCTTTTCAAGGACAGACCTTCGACAACGTGAGTCTTGTCGCCGGTTCCATCATCAAGATACCTCGAACCGTAAAACACGTCGTAAAGATTTTCCAAAGTCTCCGGATTCAATTCGGCTATGGTAATATACTGGCCCGGATCCGTAACATAGACCTTCACTCCCGTATATACAGCATCCGAATTCCCCTCCAGGGAACTTGAACTCGAAGCGACAACATCTTCACCGCTCGAAGACAAACCTTTCTGTTCGTCCGACGGAGCATTCGGCACCATATCATCAATTTCGGAACAAGCGGCGAATGCAAGAGGCACCATAAATGCCATAAGTAATTTTTGGGTATTCATAAGACGTTCCTCCTTTATTTAATCCTTGATGCAGCGCACAGAAAATGACTTTTCGGCAAACAGTTCTGGCCTTTGCAAGGCATATCTTGCACCATTCAACCGATTCATATTCTTTTGTTTTAGACTTACATACGTCCATTCTTCATTTTCAACATAAAGAAGGATGATTGTAGAATTTATTTCATCAGTATACCCGCTAATATCTTGAACCGAGCTATCGATCTTAACGACATACAAATTCTCACCTTCTGATTCCGGTTCATCGAATCCGGCGATCGACATAACATTATCTCTGAACAACGACTTGATATCTATCTTTTTTTCAACGTAGTCGCGCAACTTTTTCCATTCATTAGCATCCGGAAGGTGCCATCCATCAGGGCATACGCCTTGGTACGTTTTCCCGGCAGCCTTGACAGAATCCGTCACGCTCCAAAGTCTTTCGTAATTAAAGTTCCTTTTATTTTGCTGCATATTATCACAATACGCATAAGTATCCTGTTCAATGCATTCCTCATACGAAACCAGCACAACAGATTCCGGCAAGTTCATGGCATCAGACCAATAATAAAGTCCATCCGTGGCGTTGTATCTCAGGTTCTCCGCCAACCAGGTTTGCGATTCACCGTCAATCTCATACGTAACAGTATTATACTTCGTACCGTCACGGGAATCCGTCATCTGCCCCAAAACAGCGCCTACGCTATCAGGGACAACATAACCAACAGAAAATGACCACGTCCCCGCCTTGCATACAAAGCTAATGTCCTTATGTTCGTCATAGGGGAGCACCGTGCTACGGCCTTCATTTTCAGCAGAACACGGTTCCAGACCATAAAGGCTTGCCATAAAGTTATGCACAAGATTATGCAGATACTGTTTAGTGCTATCATCGACCCATTCTGAACGATTCCAGTCTTCAACATATTCAATAAGCATATTCTTTACAGAAGGCTCCCCATTCAACGAACCAATCGCGGCAAACGTTCCAATCACGCCCGTCAGAGACCTGGGATTATGCACATATACAAGCCAGGAGTTCAGGTAATCCGCAAACATCAATTCAGCGCGATTTTCGTCATAGACGGCCTTTTCAAAACGGTAAGGAACACCGTACATACCCAAGGCATCGAGCATCTCGCGTTCAGACTGAAGCCTAGCCTCTTCGTAGCTTTTCCCATGATCCATCAGGTACATCAGGCGGCTCGTCACCATTTCGGTCACCACGTTGATACTGATTTCCTTGGACTTTCGCAAGTCGACCAGCACATGGTACACCAGGCCAACTTCCCTATTGGACAAACATTTATCAGCCCACTTTTTGCCTTCAGGATCAGAAATGGGATTAGGGTAGTCCTTAGACGAACAATCGGCAGACAGTTCCATCATGACATAAGGGCTTTTCAACGAGATGCTATCAAAACTGAAGACTCCGGAAGAATCTTCAGAACGGCTATAGAAAACCGCATCCGTCGCATCGAAATTAACGGAATCCAGCTCCGTCATCCTCAACAGGGATCCTGAAGGGACATAGCTTACCAGCTTGTTCTTTGCAGACGAATCGTTTTCGGAAACGTAAAGCCTCGCATGAGCCACGACATTGATGTTGTTGAGGTATGCAGTATCTTCCGTGTAGCCGCCGTCCTGCGCAACCGGCGAATGGCCCACATCTTCGGAACACGCTGCAAACATAAAGGCGAGCAGCATCGCCGTTTTGCAGACCATCTGTCCGCTAGTTCTAGAATAATTCATGATGTCCTCCTAAACCTTTTTATTATCACTCTTGTTCGTCATCGGGAAGAACTGGACATTCAAGCGATAGACTTCGTCCATGCCGTCATCTTCCGTCGCAATCGCAATGATTCTTTTGCGGAATTCCGCGATTTCCTGAACAATTTTTTGATAGGCTCCGCTCGTGATGCCAAGCGTGAGGCCCGAGAAATGACGTTCGTTCTGAGCAACGCCTTCGATAGCGTCGAGCGCGAGTTCACCCATCTGGCGCTGCATTCCTCGGACAGCCACGGGCGTCACGTCCATCGGTCCTGTCGTCACGCCACGTTCGGTCTGCACGTAATTTCCGTCTTCGTCTTTACGGAGCAAGTCCGCCTTGACAAGGAAATTCAAGGATTCGCTTACTTCGGCTGCAGTAACCTTCGGACGGCATGCACGGGCAAGGGCCAAAGGCTTTGCCCCGGGCATCGCAGGAGCGAGTTCGCGCAATACCGGATTTTTCCAGCTTTCAAAATAGCGGAAAGAATCACCTTCGATAATCTTTACCTTGTGGGCGTCTGCTATCGCAAGCATTCTATTGAAGACGATTTTCTTTTCGGCATCGGTCTTTGTATTATCATACTTGACCATTTCACAGAAATAGTCCAGCTCAAAGCCGACAAGACGCATAGCCTGCGCCACGCGTTCCGAGGCGGCATCGCTCAAATTCAGGCGACCTTCGCTCACGTATTTCAGGTGGACCGGCGAAGAAAAGCCCGCCGCCCGCGTGAATTCTTGCCAGGTAAACGCGGATTTCGCCTTTTTCTCGGCGTAATAGTCCGCAATATACTGGCGATAACTAGTGTATCCTAGTATATCTTTCATTATTTTCCTCCTAAACAAACGATTACCCGATTTTGGGGCTCGGGCATCGCTTACATTTCAAATATAAATCGAAAAATTATAAAAGTCAATACTTTACCATAAATTTTTACTGTTTTTAGTAAAATTTAAGCATTTTATAGATTTCTATAAAAATTTCAAGCGCTTTTCACAATACATATAAATTATTATCATTTTTTTTTTTAAAAAAAAAGGAACCCACCGGCAAAGCCGGTGGTTCTTCATATGCGGGCCCTGCCCTAGAATACTAGCAACACGTCACGTCGCATCGGTCAATCTGCCACTTGCGATTTTTCCTTACCGGCGGCCCGTAAACGGGCTATAATTTTCCAAGCATTGTCAACTGGTCTCCGTACTGGTCTTCCTTCAGTTGATTTTGGATATACGCTGCAATCCTTGCCGTATTTTTTCCAGTCGTGTCAACATAGTAGCCACGACACCAAAATTCCCTATTCCGGTATTTAAACTGAAGCGATTTGTACTTCTCATAAATCATCAGACTACTCTTCCCTTTTAAGTATCCGACAAATCCGGAAACCGATATCTTGGGAGGTATCTCGACCAACATGTGGACGTGATCCGGACAAACCTCGGCTTCCAAAATATTGATCTGTTTCCACTCGCATAGTTTTCTCAGTATCGCCCCGATTTCAGTCTTTTTCTCACCGTAAAACACCTTCCTTCTAAATTTTGGAGCAAATACGATATGATACTTGCAATTCCACGATGTATGCGCTAACGTGTTATTATTTCTATAATTCATTTCAATTCCTTTGGTTACTTGTTATGCAGTTGGCAGACCGCATATCAATCGTAATCAAAGGAATTCTTTTTTTCCGAGGACGCAACGCTAAAAGACTCTTTTGAATCACCGGCCTAGCCGGTGGTTTTCATTCATACAGCAAAAAAGGCGGGCCGAAGCCCGCCTTCCCCTTTCCTCCTAACAAAAATGGAAAGGTCGAGAGAGATTTTTAGTGAACTCTATCAATCCTTAATACAACGAACCCTAACTTCAGTATCCGTAAACGCGAAGCTCAGAATTCCATAAACATCCTTAGCAGAACTCGGCGGAAATCCGATAAACGGCCAGAATGCAATGGGAGCATTTTCATTAAATTCAGCAGCGCTTTCAGGAACAGAAGCAAAGGCCAGTCGTGTATACTCCCTCTCTCCGACTCTCAATAACGGTGTAGCAGAATTTTCAAAATTCACCGTCATCGCCACAAAATAACCAAAGCCGCTACCATCAGCATCTTTAAACGATGCGCCACGACTTGCGATATTTTCAAAGAGAACGTCCCAGTCACTCTTGTTGGGGATTCTCCAGCCCTCCGGGCACACGCCCTGATGAGCCACAGCCCCCGCTGACGGAAGATATTCAGCACTTACAAAGCGACATCCTTGGTAATACTTGTTCTCGCAATATTCATACACACTCGCAGCCGTATCAAGATACCTGCACGTACCCGTAGTCGTTTTTACGCTACAATATTCAACCGCTGTGTCGCGATCACCAGACATGCACATACTTTCAACCGTCACAGTATCATAGCTACTTACGTAACGTTCAATGGTTTCGTCAAAAACTTCGTTCAGCACAACAGAAACCAAGTTTATAGACGAGGGATCTATGTTCATCGCCGATCTCCAAGTATAATAACGGCCAAACAGTTCACAAGACGGGTCACTTTCCCAACATTTTGTATTCCCGAGCAATCTCTTTTTCATCGCCGTGTCGGCACCAGAAACCGTATCCGCATAGTTCAGGTTTTCGGCCATCCAAGTCTGTTTTACGCCATTCCAATCATACGTAACCGTCTTGTAAACCTTACCGTCACGCGCATCCGTCATCGTTCCGCTCGTGTAGTCAATCTTTTTGGCTCCGGCCACCCATTTATTTGAACGACAAACAAACGTGCCTACACCCAACCCGTCAACCGTAAACGTTTCGTTTTCACGGGAAGACGTACATTGTTCGATACCCTTCTTGTGCGCAAAGTAGCCAATTTCATAGTCCAGGAACTTTACCGTATTCGAATACAATTGTTCCGCATTTTCGCCCAACGAAGCCAACAACGTCGGCGACATGCCGTAATAGCGTTCAACGTTAATCGGAAGCATTGTATCAAAAAGTATCCCCGAGCGAGTAATATGAATCATCATCTGCAAAACATAAGACAATTCGCCCTTTACATTCTCGGCATTTTCGAAATCACCTAAATCTTCATAAACGCCAAAGCTTTCAAGAATTTCTCGTTCAGCTTTCCGGCCTGCTTCTTCAAAAGACATTCCTTCGGCATAATATTTTTTCAACAACGGAATTTTTAAATAACTCAACGTATTGATATTTAACTTTGCAGCGCGCGTTCCTTGATATTTACGAACATCCACTATACCGCTTAACGGGATTGGGTATTTTGTCGAATCCAGAACGCCACAGTAATCGGGTAAAGCAGCCGCCCAAGTAGAGTCCATCGCAAGCAACTCATCATAATCACACGGGACTTCTACGGAAGTGGGATAATCATTCGACCCCCACACGCCCCATTCTTTGCAATCCGCAGCAATGCAAGAATCCTGAATTTCGATCAACGCATAAGGGCTACCCAAAGCAATATTTTCAATCGAAAAATCTCCATTGTTGTTATCGATAGTATCTACAAACGAACGGCCCGTTTTTTCAAGAGTCAGAGAATCCAACTCCGAAACAACAACGACAGTTCCTTGATTCACATCCGAACGGCCTTCACCATTTTGCGACGACAAATCTAGCCCTTGCAAACGCATTACTTTAGGATACACATCGCCCACGCGGCCAGCCAAGGCGTAGTAACCCTGTTCTTCGGCGGCACCACCATGAGCTCCATTTACCGGAGAAACGTCTTCGGAACAGGCAGCAAATACAAAGGCAAGCAGCGCCGCCATTTTGCAGACAAACCGTCCACTTATTTTTGAATAATTCATGGTTTCCTCCTAATCCTTTTTATTTAAACTTTTGTTCGTCATCGGAAAGAACTGCACGTTCAAACGATAGACTTCGTCCGTTGCAGACTCTCGCGTTGCAATGGCAATGATATCCTTACGGAATTCGGCAATTTTCTGCACGATTTCGTCGTAAGCTTCACGCGTGATGCCAAGCGTAAGGCCCGAAAAATGGCGCTCATCCTGCGGCACATTTTCGATGGCGTCCAGCGCAAATTCGCCCATCTGGTGATGCAAACCACGAACCGCAAGCGGAGTCACATTCATCGGGCCAGTCGTCACGACTTTATCCGTCTGTGCGTAATTGCCGTCTTTATCTTTTTTGAGCAAATCAGCCTTGACCAAAAAATTCAACGTTTCGCTAACTTCGGCCGCAGAGATTTCAGGGCGGCAAGCGTGAGCAAGAGCCAAGGGTTTCGCGCCAGGCATAGCAGGTGCAAGTTCACGGAGCACTGGATTTTTCCAGTCTTCAAAAAAGCGGAACGATTCACCTTCCAAGATTTTCGACTTGTGGGAGTCCGCAATCGAAATCATATTGCTGAACGCAGCCCTCTTTTCGGTATCGTTTTTCGCATGGTCAAACTTGACCATCTCAACAAAGAACTTGCATTCAAAATCCGCAAGATGCATTGCTTGCGCTGTACGCAAAGCAGCGTCTCCACTCAAGTTAAAGCGACCTTCACTCACGTATTTAAGGTAGACCGGCGAAGAGAAACCCGCCGTTTTGGCGAACTCCTGCCAAGAAAACGCAGTCTTCGCCTTTCGATCGGCGTAGTAATCTGCGATATACTGGCGGTAGTCCGTATATTCAAGTATATCTTTCATTTTTCCTCCTAACAAGCGACCTCTTTCGAGATATCCGTTTGTCGTTATTCTAAATATAGCACTTTATTTTTCAAAAATCAATAGTTTTACAATATATTTTATCATTTTTCTTTAAAATTTTAAACATTTTTATAGAAGATTGAAATTTCATCCATTTTCACAATATAAACAGGAAACAAGTTCAAAATAGCACAAATACCGCATTAGCGCACTTAAAAACGACCCATCGCCCCTATTTTCAGTGTTATTTACTAGCTTTTCTATATGAATTTCTTCACAAAAATTGATATTTCTTCATCGGGAGCTCGCATCGATTATAAATCGAGGCTTGCATTTTTCGGTTCGTGCTTTGCAGACAATATATCGGCGCAATTCGCATCACGGAAATTTTGCGTTTTATCAAATCCGTTCGGGACGGTATACAATCCGCTTTCGACGGCTATGCAAATCAAGGCGATTGCAAACGGGAAGATTTTTGGGGAGAAAGATGTTTTTCTGGACATGCGAGGTCTTTGGTACAGCTGGGATGCACACGGATCCCTTTCGGGAGTAACCCGCGAAGAATGCATTGCCAAGCTGAACGCGGCCGCATACGAATCCCGGGAGTTCCTGCAGAATGCAGACACCGTGTTCATCACGCTCGGAACATCGTTCGTGTACTTTTTGAAAGAGAGCGGCATTGCCGTTTCGAATTGTCACAGGCAAAATCCCAACTTGTTCATACGCAAGATGATTTCCGCAGACCATGTGGCCGAAGCATTGAAGAGCATCGTGCAGGACTTGCAGAAAATCAAACGTCAAGACGATAGCGGGAATCGCGATTTGCACATCGTATTTACGGTTTCGCCGTTACGGCACATGAGCGACGGCGCGCACAACAACACGCTTTCGAAGGCAACGCTGCAACTTGCCATAGACAAACTTATAACGGGATACGACCGCCACGCCGAAGGAACGCTCGCAAATCCAGCGCCCTACATCAGCTATTTTCCAAGTTACGAGATCGTGATGGACGAACTGCGCGACTACCGCTTTTACGATAGTGACATGATTCATTTGTCAAAGACGGCAGAAGGCTACATTTTCGAACGTATGGCGGAAACGTACTGCAACGAGGAAACGCGCGAAGCCATCCGCAAGGTGGAAAAGTTCATAAAAATGGCGAATCACCGCATTGTCGATTCACAGGCGCCGGCCACACAAGAATTTGCACAAAAGGCAATCGAGCAAGCCGAAGAACTCGAGAAGGAAATCGCAGGGCTAAGCCTTGAGGAAGACAAACGCAAATTTCAAGAAATAATAGCGAACGTGTAAGGCGATCCCGGCACAAGGCCGGGATGACAGTGAGGAGGATCGTGTAAGGCGATGCCCGCTCGGAGGCGGGTATGACAGTAAAAGCAACCGTGTAAGGTGGCCCCGCAACACGTGCGGGGTGACAGCATAAAGAAGGCGGGCCGGAGCCCGCCTTCCTTTTCCTCCTAACAAATTATTTTAAAATTGCATATCGCTTAATTTTTGATGCAGCGGACCGCAAATTCATAGTTTGGACGAAGACGATTTTTAGTAAAGAAATCGAACGTAATCTTTCCGGACATAAAAAGATCTCCATTAGAAAAACTAGCCAAAAGTCCGTCGTCATTATCATCTGGAATCGAAGCAAACATTTCACCACCTTTCTTTACAACACTCGTCCTAGAAACATCAGAGCCATACGACTTCGTTACCTTCGGTTCCACATCTCCAAAGCCGCTTCCATAAGAATCATCGAAAGATATTCCACGGCTCTTCATATTTTCGCTCAACAACTCCCAATCCTCTTTATTGGGGATTCTCCATCCATCAGGGCAAACGCCTTGATGTGTCAAAGATTCGGACTGACGAATAACACTAGAACGGTTCAAGTAACATGTTCGGTACATATAGGAACAATAACCAAACAACGTTTCAGACGTATCCACAGACAAGCACTCATGCGAGACCGACCACAAAGAGCAATACTCGACCCCATTCTCCTCACCATCCTCAACGTTTACAATCAACTTGGCTTTTCGGCACCGTTCTTCTACAACCACGGTATCGGAATAGGACGTCCTCGAATGATGTACCGCATCATACACGGTACGAGATACAACAGATTTCAATTCAACAGAAGCCTCATCAACGTTCATAGCCGCAGCCCAATCGTAATAACGACCGAACAGTTCACAAGACGGATCATATTCCCAGCACCTAGTTTTTCCTAACAAATTAGCCTTCAAGGCGCTATCAACATTCGCAGAAACCGTATCTGCAAAATTCAGGTTTTCGGCCATCCATGTTTGCGTGACATTTCCCCAATTATAGGTAACAGTCTTGTACGTTTTCCCATCGCGATTATCCACCATAGAACCTTTTACATATTCAACTTTTTTGGAATCAAGACCCCACTTTCCTGCGCGGCAAACAACAGTAGACACGGGAATATTTTCGATTTCCGGAATCGAGATCAAGACCAATTCATCTTCTCGAGTTTCAGTACATTGTCCCAAGCCAGCCTTATAAGCCAAATAGCCGAGTTCATAACCAAACAATTTTTTCGTATTCAGATAATACTGCTTTTCAGTTTCGCTCATTGCATCAAACACAGACGACGGTATGTTATACACATTTTCGTACACCCAAGCAAAGTCATCTACAAAGTATTGTAGCTTTTCTGTTTCATCAATTAAAGGCGACCAATTGTCCATTTCAGAAAGCTGCAGGTACAAAGCCCTTGCATAATTCAATTCTTCGTTTTCATTTTCCAAGTCTTCAAAGTTCCCCAGATTTTCGTAAACGCCTATATTTTCAAGGACGTCCCGTTCAGCCTTTTTGCTGGCCTCTGCAAATGACATTCCTTCGGCAAAATACGCTTGCACAAGCCGAACTTTTCTATCGGACAACATATTGACGCTTATTTTCTTATGCTTTTTCAAATCAACGATAGCATTCAAGACAACAGGATATTTCTTTGAGCTATCCACATAAGCCTCCCCATCAGCTTTAAAACGTAGCGGAACATCAGACAGATAGCTTACCGCACCACGTTCAACACAATTGCGGGTAATGCAAGAATCAAGCGTTTCTATCAACACATACGGACTATTCAAAGAAAGATTATCGAACGCAAACGTTCCCTCATCATTATCAATCGTATCCACAAACATACGACCTGTGGCCGCAAGAGATGACGAATCCAGTTCGTAAATAGTCACGACCGTTCCTTTTGCAGCATACAGGGAATTTTCGTCATTTTGGACATTTGCCGAGCCGTCAGTTACCTTCGCAAGCAACTTGGGATACACGTTGCCCACGCGGCCCGACAAGGCATAAACGCCCGTTTCTTCGACGGTTCCACCGGCAACAGGAGCATTATTTTCCGAGCACGCTGCGAACACAAAGGCGAGCAGCATCGCCATTTTGCAGACAAATTGTCCACTAAATTTTGAGTAATTCATACATTCCTCCTCGTTTATTTTTTCAAATCTTGTTTCTGTGTCAGCGGGAAAAGTTGCATATTCAGACGATAGACTTCGTCTGTTGCGGCATTTTTCCGGGCAATGGCGATAACCCTTTTACGGCAATCGGCGATTTCTTGCACGATTTCATCGTAGCCGTCTTTCGTGATGCCAAACGTGACACCGGAGAAATTTCGTTTATCCTGAGCCACACCCTCGATTGCTTCAAGCGCGAGTTCGCCCATTTGGCGGTGCATCGTGCGGACAGCGACCGGCGTCACACCCATAGGTCCCGTCGTCAAGGATTTATCAGTTTGTACGTAATTGCCTTCGTCATTTTTTTCAAGGAAGCCGCCCTTGACCAAAAAGTTCAGCACATCGCTGACTTCGGCGGCGGTGATTTCCGGACGGCAAACGTGTGCAAGCGCAAGCGGCTTTGCGCCCGGCATAGACGGAGCAAGTTCGCGGATGACCGGATTTTTCCAGCTTTCGAAAAAGCGGAACGCATCGCCTTCCAGGATTTTAGCCTTGTGGGAGTCCGCAATCGCAAGCATCTTGCTGAAAGCAGCCCTTTTTTCGGCTGGTCGAACTTGACCATTTCGGTGAAATATTCGCGTTCGTAATCGACCAAGCGCATAGCATCTGCCACGCGTGTTGTCGCTGAATCACTCAAGTTAAAGCGGCCTTCGCTCACGTATTTTAGATAAACGCGCGAAGAAAAACCAGCTTCGGTAGCGAACGTCTGCCAGGTAAACGCAGAACTTGCCTTTTTATCGGCGTAGTAGTCCGCAATATACTGGCGATAGCTCGTATATTCTAGTATTTCTTTCATTTTTCCTCCTAACGGTGATCCCTAAAAACTTTAAGGGTCCGAAAGCAAACGAATTGCGGCTCTTTTGTCCGTTCCGTTCTTGAAATCAAATATACAACTTAATTTTTAAAATTGCAATAGATTCACAACACAAAATATTGATTTTTATAAAATTTTTAAAGATTTTAGAAAATGATATGAAATTTTAGACATTTTTCACAATACAAATGTATTGTAGATTTTTTATTTCAATAGGGAATGGTGATCCCGGCACAAGGCCGGGATGACACTGTAAAGGGAGATGCCCTCCCCATACGCGGATCATGACCACGTAAGCGCTAAAGCGCAAGTGGTCAAAGACAACATGTGCGGGGTGACTGTATGGGGGACAGCTTAATTTTGTTGGGATTCGCGCATGCGGCGGCGGGCACGGGAACCGGGGCGATTGCGACGGTGGCGGCGTTCGCCATTCGACGTTTGCGACGGATTCGGCGTATTGATGTGCGGAGATTCGCCCGTACGCACCTTAGCGCTTTCTGCGTGCGCACTTTGCGCATTCGCGTTTTGCGCAGTCCCTTCCGCCGGCGTATTGCCAGAATTCTGCTTTCCGTTTTTTCCCTTGTGCTTGCCACGGTTGTTGCGAGTTTCAGCAGCACGGGCCTGAGCTTCTTCGCGGGACATACGGCCACGAGAATTGCGCATCAAACTTTCGGCGGTTTCCTTTTGCGGAGGCGGCAACTTTTCATATATGCTCTGGTCGCCTTCCGGAATCTTCACGCGGGTCAGCTTTTCGATACCGCGCAAATCCGATTCTTCGTCCGGAGAGCAGAACGAGATGGCGACACCTTCCTTGCCTGCGCGGGCCGTACGGCCAATGCGATGCACGAACGTTTCATGTTCATTCGGCAAGTCGTAATTGAACACATGGCTCACATCGTCCACGTCAATGCCGCGGGCGGCAATATCTGTTGCGACAAGCACTCGAATTTGTTCGCACTTGAAGTTTCCAAGCGCTTCCTGACGGCGGTTCTGGCTCTTGTTTCCGTGAATGGCGGCACACTTGATGCCAGCCTTTTCGAGAACGCGCACAATTTTATCTGCACCGTGCTTGGTGCGGCAGAACACAAGCACCTTTTTCATTTCAGGATGTTCTGCCAAAAGTTCCTTGAGCAAAGCTCCCTTGCGGCGCTTGTCAATGCGATACAGTTCCTGACGGATGCGTTCAATCGGAGTACTCTGCGGAGCAACTTCGGCCTGCACCGGATTCGGGCGCAAAATCGTCGAAGCGAGTTTCAAGATTTCATCCGGCATCGTCGCGCTGAAGAACAAATTCTGTCGATTTTGCGGGAGCATCGCCACGACCTTGCGGATATCATGGATAAAGCCCATATCAAGCATGCGGTCCGCTTCGTCGAGCACAAAGAATTCCAACTTTTTCAGCGAAACAGCCTTCTGCCCAATCAAATCGAGCAGGCGCCCCGGAGTCGCCACGAGCACATCGACACCGCGAATCAAGTTGCGCTTTTGCGGACCGTCACCCACACCGCCAAAAATGCAAGTCGTCGAAATTGCCGTAAACTGTGCATAAGCCTTGAAGCAATCTTCCACCTGTATCGCAAGTTCACGAGTCGGCAAAAGAATCAATGCACGACAGGTCTTTGGAGAACGGAACTTCCCGGAATCGAGCAGGCGCTGCAAAATCGGAAGCGCAAAAGCGGCCGTCTTTCCAGTTCCCGTCTGCGCAATGCCCAAGAGGTCCTTGCCTTTGAGAAGGCTCGGGATAGATCGTTCTTGAATCGGGGTCGGAGTTTCGTAACCTACTGCGCGAACGGCTCGCTGCAACGGATTTGCCAAAGGAAGTTCTTCAAATTTCATACCGTGCAAAGATAGAAAATTCACTATCAGGACTTGCGCTTATAGCCGCTCAAGCCCAAAAGAATGAGCGCCGGCGTATAGAAGTACCAGACGAAATTATTTGCAACGGTTGCCACGATTTCCTGGACACTATGGTCATCACCTGTCGCAAGCGAAATGCCAACGCAAACATCGCAGCAGAAAAAGAGAATCATGCCACGCTTGATGTTCCTTGCGTTCTTCGCCGGGAAGTAGTAGCCCTTCTTTGGCACCTGGCAAGCCACCACAAGCGAGCAAATCAAGAACGCTGCGTAAGTCGCAATAATCGGAACCGTCGGGCCTTCAAAAATGCGGAACAGGTGGAGCGCATTCGCCAAGAACATCACCGCAAACGGGATGCAAATAATTTTCGGAACGCTGTTATCTTTATCGCTCACACGCGTATGGCGGTAAATGAACATAGCCTGCGTTACCATGAAAAAGCAAATACCAAGCAAAGTATAATCACTACGGTACTCCAGTACATGAGAATAGTTGTGCAGAATCTTCAGGCAGAAATCGGCGCACAAGGCAACCGCAAAGCCCGCCTGCAAAAACTTTCGGTCGCGAGGACACAGGCAATTATCCCCGATAAAGAACACAACAGCCGTCATAATCGCTGTCACAAAGAACTTTGCGATATTCTGGTAATTGCTGTTATCGACCAAACACTGCTCAACAGCTCCGCACTGGTAAAAGACATACCAATCCTTCACAAAGAAGGTAATCATGAGAATGCCGATTACAATCAGCAAAAGCGTCACCAACTTTTTCTTTTCCATTGTATTTTAAGCCCCCTCAAGGCAATATATTTAACTTATCATTAAATATAATCTAATAATTAGCGTCTGCGGCGGTCCATTCCGGCATGGGTCGCATAAAACGCTTCTTTATCTTCGTACATGCGTTCATCAACGGCGTTAATAAAGGCATCCGCACTTTCGTTCTTTATGTCGAACTTGTGGAATCCGATGGAGACAAAAAGCTTGTAAGGCTTGGATTCTTCTTTATTGAATTTTTCAAAAGAATGGCGAATTCGAGCGAGGCAATTCTCTATTGCAGCGCCATCTTGCGTATTTAACAAAATAATAAATTCATCGCCCGCATAGCGAACAGCAATACCTGCGTTGCCCACAGCCGATTTCAGAATTCGGGCCGTTATCACCAACGCATCATCACCCACCGCATGACCTAATTCATCATTGATTCGCTTGAACCCATTCAAGTCAATCATGATACCCGTAATGCACAATTTCGGACGTTCCGCAAACTTGTCCAACAAGTAATTCAAATAGGAACGGTTAAAAAGACCTGTCAGCTGGTCATAGTAAATCATCTCGTTCTGGAGGCTAGCAAGCACGCCTGCAATCGAAACGGCGATACTCGTCGGAATCACGGAAATGCCGTAATAAAGCGACTGCACCACGCCACCGACGAGAATCGGCGCAATATAAACCCA
The DNA here is from genome assembly GCA_902779055.1 of Fibrobacter succinogenes. Classification (GTDB taxonomy): domain Bacteria; phylum Fibrobacterota; class Fibrobacteria; order Fibrobacterales; family Fibrobacteraceae; genus Fibrobacter; species Fibrobacter succinogenes_K. Next base: position 2,890 of record CACZAD010000005.1, on the reverse strand, counting down.
AATCGGGAAAAACTTGAGAATGCCGCCTTTCGCACGAGCCTTACAATACACAACAATGCTATAGACGACAAACAAGTAGTCCACCACCAAAAAGAAGGCGTACAGATTAGTTCTCGAATAAAGGTTGTTCTCGTCGATAGAAAATACAATCGGCGTAAAGAGATTGATCAGGAGCAAAATTATGCCCACAGCGACGATCGTGTCCAGCACCATTCTGGACCTGTGCGGGATTCCGCCATTCAGATGGAACGAAAGGAATCGCACCCAGAAAAAACTCGCAAGCATATTCGCCGCAAAAAGCCATGTACTCGTCAGATAAACGAGAATTTTGGGGCCGAGGCCGGGCACACCTTTCATCGAATACGAAATTGGATCGGCAATACAGCTCGTAAGAGCAAGGAACATCATCAAAAGCAAATTCCGGTCGGAACGACTACGCGTCTCAAAGCGCCACAAATTGCACACAATCATGACGGCAATCAGGACAATCCCGATTACGTTAGTAACATAAATGCTTTCTAGATTAAATAACGGCTCCATACCATTCCACACCCGTTTCTTTAATTATAAATAAAATCGGAACATTTCATATCATTTTTTTATTTTGAGTATGTAAAAAAAGGCGACCCTAGGGCCGCCTTGAAATTTTTGAAAAAGTGATTCCGGCACAGGGGCCGGAATGACATCATTATGCACCGAGCTTTGCTCTAATCCAGTTGTTGGCGTTAGCGATAGCTTCGGCAATCTTTTCCGGTTCGCGAGTACCAGCCTGAGCGCGGTCCGGACGGCCACCGCCCTTACCGTTGCAAGCCTTGGCGAGATCCTTCACCATGTCGCCAGCCTTGATGCCCTTAGCCTGAACATCCTTGCCAACCATCACGGCGATGCTTCCGCTGCCGTTGTCCTTGTTCGCAATCACGGCGACAGAGTCGGTAGCAAGCTTGTTCTGAATGCCGTCGAGCAAGTTCTTGTACTTTTCGTCCGGCAAGGAAAGTTCGCGCACGTAGAGGTTCACGCCAGCAACGTTGAGGCCACCGTTCAAGATTTCGGCAGCAGCAAGCGTTGCAAGTTCGAGCTTCACGGACTGGAGGCTCTTTTCGAGGTTCTGCGTCTTGGCAAACGTCTGCTGGATGCGGTCGAGGACTTCGGCATCCTTGCAGCGGAGCTGTTCGCGGAGAGCGTTGAGGATCTGCGTACCGGCACGGAGGAGGCTCAAGGCGCCACGGCCAGAGACAGCTTCGATACGGCGCACGCCAGCGGACACGCTGGATTCAGAGATAATCTTCACGAGACCGATGTTACCGGTGTTCTGCACATGCAAGCCACCGCAGAGTTCCTTGGAGAATTCTTCGTTGCAAGCACCCATCTTCACGACGCGGACTTCGTCGCCATACTTTTCGCCGAACAGAGCCATAGCACCGCTGGCCTTGGCTTCGTCCACGCCCATCACTTCGGTATTGACCGGGAGGCATTCCATCACCTTGGCGTTCACGATGTCTTCGACCTTCTGGATTTCTTCGGCGGTCATAGCGCTGAAGTGGCTGAAGTCAAAGCGGAGGAGTTCGTTCGAAACGAAGCTACCCTGCTGCTGTACGTGAGTGCCGAGCACCTGGCGAAGAGCGGCCTGGAGCAAGTGCGTTGCGGAGTGGTTCTTGCGGATGTCGTTACGGCGTTCGTTATCGACGGTAGCGATGAACAAGGCGCCCATCGTTTCTTCGTTAGCGGTACCCTTCACCACCTTACCGCGGCAGAGAGCCGTGTCGTTCACCTTCACGGTGTCGAACACCTGGATTTCGAGGTCAGCGGAAACGAGCGTTCCCTTGTCGCCAACCTGGCCACCCATTTCGGCATAGAACGGAGAGGTTTCGAGAGCGATGGAGAGGACACCCTTGTCTTCGCGCCAGCGGACAACCTTCGTTTCGCAAGCGGAGAGTTCATAACCGACAAACTTTGTGCTAGCTTCGCTGTACTGCGTCCAGCCTTCGGTGCCCATCGTGTTGATGCCCTGCTTCATGTTGGCGCGGGCGCGGGCCTTCTGTTCTTCCATGCACTTTTCGTAGCCCTTTTCGTCAATCGAAAGGCCCTTTTCTTCGGCGAGGATGCCAGTGAGGTCCGGCGGGAATCCGTAGGTATCGTAAAGGAGGAACACCTTGTCACCCGGAACAGTCTTTGCGTCACCGAGTTCAGCGACAATGCCTGCAAAGCGTTCGAGGCCGGCGTCGAGTGTACGGATAAAGCTTTCTTCTTCGCTCTTGATCACGGAAGCGACAAATTCCTTGCGTTCGCGGATTTCCGGGAAGGCTTCGCCCATCGTATCGGCGAGCACCTGGACGAGCTTGTAGATAAAGGCTTCCTTCTGGCCGAGGAGGCGAGCAAAGCGGCTAGCACGGCGCAAGATGCGGCGGAGAACGTAGCCACGGCCTTCGTTAGACGGGAGAGCGCCATCGGCAATAGCAAACGAAATAGCGCGGATGTGGTCGGCAATCACGCGGTGCGGGGTGCCGGCTTCGCCATCGTTGTACGGAACGCCGGAGAGTTCAGCAATCTTCGAGATAATCGGGGTGAACACGTCGGTGTCGTAGTTGCTGGTCTTGCCCTGGAGAATAGCGCAGATACGTTCGAAGCCCATACCGGTATCGACGTTCTTTGCCTTCAGCGGAATCAAGGAGCCGTCGCTCACGCGTTCGTACTGCATGAACACATTGTTCCAGATTTCGATGTAGCGGTCGTTTTCGCCGTTCACGCCCTTGATCGGGTCCTTGAACGTTTCGGCCTGCGTAGCGAGGTCGCCGCGGTCGTAATGGATTTCGGAGCAGGGGCCGCACGGACCGGTGTCGCCCATTTCCCAGAAGTTGGAGTGAGCGTCAAAGCGCATGATGCGGTCATCCGG
>CACZAD010000004.1 GCA_902779055.1 Fibrobacter succinogenes | reverse complement strand
CTTTAAATCATGAAATGTTTCCAAAGCCTTGGCGATTTGATCTTCGGTAAAATGCATGATGCGTCCTCTAGTTGTGTCCAACTATTCGTCCGCATCCCCTATGGCGACCTAAAACTAAAGAACGTTTTCAGTACGGCTACTGTTGTAGGCACTAAAGGGTTTGTCGGGGGGCTTGTCGGTAGCGTCGATGTTTATGGAGACCCTTGTTTGGATGTCGCCTATGTGGCTAGCCGAAATCCGGCTGCATACACTCATTCCTATGGGCGTAATACTGTGATTATAGAAAACTCTTATTCCGCAGGTTATTTGATGGGTGATGAAGGTGGTGGACTTGTCGGTGCCCTGGATGCTATTTCTATAAAAAATTCTTTTTTTGCGGGCAATATCGATGTGACGAAAAAATTTTCTGGTATTGGCTTGAAACAGAAGAAAACATGTTTGGTGGTTTCGGATGACGATGCTTCTTTGGAGAATGTTTTTTACTCGGAGAAATTTTCGAATCAAGGTTTTGAAGCAACGCCTGTATCTGTTACAGAGTTCTCGAATAAAACGGTCTTCGAAAAGTTGAAGAAAGGGACTGAAATCCCCATTTGGAAGCAGGAAACTGGCGATTCTTATCCGAAATTGAATGGCGTGTTCTATGATATTTTATATGATCTAAATAATGGCACCAATAGTTCTTCTAATCCGGCTTACTATATGCCTAAGCAAGAAGTTGTATTGGAAGCGGCTTCTAAAGAAAATGATGTTTTTGAAGGTTGGTTTACCGATTCCATTTTCACAATCCCGGCTGAAAAAATTTCAACGACGGCTGAGGGAAACCAAAGGTTTTATGCCAAGTGGAAAAGTTGGTATTCCATTACTTATGTGAATGATGGTAGCTACATTAATTATGGGAGCCGTTCGAATCCGAAGTCCCGCTATGCGGATTCTGCAACGTACATTTTGAAAGAGCCTACAGGGGAAGGTCGTACATTTGATGGCTGGTATACCGATTCGACATTTACGACTCGAGTGACGGAACTTCCTCAAGGAAACACCGAAGACATCGTCCTTTACGGCAAATGGATTGCTCGTGAAATTACCATAATCTACGACTTGCACGGCGGTACGATGGGGGATTCTACAAATCCCGAAAAAGTCTTGAATGGTGAAAGAGTCCTCCTCAAAAAGCCGACTCGTGAAGGGTTCATTTTTAGGGGGTGGTTTAATTCTGTTCAATCGGGAATCACTTTGAATACGCCTTATCTTATCAATTCCACTAAATCTGATACCGTTAATCTCAATGCCAAGTGGGTATTTGAACCTGTAAAACCGGCGATAGATTCTAATGGCTGTTATATGGTGACAAATGTGCATGAACTGTATTATTTCGATGATTTTGCGAACGATTACTTGAATGACAAACCGCCTGTCGATGCCTGTATTCAAATTATGAACGATATTGTCGTGCATGAAAAAATGGATGGATTGCCTCCACAGAATTACAGCAAGTATCACGATTATGTGGAATGGACTCCTTTAAATGATTACGGTATTCCTTTTGTCGGAATCGTTTACGGAAATGGACATACGATTAGCGGCTTGTTTATGACCTCGCCTCAACCACCTCCTGATGTATTTAATGGTTTTATTGCAGATAATAAATTTGACGGAAAGTATCCCGAAGTACAGAATTTGTACGTATCGAACTATTACTACGATGGTAAAGTGCATCCGGCGAAACACTTGATAAATGCGAAGGGCAATGGAGGCGGAACGGGAATCCTCAAGGCGAGAATACCGACCCCGTTGAAGAAAAATTTTGCTCCTCGGTATGACGCTAAAGGTCGCAGTATGAACGCACGTCCTAATTATGGAGTCTATTTCTGATATAGAGAAAAATTTCTAAATTTGGGCGCATGATCAGTATTACTAAGCTTTTGATGGACACCCCGAATTTCGGGGATTCTCTTCGTTATGAACCGCGTGCCCACGAATCCAAGAATGGTGTGGGTCCGGGTCGTGGTCCGGTGGTGGTGTGGAACTGCACCAAGACTTGCAACCTGAAGTGCGTGCATTGCTATGCCCGTTCAGAGGCTATCAAGTACCAGAACGAACTTTCACACGAAGAGGGAATCAAGCTTATTGATCAGCTTGCGGATTTTCATGTGCCGGTGATTTTGTTCAGTGGTGGCGAACCGCTTTTGCGCCCGGATTTTTTTGAACTCGCAAACTACGCAGCAAGCAAGGGCATCCGTCCGACGATTTCGACGAACGGTACCTGCATTACTCCGGATGTGGCTCAGAAGCTCAAGGCAATGGGCGTTGGCTATGTGGGCATCAGCTTGGATGGTTGCGAAGAAACTCACGACAAGTTCCGTGGCAAGCAGGGCGCATACCAGATGGCTTTGCGCGGAATCCGCAATTGCGTGGCTACGGGCCAGAAGGTTGGACTCCGCTTCACGATTACAAAGTACAACTATCAAGACCTGAACGCTATTTTCGATTTACTCGAAGCGGAAAACATTGATAGAGTTTGTTTCTATCACCTTGTCTATAGCGGTCGCGGAAGTGCGATGGTCGATAACGACTTGAATCACGAAGAAAGTCGCAAAGTGATGGACTTGATCATTGATCGCACTTTGGACTTTAAGAAGCGCGGCGTGAACAAGGAAATTTTGACGGTCGACAACCATGCAGATGCCGTTTATCTGTATCAGCGTATGAAGCGCGAAGACCCGGAACGCGCCGAAAAGATTTTGGATTTGATTAAGCGTAATGGCGGTAACCGCAGTGGTATGGCATTTGGCAATATCGATAGCATCGGTAATGTGCATCCGGACCAGTTTACGCAATATATCACGCTCGGAAACGTACGCGAACGCAACTTTGGCGACATCTGGACGGACGAATCGAACCCGATTATGGCGGGCCTCAAGAACCGTAAGCCGATTCTCAAGGGACGCTGCCCGAATTGCAAGTTCTTGAATTTGTGCAACGGCAACTTCCGTACGCGTGCCGAGGCGGTGACGGGTGACTTCTGGGCCGAAGATCCGGCTTGCTATTTGACTGATGAAGAAATCGGATTATAAAAGTAGGCAGTAGACAGTAGGAAGTAGGCAGAATAATTCGAAATTAAGAATTGTTTAAGTGTCATCCTCGAACGAAGTGAGGGGATCCAGTTATTTTAATGAATGATTTAAGTCAAAAACTTCTCGCAATTATTCAAGACGGCTTTCCGTTGGTGGAGCGCCCGTATAAGGCGCTTGCGGAAATGTTGAATTGTGATGGTGGAAAAGATGCTGTCAAAAATGATGCTGGCGAAAAATGCGCGAATCTTGTTGTTTCGGAACAAGAAGTTTTTGATGAAATTGAGAAAATGCGCACTTCTGGCGTAATTCGACGTATTGGTGGCGTGTACGATTCCAAAAAACTCGGCTTTATTTCAAGGCTTTGTGCAGGGAAAGTACCGACTTCGTCGTCTGATTTTTCGGCGGAACCGCATTCGCAAACGCCGATGGAAAAGTTCGCTGCAGTCGTGATGAAAGAACCTGCGATTACGCACAATTACATCCGTAGTCACGAATACAATGTTTGGTTTACGGTCATTGCCGAAAACGAAACTGCAATCCAGGCGGTTGTGGACCGCGTGTGTGCGCAAACGGATTTGCATGATGTTCATGTCCTCACCGCCACAAAGAAGTATAAAATCAATACGGTGATGGGGGCTAAGGCCCCAGTAGACAGTAGGCAGTTGGCAGTAGGCAGTGATTGCCAAAAAAGTGACGGAGAATGCGATGAAAGTCGCGCAACTCGTCTTTGCGAACCGAAGGTGAAGCAATCTCCAACAGCAGCATTAACAGATTCTGACCGCAAGCGCATAATCATTGCCTGTGATGACATTCCGCATACGCTCACTCCGTTTAAGGATTGGGGCGTATCTTGCGAGGAGCTTCGCGAAGATCTTGCTGCAAAACGTATGCGTCGCTTTGGTGCGATTCTCCGCCATCAAGATGCAGGCTTCCCCTGCAATGCGATGGTCTGCTTTGAATTAGACGAGAGACGTGGTTCGGCAGGCTCACCAACCTTGACGAAAGACGAAAGAGGTGAAAGTGCGCTCGCAAATTCGGAATGCGCTGGTTCGTTGCTTGCAAAAAGGCATTTCGTCTCGCATTGTTATGAGCGTCCGCCTTTTGAAAATTTTTTATATAATTTGTATGCAATGATGCATGCGCAGACGCCCGAAGAATTGAACGGTTACATTAAGGAATCCGTGGCATTGCTTGATAACCCGGAATACGTGGTTCTCCATTCGCTCAAGGAACTCAAGAAAACGAGCTTCAGATTTTTTGCATAGTCCAATCTTTTCTATCTTTACACTATGCGTAAAATCTATATGGCAGGAATGAGCCACAAGGTGGCTGAAATCGCAATTCGCGAAAAGTTTTATATCCCGATGGACGTCAAGACCGAGGCGTTGAGTCACTCTCCGTTTGACGAACTTTTGATTCTTGCCACTTGTAACCGCACAGAAGTCTATGTGGCGAGCGACCGCGATTTGGATACCGCCGAATTGGTTCGTTATGTTTGCGGGCTAGCTCATCAGAGTTATGATGATTTCGCAAAGTTCTTCTACACGAAGGCGGGCGAGGATGTTGTCCATCACGTGATGAATGTGTGTGCCGGGCTTGATTCTGTGGCTATGGGCGAAGACCAAATTTTGCACCAGATTGACCGCGCTTACGAAACGGCACACCAGCTCAAGGCGACGGGGAACAGTTTGAACAAGCTTTTTCAGAGCGCCATCCACACGACAAAGCGCATCAAGACCGAGACGAACTTGAGTAAGCTTAGCTGTAACATTCCGTTCTTGGCGATGAAGCAGGTGCAAAAGACTTTTGATGATCTTGAAAATCGTACCGTGTACATCGTAGGGCTTGGCGAAATGGGATCGCTGATGCTCAAGTACGTGCAAGAGAATACGACGAAGATTTTCGCTAGCAGCAAGACCTTTGCCAATGCTGAAAAGTTCGGTGACGTGTTGACTCCCATCCGTTTTGAAGACCGCTACAGCGTTGTGGGCAAGAGTGATGTGCTGATTCTTTGCAGCGCAAGCCAGGAACCGATTATCACGAAGGATGAATTTGAAAAGGCGGTTCAGGCCACGGCGACAGCCCCATCAAAGCGTCTTATCGTAGATCTTGCTAATCCGCGTAATGCAGAATCATCGATTGGTGATTTGCCCGGCGTGCAATATGTTTGCGTCGATGACTTGGAACAAATTGTTTCTGAAAACCGTCGCTTGCGAATGATTGAACTCGAAGCCGCGCAAAAGATTTTGCAAGAAGGCATCGAAGAATTTATGCAGTGGTATCGTATGGACGATATCGCGAAGGACATTCATGTCTTTGCCGAAAAGATGGTGGCAACGGCGAATGATGAATCCGAAAAGTTGCTGCGTTCTCTCCCGGATGTGTCTGATGCGGATAAGAATCGCATTCGGATGATGTATGTGCGCTTTGCCAAGAAGATGGCGAATGATTACTTGTACAAGGTTAAAGACTCGAATTCGGCCGAAGATGTGATGACTTATCTGAAATGTCTTCGCGAATGTAATTAGGGGGCGTGATGAAATTTCGTGTAGCGACTCGCAAAAGTGCTTTGGCTTTGGCCCAGACGACGATGGCTGCCGACGCTATCGTTGCGGCAAACGCAGACTTGCTGACTTATGAACTTGTCTCTATGACTACTGAAGGCGACCGCCGTTTGGACAAGTCTCTGGCTAGCTTTGGCGGCAAGGGCGTGTTCATCAAGGAACTCGAAATTGCGCTCCTCGAAGGTCGTGCGGATATCGCGATTCACAGCCTTAAGGATATGCCGGCCGAAGTACTGCCGCAGTTCAAGCTTGCCGCTGTCTTGAAGCGTGAAGACCCGCGTGATGCATTCCTTTCGCGCGGTGGTGCTGCTGGTGTTCGCTTTATGGATTTGCCGACTGGCGCTCGCGTCGGTACGGGAAGCATTCGCCGTGTGGTGCAGCTGAAGGCGCTTCGCCCTGATTTGGAATATGTGCCGATTCGTGGAAACATCCAGACGCGCATTGGCAAGCTTGCAGAACTTGATGGTGTTGTATTGGCGGCTGCGGGACTTAAGCGTATGGGGCTTGCAGACCAAGTGACGGAATACTTTAGCACCGAACAAGTTCTCCCCGCTAGCGGTCAGGGAATTCTTGCGATTGAAACTTTGAATGATGAAAATCCTCAAGAGTCGCGCGGCCTCGGTCGTGCGGACCTTGCGCAGATTCTCGCACGAGTGAATGATGTTGCGACATTCTGTGTCGCATCCGCTGAAATGGCCTACTTGAAGGCGCTCAATGCGGGTTGCCAGTTCCCGGTGGCTAGCTTTGCAGAATTTGTTGACGGTGGGTCTAATGAAAATGCGCAGGCTTTGAAAATCCGCGGCATTTACTGGGACGAAAAATCAAGTCGTTTACTCCGCGCCGAAACCTCGGGCCCCCTTGATTTGAACTCTGCGGACTCTGTCCAACAAGCTAAGAATTTGGGCATTGAACTTGCCCGTGAAATTCAAAAGCGACTATAGTCAGCGCTGTCATCCCGGCTGTCTTCCCGGCCTTGTGCCGGGATCGCCTTTTTTATAGCTATAAAAATTAGCCCGCGCATTTTGAATGTGCGGGCTAATTTTGTACAGTCAAATTTTCGTCATTGCGAGTCGCAGAGCGACGCGGCAATCTATGCGTTATTTCTTTTCAGGTTTCGATACAACCGGACGAATGCGTTTGCCGCAGAGCGTCACGATGATTCCTGCCTGTGCGAACATGTAGTAGGCCGTGTCGCGGCTGTTGTTCAGCGTAGACTTGGGGTCGTAATCATCCTTGGTCACGAACACTTCGGCAACGCCGGAAAGGCTGATGTCGAGGGAGCAGCGTTCACATGGAAATCCGATCACGTAGAGCTTTGATCCCGGAGGAACCTTGCCACGTGCGTAATGGAGCGCGTTGATTTCGGCGTGGACCATGAACGGGTACTTGTTGGCTTCGAATTCGTGATGGCTGATGAGTTCGCCCGTGTCGGCGTCCAAAAGGTTGTAGGCGAGGAGTTGTTTTTCGCGGGTGTACGGGACGGTTTCGTCGTCAAATCCGGCGGGAGCGCCATTGTAACCTGTGCTGATGACGCGTCCGTCAGCGCTGACGAGAACGGCACCCATCTGTGTATTCTGATCCTTGGAAAGACGAGCCTGGGCACACATCATCTGTGTATAGACTTCGTCGCGAAGCTTTGCTCTAGAACTATTCATACTCAAAAATATAGGCAAAATTTAATCAAGAAGATTTTCTAAATTTCCATTTGATGGAAAAAACAAATAATTTTGGCAAGGTTTATCTGATTGGTGCAGGTCCTGGCGATCCGGGACTCTTGACTCTGCGTGCCCATGCAATTTTGGAAAAGGCGGACGTCGTCGTTTACGACCGTCTTGTATCGCCGGCGATTCTAGGAATGTGCAATTCCAAGGCCCAATTGGTCGATGTGGGCAAGATGCCGACGCACCACAAAGTAAAACAGTCCGAAATTAACAAGCTTCTGGTGAAGTTTGCCTGCGAAATGCCGGGGGCGACCATTGCTCGACTCAAGGGCGGTGACCCGTTCGTGTTCGGTCGCGGAGGCGAAGAGGCTTTGGAACTCGTTGCGGCCGGTGTCGAATTTGAAGTTGTGCCTGGTGTGACCTCTGCGATTGCAGTGCCTGCGTATGCGGGAATCCCTGTGAGCCATCGCGGAATTGCGACAAGTTTCCATATCATTACTGGCCATGAGAAAGCTGAGTCGGGTGATTCCTTTTCACTTGACTTTGAGACTCTCGCAAAGTGCCAGGGAACGCTCATCTTTTTGATGGGCATTGGCAATATGGACTTTATCGCTCGCCGACTCATGGAATGTGGCAAGGATCCGAAAACTCCGCTTGCATTTATCGAAAAAGGAACGACTCCGTTCCAGCGTACCGTTATGGCAACGCTCGAAACTGCAGGGGAGACGATTGCTCGTGAAAATGTGACTGCCCCTGCCATCACGATTATGGGTGGCGTTGTTGAACTCGGCAAGTCGCTTGCTTGGAAAAAGAGCTTGCCGCTTTCGGGCAAGCGCCTGGTTGTCACTCGTGCCGCAAAGCAATCTAGCGGAATAAGCTCTCGCCTCTCCGCTCTCGGTGCCGAAGTCATCGAAACTCCGATGATCGAGACTCGCGCAGTAGAGGGAACTTTTGATTGGGCCACTCTTGCGAACTTCGATATCCTTGCGTTTACAAGTACGAACGGCGTAGAAAGTTTCTTTAAGCAGTTGTTCGCAGCAGGTTTCGATGTGCGTGTGCTTGCTGGAAAAAAGATTGCAAGCGTCGGAAAAATTACCGAAAAGAAGTTGCTCGAATACGGCATCCGCTGCGATTATGTTCCCGAAGACCACACCGGCGAAGGCCTTGGCTTATTGTTGCAAAAAGAGGTTCACGAGGAATCCCGCATTCTTCTGTTGCAAGGAAATCTTGCAGACGATACTTTGCTCAAGCTCTTGCCGAATGCCACTCGTTGGGTCGTTTACGAAACGCTCCCGGTTGCAGAACTTCCGGAATGGAAACGCGAAGCCGTTGAATCCGCTGATGCCGTTGTTTTTGCTAGCACCAGCGCTGTAGAGAATTTCGTTAAGATGACGGATGCGCGCCCTCGCTCATCTTTCTGCATCGGCCGTATGACGGAAGCTGCCGCAAATAAGCACGGCTTTGAGACGGTCACATCCGACGAAACGACGATGGATTCTCTCGTGAAAAAAATCGTGGAGTATTACGCGTGAAAGTCATTTTGATTATCGCTCATCACTGCATTTTGCCCGGTGCATTTAAAGGCTTCGAAGAAATTCTCGATCGACTGCATCACGATATGCCGGGAACGCGTGTGGCTAGCACGAGCCTTTTGGATTTGGAAAATGACTTGCGTACGGTCTTGCGCGAAGATGTGGAATCGGTGACGCTTTTGCCGTATCTTTTGCTGAACGGTCAGCACACCAAGAACGATGTGCCTCGCGTCGTGGCGCGCTTGCAGGCGGAGTTCCCGCAAATCCCGATTACGCTTTTGCCGTGCCTTGGCGACTGGAAGGAATTTGCAAATATGGTGGTGCAGGGATTACTCTGCGCCCAGGATTTCGTGGCAAAAAGTTGCGATGCTACAAACTCGTTGCTCAAGACGCCTTCTGCGCCCACACCATCTTCAAACCTCTTTTCCATCGAACTCAATCTCGATGGTCGCAATGTGCTTGTGGTCGGCGGTGGCTCTATTGCACTTCGCAAAGTCAAGACGCTTTTGCCAACGGGCGCTCGCATAACCGTTGTCGCTCCGCAGATCCTCCCCGAATTTAAGGCTCTTGCTGAATCGGAACCGCTGTTGACGCTCAAGGAACGCGAATACGAACCGCTTGATTTGTGTGGAATTTTTATGGTGTTCATTTGCACGGACAAGCCGGCTGTAAATGCGATTGTCAACAACGATGCCCATGCCCGCCGCATTCTGGTGAATAACGCTTGCGATTACCGTAATGGTGATTTTATTGTTCCTGCCCGTATGGACTTTGGCGAAAGCATCGCCGTGACAGTCTCTACGCAGGGCCGCGCTCCATCGCTTGCCAAAAAACTCAAGCAGAAAATCCAAAGCGAATGGGCCGAAGACCTAGTGCAAATTGAACGTGAATTTGGAAAATAGTTTTTTCTCGTGATTTACTATAATTAAACCTGATTCAAACTGACTACTTCTAACTTCCTACCGACTACTAAAATTATGATTATTCGTCCTCGCCGTTTACGTAGAAATGAAGTTATCCGCAACATGGTTGCAGAAACTGCTGTAAATCTCGATGCCCTCGTTTACCCGATGTTCGTGGTTGAAGGTTCGGGCATCAAAGAAGAAATCGTGTCCATGCCGAACCAGTTCCGATTCTCGATTGATGAAATCTTGAAGGAACTCGAAAGCTGTGTGGCGCTTGGCATCAAGTCCATTTTGCTTTTTGGCATTCCGAATCACAAGGATGAGATGGCGACATCGGCATACGATAAAAATGGTATTGTGCAGCGTGCCGTGCGTGCCATCAAGGCTAAGTTCCCGAGCTTGTACGTGATTACGGACGTGTGCCTTTGCGAATACATGAGCCATGGCCATTGCGGCATCATCAAGGATGGAGACGTGGATAACGATCCGACGCTTGAGCTTTTGGCAAAGACTGCCGTTTCGCAGGTGCAGGCGGGTGCCGATATGGTGGCTCCGAGTGATATGATGGATGGCCACATCACAGTTCTCCGCGAAGCTCTTGACAATGCGGGCTTTACGAATACGCCGATTATGGGTTACAGCGCAAAGTTCGCTAGCGCATACTATGGCCCGTTCCGCGATGCTGCTGATTCCGCTCCGCATTTTGGCAACCGCAAGACGTACCAGATGGATGTGCGCAACGGTCGCGAAGCGCTTCATGAAGTGGAACTCGATTTGGAAGAAGGTGCCGATATCGTGATGGTGAAACCGGGGCTCGCGTTCCTCGATGTGCTGCGCCAGACGGCTGAAATCAGCAATGTGCCGGTCGCCGTGTACAATGTCAGCGGTGAATATTCGATGGTCAAGGCTGCCGCAAAAATGGGCTGGATTGATGAAAAAGCGATTATCCGCGAAAATATGATTGCGTTCAAGCGTGCCGGTGCCGATATCATCATTACGTACCACGCCAAGGAAATTTTGGAAAATAAGATTCTGTAAAATAAGATTTTGTAAAAAGGCGATCCCGGAACAGAGTCCGGGATGACAATAAGAAAGGGATGCTTTAATGAAAGAATTCGATTTGTTCTTGAAAAACCTGGGCGTTTCGAACGCTATTGCTCAGGATCTCATTGAGATTGCAACAGTGCTTGTTACCATCGTCATCATTTTGGCGATTGTCAAGTTTATTCTTAGTTTTGCAATTAAGAAAGGCGCTGATGAATCGGTAAAGCCGCTGCTTTATTCGTTGTTCTCTTATGCAGTCTATATTTGCGGCTTGCTTATGATTCTGCACATTCTCGGTGTGAACACCGCTGGAATCGTGACTGTGATTGGTGCCGCTTCTCTTGCTATTGGCCTTGCCTTGAAAGATACGCTTGGCAACATCGCATCGGGAATCTTGTTGCTGTTCCTCAATCCGTTCCGTGCTTCGGATTACATCGAATGCGGTTCCTTGAAGGGAAAAATCGTGAGCGTCGGCCTTTTCAACACGATTCTCATTTCGCTTGATGGGCTTTACGTTTCGGCTCCGAACAGCATGCTTTGGGGTGCTCCGATTATCAACTATAGCCGCAATCCGGTTCGTCGTCTGGATTTGGCTTTTGGCATTGACTATGCGGACTCTGCCGAAAAGGCTATGGCGGAGATGAAGCTGCTCGTGGATGCGGATCCCGATGTTCTTAAGAATCCGGAACCCTCCTTTTACGTTTCGTCCCTGGACGATAGCGCCGTTTGCGTCAATATGAGAGTCTGGGTCAAGACCGCTAAATATTGGGATACGCGTTGCAAGTATATGAAACAGGTCAAGGAACGTTTTGACGAAGTTGGAATTTCCATCCCGTTCCCGCAACGTGTGGTACATATCGTTAAGGAAGGATAGATAATTTATATGAACCATTCTTTAAGCGAAAAACTTTTTGCAGAAGCCAAAACGCTTATGCCGGGTGGCGTGAACAGCCCGGTTCGTGCATACGGTAACGTGGGGGCGACTCCTCCGTTTATCGCCCGCGCAAAGGGTAGCCACATTTACGATGTCGATGGTAACGATTACATCGATTACGTGGGAAGCTGGGGCCCGATGCTTCTGGGCCATGCGCACGACGCGGTTATCAATGCTGTTGCAGAAACGGCGAAAAACGGCCTGAGCTTTGGGGCTCCTTGCGGCCTTGAATCGGAACTTGCAAAACTCGTGATGGGGCTTGTGCCGAGTGTCGAGATGATCCGTATGGTGAACAGCGGCACCGAAGCGACGATGAGTGCGATTCGTGCGGCTCGTGGTTTTACCGGTCGCGACAAGATTGTGAAGTTCGAAGGCTGCTACCACGGACATAGCGATAGCTTGCTCATCAAGGCTGGCTCGGGTATGCTCACGACGGGTAAGCCGAGCAGCAAGGGCGTTCCGGCGGATCTTGCAAAGTATACGCTCACGCTCCAGTACAACGATGTGGCTGGCGTCAAGGAACTCTTTGACAAGATTGGTGATGAAATCGCGGGCGTGATTGTGGAACCTGTTGCGGGTAATATGGGCGTTGTGCCTGCAAAGCCCGAGTTCTTGCAGACGCTTTCGGAAGAAACGAAAAAGCACGGCGCCTTGCTCATCGTGGACGAAGTCATGACGGGATTCCGCGTGGGCATCCACTGTGCCCAGGGCTTGTACGGCATTAAACCGGACTTGACGACGTTTGGCAAGATTATCGGCGGGGGTATGCCGGTGGGCGCTTATGGCGGTCGTTTGGACGTCATGCGGCAGATTGCACCGCTTGGCGGTATTTACCAGGCAGGAACGCTTTCTGGAAATCCTGTGGCTATGGCGGCCGGTCTTGCGACGATGCGAGAACTTAACGCTCATCCGGAATACTACGTGCATGCAGAGGCTATGACGAAGCGCCTGGTTGATGGACTCAAGGATGCAGCCGCTGCGGCTGGTATTCCGCTTTCGACGAACCAGGTCGGCTCCATGGGCTGCATCTTCTTTACCGAAGGTCCGGTCACGTGCTTTGCCGACGTGCAAAAATCCGACTTGGAATTGTTCCGTCGCTACTTCCTCGGAATGCTCAACGAAGGCATTTACCTTGCTCCAAGCCAGTTCGAGGCCATTTTCGTGAGCGCAGCCCACAGCGAAGCGGACATTGACCGTACGATTGAAGCGGCCCGCAAGGTGTTCAAAACGCTGTAATTATCGCGTTTAGATTTGGCGCTTGATGCTCCGCGTGTCACGAGAGTCCGTATAAAAAATAAAGCCTCGCATTCGCGAGGCTTTTATCATAAGCAAAAGCTCCCGGAGAACAGATGCCGTAGGGTGGTTATCCCTTGTAGCCCTTCGGGTTGTTCTTCTGCCAGTTCCAGGAATCGCGGCACATTTCTTCGATGCCGTATTTTGCCTTCCAGCCGAGTTCGTCGAATGCCTTTTGCGGGTTGCAGTAGCAGGTGGCGATGTCGCCTGCGCGGCGCGGCTTGATGCTGTACGGAATCTTGATGCCGTTTGCCTTTTCGAAGGCTTTCACCACGTCGAGTACGGAGTAGCCGTGGCCTGTACCGAGGTTGTAGATGGCAAGCCCGCACTTGCGTTCAATGGCCTGGAGTGCGGCTACGTGCCCTGCGGCAAGGTCGCAAACGTGGATGTAGTCGCGAACGCCGGTGCCGTCCGGAGTGTCGTAGTCGTTGCCGAACACGCCGAGTTCCTTGCGGAGGCCGACTGCTGTCTGCGTGATGTAGGGCATAAGATTGTTCGGGATGCCGTTAGGGTCTTCGCCGATGCGTCCGCTCGGGTGTGCGCCAATCGGGTTGAAGTAGCGGAGCAGCACCACGTTCCATTCGGGATCGGCCTTCTGCACGTCGCGGAGGACTTCTTCGAGCATGGACTTTGTCTGTCCGTAGGGGTTCGTGCATTGGCCCTTTGGACAGTCTTCGGTAATCGGAATCATGGCCGGGTTGCCGTACACGGTGGCGGAAGAACTAAAAATCAGGTTCTTGCAGCCGTGGCTGCGCATGACCTTGAGCAGTACGAACGTGGCGTTCATATTGTTCTCGTAGTATTCAAGGGGCTTTTCGACCGATTCGCCGACGGCCTTGAGACCTGCAAAGTGGATGCAGGCGTCAAACTTGTTTTCGTCAAAGACCTTGTTCAATGCGGCTTCGTCACGGACGTCTGCGTTTACGAACGGAATGGGTTCGCCAACGAGTTCTGCCACACGACGGAGCGATTCGTTGCTAGAATTCACCAAATTATCGACAACAACAACGGAATGACCGGCTTTGTAAAGCTCAATGATGGTATGGCTTCCAATGTAACCTGCGCCACCCATAACAGCTATTTTCATAATTGCTCCAATGATAAAAGTTCGAGACATAATATACGAATTTTTTTAGATTGAGAGTCATGGACGATTACCTTCAGTTTATAATTCTTGTAGTATCGGTCGTGTTTGCGTACACGTTGCTGTATTTTGTGGTTCATCCGCTTGCTAAAGTGATAGCTGCAAAGACCCCGAATAAATTTGACGACCTGCTTGTGAACAAAGGTGTTATTACACGCGGTTTGATGTTTGTGCCGGTGATGATTTTTGTGAATGCGTTCCCGCAGCTGTTGGCTAAAGGGAGTTTCATTTATGAAGTCTGCGAACATGTCGGGAATATCTTGTTCACGGTGGTGGCCTTCCTTTTGGCTAGCGCTGTTCTGGATGTGATCGAAAGCCTGAATGAACGCAATGCGAGAATGAAGGTTCGTCCGTTGCGAGGGATTTTCCAGGCGGTCAAGTTGGTGATGTTCTGCGTGGCGACGATTCTTGTGGCTTCGCAAGTGATCAATAAAAGTCCAGTGATTATCTTGTCTGCACTTGGTGCGATGGCTACGGTCTTGATCTTGGTGTTCCGCGATTCCATTCTCGGACTTGTTTCGGGAATACAGATCAACATCTCGGACCTTTTGCGCAAGGGTGATTGGATTGAAATTGAAAGGCATCACGCCGATGGTTCGGTCATCGACATTACGCTCACGTCCGTGAAGATACGTAACTGGGACAATACGGTGTCGGTGATTCCGGCGTACGACTTGATCACGAATTCGTTCAGGAACTGGCGCTGGATGCAGGAGTCTGGCGGCCGCCGCATCAAGCGTTCTCTTTACATAGACCAGCAGAGCATCCGCTTTTTGACTGAAAAAGAAATCGAATCGCTTATGAAAATTGACATCTTGCGTCCGTACTTGGAACAAAAGATGAACGAAATCGGTAAAGCTTCGGATGTGTCGGAAAATGACACGGTGACGCGCTTGAACGGACGTCATTTGACGAATATCGGAACGTTCAGGGCTTTTTGTACGGCTTATCTCCGCAGCTGCAAAACGATTGCGCAAAACATGACGTTGATGACTCGCCAACTGGCTCCAACGCCGACGGGACTCCCGCTTGAAATCTATGCTTTTGCGAATACGGTAAAATGGGAAGAATATGAAAATGTCCAGTCGGATATTTTCGACTTTCTGATTGCGGCTCTCCCTGAATTCGGGCTTTCGCTGTACGAGTACGCAAACCGCGTGCCATAAATTTTTTCTACATTCGTCAATATGGATATTAATGAATGGCGTATTCGCATTGACGAACTTAATGATGAACTGATGTCGCTCCTCAACAAGAGGGCTACATACGCTGCCGAGATTGGAAAAATCAAGAAGCAGAAGGGCTTGCCTGTTTTTGATAATGGGCGTGAACAGTCTGTTTTGAATCTGGTCGCCGAAAAAGCTGCAAAGGCCGGTGGCCCGCTTTCTCCGGAATCGTTCAGAAATATTTTCCAGGTCATCATGGAAGAAACTCGCAAGGTGGAAGAATAATGGCAGATGGTTTTAGCGGACGTCTCTCTTTTGGCCGCATTACGATGGTGGGTTTTGGCTTGCTCGCAAGTTCCATTGCGGCGGCCATCAAGCAGGCTAAGCTCCCGACGGTAATCCGTGCGGTGAGTTCGCCCTCGACGCTCAAGCGTGCTCGTGAACTTGAACTTGCCGATGAATTTTTTGAATATGACGAAACTGAAAAGTGGGCGAAGGACAGCGACTTGATTTTGCTCTGCGCTCCGATCATCCACATTTTAAAGATGATTGATGCGCTTGGTCGTGTTTCGTGGGCTGGATCGTCTGACCGCAAGATTGTGGTGAGCGACATCGGTTCGACGAAGGTCGAAATTTGCAAGGCGGGAATGCGCTTGCCGGCTCCGTTCCGTTTTGTCGGCAGCCACCCGATGGCGGGTTCCGAAAAACGCACTTGCGAATACAACGATCCTGCAATTTTTGAAAATGCGTATTGGTTTGTCTGCCCGCCCGAAGGAACCGACGAGTCGGTGTATGCCCCGCTTTTGGAGATGATCCGCTTTTTGGGTGCTAATCCTGTGGTGTTCCCGCCGGAGCATCATGACCGTACGATGGCGTGGGTGAGTCACATGCCCCAGATGCTGAGTTCTACGCTGGCGGGAAATTTGCCGGAGCGTTTGCTTGCTCACAACTACCAGCACTTTGCTGGACGTGCTTTCCGCGATATGACGCGCATTGCCGCCTCGGGCTGGGGAATGTGGCACGACATTGCCGTGACGAATCGTGACGAAACGACGCGTGCGCTTTGCGAAGTCCGCGATGGCCTTGACAAGACGATTGCCGCGATGAACGGACTGAACGTCGTGAAGGATGGTAAGCCTGCTTCGGGCAATTTCGAAAACGACGAGCATGGCGTGATTGCCGATAATTCGCAGGCGCTTGCCGATATTTTCAAGGCGGGTAACGATGGCCGTGCGAGCTTGTTTGCTCCGGGTCGTAATAATACCAACTCGTTCTACGAAATCACTGTCCAGCTCAAGGATAAGCCGGGCGCGTTGTTGAGCGTGATGCAGCCGCTTGCCGAAGAAGGCATCAACATTCGCGATATTGAACTCATGAAGGTGCGCGAAAATGTGGCCGGAACGCTTTTGCTTGCGTTCAAGACCCAAGAAGAAGCGGCAAGAGCGGTAAAGACGCTCCAGTATTTGGAATACGAAGTTAAAGAAAGACGTTAATTTGTTATTTAGGATTGATCGACGATGGAATTCTTGATGAACCCCGACCGTGAACGGATGAATTTGACATTGGTGATGGCGCTCCTCGTGAATGGCCGCACGGTGCTAGAAGATTTCGCTTGGGCGAGCGGCAGTGAAAAGTACGCCGAGGCTCTAAAAGAATTTGGCCTGTCTTACGAATTGCAGGGGCACCAGTTGGTCCTCAATGGCAAGGGATTCCAGTATCCGTTACCGACGATGTTGCCGTTCAAGTTTGGCGAAGCGGATAACGTGATGCTTTGGACGCTAGCAAGCAAGGACGATGAACAGCTTTATACGTTTGCCGATGAAGTGGATGACTTGGGCATTGCCCGTGTGAATAATGCCAAGGAAACTTTGCAGAAGTATTTCAAGGTCAAAATCCAGAAGGACGATCCGGCCAAGTTTGTTTTTAGCTTTTTGCGTGACGAATTGAACGTCAAGAAGGATTCTCTTGGGAATGTTTCTTCTGTGATGCGCAACAGGCTTTTGCTCCGTGCATTGATCCGCAATGAATACTTGAACTTTGAAGAAAAGTCGACTGTGCATGACCAGTGGACCAAGATGCTGATGTACTTTGGCGCTTCGGTAAAGTACGAAGGCCGCGGTATGGAGCAGTTGAGTGAATTCGAACGTCGCTTGATGATTGCACAGGGCAAGAAGATTGAACGTACGCAGTTCACGGAACTTTCGGAGACGAAGGTGATTACGGCGCGTGAGTACTATGTGCCGGGCGATACGACGGAAGCGACTGCTTTTGCGGTCTTGGCGACGGTCGGAAATATGCCCAAGGACAATGTCGTCAGGCTCCAGAACGTTGATTTGAACAGTAGCCGTGCAGGGGCGTTGACGTGCCTCAAACGTATGGGTGCTAACATCGAAACGGTGAGCCGTCGTGAAAAGTACGGTGACGTTTTTGGCGATGTCGAAATCAAGCCGCTTGCATCGGGCAAGCGTTTGCAGGGCCGCCGCTTTAGCGAAGACGTTATTGCGACGGGGCTCGAAGAATATCCGCTTTTGGCAGTGGCGGCTTGCTACGCCGAAGGTGAAACGATTTTGCGTGTGCCAAAGGAAGTGCGTGTGGCGATGCGCCCCGTGAATGAATTCTTGGCGGTGAACTTGCGCAAGACGGGTGCCGAAGTCGGCGTGTACGATGACGGTCTTGTGATTCGCGGCCTTGAAACGATCGTGAACGGTAGCGATTTTGACGGTGGTGATTCGGCGCAGATGGGGCTTGCCTTGAGCGTTTTGTCGCTTGCGCTCCAGAACGATGAACCGGTCGAGAATATCGACAAGGTCGAAGCTGTATTCCCGGGTGTTGTTGAAAAGCTCAAGAAGGTTCTTGTCGCTGAACACACCGAGAAGAAGGAATAAAATGTTTAGCCAGAATGATAGAATGCTATTGTCCTGCCTGTCATCCCGGACTCCGTTCCGGGATCGCCTTCTTGGTTAGCAAAGAAAAACTGCAGTGATAGGATCTATAAATGAACAAGTCTTTCAGCAGCATTGGAATTGTCGGGTTCAAGGATAAAAGTGCTGATTTGGCATGTGCCTTGAAGCAGATTACCGCTTGGGCGCTTGAACATCCGCAAGTGAAGTTTTGCGCTCTGGATTCCCTCAAGGAACTGGTGAAAAAGCCGATTCGTGTCGTGAAAGAAGCGGCGTTGCAAAAGACGGATTTGCTGATTGCGATTGGCGGTGACGGCACTGTGCTGACGGCAGCGCACATGGCGCTTGGCCACAACATCCCGATTCTCGGCGTGAATGCCGGGCGCGTGGGATTCTTGGCGGAATCGCGTGTGGAAGGCTTGACCAAGACGCTCGATAGCTTGCTTGCTGGCGACTTCTCGACTCGCGAACGTATGATGATCGAAGCTGCGGTTTACCACGGCAAAAAGTGCATTGCAAAACAGACCGTGTTGAACGAAGTCCACGTGCGCGCGCACGCTCCGGAACGCATGGTGAACGTGAACGTGGCTTATAACGATACTTGCCTGACGGAATACTGGGCGGACTCGATTCTCGTTTCGACGCCGACGGGCTCGACTGCATACAACCTTGCTGCTGGTGGCCCGATTATTCACCCTTCGACTCCGGCGGTGGTGCTCACGCCTGTGGCGCCGAGCAGTCTCTCGGTGCGTCCGCTTGTGCTTTCGCTTACGGACAAAAAGTTGCGAATGGCTTCGGCAGTGAATTGCTCGCTCGACCTTGTTTTTGACGGGCGCATCACGCTTGAAATGAAGCCTGACGAATATGTGATGTTGTCTGAAAGTAAGCTTGTGACGACGTTTATTCGTATGCGTCACACGGGATTTGTGGGCGCTCTTCGCGAAAAGCTTGGCTGGACGGGGAAACCTCGATCGGCTTAACGCTGCGGGGGCTATGGGCGCGGTGAGTTGAGCTGCTTAATTTCGCTCTGCTTTAAATCGCCCAATTCGTAATTGCAGAACTTGATGCGCACAAGGCGTAAAACTTCGTAGCCGAGCTTCGCAAGCATGCGGCGAATTTCACGATTCTTGCCTTCGTCCAAAGTGATTTCTAACCAGCATTTTTTTTCGCCTGCGCTGTAGAGCTTGGCGCTGACGGCGTGCATGAACTCTTCGGGTTCGCCAAAGACTCGAGGCGGTACATTGAAACCCGCTTCCATTTGCGAAAGTTCTTCGGCGGTGGGGTGGCCGTTGACCTGTACCCGATAGATTTTTGTATGAGGAATCCCCAATGTCATTCCGGCCTCCGTGCCGGAATTGCCTTTTTTCTTTTGCGGATTCAGCATGGCGTCTGCCCATTGAGTATCGTTTGTAAATAGCAAAAGCCCTTCGCTAGCGGCATCGAGCCTGCCAACGGGCGATATATGCGGCACAGCCTTGCCGGGGAACATCTTGGCGTATTGCTCACGGAAAAGGTCCATGACTGTTGCGCGCCCTTTTTCGTCGCTTGCCGTAGTGACGTAGCCGCGCGGCTTGTTCATCATAAAGTAAACGAACTCGCTTGCTTTTACATGCTTCCCGTCAACGCAAATCTCGTCATTTTCGCGGGCGGGAGTGTCTGGATCGCGGACGATTTTACCACGCAAAGAAACCCGGCCCTCGCGGACCAGGTTTTCTGCTTGGCTTCTGCTGCAAAAACCGCGCTTAGAAATCACACGGGCTACGCCGTGAGGTTTGGCGTTAGTGGCGCCAGGCGCGGGCTTTGCGCAGTTCCAGTCTCGGTTTACTTGCCGAGATATGCCTTGATGTTTTCGAGGCATTTCTTGTTCTGAGCTTCGGTACCGACGGTAATGCGGAGCACGTCACCCATAGCCGGCTGCGGACGGATGATGGTGCCCTTGGCCTGCAAGAACTTGAAGGCGTCCATCGGATCCTTGAATCCACTGACAGCGATGAAGTTTGCGTGGCTGTCGACGTAGGGGAGGCCCATTTCCTTGAAACCAGCCTTGAGTTGTTCGAGACCCTTCTTGTTGAGTTCGCGAACCTTGTTCACGTAATCCTGGTCGTCGATAGCGCCGATGGCAGCTGCCTGAGCGATGCTGTTCACGTTGAACGGTTCACGCACGCGGTTGATGAGGGCGACGATTTCCGGACGGGTGATGCAGTAGCCCACGCGCAGCCCTGCAAGACCGTAAATCTTGCTGAACGTACGGCAGCAGATGATGTTCTTGCCAGCAGCGATGCGGCTGTTGAAATCCGGAACGAGTTCCGGCGTGTCTTCGATAAATTCGGTGTAGGCTTCGTCCATCACGAGAACGCAAGTTTCCGGGAGGCTGTCGGCGAAGTCGAGGATTTCCTTGGCGGTGAGGTCAGAACCGGTCGGGTTGTTCGGGTTGGCGAGGAACACGATGCGGGTCTTTTCGTTCACGGCGTCGCGCATAGCCTTGAGGTTGTAGTTGTATCCCGGAGCGGGCATGTCAACTTCAACAATCTTGGCGTTCATGGCCATCGTAGCAAGCTTGTAAACAGCGAAACTGTGGTTGCCCATGACGGCTTCCGTGCCGGGGCCGAGGAACACCTGGGCAATCATGTCCAAGAGTTCGTTACTGCCGTTACCCACAGCAATCTGGTCGCGGTTCACGCCGCGGAATTCAGCAATCTTTCCGATGAGATCGTAAGAACCGCCATCCGGATAGAGGTTCACTTCTTCCAAAGCCTTGCGAGCTTCGGCCATGCCCTTCGGGCTCGGGCCAAACGGGTTTTCGTTGCTGGCGAGCTTGTCGATGTCTTTCGGGTCGAGGCCGAATTCACGAGCGGTGTAGGCGATGGGTTTGCCGGTCACATAGAGCGGCTGCTTCAAAATGTGCTGTTGTGCGAGCTGATTGATATCCATTTTTAGTTGTTGGTTATTAGTCAATAGTTATTGGTTATTTGTAATCCAAAAGGAATTATAGCAATTTTTTATATTGGGATTACTACAGCTGTATTCTAGGACGCTTTCTTGAAAAAGCCTTTTAGTCTTTTGACGCCTTCAACGCCGATGATAGAAAGCCCACCGTACTGAAACGTTTTTGCAAGCCCAAACAGCACCACCCAAAGGATTCCTTTGGCTTCGGCCGAAATGGGGAGAGCCATTTGCGCAAACGACAAGATGTAAAAGGGAATGCAAAGAGAAAGAATGATGACGCCTGTTCTGAATGATAAACTTTGCAGTCTTTTTACGATTCGTTCCCGCAGGGAAATAAAGATTTTTTTCATAGCCGTTTCCTCGTTTGAAAGATATTTCTTTTGCCCATTTCATCAAGGTGCCATTTTCAAAAAGCAGAAAAAAGTATGTTGGAACTTTTTGTTCCATATGAAACTTTTTGTTCCGTATATGTGGCGTGTTTTTTTTCAATAACTGCTTTGTATTACTTTTTTACGGTTTTGAGAGTGCTAGTTTTTATAAGAAAAGTAGGGTCTCAAAAAAAGTTTCCTCCTAAACACAAACAGGCTTGCCTCAGAAATGGGGTGAGCCTGTTTTCCTGTGTTGTTCTTGACAAATTGTCTAGAAAAATGCATGGCGCAGTGGTTGCAATCTCGGCTCAAGATTATAGATTACACTAGGTGCAATTCTAAAAAGGAATTAACATGTTTGTGGGATATTCTAAGGTTTTAGCCGGGGCTGTTTTTGCTCTTGGCCTTTCTATGTCTGGTACGCTTTATGCGGCTCCGGACCCGAATTTTCATATTTACATCGCTTACGGACAGTCCAATATGGGCGGGACGGCGAATGCGGAATCTGCGGATAAGGTGGAGCATCCGCGCTTCAAGATTTTTGCCACGCAAAAGTGTTCGAGTAAAGGGCGTAATACGCTAGGCGAGGTCTATCCGGCGGTTCCTTCGCTGTTCAACTGCGGCGAGACCATTTCGATTGCGGACTGGTTTGGCCGTACGATGGCCGACAGTATGCCCGATGTGACTGTTGGCATTATTCCCGTTGCTGTGGGTGGTGCTAGCATTAAGTTGTTTGATAAAGACCAGTACGCTAGTTACCTTTCGACGGCGGAAGGGTGGCTCCAGAATTACGCTAAGGAATATGCTAGCGACGGTAACGTTTACAAGACGATTGTGGACATCGCTAAAAAAGCGCAACAGGTGGGTGTTATCAAAGGGTTCATTTTCCACCAGGGCGAAACGGACGGAGGATATTCGGACTGGCCTAAGATTGTAAAGAAGACTCGCGACGATATTCTTTCGGCGCTGGATATGAGTTCGGACTCGGTGCCCTTTGTGGCCGGGGAACTTTTGCGCTCGGGCTGCTGCTATTCCGATCGCGTTTCAAAGCTCCCGAATACGATGGACAACACTTACTATGCCACGTCTGAAAATCTTGACGGAAACGGGGTGGATCGTTATCACTTTAGCCACAATGCTTACGTGACGTTTGGTAAGCGCTATGCGGAACAGATGTTGAAGGTGGTGGCTCGTGCGCCTGTGGAACCCGTGCCGCAGCAACCGTTCGGAAAGATTGTCGACGGAGAGGCCGTTGCTGGCGATGCTTTCGTTATTCCTGGAAAAATCGAAGCGGAAAATTACGACATCAATGGCGTCGGAAGCGGAAACAGTTCGTACAAGGATGATGATTCCGAAAATAAGGGCAAGGCTTACCGCAACGATGGCGTGGATATCGAAGAAATCACGGACGGTTATGCTATTGGTTACACGATGGAAGGCGAATGGCTGGAGTATTCCGTGAATGTCAAGACTTCAGGTGATTACACCGTCAAGGCGCGAATCGCTTCGGGCTCTGAAACGTCGGGATTCCAGCTGTTGCTTGACGACAAGGAACTGGGTTCTGCGTTTGCGGCACCCAAGACGGGCGAAGACTGGAAAACCTACGAGGATGTTGATCTTGGTGACGTTAAATTGACCGAAGGTCCGCACGTTCTCAAAATTTTGATTACCGGAAATTATGTAAATATAGACTGGATTGAGTTTGCGGATAAATCGGGCACATCGTTCATTGCTGGCGATGGTTTGCTTGCAAAGAATGAACCCCGCAACTATATGGTGTTTGACCCGATGGGCGTTTGCGTTGGGACGGTTCGCGCAATGAATGCGAACGAGGCCGTTCGTCTGGCGCAAAAGAATGTTAAAGGTGTAAAAAATTTATACGTAAAAGTTTTAGGCCGATAAGAATTTAGGTCGATGGAATAGGAGTGTGAGACGATGAAGTGTTCTAGGAAGGTTCTGGTGGCGTTGTGCGGACTTGCCGTTTGTGCGTCTGCGGCGGTAGATCAGTGCAAACCGATTGGCTGGGCGACTCGTTCGGGCCGAACTTCGACTGAATTTAATGTGACCGGTGGCGGGAATGCGACTCCCATTACGGTGACGACCTTTGCCGATTTGCAAAAGTATGCAAAGGATTCTTCTCCGCGCGTGATTTACATTGACGGAACACTTGGCGATGGCTGGAGCGGAACAACGGGCAGCCGCCTGAACATCACCGCATCGAACAAGACGATTATCGGTCTCAAGCCGGGAACACTTTTAAAAGCACCCATCCACATCACGAGCAAGGCATCGAATATCATCGTTCGTAACATCGTGATTCAGGGGCCGGGCAGTAACGCCGACCAGGCGTGGGACAACCTCACGATTGAAGGCGAATCGAAGAACATCTGGATTGACCACTGCGAATTCTGGGATGGTCAGGATGGAAACGCCGATGTGGTGAAGGGTTCGGACAACGTCACGTTTACGTGGTGCATTTTCGGCTACAAGAAAAAGAGTACGCACAACTTATCAAACCTCATTGGCAGTTCTGATAACGAGCCTGTGAGCGAAGGCAAGTTGAATGTGACTTACATGTTCAACTGGTGGAAGGCCGCAAACCAGCGCAAACCTCGCTGCCGTTACGGAAATGTGCATGTTGTAAACAACCTTTTGACAGGTGATGCTAGCATTACAAATGGCACTGACGTGCTCGGCGTTTCTGCGGGTCACATGTGCAAAGTGCGTACTGAAAGAAATGTGTTTATCAATGAATCGAATCCGATTTATACCGGTAACGCAAACGGCACAGGCGTGAACGAAGTCATCGACAACATTTTCACGAACTGCTCTGGCAATACAAAGGGAACAGGAACATCCTTTACGCCTCCGTATGAATACACGAGCTTTATGCTCAAGGCTAGCGAAGTCGAAGCCGTCGTGAAGGCGAATGCGGGCGCAACGCTCAGTAGCCCGACGGAATGCGATGCGAATTATGTTGAACCGGAACCGCCGACACCTGATAAACAGTATCAGGTCGAAAATGGCGTGATTACGGGTGGCGTTTCTGAAAGCAGCAACGGCGGCTATCACGGCGATGGTTACGTGAATTTCGATAAGGGCGGCGATGTCGTCGTGAATGTGAAAGTCGATACGGCGGGGCAATACCGCTTTGATCTTGATTTTGCGAATGGCTCCAGTGAAGCTCGCTCTCTTGTGATTTCTGCCGGTCTGGATACGGTAACGACCTCTTTCAAGACGACTGGTGGCTGGACCGTCTGGGAAACGGCTGAAGTTCTGGTAAGTCTTGCCGCAGGCGAAAATGCAGTGAAGTTTGCAACTGTTGGCGGTGCTGACGGCCCGAATCTCGACCAGTTCGACGTGACGCTCGTGAAGGCTGCTGAAAAAGATACGACGGAAGAAAAGCCTA
Source organism: Fibrobacter succinogenes (assembly GCA_902779055.1). GTDB lineage: Bacteria > Fibrobacterota > Fibrobacteria > Fibrobacterales > Fibrobacteraceae > Fibrobacter > Fibrobacter succinogenes_K. The sequence goes on along the minus strand of CACZAD010000004.1, from coordinate 51,111 downwards.
TATCGATTCGCTCGAGGGCGATTGCAATGGTTGCGCCGAGCGTTTACCGCGTCAGTATTTTCGATACGAAGGGAGCTTTGGTGCGCCGTATGAACGTTGAATCAGCAAAAGCCGGCGATGTCGCCTGGATGACCCGCGGCCTGCCGGCAGGCCTATACGTGATGCAGCTGAAAAGCGCAAATACGGAACACCGCAAGTTTATCGCCGTGAAGTAGATTTTCCCCGTTTTTTTTGTGTGTGTTGTCATGCCGCACTCCGTTTTGGAACGGCACCACCTTTTTTAGATAATCCCGTATAATTGTCATGCCGCACTTGTTGCGGCATCTCCTTTTCTATATGTTTTTTTTATATTATATTAAGAATAAATTTTTAAGGAAAACGTTTATATGAGTTTTAAAAAGATTCTTTTGGCTGCAGCGATTTTTATAGGTTGTGGTGATGATTCTTCTAGTACATCGGCAAGTGTTAGCGACCTCCCCGAGACAATATCTTCTAGCAGTCAGCAGAATGGTAATGATCAGGAGCAATCATCAAGTTCTGTTGCTGAAAATAAGAGTTCTTCTTCTGCAAAAATCGAATCGGATACCGAATTTACGGATCCGCGTGATGGACAAGTTTATCCGATCTTCGCAATCAAGACGCAGCGCTGGCTTGGCCGTAATATGAATTATGCTATGGATTCGAGCTGGTGCTATAACGATAATGAAAAAAACTGTGAACAGGTGGGCCGCGCTTATACCTGGGAATCCGCACAACAGGCTTGTCCTGAAGGATGGCGGCTGCCGACTTCCAAGGATTGGCTATCGTTGATAAAATTTAGTTCGACGGAAGGCAATATCTATTATGGAGATTTGTACGATTCCAAAGGTTTCAACCTTATGAGAGCAGGACTCTATTCGGAAAGGAATGATAAGCTCAAGTGGAATAGTGCAAATGAAAGTGCTTATTTTTGGGATGCCGAAGAAATTAATGATGAATATGGGGCTTCGATTACGTTCTTTTCGGAGCGCAATTATTTGTTCTTGGATTCAGCAGATAATGGATACGTACTCTCGAAAAAAAGTGATCGACTCTCTGTTCGTTGCATTCATGAAAACAAGGGAACGATGAAAGATTCTCGTGATGGTCAAACGTACAAGACGATTCGATTGGCCAATCAGATTTGGATGCAGGAAAACCTAAATTATGTAGCAGATTCCAGTATCGAATACACGGGTAGAAATGCAATAGAAAATTCTGGACGACTTTACAATCATTCGGCTGCAATGAATGCTTGCCCGCCGGGTTGGCGTTTGCCATCTTCTGATGAGTGGAAAACACTTCTTAGCTATAGGGATTCGTCAAAGGCTTCTACAGATAGACTTTCTTTGAAGTCCTCCGATGGCTGGTTTGGAGTAATGTCGACTTATAGTGACGATGACTTTGATTTTACTGCAATTCCTGCAGGTACATGCCGTGATTATAGCTTGATAGATGAAGGTATTTTATGCTCCGATGCTGGATCTCATACTGCATTCTGGACGGGTACTGTAGATCCAGTAAAGGAAGAATATGAATGTGCTGCAACGGATTGGATCGGATATGGTTGTGATTCTAAAAGTTATATCAGTATCCGGTGTGTTAAAGAATAGATTTTGCGTTGTTTGCCAACGAAAATGAAAAAATACAGGGGAGCTCGATGCAGAAAATTTTTTCAAGATTTCTTTTTACAGTAGCTGTTTGTGGGACCGCTCTTTGCGGTGCCGCAGACGATGTCAAGTTGTATATGGATGCGGAGGCGCTCCCGAATGCGCTCAACTTTTTGCCGCCTCCGCCAAAGGTTGGGTCGGCCGCGTTTGCGTATGATTCTTCGCAATATGTGTGGGGAAAATCCATGCGTGCAGATTCTGCGCGTGTTGCACTTGCGCTTGCTCAGGCTACGGTTGATGTTTCTGAAATGGCGGTGCTTTTTAGCGAAGCTTTCGGCATGGAGATTTCGGCAAAGAAAACTCCTGCAATTTTGAATGTTCTCAAGCGCGGTGTGCTGACGATGCGTCTTGCGGCTCGCGGACCCAAGAAATTTTACAAGAGGCCGCGCCCTTACGAATACTTTAACGAATCTACGCTTATTCCGAGCGCGGACGAAGAACATCGCCATACGGGATCGTTTCCGTCGAGCCATACAGTTCGCGGGTGGGCGATGGCGCTATTGCTTGCCGAAATCAACCCCGCTGCTCAAGATGCGTTGCTGAAATACGGATACGAGTGGGGGCAAAGCCGTGTGATTGCTGGCTTCCATTGGCAAAGCGATGTGGATGCATCGAAACTGATTATTTCAGGATGCTATGCTCGTATGCATGCCGATGAATCTTTCAATGCCGATATGCGCAAGGCTCGTGCCGAGTTCAAGAGACTTTCTGCCAAGAAAAGATGAATGCCTAAAAGGCGGATTTTCAACAGTTAAATTTTCTGCAAGAACTCGACAAGTTCGCGGTTGAGCGAGTTGTTAAGCGTATCGGCTTCTTGGACGGTGTGGTGTTCGTTGCCTTCGAAGTCGTGGGCTCGTTCGCCACAGATGTCGATGCCGAGAATTTTGCGGTCTGGGTCTGCGGCAAGGAAAGTGATGCTTTCTTTGAGTGCGTCGAGCGTTAGTGAACCTTGGTCCCAGTTGGTTGCGGCGTAGGAGGGCGAGAGTGCATCCTTGTCGATGGAAATGTAAAGATTAGACGAGAGGATGCTCGAAAACTCGCTACAGATTAAAGACGAGAGGGTGCTTAGTTCACTTTCTTTGATGAACGTAACTTTCTCTAAAATGTCCGCTTCAACGGATTGCGAAAGTTCTTCACGAACGGTTTCGACGAGTTCGTCTTTGACTCCGATGATAATTGCGTTTTGAATAAACTTGTTATTGTCGAGGACTTCTTTGACCCAGCCACCACAGCTTAAAATTCCGCCGAAACGGGGTGGTTGCATATCGGGATGGTGGTCAAAGACGATGAGCGTGAATGGTTTCTGAACTCTGTCGGTCCAAAGCTTGCTCATATAATGGTAATTGCCGTTGTCAAAGAAGTGCATTGCCGGCACGTTTGTGGTGCAACCGCAATTTTCGATATTGCTGTCGCATTTACTCTTGCTGTTGCTTTCGGCGCTATCTATTAAATCGTTGATTTCCTTGATGGCGTCATCGTCACAGTAGCAGTCGGTTCCTACGATTTTGGTGCAGTCTAGCCAGCGGACGTCCTTGCTTGTTTCTGCGGCGGCGCGCAGTTCTTGCATAAATGGCTGCTCGGCATAAACGCCCGTGAAATCTTGAACCGTGATCATCATAGTCTAATAATAGTTAAAAATCCGCTGCCTTGGTGGTGGGGAAAATTGCGTGTTTTGAAGTTTTCGTGTTGTTGATTTTCTCGGAGTTTTTGATTATCTTAGTGAGGTCAAGGAGTTTTTATGCAAGAAGAATTGAAGAACATTACGGACGAAGACAAGCGTTTTATGCAGATGGCGATTCAGTTGTCCGTCGACAATGTCGATAATGGCGGTGGTCCTTTTGGCGCTGTGATTGTCAAGGATGGCGAGGTCGTGGCGACGGGCGCAAATCGCGTTGTGCCGAATAACGATCCGACGGCTCATGCCGAGGTGACTGCAATTCGCAATGCTTGCGCAAAACTCGGGACGTTCATGCTGGACGGCTGTACCGTTTACACGAGCTGCGAACCTTGCCCGATGTGCCTGAGCGCTCTGTACTGGGCTCGTGTCAAGCGCATTTGCTACGCTAATACAAAAGCCGATGCCGCCGCAATTGAATTCGATGATTCCTTTATTTATGACCAGCTTGACTTGCCGTACGAAAAACGTGCCATCAAGTGCGATCATTTTATGCGGAACGATGCGCTCGTCGCATTCAAAAAGTGGGCGACAAAGACGGACAAAACCCGCTATTGATTTTGATGCCGCTTATTTAAATCGTTTGCAAAAACTGCAAGTTTGGCAGAACGGGTGGCGCAGTTCGTGCTTTGCGAACCCTTCGCGGATGTTGCGGGCGAGCGGGCTTTCTAAAATTTCAGCAAGACTTTGTTCGCCGATTTGACCGAGCGTTATTTGTCCGCTGTGGTCAAGGCAACAGGCGACAACGCGACCGTCGTGTAGGATCGCTACGTGGGTGTCAAGCGCACGGCAAGTGCCTGCGATGATTTCCTTGCCCGTCCTCTCGTCTGACTTTGGCCATTCGAAACGTGTGTCCTCGTGCAAATAAAGTCGCCCTGTGATGTTAAAACTTTTGTGGCGGCTGCAAAAATGCCCAGGTGTGACATCAACGCCAAAAGTTTCGTGGATGCGCTTGAGCATATAGCTGTTCCACGGGGAAGCTTCTTCGGCACCGACGTTCCATAAGCGCAAATTGATGTAGAGGTCGGGGCGCTCGACAATCGCGAGACTGCAAAAATCCAGGACGTTTTGCAGATGGCGTTCGGCGTTTTCGCAGGAGAGTTCGGCGTAGGCGTGCGTCGAAAAGTTGACTTGGCGGACGGCGGGCGAGGCAAGGATTTGGCGGCCAGTACGTTCAATCGTTGTGCCGTTAGTCGTGAGCGTGAGCTTTAATGATGTCAGTTCAAGCTTTTTGAGATAATGCGCGAAGCCGGGATGAAGCGTGGGTTCCCCAAGGACGTGAAAGTAGACGTTTGAGGCTCCGATTTCTTGTGCGCCTGCGAGGCTTTGCTCGAACAGCTTGGAATCCATGAACGTGCGATTCTCGGGCGTCTTGCCGCAGGGGCAAAAGCTGCAATGCAAGTTGCAAACGTTCGTGATTTCGATGTAGACGCTGTTCACGAGAGTCCCCTCATCTCCATAATTGCTTCTTGGTATTCGCTGAGCTTGCCGGCCTTCTTGATTTTCTTGAAAATCTTTTTGGGGATGCTCGGTTCGAGATATTCCCAGAAACTTTGTACGTGCGAGAGAATTTGGCTGTCGCCTTGGTATGTTTTACACGCGTAGTCGAAAATGACTTGGTGCATCTGGAACAGTTTGCCGAAAAAATCCTGCGGAACGGCGCTGTTTAGGGTGACGGCGCGGTTTGTGTCGCTCAACCCCTTGTATTCTGCGGCTAGACTTGGGCGGGCGAGAAGTCCGCGGCCAATCATCACTCCAGCGAGTTTCGGATACTTGCGCTCCATTTCACAGATTTGCGTAATGCTTGTGATGTCGCCGTTGTAAACGAGCGGGTGCTTGCATTCGTTGTAGAATTGTTCGAATGAATTGAAGTCGATTGCACCTTTGTATTGCTGCTTGCCGAGTCTTGGGTGGAGCGTGATTTGAGAGAGCGGAGCTTCGTTTAAAATAGGGAGGAGGGCGAACGCTTCGTCGGGGGAGTCCTGCCCAAGGCGCATCTTGACGGAAAATTTTACCGGCGCTGTCCCTTTTACATTTGCCGACGCATTTCCGTTTTCTGTGCTGGACTGCTTTTCGATTTCGTCCATAATTTGTTGGACGGCTTGCTTGTCGCTTAAGATTCCTGCTCCACGATGGCGGTTGACTTGCATCGGAAAGGGGCAACCCATGTTGAAGTCGATTTCCTTGTAGCCTTTGGCGATTAGCGCGTCTGCGAGGATTTTGAATTCATCGACGCTGTTTGCGATAATCTGTGGAACGACCTTGTAGCCCGCGCAGTTCTCGTCTGCAAATCCAGCACATTTAGCATTTGTACTTTCTAAATCCCGCAGGTCCTTTTCGCGTGGCTTTCCGTTTTCCATCCGCAAGAACGGGGCGTAATACGCATCGACACCGCTAAAGATTTCAGCGTGGGCTTTTCGATAAATGCCCGTCGTGTAACCTTGTAGCGGTGCGAATAAGACTTTTAGCATGGCGCGATTCTTGCGGACTTTATTTTTGCAATTGCAATAGTAAATGTATTAATCCTTTTTCTACTAGGAAAGGCGATGCCGTCCCCATACGCGGATCATGACCACGTAAGAACTAAAGTTCTAAGTGGTCAAAGAGAACGGAGTCCGGCATGACAATTGAAAAAATGTGGATTACGCTTTTTTATTTTCCGAGTGCTTTTTTCAAGGCTATGATGGCGTTTCCGCGATGGCTGATGACCTTCTTTTCTTCAAGTTCCATTTGCGCGAATGTTCTGGTTTCGCCATCCGGGACAAAAAGCGGGTCGTAGCCAAAGCCCATATCGCCGACAGGAGCGTGATTGATTTCGCCACGGCATTCGCCTTCGAAAATGATGGGCTTGCTGATGGTGAATTCGCCCTGTTCGTTCTTGGTGACCGTCTGGTACGAGAGCGCGCAGAAGTAACGTGCCTTGCGGTCTTCGATGCCTTCGAGCTTTTGCATCAGTTTGACGTTGTTGGCTTCGTCGTCGCCGTGCTTTCCGCAGTAGCGGGCGCTATAAATGCCCGGTTCGCCGTTCAATGCGAAAACTTCGAGCCCGGAGTCGTCGGCGAGGACGGTCGCTTCGATGTTTCGCTTGGCGAGCCACTGTGCAGTCGTATTCGACTTGATGATGGCGTTCTCGGCAAAGGAGTTGCCGTCTTCGATGATGTCTTCATCAAAACCGATGTCTTTCAAGGTCTTGAATTCGTAATGGTCTGTACCCAAGATATGGGCGAAGTCTCTAATTTTTCCGGCACTTCCGGTTGCGATTACAAATAAACGTTTCATACTTTTCTGTCTACTTCCGACTTCCTACTGCCTACTAATTAATAGTGTTCCGGCTTCATGACAATCAAAATGGCGTCGACAATAACGCCGATTCCGCACAGACCGCCCGTGCAAAGCCACAAAATCCCGGTCCAGACTTTACCTTCGTAAAAACGATGCAATCCCAAGTATCCCAAAAGAATACAGAGGGCGAGGGCTATCCATTTATTGTGTTCACCAGTAGAAGGCATAAAGACTCCTCAAATTAAGTTACGATATACAATTTAGAAAAATGAGCTGGTACAGACGCTGTGTTAATTTTATTATTATTCAATTTGTGAAAATGAAAAAATTATCTACTTCTATTCTTTGCCTTGCAGGTCTTTCTGCAAGTCTGTTCCTTGCTGCATCCTGTGCGGCTCCATCTACAAACGTCAAAGCCGATGTCGAAAAAATGGATTCTAAGATGCCTCCGAGACGTCCGAATCTCCCGACGTTCCCGTCTGCATCTCCTGTCGCAGTGTTTGAAATGCGAATCCTTGATTACGACAAGCAGGTTCGTGTCGTGAGCAAGCCGACTTTTGCGGCACTTGACTTTGCGGCCTACTTTGCTAACCCCATCCGTATGGCGGGTATGGACGAAAAGCCCGAAAACTACATGGGCAAGATGGTGAACGCAAAGATTGAAGAATATCCGTTCCCGATGCTCGATTCCATTGTCGATTATGAGCCCGAAGCCGTTGCCGGGATCGCTCCGATTGCGTGGGAACCGTTCTCCAAGATTCTCTATGCGCAGACGGGGGACGATACGTTTGCAAAGACCCTGAATGAAGTGGAAGCCGTTAAATGGGATGAACCTGAAGTCTTCCGTGCGTTCCAGACGGTCACCCGTTTGTGGGGTGTGCCGGGAACGGGCGAAAACAAGGGCAAGGTTGAATGGTGGGTCGAAGTCATGCCGGCGATGTGGACGGGACGCGCTCCGTTCTATGGAAAGCTTAAGGTTGTCTCCGGCGGTGAATCGGCTGAAGTCCTGAACAACTACATGACTGCCGAGATGAACGGCGAAGAGGCTATGAACTGGGCCCGCACGCTTTCGTCTTACTGGTATCCGACCTTGAATACCGATTTGGAACAACATACTCCGGGTGCCATCTGGGAGAATTCCCGTGTGAACCGTCCGTTTGCCGTGATGCGTGGTAACCCGATGGGGCACCCGATGTGGGTGGCCTTTGAAGTGCCTGCATTCAGCTTGACCGACGAACAGTTGCGTGCCAATGCCGTAGCGGATTCCCTTGCGGCCGCTGGCGAAGTCGTTCCTGTCGACCGTACGCTTGATACGAGTTCGTATGCCCGTCTCGAAACGCTTGCTTCGCTCGAGAACAGCTGCCCTGCAACGCCTGCGACCAAGAAGTTCCGCGAAGCCTTGAAGAAAAAGCTGGCAAAACTCCCGAAGGAACAGAACGCCTGGTCAGATAACGGAATGCTCTGGTTCCGCCGCAACGCCAACTACCTTGTTGCCGATAAGATCAGCGCTCAGGATAGCCTGCACAACCCGCTTCCGAGAATGGTTGAACTCAAGCAGTATCTGGATTCTCTGAACATCCAGCTGTTGGTGGTCCCTGTTCCGGTAAAAGAAGAAATCTATGCGGACAAGCTTGTGAAGGGTACTCCTGCGGACTTGTGCGTGAATGTGAACGGCCGTGAATTTATCCGTGAACTGCTTGCGGCAGGGATTGATGTTTTGGATCTCTATCCGTCCTTGATGGCTGCTCGTGCAGGTGACGAAGCTCCGCATTTCAGCTACCAGCGCTACGATACGCACTGGGCCTTGCCGGGTATGCTTGCCGCTATGGAACAGCTCGCGTCCCGTGTGACGCAGTACAGCTGGTATGCTGATGCCAAGCCGCAGCCGGGAACCCTTACGATGAAGGATACTGTTGTTCTTCGCGAAGGCGATCTTGTGGCTCATTTGTCGGACAAGGAAAAGTCCAAGTATCCGGCCGATACGCTTGCCGGTATGAAAATTTACAAGGGCGACAAGGCTTACAAGGGTGGCAAAAATGCTCCGATCCTCTTGATGGGCGACTCGTTTACGGGCGTGTTCGAATCAGTGGACCAGAAGAGCGGTGGCCCGGGCTCTCTCCTCGCTTTTGCGACAGGGCTTGACGTCCAGGTGCTTACTAGCTGGGGCGGTGGCCCCGGTGTCCGCGCCCGCCTGAAAAAGATGAAGAAGGATATGCAGAGCAAACGTCTCGTAATTTATATGATGACGGCACGCGACTTCTGGCAGAGCCCGATGGAATGGGACGGAATCTAGCCTTTCCGGCGCATTTATGCTTGCGCGTTTCTTTTGGCCGATATTCTTAGCGACGCTCGTGATTGCGCTCCCGTTTCTGCTTTGGAATGGCAAGGGCGAGTCCGTGAGCTATCGCGAAATGGCTTGCACGTTCGAAGAACGTGCGCCTTCGTGCCTGGATTCCATCGACGATTGGAAGGCGGGACTTGCTTACTTTGATAGCAGTGTCGCTGCGACTCACGATACGCTGAATTCCCTCAAAAGCTTGTTGTGGAGTTTTTGGAATATCGAATTTGCTGGCGCGGGTGATGCGGCTGTCGCCAAAGAGGCCGTGCTTCCGCTCCGCGTTCTCGAACAGAAAAAGTCCGGGTGCATGGGGCTTTCGTGGCTTGTGCTCATGGTGGCTGAGGTTTACCATTTGCCGCTGGATGTTGTCCTTTTGCCTGGGCACGTTTTTTTGCGTTACGGATCTTCGGATGCTCCTGTAAACTTGGAACCTAACCGTCGTGGGTATACGTACACGGACGAGGAATATCGCGAAAAGTATAAGAATGGACGTTGGACGGGGCTTGAATTTAAACCCCTGAAACCTCGTGAATTTATCGGCCTTGCGGCTTTCGATATCGGAAATTTGTACCTAGAATCGGAACCTCCGCAAGCACTTATGTGGTACCGGATGGCCGAAGAATTTTTCCCAAATTATCCAGGAATTTCGGCTAATCAGGCTGTGGCCAAAAGCCGTTTGCCGGATTCTTTATAGTTTTTTTCTTACATCTTCCAAAAATGGGTTTATTACGCTTTTTACCGGCTTTTTTCGTTGGTTTTGAAGCCCCTAAAAATCTATTTTTGTGAAGATATGTCGACGCGTTCTATACATTCTCATTTTGTCTGGTGGGTTCCTTTTTTTGTTGCCATCATTTTTGTTTTTTCGGGATGTGATACCTTTTTTGGCGACCATGTCTGGTTGCACGCTCCGGTAGAATTGGATGCAGCCCATGATGGGCTAATCGTCGTCAAGGCTTCGAAGATTCGAAATTCAAGTGGCGGTGCCATTGCGCATTTGGGAACGTATATGACGAGTGCAAAGTCTAGCGAGCGCCCACAACTGCGAGCCGTTCTGAATTATGACTTTTCTATAGGAATGCACGAAGTCACCTGTGCCGAATTCAGGGAGATGATGGGGACGACCTTTGACGAGCGTTGCCGTGGCGAAGATTCCGATTTGCTTCCCGTGACTAAGGTGACGTATTACGATGCAGTTCTTTTTGTCAATGAAAGGAGCAAACGCGAAGGTTACGATACCGCTTATTCTTATACTTCGACGGTGTTTGATGCCCAGGGAAACTGCATTTCGATGGAAGGTGTCCTCTATCATCCCGAAGTCGATGCATATCGCCTGCCAACCGAAGCTGAATGGATTCTGGCTGCCGAGCGCGACTGGAATCCGTCTGCGGAATGGAATGCCCTGAATTCTGGCTTTGAACCGAAAAATGTTTGTTCGTACGCCCGCTTGCACGGTGATTTTTGCGATATGGGCGGAAACGTGAAGGAATGGGTCTCGGACTGGTTTGGCTATTTCAGGGATACGACGATCACGAATTTTGTGGGCGCTCCTGATGGGGGTGTGCTTGGCGAACGCATTATCAAGGGTGGCAGCTACCGCAACGAACCGTCCACAATCAAGCTCCATAATCGAGGCGATGTCTATGTGGTGACTTCGGCGGCAAAGTCGGAGTACCTGGGATTCCGCATTGCGTTCGGAAAAATTCCAGATGCCATTTGGATGGGGCACGATGGACGTGCGCGTGCTAGCCGAATTGTCCCTGTGGCTAGTGCCACTGCCGTCAAGAATGATCTGGGTACGTATCAGGTTAAGCTTGCATTCCGTAATGATGTGAGCGGCAACTTGGCGTACATCGAGTATCTCAACGGAAACCTTTCGGTTGTCGAAATTACGGATACCCTGGAGGTCTACCATCCTGATATTTCTCCCGATGGAAGGCTTGCTGTTTTCAGTACCGGTATGGAGGGCGTGTCCGGAAAATCGGATGTCTATGTCCGCGCGTTGTCGGCGTACAATCCAAAACCGCTGAAGGTCAAGGCGAAGGGGAATGCGGCTATTCCGCGTTGGCGCTTGCTCGAAAACGGAGATACGGCGATTGTCTATGTATCGGATGCCGGGAACAACAAGGATAATGCTTCGTTCAAGTCGAAGAGTACATGGCAGGTGACGTACAGCAAAGGGCGTTTTGGCACTCCGCAAAAGCTTTTTGACGGCGCGTACCATGGAGGCATTTCTGATGACAATACGCTTGCCGTGACGGGCGCGAGGTTGTTGCGTGCGCGTATCGCCAAGGCCGGGAAGACGCTTGCGGATGGACGCGATACCGTGTGGTATGACGGCGAGCAGGCTTGCAATGTGTCCCTTGCAAATGACGGCTCTAAGCGTGTGGCGTTCCTCGATTTCGGTGGAAAGACGGGGGCCGAATTTGTGGGCGAAAGTTACGGAACCCATGAACGGTTGCTGATTGCCGATAGCACGGGACGTCTTGTAAAGGCTATTCCCGCTCCGGAGGGCTACAGCTTTGACCACACCGAGTGGGCGTTGAACTATAAGGATTCTGATCCGGAAGGAGGCTTTATTGTGGCTACGCTTACGAATCAGAGTGGAGCCCATTCCAAGGTGGTTCTCGTCAATGTGAAGACGGACGATATTATTGACTTGGTCGAAGCGGATGAAGTTTGGCACCCAAGCATTTGGCGCAAGAAAGTTTATATTCCGGAATCATCGAAGCTGGATCCCGATAGTGCCGGTATTTACTTGCGTCCATCGGATGAGTGGGCTTCGGTCATCATGCGCTTCAAGATGGAACTTCTTTGGAAGTATCACGATACGGCCAATGTGGCAATCCTGGGGTCGTCAAGGCCGATGCTGGGCGTTAGCCCGTCCCTTTTCGACAATCGCTTTTTCGCGGTGAATTTGGCACAGACTCCGAATTCAATTTATATGACCCGGGACTTCTTGGATAATTACGTCTTCAACCATTTTAAAAAGTTGAAGTACTTGGTCATTTCGCTGGATATTGATTTCTGGCATAAGGTTGACGGACCGGATGGCGATAATATGTTCTATACGAATTTCCTTAATTATCCGGGATATGAGTACGATAAGAATCATGATTACTGGAAGGACGGAATCCCTGATGGACTTCTGGAATATACCGAAAATTCTGTCGGGTCGTCAGACGAAAGCTTTTATATGAAGGACCGTGGCCGCTATACCAAGCCGACTTGCGCATCGTGGCGCGAAAATCCCGAAATCGAGCTGGATAGCAATTATCTGGATGTTCACCACAACTTGATCGACGACAGCATGGATGCTCTTTTGTCCATCATCAAGGAAGCGGCCGAAAGGGATATCCGTGTCGTGGGTGTGATCTTTCCCCAGAGCCCTGCGTATGCCGAAACTGGAGCTTTTGGCCGTTATGGGTTGCGCCGCTCGACTGCCAAAAAGCTGATAAGTGAAATTGACGCATTGAGTAAGAAGTATCCCAATTTTGTTCTGTTGGACGAAAATAAAATGGGAGACCACAACTATTCGGACAAGATGGCTATAGATGAGGATCATCTTTGCTCTACCGGTGCTGGCGTGCTGACAAATCACCTGAATACACTTTTGCTGTCCTTGGAACAGAAGAAATAGGGAGTTTGTTGATGTTTCGTTTTGTTCTTCTAGCATTTGTGGTTACTTTGTGCGCTTGTTTCGATGGCTTGTCGTCATCTGAAAGTGGTTCTGCCTTTTATGACTTGGTCGGAATGGAATCGATCAGGTCGTCCGGGGCGGTGGTGACGCTTGGCACGAATGATTCCAATGCGAACGTCAATGAACGCCCACAAATGCGTGTTTCCATAACGTATGATTTCATGATCGGCAAGGCAGAAGTGCAGTGCGGAGAATTTAATGCGTTGATGGAATCGGCGACTGGACTTTCCCTGGAATGCGTGAGCAAGGATCTTCCGGCGACGAACTTGACTTATTACGATGCAGTGCTTTTTGCAAATGAGCGGAGCAAGGCTGAGGGTTTTGATACAGCTTACACCTACGTGAGTGCGCAGTTTGATAACGCGAATCATTGCATCAGCCTGGAGGGCTTTGCGTTTCATCCCGAAGTTATAGCCTATCGCTTGCCGACCGAAGCCGAATGGATGCTGGTGGCGAAGGCTTACGGAAATCTGGAGCGTTCGTGGACGGCTGATAACTCGAATTACGAATTGCATACACCGTGCAGCATATCTTTATTCAGGGTGTGCGACTTGTACGGAAATGCGATGGAATGGGTGAATGACTGGCTTGGCGATTTCAACGATACGACCGTGACGAACTATGTGGGGGCACCCGATGGTGGCTCGTTGGGCCTGCGCATCGTGAAGGGCGGCAGTTTCCGCAATTTGGCATCCACCATCAAGCCTTACAGTCGCGGTGATGTGTATACGGTGACGTCATCTACGCTTTCGTATTATGTGGGGTTCCGTCTTGCATTTGGGAAAATCCCTGATGCCACGTGGATGAGGAGCGACGGAAATGTCGTAGGCTCTCGAGTCCTTTCGTTGGCGTCGTCTTCGAGAATGCGTTCTATGACGGGAACTTATAAAGTCAAACTCGCGTTCCGCAATGATGTCACAAAGAATCTGGACTTTATCGATTATTCCAACCGTTCTCCTGTGGTCAGTGAAATTGTCGATACGCTGGATGTCTATCATCCGGATATTTCGCCTGATGGTAGCAAGGTGGCGTTCTGTACGGGGTTGGAAGGCGTCTCGGGCAAGTCCGAACTGTATGTACGCGATTTGAACGAATCGGGCTCGAACCTTGTCCGGCTGGATGTCAAAAGTGCTGCCATTCCGCGTTGGCGTGTCCTCGAAAATGGCGATACCGTTATAGTCTATGTTACGGATGCCGGAAACAATAAAAACGAGGCGACTTTCAAATCATCTTCGACGTGGATGGTGAAGTTCTCGAATGGAAAATTCGGCAAGCCCGAAAAGCTTTTTGACGGAGCTTACCATGGCGGGATTAGCGAAGACAACACTCTCGCTGTTTCGGGCGCCCGTCTTTTACGTGCCCGTATGGCCAAATCGGGATCGACTGTTCTTGAAAAAGCGGTGGATACGGTGTGGTATGACGGCAACCAAGCTTGCAATGCCTCGCTTGCCAAGGATAGCAGTAAGCGGACTTTGTTCCTTGATTTTGGCGGCTCCGGCTACGGAACTCATGAACGTTTGCTCGTGATGGATAAAAAAGGAAAATTGATCCAGTCGGTTTCATCTCCTGAGGGCTATTCGTTTGACCATAGCGAATGGGCTTTAGGGGGTGCGAACATGGCGGTGGCGACACTTGCGAATGCCAACGGGGCGCATCAAAGAATTGTGCTGGTCCAGCTGACGGATAGTTCGATTGTAGACCTTGTTGAAGGTGATGAACTTTGGCATCCGTGCCTGTGGGTGAAGGATAAAGTAACTTCGCTGGACAATTCCCTCCTTAATCTTGATAGCGTTGGGGTGTACTATATCGAAGGCCAGGATTGGATGTATGAATCGCTAGGGTTCAAGATCACGCAGATGTGGAAGCATATGGATGAAATTGAAATTCTAGGCGTTGGCAGTTCAAGAGTTGAATGCTCGATTATCCCATTGGAAATGAAGACGGGTTACACCATGAATTTGGGACATATGGGAAACGACTTGAATGCAAGCTTGTTTGTGGCTCAGAATTACGGTGTGAGACACTTGAAAAAGCTGAAGTACATCGTTGTCGCCATCGATATCGATCTATGGATTAGCAGCACCGATTTCTCGGACATCATATTCCCGCTATTGCCGGGATATGTCTACGATACAAAACATTTGTTCTGGAAGGATGGCTTGCCGAATGGATTTTTGTATGCTGTTGAAAATGCAACGAATTATTCTGAGTATGCAAGAGAAGCTTACGAAGAATCCCGCGGCCATCTCGGTAATCCCACGGTTGAATGGGGTACACCCATCATCGAAAAAGATTCGCTCTGGCCCGAAGATCGCCTTGAAAATCTCTCCTGGAATTTAAACATCTTGGAGAATTTCCTTAACGAAATGGAATCTTCGGACATCAAGATTATCGGGGTTGTATTCCCGCAGAATCCGCGTTATCGCGAGACCGGAACCTGGGGCCGTTATGGTCCACGACGCTCTGTCGCGGCCGAAGTTCTTGATTCTGTAGTAGAACTTCAAAAAAGGTACGACAACTTTATTTTGATGGATGAAAATAGAAACGGTAATCATGACTACACCGATGATGAAGCTCGGAACTCGGATCATTTAAGCATCAAGGGGGCCAAAAAGCTTACGCATCGGTTGGATTCATTGTTGTCAACGTTGGAGGAATGACGATGATGTTTAAGGGTTTGGAAAAGTGTTTTCTTTGGAGCGTGTCTGTATCGGCTTTGCTTCTTGTGACGTCGTGTTCGGACGGACCGAGTAGCGCTTCGTCGGACGGCTCGAAGGTGGAGTTCTCGACGGACTCGCTTTCGGGAATGATGCGGGTGAATGCTAAGCAAGCCTTGGTCACGCTCGGTACCGATGAGTCTTCTGCAAAGTCCAATGAACGCCCGCAGATGAAGGTCTTTATCGATTATGACTTTTCGATGGGCAAGCATGAGGTCACTTGTGGCGAATTCAATTCGCTGATGAAAAAAGTGACCGGGCTTGTGCTGGATTGCTCCAATGACAGCTTGCCTGCAACGGATTTGACCTATTACGATGCGGTACTTTTTGCGAATGCCCGTAGCAAGGCCGAAAAGTTCGATACGACCTATACCTATAACAAGGCCTCGTTTGATGCGGATAAGCATTGCACGAACTTGGATGGCTTTACGTTCCATACCGATGTCGATGCGTACCGCCTGCCGACAGAAGCGGAATGGACGCTTGTCGCCCAAAAGTATTGGAAACCATCCGAAGCCTGGACTGCCGACAATTCGGATTACAAGTCGCACAAGGTGTGTAGCAAGGCCAAGTCTAAAGACGGCGTTTGCGATATGGTCGGAAATGCGATGGAATGGGTGAATGACTGGCTTGGAAATTTCCGTGATACGTCCCTGACGAATTATGTGGGTGCGCCAGATGGCGGTGCCATGGACCAGCGAATTGTAAAGGGGGGGAGCTTCCGCAATTCGACCGAGTCTATCCATATCTACAATCGTGGTGACATTTATTCGGTGACTTCTTCGACCCGTGCCAATTATGTGGGTTTCCGCCTGGCGTACGGAGCCATTTCGGATGCCACGTGGATGGGTTCTGATGGCAAGGCTTCGACGAACCGTATGGTGTTGCTTGCCAGTTCTGCGACAATGCGTTCGTTGTTGGGATCTCATAGGGCAAAGCTGGTTTTCCGTAATGGCTATACCAATAATTTGGCTTATGTCGATTATTCAAACGGAATTCTCTCCGTAACCGAAATAAACGATTCGCTTGACGCCTATCATCCCGACATTTCGCCGGACGGAAAGAAGGTCGCTTTTTGCACGAGGTACGAGGGCCTTTCTGGTAAATCGGAACTGTATGTGCGTGACTTGAATGCCGAAGGATCGAACCTCGTAAAGCTGGATGTCGAAAATGCAGTCATCCCGCGTTGGCGCGTTCTGGAAAACGGCGATACGGTTATCGTCTATGTGACGGATGCGGGAAATAACGAGAAGGATGACAAGTTCAAGGCCGCATCTACATGGCAGGTGAAGTTTGCAAAAGGAAAGTTCGGCAAGCCGGAAAAGCTTTTTGATGGCGCTTATCACGGCGGCATCAGCGAAGACAGGACGCTTGCGGTTTCGGGGGCTCGACGTTTACGCGCACGCATTGCGAAGTCGGGCTCGACCGTTACAGGAAAGGCTAGCGACGAGTTTTGGTATAATTCCGAACAGGCTTGTAACGTTTCGCTTGCGGGCGATAGCAGCAAGCGCACGGTGTTTCTGGATTTTGGAAGCGAGACGGGCAAGGCTTTTGTCGGCTCCAAGTATAGGGCTCATGAACACTTGTTCATTGCCGATTCTACCGGTAAGCTCATCCAGTCTGTGGCCGCTCCCGACGGATTCACGTTCGACCATACCGAATGGGTGCTGAATTATAAAAGCTCCGAAGAAAAGGGGGGCTTCATTGTGGCGTCGCTTGCTAATGCGAATGGCGCATTGTTGAAAATTGTGCTTGTCAATCTTTCGGATGGCAAGATCACGGAACTTGTCGAGGGCGAAGACCTTTTGTGGCATCCGTGCCTCTGGGTGAATGATGGTGCTGCCGCATACAATGGCGGCTCTCTTGACCTGGACAGTGCCGGTGTGTATTTTACGCCCGAAGGTGGCGAAGCTGCGATTTTCCTCCGCTATAAATTGGAATTGTTGTGGAAGTACAAGGATTCGGCCAATGTCGTTATTGTCGGATCGTCTAGATGCCTGAACGGAATTGACCCCAGGGCAATCGAAAAGCCGCTCTTTGCCATCAATCTTGCGAATGTCCCGAATATGATGGTGGGCTCCGAATACCTTTTGACGAATTACGTCATCCCGCATACGAAAAACCTGAAGTACATTGTCATTTCGTTGGATATTGATTTGTGGTATCATCCAGAAAGTGAATCCTCCTACAACTTCTTCCTTAGCGAATATGAAAATTATCCGGGTTACGTTTATGACCGAAACCACAATTTTTGGAAGGACGGTTTCCCTGAAGAACTGGCTCGTTTGACCGAAGAATCCCTGGGCAACGACTATTTCCGTCAGCATCTTACGGATGCGATGGGCTATAACGGTGAAGATCCGAATTCTTGGGAAACGAAGCCGGCTGTGGATTATGACAGCACTTGGATGTCGTCCAGGTCGTCGAATTATTATGCTAGCTTCGGGCATCTGAAGAATATCTTGCAGGAAGCTGAAAATCAGGGCATTTATGTTGTTGGTGTCGTCTTCCCGCAAAGTCCTAACTTTAAAAAGACGGGCTCGTTCGGAAGATACGGTATCCGTAGGAGCGAAGCGCCTGCTTTGCTTGCGGAACTGGAAAAACTCCAGCAGGAATATCCTCATTTTGTTTTCTGGGACGAGAACAAGATGGGGGATCACGATTATACGGATGAAATGGCGACGAACAGGGATCATTTAAGTACTCTGGGTGCCGCAAAGTTTACGTCTCGTCTGGATTCGTTGTTGAAAAATATGAGGTAAAATATGAATTGTTTGCGTTATAGTTTTGTCTTGTTTTTTGTCCTGTCGCAGATGACGTCTTGCTCTGATGGCGTTTCGTCGAATCGGTCTAAGCCGGATGTCTCGCCAGATTCGCTTTCGGGCCTTGTCCGCGTTTCTGCGAGTAACAACGTTGTCGCGTTGGGCTCGAATGACGTTTCTGCAAGGGCCAGTGAACGCCCGCAGATGAAGGTCTCCTTGAATTACGATTTTTCGATTGGCGAACACGAGGTGACTTGTAGCGAGTTCAACGACTTGATGAAATCTTCTACTGGTCTTAAGCTTGATTGCGACAAGGATGTGCCTGCAACCGATATCACTTATTACGATGCGGTACTTTTTGCGAATGAACGCAGCAAGTCCGAAAAGCTCGATACGGCGTACACCTACAGCAAGGCGTCTTTCGATAAGGACAATCACTGCACGAACTTGGACGGTTTTGCGTTCCATCCGGATGTCGATGCGTACCGCTTGCCGACCGAGGCGGAATGGGTGCTTGTTGCAAAGAATTATGCGAAAATGTCCGAGAGCTGGACTGCCGAAAATTCGGATTACAAGCTGCACAAAGTCTGTAGCAAGAATAATTCCGGAAGCAAGTTCTGCGATCTGTTCGGAAATGCGATGGAATGGGTGAACGACTGGCCCGCCAATTTCCGTGATACGACTTTGACGAACTTTGTGGGCGCTCCTGATGGGGGTTCCTTGGGTGAACGTGTCGTCAAGGGCGGAAGCTACCGCAATTCTCCTGAATCCATTACCCTGTATGGACGTGGTGATGTCTACACAGTGACATCTTCGACCCGTGCTGAATATGTTGGCTTCCGTCTCGCTTTTGGTGCCATTCCGAATGCGACCTGGATGGGGGCTGATGGCAAGGCGGCAACGAGCCGAATCGTTCCGTTGGCCAATTCCGCAATGATGCGTTCGCTGACGGGAACATATAAGGTAAAGCTCGCGTTCCGCAATGATATGACAGGGAATCTCGCTTTTATCGACTATTCTAGCGGTATTCTCTCTGTTACTGAAATTACTGATTCTATGCAGGTCTTCCATCCTGAAATTTCTCCCGACGGGAAGCGTGTGGCGTTCTGCACAAGTTGGGAAGGGGTTTCGAGAGAGTCGAAGGTGTATGTCCGTGACTTCAATGCGACGGGTTCTGGCCTTGTCGAACTCGATGTTGAAAGTGCCGCGATCCCGCGTTGGCGAGTCCTTGACAATGGCGATACGGTCATCGTCTATGTGACGGATGCGGGCGACAATAAAAAAGAAGCCTCGTTTGAATCGGCTTCTACATGGCAGGTCAAGTTTGCGAATGGCAAGTTTGGCAAGCCCGAAAAGCTTTTTGATGGGGCTTACCACGGTGGCATCAGTGAAGATAACACGCTTGCTGTGACCGGTGCCCGTCTTTTGCGCGCCCGTGTGGCCAAGTCGGGCTCTACCGTTACTTCAAAAGCTCGCGATACCGTCTGGTACAATGGTGAACAGGCTTGCAACGCTTCCTTGGCAAAGGATGGTTCAAAACGAACCTTGTTCCTCGACTTTGGTGGAAAAACGGGGCAGGAATTTGTGGGCAAGGAGTACGACACGCACGAACGCTTGCTTATGGTTGATGCTGACGGAAAGCTCATGAACTCTTTTGCGGCTCCGAACGGTTATACTTTTGACCATAGCGAATGGACTACGGGTGGCGAAAACCTTGTGGTGGCCACGCTCACGAACATCAATAAGTCGCATACGAAAATTGTCCTTGTGAATTTGTCCGATAGTTCAGTCGTGGAGCTTGCCGAGGGCGAAGAACTGTGGCACCCCAGCTTGTGGGTAAAGACTGTTGAACCGTCAAATGGAAACATGGCTTTGGATCCCGATAGCGCCTGCGTCTATATGACCGAAACATCCGATATCGCTACGCGCCTGATGAAGGTCAAGATGGATTACTTCTGGCAGTACAAGGACTCGACAGAGATTGTTGTCATCGGATCTTCGAGATCGTTCTCGGGTATGGATGTCGAGTATATCGAAAGCGGTTTTGGCGTCAATATGTCTTACGCCGCACAGGATATGGCAAGTACATACTTCTTTATCAAGAATTACTATCTGCCCTTGATGCCTAAGTTGAAGGTGATTGTCTTGACTTTGGATTATGACCGTTGGTATGTCAAGGATGAAAATTTTAAGGCCTGGTTTGCCGATATTCCGGGATATGAGTACGACAAGAATCACGGCTATTGGCAAGATGGTGTGATTGGCGATATGAACAAGGCTGCACAGGAAGCCTTGAATCCGACCGAAGGCGAATATGCATTGTATGGATACCACCGCGGCCTGTACAAGTCTCCTACTGTGGGCTGGGGCGAAGATCCTCCTGAGGTGGCCAATGACCCGCTTTGGTTTGACGTGGACAAAACCGGGTTTGATTTTAACTTGCAAAAGCTGATTGACATCTTGGAACTCGCTCTCAATTATGATGTTAAGGTGGTCGGTGTGGTTTATCCGCAGTCGCCTTACTTTGCGACATCGTTCAGTTGGGGCCGTTATGGACCGACGCACAAAGCGGTGAAAATCATGGAAAAGGCGGTGATGGAACTTACCGAAAGGTATCCGCATTTTGCAGTGCTTGATGAAAACCATTATGGCCACCATGACTTTGCCTATGAAGATTTTGCAAATGAAGATCATCTCGGGCTTTCTGGTGCTATAATCATGGCGCATCGCCTGGATTCTCTGTTGAAGACTTTGAAGTGATGCGTCTGATCTCGGTCCCGAAAACGTTTGCTTTGGCGATTGGTGCGGTTGTCGCGCTTTTTGCCGTGTTTCCGTTGACGGATACCGATATCTGGTGGCATTTGGCTTGTGCGCGCGAGTGGGTGACGACCTGGACCCCGCTGCGCGGACCTGTGGTGAATGTGCATGAGTATTTTCAGCAGACGGTAGCGCTTGCCTATGATGTTGGTGGGGCGCCTTTGCTGGTGGCGTTCAAGGCGGTTTTGTGGGGAGTCGTTTTTGCGCTGTTCCTGTGGCCTTCGAGCAACATTGCGGATGCGCAAAAAAAGAACATCGCGAACTCCTCAAAAGACGTCATTGTGAACTCCCGCATAAATGTCATTGCGCAAGTCGCGGCCTGCGTCCTTCTCCTTTTCATTTTCCGTTATCAGTTTGAAATCCGTCCGGTGCTGTTCTCGCTGTTGTTCCTCGGTATGTACTGGAAGGTTTTGCCGTGGCTTTTTGATGGTGGTGCTTGGAATGGAAAGCGGAACATTGCGAAAACCGTGGTGGCGGTGGTCGCGGTTCTTGCCGTGCAATGGCTGTGGTGCAAGTTTCAGGGGCTGTACATTCTCGGTCCGATTTTTGCGCTGATTGTGGTTGCTTTGCAGTGGTGGAATTCGCGCGGTTCTGGGCATCAAATGGCCCGCAATTTGCTTTTGTTGCGTTTCGCTTTTGTGGCGCTTCTGTTGGCGATGCCGTTCTTCCATCATGAAGGCCTGAACTTGTTCCTGTATCCGTTTGGCTTGCTTGATCGGTTGCTGGGGCTTTCTCCGTCGGCTGCCGTTTTTGCTAGCGAAATTGCGGAGAACCGTTCGCCGGTTACGCTTTTGATGGCGGGGGAGAACGTTTTGCAGTCGACGTTGATGGTCGTGCTTTCTGTGGCGGGGCTTGTCGTTGGCGCTCTACGCTTGCGCCGTCCTGAATCGGTTTGGCTATTTATGACCGCGATTCTTGCGCTTGTTGCCGAACGCAATTTTGTGCTGTTCTTGCCGGTATTTTTTGCAGTAGGCGTTAAATGGCTTCGTTCATACCAGTGCATGTATGGCCGCGACACTCAACCTTTGCGTTTGCCCAACCGTTTACTTCCTACTTCCTACTTCCTGCTGTCTACTCTCCTCGTTGCTTTCATTTTCGGCCTTTGGCTGCGTAGCGAGTCCAATTACGATTCGATGGTCGCGTACCAGCGCGTGCCTGTCGCTGCAGCCGAATGGATGAAGTCGCATCCGCATCCGGGGCATCTCTTTAATGACGACCGTGCGGGGGGCTATTTGGCTTTTGTGAATCCTTCCGATTCCACCTACATCGATGGGCGCTTTATCCTTAAAACGGCGGAATTTTTCGAAAAATATTTGCAGTACGCCGAGTCTCCGCAAACGTTCCTCGATGATGCGGAAACGCAGAATATCGACCGCGTGGTGCTGCCGCTCCGCTATTATGCCCGCTGGGGTAAACTGCTTACGACTCTTGATTCTCTCGAAAATTGGCACGTTGCGTACCGAGACTCTCTTTTTGTCGTGATGGACCGCACAAGGTTCTAAAACGTATGACATAAATAATTTACTTTTGGTCGTTAAAAATTTATTTTTAAATGGATAAATTTAACGGCCCGCTGGGCATAGGAGTAGTGTATGAATCGTTTGGCAAAATTGGGCTTGGCTGGCCTCTTTGCTTTTGGAATTGCTCAGGCTAAGGTGAACTTCCCGTTCCCGCAGATGTCCGATTACGGTGGAAATGCGACGCTTTTGAGCGACAAGGCCAAGGCTTCCGAAGAATTGAAATCCCAGTTTGCCTACTGGCTCAAGACCATGTACAACGAAGACGGCGATGTTGCCGGTGTGCGTTCTGACCCCGGTTCCAACGAATACTTCTCCGAAGGTGTCGGCTACGGCATGCTTCTGATGGTCTACTTTAGCGACAATACCACAAGCTATCAGCCGCAATTCGACAAGATTTGGAATTTTTACAAGAAGATGATGAACGAAAACGGCTTGATGGTCTGGAAGGTCGGTAACCTCAACCAGGCTTACGACAAGGGTGCCGCTCTTGATGGTGATATCGATGCCGCTGCCGCTCTCGTGATGGCTTACTACCAGTTTGGTGACGAAAAGTACAAGGAAGACGCTAAGAAACTCATTCAGTCCATGAAAAACTATGAGTTTGAATCTTCTGGCTTGCATTTGCCGGGCGACAAGTGGGGCGATGCCGGTTTTAACCGCAAGAACCCGGGCTATTTTGACCCGGCCTATATGCCACTTTTTGCCTTGGTCGATACGGAAAACGCGACCTTCTGGAGCGAATCCGCATACGATGCCAACATGAAGCTTTACGAAGCCAGCTCTGCCGAAGTGACGACGGGCCTCATTGATGACTGGACCGATAAGAACGGCAAGAGCGAAGACGACTACTACAGCTATGATGCTTCCCGCGCTCCGTGGCGTAATGCAAAGGCTGTCTGCTGGCACGGCGATAAACGCGCTCTCGCTCTCGATAAGAAGATGGCTGAATTCGTTTCTACGGTCAGTGCCGCAAATATGAAGGGCCCTGTCCTCAGATCGTCTGGCAGCCTCGGCAACGATCACAACAGCACGTTCGTGACGTCCCTCATGACGTCGCTCATCTCTGATGCCAAGTATCAGTCCAAGCTCGACGAATACTGGGCCGAAGCAGTCGCTCTTGGTGACGAAAACTACTTCAACCAGTCGCTCAAGCTTTTGAACGGTCTCCTCGTTTCGGGCAATATGCCGAACCTTGCCGCTGCAACGCCTTCGCAGCCGGGATCCTCGAGTTCCGTGGTTCCGGAGTCCAGCTCCAGCCAGAATCCGACATCTTTGACAGCTGTGCAGGCTCACGCTCCGAAGATGACTCTTGCCGGTAGAACGCTCCAGCTCGATGTGAACGGCAACGTCCGCGTGGACTTGATCTCCATGACGGGTAGCGTGTTGAAGTCTTTCGACAAGCACGCAACAGGCTCTGTCTCTGTTTCGCTGCAAGGCGTACCGAGCGGCCTCTATGTTGTGCGTGTCAAGAACTCAGGCATTACGAGCCTCAAGAAAATCAAGCTCGACTAAACGATTTTAAATTGCATATTGGAAAAGTCCGGGAACTGCAGGTTCTCGGTCTTTTTTTGTTATTAAAGATGAACTATTTTAAATAATCTTTGTTTGTAAATCTTTGTTTGCTTTTTTACAAACATACTGTATCATCCAAACGAAAATTTGTTCTGTCAAGTTGTAAAAATAAAATTACGAATAAGTAAAAAGTGCCGAAATTTTGGAAATTTAAGCGATTTGAACTAGTATTATATAATAATTGTATGATTTTCATCATTATATATAAATGATTTACTACATTTGTTTGACCTTAAAATAAACTAAATAAAAGGTAAATAAATGAAAAAAGTTAAGAGTACAACATTATTCTTGGGCGTTGCGTCAGCAATGGCGTTTGCCCAGGATGGTGCCGCTTGCATTCCGTTTGTCAACGGTCAGGGTAATTATGGCGAACATTGCTATAATTCTGGGCTCAGAGGCATGGCTGAAGGCAAGTGCTATACAATGAATCCGGATCGTGCAAACGAAAATCCTGTGTGGATTAACGAAGAAGCGACTCAGGATTGGTGGTGGAAGGTGGTGGACTGCGTTGAAGCTCCGGCTTCTAGCTCCAGTGAAGAACCTGTTTCTTCTAGCTCTAGCGAAGAACCGACCTCCAGCTCCAGCGAAAAACCTGCTTCTAGCTCTAGTGAAGAACCGGCTTCCAGCTCTAGCGAAGAACCGGAATCTTCTAGCTCTGAAGAAGTCTCCAGCTCCAGTGAAGAACCGGCCTCTAGCTCCAGCCAGATTATCGTTGCTTCCAAGTGCGAAGAATTCGTTCGTGGCTCCGGCAACTACACGACGGACAAGTGCTACAACGCTGGCCTTGCCGACATGGAAGAAGGCAAGTGCTATAAGTTGAAGGACGAACGCGCTAACGACGTTAAGGGTCAGCAGTGGATCAACGACCGCGCCAACGATAGCTGGTGGTGGGAAGAAACTTCCTGCGGTGAAGTTGTTGAATCCAGCTCCAGCGTCGAAGAATCCTCCAGCTCTGTTGAAGAATCTTCTAGCTCTGAAGAAGTCTCTAGCTCTAGCGAAGAATCTTCCAGCTCTGAAGAAGTTTCTAGCTCCAGCGAAGAATCTTCCAGCTCCGAAGAAGTTTCTAGCTCCAGCGAAGAATCTTCTAGCTCTGTTGAACCGGAATCCAGTTCTTCCGAACCGGAATCTTCTAGCTCTGAAGAAGTTTCTAGCTCCAGTGTTCAGGTGGAACTCGTTGAACTCTGCATCGACTACAGCAATAAGATCACTTATAAGACTGTTGCCGATAACTGCTACAAGTCTGGCTTGCAGCATATGAAGAAGGAAACGTGCTATACCATTAATCCGGCTACTCTCTCTACTCATGGTAGAGGATATCAGGGTTATAGCACTGACGTTAATAAGAAAAAGAATAATACCAAGAACTACTGGTGGATCGAAACTCCGTGCTACGAAGAAGTCCCGGTCTCCAGCTCTAGCGTAGAAGAATCCTCCAGCTCCATTGAACCGGAATCTAGTTCTTCTGAACCGGAATCTTCCAGCTCCAGCGTCGAAGAATCTTCTAGCTCCGTTGAAGAATCCTCCAGCTCTGAAGAAGTTTCTAGCTCCAGCGAAGAATCTTCTAGCTCTGTTGAAGAATCCAGCTCCAGCGAAGAAATCTCCAGCTCTAGCGAAGAATCCTCTAGCTCCAGCGAAATCGTTGTCGTTTCCAAGTGCGAAGAATTCGTTCGCGGTGCAGGCAACTACACGACGGACAAGTGCTACAACGCTGGCCTTGCCGACATGGAAGAAGGCAAGTGCTACAAGTTGAAGGACGACCGCGCTAACGACGTTAAGGGTCAGCAGTGGATTAACGACCGCGCCAACGATAGCTGGTGGTGGGAAGAAACGGAATGCGGCGAAGTCGTCGTTTCCAGCTCTAGCGAAGAATCCTCCAGCTCTGTCGCAGAATCCAGCTCTAGCGAAATTGTTGAACCGGAATCCTCCAGCTCCGAAGAAGTCTCCAGCTCCAGCGAAGAATCTTCTAGCTCTGAAGAAATCTCTAGCTCTAGCGAAGAATCTTCCAGCTCTTCTGAACCGGAATCCAGCTCTAGCGAAATCGTCGTTTCCAAGTGCGTTGAATTCGTGAACGGCTCTGGCGATTACAATGGCAAGTGCTTCAACGCCGGTCTCAATGAAATGGCTGAAGGCAAGTGCTATGCTCTGAACCCGGAACGTGGCCAGGTTAATGACATTTGGATCAACAACCGTGCTGTTGATACCTACTGGTGGTCCGAAGTTGCTTGCGCAGACGACACGCCGATTCTTAAGTCCGGTACGTTTGTTCCGTCTATGCTTGGTTATGTCAAGAGGTCGCGTATTGATTCGACTAAGCCGAATCCGAAGAAGTCCTTCAGTATCGATGGCGACGAAGGCACCACTGGTGTCGTTACCGCTGTCGAAGCTAAGTCTAGCATGGTTGTCTCGAACAACGTCTTGAACATCGCTACGACCTCCAACGGCGTGAAGTCCGTCAAGGTCTTCAGTGTTCGCGGCGACGTCCTCCTCTCTGAAACATTCTCCGGTGCTTCCAAGAGCCTGGATATGTCCAAGTTTGCAGGCAAGGGTGCTGTGATCGTTCGCCTCGTCGAAGGCCGCAAGGTCCTCGCTACCAAGCGCATCGCAGTTCGCTAATTCGCTGACACAAAAGTTCAGTTTGTGAATGAAGGGTTCCCTCTAGCGGGGGAACCTTTTTTCTTTATCTTTATTCGTTGCTGCACAAAAAAGCTCCGCTTTTAGCGGAGCTTCTTTAGTCTTGATTCAGAACTCTGAATTAATCGTCGTCTTCAGCCGGACGCTTGGACATCTGCTTACGCTTGATCGGATCGAGTTCGGTCTTGCGGATGCGGAGCACTTCCGGAGTGACTTCGATGCATTCGTCTTCGTTGATGAAGGTGACGCATTCTTCCAAAGTCATGCGGCGGTACGGCGTGAGCTGGATCATGTCGTCAGCGGACTTCGAACGCATGTTGGTGAGGTGCTTGCCCTTCGTGACGTTCACGGTGATATCGACGTCGCGGTTGTGTTCACCCACGATCATGCCCGGATAAACTTCGGCACCCGGACCGATGATGAGGTAGCCACGATCTTCCAAGTTAGAGAGAGCATAGCTTGCAGCTTCGCCCGGTTCCTTGGCGATGAGTACACCGTTGATACGAGACGGAATTTCTCCCTTGTACGGCTGGTATTCCTTGAAGAAGGACTGCGTCACAGCGTAACCCTTGGAAAGGGAGAGGAGCTTCGGACGGATACCGATAAGGCCACGGGAGGGAACGATAAATTCGAGAGAAACGCGGTCGTTTTCGTCGGTGGTCATATTGACCATTTCGCCCTTGCGCTGCTGGATTTCCTGGATGCAGGCGCCGCTGAATTCGTTCGGAACTTCGACCTTGAAGTCTTCGACCGGTTCCAAAAGCTTGCCGCTTTCGTCTTTCTGGAAAATGACCTGCGGAGAACCGATGGTGAATTCATAAAGTTCACGGCGCATGTTTTCGACGAGAATCGTGAGGTGCAAAATGCCACGGCCAGAAACCTTGAATGTAGATGCACCTTCGGCCTTTTCGACGAGGAGGGCAGGGTCTGCCATGTGGGCGCGTTCCAAGCGTTCCTGGAGCTGGTTACCCGTCATGAACTTTCCACCGTACTTGCCGGCGAGCGGCGAAGTGTTCACGGTGAAGAGCATGGAGATTGTCGGCGGGTCAATGTGAATACGCGGCAAGTGAACTGGATTGTTCGTAGAAGAAAGCGTATCACCGATATCGAAGTAGTCAAGACCTGCGATGAGGATGATTTCGCCCGGACCAGCTTCTTCGATCGGCTTCGGGGTGAGGCCTTCGTAGCGGAGGAGCTTTTGCGGACGGACGTTCTTGACGGTTCCGTCGGGGAATGCCTGAGCGTAGGTCTGGTTCGGCTTGAACACGCCCTGCTGCACGCGACCCACAGCCAAACGACCCAAGAAGCTGGAGTATTCGAGGGATGCGATCTGGAGGAGCGGTTCTGCATTCGGATCGCCCTTCGGAGCCGGGATGCGTTCGATGATCTTGTCCATCAAGATGCTGAAGTCGCCATCCGGGTCTTCAAGTTCGGCGCGGCAAATGCCCTTACGGCCACTGCCAAAAACTCTGTCGAAATCGAGCTGTTCTTCGGTAGCATCGAGTTCGCAGAACAAGTCAAAGACCTTGTCCAAGGCGAGGAGCGGGTTACAACCGTCACGGTCGATCTTGTTCACGACGATGATCGGGGTAAGGCCGAGTTCCAAAGCCTTCTTCGTCACGAAGCGGGTCTGGGCCATGGGGCCTTCGAATGCGTCAACGACCAGAAGAACGCCATCGACTGTACCCAAAACGCGTTCCACCTGGCCACCGAAGTCGGCGTGCCCCGGGGTATCGACGATGTTCACGCGGTATCCCTTGTACATCACGCTCGTGTTCTTGGAGAGGATGGTAATGCCGCGTTCGCGTTCAAGGTTGTCGGAGTCCATCACGCGGTCCACGATTTCTTCACCTTCATGGAAGGTTCCGCACTGTTTGAGGAGCTGGTTCACCAGGGTAGTTTTACCGTGGTCAACGTGGGCGATGATGGCAACGTTTCTGATTTTTGATTGATCCATATTTTACCGTTTGGCTTTAATTTTCGGCGCAAAGATAGAAAAGTAAGTGAATTTTTGCAATATTTGACGTTTCGTATTCTATATTTAGGGGCGTGAATTATTTGGCTTTGGATTACGGAGAGCATCGTGTAGGGGTCGCTTTTGGCGATTCCGAACTCAAGATGGCGTTTTCGCGCGAGACGATAGACCAGAAGACGACGAACCTGTTCGAACGGCTGGACCAGCTCGTACGCATCAACAAGATCGACGAATTCGTGGTCGGGATGCCGTACCACCCGGACGGCCGCAAGGACGGAAAGAACGTGGTGGTGGAGGCTTTTATCAAGGACTTGGCTCTGCGCTTCCCGGGGATGAAGATCCATACGCAGGACGAATCGTACTCCAGCGTGCAGGCGCAGGAGTTCACCTCGTACATGAGTAAAAAGAAAAAGCAGAAGAACAAGGCGATAATCGACCGCACCGCCGCCGCTATAATATTGCAACGTTGGTTTGATGAGAACTCCTAATACAGTCTACTTCCTACTTCCTACATCCGACTAACCTCTATCCACTTTTTTACTATATTTGCAGTATGGCTAAAGAAATCGATAATTTTGATGATGAAGAAATGGACGAAGCCAACGGTGCGATGCTCGATGCATTGAACGCCGAAGAAAACTTTGTCCCGCAAGTCCGTGACTACAGCGACCGTCGCATCCTGATCTGGGAAGAAGACGATGCCCGCCGTGAAGCCTGCCTCGAAGTGCTTTCTGATTTGCTCGTGGGCGCATACTTCAAGGCCGTGAAGACCGAAGAAGAAGCTCTCCAGCAGCTCGAAGAAGACGACTGGGATACGTTCGTCGTGGACTTCTACACCGAAGGTGTCTCTGTCAGCGACTTCATCAAGCGCGTGAACAACTATCCGGGTTCCATCCTCGTGGCCATCAACATGGGTCCGTTGACGCTCCCCGAAGAACGCGAACCGGCCAAGGCCGAAAACTTGCGTCGCCTGTTCGACATCGAACGCGCCAGCACGCAGATCCACGCTTAAATAGTAGACAGTAGACGGTAGGAAGTCGGAAGAACCCGCCGTCTACACCCTTGTCATGCCGCATTTGTTGTCTTTGACCACTTAGAGCTTTGACGCTTTGCGTCCGCATCTTCGGCTCAATCATGACAGTCCGCAATAGTTTCCAAGGTTCACAAGCAGGAAGCATTTATGTTTCCTATTTGTGAACCGATACAACAGACGCTGAAAGCGTCAACCAGCCTGTCGCGACGCTCGCCTTGAATGCTACTAGCTCTTATGTGGTCATAATCCGCGAATGGGGACGGCATCGCCTTACACACTGTCATCCTGGAGCCGTTAGGCGACGGGATCCATTTAAATCTTTTTTCGTTGCAAGCCCGCCTCTGAGCGGGCTTTATTGTCATTTGACGATAAATTTATTTGTTCTTATATTTTACTTACAAATTTGAAATTGCATTTACTGCTAGTTTTTTGAAAAAAGGAATAGGTTCATGAAAACCAGAGTGAAAAATAGCCTCGTTGCACTCGCAGCAACCGTTGGTGCTTTTTCTACAATGACTTGCCTTACGGCTTGTGAAGATTCGCTTACAGAAGCAAAGGGTCAAACTTCCGTAGCCACCGTTAAGGATCTTGGGGACTGCGACAAGTCCAATGAAGGTGAACTTGTCTATGTCAAGGAAAAATCCTCGATCTATCTGTGCGCCGATAGCACCTGGAAAACCGTGAATGTTTCTGTTTCGGACGGCAAAGATGGCGCCAATGGTAAGGATGGTTCCGACGGTAAAGATGGCAAGAATGGAACGAATGGCGTAGATGGTAAAGACGGCAAGGATGGAACCGATGGCAAGTCCTGCACGGTAAAAGAAATCAAGAATGGGTACAAGGTATTGTGTGGCGGCGATTCCGTTGGCGTCCTGTTGAATGGCAAGGACGGCAAAAATGGAGTCGACGGCAAGGATGGCAAAGATGGTGATAATGGCACAAGCTGTACCGTCAAGGAAAACAAGGACAAGAACGGCTTTGATTTAGTTTGTGGTAACAAAAAGGTCACGATCACGAACGGCAAGGACGGTCAAGACGGCAAGCCGGGAGAGGACGGCGCATCGATTACCGGACCGCAGGGTGAAAGCTGCAAGGGCGAAGCTCTTGAAAATGGCGACATCAAGATTACTTGTGGCGAAACCGAAGTCGGCGTACTTAAGAACGGAACCGCTGGTACAGATGGTTCAAATGGTGAACCCGGCAAAAGCTGCACGGTCAAGGAAAATGCCGAGAAGAATGGCTATGACCTGGAATGTGATGGCAAGGTTGTGACTGTAACAAACGGCACTCCGGGCGTGAACGGTGAATCTTGCTCTATCGCTGAAGATAAGGGCGGTGTCGTGACGCTGCAGTGTGGCGAAGGCGAAAACGCCAAGACGACCAAGCTCTACAAGGCCTTGTGCGGTAGCGATCCGTATGACCCCGAAACCCAGCGTTGCGTCGATGGAAGCGTTTTTGGAAAATGCGGCAAGGGAACATATATAGAAAATGTGGAGTTCTGCTACGATGGCGAGGCTTATCCGCTTTGCGGAAAGGATTTGCTGGAATACAATCCGAACAGGGAAGCCTGCAAAGATGGGGTTGTTCTCAGCTTATGCGGAACGAAGACCTTTGATCCCGCTGTATACGCTTGTGTATCGGGGATGATTTTACCGCTTTGTGTAAATGAACCGTATAATCCGGATCTTCAGGAATGCGATGATGAGACTGGTTCGGTTACAGACAAGTATGTTGAATATTGCGGCACGAAACCTTATGATCCGAACATCAAGTTCTGCGATGATCGTGATGGCGAAAATGTTATTTATGGTATGGTTACGGTAACGCACTCGGGGATGGGTTATTCGGAAACCTGGATGACGGATAACCTGAGATACAAGACCAAAACGGGAAGCGTTTGCCATCCGGATGATAATGACGCATGTACAGAATACGGTCGTTTCTATGTTTGGGATGCTGCTATGTGGGTAGACGATGATATTGGTAATTATGTTGATATTTGCCCGGATGGTTGGCAATTGCCTACTTACGAACAGTATGTAAAATTGGCGCAGGTTTTTGGTGGTGCGGAACGAGCCGGAATCCCCTTAAAGTCCAAAGATTGGGATGGCACTAATGAATCTGGCCTTAATATTTTGGAGGCCGGTTATGTGGAAATCAAAAATAACGCGTATGTCTTTAATAATGATTCGACTAGTTTCTGGACTCGTAATTATTATAATAGCTCCATTGCATTCTCCTTTGATGTTCATGATGGCAAAAAAAACTTAGCTGTTTTGAAGCAAGATAAGAAACTTCCGAAATCAGTTCGTTGCATTAAGAAAAAGACAAATAAATAACTCTTGAAAACAAGGCCGCCCCAAACGGGACGGCCGAATTTTTTTGTTGAAAATGTTTGCTATTATTAAGGTGTATGAATAAACTTGTTCTTTTGTTAATTTGTTTTTGTACTGTGTCGTCTTTGGCTGATGATTTATCTCAAGACGAGTTGTATTACGACATTTTTTCTGGTGTTGTCTACGATACGGATCAGAGCCTAAATGATTTGTTTGATATGCAGGATGCTTCTTGCGAAGACCTTCATACGGGAATTGTCGAGGATACGCTCACTTCAAAATACAGACTTGTTTTTTCTGGTTCTAAAAATGCTTTAGATTGTTTTAAGTCAAAGGACAAATTTAACACATTGTTCAATTACACCTCGGGAGTGAATGAGGCTCAGTGTATTTATGCCCGCATAGAAGATGGCTTGACTGATTTTTATCCGGTAGATTCCACAACTGATTCTTCAGTCATGGTGGTTGATTTTTATCGATCCAAGGGAGGCTTGGAGATTGTTGATTCTACGAGGATTATGGGGCCGTTGGCGGATGCCCGAAATGCTTATGAATTTTTTGGGAAAATGCATAATTCCCAGTTCTGTATGGAATCGCATGGCGATTATAAATTTGATGTTTCTGATTCGCTAAGCCTCCGTTCGAGTGGCGATACTTGGGTCTTTGTTAATGGAAAACTGGTAATTGATTTAGGTGGCAAGAATCTTGATACAACTGTAAATTTGTCTCTGAAGAGTCTTAATGAAAAATTTGGAAATGATTTCTTGGTGGAAAATGAGCTGTATACGGTCAGTTTTTTCAGCTGTTATCGAGGAACGGAAAACATCTTTTTTGTAAAGCGTATGTTTGCAAATTCTTGGGTTCCCGGAATGCATTATCAAAAGGGAACGAAAAGTTGTTACCATATCCCGGCGAGTTGCGAATCTATAGTGAATGGATGGATGTTTGTTGAGTTGTGCGAACTGCAAATTGATTTCCCGGATCCTCTTTCGATAGAATATTATTTAGAAACGACGGATAGCTCTTTTGTGGTCAAGTTGAAAAATGGTGAAGTGAACTATGGTGGGATTGATTTAACTGATCTGAATCGTCCTAAGTATAATCCTGATGTGATACAAGGTTTGGAGCCTGGAAAATATCGACTGCATATAAGAATCGGTAAAGATGATGTTTATACGGATTCATTTGTGATTGGTTCTTCGGCATTAAGCTCGCTGACTCCAGTGCGTAATTATAGGATTGTTGTGGATGGTCTGGATTTGCATCTTCTTGTGCCAAAAGCGTCTTTATATAGGTTGTTTGATATGCAAGGACGCGTGCTTGCTTATGGAAAAACGAATGGGAATGAATTGACGATTCGCTTGCCGCATAAGGGTGCATTCTTGTTGTCTGTCGGTTCGCGCTTGCATCGCATTATGGTAAGATGAAAAATGGACAAGGCTGTTGAGAGCCTTGTCTTTGCGTTTAATTCCCGCAGGCTGAAATCACGCCCGGCGTAGGCGTGCCTGTACACCAGGAATCCGGTTCGCCGCGCTTGTTCCACAGTCCGATGTTGAGCTGTGTACTTTTGCGGACGGCTGCAGCCGACGATCCGATGGGGAGCGGTGTCACGTGGAGCGAGTCTGCCTTGCCGTAATAGAGCGAATCGAGAACGTTCCCGTTGCACTGCAACACGATCGAGCCCGAAGTCTTGCCGAATGCGGGCATGCCTTCGGCGAACTTGTAGATTCCGGCGGGTTCAGCTGTTTCGCTACTGCCTACGACAAGCACTTCGTTTGGCGGGAGCGTTACGGTGGCGATTTCTGCCGCACCGCTCACGTTCGATGTTTTACCGAGCGTGCATTTGTCCAGTACGAGCGTGTCCGTGCTGCCGTTGTAGAATTCCACGAACGTGTACTGCGTAGAATCCTTGGGCTGCACAAAGAATTCGCTGACCACGATGTCGTTTGCCGCCGGCGCTCGCTTCATGGCGGGGAGCTGTAGCGAGACTTGCAGGTTCACGTCTTTGGCAACTTCGATGGCGACCGCAATCTTGCTGCGGAGCGACTCAATCTGAAAGCTCGGAATGGGCGTATTTTCGTCAAGCGTAAAGTTGTCTTCCATATTGAATATGGTCTTGCCGCTTTCGTCCTGCATCGAAATCGCGATATGGTATTCGCGGTCGAGCTTGAGATCGTCGCTGGTGAAGGTGACGTTGTCGGAATCGAACACCATGGGGTAGGTGAACGTCTCGCCATTGCTGGTGAGCTTCATTTCGCCCTTTTTGATGCCTGCCGGATTGCCGAACCCGATGGGGATCTTCACGTACACGAACCCGATAAGCGCATGCATCGGAATCTTCAGATTCACGGCGGAACCCGCTTCGAGTGTGGTCGTGACTTCGCCTTCCTGCATCAATGCTCCGTTGGCGTAGAGCTTGGCGTTAAAGACCCAGTCCTCGCCGGGGAACAGGTCCAGATTGAACGACTTTTGGTCGATGGATTGCACGTAGTGGAACGTGTCTGCTCCGAAGCAGTCCAGCACAAGGCTGTCAAGCAACGGGGTCTCGGCGTATTCCACGCTAAGCGCTACGGACGCGGTTTCTCCGAGTTGGACGGTCGATGTGGTTGCATCGGCTTTGGTATCGCTGGAGCAGTTCCAAAGGGCGAGTGCAGTGAGTGCTGTAGCCGCACAGCGGCAGACGTGTTTTGTTGTTGTAGGACTCATATAACCTCCTGTTTTTTTGGGTGGGTCCTACTTACTTAACACGCTTTTGAGGGATGTTTTTTCTGGAATTTCTCTGTAAAATTTTTATAAACGTTTTTTTGTCATGCCCGCCTCCGAGCGGGCATCTCTGATTGACGACGTTTAGATTATTCAGTCGCGATGTCATGCCCGCCTTCGAGCGGGCATCTCCCTCTCGCCGCATATTACAGATGCAATTTACTTTTTCCGTTCTCGACGCGGTTGCCCTGGAGCTTTGCGGCGCAGGACTTGTCTTGCCGTAAAATCTTCACGAGGGCGCTTGGGCTAAGCCCGAATGCGGCTGCGGCAGCTTTGGTGTCGCCGTTCTTGGTGGCCATGATGTCAAAGACGTGGGCCACGAACAGCGGAAACTGCGGATTGCTCGGCTGGATATGCCCGTTGCTGCCCGGGAATTTCATCTCGACTTCGGGAGGTTCTTCGCGGACGTTCAAGGCGAGTGCCATTTGCATGCGGTGCAGGGCGTGAATCTTGTTCTCTTTTGCGCTCCGGCTCTCGGAAGACTTTATTTCTAAATTATATTGTTGTAACGAGAGATGGACTCCGGTATTGGTCTTGTTCCTGTGCTGGCCGCCGGGACCGCTGCCCTGGTAACCTTTCAGGGAACAGGCGCGTAAAAGTTCATCCAGATTCATTTTCAGGTAGGTATCGCGATGCATGTTCTGAAAAATAAAATTGTTCTAGCGCTTTTGTTGAGCGTGTTTGCGTTTATGGCGGGTTGTGCCGGTTCTTCGGGTAGCTCGTCCCAGGGATCCACCGGAACGGCTGCCGTCCGTGATGCGAAGGTGAAGGCTCAAGAAGCGGACAAGCTTACGATGCTCGAAGAAATGTATGGACTTTTCAAGGAATCCGTCCGGAATCACGCCCCGTCCGATATTCTGCTGGGCTTCATGACGGATTCGTCGGAATACTGGCTCGACGAGCTGGAACGCCATGCCAAGACGTATGATGCCGAGGCGATGGATACCTGCCAGTTCTACGAAGCTTACGCCATTGTGCTTTACAGGCTCTATGAACGTGAACACCTCTGGGAAGTCTCCGATTACCGTATGCTCTACTTGCTCCTTTACGGTAGCGAATTCCTGAATCTCGTGGATCACGTGAAGATGGGTCCGTTCGAAGTCAAGAACGACCGCGGAAGTGTGGGCCTTGCCTCTAGCCCGAAGGTCCCCATCATGCTGTTTGACTGGGACGATACCAAGTGGAAACTGGACCTTGTCGAAACGTTGCCGCTCATTACCAAGGGCACCGAAGCGACTGCCTCCAAGAAGAACTGGACGGGTGCAAAGCTTGCGCTCTACTGGCTCGACAAGAGGTACCACATGCAGTATTCGCGCTTGGACGAGTCTCTCTTTGAACCGATCGGTTTTTAACGGGTTTAAAACGGTATGAAGTTTTTACGTGACTTTTTGACGGTTTGTGCGGTTACGACGCTCTTGACGGCTTCGTCCTGGGCTGCCCCCAAGGCTGTTCCTGCTGCGTCGGCTAAGTCGTCGACCAAGATTCTTGGCGCCGTCGAAGAAAAGAACGGTTTTCTTGGCGGTCGTCTTTTTGACGTCCTCGATTCTGTCGGTGGCACGGGAACGTGGATGGAATGGGACGTGAACGGCGTTCGTGATCCGTCCGTGATGAAAGTCCTTGACCCGCTTTTGAATTCGACGAACAAGCCGAAGATGGTCTGGCTGATTACCGAACGTGAAACGCCCTTGCTCTCGGTGCTTTTGCCCAAGGGCCAAGGCGAAGTCATCGTCTTTTACGAACTTGGGAAGCTCGATGCAAAGCCTGTCCCGCTCAAGCTCAACAAGGTCTTGACTCCCGATGTCGTGTTCAGGGATTACAAACAAGTTTCTCCGACGGAATTTGTCCATCTGGACCGTCCGAACTTGAAAATTTCCGTTTTGGACAAACGAATTCGCTATACTTACGACAATCCCGACAAGACCCCGTTACGTTACGATGCCGATTTTGCGACCAAGACCATTGTCGAAAAGCATGCCGAAGTGAACGACTATCTCGGTTTTTTGAAGTACGAATACTCCATGATGCTGCGCGCCTTTGTGCAGTCGACTCGAGGCATTTTTAACTGGCAACCTTGGCATTGGTATATGGACAAGTGGAATTCCAAGTACATGATTACCCCGAAGGAGATCGAAATGATCCTTTCGAAAGGTTATCCGCCAGATTACATTACCATTTTCAAGGCCAAGGCTTCGGGTGGCGAGGTTATCGAAATGCGTACCTCCGGCAACGGGTTCCTTGAAATGGTCATTACTAGACCTTAATTCTATTTGTCATGCCCGCCATCGAGCGGGCATCTCCATTTTGGTTTTTTACTATTTTAGAATTCGTGAAGTCTATCATCAAAAAATTTCAGATTCTTTTTGTTGCCTGTGCAGCAGTTTCAAGTTTGGCGTCTTCTGTCATAGAAGATTCCAAGAAACATTTCATCCTTGATGACGAAGTGCTGAATTCGTCCAAGGAAGCCTGCGAAGACGGCTCGGGAATGCGCTTTTCTCCAGAAAACGCTTATTATGCCGATTCCAATGCCGTCCCTGTTCGCTTTTATCGTGTGGCGCTTCCGTCCAAGGCCAAGCCCTCTGTTGCGGTATCGGACAGCAAGCTTGTTCCCCTGGGTGCATCTCTTTGCAAATCTGTTCCGGCGAAGTTCCTCCCGGTTTCGGTGTCAGAACCTTTCTTGAAGGATAACTTGTGGATGGCGGACGTGGGCGTCCCTCTGTACGTCAAGTCCGGAAGTTCGGTATCGCTGCGCAAAAGCTTCCGCTTGAAGGTGGACTTTGCATCTACCGCTGCGGGTGGTCGTCATCCCGGCGCTCGTGCGCTGATGTTTGTGTCGAACACGAAGGCCGCTTCTCAGTTTGGCATTGCCCAAAATTCGAATTCCGTTTTGCGCCGTGAGGCGACTTCTGAAATTGATGGCGTCGTGAAAATTGCTGAATTCGTCCTGGGCGAACAGAAAATGGACAAGTCCAATATGGCGACTTTCAGTGAAGATGGCCAGTATGCGGTGGACTACGTGAAGATCATTAATTCCCTTGTCGAAGCCAAGCGCGACACGTCCGTGCTGCATGGGATCCCCATAGAAAAAATTTGCGTGTATGGTGCCGCCCCGGATACGCTTTCTGATATGGCTCCAGGAGCAAAGCTCCGCAATCCGAACCAGGTCTTTGAACTGCCGATCAGGGTTTACGACAAGAACTCCAACAAGATTTTTGACAAGGGTGACTCCATCTACTTCGTCGGTTACGGCAGCGCCTTCTGGAAACGCTCCGATTACGATTCCCTGTCGGTATCCGCCAGGAAAAAGAATATGAACTACTACCATTCATATTCGCCGTATTCCTTCTTCCAGAATTTCATTCTGGGCTATAAGGAAGTGGGGAAGGGCCTCCGTCTTGAAACGCTGGATTCGCCCAAGTCCACGCCCAAGGATATTGAATGGTTTAGGTATGTCCGTGCCGAAAAGGACTTGATGCTCATCGATACCTACTTCGGCAAGACTCAAGACTGGGAACAGTCGACTGGCAAGGAATGGTTCTGGAAGTGGCACTCTAGGTCCGAGACGACCGTCCTTCTTCCGTCGGAACTGAAGTTCTCTACGACGACGGATTTGCCGGGCTTGGTCTCGAATGAGAACGGCTTTATTGAACTTTCTTATTTCCAGTACCGTTCGACCAACTCTACGGGGAATGTGGACCAGTCCGTAAACGCCTTGTTCTCGACAAGCGATTATACGTATGCCGCGAGAATGACGCCTATCCGCTATTCGATGAAGGTGAACGGAGAAACGCAGGACTGGAGCAGCGGACTTCTGTTGCCTGCCGGTAATTTTGGTCTCCCGTTTACTTCGTTGAAGGAATCGGGTAACGAATACGAACTGACTATGCTTCCGAACCAGCTGCAGTACGACCGCTTTGACGGATATACCGTGGCGTACCAGTGGGATCCGTCCAAGGTGACGATTGATTCGGCTGAATGGATGTTGCCTGGCTTTGCTACGGGCGTCGTGCGCATTCCTGTGGGCAAGGACTCGGATCTCCGCTTGATGAAGTTCAAGGACTTTAAGCCTGTTGGCCTTTTGAAGATTACGAACGGGTTCGCCGTCGATAGCATCGGCTCGAACGAAGATGTCCGTTACATGATCTACCGCGATACGGATAGACGAAACGCGTTTAGCGTCCAGGGCATTCCTGAACCCTCCCAGAATGCGGTCCAGAAGCTTTCGCAGATCTCTTCGAAGACGGAATACCTGATCATCACTCCCGAAGAATTTTTGGCGCCTGCGGAATCCCTCGCGACGTTCCGTTCTAGCGACAAGGCTGCAAGCCCGCTGGTGACTGCCGTCGTTGCTGCCGAGAACATTTATAGACACTACACGGGTGGTGCGATGTCGCCTGTGGCCATCAGAAACTATATCGCGTATGCCCGTAGCGTTTGCCCGGACTTGCGCTTTGTGCTGCTGGCGGGTGCCGGTCATTTTGACTACCGTGACATCAACGGAAAATTTGGAAAGATTTATATCCCGCCGTTCGAAAAGGAAGTGGCTGCGACCGAAGACTTCTTTGCCGTCCTCGACTCCGGAGAAGTTGTTCGAGATGTGTCTGGTTACGATGTCGATGTCGCTCTTGGACGTATTCCGGTTTCGTCCGTTTCGGAATTCTACGATTACGTCGAAAAGGCGAAGGATTACGATCAGGTGGGACGCTTCAATCACGGGGACTGGAAGTCGACTTTGCTCTTTGTCGCCGATGATGCCCGCAATGGTACTGAACAGGATGCCATCTTGCATACCGTCTCCCAGGAGAACTTGGCCAATGCGGTCGATTCCATAGCCGAATCACTTGGCTACAGATGGAATATGAAGAAGGTGTACCTGTTGAATTACGAGTACGATGCCGCAGGCCAAAAGCATGAAGCCGCCGATGACTTTATGAACATCCTGAACCAGGGCGCCTTGATGACGACGTACTTTGGCCATGGTTCCAAGGTGGCGTGGGCTTCTGAAGGCCTTCTGAAGGTCTCGTATACGTCAAAGCTTTCCAATAAGTACAAGTACACGGTGCTGAACTCGTTTGCCTGCTCTGTCGGCCGATTTGACGAAGGCAATACGAAGTCCATCTCGGAAGAATTTGTGCTGACTCCTGATGGAGGCGCCATTGTCGCCGTCGCTGCAACGCGTGAGACGTTTGGCAACCATAACGAAACCTTTGCAAAGAACTATGTGAACCGTGCGCTGCTCGTGAACGGCAATTATCTTGGCGTGGCGTACATGATGGCGAAGGACAATGTCTTCAAGGTCGAACCCAAGGACAGAAAGCGTGCAGTCCAGAACTCTGAAATGTACGTGTATATGGGTGAACCTGTTATCCAGATGCCTTTTGCCGATTACAAGATTTCGATGGATGCTCCTGTGGATTCCATCCAGGCTCTGGACAAGATGAAACTGTCCGGAACGGTCTCGGGACTTTCGACAGGGAATGTGGCTCTCGTTCTCAGGGAAGGTCGCTTTACGAAGCGCCTTGCGTTACAGACATCTGCAAACGATTCCATCAACGTTCCTTACGATGGAGCCTTGATCTATTCCGAAGTCGTCCCGGTGAACGGTGGACGTTTTGAAACGGAATTCGTGACACCGAAGAAGTTGAACTTTGGGGATTCTCTTGCGGAACTGCGCGCCTGGGCGTATTCGTCGGACGAAGTGCCGGTTGGCCGCTTCCTCGAAAAGAACATCAGGATCTCGGGCGTGTCCAGCTATGCGGATTCCTTGAACGACAAGACTCCGCCGACCATCAAGATCCAGTCGTGCTATGCGGGGGCTGCCTCCTCCTTTGCCGATAACCAGTATGTCAAGCTGCCGTCACCGGCTTGCCTGCAGATCGTCGTCGAAGACGAGACGGCTTTGGATTACCGTGAACAGCCGGACGAAGGCATCACGTTTGAAATGGTCGGAATCGAGGAACCCTACCATCCGGCGCCGTTCCTGGAACAGTCTTCCAAGCGTGCTGTGGCCCGCAAGTCGATGGCTATCGAGTCGTATCCGCCGGGCGATTACGTCTTTAAGGTGCGTGCCCAGGATGTGCTTGGAAACGTATCGACAAAGCAGATCAACCTCCAGATTACGGAAGCTGTGCAGTCTGGACTCTCGGACGTGTTCAACGCTCCGAACCCGATGGGCAAGAAGGGAACGACGTTCTACTTCAAGAACCTCGCGGACTCCCAGGATTCCAAGGTGACCATATTCATTTACAACCAGAACGGAAGGATTGTGAAGGTCTTGAAGGACGCCAAATCGGGTGTCACCCGTTGGGATGGCAAGGACAATTACGGGCGTCTGCTGGCCAATGGTCTGTACCACTACGTTGTCCGCAGCGAAGTGACGACGACGAATGCCGAAACGAAAAAATCTAAAACAAAAACTTGGACTAAAAAACAAAAACTGTTGATTTCGAGGTAAATAATGGAATTACGTGAAAAACCGGGGAAGGTACAGAAGCTCTTGGAACTTTCCCTCCGCTTTCGCTTGATTTTTGTGTTTTTGATGGTGGCTTTTGCCGTTGCCTTCTTGGCTACCGGCTGGCAGCAGATGGGCTCCTTGCCGCTTGGTGCTTCTGAAGCGCTTGGCATGTGGGTGGCCGGCTTTACGACGGTTGTTTCGGCGTGGAATGCGGCGCAGTATCTGTTTGTGGCGGCTCTTTCGATGATCGTGCTTTTCTTCGTCTTTGGCGGGGTGCGTGGCGGTTTCGGTGGCTTGCTCGCCTTGCTTGCCTTTGTGGGCTCGCTGTTTGCCTTGGGTGGCGACGAAGACATGCTCATCATTTTCTTTGCCTCGTTTGCCGGGCTTGCCCTCTTGTTCTTGCTTTTTGTCAAGTGGAGCGTGGCTTGCGCCTTGTTCCCGTTTGCCCTGGCATGGCTTTTGATGACCGGCTTTTTGGGCTGGTTCCCGCTGATGATCGGGAAGGCCTGGCTTATGTGGGCGGTGCTTAGCGCTGTCGGTTTTTCGAGCGTTGTTGCCTGTGCGCTTGTGGCAGGGAAGGAACTTGGCGAAGGGGCTCCGCAGGCAGGCGCGTTGGTGAAAGCCGGCAAAAAGATGCTTGCTCCGGTTTTGATTGCCTCGCTTTTGGCTCTTTCGGCTTTGGTGGTCGACATGGGTGGAGCCGTGGACGGAAAGAAGATTGGCAGTGCCGCCATTCTTTGGATTTCGTTCAATTTGTGGTTCTTTGGATTTACCTTCGGGACGATGTCGTTTGCTCCGTGGGAACGCCTCCGTGCCGGTTCCCGCCGCGTCAAGATGAACGACAAGAAAAAGACTTCTTCCAAGAAGAGGAAATAGTAGGAAGTAGGCGGTAGGAAGTAGACAGTGGATGTCTGCTTGTCTTTCCAGCCGTCACTTTAGACAGTCATCCCGGCCGGAGCCTGCCCCGGACTTGTTCCGGGGTGCCGGGATCACCTTCTTGGCTTAAAATCATTATCAAAAGCGTCCCGAGCAGTTTGCTCGGGACGCTTGTTGTTGGAGTGTGGATGTATTAAGTTCTTTAGAGCTTTAGGCCGTTTTCGTTTGGCTCTCGCTCTTACACTAACAAGTTAGATAGTTTTAAAAAGAAAAGCCCTACTTTCGTAGGGCTTTTTATGGATAAAAAATCCATGTTGAGAAATGGTGTTGAGATTACGCCACGTGGCGCTACTTCGTAGCGCACGTTGCTGCGCCTCGGATATAGCAACATGCAAAAGTTTACAAGGCTAATCAAGCAGAAAACACTTGTGTTTTCTATTTGTTAGCCGCAGAACTGACGCTGTAAGCGTCAACCATGTTGCTGCATCGCTCGGCTTAGGCAACGTGAGAATTTGCTTCGCAAATTCTACGTCGCTTCGGCTCGGTTATGGCGAATTGAGCAAGCTCATTCGCCGCAACTCTCGCCTTAGGCAACATTCATAGACTGTTCGCGGATACACTCGATTTCGTTCTTGAGTTCGATGGCGAGGGCGGCGATGTCGGCGTTCTGGCACTTGGTGCCGAGCGTATTTGCTTCGCGGCCCATCTCCTGCAAGATGAACCCGAGGTTCTTGCCCTGGGCGCCACCCTTGGCGAGAGCGTCGAGGAACAGCTTGTTGTGGCTCCTAAATCTCGTGATCTCTTCGTGGATGTCGAGCTTGTCGGCCATGATGCAGGCTTCTTGCAACAGGCGCACATCGTCGATTTCGGAGTCCTTCATGAGCGTGTTGATGCGTTCGCGGAACTTGACTTTCCACGTTTCGATGCGCTGCGGGTCGAGGACTTCGATTTTGTCGATGACTTCGTTCAGGTGTAGCACGCGGCGGGTGAGGTCGGCGGCCAGGTTTGCACCTTCCTTTTCGCGCATGGCGATGACGCCGTCTAGAGCCTTGTCGAGTTCTGCCTTCAAGTGCTTTTCCCAGACTTCGTTGTCGTCGTTGCCGTCCGTGAATTGCAATACGTCAGGGATGGCGAGAACGTGTTCGAGCTTGATTTCGCCGGCGATGCCGTACTTTTCCTGCATGGCTTTTGTGATTTCGACGAACTTGGAGACAGCGGCTTCGTTATAGCACACGGGTATGTTTCCGGCGTTGCCTGCTCCAAGCGTAATCGACAAGTTCACGGAA
Source organism: Fibrobacter succinogenes (assembly GCA_902779055.1). Taxonomy (GTDB): domain Bacteria; phylum Fibrobacterota; class Fibrobacteria; order Fibrobacterales; family Fibrobacteraceae; genus Fibrobacter; species Fibrobacter succinogenes_K. Next base: position 7,689 of record CACZAD010000004.1, on the reverse strand, counting down.
CCGCGGACGAGCTTGTCCTTAATCTGAGCCTTGAAGTCGTTCTCGAGGTAGGCAAAGTTCTTGGGAATCTTGCTCGAAATTTCGAGGAAGCGGCTGTTCACGCTGCGGACTTCGATGACGCACGTGATTCCTTGCAAAGTGGATTCGCTCTTTCCGAATCCTGTCATGGAAATGATGTACATACTAAACCTTGCTGATCGTCGCAATGACGTGTTCTGTGCCAAAGTTAGAAAGACCGATGGCCGTCAGGAACTTGCTTATCTTGTGGTGACTCTGGAAGTGTATGTTTTCAATCTTGAAGCCTTCCTTATGGCACAAGGTGTAGAAGTCCTTTACCGTAAGCAGGCGGATGTTCGGCGTGTTGTACCATTCGTAGGGGAGTTCCTTCGAAATGGGCATGCGGCCATGGAGCATCAGGCTTCCGCGAGCTGACCAGTGTCCAAAATTCGGGAACGTCACGATGACGCGCTTGGCCACGCGCAAAAGTTCGTTCAGGAGTGCCACCGGATCGCGGATTTCCTGAATGGTGCGGTTGATGATGGCGTAATCAAAGCTTCCGTCCTTGATGTCCTTGAGGCCGCTTTCGTCCAGGTCGCGCTGGATAACTTGTACGTCGTTCTCAAGGCAGTCGAGAATGCCCTTGATGTTCTTTTCGATGCCAAAGCCCGTGACGTTCTTCTTGCGGATAAGGTAATCCAGAAGGTCGCCGCTGCCGCAGCCGAGATCGAGCACATGGCTTCCTTCCTTCACGAGCTTGCCGAGGAGGTTGAAGTCGCTCTGGTTGTGGAATACGGGGACGGCTTGCGTTCCGTTCTGCGGAATGATCTTGGAATCGAGGAAACGGCCCACGGCTTTGCCGAGTTCGCCGACTTCGATCAGGAACCCGTCGTGGCCGAACTGCGTGTCGAGTTCGAGGCTCGTGACGGTCTTTCCGACGTTCAGAAGGGCACTCGTGATGCGGCGGCTTTCGTGCGGCGGGAAGAGCCAGTCTGTCGAAAGGTTCACGTTCAAGACTTCGGCCTTGATGTCCTTGAAGGCGTTCTCGATGCTGCCATATTCGGTTTCGAGGTCAAAGGCGTCGGTTGCGTGTGCGATGTGCAAGTAGCTGTTCGCGTCAAAGCGGTCGACGAACTTTGTTCCCTGGTAACGCAGGTAGCTTTCGATAGGCAGGTTCAGGTCGTACGGCGTCGAGTAGGTGATGGCGTGGTTCCTGTTTTCCTGATCCTGGGCGCGCTTGAACTTCTTCTCCATGCCGACGGCGGAGAGGTAGGTGATGTGTGCAAGCTTGCGGGCGTTTGCAAGTCCGATGTCCGGGCGTGTCATGCCGTCTTCGTAGTAGTCGCCACCGTGGAAGTTCGGATCCTGCGTGATGACGTCACGTGCAACGACTTCAAAGCCGAGCGCCTGGCTCGAGAATCTGGGAGAGCTTGCGATGACGATGATGCGCTTGACCTGTTCCGGGTAGTAGATGGCCCACTTCATGGCCTGGAAGCCACCCATGGAACCGCCGATGACGCTGTAGAATTCCTTGATGCCGAGGCTGTCGGCAAGTTCCTTCTGGGCGTGTACCATGTCTCCTATCGTGATGGTAGGGAAGGTGCTGCCGTAAGGCTTGCCCGTGCGCGGGTTGATTGTTGCCGGGCCGGTAGAGCCCTTGCATCCGCCGAGGATGTTGCTGCAAACTACAAAGAATCTGTCTGTATCGATTGCTTTGCCCGGTCCGATGAGTTCGTCCCACCAGCCGGGTTTCTTGTCATTTTCGGTGTACCAGCCGGCAGCGTGGGCGTCGGCGGTCAACGGCGAGCAGACCCACACGGCGTTATCACCGGCGGAGTTCAGCGTGCCATAGGTCTCGTAACGGAGGGTGAGGGCGGGGAGCGTCTTGCCGCTTTCCAACAAAAAGCCTTTTTCACCGTAATCCTTGTTAAAATCCTTTGGGACAACGGGACCAAACGATTTATGCAAATATTCACTCATACGCATAAAAAATAGTAAAATGTTTGGCTGATGAGGCTCTTCTCCTGCTCCGGGATGCAAGTTCGGAGCCTCAAAAGGGTGGCGTATAGCAAGAAACTATTTGCAGTCATAATCGACCCTTATTCTCAAAAAAAAGTATATTATCGCCATGAATTGGAGCGAACCGCAAATTATTGACATCCCGATTGCCCACGACCAGCGCGGAAACCTGAGCGTTGTCGAGGGTGGCGAACTGATCCCGTTCGATATCAAGCGCCTGTACTACCTGTACGACGTTCCCGGTGGAGCGACTCGCGGGGGGCACGCCCATCGTAATTTGCGGCAGTTAATCATTGCGGCTAGCGGAAGCTTCGACGTCATTTTGGACGACGGAAAGAAACGCTCCAAGTATTCGCTGAACCGTTCCTATCACGGGCTCTACATCCCGACGATGCACTGGCGCGAAATCGAGAATTTTTCGTCGGGGGCGGTTTGCCTGGTGCTTGCTTCGGAGCATTATGACGCTTTGGACTACATTTACGAATACGATGAGTTTATTCGCGAAGTTCGCGGGTAGTGACTTTGTAAATTTTTTTCTCTTGTCCGGCGGGCCCATTTTGGCTCCCGGCTTTTTTGTAACTTGTTGACAGTCATATAATTACGGTAAGCTGGTGCAGAAAAACGGCCTCAAAAACGCATTTTACATTTGATATTATCGAATACAGATGAGACGATTGTGTATGTTTTTTTGAAGTTTTTCTCAAATCAAACCAAGTTTTCATTATTATATTTCTCTAAACTCGTGGGTCCAATCGGCCCCCGTCCGTTTTTTTTAACTCAAAGGACAATCATGAAACGTCTCTCTCTTATTGGTATGGCAGTTTTAGTCTCCAGCCTCGTCGCTTGCAACCAAGCTTCCGCTGGCGGTTCGTTCAACCAGCAGGCTCGCTTTGATAACCTCGAAAAGGAATTCAAGCAGGTCAAGGAAGAATTCGAAGTCTTCAAGTATGCTCTCGAAAAGCGCGGCATTTCTCTTGAACAGGCCCGTGCCGAAATGGAAGCCGACAACAAGGTCTGGGACATCCCGGATGAAGACAGCCCGGTCTTTGGCAACACCACGAGCCCGAAGCTCACGATTGTCGAATTCACCGAATTCCAGTGCCCGTACTGCTCTCGCATTGCTCCGGTGATGCAGGAACTCAACAAGAAGTATCCGGACCAGATCAAGTTCGTGTACAAGCACTTCCCGCTCAGCTTCCACAACAACGCTCAGGCCGCAGCAGCTTCTTCTATCGCTGCTCAAAAGCAGGGCAAGTTCTGGGAATACCGCTACGCTCTCGCACCGCACTCTCGTGAACTTTCCGATTCCATCTACCTCGCTGTCGCTAAGGAAGTTGGCCTCAACATCGAACAGTTCAAGAAGGACATGGTGCTTGACTCCGCTATGAAGGCCCGCATCGACAAGGACTTCCAGTTGGGCGTCAAGGTCGGCGTTCAGGGTACTCCGAACTTCTACATCAACGGCAAGCGTCAGGACCGCTTCAGCCCGGATCTCGTCGAAAAGATGTTGAAGGAAGCCAAGTAAAATTGTTTTCAGGCGTACACGCTAAATCCGTTGGCGTGTGCGCTTTTTCTTAATTCCGTTTTTAATTTAAAGAACAAAAACAACAAAAGGATGCACAATATGATTAAGCAATCATTGAAAGTTGCCTCGCTCGCCGTCCTCGGCTTGAGCGTCACAGCTGCAATGGCTCAGCCGAAAAAGCCGCATCTGGCCGTGTACAAGTTCTTCGATGAACAGTACCGTCCGGGTGGATACGATTACTCTTACGGCGGAACGAGCAAGGGCGTCACCATCACGAAGTCTGGTGGCTACAAGTCCAAGGCCGCCCTCAACATCAAGCTGGACCCGAAGGAATACTCCGGTGCTTCCATCTGCCTTTACAATGAATTCTTCGACTTGAACAAGTACATGCTTGACTCCAAGGTCGAATTCATGATCAAGGGCAAGAACGGTGGCGAAGCCGTGAAGGTCGGTCTCCTTGACGAAGAAGTTTCTGACGGCAAGAAGACTCAGGTTGTGCTTCCGATGAACAAGTACATCGAAGGCGGCGCGGTGACGACGGACTGGAAGAAGGTTTCCATTCCTCTCGTGGACTTCCCGGACCGTGGTCTCTACTGGGACAACACCCGCAAGTCCGAATTCCCGGCACGTATCGACTGGGACAAGATTGCTGAAATCCGTTTCTCCATCGACAAGAGCGCTGCTAGCGAATTCGAAGTCTGGATCGACAACATCGAAATCGTGAAGGGCAACAAGAAGGCCGCTCCGAAGAAGCAGGTCGTCTACTGGGATGAAAACGAAGACGTCATCGACGGTCCGAAGAATCCTGAAAAGCTCGATGGCAAGGCCAAGACGCTTGCTACGTTCTACGACAACCAGGTCAAGGGTTTTGCATATAGCTACGGTGGTCTCACCGCTCAGCGCGAAGCCAAGTCCAAGACTCCGGGCAACAAGAACGTGCTCGCCATGTACATCGATAACAACGACTGGTCTGGCGTGACCTACTCTCTCGGTGAAGGCAAGTACATTGACCTCTCCAAGGTTCGCGACAAGGGCGGTCTCTACTTCTGGATCAAGGGTAAGCTCGGCGGCGAAAAGCTCTACGTCGGTATCCTCGACAACCAGGGCAACGACATCAAGAGCCAGACCAAGGTCGGCCTCAACGACTGGATCAAGGTCTCCAAGGATTGGCAGCTTGCCAAGATTCCTCTCAAGCGCTTCACCGACAAGGGTAAGGCTTGGGACGCTAACAAGCAGGCCGAAGTTGCCAAGGACATCAAGTGGGACAAGATTCAGGAAATCCGCTTCTCTGTTGGCAAGGGCGAAAACGCAGGCGAACCGGGTAAGCCGGCTCCTGTGACGGTCTTTGTGGACCAGATCACCTTCACGTCCAACATCGACTGGGTGGACCCGGATCTCAAGTGGGATTCCTTCAAGTCCAACGCTCCGGACTACGTGATCTCCGACTTCGAAGGCAAGTTTGCTAAGGACAAGTGGGAACCGTCCACCGGTCCGAAGTCTCAGCTCAAGTTCAAGGTTGAAAACTGCGCCGAATTCAAGAGCAACTGCTTGAATATCGAACACTACCTCCTTGCTGACTGGGTTGACGTCGTGCTCGACATGCAGAAGAATGGCCGTCCGGCTGCTGACCGTGACTGGACCAAGCACTGGGGCCTTATGTTCGACGTGTACTCCGACAAGGCTTGGCAGTCCATCACCGTTCAGGTTCAGGATGCTGGCAACGAAATCTTCGTTTCTAACGTCGGTGCTCCGAAGGGCAAGACCACAATCCTCGTTCCGTTCCGTACGTTCGGCAAGTTCCCGTACTATCAACCGCCTAACGCTGTTGAAAACGGTCTCTTCGACCTCAAGGGTGTAACTGCTCTCGACTTCAAGCCGAGTGGTGAAGGTACTGCCGGTGGCTTCAAGGTCGACAACATTCGTTTGACCAACCAGCGCGAAGTCAAGGCTAAGGAACGTCCGGCTGTCATCAAGGTCTTGGTGAAGGGCGAAAAGGATGTCCTCAACCCGAATATCTCTGGTGGCTTGTTCGGTATCAACGCCGCTCTCTGGGACGGCGACATGCTCGACAACAAGAACTTCAAGGTTCAGACTCGCGAATTTGCAAAGCGCATCAACCACGGCATTATCCGTTACCCGGGTGGTCTCCGTGCTGATGACGACCACTGGAAGGAAATTCTCGACAACCACGACTGGATGGTCGACACTGACGAATTCCTCGAATGGTTGAAGAAGACTGGCTCTAACGCAATGTTCACTGTGAACTTCGGTTCCGGCACTGAAAAGGAAGCCGCTGACTGGGTCAAGCACACGAACATCGACAAGAAGGCCGGCATCCTCTACTGGGAAATCGGTAACGAAATCTACGGTAACTGGCATCCGTACTATGAAAAGTATGGTAAGGACGGCGGTACCATCTATGGTAAGCGCGCTCGTAAGTTCATCGAAGCCATGAAGAAAGTTGACCCGACCATCAAGGTGGCTGTGCTCGGCGTTCTCGAAGGCGACTGGAACGAAAAGGTCCTTGCTGAAACGGGTGACATCGCTGACGGTCTTATCGTCCACCACTACCCGCAGCACTTCGGTGAAGAAAACGACTTCGCTATGCTCTCTGCTCCGCAGACCCTCACTGCAATCTACGAACGTTTGCACAAGGTCGTCGACAAGTGGACTGCAAAGTTCAACAAGAGCAAGAAGATTGAACTCTGGCTCACCGAATGGAACTCTGTTGACTTCAACCCGGGTCCGCAGACCTTGTCTGTCGAAAACGGCTTGTTCGTCGCTGACTACCTCGGTATGCTCGCTACTGAAAACGTCGACAACGCTCAGTACTGGGATATCCACAACGACATCACTCCGGAAGGCGGTGACTACGGTTACTTGACCCGTTCTGGTGAAGAATGCATGAACTGCCCGCGCCCGAGCTACTGGGCATTCCAGATGGCTTCCGACGCTCTCCGTGGCAAGCTCATGAAGACCACCATCAAGGGTGACGAAGACGCTCTCCTGACCGCTTACTGGACTGTGAACGGCAACAAGAAGCAGCTCCTTCTCGTCAACAAGAGCCCGTACAGCGAATTCGACATCAAGCTTGACATTCCGGGCTTCAAGGGCAAGGCCAAGATCCAGACTTTGGACAAGACCTCCGAAAAGCTTAAGGAAGGCTGGGCAAACGACCCGTCCAAGAAGGCTAAGACTGTCGATATCACGAAGGGTATCAAGGTCGGCAAGCGCACCCTTACCCTCATCACGATTGAATAAGGTGTCGTAAAAGACCTTCAAGAATTCTTGAAAAAAGGCTCCGCTGGAAACAGCGGAGTCTTTTTGATATTTGCGTTTTTCAAAAAAAAACGTAAAGTATGGAAACTATAGTTTGCACTATGATTTAGGACTAATTCATAAAATTGGGGAATGCGATATGACATTGATGTCATCCGAAAGGCTGAAAAAGAACTACTAGCACAAATGCAGGGAGCTACTTCTTTGACCAAGAAGCAGTTGTCCCTTGATAGTGGTATCAGTCGTCAGCACCTTGGACTTGTCGCAAAAGGGAAACGCAATCTCTCTGTCAAATCGTTTTGTGACCTTGCGGATGCATTTGGATGTACCGCGACAGAACTGATGGCGAAATTCGAAGAATTGATGATGGAACAGATAAACCTCCAGGCTTCCATCGCTGCCGACAAATCTAAAGGCATGAATTACATTAACAAGGCAAATTGCTGCAAGAACGATCCGAAGGAATCTCTCGGAAAGTAACCCGGTTTGCAGGAACCTCGATGTACAAAAAAGCTCGCCGCGGAGGCGAGCTTCTTAATTTTGAAATAACTTGTCTACTATCTTGCCTTATTCGCTTTTTCGAGTTCGCGAGCGTTGATGATGAGCATCTGCAGGCGGTTCTCGATGTTCGCGAAGCTGGTGTCCGGATCGTAGTCGAGGCTCAGGATTTGCACGTGCGGGCAACGTTCCTTCACGGCCTTCGTGAGGCCACGGCCACTGATGTGGTTTGCGAGGCAGGCGAACGGCTGCACAATGATGAAGCTGTTGATGCCGTGCTTCGAGTTGTAAAGGATTTCTGCCGGGATGAGCCAGCCTTCGCCCGTGTTGTACGTCGGGTCGATAATGCCGTCGATGTAGTTCACGAGTTC
>CACZAD010000003.1 GCA_902779055.1 Fibrobacter succinogenes | reverse complement strand
CGAAGAATCGGAAACGATTTGGGGTGGTAGCTCAATTTTGGTTAGAGCACCGGCCTGTCACGCCGGAGGTTGCGAGTTCAAGCCTCGTCTATCCCGCGAAAAAGTCCTCTCATTCGAGAGGACTTTTCGTTTTTACGCAGCACCACCGCTTACACGCTTGCCCCTACTGTCACCCCGGCCACCGTGCCGGGGCCACCTTACACAGTTCTCCCCTACGTACAAGTACAAAGCCCTTCGGCTCAGCTATGAAAATGCAAGCATTTTCGCAGCGTTCGCCTTGGTTGCTTTTATTCCGGGGCGGGATCACCTTACACAGTTCTACACAATACAAAGGCGATGCCGGCACAGTGGCCGGCATGACAATCGCAACACTTCACCATAATGTCCCCCCGCACAGTCATCCTCGACCGTCAGGGAGGGGATCCATTATTTCTGGCACTCGCATTTGCGCGATCACCTTACACACTTTCGTATTATATCTGAAATCCTAGGGCGACGTTCACGTCTATCACAATACCCTTGTCCATCTCGAACCAGGCGCCTTTGTGAGTCGCATCAAAATCACTCACCCACGTGTAGCCCGCCCCCACATCAAGCGAGAGCGCAAAACGTCCGAAGAATCCTTCCCCGTCGTTAAAAATCTTCTTCACACCAGCATTGAACATCAAGCCAAACAGCCAGCCGTCAAAATCGCCATCTTTTTCCGTATCAACGTGCAGATGGCTCAACAGCATCCCCACCTGGAAAAACCGCCAGCGCTTTCCGCCAACGCCATACAAGCGAAAACTTTCCTGCAAGCCGATATCGGTAATCTTGTAGTCGTCATCCGAGCGGTCAACGCGCACGTAATGCGGCATCGACATCAACGAAATCTTTTCGATCAGCTTCCATTCGAACGAGAGGTTGAACGAGGGGTAATCCGTAAAGCCGTTCGGAACGCACACGCCCGCCCAAAAATGCGAATACGGCAAGATAAAATTCATCGGATGGATGTACAGCGTATACGTCGAATCCGTATAGGTCACAACTTCTTCAACAACATCCGTAGAGTCTTCGTCCGGCTCCACGGACGGAGCCGCCTCGGCAACAGGTTCTTCTGCCGGCTGTACTTGTTCCACCGTTTTTGGAGACACTTTTTTTTGCGATTTAGCAGGTGTCGAAGTTTTCGCAAAAACAAATGCTGACGCAACAAGCATTAAGAGGACGGCTTTTTTCATACAATCTAAATTTAGTTAAATTTTCCTCCTTCACTTTTCATCCACCTCGAAACAAGCACGCCATTCCAGCCTAAAGAATTGTGCCGAAAGCCCCGCGCATACGAGGCGCCCACGCGCCCCCATCGAACGGAAAACTCAACGGCAACCGCAAAATCCGGGAAGCGGTAAGAAGTACAGATATCCATGAACTTCCAACGGAATTCTGCCCCAACGTAAAGGTAATCCAAGTCGCTTTCCGCAAAAGCCCGAAGCGCCTCCTCCGAAATCCAATGGACGCCCACCACAGGCGAAACGCCCTCGTCGGTAAAGCCACTCAGCATCCCCGCCAAATGGATCTGACGCCAGCCGTAGTCCGCCCCCACCTTCAACCGGTGCCGCGCCCACAGCGATTCTCCAGGAATCCATTCCATATCGAGTCCGTACCCCGCACCTACCGCAAAGTGCGCCCAAGTCTTCGCAAACGCAAGCTCCCAGTAAGTGCTGCGGTAAAGCGAGTCCATCGAAGCATAAGAGGCGAACGCCCCCACGCGATAGGATTCATTCCCAAAATCAAGCGACAAGCTCCACGAAAAAGCATCCACTTCGTCCATCCAGTAAAACGCCGTGCCATACGCCGGATCCGCAAAATGTGCAGGCGTCGAATTGTACCCGCCAAGCCCCACCGGCGAAAGCCCTCCCGCCAAAAGCGAGGCAAACGGCGCACGTCCATCAGCAGCATACAAAGATACAGCAGGCCAACACAACAACGCAAGCAACACTACATACAAAGGTTTCGCGCATTTTTCAATAACACCAATGACGCATTTTCTAGCCCCGCAATCACCGTTTTTTCGAACCACGCCAACGGCACGTTTTCCAGCCCCGCAACACCTACGGGCGAACAAGAATTCCGACCACATCCTCGTACTCCCCCACAGACAAAGCGACAAAGCCAACGCCGATTCCAAGATTTTCTTGCACCGGCACCTTCACCCATTCATACGACTCCGCCAAAACCACCGTCTTCCAGACGCGACGCCCCGCCGAATCCAAAAGCGAAAGTTTCACATCGTAACCGGACTCCACGCGAACGCGAAGCGGCGCCCCCTTTTTCGAGACAACACGGGACGATAATTTGTACACAACCGGCGCGGTATCCATAGCGGGCGCAGTACCACCTCCAGGCACGCCCCCCGTCCCCAACGACAAACTATTTTTCTGCTGATACCCGGGCGTAAAATCACGCCGCCCCGTCAACGGATTGAACCCCGACGGACACGCGACCGTCGACTTGTTCCAGCGAACGCTATCGATAACATCATCACGGAAACAGAGATTCAGCGAGCCCTCCGTATTGTTCAAATATCCAAGCGACACCGGGAGCAAACGAATGTCAGGAATCCCCAAAGACTCCCGCAACGCAGCCGTATCCTTGCTCACAAGAACCGTCTGGTATGGCATGATCGAATCGCCCACCTTGCCCAACGCCCCGCCGCGGTCGCAAAAGCGGAACACATCCAGCGGGAGCGCATACGCACTCGCATTGTAGAGTTCCACCCACTCGGGCATCGGTTCCTCCGGGCAATGATGAACCTCCGTCATCCGCAACGAACGCCCCAGCCTGCCAAGCTCGCCCACCAGCATCAAGAGCGAATCTTCCTCGACGCCAAGCTCGTAATCCGGATCGCCCGCCCCCATCGTGCCGGCCACGAACACCCATTCGTCCGTGAGCCCCACACGCTGCATCGCATACCCCGGCTTAGGCTGCGGGAGCGTCACCGAATCCACGCAAACGCCCGACCAGACCTTCCACACAGTCTCCCGCGAATTCGGGAGCGAAAGCTTCCCTAGCAAGCCACACGCCACCCCCTTCCGCCTAGGGCACGACGCCGTATCGTGGAGCAGCAAAAAGCGCTCCGCCGCAGGCCACTCAAAAGCCATAATTTCCTTAGACTCAAACCGCACATAGAGCGAATCCGCGCGGTTTTCACCGCTGGCACAGTCCCCACTACAGAACACATCTACGCGGTTCCCATCACCATACAAATCCGTACGGTCATCCAGACGAATTTCAACGTATTCGCCTTCCACGTCCGAAACATTCTTCGGATCCGGGAAAAACTCCACAAACATCGGGCAAGAATACGTTACCGAAAAAAGCGCCATACCGCAAAAAACGGCAGCCGGCACAAGACAGCCATAATTTTTCACAACACCCTCCCGGGTGCCCCGTCAAGCGTCCCTTGCGCTAACGAGATTTAGTCGACTTCATAGTCGTTGGGGAGAATATAAGAAAGAGGGTTAACCGGACGACCGTTCAACCACACCTCGTAATGAAGGTGCGGCCCCACAGAACGCCCCGTGTTGCCCATATAGCCAAGGATTTGATAACGATGTACAAACTGTCCCGGAGTCACGGCAGACATCTGCATGTGCCCATAACGGGTCTTGACGCCATTACCATGGTTCAGGACTACAAAATTCCCAAAAGAGGAACTCAGCTGGGAAATTTCAACTACGCCATCCGCCGGAGAATAAATCGGAGTCCAGCGGTCATTCGCAATGTCTATGCCCTGATGCATCTTGCCGACTTCACCCGTCACCGGATGGATACGCGGACCAAAAGCAGAGGCATAACGACCTGTCGTCGGCGAAATCGACGGAATGTAGCGTAAAACGGAGCGGCTCTGGTCAATGTACTTGGTCAGGGCGTCAAAAGACTTTTCATTGTTGTGGATCTTGCCGAAAATGCGCCAGACATCTTCATGCATCTGGGCCGTACGTTCAAAAACCGGGGAACTCTTGCGCAGCAGCTGAACCTCAGGCTCGATATGGCCACCCGTCGCCAAATCACGGGAAGCATCGTCCGGCAGCGGGAGTCCAAGCTTGGCATGGAGCATCTTTTCGGCCTTGAAGAAATCCTTGGACGTATTGGAAATGTAATCCACCGTGTTCTGGATCTGCGTCAGTTCCTTGTTGAGCTTCTGGCGGCTAGAAAATGCGTGCCTCAGAACACCGTCGTAAACCGACGTCGAAAGCACCTGCACAAGGAACAAAACGAAACCGACAATGACGACGATTCGCAGCAAGAGCGAACCGCGCAGCAAAAACGAAGGCACCTTCACGGTCAACATCCGTGATGACTTCTGAAAGTGAATCGATGCCTTAACGTAATTCATTAGCAAATAATGTAAATAAACTGCACCGATTTTTCAAAGGATTTATTCCTACTTTTTTATTACATACCATATATATGGAACTTATTTAGCTTTTTCAACGATTTTTAAGGAATTTTATTCCAATTTTTAGCAAAGATTTACACAGAAATTCCACAGATTGCGCGGTTTAGATAGGGTTGTCGAAGTCGATAAACTTGCTCGGGATGCCGAGCTCTTTCTGGATCTTGTCCGCAAGCGCGCACACGCCAAAGACTTCGGTCCTGTGGTGCCCGCACGACACGAGATTCACGCCATTTTCCTGACAGAATATGGGCACGTCCTCCTTGATGCAGCCCGTGAGGAACGCATCGCAGTCGAACTCCATCGCTTCGGGAATGCCCGAGGCTCCGCTACCGCTGCAGATGGCCACGCGCTTGATCTTTTCGGGACCGTAGAAGAACGAGTTCTGCACGCCGTGTTCAAAGCAGCTGTCCAGGCAGTCCAAGAACTCTTCCCTCGTCGCAGGCGTATTCCATTCAGCAATGACACCGATTGCCCTCTGCCCCTCGTACATGAACTCATGCACCGGATTCAAGCCCAGGTTCCTTGCAATGACGGCGTTGTTCCCGATCTCGCGATGACCGTCGAGCGGCAAGTGGTACCCGAACACCGAGATGCCGTTGCACATGAGCTTGCGGAGACGTTCGGCAAACTTCCCCACCGGGAGCTGGCTATCGCCCTGCCAAAAACCGTTCGGATGGTGGACGATGATGCAATCCGCCTTTTCCTGGATAGCCGCATCGATCAGCTGGTCGCGCAGGCTCACGCCCGTCACAATCTTGGTCACCTTGTCGTTCGCTTCGACGCAAAGACCGTTCACGCAGTAATCCTTGAAAGACTTCGGATCCAACAGGTCGTCTAGCCAGGCGGTAATAAAAGGCAAGTCCATAAAGCCTCCTTGAAGGTCAAAACATCCCGGCACCATGCCAGAATTCCGGTTCCCCCACAAACTCGTTATAATTAGCTATAGAAAATATAGATACATATTTTTTATTTACAAGCAAAAGTATCATTTTTGAGCCCAAAAGGACCTGTCGGATTAAAATCTCGTTGCCACGATCTATGCATTTAACTAAATTTACGCATAGAAAGAAATTAAATATATAGGAGCCCCATTTAATGGCACATTATCTTTTTACTTCCGAATCCGTTTCCAAGGGCCACCCGGACAAGGTCGCCGACCAGATTTCCGACGCCATCCTCGACGCCTGCCTCACGCAGGATCCGCACAGCCGCGTCGCTTGCGAAACCCTCGTGAACACCGGTCTCGTTGTCATTTCCGGTGAAATCACCACCAAGGCCGTCATCGACTTCCAGCAGATCGCACGCAAGACCATCAAGAACATCGGCTACGTGAACCCGGAACTCGCCTTTGACTACAAGGGCTGCTCCGTCCTCGTCGCCATGGACAAGCAGTCTCCGGACATCGCCCAGGGCGTTGACGCCAAGGCTGCCGATGGCAAGGAAGACGACAAGCAGGGCGCAGGCGACCAGGGCATGATGTTCGGTTACGCTTGCGACGAAACCAAGGAACTGATGCCGCTCCCGATCAGCCTCGCCCACAAGCTCATGGCCAAGATCCAGGAACTCCGCGAAAAGGGCAAGATCAAGTGGCTCCGTCCGGACGCCAAGTCCCAGGTCACCGTCGAATACGACGAAAAGAACCGCCCGGTCCGCGTCCACACGGTCGTCATCTCCACGCAGCATGACGAATTCGTGAACGGCAAGGTTCTCAAGCACTCCGTGATCGAAAAGGAAATCATCGAAAAGCTCATCAAGAAGGTGATTCCGGCAAAGCTTTTGGACAAGAAGACCATCTACCTCGTCAACCCGACCGGCAAGTTCGTTGTCGGCGGTCCGCACGGCGACTGCGGCCTCACTGGCCGTAAGATCATCGTCGACACCTACGGTGGCATGGGCCGTCACGGTGGTGGCGCATTCAGCGGCAAGGACCCGTCCAAGGTCGACCGCAGCGCAGCCTACGCCGCACGTTATGTGGCAAAGAACATCGTCGCCGCTGGCCTCGCCAGCCGTTGCGAAGTGCAGCTCGCCTACGCCATCGGTTACTCCAAGCCGGTGTCCGTGCTCGTGAACACGTTTGGCACAAGCAAGATCAGCGACCGCAAGATCGAAGACATCGTCGCCGACAACTTCGACCTCTCTCCGGCCGGCATCGAAAAGATGCTCGACCTCAGAAAGCCGGGCTACATCGAAACGGCAGCCCTCGGTCACTTTGGTCGCACCGGCGCACGCTTCACGTGGGAAAAGACCGACAAGGCCGCCGACCTCAAGAAAGCCGCCGAACAGCTCTAATCTTAGCGATCCTCACTGCAACTTGTCACCCCGGCTAAGGTTGGTGAGCTTGCCGAACCATGCCGGGGTCACCTTTTACACTTTCACCAGCAACCTGCATTCGCGGGTTGCTTTTTCATTTCCCGCAAAAAAAACATATTTTAATGAAGAGTTTTTGCATCATCCCGCAAAAACGGAGGGCGAGAATATGAAATTCACAAAGTGTATCTTTGCGATAGTCTTTTTCTGTTTGGCGCTTGCCGCATACGCAAGTGAACCCGTCAACACAACAAACTCTCCAACAGCCATCGCCCGCCCGTCCATCAACGTAAAGCTCCACGTCGAAGGAACCGTCCTCCGCGACGCCCAAGGGAACCTCGCCATCCTCAAGGGCGCGAGCACGCACGGCCTCACCTGGTACCCACAATACGTCAACAACGGTTTGTTCAAGCAGCTCAGTCGCGAATGGAACACCAACCTCATCCGCCTCGCCATGTACTCGTACGACTACGTGCACGGCGACCGTCAAAAGAACCTCAGGATTCTCCGCGAAGGCATCGAGTACGCCATCGCCAACGATATGTACGTCATCGTCGACTGGCACATCCTCAAGGACAACAATCCCCACCAGCACCTCGCCGAAGCCGTCGAATTCTTCAACACGATGGCAAAGGAATACGCCAACATCCCGAACGTCATCTTCGAAATCTGCAACGAGCCCAATGGCGACTGCACCTGGAAAGACATCAAGGAATACGCAAACATCGTCATCCCCATCATCCGCAGGCACAAGCCCGACGCCCTCATCCTCGTAGGCACGCCCAACTACAGCCGCGAAATCCAGCTTGCAGCACAAGACCCGCTGCCCATCGAGAACATCATGTACACGTTCCACTTTTACGCGACATCGCACCTCGACGACTTTAGGAATAAACTAAGAACAGTCGTGGGCAACGGCACCCCGATATTCATTTCGGAATCGGGCCTTTGCGAAGAAAGCGGCGACGGTCAAATCAACATCGAAAGCGTCCGCCAGTGGTACAGCCTCGTCGATTCACTACACTTGAATTACACCATCTGGAGCCTCTCGAACAAAGAAGAAGAAGCCTCCATCATCCAGGCAGATTCTAGAGCGGTCGAATACATAAACGACGAAGACCTGAGCCCATCGGGAAAGTTCGTACGAGCCATCTTCCGTGGCGAAAACATCCACGAAATCCCCTTCGTTTACGACAACACCTCCAAATTCAAATACCTCGCCAGAACCAAGCCCTATTTGGTCTGGGCCATATTCGCCATCCCCATATTCATCGTCTTGCTCATCGCGTGGATCACCATCATCATCCGCAAGCGCCTCAAGCAAAAGACTGTCCGCACCTACGACGACCTGCTCAAATACAGCACCAATCCCGAAGCAAAGAAAATCTACACCAAGCCCGGGCTCGCCCTCCTCAGCGAAATATTCCTGATGGCAAGCACATTCTTCACGCTCATCTACCTTTGCTGGCGCACTTCCTGCTCCATCCCATTTGCATACGGAAACATCGCCGTCGCCGGGAGCATCATCCTGCTCGCCGTAGAAATTCTAGGCTTTATCGAGACCCTCATCCATTACAGCAATATGCTCGGATTCAGGGAACACCCGCTACCGAAAATTGCAGACGACGAATTCCCAGACGTAGACATCTTTATCTCGACGTACAACGAACCGCCCGAACTCTTGCGCAAGACCATCATCGGCTGCAAGCACATAGAATACCCCGACAAGAGCAAGGTCCACATTTACCTCTGCGACGACAACCGCCGTAGCGAAATGCGCGCACTCGCCGAAGAACTCGGAGTCCATTACTTCGACCGCCCCGACAACAACGGCGCCAAAGCAGGCAACCTGAACGAAGCGCTCAAGCGCACGAAATCGCCCTACATCGTCACATTCGACGCCGATATGATCCCGCGCCGAGAATTTTTGCTCAAGACCATCCCGTACTTCGTCGAAGCCGAACACATCAACAAGAGCCTCCCCAAAAACAAGCAGCTCCCGCTCGGACTGATACAGACACCGCAAAGCTTCTACACGCCCGACGTATTCCAGCACAACCTTTACGCCGAAATGCATATTCCGAACGAACAGGACTTCTTTTACCAAGTCATCGAAGCCGCCAAGACATCGTCGAACAGCGTCATCTACGGCGGATCCAACACCATCCTCTCGCGAAAGGCGCTCAATGACATCGGCGGGTTCTACACCAAGACCATCACCGAAGACTTCGCCACAGGCATGCTCATAGAATCCAACGGATACGCAAGCCTTGGACTTTCAGAACCGCTCGCCTCCGGAATCGCACCGTCCTCGTTCCAGGAACACATCCAGCAGCGCACCCGCTGGGGACGCGGCGTCATCGCCACCGCCAAGCAACTCAAAATCCTCCGCCGACCGCACCTCAGCATCATCCAAAAACTGAGCTACCTCAGCTCCGTCCTTTACTGGTTCTCCCCCATCAAGAATTTAATTTATATACTATCACCACTGATGTTCGCGGTATTCTGTATCCCCGTCTTCAAATGCACCCTCACCGACCTCCTTATCTTTTGGCTCCCTATGCACATCTTGCAAATCACATCGCTACGCGTGCAGAGCCACAACAAAACATCGTCTCGCGTAAGCGGCATTTACGAAACCTCCGTTACGCCCTTCTTGCTGATCCCCATCATCAAGGAAGCCTTAGGAATTACGTTATCCAAATTCCTGGTGACTAAAAAAGAATCCCGCCGAGAGAACACCGAAATCGACAAGAAATATCTAGTCCCGTTCGGCATACTGCTAGCGCTAAGCATCATCGGAATCGTGCATATGACCTACCTGACAATAACGCTAGAAGCCATCGGAATCCTCGCCGTACTCTTCTGGCTGTGCCGAAACTCGTTCTACCTTCTCATGTGCATATTCATCGGCCTCGGCCGTGACGCCGACGGCGAAAACGTGAAAGTCCGCGCCGCCGAAAACATCACGATCACGAAAACCGACGGACAGAAACTTTACGGCATCACCACCAAGCTGCTCGAACACGGCGTAGACATCTTTACCGACGAAATCGACGCCCTTAAACTCGGTGAACCCATCGGCCTCGACATCGACTACAACGACACAACCATCAGCGTCAAGGGAACAGTCGTATCGCTAAGGCATTCCCGCCACGTCAACGTCCCGAGCGTCTACACCATCGAGATTCTAGACTTCGGCGGCAACAAGGACGAATACATCCAAATGCTCTACGACAGAATCCCCACGCTCCCGCAACGTATGAAAATCAACGACAGCCGCATCGGAAGCCTATGGAGCAACATCGCGCATAGACTCGTGATGAAATGAGAGTTTTTTTAGGAACAAACAATACACAAAAAGGTCCCCTTTCGAGGGACCTTTCATATTTCAAAACCAACTACCCAGCGTTAGCTCTTCCTCCACACCATCTTGTCGACGATGCCGGTGTAGCTCTGGACAATCTTCACGACCTTCGTGCTGACGATTTCTTCGACGTAGTCGGGCACGGGGATCCCGTAGTCACCGTTAGCATTGGAGAGAACAAAACCCATTATACAAAGAAATTTTTTCGTTAATTTTTGTTTTTCCAAGCCTATTCCAAATTCCACAAAGATAAATGATCTTACTCTCCCAAAACATTTCTACATCAATCTGCGCAATATACCCATTTAAACAAGACTCAAACAAATCACCTTTCGTTTCAAAATAATTTTTAAGGACATTTCTCCACCAGCCATTACTATACATTTTTCCCGCATGAAGCAATGAATAATGGCGACTTTTATTACCCGAAAAGGTCTTACATATTAAAGAATAGTATTTATACTCTTCTGCATCATCAACTACACATATCGAAGTACACGCAATCCGTTTATAACTCACAAGAGTAAAGAATTGGATAAATCGTTGAACAATATCTTCAATCTTTTCAAGTTCAATACATTGGCAAAGGGATGTAATCTTGACAGTGGTTTTCTCCGCATCATTAACGCATTCACAGAGGTAACCAATCTTGTCAATTTCTATTTTTTCAGAAAAAACATTTCCATTATAATGTTCAGAGACCGATAAAAAATCTTGTAGGCCATCTAGGAAAAATTTAAAAGTGTTGAAAAAAGGGCTTTCATAATTTTCAACGACAAAATCGGGAAAGATTCTTCTGGAACAGATTTGATTGTTATGCAAAACAAAAACTTGCCGTTTATGACAACAAACAATTTTTCTTGGTTTGTAAGAGATGGCCGGCAAAGACGAATTTACATCCAAATAGAAGTAATCACCTTCCTGGTCCAAAAATCCCTGACAAGAAAATCCGTCTATAATAAAATTGACATCTAAATTTTCCATTTGCTTTTTTTTCTAACATTAGGTCGACAGTTTCTTCGTCTCTTCCAAGAACAGGTCAAAATCGCTTTTCAGGTTAGCCAACTCCTTTTGACGGAACAACTTGTACTCTCGTTCCGCCTTCTCCATAGCCTCATCGTGGCTTATTCTGCCCTTACCTTCTAGAATTTTCCGCTGGCTCATAACAATCTGGTTATCTAGAGCAGCAACCCAGTCCTGCATTTTCATCGGTTTTTCGTCCAAAGCTTGTAATTCGGCGAAATCCAAGAATTGCGAAACCATAAGATTCAAACGCTGGAGTTCTTTTTCTGAAAGGTAGTTCTTGGCAATTTTCAAATCGTCTTCCGTAATGTAGTCGCCCTTGAAATTTGTCATGCCAACGAAAGGTTTTTCGCTATCGACACGTTCATATATAAGTTCCGCTGCGGTGTGCTCGTGGACTGCGTAATGCAATTTGTTCTGGACAGTAGCAAAGAAATCCTTCGTAATCTTTTTGCGGGGATCGTAGTCTATGGATGTTGCGTAGATATCCGTGACTTGCTGGTAAAAATTACGCTCCGACGAGCGAATGTCGCGAATTCGCTGCAAAAGTTCCTTGAAATAGCGATTCCGACCGTTTTTCAGCCTTTCATCGTCAAGAGCAAACCCCTTCTGAATGAATTCGTGCAACCTAGCCGTGGCCCACCGTCTAAACCTTGTGGCTACAGGTGATTGAACGCGGTAGCCAATAGCGATGATGACATCGAGATTGTAATGAGCAATCTTTCGATGAACCTGCCGTTTCCCTTCTTGTTGAACTAACAAGAAATCCTTGTGAGTTGCCTCTTTGGGTAGTTCCCCATCCTTGTATATGTTGTCGATATGCAAGCTTATATTCTGTTGCGAGGTTTCATACAGTTCAGCAAGCTGAGCCTGCGTCACCCAAACATCCTCGTCGGCAAAGCGCACAGAAACATCAGCTTTGCCATCTTTGTCATGGTATAACAGAAATGTATTCTTTAATTCGTCTTTCATACTGCACAAAAATACACCACCAATATAAATTTGTCAAGTAATTTCTCGAAAAAAATTTTTCATTTCGCAACTATTATTGAAAACAAAAAAAGTCGGCCTCTTTTGAAGCCGACTCAAACGAAAAACGAGTATAAGATTCCTACTGCTCTTACCCCTTCCTCCACACCATCTTGTTGACGATGCCGGTATAGCTCTGGATGATCTTCACGACCTTGGTCGAGACGTTTTCTTCGATGTAGTCGGGCACGGGGATGCCGTAGTCGCCGTTGGTGTTCATCGTGACGGCGGTGTCGACGGCCTGCAAAAGGGACCTTTCATCGATGCCGGCGATAAAGAAGCAGGCCTTGTCAAGCGCTTCGGGGCGTTCCGTGCTGGTGCGGATGCAGATTGCCGGGAACGGGTGGCCGACGCTTGTGAAGAAGGAGCTTTCTTCGGGGAGTGTGCCGCTGTCGCTCACGACGGCGAATGCGTTCATCTGCAAGCAGTTGTAGTCGTGGAATCCGAGCGGTTCGTGCTGAATCACGCGCTTGTCGAGCTTGAAGCCCGAGGCGGCAAGGCGGTTACGGCTGCGCGGGTGGCAGCTGTACAAAATCGGCATGTCGTACTTTTCGGCCATTTTGTTGATGGCGGTAAAGAGGCTCGTGAAGTTCTTCTCGGTATCGATGTTTTCTTCGCGGTGGGCGCTAAGCAAAATGTACTTGCCCTTTTCGAGGCCGAGGCGGGCGTGAATGTCGCTCGCTTCGATTTGCGCGAGGTTCTTGTGCAGAACTTCGGCCATGGGGCTGCCGGTCACGTACGTGCGTTCCTTGGGCAGACCGCAATCGGCCAGGTAGCGACGAGCGTGTTCGGAGTAGGCCATGTTCACGTCGCTGATGATGTCCACGATGCGGCGGTTGGTCTCTTCGGGCAGGCATTCGTCCTTACAGCGGTTGCCGGCTTCCATGTGGAATATTGGAATGTGCAAGCGCTTAGCGGCAATCGCCGAAAGGCAACTGTTGGTGTCGCCGAGAATCAGCAATGCGTCCGGTTTGCAAGCGACCATGAGCTTGTAGCTGCAATTGATGATGTTACCCACGGTTGCTCCGAGGTCGTCACCGACGGCATCCATGTAAACTTCGGGATCCTTGAGGCTTAAGTCCTTGAAGAACACGCCGTTCAAGTTGTAATCGTAGTTCTGGCCAGTGTGCGCGAGAACGCAATCAAAGTACTTGCGGCACTTGTCGATAACTGCCGCGAGACGGATGATTTCCGGGCGCGTACCCACGATAATCAAAAGTTTCAGCTTGCCGTTGTCGGCGAATTTCACATTGCTATAATCAGTTTTAATCTGCATAATTATTCTTCCCAGATCCTTCGACTTCGCTAAGCTCCGCATTATTCGCAACGAACACTTAACTTACTTTCCAATGAGTCTATAGATAAAACACGTAAATATAAAAATGAACTTATGCCTGAAATTATACGTTAGCCATGTTTTAAATTTATATTTAAACGAAGTTCCATAAGGACGTTTAAACTTATTGTCATTTAAAGAAAAACCGTTTTCTTTTAATTCTGCAATAATATTTTGAGGCGACTTTTTATAAATCATACAGGTCCAAAGCAAATCCTGTATTACAGCAGAAATAGAGTTATAGTATAAATCGTCAAGTTTTTTTTGATTTTCGAGTGTAAAGCGTTTTATTTCACCAGCCACAAACAGCAAACTATTGCAGTAGTAGTTCCAAGAAGAACCATCTCTTTTGCGAACTTTTGCACAAGCCGATTCTTCATGAATTCTATTATAATACAAAATCTGGGCTGTAGCAGCGACCTCGTAATTAGACAACAACGTGTATTTATAGTTAAATAAAAAGTCTTCGTAATATTTCTCCCCAACACTAAACCTTAAATTGTGTTTTTGAATTATTTCATTTAAGAACAAATATCTCCAAGTAGACATTTTACAGGAATACACTTTGGAGGGTATATAATATTTACCATTAAAAGATTCAAGTTTATCTTTATTTATTGTAGATCCAAAATAAAAACATTTAAATTTCTTTTCTTCTGCAAGACGGATAACACTAAAATACAAATTATCGGTCACAAAATCATCCGAATCAATAAATGCAATATATTTGCCACGAGCCGATTCAATCCCCTTATTTCTCGCAGCAGATACACCTTGATTCTCTTGATTCAATAAATGAAAATTATGATATTTTTCGCAATATGATAACGCAATTTCCGCAGATTTATCCGTTGATCCATCATTTACAATAAGAACTTCATATTCATTATCTTTAAGTCCCTGTCTAGTCAAAGAGCTTAAACATTCGTCAAGATATTTCTCACAATTATATACGGGTACAATCACAGACAAAAGAATATCACTATTCTTTTTAACAAGACTATCACAATCATTTTCTTTCGACACAATATTCATTTTACCACCTTCTCCCCAAAAGTATCGGGGTGGTTCGGGTTAAATTGTTCGTTCGCCCACATAAGCGTCACCAAGTTTTCGGTCTGCGACAGATTTATAATGTTGTGCGTATAGCCCGGAAGCATGTGCACAGCTTCGATTTTTTCACCGCTGACTTCGAATTCCATAATTTTGTCCGTACCGATCTTGCGTTCCTGAATCAAGGCGCGACCGCTCACCACAATGAAGAATTCCCACTTGCTGTGATGCCAGTGTTCGCCCTTGGTGATTCCCGGCTTGGACACATTCACGCTGAACTGGCCGCAATTCACAGTTTTCAAAAGTTCGGTAAAGCTACCGCGGGCATCCACGTTCATCTTGAGCGGAAACGAGACCTTTTCCTTGGGCAAGTAGCTCAAGTAGGTGGAGTAAAGCTTTTTCTCGAAACTGTTGTTCGGGATTTCGGGCATTACGAGCGTATTCGGCTGGTCGTGGAACTTATTCAGCAAATCTACGATGGCACCGAGCTTGATTTTATGGACCGTCGGCACATGGCAATAGACACTTTCGGCGGAGTCCCGTTCGCAAGGCACTACATTAATTCCGTCAAATGTGCAATAGTGTTCCCCACCCTTCAAGGCGGCAATCATTTCTTCGACGAGGTCATCGATGTAGAGGAGTTCCATATCGACGTTCGGATCATTCACCTGAATCGGCAAGTCGTTCGCGATGTTGTTGCAGAAAGTCGCCACCGCGCTGTTGTAGTTCGGGCGGCACCACTTACCAAACAAGTTCGGGAAACGGTAAACGAGTACGCGTGCACCAGTCGAACGGCTATATTCAAAGAACAGCTCCTCGCCTGCTTTTTTACTGCGGCCATATTCGCTATTACCGAAACGACCCGCCAAAGTGGCCTGGATACTGCTGCTGAGCATCACCGGGCACAAATTCTTGTGGCGTTTGAGCGTCTCTAGAAGGTCGCTTGCAAAACCGAAGTTGCCCGCCATGAATTCGCTGTTGTTCTTCGGGCGGTTCACGCCTGCAAAGTTGAACACAAAGTCCGCATGCATGCAGGCGTCATCAAGCTCTGCCAAGGTCGAATCGATATCGTATTCGTAGATATCGCCAATGACCAAATCACCACGCGTGCGGTCCTTGCCATCACGGATATTCTTGAGCGCAGCCACCAAGTTGCGGCCCACAAACCCCTTTGCGCCAGTCACCAATATATTCATTACTTCCCCGCCTTGGCGAGTTCTTCGCGGATGTACTGGAGCGAGAGTAGTTTTTCCTTAACTTGTTCAACATTCAAAAGCTTTGTATTGCTGGAGTTGAATTCGGTGAGCGTATTGCGCTCCGTGTCACCTTTGCTAAAATACTTGTCGTAGTTCAAGCCACGCTTGTCGCAGGGTACGCGGTAGAAGTTTCCGAGGTCGATTGCATGAGCGCATTCTTCGTTTGTCAAAAGCGTCTCGTACATTTTTTCGCCATGACGGATACCGATGACCTTGATAGCATTCTTGTCGCCGCCGAAAAGTTCGCACACAGCTTCGGCCTGGGTCTGGATTGTGCAAGCAGGAGCCTTCTGCACCAAAATGTCGCCCGAGACACCGTTTTCAAACGCGAACAGCACCAAGTCCACCGCTTCGTCGAGGCTCATGATAAAACGAGTCATGGAACATTCGGTTATGGTAATCGGCTGGCCCGCGCGAATTTGGTCAATCCACAGCGGAATCACGGAACCGCGGCTGCACATCACATTACCGTAACGCGTACAGCATATCTTTGTCTTTTCCGGGCTCACCGTGCGGGACTTGGCCACAATGACCTTTTCCATCATTGCCTTACTCGTACCCATCGCATTTACCGGATAAGCGGCCTTGTCCGTGCTCAAGCAAACCACATTTTTGACTCCTTCTTCGATGGCGGCGGTCAACACGTTGTCCGTACCGAACACGTTGGTCTTAACAGCTTCGAGCGGGAAAAATTCGCAGCTCGGCACCTGCTTGAGGGCCGCCGCGTGGAAAATGTAGTCCACCCCGTGCATGGCGTTTTTGACACTCGCCAAGTCGCGAACATCGCCAATATAGAACTTGATTTTGTCTGCTACTTCCGGCATTTTCGCCTGAAACTCGTGACGCATGTCATCCTGTTTTTTTTCATCACGGCTAAAAATACGGATTTCCCCAATATCGGTCTGGAGGAAGCGGTTGAGAACGGCATTGCCGAAACTACCTGTACCACCAGTAATCAAGAGCGTCTTACCACAGAAGATGGAATTTGACATAAAAAGTCCTTCTTATAATTTTTGCAAGAAAAATGTAGTAAAAATAAGAGGAGTTTTAGAGGTGTTGACGGTTTTCTTCAGAGATATTTCTCCGGATCATTTTACACAACCAACAAAAATGCCCCGCAAACAATCATCGCCAAGCCTAGCATTTGCTTGCCAAATATTTTCTCTTTCAAAAATACAAATGCAAAATATTGCCGACCAAACATTAAAGGACGGCTTAAATTACAAATCCATTTTACTATTTTTCACAAACACAATATTCTCAAAGAAAAATACAGAAGGGGTAAATAATGCCTAGCAATATTGCTATAGATATTCTTCCAATATTATTGCTTTTTTTATGCATATTTGGGGCAAAGATTACAAAGCCATTAAGTTCAATCAACTCTAAAGACTATTTATCTTTAGCAACATGCAAATCATATCGAGGATTATTTGCCATTTTGGTAATTCTTCTTCATTTAGCACAAAGAACTGAATCAGGGGTTCTTTTCCGCTATTTTACATTTACAGGTATGCTCCCTGTTCCATTTTTCTTCTTTCTTTCTGGATATGGTCTTCAGAAATCCTACATTACCAAATCAGATAAATACAGGGAAGGATTTCTTCTAAAACGTATTCCGACTGTTTTTATCCCTTATATTATCATTACAGCAATATATTGGTTGATGTATTTCTTTTTAGGACACTTTTATTCACTAAATGAAATAATCCATAGCTTTATAATTGGAAGACCGATTTCAGAAAATTCATGGTTCATTGTGAACATACTCATCTTTTACGTCGTATTTTGGTTATTAATGCGTATTTGTAAAAAACACTATTTTATGATGATTCTTGGAGGGTTTATATGGTATATTCTGCATTTCATTTTCTGCCTAAAAATGAAATATGGATCTTACTGGTATTTATCAAGCCATTTACTAATCATTGGAATGCTTTACGCAATATATGAACAAAATATAATTATTTTGTTTAAAAAAAACACTTTACAGAAAGCATTCTCTTTATTTGTAACATTCTTCCTTTTTTACATTTTTTCAGTAAAAACAGAACTCATAGTCGGCTCCGGTATCTTTGCTAATATTTTGAGTATATCATCAGCATTGATTAACCCAATCATCTTTGTCTTAAGCGCACTAGCTTTTTTCTTAAAGATTCATTTAGGAAATAAATTCCTGAACTTCTTGGGTGAAATTTCACTTGAATTATACATATCGCACGGCTTATTTATAAAAGTCCTTAGAAGCAAATTCATCTACATAGATAATGAATTAATCTGGAGCATTTCTGTATTGGCGGGAACAATATTATTTTCATACGGTCTACACATACTTTTCCAAGCCATATTAAATGTCTATAAGCGAACCGTATTAAAGCCCAAAGTCATAAATTAAACAATTCTTTAATTCACCACCAACAAGAACGCCCCACAAACAATCATCGCCAAGCCAAGCATTTGCTTGCCAAATATTTTAAGGTTTATTTTTACAATTTTCCATTTCTAAAGACTGCAAAAAAAATTTTAAACTTTTCTTGGCGTTTGCACTTCTTATTTTATGTTTTTTTCAACCTTTTTGACACCATTCCCCAGATATAATTAAAGCTTTCAATTTTAAATACCTTAGATAAGCTCACATAAATCGTTATTCCAAGCAACGCCTGCAACGCTAACGTAATCCAATCATTCAAACCAGCAAAATTCAGACAATAAACAAGCACACCCATAACAGAAGACAAAAGAATTTGAGGTAGCATATCCCTCAATTGCATTAAATAATTGTAATCGAGTAATTTCTTATTTGGCCAACTGTTAATAATCTGGCTTAACACACTAGTGACCAAAAGACTATAAGCCATCGCCATTACACTGATATTCATGGTGAGCAAAACAGCGGCAATACCCATTATTTTTTTAATGATTTCAAGTTTCAAGAACAAATCACTCCTGCCCAAAGCTTTGATTGCATTCAAATTGGCGGTATGAACAGGCCAAAAAGCACATGTAAAGCAAAAAATCCGCATGTAAGGGACGCAAGGCAACCATTTTTCAGTCAGTATTAAGCGGACCACAGGTTCAGCGCACACAGCTAACCCCGCCATCATCGGCATCATCACGTATGTACTTATACTTATTGCGCGACGCGTCATAGCTCGAACTCGATCCCTGTTATCTTGTTCCGAAGACATCGCCGGCATGAGCACACTATCAATCGATGCATTTATATTAGCAACAATAATATCGGGGAAAGTATTCCCTCGATTGTAAAAAGCTAAATCTTTAGCCGTATAAATTTTTCCAATTATCAACTGCCGTAATTGACGATATGCAGTATCAATGAGTCCAGACGCAAGTAACTTCCACCCAAAACTATAGAGACTTTTTAATCGATAGATGGAGAAAATAAATTTCGGACGCCATTGAACAGTCCACCACAAGACAATGGTGCCTAAAACAATATTTGTCAATTGTTGTCCAACCAAAGCCCAAACACCATAACCGCAATAAGCCATAAAAACACCAACAGCAGCAGCCCCCAACGTTCCGGCCATTGTAACAAAGAAAAACTTCTTAAAAATCATTTTTTTTGAGACATACGCCTGCTGGACGTTTCGTACACCGGATACGACGATAGTTAAGCTAAGCACGCGGATCACGGGTGTCAAATGAGGACTTTTATAAAAATCGGCAATAAACGGAGCCAAGAAAAACAAAATAGCGTAGAGCAACAAACATGCGAAAATATTAAACCAGAATACGGACGAAAAATCAAGATCGTCCGCATTCTTTTTTTGGATTAGAGCCGAACCAAATCCAGAATCCACAAAGACACCCAAAATAGACGTAAAGACGCATACCAGCGCAATTTCACCATAAACAGATGGTTCCAATAGGCGAGCGAGCATAATGGAGATAAAAAAGGAAACTAATTGAGCGCCCGATCGCTCGAGGAATCGCCAAAATAAATTTGTGGTTATAGTTTTTGCAGTTATCATTTTAGACTTATCTACTCTATAAAAGGGTTGTTGCTGTCGCGTCAAACAATAACGAAACTAAGTCATAACAAGTTTTTCCATTTCAAGCCATTCGCCATCTTCTTTTTTTTCGACAAATCCTAATTTCTTATACAGAGCAAAAGCTACTTTGTTTTATTTCTTTACCCGCAAGCAAACCTTTTTTAGATTTAATGCATTAAACGCATAATCTAAAATTAACCCTGAAGCCTTTTTTGCCACACCCTTACCCCAATAATCCTTGTTCCCGATAAAAAAATGATAGTGAGCGGATTCCCTAGTAATGTCAGTCAGATAAATATTTCCTACATAAATATCATCCGCCAAAATGGCGCAACGGTATTCGTTTTCATTTGCCATCCCCTTCAAATTCTTTACAAATTCGATTTCAGATTCTTCATCTCTATTGAAGAACGGCTTGCAGCCAAGCACATCAAAAAAGGCGATATAGTGGTCAGAGAAAATCATAAGCACTTAATGTTTTCAAAAAGCAAAGCCCCAATCAAAATCATTTGTCAAACCAACCTCAGACTTGTGTTGATTAACCAGGGATACAGCAACCTTAACGACTTCATTTTTTCGTAGCAAATAACGCATAAAGCCAGAATACAATGCAGCAGAAGATGATTCTTCTTTCAATTCACATAAAAAAGAATAAACTTTGCTTATGCACGTTTTTTTCTTTTGTTCTTGTACATATTCAGCATAATCATCAAGTTTTTCTTTCATTGCATCACAACTTTTCCTAAAAGAATACAAAATTTCAGCATGCGCTCTAATTAGAGGAAGACGCTGAAGATTACATCTTGTTATGACATTTTCTGCTTTTTGGCGTTCAATTCCTGCTTTAAATTTTGGAACATACATCATATCTTCAAAAGTCAGAAAGTCCTCTGGCCTTTCATTCTCAGGATGAATAAATGGTTGATTACAGGTGTCATAATCATTCTTTGATAAATTGCATAAACCGCAGCAAACAAAAAGATTTTTCCATTCAAAAGTTTCATTGGGATACAAAGACTTAGGATGATAATGCTCTATAGTGCTAGGCGATGTTAAATCAACAGAAGACTCGCAGTAGACACACTTAGCAAGGCCGTTACAACCTTTCAATGTCGCCAGAATTTCTGAATGTCGATAATTCTTTGTTGCAACATCTTTTTCTTTTTGAGGTATTTTGTCGTAAGACTGATACTGACTCACTAAGTTTAGCAAATCAGTAGTCCATTTTGATTTATTCGTCAACAGAATTTGAGGTTCCGGTAGCTTTTGAATTCTAATCATTCAAGACCTCTAATTCAGACAAATTCAGCCGATACACCTTCAAAATAGGATCGTTCGGGTTTAATAAATTTTCTAAGACATTCAGATTTGCTCGAAATTGTTCAACATTTTTATCAGCATAAGCTGCACTAAGGTCTAATACATTCTGAGCAATACTAACTCTGTCTAAATCAGGAGATTGCATAATGTCCGACAAAACCGACGAAATCTGCCAAGCACCATAGGATCGTTGTTCTGGCTTAATATTCACCACACCATTTTCATTATTAAAAATAATGACTTCGTTATTTTGTGCAGACATGATTACATTGGGAGAATGTGTAGTTACAATAAATTGAAGATTTGGGAATAATTTACGCAATGAATCTAAAATTGTCGCCTGCCAAGATGGATGCAAATGTGCGTCAATTTCATCAATAAGAACCGTTCCTTCCGCTAGCTCTATAAAACTCGCATCTTTTTCATTCACACCTTCAATCCAATCTACAATCATAAAAATGATTGAGAGAATAGACTTAAATCCGCTAGAAAGTTCTTCTAAATAGCATTCTTTCCCATTAAGTGAAAAAATTGGTTCCAAATCGCGCTCAATTCTCACAAATTTAAAAAACGAATTTCGGGGGGCAACAATGTTTAATTGGGATATTATAGCATCCCAATTTTTTCGTTCAACACAAGCCCAATCTTTTTCTATCTGGAAATATCGATTAATCATCCACTGTTTTACACTCGGCATTTCTATAGATTCTAAATATCTAGGATTATTCTGAAGATACTCTTTTCTACGTTGAGTAAAAGATGCTTCCCGGGTCATCCCCCCTATTTGATGATACGAAAAATAACGATAAGCTCCAATTGCTAAAAGGTTATACCTTTTGTTATTTTGGTGAATATAAATAGGTTTATATCCATTTTCAGGAGTAATACTCCAATCATTTATATCAATTGAACGATAATTTTGGTCTTTGTTTACAAGATGGTCTGCACCATAAGTATATTTTTCCAATCCCTGGATACAGTTTATTTTCAGTAGCGCATCTTTACGCATGCGAATATTTTCCATATTATAAGACGTCAGGCAATAAGTAATACAACGCAAAAGAGATGTTTTACCAATACCATTAGCACCAACAATTACATTCATCCCTGGATTGAATACCACATTAAGTTCATCAAAAGGGCCAATATTTTTCACATGTAATGATTCAATATACATATTAAACACTCGCTGCTTTACATTTTTTGATTTTTAATCAGTCCTAACGTCAATATAAATTCCGTAACATATCGCTTTTTTCTATAATTTCAAATTTATTACTAAAAAAAACTCTACACTCTCCAATCCAACAAGAATTCAAATGCATCAGCATCAAATACTGGAATATTGCATTTTTGCTTAACTTCTAGACGTTCCTTAAACATGTTGCCAATGAAGATTGAGTCAGTATATTTGATGTAATTCGACTTAGGCTTACCATCTTGAATGTGAACAATCTCTTCAAATAACTTTTCAGAGATTGCGTATTTCTCTAATGAATTTTTAATGTTGTCTATGTGTCTAGTTAGCAAATAAACATGCTTCTGTTTATTTTTGCATTGATAAAGGAAAAACATGGCTAACGGATTCACTTCGCCCCGAAGCGTAATAGTGTCATCGAAATCAATATAGACGTGGTTGTAATCAATATTAATGTTGTAACGGCTGATAAGTGTGCGATCCATTTCAACATTTCGTCCATTATCAAAAACAGCAATATTCTGTCCGAGAGCAACATAGATTGAAAGCAACGGTAAATTAATCCCCTTAGCTCTTGTCAAGCACATAGCTCCTGCACAGCGCACGGAAATTTCCATCAACTTCAACTTCCCATTTGCATCGGCTCGGAGTTGGAAATACCACAAACCTTCAAAGGTCAATCTCGAATTGATTGTTTCTGCAATTTGTTTAATTTCGTCAGACAAGGTTTCCGTTGTTCCTGCGACAGAGATACCAGCCATAGTTCTTTTTC
Organism: Fibrobacter succinogenes; assembly: GCA_902779055.1. Taxonomy (GTDB): domain Bacteria; phylum Fibrobacterota; class Fibrobacteria; order Fibrobacterales; family Fibrobacteraceae; genus Fibrobacter; species Fibrobacter succinogenes_K. Next base: position 100,621 of record CACZAD010000003.1, on the reverse strand, counting down.
TTACGCGGGGAGAAATATAACGAAGTTTACCATCTTTATCAGTTAAGCAATCAACAGTATATTCCTTGCCTGGCAAAAATTCCGTAACCAAGTATTCATCAAAAGGAATGTCAAAGAATAATTCCTTTTTTTTTGCAATAAATGCTCCGTGTCCACCTTCGCCTACATCTGGTTTTGCAAAAGCAGGATAGGCTACATCATCTAAGTTACGATAACGAACGGGAACGAAATCGCAGTCGGCGAACAATTCGTGCGTTTTGATTTTACTTCTGCAAACGCGGTTTGTTTCCACATTGCCTTGAACGATTTTTGCATGAATCTTATCAGCGTTTTCTGCCAAGAATAACGCAATTGTGTCATGATTGGGAATAATAATATCTATCTTATGGGCGTCAAGGTATTCATTGAATTTTTCTATGAAACGTTCATCTGTAATATAAGGCAAGGACGAATCGTAATTCTTGTAGATGTATTTTCCGTGACGTGCCACGGACGACGCTCCGAAAACAGTTATATTAAAACAATATGACAAGGCGTCGTGCAATTCATTGCTGTTGCCTTCGCATGGGAAAATCAGCACATTCACATTCATTTTTCTATCTCCTTTACAATTCTTTCCATATCCTTTTCGCAATATCTTTGATCAATGGGGATACAAACTACATTATTTGCGAGTTCATATTCCAAATCGACTGGTTTTGTCCACTCAAAAACGTTCGGCCAGTAGGTTGCGACAAAAATTTTGTGTTCTATCAATTCTTTTTTTAGACTATCTCTATCCGACCAATACGGATAAACAAGCGGACACGCAAAAGAATCCATAGACGGAATATTCAGCTTGTTCGAACCTCCCAATCTTTCATGGATATACTCAAAATTTTCTCGACGAAGAACCCGCACCTGCTTGAAATCAATTGACTCGTAAATTCTAGACGAGAGATTGCTCATCAAAGAAATCGTTTCAAACGAAAGGGAGTCATCATTCTTTTGGAAATCCCCATAGGCTCCGCTCGCTCCTAAGTCTATTCTTTTTAGCAAGTGCGAGCAACGTTCATAAGATAAACCTCTTGGCAATTTTTCCACATCGCAAGTTACATCTGTGACGGCCAAACCACCATCCGGCATTCCGACAAACTTGCGCGGACTATAAAATTGATGTTTTGCAATCGGAGCGCAATAGAGAGCCTGAGCGTTATCAACAATCAGCTTATTTCCATATATTTCAACTAAATGCGGAATATAAGCATCTTTAATTCCATAATAATTCGTATAAATAATACACTCACCATTGTGAAGCTCTATAGGCGAGTCAATTTCAAGGGAATCATTGATATGGTATAAATCCCACTGAATACCCAAACGGCGTAGCGGTTCTAATACGACCTCACAGGTAAAAAACGGAACCCATATTTTTTGGAGCCCTGCGAATCCACGAAGAATGTATTCCAAAGCGTATCGAGCACTATTCAAGCGAACAGCTTCCGGATGCAAAGGGAATCCATTTTTTGCAGGGAATTCCCATTCAAAATAACCGCCTACTGATTTCATATTATACAGACCTTTACTTTATGCAAACTTTTATGAAATCGTTAGGTTCTGCAATGACTTTTTCCATATCGGCTTTCGAATCAAACTTTAACACCAGAGTACCTATAGCATTGTTGGCTCCGTTAAAAGTTTCAACCTTATCACTTTGCTTTACCCAAAGATCTTCTTCTACGACATATGGGCGAATTTTCTCGTCAATTTGCAAGCAATCAAAAAAGCCATTTTTATCAGCATGCAAAATCACTTCCGCCCAATGTCCATTATACGATTTTTGTTCAACATTCTCTACAGAATCACCAACAGCGGCACGGGTACACGCAGTAATCAAGTCTACACCTGTCGCGTAGCGCAGCATTTCAGAAAGTCTGTTACCACCACCACGAGGAGAAACTTCCATAATGTACGGTTTCCCATTTTTGCCTATTCTAGTTTCAATGTTATATACAGACGTTTTCATATCCAGCAAGGCCAAGAGACGCTGTAGTTCAGTTCTCAATTCCTTTTCATATTCCTGGCCGAATGTAGAAGGCCAGGAATATGCAGCAGGGACATAAGGTCCTGCTGCATTTTCATCAAATCTCTGCGCTGAAAAAGAACAGAATACAAGATTACCATTTAAAGAAAACGAATCACTGTCTGAGGAACAACCTTCTTTTTCAATAAATTCCTCTACAATAACCTTGCCTGAGATTGAATTAGCAAAAGCGTGATTCAATGCGGGTCGGAGGCCATTTTCGTTATCTACGCGGGTTACGCCCTTGCTCCCAGCAGAATCCGTTGGCTTTACAATGACCGGATATTCGTACCATGATAAATCAGCAAGAGCTTCTTCTATAGAAGAAAAACCCTTCGCTTTAGGTACAATAAAGTTATTCTTTGTCAAGAATTCGCGGAATAAATCTTTATTTTGGAGAATTCGAACAGATTCATAAGGTCCAAATGCAGGTAACCCCATTTTTTCTTGAACATAGGCCGCCGCCACAACGCCGGGATCGACCCCAAAAGACATTATTCCGTCGATTTGTTTTTCTTGTGCAACCTTAAGAACGGCTTCTTTATCAACAATGCTCACATTGACGTATTCATCTGAATATTTATGAGCAATATTGTCTGGAATGTAATCGGCGGTTATAACATAATAACCCTGCTCGTGAGCAGCTTTGATTACAGGAAGAAGATAGCGAATTCCGCCAAGTAGCATCAGTTTTTTCATTTCTTAATCCTTGACAACTTCCCAATGACCACCCTTATCAGGGCCGATTCTAACGACAAGTCCTTTTTGTCGCAATGTTTTTAAATGTACTCTAATCGTATCCTTATGTTTGCCCGTTAAAGAAGCCAACTCGTCATACGTTATTCGCGCATTGCTCTTTATTAAATCAAAAATTTTTATATCCAACGCATCCATTTTTTCATGCGGGTTTTCATGCGGGTTTACATGCGGATTTTCATGCGGATTTTCTAGATGCTTTTCTGGGACATTTTGAGAATCCTTGACGGGATTCTTTCTGAAATAGGTCACCGTAGAACAAACGAGATCGCTCGCGAATTCAACAGAATTGTGAGTCAGCTTTTCCCAGGTCAGCATCTTGTCGATGCCATACCCTGCATTTTCGCTCAACTTTGCAAACCTGAACAACTTGATAAGCACAGGATTCCTTGGCATCGAATGCATCTGTTTTTTCAGTTCGTTCAGGTCGAACATGAATCGGCCTGCATTCTGGAACTCTATGCGGTTCGTGAACACCCTTACCGTCGAATGCATGGGGCTAAAGTAGTCCGCATGGGCAAGCATGTTCACAAGACCTTCACGCAAAGCATATAACTCCGAATTATCATCAGGAGCAAATCCATCCGGGCCTGCCGTAAAAGGAGCATCCACATGAAGCCGCAATCTTTGGATTAGGGCGTTGTAGTATTCCCAAATGTTTTCCTGTTCCGGCATGCGGAACGTGTATCGCGGTTCGGCCTCTCCGGGGCTTGTTCCCGGGATTTCGAGCATGTCTATCCAAAAGTTGTTGACATGCAACTGCACCGCATCGCGCTTGCCAAGCATCAGCAGGCCGCCGTATGTAAGCAAGCCCTTTCTTGTAATGCCCGTTTTTTCGCAAAACTCCTTAGGGGGGAGTTCGTTATACGGGAAATCGGGATTTACGTTGGCAATGCGGTTGCGGTAAGTCAACAAGGAATGTGGGTTCAACATGTTTATAGAAGAACCTTCAATAACCTGTTCGCTTTTGGTGCCGAACGCCTGGTCGCGGAACATGGCGTTTATTTCGATTTCCGTTGCCCGCCTGTCACCGCTTCCCGACCGCAAATACGTGTTCTGGAGGGAGTTTACATATATCGGCTTGATTAAGGAGGAGGGAATATAGAAGGCAATAACGAGTTTGCCCTGAACCTTATATTTTTTTGCAGAAACAGAAATCTGGTGGCTCAGTTTTTGCTTGCCGTTGACTACATTGAAAAAGTCGGATTCGATTTTTTCTCCGTTCTGCACACCCGTTATTTCAAATTTTTTCCCGGTTTGCTTGATGCCGAGAACAATCCACCCGCCAGAAGCGTTAGAGAACGCGCTGACGGTCTCCCAAATATTCTTTGGCAGTTCCGTTGCGGCTTCTTTTGCTTCAAAGTCATCCCATTCGATGTCCTTGAGCTTGGCGAGTAGTTCGTTCCTGGTCATATAATTAAGAAAATCTATTAAATATTTTGCTTGCGCTTTTCACCAAAATGGTCATACAACTTAAAAAATCGCTTTTCTAGCAACTGGATACGTATAAAATCAAATAACGAGCACAACTCAACCAGCCAATTCCATGGATACTATCTTTAGAATTGTTGACCACTGTGGCGGATACAACCGTAAATAACTAGAATTACGAATTCTATGGGCTATAAGCATATAAATGTTTTCCAAAAAAAACTTTTAGCTTTGTATTATCAAATACATAGGCAACAAACAAACAATTTCCTAAAACTGAGGTGATGATAATTACAGCATAGAAGAAAGACACCCCACCCCCCTTGCTTAATAATGGAGCAAACGCTTTCAAGAAATAACTTAAAAAAAGGCCATGGAATACATAAATAACTAGACTCTGCTTTCCGGCATATTCCAGAAGTTTAGAAGATTTTATTGATTTACAAGCATTAAGCACAGCAATGGATCCACAGGTTGCCAAAATCAAATGAAAAAGCCACCCATCAATAGATGTTCCGAATCCCCCCGTTACATAAGGAATTTCGGCTCCATAAATAGCGTAGCAGAGAGCACATACAACAACGTAAATACAAAAACAAATTAAGCCCATTTCCGTATTGATTAATTTACATTTAAAAATATTACCAATGGCAATGAATATCGACAAATCAAAAATTTGGCGATGCCAATAATAATTTTTAAATAAATCAAGTTCATTCAGCAAAGTTCCACAAAAAGAAAGAACAATCAGAATACCGAAAATTATTTTATTGTTGGTTATTTTTTTATGTAAAACGTAATATATAATTTTAGCAAAAAACATCGCTGTTAAAAACCAGTACGAACCACCTTTTAAAACATGCAAAGCACTATGTTTAACGTTATCAATTCCTGAAGTCATTTCCCAAATGAATGAGAAAACAGCTGCAGGGACAACCAATAGTTTTACTTGATTTATAATAAACGTCTTTACGGGTTTATCGTAATTGCTGCACATTCCTGTAATCAAAAAAAATGTTTGCATGAAATAACATAAAATTAATGGACGTTGTACAAGTTGTATAAAATCCAAAGCTGTACTATCTATTCCCATACTACGATGTCCAAAATCGTGCACATGATGAACTATCAAAAGTGTAATCAACACACCTTTCAGAATGTCAATTGATGGATCCCTTTTCTTATTCCGAGCAATCACAGAGGTCATTAATTTTAGTTCCTTAAGACTTTCATAAAACTTTTAAGTTAACTTGAACATATTCAGAAAGCGTTCACATTTTTTAAGATAGGATGAACAAACAGACCGCATAACCTGAATCAACTATTCTTTTGTGATAACAATCTTTAAAACCCGTTCAACATCTTCATCGCTCAATCCTGCATGCATCGGTAAACAAATTACTTCGTTTGCCATACGGGTCGCCACGGGAAGATTCGTCTTTGTTGCAGAAGGCAGGCCACGATACATCGCAAAATCACTAATAAGCGGATAAAAGTAACGACGACCAAGAACATTATGTTCTTTCATCTTCGCATAGAGGGCGTCGCGACTCATGCCATATTCTTTTTCGTTCACGAAAATCGGGAAATAAGAATAGTTGTACGTGACATCGTCGCGTTCTGCGAACAAGGTAATTCCAGCAATATTTGCAAGTGCGGCACGGTACTTCTGCGCGACCTTCTTGCGAGCGGCAATGGCTTCGTCAATATGTTTCAGGTTGCAGAGACCATACGCAGAACGGATTTCATCCATCTTGCTGTTGATGCCCGGAGCGACCACAGTTGTTTCGCCCGCGAAGCCAAAGTTCTTGAGGTAGTCGATACGCTTTTTGGTGCGGGCGTCATGACAGATAAGCGCTCCACCTTCGACCGTATTGTATGTCTTGGTCGCATGGAAACTGAGCGTATTCATATCGCCCGCATCTAAGATTGTTCGACCATTCACTTTCACATTGAAGGCGTGAGCTGCATCGTAAATGACAGCCAAACCATAACGGTCTGCAATTTCCTGAATGGCTTCAATGTCGCAAGGGTTACCGTAAACGTGCACCGGCATGATTGCCGTTGTCTTCGGAGTAATGGCTTCTTCGATCTTCTGCGGGTCGAGGTTGCCGGTTGCAGGATCGACATCCACGAATACCGGAGTGAGACCGTTCCACCAGATGGAGTGCGTCGTAGCAACAAAACTATATGGAGTCGTAATCACTTCACCCGTAATGCGCATCGCTTGCAATGCAGTAATCAGAGGAAGCGTACCATTGGTGAACAAGCTAATGTATTCAACGCCTAAATATTCAGCAAGTGCTTTTTCTAGTTCCTGATGGTAATGACCATTATTAGTAAGCCAATGACGATTCCATATATCCTTGAGCAGCGGAGTAAGCTCATCCAAAGACGGAAGAAGCGGAGAGGTGACGGTAATTAACTCTTGCGACATAAAAGCAGTCCTTTTATAATTACGCCGTAAAACTTAACAAATTCTTGCAAAGACAATATAAAAAAAATATTTTTTTTTACAATAACATCATATATTAATAAAGGTTTTCAAGTGTAAAACATAACCAAACACCTATCCAAGAATTACTTTCAACAACTTAAAAATCATTTTCGATTACAAGATTTTTTATCCAATTCTTCTAACAAATTTTTCCAATTATTTATATGTTCCTCAAAAGGAATTCTATCTAAACCTTCGTACCTTTCTTTTTTAAAAATTAAAGGTTCTTTAAGCTGTTCAAAAGACATCGTATCAAGTTCATCAGTACACAAATGAGGAGCCCCTTTATCAGTAAAAGCCTTATGCCATAAGCCATCTCTATTTAAAAATATTTTTTTTCGCATACTAAACAACATAGAAACGTTCCCAATAGCGTAGGAATGAACGCCATCAAAAAAAGCAATATCCATTTTTGAGCAAAAATTCTCATACTCAGCTAAAGGCATAAACTCCGTAATGATCTTTACTTTTTGGGGCCAGTTTATATTCACATAATCAATAACTTTTTTCATATACGTAGCTTCACCATACGAGAAGACTAAATATATGCATACTTTTTCATTTTTAAACCTTTTTAACTTTTCGAGGACGCCAATGTGATTGTCTGTTACAAACCCAAAATGTCCCACCATTATATTTAAGCTTTCATTTTCTTCAGATGAATGGAATTTTGGCTCTTTTGTAACTTTTTCAACGTAAGGAATAGGAACTGTTTTTACATTACCATAATATCTTTTTATATCTAGCAAATCTATATAACTAGAAGATACACCAACAGCATAAAATCGATGAACTTCTCGACACCATAAAAAATTTAATATAATTTTTATAATACGCTTTAGTATTCTCTCCCCTTTAACATAACGTAAACCAGCATCATGTCCCCACGTTCTCCATATAATTTTTTTTTGATGCTTTCTTTTTATCAATAAAAATCTGATCACAGAAGGAACACTATGCAAAAAAAGCCAATCGCCAAAAGGGGCATAAAAGTTTATCATTTGAACAGAACGTGGATTTAAAGTATTCCACAGAACTACATTTCCATAAAAGCACAAAGCGTCATATACTTTTTTATATGGAGTGACAAAAAGATGATCATTTTTTTTAAAACCGTATTCAGGATTATTAACCATCTTTACAAGACGTGAAGAAAACTTTAATTCATTGCACCCCAAAAAATGAATATATTTATAGTGTTGCATTTTATTTTCCATTTTTTTTATTTTAGCTTCACTAAAATCCATTTGTATTTCCATTTTCACAAAACCGTCCATAGAATAATAGAATCAAAGTCATAAGGAAAGCGCTTTTGACTTTATAGACTAAATAGATAAATTTTCCGAACTTACCGATACAATGTTTCTTGTTATTCAAAACTGCATTTGAATAATTTGAATCGTTGAGCATTTGTTTTGATATTTGAACTTTTTTCCAAAAACTTAAACCATTCTTTCGCGCGATATTTCTAACAGCAATCATGCGAAGATAGTCCAATCGCGAAAGTTCCAGATTTTTTTTATACTTGTCATACAAGCCTTTATCTTCTAGCATTCGCTTTTGAGTTTCATAAAGCAATTCTGCAATATCATACATCTCAAGTCTCGGTTTTCTGCTAGCCGAATTGTTCACTATTCTACAATGATAAAATGGTTTATCAACCGTAGCAAAAGTGTGAGTGCTTAACAACACCGAATAAACAATAAATCGGTCTTCCATCGTTCTTACACATTTTGTGCAATAACGGTTCATATTATCAACAAAAATATCTCTTTTAAATAACTTATTCCACCGAGCTGGAGATATGCTGTTCCTCAAACAAGGAAAAACTATACGGTATAATTCCTCCATATCTTTACCTGTATATACAGGCTTTAACTTAATACTTGAAGTGTATTCGGAAAACCTATCAAAAGTCGTTTTACCACACATTACAACATCAGCATTATATTGCTGCTGAGCAGCCATCATCTCCTGATACATTTCGGGTTCAATAAAATCATCGCTATCTACAAACCCGATAAAATCACCAATGCATTCTTTAACCGCTAAAATCCATGCAGACATATGCCCACCATTTTCTTTAGTGATAACCTTAACCCGTTGATCTGCGGCTTGATAACGTTTGCAAATACTCAAAGATGAATCTGTAGACCCATCATCTACAAGAATCAACTCAAAATCTTTATATGTTTGTCTTAAAATAGATTCAATACATTCCGGCAGAAATTTTTCTGTATTATAAACAGGAACTATTATACTAATCATCCAGCAGCCCTCTATTTCTTTAAATTCATAAGATAATTTGCGAATAAAAACAAAAAGTACATTTTAAACTTAATCATAAGCTTATACGCCCAAGCGATTCTTCCATCCTGATTACTAATTAACACAGAAGCAGTTTTAAATTGCGTGTTTTCAGTCACTCGTTTAAGTTGAGTAAACTTCTGTTTTCGTGTCAAAGTTGAATTAGCCACATAAATAGACCAAAGCAATCCATAAAAATTACGAAGACCAACAACTTCTTGTTCTAATACTTTTTCTAGATTAAAATCTTTAACACTTTGCAAAAGATTGGACAATAAGATTTCATACGTATCCAAAATATGGTTCTTGAACACATTACTAATGCTTGTGGACCTGGATACATAACAATATAAAGGTTTGTCAACATAGTAGAGACTTTCACATTTCAGCATACATGGAACCATTATATTGACATCTTCAGCACTAGAAATTCTATTGTCTGTATATTTCAAACAACTCTGAAGCACATTTTTCTTGATAAGTTTATTCCATCTGGCGGGAGATACATAATCTTCACCCAAAAGAGGCAACATCTTTTTTCTTATTAAATCTAATTTTTTACCATTATAAAAGCCTACTTTTATCGGATTCCGATGAAGAACTTTAGATTTACCATTTTCATTAACATAATAATGATTGCAAAGAACTATTTCTGCATCATATTTAAAACCAGCATTCACTAATTCTTCGTACATTGTAGATGCAATATAATCATCGCTATCAACAAAACCGATATAATTTCCTTTCGATTTTTCTAAACCATACTTCCATGCGGACATTAATCCGCCATTCGATTTATGGTAGACATGAAAATTAGCTTTATCCCTGCAATACTCCTCGGCAATTTTTCCACTTTCATCAGATGAACCATCATCAACAACGATCACTTCATAGTCCTTATATGTTTGAGCATAAAGACTTCCCAAGCATCGCACAAGATAATCTTTAACATTATAAACAGGAACGATAATTGAAATCATTAGCAAATCTCCTTTAAATCAGGGAGCATTCGTTCAAACATTTCTTTTAAGTTGTACATCGCGTTCCAACCCAGCGAATTCATTTTAGCAGAACTCAGCTTAAGCTTTGTTTGTGGCGCATATCCAAATTCATTCCCTTCCGGAATATCAAAGACAACCTTAGACTTTCCATCCGAAAAATTTTCTGCTACCATGCTTGCCATATCATAAATAGACCGTGAAGTTTCTTCATTGACTATCGTATATGCGTCGCCATTTTTCCCGGCTTTCAGCAGCAAAAAGATAGCCCGAATCACATCCGTTGTATAGCAATAATTGCCGCAAGAGAGACCATTCGTATGTAATACAATATCTTCCCCCTTTATCGCCGATTTTGCAAATTGTGCAAAGACTCGATTCTCCGTACTTGGCACTCCCGCACCAAAAGTCTGTGCCAAGCGCGCCACCTTCACCGGTAAGCCGTATTCATGTGCATAAGAGGCAGCCAAGCATTCGACTAAACGTTTTCCTTCGGAGTAGCAACTGCGAACATTCTGCAAATCAATATATCCAAGATCTTTTTCGCTGGATCTTTTTTCTTCAAATATCTGGCCAAAAACTTCCATCGAAGATAGATACACCAATCCTTTTACTTTCGACCTTACCGCAAAATCAAAAATATTTTTGGATCCGGCATATATGCTGTCAATGACTTCAACAGGATTTGTAATAAAGTATTTCGATGTGGTTGAATTTGCCGTATGAATCACATAGTCACATTTTACGGAATCTACAATCGAATCTCTAATATCTTGATAAAGAAAACTGACGTTGGCCACAGAGCCGTCCGCACCAAGTTCATCCTCAAAAATCATTCTGACTTTTTCAGTGCTTCTCGCAAGACCGATGCAACGAATCTTTTCGAAATTCTCTTTATTATATTCTACAATCGCTTTTATGATTATAGAACCAATGAGCCCTGTAGCTCCTGTAACCAAGATGGTAGAACCGGCAAACCCGTTATCCTTCAAATATTTCGATAAAATGTCGAGATCTTCCTGAAACGCAACAGATTTCATATTATTCCTCATATACCAATGTTCATCTCCATGTTACATCAATATTATGAACAACTTGTTTCTCTGGAGGGGGCGGAGTCATATAGTCATCGCCATATAAAACCCTTAGCCATTCATCATAGCCTTTAGGGCCATAAAATTTTTTGTCTTCAAAATCCATCAAAATTCTCTCATCAAAACAATTCCGATGACAAATTCGGTGAAACTCGCCATTAACAAGGGTATTCGCGTATTCGCAAGATTCTAAGGGATGCCTTTGGGCATACCACTTAATAAACTTCTGCTGCAACCTATATGGCCTGTTTTTATCTTTAACAAATATCCCTGCAATACAAGCAATCCACTTCTTTTTTAATCCCTTTTTCTTCGACTTCCAATACGGAATCGAGTGCTTATTGAACCAATGAAATAAGCCAAAATACTCCGTTATTTTACAAACTATTTTAGTTCTGAAAGAAAGATCTTTTAATCCATCTTTAGGAAAAACATCTATGTAGACGTATTTTTCTTCAGGCCAAGTATCTGGAAATTCAATAAGTTTGGTTCTCGTATCACTTAACTTACTAAAACAATAAAGAGATTCTTCAGGTCGCTCTAAAATAATATGGTCATTAAGCTTATAATCACGCTTGCGAAGAATTTCAATCATCCGATCATAATCCGGCCGCATCAAACAAATATCCATATCGTTATCCCACGGGATAAATCCTTTATGACGAACAGCCCCGAGCAATGTACCCGCATCTAAATAATACTTAAGTCCATTTTCTTCGCAAAAAGAAGCAAACGCTTGGAGAATTTCCAGCATAATCTGTTTATGTTCTGCAAGAGTTATTGGTGTACCAGACATCATTTTGAGATCACCTCATCTTTTGACGATTATTGGGGTAATACGGTTACGGTTATTTACCTGAAGAAGAATTCCCCACATCAGCCACAAAAAATAGCATCTTACCCCAGGTCCAAAAGGAGCTTGTTCTTCACATAGACTGACAAAAAACATAGAAAAGGCAATAATAAAAAAACATAAATCTTCTTTTTTACCATTTTTTAAATTAATGCAACTCCATATTACAGGCAATAACGCCATAACGATTAAAGGCCAAGCCAATAATCCATAGTTTGCAACGGCTGAAGCATAAAAACAGTCAATCGTAGTTCCAGCATGCCCAACTCCACAAAAAGGAGCTTTGCTAAATAATTCAAAACCTAGTTTAATATCAGCATCCCTTCCCGAAGATACTTCTGAAAAGTTAGAGCCATCTCTACCGGCATAAACAATTTGGTTTAAAAACGTATCAAAAGAATCGGGATTCGCTAGGAAATACACTGTTACCGTCAAAAGACCTAATATAACCGCAATTCTAAGCTTTTGGATCATTTTATTTGAGTATATCGAAAGCGTTCCAAACAAAAAAGCAACACCTAAAAACGAAGATCGACACCTTAAGTATATCATATCAACAAGTATGAATATTATCGACGCATATTTAAACAATTTTTTCAATATATTTTCAGGCTCATATAAGATACATCCAATAACTAAAGAAAACAAAAGTAAAACAGCAATCTCATTTTTACCATAATCATAATCATAAACACTTGTAGAAAGATCACTATATCTGAGATAAAACAAAAACAAAGGTAAAGACATAATTGATGTCGTTATATAATACCAAATGCAAATTCTCTTTAAATCTTTATTTTTAAAATTAAGTCCATATCTCATTGCAACAATAAATACCATCGTAGGAATTGCCACGGCTCGAAAAAAATGATTACCCAAAGCATTTACATCATTCACAAGTCCAGTAATAGCTGTATTTACACAAAATATAGCATATAAAATCAGATATGCACCAAAATAACGATTTCCATATAAAACAACACCCTTGAAAATTAGAGATGTTATTAAAAAAATCCAAAAGGCAATAGCAATCAATCTCCCCCAACCGGTGACAACCATGGCGGGATAATCTGCAATATTTGAGATGACACAAGCTATGCAAAGCCAGATTGATCCTTCACTATACTCGCGCATTACTTTCCTCATATCAACACCTTAAGCATCAAGAGACTGCAAATGGCTGTATATTGCACGAGCCATATTTTCATAGTTATAATCTTTTATTTTTTCAAAATTATTCAAAGCCATCTGATCTCGAAGATTTGGATTTTCAAGAAGATATTCGATTTTTTTAGAAAGAGCAAATGAATCATCTGTTGAGATCACATAACCATTTACATCGTTTTCAATTAATTCAATCCCTGCAACACAACGATTTGTAGTTATCACAGGCAAGCCATAAGACATGGCTTCATTAACAACCAGCCCCCACGTGTCTTCTCTCGTTGGCAAAACAAAAAAATCTGCAGCCATATAATATTTTTTTAGCACATCTAATTGTATAAAATTTACAAAATGGATATTTTTCAAATTATATTTATCAATAATATCCTGATACTCTTGCTTAGATTCCCCACCCACCAAATACACCCCCACTTCAGAATGAATTTGGGACAAAGATTCTAATAAAATATCGATACCTTTTCTATAAATAAATTGTCCCACAAAAAGGATAACATTTTTTTCAGTTATTCCCAATTCTTTTCTCAAGCATTCCTTTTCTTGCAAGCTTAATAGCTCTTTAGGAAAGTCTCTTTTATATAAGGAAGCAAATGGGTATTGTTTAATCTTTTCTATAGGAGCGCCATATGTTAAAAAGTAATCGCGTTCAGGAGTCATCCCGCTCAAATACAAAGCGGCTCCTTGCATCAAAAATTTCTTAAAATGTTCCTTCAACCCCTTTCCATCTTTCGGCAGCCCGCCTTCACTCTGAATAATAAATGGTATACGAAGCAACTTGCAGAAAAAAATGCACAATATACCACATAGCGTTGTAGGATTCGCTATAATTATTCTCGATTTTCTGAATTTCCAAATAAGTTTAAATGGGTAAAAAGATATTTTTCTCCCTTCACCTAGCGAAAGGCCCTTCAAAATAATCGACCTTGCGTTAGGGGATTTAAAAGACTTCCAACTAGCATCACGGTCTTTATACGATAAATCTTCATAAACAGCGGTTACATCTGCTAGTTTTCCTAATTCATTTACATAAGCCACAAAATAAGGTGACGGGATGTTTGAAAAAAACAAAATATCCATATTACAAAGCTCCCACAAGAACAAAAAAAACATTTTCGTTTTTCATTTTTTCAGCAAGTTTCAACACCCACTTTCCGCCTTTACTTTCTGACATGATGTTTGGGGCAACAGCAAGAACAACCTTACTGTTTTCAGGAATATTCAGTTCCTTCTTCAAATCATTCGCATCAACGGGGTGGAATACATTTGTATCAATCCCATTATGAATGACCTTAATTTCCTTATCCTTCAAAAAAGAGGTCTTTACCCTGTCTGCGAGCCACTGCGATGGAGTAACAATCGTAAAGTTCCAGTCCCCAAGCAGTTTCTTTTTCATTTCAAGCATTTGCCGGGTTTTGTCAAGCCACAAGCTCTTGGGATAATCTTTTACAGCGGGGCAGTTACCACATTCATTTTGGTAATTCTTACATTCATATGCATGCCCGCATTTACCAGTATACATGTATTCGCAGTGGAATGTCCAAACTACAGGAATATTCTTGGACTTGATGTATTCTATAAGTGGCTTGATATTTACAAAATAAGCGTGAAGTTCATGGATATGAATCAAGTCGGGTTTGAATTGCTCAATATAGTTAATCAGCCTCCGAGTCGAAAAATACGAGAAATATCCGTTGTATCCCGTAATGCGAGAGAGCCCCGCATGGATATTCGTTTCCCAGTCTAGGCCAAACTTGTATATATTTTCTTCTTCAATATTTTCCCCACGACCATAGCAAATTGCAGCAGCTCGTCCATCGGCTCGTAAGTTCGTGTACAAGTCGTAAACAATCTTCCCCGTAGAAGATCCCTTGCAGTTGACATCAAGCAGCAAGACCCTTTCCTTTCGGCCGCCACGGTCATAAGTTTCCATGTACCGTTTGGTCATGGTATCTTTTGAATATTCCTTTCGTGCATTTTCTGCAAGTTCACTATTTTTTTTTAAACCAATTTGAGCTACAATATTTTTTATTCCACTTATATCGCCATAATCAACAAACCTTGCAAATGGTTCTTTAAAAACAGTTTCAGGAGCACCACATTTAAAACCAACAACTAAGGTTCCACAACATAAAGCCTCTGCGCAAGTCAATGAGTATGTTTCTTTTTGACTACATAATACAAACACATCGGCTAACGAGTAATATTTAGCCAATAGCGTTTGGTCTGCTGTTTTGGGTAGAATTATATAATTATCCGTCATAACGCATCACGCAAAAAATTTCCATCAATTTCTATAAATGCCTGCATCTGTCAATTCTTGTTCGCTAGGAGCCGTAATCAGCACAGCTTTTAACTTGCCATAGTAAACAAACATACTTCCACCTGCGGCGGCATGGGCATGTCCTTGATGCAGAACCTTTTCCAAATCGCTTATTCCGCCAGCACCACCAATAGCGATTACCGGAACCTTGACCGCACAGGCGATACTTTGCACAAGGTTTATATCATAACCGGCCATCATTCCGTCATTATCAATTGAATTGATTATGATTTCTCCAGCCCCAAGTTCTTCGGCGCGCTTCGCCAAAGCAACCGGTTCCATATCAACCTTTTCAGTTCCATCGGCAATAAAGCACTTGTATGCGCCATCTATTTTCTTGGCATCGATAGATGCGACTATGCTTTGGCTACCAAACTGAACCGCAGCCTGGCGGACAAGTTCAGGATTGCGGATCAGTCCCGAGTTGATAACAACCTTTTCATAACCAATCGCGAGCAAATTACGGATTTGTTCTACAGTCTGAATGCCTCCGCCGTAGCTGAGTGGCATAAAAGCTTCGCTGGCAATATCTTTTAAAAGTTCGTAATCGGGTTCCCGACCATTCTTTGTCGCTCCGATATCCAAAATCGAGAGTTCGTCAATTTCCTTGCGGTTAAATATCTTTACGGCATTCACCGGATCACCAAGGTATGTCCGCTTCCCGAACTGGACTGTCTTTATCAAATCCCTATCGTCAATGAGTAATGTAGGGATAATTCTAGGTCTTGTAAACACGGTTAATCCCTCCTGCACATGGCGACAAAGTTTCTAAAAAGAGCAAGGCCAAAATCGTGGCTTTTTTCTGGATGAAACTGAACTCCGATAACATTGCCATTGACTACAGAAGCTGCAAATTCATAACCATAATCGCATGTCATCAATACATTTTCGGCATGGTCACATACAGCATGGAATGAATGGACAAAGTAATATCTTTGTGTACCTTGCAAATTGTCAAGCAATGGATGGAGTTGTTTGAAATCAACAATATCCCAACCCATGTGTGGAATCTTAAGTTCCGAATCACTGGCGAAGTTAAACCTTACGCATTCAAACGGAATCAGATTAAGCCCAGGGAGTGTCCCTTCTTCGCTTTTTTTGCCAAGCAGTTGCATGCCAAGGCAAATGCCCAAAACAGGGCGACCTGTTGCCGCAAAATCCTTAACAACTTGAGCAAGCCCAGTTTCGTTAAGTTTTTGCATTCCAGCATCAAACGCTCCAACTCCAGGGAGAATAAGTCCATCTGCAGCATTGATTTCGTCTTTATTGCTGGTTATTTTTGATTTTTCGCCAATAACCTTGAGCATATTGGCTATGGAGCCAAGGTTTCCGAGACCGTAGTCAAGTATCGCAATCATTCCTAGACCCTCAAATTCCTGTTTTCGGAGCCCCAAAGCTTAGACAAGAAAACACCTAACTTTATAATCCACATTTGATTCTTATAATCGGCCGGAGTCTTATTTGGTTGAGCAATAATCTTGTCAAATTCAGCAGACGTAATTCCCATTTTCTTCGCAACATACTCCTTGTCAAGTTCCATCTGTTCTGGGTCGTAAGGAGGCTTTTCCAAAATGCGCAAAGCCTCGTCCCTAGTCATTGTCCCTGTCAAAATTTGTGTAGAGCAGACGTTCTTTCTTGTGTCGAAGCCGAATTTATGAGGAAGGTAATACCCTTCAAAGAAACGAGTGAACACATTTTCGTAATGTTTGTTTTCGTACTTGGTCCATCCGTATTTTTCGTGCAAAAGTTCCATAGCCTTTTCTTTGTCGTAAACGACATAGTCTAGCGGGAACACGCGCTTCATTCCATAGAAATAACGATAAAGAATTCGGTACTTCAACATTCCGCATAGCGGATATGTTTTTAGAGGAACTTTGCCAAAACGCTTATGGATATCCTTGAGCATCACAGAATCATTCATGTAAATCCATTCTACAGGAGGGCGAATGAATTCCGTGGCACTGTTGGAACCTGTCAAAACATATTTTATCTTGTGCTTTACGGCATAGTTGTATAGGGCTGCAAAAATGGCATGGTCCTGCGGATGGTCGCAAGATGAAATGGATGCTTTGAAGAAAGAAAGTTGCAAGTCGGCCATCTCTTTCCAATTGACCACCTCGGTATACATGTCGAGATCTAGGCCCTTAACAATCTTTTCAATATTTTCTACTGCAACATTCAGATTCCAACCGGTATCAACAACGAACACCAAAGGCCTTAAATGCATTATCTCTTTTGCAATGTATGCGAGGTAAGAACTATCTGCACCCCCGGAAAGCCCTAAAATGCAATCGTAATCACGACCTTTGCCTGCTTTGCGAATTTGCGCAGCAATTTTTTCCAATTCGTCAAAACGATTTTCCTGCGGTTTCCAATAGGGCTTAATATTTTTTTCAAAATTCCGGCAGTGATCGCAAACACCATTTTCGTCAAAAATGATTTTAGAATCGGTCGTATCCATCACGCACTGCGTGCATCTTTGATATTTTCTTACTTCACCCATTCATCACCTCATTTCACCAAAATGTTTTTCCAATTTGTCCCACAGCTTAACCTTACTGAAAATTCCACAAACGCTATTTATCTGGAGAATTTTCATACGACCCTCACATGCGACAAAATAGCATTATATGTTCTATCAACCTGATAATTTTCCAGTAAATACTTATATCCCGCTATACCCAAAACTTTACAATCACTAGCAAGCATCTTATCAACGCATGCAACAAATGCTTTTACATCATTACTTTCGCACCAATAGCCATAGCCATTTTCTTCAGCTATTTTCCCAATATCTGTATTTGGATCCGTTGCTGCAATTATTGGCATTTTTGCGGCAAGGTATGAAAGCAAACGTGACGGGTAGTTGGGAATCGTGAATCGATGATCAAGGAAAATCAAACCCACGTCACAATTTTGAGCAAGCATTTCGTAATCGTCTTTGGGCAGACGTTTGAATAAGGTTACATTTTGTGGCTTAGAACAACTAATCCAATTCTGAATTTTGCCAAATTCAGTTCCATCGCCTGCGATAGCAAAATAGACCTCATTTCGATTTTTGAGTGCATCCAGACAATCTATCAAGAAAGGTATTCCTTGAGGTTTTCCAAGGTTTCCGCCATAAATAAATATTGGTCTGTCTAAAGGAAGTTTGTACTTTTCACGAATTGCCGTTCGTTCCCGTACAATCTCTTCAGGACTTCTAGTTTCCGGCGCAACATCAATAGAATTCGGAGCAACTTCGACACGTCTCGGGTCAATAAAGTCGTTGTAATCCAGCACGAACTTAACATTCGCAGGCGACATACAGCCGATATAGTCGCTATTCTTGTAGAGTTCAATTTCTTTCTTGCGGAACATCTTGTAGAATAAACTATTCTTGCCAAACATTCCGATATCAACCGCATTCTGCGGAAATATATCCTTCAGCAATAGGTATGAAATGATATGGGGATTTTCTTTTTTGAGGAATTTAATGACCTTGGTAAAAGTGATGGGAGGCGTTGAATAAAGTACCAGATCAAATTTTACACCTTTTAGGTACTTTTTTATTGCAGACTTATACTGCGATTCTATAAGGAGTGTTCCTATTCCTTTTTCAACGACATTGGTCTTCTGGATGTTCAGCGTTTTTACACCCAAGATTTTCACGCCATCACATTCGACTAGTTCGGTTTTCTTACCAAACTTGCGCTCGTAGGGTGTCACGATATACACCGAATGTCCCTCATCGCGGAATTTGCGCATAAGGTCGGTATAGATGCCTTTTTCAAGGATATTGTCTATATGAACTAATGTCAGAAAAAGGATGTTCAAAAGCTAACCTCTAGGCAATCAATTTCGATTTCGGCAAAAATTCAACATAATAGTCTCCATTTTCCAAAGTACTCAAGATTTTCACTTCATTTACAGCCTTGGCTACCGCTAAAGAGGCCGAATTTTCAGGAGATATTGAGCCAAACATACGCAAACCAAGAATTTCGTTGACCTTATTCATGGCGAAGCCTTCAAGTTTCGCGATTCCCATGCCCCTGTAGGCGTCTGCGACCATGTAGCCCTTGAAGCATTTCCCATTCACGAAACAACGCAAAAAAAAGTACCCCACAATTTTATCCTCTTCCAGCATGAGGAACGCAAGAAAAGCCTTATTCCTGATAATTTTTGAAAGCGTTTTTTCGTCGAAGGAGTGTGGTTTAAAGAACTTGAAGGATTCTTCGGGCTGTTCGGCAAAGAAGGAGGCGAGGGGGGCCGCGTCGGTCGGTTCAGCCAACCGCAGGGTAAACTTGTCGGAGAATTCCTGCAAAATTTCTGGGATTTTCTTCAGTGCCGCCCTGTGGGTCAACGCAAAGACCGAAGCGTTGAGCCATTCGACGACGTTCCAAAGAAACCCGAACCTGTCGCGGAGTATGTGGGCTAGCTTGTAGAGCATCAGGCGGCCTCCGCGATGAGGCGCCTAGCCTCCTGTTGTCCGCGGTCGTACTGTTCGCGGGTGATCTTGCCGATTGCGAGCAGGTAGTCGCCGAGGTCAGTGGCGGTATCGCAACCTTCTTCGGTGATTCCGTCGCGCTTGAACACCTTGCCAAGTGTAGTGAGGATAATCTTTACATCGCCAAGGAAGGAGATTTTCTTGATGTATTTTAGGTCGTAACCAATTTTAGCTTCCCAGGTGACCGCATTGCGGCCGCTTATTTGAGCAAGTCCGCTAAGCCCCTGACGTACAGAGTGACGCTTGCGCTGTTCGGGAGTCATAAAGACCATATCGCGTACAAGTTGCGGTCTCGGCCCGATTAATGCCATATCGCCTTTAAGAATATTGAACAGTTCGGGGAGTTCGTCAAGGCTGGTGCTACGCAAAAACTTGCCGTAAGCGTTCAGTCGCTTGTCGTCAGGGAGCAGGTTCCCCTGCGCGTCCTTTTCGTTCGTCATCGTGCGAAACTTGATGAGCTTGAAGATTTTTTCGTTAAGGCCCGGGCGCGGCTGGGTAAAGAACGGGTTGCCCTTCATCTTGATGGCGCCGAGGACAGTAAGCACGACGAGGACCGGACTCAGGCAGATGATGGCTGCCAAAGCACAGCAAAAGTCGAGGGGGCGCTTGAAGAACCGGGCGTACATTAGGCGGCCTCCGCAAAAAACGGTGTTTTTTTCCAATCTTCGGGGAACCCCATTTCACAAAGAGGGATGTTAGGATAACTCTCGAGAAGTTCAAGCAGACGTTTTTTCCAACCAGATTTCGGCGCCATAACAGACAGAAGCTCAAGCACAAGCGTTATGGAGGCGAACACACGCTTATTGTCCACAGGAACCGGGGCAAACCACTTACTTTGGCGTTTTTTCGCCTTGTTTTTAGGGTACAAGATAGGAGTCACACCCAATATACGGTTCCAGAGGCGCTCATGGTGAGCACAAATATTGCGGACCACGTTTAACGACTTCATCCATGAAATGAACGCAGCTTTCTGTTGCGAGAACGCCATCGAGATTTCATTCTGCAAGTTTTTATGCATACCCTCATAAAACTTGAGCATAGAACCAAAAGTCATAAGCTCTATAGCCATCCATAAAGGCAGATTTTCTTCAGAATCACCGTATTTTGTTTTAAAAGCAACAACATACGGAGCCTTACTACGCTCCATTTCCATAAGCATAGACTTTTGCAGATTTAAAAATTCTTCATACGAAATATTTGGCAGATTTTCCCGGACTTTATAACCAAAAGGGCCATATTTTCGCGCAAACACCAGAACTATAGCAGTCTTTAAACCGACTTCAATCCTAGCAATACCATCCAACATCAACAGTCTGAACTTTCTGTCAAAACAATAGCGTTCCCAAACCTGATCAAGATTCGTCCCCTCGACAAAGTCATCAGAATTAGGCTTTCGAAAAGGGAAAAGGTATCCAGACAAACGATAATAATTTATCCAATTCAGGCGTTCTATCAAAGTATCACGATTGCAAACAAGCCCCCGCCGTATCAGCAAGTCAGCCTGTTCTTCAACAGTCTTGTAGGTCTTTGTATACAACATCACGCCCCTCACAAACCTACAAACAAAAAAACTCACCGAAGTAAGCTATGCGTTGCCGCATTGAAGCCCGGTGAGTATGGCATATATAATATAACAAATTATCTACAGAAAAACAAGCCTTCGACAAAGAAACGCCCTGGAGTTTCCCGATCAAAGCAGGAATGACACGGATAAAGCCGCGGACAGCCCTGATTATTCGGCTTCGCTCAGGACGACTCATAGTGTTCAAGCAACCCAATTCCATACTTACTCGAAGCATTCCTTGATGGTCTGGATGATGGCATCCTGCTGTTCGGGGGTCATCTTGTTGTCGCTCGGCAGGCAGAGTCCGCGAGCGAAAATGTCGGCGCCGTTGTCCTGGCACTCGCCTGCAATGTAGGCGTTGGTGCGTGCGCGTCCGTTGCCGTTCGCGGTAATGAAGGCGTGGCTCATGTACATGGGCTGCATGTGCATCGGTTTCCAGATGGGGCGTCCTTCGGCGTTCATGGCGGCGATGCGCTCCAGGATTTCCGTGGGGCAGCTATTGCCTTTTTCATGGATGTACAGGGCGTCGGTTTCGCCGCGCACCTGCTTGCACATGGCATCCTTGTCGATGATCAGGCAGCTGAGCCAAAAGTTCGGTTCGCTGTTTTCGGCGTCGTAGGGGTTCATCTGCACCGGGAGTCCCTTCAGTCCTTCCTTGTAGCGCATATAGATGGCCTTTTTCTGGGCGATGTGTTCTTCGAGATAGGGCATCTGGCCGCGCACCACGCCCGCGATCACGTTGCTCATGCGGTAGTTGTAGCCGATTTCTTCGTGCTGATACCACGGGGCGGCCTCACGGCTCTGAGTGCTCCACTTGCGCACCTTCTCGGCGTCTTCCTTGCAGTCGGTGAGGAACATACCGCCACTAGAACCGGTGATGATCTTGTTGCCGTTAAAGCTGATGGCACTGTAGTCGCCAAAGTTGCCGGTCTGCAGGCCCTTGTAGCTTGCGCCGAAGCTTTCGGCGGCGTCTTCGATGAGGAGGGCGTTATGTTTTTTGCAGATGGCGCGGATTTCTTCAACCCTCGCCGGGGTTCCGTAAAGGTGAACGATTACCACCAGGCGCACGTCCGGGTAAATTTCGAATGCCTTTTCGAGGGCGACCGGATCCATATTCCACGTTTTGTATTCGGTGTCGATGAACACGGCCTCGCCATTCTCGTAGGCAATGGGGTTCACGGTAGCGTCGAACGTCATGTCGCTGCAAAACACCTTGTGGTTTTGGAGCGCCCCGGTGCCGGCCTTGGGCATGCCGTAGAGCGCTTCGCCGGCAAGCTTTGTGCAGAGGTGCAGCGCGGCGGTGCCCGCCGAAAGCGCGACGGCATACTTGCAGCCCACCTTCTCGGCGGCGAGGCGTTCCACCTCGTTGATGTTCGCGCCGACGGTGCTCATCCAGTTAGTTTCGTAGGCTTCGGTCACGAACCGGAGCTCGTCACCATGCATCGTAGGGCTCGAAAGCCAGACCTTCTTCTCGAAACGGATGGGCATAAAGCGGCAGCGACCTCGGGGTTACTCCAGCCATCATTTATACATAACGGACCACCGTTTGCGGTTGTTACATAAAAAAACGGTCTGGATATTGAATAGTTTACAAAAATATAAGAAAATCTTAACCTAAATACTAGGTATCCGTTTAAAATAAGTGTTGAAAAGCTTACATCCGGATAAACCATATAGAAAACCCGGATTTCCAAGGTCAGGCTTTACCTATAAGACAAGACGGGTTTTGTCTTTCTAAATTGCGAAAAATTTCGCAACAAAAACTCAAATCGCAGCTTTGGCAAGCGTTTCAATCACATATTCGCTGTACTTGACATCGCCTTTGGCTGCATTACGCTTGAGACCTTCGATGATCCAAACCGGCAGGCGGAACGAGGCCATCCGTGTTTCACTACGCTTGCGGCGTTCCTTAATCGCCTTGACAGTCTCTTCCCAAGGGGTACCGGCTTCAAAAACCATCGTGGAACCGTCTTCAAGCCCTTCGCGGAACGCATCCGCTAGATTTCCGCTATACTCAAGTATTTCATCCTCAGTCAAATCAGGATTCTTAGCTATTTTAAATTTTTCCATAAAACCTCCTCAATTGGTTCATAATCTACTATCCGTATCCCACTCCATCAATCCCCCTAATTTCTGAGATTGCCCCAAACCGTTGTTTCATTTTTAAACGCACACGTTTCCCGCCCCCTCGCATTCCTCCCCTTTCCCGCTACTGTACGTTTCATTTCAAAACACCACACCCCAAAATCCCCCTAATTTCCCGTTTTTGCGTAGAAAATGCGGTTTTGGCACGGAAATTGCTTTAAAGGGGACGAACAAGAAATACGGTCCAATTTGGAACAATCCAGTTCGACCATGAATTTTAACAAGGGCGCTGCCCAAAAGAGGATAAAAATAATGATCAAGCCTTTAGCAGATCGAATCGTTGTCAAGCCGGCCGAAGCCGAACAGAAGACCTCCTCCGGTCTCTTCATTCCGGATAATGCAAAGGAAAAGCCGATGCAGGGCAAGGTCGTGGCCGTAGGTCCGGGTCGCAAGAACGACAAGGGCGAAGTCGTTGCCATGGAAGTCAAGGTTGGCGACGTGGTGCTTTACGGCAAGTACAGCGGTACCGAAGTTACCGTTGATGGCGAAAACTATCTCATCGTCAAGGAATCCGACGTTATCGCTACTTTGTAGTAGACAGTAAGAAGTAGACAGTAGACAGGAAAATAAAAGCGTCGTAGGCGCATCAAAAACGGGCGGCAAGGCCGCGAAAAATTCACTTCTAACTTCCTACTTCCAACTTCTAACTAAATCAAAAATTTTAAAAAGGAAAACAAAAATGGCAAAGCAATTGAAGTTTGATGTAGCAGCTCGCGAATCCCTCATGAAGGGCGTTGACAAGCTCGCCAATGCAGTTAAGGTTACTCTCGGTCCTAAGGGCCGTAACGTCATGATCGCACGTTCCTTCGGTGCTCCGAACGTCACTAAGGACGGCGTTTCTGTCGCTAAGGAAGTCGAACTCGAAGACGCATACGAAAATCTCGGCGCACAGATGGCCAAGGAAGTCGCCAACAAGACTTCTGACGCTGCTGGTGACGGTACGACGACTGCTACGGTCCTCGCTCAGGCAATCACTCGCGAAGGCCTCAAGAACGTCGCTGCTGGTGCAAACCCGATGGACATCAAGCGCGGTATGGACGCTGCTGTCGAAGCTGTGATCAAGGAAGTCGGCAAGATGGCCGTCAAGATCAACGGCAAGGAACACATCGCCCAGGTCGCAACGATTTCTGCTAACAACGACCCGGAAATTGGCGAACTCCTCGCCAACGCAATGGAAAAGGTCGGCAACGATGGCGTCATCACCATCGAAGAATCCAAGACTGCCGAAACCGTCCTCGATGTTGTCGAAGGTATGCAGTTCGACCGTGGCTACCTCTCTCCGTACTTCGTCACGAACACGGACAGCATGGAAGTCGCTCTCGAAAATCCGTACATTCTCTTGTACGACAAGAAGATTTCTACCATGAAGGATTTGCTCCCGATGCTCGAACATGTTGCAAAGCAGGGCAAGTCTCTCCTCATCATCGCCGAAGACGTCGATGGCGAAGCTCTCGCAACGCTCGTTGTGAACAAGATGCGCGGCACTTTGAAGGTTGCTGCTGTCAAGGCTCCGGGCTTTGGTGACCGTCGTAAGGCCATGCTCGAAGATATCGCTATCCTCACTGGCGGTATGCTCGTCTCCGAAGACACGGGTGCTAAGCTCGAAGATGCTCCGGTGACCGTTCTCGGTAAGGCAAAGTCCATCACCATCACGAAGGACAACACCACGATTGTCGAAGGTGCTGGCGACGCCGCTTCTATCAAGGGCCGTATCGCTCAGATCAAGAAGCAGATCGAAGCTACCACGAGCGACTATGACCGTGAAAAGCTCCAGGAACGCTTGGCAAAGCTCGCCGGTGGCGTTGCTGTGATCAAGGTCGGTGCAGCTACCGAAGTCGAAATGAAGGAAAAGAAGGACCGCGTCGACGACGCTATGCACGCAACTCGTGCCGCTGTCGAAGAAGGTATCGTTCCGGGTGGTGGCGTTGCTCTCATCCGCGCTGAAAAGGCTATCGACGCTCTCACGTTTGACAATGCCGACCAGAAGACTGGTGCTGCAATCATCCGCCGCGCTATCGAAGAACCGCTCCGCCAGATCGTCCAGAACGCTGGCCTCGAAGGCTCTGTCGTGGTGAACAAGGTCAAGGAAGGCAAGGACGGCTTTGGCTACAACGCTAAGACGGACACTTACGAAGACCTCATCAAGGCTGGCGTCATTGACCCGGCTAAGGTGACCCGCACGGCTCTCAAGAACGCCTCCTCCATCGCTTCGATGATCCTCACGACTGACTGCGTGATCACCGAAAAGAAGGAACCGAAGGCTCCGGCAGCTCCTGCTATGGATCCGTCCATGGGCATGGGCGGCATGATGTAATCAGCCGCATAACGCGCGCGGAACAGCACGCGTCCTAGAATTTCATATTCTAACTCCACTGAAAATCCCGACTCCAACAGAGTCGGGATTTTTGCTTTTTGTGAAAAGAATCACAAAAAAGTTTTTTAGTTTACAATTTTGATAAAAAACTCTTTACAAGTCGCACGAATATATCTATTTTTGACGAAAATTTTTATTTACGAATAGCATATGACCAATTTAAAACATATTTTAATTAGTTTAGGTCTTGCAACATTCATCCACGCACAAGAAGCGGCTGATAGCAATCAAGACTTTCCTGTAGAAGAAACTACAGCTCCCGTCGTTGAAGAAACGGAAGAACCCACCATTGTAGAAGTCGAAGCTCAAGCGCCGGCGCCTGCGGCCAAGAAGCCCAAGGCTAAGCCTAAACAGCAAGAGCCGCAGCAAGTATACATCAGCAACGAACTCGACTACGTTCCAGTCAGCAAGTCCGTTATGCTGTTAACACTGCACGAAGACGATCCGGCAGACGCCCCCGATCCGCGCGACGGCGACGACACACCTAAAAAGAAAGAGGTAAAGACCTCTGGCGGCCTGTTCGGCTTCGGGTTCCTTGCAGATGATTCCGCAGCGGACGCCTCCGGAGAAAGCGGCAACAAAGCCAAAACCTCATTCAAGATGGGTCTGCATGTCGGTTTGGGCTATCTTACAGCAAAACCAGACGCCATTGGCTACCATGTCTTTGAACACTCTTACAGCGATCTCTACTTTTACGACGATGCAGACTATGCCATTGGATCAGAATTCGGTATCATCTTCGCTGTAAAAAACATTATAGACAATGCGTTCGTAACAACAGGCATTTACTGTGGTGGCTCATTTATGAGCTTCTCGGGAGAAGTTTATAGACATTATTACAACGACGCAACTCTTAGACAAACAAACCTCAGTGCAGAAGTCCCCATAACAGTTGGGTACCAAATTATGGATATGATAAACGTTGAAGTCGGAACTCAGCTATCCTTTAAGGTCTACGAAATAGACCACGTCAGCGAAGAAGACGCCTATACCTACTGGTTCCCAGACGATATTTCCGCAGGCTTTACACTCGGCGCATCTGTAGTTCTTGGGCAGAGTCACGAAGTTGGTTTCAAGGTGAACATCTCGTCCGATGAAACTTCGTATGCACTAAACTACAACTACTGGCTTTTTTAACCACATTTTTTAACAACAGGAGATAAAATGAACAAGTTAAAGGCATTCGTCCTTGGATTAATCGCCATCGCAATCGTGGGATGCTCCGGACCGAAGACAGTCACGACGTACGAACAGAGCCCCAAGAAGGACCCGAACGGCAACATCCGCGTTGTCCACTTGGCAATCAAGAGCGTCACCCCGGTGTTCTACAACTACAAGACCGACGAAGAATCTTGCTCCGAAGTCAAGTTCCTCCAGCAGGTTACCGGCATCAAGGAAGGTCGTCGCATCGATAACGTCTACGAAATCCACTGGAACAACGCCGAAATCAAGGACTTCGATCAGTTCGGCAAGCTCCACTCCACAAAGCACGTCTGCTCCTTCTGGGGCGTGGGTGTTGAATACGGCAACCCGGTCGTCGTAAACGAATAATCTAAAACAAAAAGACTTCTAAATCCCGACTCCCCGAGCCGGGATTTTTTCATACAAAAAAAAACGTTCCCCCCCCTACTGTCACCCCGGCCTCAGTGCCGGGGCCACCTTACACACGCCCCCTCACTGTCACCCCGGCCCCTGTGCCGGGGCCACCTTACACGCTCCCCCTCACGGTAAAAAAAATGCGGCCTCAGGGCCGCACTTTTTAGAACATCTTTCGAGTATTGCGCTTGGGCGGCGGAGCCGCGTCCTTCCCCTTCCCTTTCTTCTTGGGCTGCGGGGCCTCATAGCGGTTATTCTCAATCACACCCTTGTTACTGAACAACGTAGCGTTATCCGCAGACTTTGTCTGCGAACTGAAGTGGTTGCCATCGCAACGTTCCGTCGGGCCGTACCCCGCCGTATAAAGGCAGTAAGACTTCTCGGAGCAGAACTCGCCCGCCAAAAGACCCGTGTGGTTGCAAACGCCCTTGCTCACGACACCAGGCGGAACCGGGAACGGAAGCCTCGGCAAATCCTTGTGCAGCTTGGACATCGTCGCCATCCAAATCGGGAGAGCGTCTTCGGTACCCGTATGACCGGCACCCATGGTTCCCGGATTGTCGGAGCCGACCCAGACGCCCATCGTGTACTGCTTGGTAAAGCCAATGTACCAGCAGTCCGTGTAGTCGTTCGTCGTACCGGTCTTGCCACCGCTCGGATGACGGAAGCCAGAGTTCCAGACGCGGGCGGCCGTACCGCGGATGTTCACGTCCTTGAGCATGTCGACCATCAAGTAAGCCGAAGCCGGACGCAACACTTCGTGTTCCACCTTCGAGTTTTTCTCGACAATCTCGCCATTGCGGTCCACAATCGATTCAATCATATACGGCTCAATGCGGTTACCACCATTCGGGAACACCGTGTAAGCCGACGTCATTTCCATCAAAGTCGCCCCAACAGAACCCAGCGCGAGGCTCGGAACCGCCTGCAACGGAGCCCTCTTGATACCGAACTTGCGGGCATAGTTCACCACGTTGCTGAGGCCGTACTTCATACCCGTCAAAATAGCGGGCAGGTTCTTGGACTTGTAGAGAGCGCGACGGAGCGTCATCATACCTTCAAAATCGTGTTCGAAGTTACCCGGGCGCCAGACCTTGTTCGGATTCTTGTCATCCGGATCCGGGATCGTCACCGGCTGGTCGTTCACGGAGTCGCACGGGCTTGCACCGTTGTCCATAGCGGTCGAATAGACGATCGGCTTGAACGAAGAACCCGGCTGACGCAAGGACTGCACGGCGCGGTTCCACTTGGACTGGTTAAAGTCGCTGCCGCCCACCATGGCACGGATAGCACCGGTCTCGTTTTCAATCAAGATGGCGGCCACTTCGGCATGATGGTAACGGATACTGTCCGGATAGCGAGGAGCAAGCTGGCCCTTCTTGTTGCGCAGCGTATCTCCCACGAGGTATTGCTTCTTGAAGAGCGTGTAGACGCTGTCGAAATGCGCCACGACGCTGTCTTCGGGCATATCATACTTCTTGGTGAGCTGCAACCTGCGGGTCGTGCGGTACTTGATGCGGCGACGCACCCTCTCGACCTGGGCACGGGCCACGCTGTCGAGGTAAGCCTGGATATCCGGATCAATCGTACTGTAAACGGACACGCCGTCGGCGTAGAGCGAATTTTCGCCGTACTTCTTTTCCATGTACTTGCGGATTTCTTCGAAGAAGTACTGGCCCGATTCGTTGGATTCGGTCTTCGGGGCAAGCGTGATCGGCATGCTCACGTACTTGTGGTAATCGTCACGGCTGATGTAGCCGGCATCGTACATGGCGTAAAGCACCGTGTTACGACGGCGGAGAGAATTCTTGGGATGACGGTCAGGGCGGTAAGTTTCTGGACGCTGCAACATACCGGCGAGCACGGCGTATTCCGGAATGCCAAGACTGTCGAGCGGCTTGCCGAAGTAGTACTTGCCTGCGGCCTGGAAACCGTAGTTACCACCGGCGAGGTAGACTTCGTTCATATAGAATTCGAGAATTTCTTCCTTCGTGTAAGTCTGTTCGATGCGGATGGCCGTCATCATTTCCTTGATCTTACGCGAAATCGTGCGTTCCGGCGTGAGGAACAAGAGCTTGGTGAGCTGCTGCGTCAGAGTCGATGCACCGCGGAGCTTGTTGCCGGAGGTCGCACTTTCCAAAATGGCAGACGGAATCGCCCAGACGTTCATGCCCCAGTGCTTGTAGAAGGCACGGTCTTCAGTCGCCATTACGGCGTGGATAGCGTCGAGCGGAATCGAGTCGATCGAGGTCCATTCGCGGCGTTCCACAAAGTACTTATGCGCAATCTGACCATCCTTGTCGTAAATGTTGGTCACGAGCTTCGGATTGATCTGTTCGAGCTGCGAAAGCGACGGCAGTTCCGGCGAGAAGTGTACGTACACCACCACGGCCGCGATAAACGCCACGAAGATCGGCACCATCATAATAAAGAACCAGCGGAAAATCGCATTACCGAAGGCAATCTTCAGCGCACTCCAAACCTTCTGCCAAATGAAGGATAAAACCATCAGCAAGGCAGAGCCTAAAGTCTTCATGAAAGCTTTGAACTTATTCATTTTCAAACACACGTAAAAAAGTTTGGGCACAAAAATAGCTAAATGGCAAAATTTATTCAAATATCGCCGGACAAATTTAGAGGAAAATGAGCGTCAAAACGGTTCCGAAATCGCACGGTCAAGACTATTGGGGGGTGTTTTTAGGGGGGATTACAAGCAAAAAGCATACAAAAAGCTTATTTCGCAAAAATTTTCACTTTTTTTGCCCTTTACCCTTGACACAATTTCTGATTATTCTATATTTGTGCCCGTCGACGAGAGAAGACAACAAAACAAAAACGCGGATGTAGCCCAACTGGATAGAGCGTTTGGCTACGAACCAAAAGGCTCCAGGTTCGAGTCCTGGCACCCGCAGAAAAAAGACCAACCGAAAGGTTGGTCTTTTTTATTACTGTCATCCCGGACCCCAATGTCATCCCGGACCCCGTTCCGGGATCACCTTACGCACTCCCCCTCACTGTCACCCCGCACTTGTTGCGGGGCCACCTTACGCACTCCCCCTCACTGTCACCCCGCACTTGTTGCGGGGCCACCTTATACACTCCCTTCCAACTGTCACCCCGCACTTGTTGCGGGGTCACCTTACACAGTCCTGGCATTATTAAGCATCTCTTCAGTAACCCCGATTTGACTCGACAAATCGTTCCATTCCGCATTGACGCCATTCACAAGATTCACCTTCCACAAACGCTTATAGTGTTTCATCTGCTTTTCCCTTCTAATAGCATCAACGACATTAGAAAACGTCTCGAAATACACCAGCTTATTTACACCATACTGATTCGTAAACCCATCGTTCCTATGAACCTTATGTTCTATTACACGACGAATCAAATCGTTCGTGACCCCTACATAAAAGACAGAATTATCGTAAGACGTTAAAAGATAGACGTAATAGTTATGTTGTACCATATAAAACAACATACAAAAAAAGGCGATGCCGGCACAACGGCCGGCATGACAAGCAAAAAAAAAGACGTTCCCTCCAACTGTCACCCCGCACTCCAGCCCCTCCCTGTCACCCCGGCCTCAGTGCCGGGGCCACCTTACATGCCTCCCAACTGTCACCCCGCACTTGTTGCGGGGTCACCTTACGCACTCCCCCCTCACTGTCACCCCGCACTCGTTGCGGGGTCGCCTTACACAGCCCAAAGGTGATCCCGGTATAAAAGCAACCAAGGCGAACGCTGCGAAAATGCTCGCATTTTCATAGCTGAGACGAAGGGCTTTGTACTTGTACAAAACCGGGATGACAAGCAAAAAAAGGCGATGCCGGCACAACGGCCGGCACGACAAGGCGGTTACAGCAGTCTTTAATACGGTAACAGTTTTTTGGGGATGAACAGCTTGGGGATGCGGAGCCAGAATCTTGGCGAAAGCGATATCACCTTCGGAATCAAGCGGATCGCAGCAAGCTTACTCTGCGCGGCCACCGCCGAAAACCAGTTGGCCTTCCAGCAGCGCACCGCCTCACGGTACAGCGGATGCGAACTGTAATTTTCCGCCAGCATCCTTAAGATTTCGCTGAAAATGCGGTTGTTGTTCACGTGCATATTGTCGCCGTGTTCACGGTAGTAACAGCACACCACATCACTCAAAACCGGCTGCGGCCCGTAATTATACAGAATCTTCAAATAAAGCGGATAGTCCTCAAAATAATAGCGCTCGTCGTAACATCCAATCGCAACGATCTTTTCGCGCACAAACATCTCGCCACAACCATGCAGCGCCTTTTTGCCCAAGAACGATTCCTCGAAAGAGACCTGCGGCACGCTACGCAAGAACCGCACATCCATCTCCCCTAGCGAATCATCGTCGTACAACGGTTTAATTTGTCCAAAACACGCCGCCGCATCCGGGTGCGTTTCCAAGTAATCGCTCTGCTTTTTGAGACGTTCCGGAGGCATCTTGTCGTCCGAAGAGAACGTGCAAACGTAACGCCCGCGGGCAAGCGCAAGCGCCTCATTCAGCGTCGGCACAACGCCCTTGTTCGGACGGTGGATATATGTAAAGCCTAGTTCTGCCTGCAAGTTCGCCAAAATCTTAGGCGACGAATCCGAACTGCCATCGTCAATGA
The DNA here is from genome assembly GCA_902779055.1 of Fibrobacter succinogenes. Taxonomy (GTDB): domain Bacteria; phylum Fibrobacterota; class Fibrobacteria; order Fibrobacterales; family Fibrobacteraceae; genus Fibrobacter; species Fibrobacter succinogenes_K. The sequence continues at coordinate 68,322 of CACZAD010000003.1, read as the reverse complement.
CAATCAGCTCAAAATCAACGCCCGTCTGCGACATCACAGAACGCACAGCCGCTTCGACGTACTGTTCGTGATTATAGCTCGGGAGCAAAACAGAAACTTTCGGCATCATATTCCAACCACTCAATCCTTAGACCATTTCAAACGGCTCACGATAACCACCGAAGCCAAAAGCGTGACGAAGTTTTCAAGCGCATAGGCCATCATCGGGCCGTTAAATTCATAAAGCTTGACAAAGCCGTAAGTCGCCCCCGCCAAAACAAACTGCGAACAAATTTCAAGCGTCAAGAAAATCTTGGTTTCGCGACGGGCAATCAACACAAGCCCAAGCGCCCAACCGCCCACGCGGAAAAAGTCGCCCAGCAACTGCATCGGGATGTAATCGGCCGCCCCCGCATATTCCGACGAAAGCATCACATACACAAGGAGCGAACGCCCAAGGTAAAGTACCGCCACAGCCAAAAGCGCAAGCAGCATCGACTTCCCCAAGATCGGGAGGAACATCGCCCAGAACTCCGACTTCGCCATCTTCGAAGACACCTTCGGCAAGATGATCACGCCGAGAATCGCCGAAAAGAACGCCGTCAAAAAGTCCGAAATCTTCCAGATGCCCTGCCAAATGCCTGCCGCATTCCAGCCCAGCTCAGCACCAATCGTCGAACGCATGAACGTGAGTACCACAGGCGTAAGCACCATCGGCACAATGCCCATCAGCGCATACGAGAGCCAAGGGCTTCGAATGTCCAGCGCCGACTTCCGGATTTCTTTTAAGCTAAAGCCAGCCCGTGCCGCAATCTGAGCCGCATAGACGCCCGCAAAAATCGACTGCGTCGCCACGACCGAAAGCACGCTCAGGCGCCCAGTATATAGGAAGAACGCCACCCAGAGCATCTGCCACAAGGACGAGACCATATTGATGAGCGCCCACCTTCGGTAATGCCCAAGCCCGTTCATCACCGAGGCCGAAATCGTAATCACGTTCGTCGCAAAGACGCCCGGCAACGCGAAAATGATGGCCGCCTGCACAAGACGCGACGGAATTTCAGGGAAGAACTTTTCGAGCGGGAGCGTAAAGCAAAGCACAAGCGCCACGGCAAACGTCGCGATGCTGGCAAAAGTCGTCAAGCGAAAACCGCCCCGCCACACGCCACGCAGCTGTTCCAGGTTATCCTTGTTCTGCGCCGAAAGGCTCACCCAGCCGTTCTGGAGCGCAAGCGAAGACGTCGCCTGCCCCATCGTCATAAAGTTCATGAACTGCCCGACGCAAGCAAATGCGCTCGGCGGCAAAAATACGGCAAGCAGCTTGTTCACCACAAAAATGCGGAGTGCGTTCAGGAACGTCACCATCCCCGAACCCATAAAAACCTTCCAAAAATTCACTCGTCCGCGATCTGTCATGCCCGCCTCAGTGCGGGCATCTCCTTTTTCACACATTTTATTCCTAGAACTCATTTATCGCACCAATCACTTCGGCGACTTCGTCATCCGTAAGCACCTGACTCATCGGGATACTCAACACCGTCTTCGCAAGCGATTCGGCCACCGGATATGTCCCGTTAAACTCGCCAGCGTAAGCCTCCTGCAAATGCGGAGGGATCGGGTAGTAAATCAACGTCCCGATACCACGCGACTTCAAATGTGCCTGCAAGGAATCGCGCGTCGTTTCATCGGCAGTGCGAACCGTAAACACGTACCACACATGTTCCGACGGCGTTGCCGGGATTTCGGGTAGCACCACCTTCTTGTTCTTGATTTCGGAGCAGTAACGCACCGCAATATCGCGACGGCGTTCGTTCCATTCATCCAGATGCGGGAGCTTTGCAAGCAAGAACGCCGCCTGCAGTTCGTCCAGGCGGGAATTCACGCCCTTGAACTTGTTCACGTACTTCTGTTCCGAACCGTAATTTCCGAGCGTACGGACAGCATTTGCGATATCAGCATCGTTCGTCAGCACCATACCGGCATCGCCCAGCGCCCCAAGATTCTTGGTCGGGTAAAAACTGAATGCCGCCGCCGTGCCAAACGAACCCGCACCGCGCCCGTCGCAAAGACGAGCCCCATGAGCCTGCGCACAGTCCTCAAACAAGAGCAAGTCACGCGAATTGGCAAATTCACAAATCTCGTCCATATCGCACAGGCGCCCATACAGATGCACCACGAGAATGCCGCGAGTACGAGCCCCGCAAGCCTCTTTGATACGCTTGGGATCGATGTTGAAGCTTTTCGCGTCAGGTTCCACCAGCACAGGCTTAAGCCCAACGGCACTGATCGCAAGAACCGAGGCGATATACGTATTCGAGGGCACAAGGATTTCATCGCCTTCCTGCAACTTCCCTAGCACCATCGAAGCTCGGAGCATAAGCGTCAGGGCATCGAGCCCATTCCCGACACCCACGGCATGCTTCACGCCGCAATATTCCGCAAAATCGCGTTCAAAGCGCTCGCCCAAGGAACCGCGAATGTACCAGCCCGATTCAACCGCCGCCGAAGCAGCATCTTTCAGGGACTCTATGTAGGGAGCGTTCACTTTCTTTAAATCGAGAATAGGAATCTTGTCCATAAAGTTCTCCCTAGCAGGCAGCGATAGTTCCGTCAAAATCAAAAGAATACTTCAGTTCCGCAGAACACCCGACGCATTCCTTGAACGCGCACAGTCCCACATTCGGAACCCCGTACTCGGTCGAAATGCCGATGTCCAGATAGTCCATCCCCAGCACCTTGAACATTTCGAACATCTTGAAGGCAAGCAAGTTCATCGGCCTGCTTTCTTCGGAGCCGGGAACATTTCCCCAGTATATGACCTGCGAAATCTTGGGAGCCACACGATACACCACGGCAGCCGCCACCGGCTTACCTTCAAGGTTCAGCGTGTAAAAATGGACAGGGACTATCATCGAGGTCTGCTTCAGCGCCTCCAGCGACATTTTAAGCGGATACCCCCTGAACTCGCGATTCTGGCGGATGACTTCGTAACAGGCGGCAATGCCTTCGGGCGTCCGTTCTTCGCGCAAATCATACGGGAGCGCAAAAGCCTGCTTCAGATTCTGCCGGGCTCTCTTCCATATACGCTTTTCGTACGGAGTAGCATCAGTAAAGTCAAAGGCATAATTGATGTCCACATAGCGCACCGAAAATCCGGCACGGAACATCGACGAGATGCACTTTGTCAAAAACGTCTGGCTATAGAACGCCGGAGAAAAAGTCACGTGCAGCTTTTTACGGGCCGCCGAAACAAAAGCCGGCAACGCACCGATCGCATCGTCGATTTCGTCAGTGGTAACGCCCTTCGCACACGCAAAGCCGCCAAACGGCGCCGAATAAGGAGAATCCCAGTCCTCCCCTTTTTCGCCCACGGCAAAACCAATTTTGTAGTCAGCCCCCGATTCCGACGCATAAGCAAAAAAACGAACCGCCTCAACCTTGGCGGCATTCAGCAAGTTAAAATCCGTGCGCAGGTAGCATGCATGCGGGTTCGCGAAGTTCTTCGCATAATCGTTAGAATCAAGTTCAATCCAAGCCATAAGTTCTGCAAAAATAGTTCAGTACAATTTACTTTTTTCACAATATAAAAAAAATCGGCTCCGATAAACGGAACCGATTACTGAGCTACGAAGGGCTCGAACCTTCGACCCACGCCTTAAAAGGGCGTTGCTCTACCAACTGAGCTAGTAGCCCGAGCAGACGCAAATATACAAAAACATTTCAATATTGTAAAGGCTTAACGGGACCCAATAAACAAAAAATCGCCCCACAAATACATTTAATTACAAATCTTTCTTTGATTTTTTATAAATTTACAACATGGATTTATTGAAAAAACTTACCGCAATTGCAGCATTTGCATTAGCATGCCCTGCAGCAGATCTTGGCTACTTTTCAAAGCACGACGCAGGGAAAGAAGTTTTTTCGTTCCTCTCCACTTTTGACAGCCCGCGCAACACCGCCCTCGAAAAGTCCGCAGCGGCACTCCCGACCACGGATCCGTCGATTACGCAGTTGAACCCGGCCGCAGTCCTTATCCCAGAAGGCAAAAAGCGCATCGCCGCCATCCATTGGCAGACAGGTGAATTCGCCTCGAACCAGGGAACGATCTCGTTCACGACTCAGTTCGACAAGTACATCGTACAGGTTTCGTACAACTGGAGCTCGGTGGGAACCATCACCGGTTATGACGAGAACGGCGCCCCGAACGGTAGCGAGTACAATCCGTTCAGCCAGCTGACGACGGCCACCGTCGCCTTCCCGATGAAGCACATCCGCTTTGGTGCAACACTCAAGTTCGCTTCGGACAAATTGACGGGCGACAACGAAGACCAGACCGCCTTGGCAGCCGCATTCGACTGGGGCGTGACCTGGATGTCCGACACCAAGAACTACGGTTTTTCGTTTGCAGCAAGGGACTTCGGCGCACAGCTCCGCGGTTACGTGAAAAAAGACGCCGACGATTCGAACCCGCTCTCTCAGACGTTCGCCTTTGGCGGATTCCTCAAGCCCCGCAGCGTTCCGCGTCTGACCTTGTTTGCAGAAACGGACTTTCCGCGTTATGCCGAACCGGACCTGAACCTCGGAGCCGAATACGCACTCGGAGAATTCATCCGCATCCGCGCAGGATTTACGCGCACTTGGCTCGACATTTCCCGCGACATCAAGGAACTGGCATCTTCGTCGAGCAGGCCTGACGAAACAAACGAAGCACGCCTGTTCAGCTTGGGCCTGGGCTACACTTCGAGCCTGTTCTCCTTTGACTACGCGTTCTCCTACCTCGCTGAAAGCCTTGGCTACGAACACAGGCTCGGCCTACGCGTTGAATTTTAAACGGCTCCAAGATCACTATGCGGCAGTTTGACGTTTTTGTTTTTGACGAAAACTACGACGAAGCACAAGGGCTCAAGCCCCAACCGCCATTCACGGACGCCAAACTCGGCTGGTTCTTCACTAGCGACTGGAACAAACATTTAGACGAAATCGAAGGGGAATGGGTTGTATTCGCCCACCCGAGCATCAAGATCGACCGCGAGTTTTTGAACAACCTAGCGGACGTGACAGATGGATTTCCGATGGTCGACGCGTTCGCTCCGCGAATTAGAACAAAAGAAAAGAAGTTCCTCGGCGGAAGCATTTTAAGGCCTGCTATCAAGGGATCCGGTTTTATAGCCATTGACGAGAACGCCCCCATGCGTTACGTCGCAGCACCGCACCCGTACCTAGCCGTATTTTCGAGACGCATTATCCAGCGTACCGGCAGGTTCGATATGACGCTCCCGCCCATCGCAAGGCTTGCCGACTTCACGCTCCGCATGATGCACGCCGGCGGCAAAATGTTCTCCGTCCCCTACCTCGTAGCGCAAGCCCTGAACGACGAAGCGAAACGTGTTGCCGGGACGGAGACCGATAAGGGCTTGGCGACGGATCTTAAGGCCACAGCACTCGTGCTTTCCAAAGCTTTCGGGATCGAGGCCTCCCTCCCCTTTGCGCTCCACCACCCAACCGTCATCCCGACGCTGCTTGCCAACCGCAAAGAACGCAAGACCAAGCGCAAAGCCGCCACACAACTCTCCAAACTCAAGAAAGAGTTCCTCGCACAAGTAACTGCTTAAAGGCCGCATTATACCGTGTAAGGTGACCCCGTCCCGGAATAAAAGCAACCAAGGCGAACGCTGCGAAAATGCTTGCATTTTCATAGCTGAGCCGAAGGCTTTGTACTTGTACAAATCCGGGATGACATTGTGTCCGGGGTGACACGTCTTTTGCTGTTATGCCGGCCACTGTGCCGGCATCGCCTTTTACAAAAAAAGAAAGACCTCGCGTGAGCGAGGTCTTCCTTTAGAATCAACTTCTAAGACTTTAATTAAGCCTTGTAGTTGGTGATAACGCGAGCCATTTCGCAAACCTTGTTGCTGTAGCCCCATTCGTTATCGTACCAAGCGCAAACCTTAACGAAGGTCGGGTCGAGCTGGATACCAGCCTTGACGTCGAAGATAGAAGTGCGAGCGTCGTTACGGAAGTCCGTAGAAACGAGAGCTTCGTCGGTGTAACCGAGGATGCCCTTGAGTTCGCCTTCAGAAGCAGCCTTCATAGCAGCGCAAATTTCTTCGTAGGTAGCCGGCTTTTCGAGTTCTGCAGTGAGGTCAACGAAGGACACGTCAGAAGTCGGAACGCGGAGAGACATACCAGTGAGCTTGCCGTTGAGGGACGGGAGAACCTTACCCACAGCCTTTGCAGCACCCGTAGAAGACGGAATGATGTTTTCGAGGATGCCACGGCCACCGCGCCAGTCCTTCTTGGACGGACCGTCAACAGTCTTCTGCGTAGCAGTTGCTGCGTGAACGGTAGTCATGAGACCACGCTTGATGCCGAACTTGTCGTTGAGGACCTTGGACATCGGAGCGAGGCAGTTGGTGGTGCAGGAAGCGTTGGAGATGATGTCCTGACCAGCATAGGTCGTGTGGTTCACGCCATAGACGAACATCGGAGTTGCGTCCTTGGACGGAGCAGACATGATGACCTTCTTAGCACCAGCCTTGATGTGAGCGCGAGCGAGTTCGTCCGTGAGGAAGAAACCGGTGGATTCAACAACGACGTCAACGTTGAGAGCACCCCAAGTGATGTTGGTCGGGTCCTTTTCAGCAAAGACCTGGATCTTGTTGCCATCGACGATGAGGAAGTTGCCTTCGAAAGACACGTCGTGGTTGAACTTGCCGTGGACAGAGTCATACTTGAGCATATAGGCGAGGTAGTCAACGTCGAGAAGGTCGTTGATACCGACAACCTGAATGTCGTTTGCGAAGTTTTCCACAGCAGCGCGGAAGACCATACGGCCGATGCGGCCGAAACCATTGATACCGAGTTTGAGAGCCATTATTGGATCCTTTTTTTATTGTTGAAATTGCTTTCCACCTTGCGGTGGTGCGTTCTTGGTCGGAAAGATACAAAAAATCAAAGTTTTTGTGTAGTAATAATCGAAAAAAAAGAGATTTGGGGGGCTGTTTTAGGGGGCAGAATCCGTCCAAACGGGCTAAGACCGCCTTATGAGGTTTGGAGGGGGAAGCCTCCCCCTGTTTGCAGCCCCACCTCAGCCTGCATTGCACGCGAACAGGTCCTCGCCTTCGGCTGCGGAATTGTTCGCTTTACAAGCAGGCTTTCGATGGGTCTTCCACCACCCCTACTACGGGGCTCGCCGCCCCGTAACGCCCCGGCTAAACCGCTATTCGTCATTCTTTATACAGCGGACGGAGAGTTTTCTGTTCATTTCGATAGTGTTCAACCCAACATCGTCATCGGAAAATGTGATGTATAAATGATGAGCGTATTCAACATATTTCATTAATGTAGAACTCCAAAAATTAGCGCTGAAGCCTTGGTTTTTGAGGGAATCAGCGGAGGATCCGCCGTAGCCCGCCGGAAGGGCTCTGAAGCCGTATGCATCCGTGCCGTTGCCATTGCCAAACCAGTCCGTTGTAGATTTTAGCTTTCGCCCTGCGGTTGTTCTTGAACCGGTAACCTCGATAAGAGTTTCGAACTCTGCATAGGAAGGTAGATGCCAGCCTTCAGGGCATACTCCGCGCACCGGGTATATCGGTGAGCAGTCGCTTAATTCAATACTTAAATCAATACAAAACCTGATGTTTTCGCCCCAAATGCCATCGACGTCCATTGCGACGCTCCAATCGTATAAGCGTCCGTATTTTTCGCAGTTTTCGGAGGAACCACCGTAGCAGATGCTATTTTTTGTTTCCAGATTGAGGTTTTCGGCCATCCAGGTCTGGTTTCCGATTTTTACGGTTTTGTAAGTCTGACCATCACGCTCGTCGGTAAGGGAGCCATAAGAACCAGAATAAGCAGACTCGGTTGCCGCTTCCAACTTGGTCGATTTTCCCTTGAGGCAGCGAACATAATGTCCCATCCCCTTATCGGTTATAAAAAGATACGCCTTACCATTTATGCTGTTTGGCTCGTCCAAATTTAGGCAGAAAGAATTATTTTCGTCATTTTCCGTAGAAGTCCAAAAAAACGCAGAACCGCTAAATAAGCCGTATGTTCCATCGACCCACCTAAATCCGCTGCCCGTAGCCGAAAATCCATAGTCGTCAGTTTCGCCATCCAAGAGATTTTTGCTGGCGCGGTTCGATTCTTTGGACCTGCCGTCCACGGATGCAATCAGCACATCGAACTCGGCCATTGTCGGGAGGTGCCAACCGGAGGGGCAGGCAATCGATGCGGATTTCCAAGTGTAGAGTACCCCACCAAATTTGCATCTATCCTTTTTGTCTTCGTAACAGAAACTCTCTTCAGCCTCGTATTTGAGATTCTCGGCCATCCATTCCTGTTCACCGATTTTTACGGTTTTGTATGTTTTGCCGTCACGGTCGTCGGTAAGCAAACCGTATTCACAGTTGTCGTCTTCGTCGCTAGATCTGCAAGCAGGCACTTGCAAATTTTTGCCGAAACTTGACTGAGCGTCAGATGAGCTGGAAGCATCGGCAGAACTGCTAAATTTTACAGCTTCGCTACAGGATGACGATGATGATGTGACGCTGGACGAGGACTTCGCGGAACTGCTGGACTTCGCGCTGCTAGATGTCATGCCAGACTCCGTTCCGGCATCGCCGTTTTTCTTGGATGAACTACTTGACTTGCCCGTATTGATGGTTTCAAACCAATGGTCGCCATCGCATTCGTAGTCCGCTTTGAGGTCTTTCACATAGACCTTTTCGCCGATGAAGTCATCGCCGCATTCGAACTTTTTAAGTTCGTCCATATCGGCCACTTCACTAGGCAGCTCGGAAATTTTAGGTGAAGACGAACGATCATCGCCACAAGCGACGAACAAGACAAGAGAAGTGAGAATCCAAAATATATTTTTCATTTGTATTCAAAATAAAAAAAATCTTTGAACCCAATTTAAGCAACTCTTTGAAAATATTTTTTTTCATCCACGCATCGCTTTTGTAAACATAAATAAAGGATAATCAGATTATTCTTGTTTGTATCGCAAAGCACTACTTTAGCTGCATCCTATTTTTCTAAAATTAGGGTGTTAAACAATTTATCCCGAGATTATTATGCGTTATTCGTTTGTAAAAAAAGAGAATGTGCTTGCCCGCCTGACGGTTGCGTTCGGGCTTTTTTTCCTGTTTTCTTGCGCGGGTAACACCCCCGATGTAAACACCACCCCCGCCACAGAAGTTTCGGGTTCCGAAGAATCCACCTACGAAGACGATTACACGGAATCGGATTACACGTCCGAAGAGACGGTTACACCCAGGGCCACCGGCGGTACCATCGAAACGAGCGGCTACACGTTTACCGCCCCCGATAACGGATGGACGATCATCGGCGGCGAAGACAACGCCCCCTACGAATTCTACAATCCAAAGACGGGCCGCCGCGCCGTCCTCGTCGAGGTCACGCTCCCCGATGGTGAACCCCTGCGACTGATGGACCGCGCCCAGATCGAAATGCAGTCGTTCGAATCGAGCGGAAAAAAGGCGACTCTCGCCGAAACGTACCCCGAAGAAGCCTTCGGCACGACGGGCGCATTCTTTGACGTGGCCGGCAAGCGTTACGACACGCCTTACGAAGCCGTCGGTTTTGTCACCGGAGCCGGGAACCACGTCTTTACGCTGACGCTTTCCGCCAACGACGTACAGCTTTCCGCAGGTGAACTCAAGCAAGAGTGGAAGGACTTCTTTGCGACCTTCAAGCTCAAGGACATCGTAAAGGAAGCCGTCTCGGAACTTTCTGCCGAACGCATCATACAGCACTCCAGCTCGGATCTCGGATACACCTGGAACACCACCGACACGCTTTGGCACACCTGGGCAAGTGTCGCCCGCCAGAACGAAGATCCGGATTTAGTCCTGAGCAACAAGAAAGAAGACATTTCGCTGTTCGTGTACGGCGCCATCGTCCCGAGCGACGAAGTCGGTCAGCAGGATATGTTCAAGGTTCTCCTCAGCCGTCTCGGACTTTCGATGAACGAGCCCTCCCTCGAAGTGCAGCGCGTCAAGGTCGGCGACCGCTACGCCCAGGAATTCACGCTCACCCGAGTCGTCAACAAGTTTGACTTCTATTATACAGGCAGATTTTTCTATGACAATGGACGCGGCATCCTCATTGCCACATGGACGCAGGGCATCAATAAAAAGAAATACGCTTCGGTGATGAAGAACGCCATCGAAGGCCTAAAAGTCGGCGCCATGCCCAAACAGGCAAACGACGAAGAATCCCGCAAAAAGCAGAATAAGTTCAACGCCGCCGTCATGAGCCAGGTCGGTATCCTTCGCCTGCTCGAAAACCAGCCGTTCGTGGCCCTCAGCTACTTTGAACGCGCCAACAAGATGGATCCGGAAGAACCGCTCTATTTAATTAACTGTGGTTTTGTGTACCAGATGAAGGAGCTTTATGGTCCGGGCATCAGCTACTTTACAAACCAGATGGATCTCGTCCGCAAGAACGGCAAGCTGCTCTCGATTCTCGGCGAAATGTACGAAGCCTTGTTCGACTACGGCCACGCCCGCGAATGTGCCGAAGGCGCCCTCCGCTACACGCCGAACAACCCGGAATACGTCATCAACTTGAGCGACGCCCTCTGGGGCCTGGGACAGCGTCATCAATCCCTCATCGTGGTGCAGCGCCTCTACGACACGCAGCCCAGTTCCCGCCTCGGTGTGTACCTCGCCAAGACGTACATGGGACTTGACCAGTACGCCGAAGCCGTCGACATTCTTTACGCCATCCGCGGACGCTTTGGCATGAGCAAGGAACTCGGTGAAACCCTCATGGACGCCCTCATGTTCCTCGGCCGCTACGAAGAAGCCCGCGCCATCAGCGACGAAACTCTCGCCAAGGCCAAGAACGATTACAAGATCTGGACGATGCACGGCAAGATCCTCTTCTATAGCCGCAACTACCGCGATGCCGAAAAGGCTCTCACCAAGGCACTCGCCCTCAAACCCGATAACGAAGACGCCAAGAGTTTCCTCTCCGCCACCAAGGCATACCTCGGCAAGGCAGACAACCGCACGCTCCAAAAGCCGATCACTCCGGTCGAAGAACGTACAGCCGACTTGAAGACGCTCCTCCGCCCGCAGGCCAAGCAGACCGCCGTCGAAGGCGACTTCCCTGCCGTGGTCCATTACCAGAAGGAATCCCTCAAGGCCGAAAAAGGCGCCAACTGGGTCCGCAGCGAAGAAATGCTCCTCGAAGTATTGGACCAGCGCGGGGCAGCCATCTATCGTGAATTCACGTTCGACTTTTTGCCGGGCTTTGACCGCATTTACCTGAATGCCCTTGAAGTTTATGACAGCAACTGGAAGCTCAAGCAGAAGGCCACGCTCAACGGAGCCTATATTACATACGCTACCGAAATTGGTGGCGGCAACGAAAGCCAGACGGCACACTTCCCGCTTTCGGAAATCGCTCCGGGTGACTTTATCTACATGCAGTTCAGCCGCACGAACATCCAGAACAAGGGCATGATTCCGTATACCAATTACGAAAGCAGCCGCGACGTACCCGTTGGAGAATCCGTATTCCGCATTTACGCCGACACGACCCGCTTTGTCACTGAAGAATACGGCCCGCTCGAAAGGAAGGCCTTCAAGGGTGGCATCGAATGGAAAATCGACAATCCGGTCATTGTCCGCAAGGAACTCTACATGCCGGTGTACCGCGACTTCGGTGCTGGCCTCATCCTCACGGGCAAGCAGGAATGGCGTGACGTCGGTGACGATTACCAGAACCTCATCAGCCACCAGTTCAAGCAGGCTGTCAAGGTCCGCGAGCAGGCGTTCGAAGTGCGCGGCAACAAGATTGGCGACGATGCCGTCAAGGCCATCGTGAACTTTGTCCGTCACGACATCCGTTACCGCGACGTGCGATTCGGCGGCCACAGCCTGATTCCGCAGACCGCAGAAGTGACACTTAAGGAACACCGCGGCGACTGCAAGGACATGGCACTTTTGCTGAAGGACATGCTCGAAGCCATTGGCGTCAAGAGCTACCTCACGGCCATCCACCTGACCGAAGAAGGATTCTCGCACTTGCCGACCATCCAGCAGTTCAACCACATGATTCTCTACATCCCGAAGCAAGGGAAGATCAGTGAACGCTGGGTCGACGCAACGGACAAGACGGGCAATGACCGCCCGGTACCGCTCGACATGGAAGGCAAGGTCGCCCTCGTGATTGACGGAGACCAGAGCCACGTGGTGACGACTCCGATTCTCGAAGACAACCAGGAACACCAGATTGCCATCCAGCACGACCTGTTCATCGGCGCAAACGGCGAATGCGAATTCCGCGACTCCGTGCAGCTCCAGGGCAAGTTCGCAAGCGCCATCCGCAACAAGTTCTTTGGCCGCGACCTCAAGGACCAGGAAAAGCTCTTGGAACAGTTCCTCGCCTCGGGCGTTCCGGACGTGAGCATCGGCAATATGCGAATCGAGAACCTCGACCAGTTCAACAAGCCGCTGATTATCGTGAACACTTACCTTTCCAAGGGTTACTTTGGACAGGGCGGATCCGAGCTGAAAGGTCGCTTCCCGAACGTGTGGGAACGTAGCCTGTTCAAGCTTCCGAAAGTCGCAAAGCGCCACCACCCCATCCGTATGCCGCACGAAACGCAGTTCAGCTTCAAGCTGAACATCAAGACGGCAAGCGGTCACACGGTATCGCTCAACGAAGCCAAGCCGCTCAACCATACTCCGGATTACGTGAGCTTCGAAAAGCAGCCGAAGTCCAAGACGTCTAGCGGCATCAAGTGGACCACGTTTGCACTCTACGCCGATCCGACCGAATACGAAAAGATCCGCGAAGAATGGAATTACCTGTTGAGTGAAACCAGCCCGATGATTGTGGTCAAGTAGTGGTGAGGTATGAGGTCGGGCTTCGCCCTTTGAGGTATGAGCAAAATTGTCATCCCGGCCTTGTGCCGGGAACACCTTTATCCATTAAAACTATCGATTAGCATTCACAAAATATGCGAGCATTAATTCTCTCCGATATTCATGGTTCTGCCTTGGCGGCAAGGCAGGCGCTCTCGTTCTTTGAAAAGTTCAACTGCGACAAGATTTTCTTGCTCGGCGATACGCTCTATCACGGTCCGCGAAACCCGCTCCCGGCAGGACACGGCCCGATGCAAGTCGTCGAAGCGCTCACGCCGTACAAGGATCGCATTATCGCTGTGCGCGGAAACTGCGATGCTGACGTGGACTTGATGATGCTCGATTTTCCTATGGAAAATGAATACAAGGTCGTCGAAGATTGCGGATTCCACCTGTTCTTGAGCCATGGGCATATCTTCATGCCGGAATGCTTCCCGCGCAACGCTCTCGAAAGCATCGAATCGACGGGTGCGGCACAGTCCGCAGCACAGCAAGACGAGTCCGCGAAAAAGCCGCTTATCGACATATACTTGTACGGTCACACGCACATCTGGAAGCTCGAAAAGAACTTCCGCGACGTGGTGATCGCGAATCCCGGCTCCACGAGCTTGCCTAAAGGTGGAAACCCGCCCACTTTCGGGTTCTACGAAAGTACGCCGGCCAATGGAGGCGAACCCGCCCATATTCGCTTGAGTATCCATAAGCTGGAGGATGGGGCGGAAATCGCGACGATGACGATTTAGTATACGAGAACGTGTAAGGTGGCCCCGCCCCGGAACAAGTCCGGGATGACATCGAGGCCGGGGTGACAAGTCGACCATCACAATTACATTTTTACTACTTTAGAGTTATGGTCTTAAACGTTATTTGGCTCATCTTCTTTTTCGGGGCGTTCATCGCTTGCATAGTCCAGTGGCTCGCCTTCGGTGATACAGGCATCTTCAACAAGGCTGTCCTTGCCGCGTTCGACATGTCCAAGACGGCATTCGAAATCGCACTCGGTCTCACAGGCATTTTAAGCCTCTGGCTCGGCATCCTCAAAATCGGCGAAAAGGGCGGAGCCGTCCAGATTCTCGCCAAGATCGTCCAGCCGCTCTTCTCGAGGTTGTTCCCCGAAATTCCGAAGGGCCACCCGGTCGTGGGCACGATGCTCATGAACATCAGCGCCAATATGCTCGGCCTCGACAACGCCGCCACCCCGATGGGCCTCAAGGCGATGAAGCAGCTCCAAGACCTGAACCCGAACGAAGACAAGACCGTCGCAAGCGATTCGCAGATCATGTTCCTCGTCTTGAACGCCAGCGGCCTTACGCTTATCCCGGTGAGCATTATGACATACCGCGCCCAGCTAGGCGCCTCAAACCCAAGCGACGTCTTTTTGCCGCTCCTCCTTTCGACATTCTTTAGCACCATCGCAGGCATCTTTGCACTCAGCTTTTTCCAGAAAATCAAGCTCAAGGACCCAGTAACCGTAGCTTGGCTCGGCGGCATCAGCGCCTGCGTCATCGCCGTGATGTTCTACTTTAGCCACCTCACTGCCGAAGCCCTCGGCACCACGAGCCTCTTTATTAGCGGTCTTGTGCTGTTCGGCGTGATTGTCGCATTCCTCGCCCTCGCCTGCTACAAAAAAGTCCAGGCTTACGAAGCCTTCGTCGAAGGCGCCAAGGAAGGATTCAACACCGCAGTCATGATCATCCCGAACCTCGTCGCGATTCTCGTGGGTGTAGCCGTGTTCCGCGCGAGCGGTGCGATGGACCTGGTGATGAACGGCATCTCGGCATTGCTCGGACTCATCGGCGTCGGAAACGACGTTGTGCCCGCCCTCCCCACGGCCCTTATGAAGCCCCTCAGCGGTAGCGGTGCCCGCGGTATGATGATCGACGCTATGAAGAACCTTGGCCCGGACAGCTTTGCAGGCCGCCTCAGCTGCATGTTCCAGGGAGCCGCCGACACAACATTCTACATCATCGCCGTGTACTTTGGTTCCGTGGGCGTCAAAAAGACACGCCACGCGGTCACCTGCGCACTGATTGCGGATGCCGTCGGCGTCATTGCCGCCATCATTATCGCCTACATATTCTTCCCACCAATCCACTAGCCATTTGTGACACAGCTCACGCGTTCTAAATTGGAACAGAAACAAATAATTATATTAAAATTTTTTTACCTCTCTGCCAAATAATTATTTACATTTAGAACACAATTTTTGGTGCAAATTGCTGTGTGGATTTCTAAGGGGCGAGCATGGAATACGTGATTTTTGATAGCGTATATAAGAATTTTAGGGATGCTATTTTAGATAATATCCCAGATATGAAGGGAATGATAGTGCGAGTAACCGCAGCAATTCCCCCTATTTGTAATACCTTGAATATGGGTTTTATCAAGGTAAAACTCGTTGCACCATGTTCCATTATTGCCAAAAACGGTCTCAATGAAGAAAAAATAATTTACGAAGACCCGAACGGTTACGAAAGCACCCCCCTTATCCAAACCTACCGTACCGGTGAAAACGGTATGGCCACCATCGAAATCCGCGCCAAGAAGAACCACAAATTTACCGCCCCCGAACTCCAGGCCGTCAAGCTCATTTGCGATGACATCTTCATCATCCTCGGCAGAGCCCGCCTCATGGGAGCCATCCATTACGCAAGCCAGACCGACACCATGACCGGCGCCCCCAACACGGCTCAACTGGTCCACCACTGCATCGAACTCAAGGCCAAGCACCAGCTGCACAACTATGCCGCGTTCTTCTTGAACCTCAAGAACTACAAGTACATCAACCAGTCCAAGTCTCCGGCCATTGGCGACAAGGGCATCACGGCATTCACCCATAACGTGATGGCGATGTGCCGCGATGACGAAATCATAGCAAGACTCGGTGGCGACAACTTCCTTGTACTCGTCAAGAAAGAAAACAAGGACATGTTCGTCAAGGCGCTATCGTCGATGCAGGTGACCATACCGACTCCGCAGCAGCCCATCGTATTGACGCTCCAGAGCCGTATCGGCATTTACGACATTCAGCCCACGGATTCCATGAACGAAATCATGCACTGTAGCTCCGTGGCCATGAACCAGGCTCGCATCCATCCAGGTAACGACATCGTCTATTTCACGCGCAAGATGCTCGATGCCGCCTACCACGAAAAAGAGATCCTGTCGCTGTTCAACGAAGCATTGAAACGCAAGGAATTCATCGTCTACTACCAGCCCAAGGTCTCTGTCAAGGAACAGAAGCTCTGTGGCTGCGAAGCACTTGTACGCTGGAACCGCAACGGACAGATCATTGCTCCGGGTGAATTTTTGCCCGTCCTCGAAAAGGAAACTTCGATCTGCCAGCTCGACTTTTACGTATTCCGCAAGGTCTGCGAAGACATCCGCTCCTGGCTGGACGCCGGGATCGAACCGGTCCGCGTATCGTCAAACTTTTCTAGGCTCCACCTCCGGAACCCGCACCTAGCCGACGACATCCTCAAGATCATGAAGGAATTCCGGATCGAGAGCAAGTACATCGAAATCGAGCTGACCGAAGCTTCGGACTTTGACGACAAGGTCGCCATGCAGAAGTTCGTGAACGAACTCCGCCAGAACGGAATTTCAGTTTCTATCGACGACTTCGGTACGGGCTACTCCACGTTCAACGCCCTCAAGGACCTGAACGTGAACGTCATCAAGCTCGACAAGTCGCTCCTCGACCACATCGGCGACGAAAAGCACCACGACGAAGTGGTCATCAAGAACATGGTGAAAATGATCAACGAACTGAACCTCGAAGTCGTTGCAGAAGGTGTCGAAAACACCAAGCAGCTGGACTTTTTGCAGGACGCGAACTGCTCCATCATTCAGGGGTTCATCTTTGACAAGCCGCTCACCAAGGATGAATTCGAGAAGAGACTTTCAAACAAAGTCACTTATCAGAACAATCCCTAAAAATCCTAGAAGAACATCCAGACCGCCATCCAGAGGACGATCAGTCCGAACTCGATTTCTTTTGAAATGCGAGCCATGAAGCCGCTACCAAAAGCGATTCCGGCAATGGCGACAAGACGCAGCCACGAGACGCTCTCGCCCATTTGCAAAAGCGACACGGCGCTCACAAGTTCTACCCAGAGCCAGAACGTCTGCGCCAAGACCATATAGCGCCTGCGGTGTTCACGCAACCCTGTCGTATAAACGCAAAAAGCGAGAGCCAGCATGCGGAACGGGTAGCACTCCAGCGCCGGGAGCAAGAGGTTCCCGAAATACGACGTGTACAAAACGCTGATCAAGCCGAACAAAAGGATCAAAAGCGCGACACGGAACATTCCCTTGACACGCCAAAGGGCAAACGCATACGAAAGCCCCAAAAGGCACGCCACGGCATTGGCAAACATACTCATTGGCGCCCCCGTCGTTTAAAGGACAAATGCACAAAGGGTTGCAGGCATACAAGCATGCAGCTCACGTAGGCGGCAAAGGGTTCTGCCAGATAAATCCAGTCCGACGTAAAATAGCCGTAGACCACTCCCGCCAGGATCCCGCAAAGCACGGGCAAACGCACCACCTTGAATTCTGGCGAAGAGAACGGCGAAAAAGGCTTTACCGCCTCGACCACAGGAACTTCGTCATCGGAATTTTCATCTTCCTCGCCCATCAGGATTTCGTCGTTTTCAAAGAATCGCGCCAGCAAAAAACGCACCGCAAGGAAGATGGCCACAAACAGGGCGACGCCCGCCAACATGATGCCGACATCGGCAAAGTTCAAATTCGTAAAGAAAAGCGCCTCTTTGCCATTCACCAAGAAACCACACTTGAGCAATACGCCAAACAAAATGCAGAGCGAAACGAACAGGCGCCCCCAGAGATTATCACGGATGGATTCAATAAAGAATAGCTGCGGGACGGCACACGCAAACACAAGCGAAACAAGGCTCCCCTCGCCCTTGAGGAGGTACATCCACAGGAACAAGAGCGCCATGAACCAGCTCGAAAGAAGCAGGTACTTTTCCATGAGGCGGTTATAGTAGTTTTCGAATGACAGGAGGGCGATCAACAGCGCAAAGCCGGAATAGAAAACGCAAGCGACTATATACAGCGGGAAGAACGGGCCTAGCCACATCGGATTCTCGACGCGGGCGTAATCCAGTCCCAAAGACGAGGCTACCCAGAAGATGGTCGGGAGCATAATCCAAGCGAGCGGACGCCTGATGTTTGCCAGCTCCTTGCAAAGGGACATATCTTCGGCGGAGTCTGCCGCAGCCAGATGAGTCGCAAAGAACAATAGCGACATAAAGCCCAGGATTCCGATGCCGTAAACGTTACTTTCTATGGAAATCGCATTGGAACAAAGCACCGAGTAAAAGATGGAAACCGCCAAGCAGCAAAGCGAACTCAGCTCTAGCAGCAGAGAGGTTCGCCTGTGGATTTTGACGTTCATGATGAGCAAGAATACCGAAAGGAGTACCCCCGCCTGCGACATGACAAGCCAGAAGATGAACGGGGTTTCGGGGAATTTCCACGTATCGCCATGCAAAAAGAGTTCAAAGGAACCGTCCCAGAACGAGCCCCCAACGGAAAGCAGCAGCAAAAGACACGCTGCAACAAAAATAATGCCAACAACTTTATAGTTCATCAGTCAATCAACCTATAATATATTTTTTATTTTTGCGGACGCATTTCGAAACCCTTCAAAAAAGCCTTTTCATGACCTTCATTGAAATCATCATCATCGCGATTGTAGAAGCTATGGACTGTTTTGCGGTGGCCGTTTCTACAGGGCTTGCCAAGTCTGGCATCCGTTACAGCAGAGCATTTTTACAGGCCGTGAGCTTTGGCGTTTTTCAGGGTGGCATGACGTTGCTTGGCTTTTTCCTGGGCGGATTTGCGGAACGCTGGTTCAACGCCGTCGGAACACCGATCGCCTGCGGCATTCTTTGCATTTTGGGCGGCCGCATGATCTGGGGCGCCATCCGCGGGAACGATGAATGCGAGAAGGCAGCCGTCAAGAACTTGACCCTGACGAACATTTTGCTGTTGTCCGTCGCCACAAGCATTGACGCCTTTGCGGTCGGGATTTCGTTTGCGTTCATGAATGTAGACTTGGCATTTGCCACCTCGGCCATTGCGTTTGCCAGTTTCGCAATGGGCATTATCGGTTTTGAGATTGGACGCCATACGGCAAAGCGCTTCCAGACCAAGATTCCGGAATTTATCGCCGGGATTATCTTGATTGCCATTGGCATGAAGATGTTTATGTAATACTCTTTCTATATTGCTCTGTATGAGTGAGCAGAAAGAATTTGACCGTACCCGCTATTTTGAGTTAAAGAAACAATTGGAAGAAGCCAGCCGTCTTTATTACAAGGACGGCGTCTCCCCTATGAGCGACCAGGATTTTGACTTTGGGCTCAAGGAGATGGAAGCGCTCGAGGCAAAGTATCCGGAGTTACGCGGAAAGAACTCGCTCACGCAGAGGGTCGGCAGCGACCTCACGAACGATTTTGCGAAAGTGGCGCACGCCGTGCCGATGCTCAGCATCGCGAACGTGTACAGCGAAGAAGAAATGCGCGAGTTCGTAAGGGCGGCGGAAGAAGGGATTGCGGCTTTAGACGATATGGGAAAGGCGATCCCGGCACAAGGCCGGGATGACAAGAACGCCGAAAGTGACAAGAACGGCGACCGTGCCCAAAGCCACACGTGGATTTGCGAGAGAAAGATCGACGGGGTCAGCCTTTCGCTGGTTTACGAAAACGGACGCTTAAAGCAGGCGGCGACTCGTGGCGACGGCGCACAGGGTGACGACGTGACGTTGAATGCGCTCACGATCAAGGACATTCCTGAATATTTTGACGCGAAGAAATTGAAGATTGACCCGTCGGAGATACCGCAGGGAACATTCGAAGTCCGCGGTGAAGTCTACATGGAACGCGAGGCTTTTGAACGCCTGAACGAACAGTTCATTCTCGAAAACAAGAAGACGTTCCAGAACTGCCGCAATACGGTTTCGGGCTCGCTCAAGCTCAAGAGCGTGGCCGAATGCAAGACGCGCCCGATGCGATTCTTTGCGTACCACATTCCGCAGAGCAACAACGCAACGCACGAAGAAAACTTGAAGCAGCTCAAGCGCCTTGGCTTTAACACGAACGAGTACTGGGCAGCCGATACGGTCGATGAAATCATGGCGATTTCCGAGAAGATCGGGGCTAGCCGCGACAGCCTTCCGTTCGACATCGACGGCATGGTCGTGAAGCTCAACGACCTTGCCATGCAGCGCGAACTTGGCAGCACGAGTAAGAGCCCGCGCTGGGCCATCGCTTACAAGTTCAAGGCCGAGCGCGCCTACACGCCGCTTTTGTCTGTTGAATTTCAGGTGGGTCGCACGGGTGCCGTGACGCCTGTTGCGAACCTAGCACCGGTGCGACTCGCCGGCACAACCGTCAAGCGCGCCACCCTTCACAACTTCGACGAAGTGGCTAGACTTGACCTGCACTACGGCGACACCGTCGGCGTAGAGAAGGGCGGCGAGATCATCCCGAAAATCACGGATGTCAAGCGCGAACAGCGCCCGGCCGGCGCCCTCCCCGTCGTAGCTCCTGAAAAATGCCCTGTTTGCGGCGAACCGTTGACGCACATCGATGGCGAAGTGATCCTCCGTTGCGAAAATATGCACTGTCAGGCACAAGTGCAATGTCTGTTTGAACATTTCGTGAGCCGCGAAGCGATGAACATCGAAAATCTCGGCCCGGCACTTATCGCAAGCCTCCTTTCGACCGGCAAAATCAAGCGCATTCCTGACCTTTACCGCCTCACGCTCGAAGACCTGGAATCGCAGGAACGTATGGCGAAGAAGAGCGCGAAAAACGTCTATGACGCCATCCAAGCGTCCAAGCAGAAGAGTCTCGAAAACTTGCTGCACGGTCTCGGCATCCGTTTTGTCGGCCGCACCAGCGCCCGAAACATTGCGAAGCACTTCCGCACGCTCGAAAAAATCCGTACCTCCACCGTCGAAGAACTGCAGAACGTGACCGACGTCGGCGAACGCATCGGCAAGTCCGTCTACGACTTTTTCCACACACCGCTTTACACGCAAGAAATCGAAGAATTGATTGCGCTCGGACTCCCGACGGAATTCAAGGGCGTCGTAAAAACGCTGTTCCAAGGCCAAACCGCGGTGATCACGGGTACGCTCCCGAACATGGACCGCGACGAAGCCCGCAAGCTCATCGAAGAAAACGGGGGCAAGGTCTCTGGTTCTGTGAGCAAAAAGACGAGCTGGGTTTTGGCAGGCGAAGCGGCGGGTTCCAAGCTCACGAAGGCGAATGAACTCGGGATTCCCGTACATGACGAAGCGTGGCTTATGGCGCAGATTGCAAATGCCGATGAGTCCGGAGCAAACACGGACGAGGACGGCGCGCCTGCTGAAAAGACTGCGAGCGGTTCAGCAAAGCCCGCGGAAGACCAGATGTCGCTGGAGCTCTAGATTTTTGCGCGATACGAGAAGGTGATCCCGGCACAAGGGCCGGGATGACAAGTGTAGAGGCCGGGATGACAAGCGTGTAAGAGGAACGTCTTTTGTACTGTTATGCCGCACTTGTTGTCTTTGACCACTTAGAGCTTTGACGCTTTGCGTCCGCATCTTCGGCTCAATCATGACAGTCCGCAAGCAGCCTGTCGCGACGCTCGCCTTGAATGCTACTAGCTCTTATGTGGTCATGATCCGCGAATGGGGACGGCATCGCCTTTTTTACTGTGTAAGGAGATCCCGGCACAAGGCCGGGATGACAAGTGTAGAGGCCGGGATGACAAGGGCGTGAGTTTAGTCTTTAATACAGCGGATGGTGCAGGTGCTGTTTTGGGGTGTTTCAACCCCTTCGAGATTGGGCAAATATTTCTGCATCTTATAAACGGTAAAGGTCGAGTCTGTATGATCCGTCGTGCAGAAATAAGCAGCCTCGAACACATCCGCATACTTGCCACTGCTATCACGGACTCCGGACGCAAACGCAGAGAAACCGACATAGTCCTCATTTCCGATATACCATTCGTTACTCTTTTTCCAACCGTCCTTGGCACCTAAAATACGCGTATAATGATCCCAATCAAAGACATCGTTGACATAGGATTTCAGGGTTTCCCAATCCTTGCTTGACGGCACACGGAACCCTTCAGGGCAAATATTCTCGGCACCAACATTGCCCTTCCATTGATAAAGGCGGCCGTACCTTTCACAATTAGCATTATCTTCATCCTGATAGCACCAGCTGGAATCCGTCTTCAACTTCAAATTCTCCGCCATCCAGATTTGCGTCCCTATGCCGACTGTCTTATACTTTGAATTGTCCCGTTCGTCAGTCACGGTTTCGGTCACCAGAGAATCCGAAGAATACTTCCATTGCGCGGCATTGCAGTAGAACAAGGAATTCTGGTACTTGTAATACCCTTCCGAGCCAAGGTTGCAGGCTTTTCCAAGGAACTTATCCAGTTCGCCCGCCATCTTCAATGCACCATGATAACAAGAATAATAAATCGTCGTATCCACTTTTCCCTGACGCAAGTCATCATCTTCGTCACCGCACGGATTTGCAATTTTTTCTTTTTCGATCAGATCTGCATTTTTATGGGCAACAGAAGCCCTGATGAACTTGCCATCTTCACATACAACTTCAAAGGTCGAATCTATAGGGAGTTTCTGGACGCGACCCAAGGAATCGCATTCCAAATTTTTCGTCCCATATTTAATGTAATCTTCTTCCGTTGCAGAAGAAACCCAATAAAAATATCCATCGTCCAAGATGCACTTATCATAGCCGGAATCGAACGCGTTCGTCGGAGTTCTTTTACGGACTTCATCCAACTTCGAAGACACGCACGCCACACCCACCGAGTCGCCTAAATAAGGAATCCATTCACCTTGCAAGGAATCGTATGCATATTTGAACGGATTGTGGAAATCACCCTTTCGCCATTCACCATCATAACCAGACTCCCATTCAAAGGTATCCTGGAAACGGGCCCCTGGATAAGTCCACCCCGAGTCTTTTTTGCAAACAAAAGGCTGCCTATAGAAATCACTACGTTCGTTGGTAATTCGCTTGGCTTCGCCATCGTTCTTAGCGGAGCACTCGCCCAAGCCACCAATATTTCCAAAAATAACGGCACTCAAACGACCCGTTAAGAATTCGTAATCTTCCGAATTAGGATAACCTAAGATAAAGTACATTCTATCCGCAAATTTGGTTTTCAAGGAATCGACATCCCATGTCCCGTTCGATTCGTACTTATAAGCGGCCTTTTTACAAGAAAGATTTTGTGAATACAACTGAAGGATTGTATTTGCAATGGAATCCGCATCGTTTTTTGCAATCTGATTTGAAGGCTTTATATCATACGTTTTTTGGAACAAGTCCTTCATAATTTCGTGCTGGGCCTGTTTTTCAGCAGAATCAGTCGGTAAGCCATTTTTAACAAGATTCATCACACGACGGAATTCAGTTGTCGTCATCGAATTCACATATACGGAATCTTTTTTTTGCAAATCAACAAAGCTCCACATCGGAGAAATAAGACTGTTACCATTGTGGTTTAGCAACACATAGGGAGACTGCAATTTCAGATTTTTAAATTCAAAAAAACCTGTACCTGAATCAACCTTTTCCGTAAATTCTCGACCCGTAAAAACAAGCCCCGAATCAAGTTCGCTCAATGTAATGACACGAACTTGTTCTGCATTTTTATTGACTCTTTCAACAAACCCTGCCAGCCTGTCATATTCAAGCAATTTCACGGAATCCAGCGGCTGTTCCGGAGTTTCGGACTGTTCTGGAGTTTCGGTTTTTTCCGAAACATCGGTTCCCACGCTAGAGTTATCTTCGCTACAGCCCATCAGGCAAAAACTGGATACAAACCCACAAAGCAAAAGCGCCGAAACACCCCAAAAAGAACGAATGCAAGAATTATTGCGAAAAAACGAGTTCATTGCATATCCCCATAAATTATTACAGACAACCAGAAGATAAAAAAACTCAAGGGAAAATACAAGATAAAATAAAAGAAGGCGTCCCCGAAGAGACGCCTAGAGCTGTTCTCATTGAAGTCAAGATCTAGCACGACTCCGCTACGGTCTATAAAACTCCAAGTCGGTTGAGAACAGGTTCAGTTCTTTTGGGAATCTCGTTTAGCCCTAAGCTCTCACTTCGATTCCTTGATTCTCAATGTAACTAAAATTTTAACAAAAAGTAAGTTTTCCGACAAGAAATTTTAACAAAAATTAACAGTCTGCCGTTTTTAAGCGATTTTCGCCATTTTTGATAGTCCATTTTAGAGCATACAGAGTTCCCAATTTGCCTAAAAATCCGTTTTTTAGTAAATTTACACGCATGAAATCTGTACCTATAACGCTCCTGACCGGTTACCTGGGAGCCGGCAAAACCACTCTCCTCAACTACGTTCTCAACAACCAGCAAGGCTACCATGTCGCCGTCATCGTCAATGACATTGGCGAAGTGAACATCGACCAGACCTTGATTGAAAAGGGCGGAAACATCACCAAGGAAGACTCGGGCAAGGTTGTTCCGCTGTCGAACGGCTGCATCTGCTGCTCGCTCAAGACGGATTTGCTCGAACAGATCGCCGAACTTTTGGAAATGGGCAAGTTCGACTACATTCTTATCGAAGCTAGCGGTATTTGCGAACCGATTCCTATAGCCCAGACCATTTGCGCCGCCGGAAGCCAGCTGATGGGACGCAACGGACAGCGCCTCGCCTGCCACCTCGACAACATTGTCGCCGTCGTTGACGTGATGCGCCTCGCCGACGAATTCGCCGGTGGCCAAAAACTCCTCGACGAAGACCTCGAAGAAGACGACATCGCAAACCTCCTCATCCAGCAGATTGAATTCTGCAACACGATCCTTTTGAACAAGGTCGATTGCCTGAGCAAGCAGGATCTGGAACACGTGAAGGCTGTCGTGAAGGCTTTGCAGCCGACCGCCAAGATGATCGAAACGAACTACGGCAAGGTCGATATGAAGGAAATTCTCGACACGAAGCAGTTCGACTTTGGCAAGGTCGCCGAATCCAGTGCATGGGCCATCCGCCTCAACGGCATGGACCACGACAACCACAATGAAGATGACGACGACGATCACGACGAACATCACCACGATCATGAGGAACACGAACACCATCATGACCATGACGATGATCACGATGAACACGAACATCATCACCATCACGACCACGATGACGAAGACCACAGCCATTGCGACCACGAACATGGCATTTGCCACTGCGGCCACCACCACGACAAGGACCATCCGCACGGCGACGAATACGGCATCAGCACGTTTGTGTACGAAACGCACCGTCCGCTGAACCGCGAAAAGTTCGAAGAATTCCTCGACGATTATCCGACCAGCATCATCCGCACCAAGGGTCTTGTATGGTTCAGCGACGATCGTGACAACAGCTTCTTGTTTGAACAGGCTGGCAAGCAAGCCTCCGCCGAAAACTTCGGTCAGTGGTTTGCAGCCGAAAGCAAGGAAGAACAGGCTCGCATGCTCGCCGAAAATCCGCAGCTCCAGAAGATCTGGGACGAAAAGTACGGCGACCGCATCATCCGCCTGGTGTTCATCGGCCAGCACATGGATAAGAAGAAGATTATCCAGGTGATGGACGACTGCTTGGATGATTAGTTATTAGAATGTAAGACGAGAATCCCCGCGACCTAACCGATCACGGGGATTTTTTTATTTGGCTAAAAAAATCTCAATTCAGAGTAGGTTTATAGGATTTTTCAATAAATTTTAAAACAACCCCTTGCCATGTGCAAATATGATTGATATTTTTGTGATATGATGAATTTCGTAACAAGTGCAACTATGAACCGTCGTTGGTGGCGCGGACTCTAACATAGAGCCCGGTAATTGTTACAAATCACCCAAGATTTTTTAGCAAAGGCTTCCGGACTCACGGAGGCCTTCCTTTTTACCGAAAATTGACGAAATCCTCCGGGAAATAAAGTCTTTGCGAAAGCAAACGAGTTTTAAAAACTAGAGGATTAAAATGACTAAGATTACTCACATCACCGAACGCCCGGGTTACGCTCCGCGTACCGACAGCATTTACGTTGCTCTCCCCGGTGAACGTTACACCCCGTTTTCACTCGCCAAGAAGCTCGGCGCAAAGGCCATCTTCGAATCGGCAAGCTTTGACCACGGTCGCAGCCGCTATTCGACCTTGATGGTGGACGAAGGTTTTCGCCTGCGCCAGAACGACAAGAACGTGAGCATTGTCGTGGACGGCAAGGAAAGTGAATTTTTGGCTGAAGGTGATGGCGATATTCTCGACGCCTTGCTCAAGATTTCTGCAGAAAACACGGTGCCGCCTAACCAGATTCCTATTCCGTCTTCGGGCGTGGGCTACCTGGGCTACGAATTCTGCGCCCGTTGCGACACAATTCGCCTCGCCCCGCAGGTGGACGAACTCAACATTCCCGAAGCTGAATTTTTGGTGGGCCACATTTACATTGTGTTTGACCACTTCACCGAAAAGCTTCACTTGTTCGCTCTGAACTACGAAGAACACCAGATTGACCTGAAGGCCGCAATTGAAAAGGTGAAGGCCCGCCTCGCCGACCTCGATTTTAGCTACCTCGCTCCGGAAAAGCAGTACAGCAAGGGCATCACGATGACCGACCTCGAACAGTCCCGCAAGGAATACGTGGAAAAGGTCGCCGCTTTGCAGAAGCACATCGTGGCAGGCAACATCGTTCAGGCAGTGCCATCCCGCCGCATCCAGTTCGCAAGCGATATCGAAGCACTCGACATTTACCGCCGCCTCCGCACGGTGAACCCGTCTCCGTACATGTTCTTCTTGGATTACGGAACGCACCAGTTCATCGGCGCATCTCCGGAAAGCTTGATCCGCGTGCGTGAAGGCATCGCCACCATCCACCCGATTGCAGGTACCCGCCGCCGTGGCAAGGACGACGCAGAAGACGAAGCATTGATGAAGAATTTGAAGGGTGACCCGAAGGAACGCGCAGAACACTTGATGCTCGTAGACCTCGCCCGCAATGACCTCGGCCGCGTTTGCGATGCCGGTACGGTCGAAACCACGAAGTACATGGAATGCGAAAAGTTCAGCCACGTGATCCACTTGGTCTCTGACGTGCAAGGCCGCGTTTCCAAGAACAAGAAGGCCATTGAAGTGCTGCGCTCCAGCTTCCCGGCAGGTACGGTGAGCGGCGCTCCGAAAATCAGCGCCATTGAAATTCTTTCTGGTCTCGAAAAAATCAAGCGTCGTTTCTACGCTGGCGCCGTGGGTTACATTGAATCGGATGGTGACTTGGATTTCTGCATCGCTATCCGTTGCTGCTTAAAGCAGGGCAAGACCATCAGCCTCCAGGCAGGCGGTGGCATTGTGGCAGCATCGAACGCTGACCGCGAATTTGAAGAAACGAACGAAAAATTGGGTGCCATCCGCGCCGTGCTCGAAGGAGAAAACTAAGATGATCGTCATTATCGATAACTACGATTCTTTTACTTACAACGTTTATCAGGCTTTGGCCAAGATTACTACTGAAGAAATCCGCGTGCTCCGTAGCCGCGAATGCACCATTGCAAACATTGAAAAGTTGAACCCGAGCCGCCTCATCGTGAGCCCGGGTCCGGGCCGTCCGGAAGACGCAGGCATCTCTGTAGAAGCCATCAAGCACTTTGCAGGCAAGCTCCCGATTTTGGGCGTGTGCCTCGGCCACCAGGCTATCGGTTACGCCTTTGGCGCAAAGATTGTGCAGGCCAAGTTCATCAAGCACGGCATTGCCGAAGAAATCGACCTCGACGGCAAGGGACTTTTCCGCACCATCGGCAAGAAGAACATCTTTACGCGTTACCACAGCTTGGTCATCGACGAATCTACGCTCCCGGGCGATTTCGAAGTGAGCGCACGCGCCACCGACGGCGACATCATGGGCATTCGCCACAAGACGCTCCCCATTGAAGGCGTGCAGTTCCACCCGGAATCTATCGCCAGCGGCCGTGCCGACGAATTTTTCAAGGCATTCCTCAACTACCGTCGCGAACCGCTCGATATCCGCGGAATCCTGAACACGCTTACTGCAGGCAAGGATTTGACTCGCGAAACCGCCGAAATGTTCATGGAAGACTTGACGGACGGTATCATGGACGAACGCCAGATGGCAGCAATCCTTACCGCACTTTCCAGCAAGGGCCCTGTGACCGAAGAAATTGCAGGCTGTGCCAAGGTACTCAGCAGCAAGAAGCGCAAGTTCCCATACAGCGGCGACGAGCTCACCGACATCGTGGGTACCGGTGGCGACGGCAAGGGCAGCTTCAACGTGAGTTCGCTCTCCGGCCTTATCGCTGCAAGCTGTGGCGCCAAGGTCGCAAAGCATGGTAACCGCGCTGTTTCCAGTAAGTCTGGCGCTGCCGACTTCTACACTGCAGCGGGCTTCAAGCTCGACATGACTCCGGAAAAGGCTGCTTCTGTCATCGACAAGACGAACTTCGTGTTCCTCATGGCTCCGGTCTACCACAGCGCCATGCGCTTTGCCGGCCCGGTTCGCGGTGCCCTCGGCGTCAAAACCATCATGAACTTGCTCGGACCTCTCACGAACCCGGCCGAAGCCAAGTACCTCATGCTCGGCGTGTACAGCAAGTCGATTCTGGAACCGTTCACCAAGGCTGCAAAGTTCCTCGGTGCCAAGCGTGTCATGGTCGCTATCTCTGATGACGGCTACGACGAAATCTCTCCGTGCGTCCCGACGACCATTGCCGAAATCCTCGAAGACGGTGAATATCGCGAATACCGCATCGACCCGAAGGAATTCGGCGTCCCGGCTGTGGACCCTGAAGACCTCGCAGGCGGTACGGGCGTGGACAACTTCAATCTCGCTCTCAATGTTTTGAACGGCAAGGGCCGCCCGGGCATCAAGTACGCTTGCGCATTGAATGCAGGCGCTGCACTTTACATCAGCAAGAAGGCAGCTAGCATCAAGGAAGGCTTCGACAAGGCCATCAAGGCGATGGAAGACGGCTCGGTCCTCAAGAAGATTGAAGAAGTCAAGAAAGAGACGAATTCGTAAAGGAAGATGCCCGATCATCCCCGTCAAGCGAGGACAGGCGTCGGGCATGACAGCAAGATGTCATTCCCGCCGAAGCCTGTGCTGAGCGCAGTCGAAGTAAGCGGGAATCTCCATTGAAAAACGCTCCGATTAATCGGAGCGTTTTTAGTTTATTATGCAGCAAAAATTTCACCAGCCTCCCCCTTCCTTATTATAAAATAAATTCATATTGAAATAGGCGACCCCGTCCCCATTCGCGGATCATAACCACATAAATGCTAAAGCATA
Organism: Fibrobacter succinogenes; assembly: GCA_902779055.1. GTDB lineage: Bacteria > Fibrobacterota > Fibrobacteria > Fibrobacterales > Fibrobacteraceae > Fibrobacter > Fibrobacter succinogenes_K. Next base: position 39,081 of record CACZAD010000003.1, on the reverse strand, counting down.
AGTGGTCAAAGAGAACAAGTCCGGGGTGACATCGAAAAAAATATTGCTATCATTCTCATCAAGAAGGATGAAGCTACATGAATCAGAATTTCATCAAGACGACTCTCGCGGTTGCGTTTTTTTGGGTGGGAACCGTTAGCTTTTTCGGTTGCTCTTCGGAGAAAGCGCCTGAGATTGAGAACAACACGCTTGTTAATGTATCTTACGATCCGACCCGTGAGTTCTATTCCAATTACAATCATATTTTTATGAAGCATTGGAAAGAGGCGACCGGCAAAGATGTGAAAATCACGCAGTTTCATGGCGGTTCGGGCAAGCAGGCGCTTGAGGTGGTGAACGGGCTTGAAGCGGATGTGGTCACGCTCGCGCTGGAATACGACGTGAACATTGTCCGTGACGCAGGGCTTATTGAAAACGGCTGGGTCAAGGAATTTCCGCGCAACAGCGCTCCTTACACTTCGACGATTGTGTTTCTCGTGCGCAAGGGGAATCCCAAGAAAATCAGGGACTGGAACGATCTCGTCAAGGATGGCATCGGCATCATCACGCCAGATCCCAAAACTTCGGGCGGTGCGCGCTGGAATTATCTCGCGGCCTGGGCTTATGCAGAAAAGCAGTTCAACGGCGACGAAGCGCAAATCAAGGGATTCATGAAGAAGCTATACCAGAATGTTCTTGACCTCGCTTCGGGGGCGCGCGGTTCTACAAATACGTTCATTGAAGAGCGCAAGGGCGATGTGTTGCTATCTTGGGAAAACGAGGCGTTCCTTTCGCTCAAGGACTATCCTAAGGATTACGAAATCGTGATGCCGAGTGTGAGCGTTTTGGCAGAGCCTTCTGTCGCGATTGTAGATAAGATTGTAGACAAACGCAACACGCGCAAACTTGCGACGGAATACCTGAATTATCTATACTCTGACGAAGCGCAGCATATTGCGGCAAGGCATCATTACCGTCCGACAAACAAAGCGATTCTTGACGAGTACAAAGAATTTGACCAAAATGTCAATCTGATTACGATTGAGCATTTTGGCGGTTGGGAAAATGCACAGAAGACGCACTTTTTCGAGTATGGGATTTTCGACCAGATTTACGAAAAGAAGTAACGTTTTTTCGGATTACGGTCTGAATGTACGGAGTGCGGCAATCGTGCGGGAAATCAAGTCATTCAGTTCCCAGCCCAAAAGATTTGCACCGCGTTCAATGACTTCGCGGGAGCAACCGGCGGCAAATTTCGGGGACTTGTACTTTTTCAGCACGGATTTCAGTTCCAGATCTTGCACGCTTTTTGACGGACGCATCAGCACGACAGCGCCAATCAGGCCCGTCAATTCATCAACGGCATAAAGGACTTTTTCCATTTCGTGTTCGGGCTTCACATCGACTGTTATAGCCCAGCCGTGACTTGTCGTAGCGTGAATGAGTTCTTCAGAGAGACCCGCTTCTTGCATAAGTTCACGTTCCTTGATGCAGTGCTGTTCGGGCCACTGTTCAAAATCAAGGTCGTGCAAAAGGCCGACAATTCCCCAAAATTCCTCGTCTTCGCCATAGCCGAGTTCACGTGCAAAATAGCGCATGGTGTTCTCAACGATTTCGCCATGTTCAAGGTGAAAGGGATCCGAGTTGTATTTTTTGAGGAGTTCGAGCGCTCCTTCGCGTGTAATATTTGCCGATAATGCCATATGCCAAAATATAACTTTTTCCTATTTACGATGGGCTCGATTTTCTAATACAATTTTTCTATCAACGGCGATATGAATTTAGTATTGGACGTTTGAAAAGTCGCGTTCTATATTTGCGGAACTTGAAAATGCGGAGGCGCCGTGAAGATAGAACGAATAAAAACAGACTTATTGATTATTGGCGGTGGAACGGCAGGCTGCTATGCTGCAATTACAGCAAAAAACGCAAGTAATGCAGCGGACCTCAAAATTCTTATCGTCGAAAAAGCGAATATCAAACGCAGTGGCTGCCTTGCCGCTGGCGTAAACGCTTTAAACGCCTACATCACCGAAGGCCGCGAGCCCAAGGATTATGTAGAATATGCAAAGAAAGACGCCGATGGAATCGTCCGCGAAGATTTACTTTATTCTATATCAGAAAGATTTAACGAAATCACGGCGCACTTGGAAAAGCTTGGGCTTGTTATTTTGAAGGACAAGGACGGCAAATACGTCACGCGCGGAAATCGTAATATCAAGATTAATGGCGAAAACATCAAGCCGATTTTAGCCAATGCTGTCAAGAAGTTGAACAATGTGACCGTTTTGAATTATGTCAACATCTTTGACTTTTCAGTTCACGACAATAAAATCGATGGTGCATACGGTTTTGGAATCGAGAACGATACATTTTACGCGATTGAAGCCAAAGCCGTCATTATCGCGACAGGCGGAGCTGCCGGTTTTCAAGGCATAAAATGTGGTACCCGCCATTCAACACGGGAGCCGGATACGCCATGGGAATTCGCCACGGCGCCGAAATGACAACATTCGAAATGCGATTCATCGCGCTCCGTTGCAAGGATACAATCGCACCGACAGGAACACTCGCGCAAGGCGTGGGCGCCAAGCAGGTCAATTCGCTCGGAGAAGTTTACGAAACGAAATACGGCATTTCTACTTCGGAACGCGTTTACGGAACCGTCGCCGAAAATCTGGAAGGTCGTGGGCCATGCTATTTGAGAACTGAAGGGATTTCGGCAGAACAAGAAGAATCGCTTTTGAAGGCGTACCTGAACATGGCTCCTTCGCAAACAATTCGTTGGCTTGAAAACGAAACGCCCTCCAAAGCAAATGTGGAAATCGAAGGTACGGAGCCTTACATTGTAGGCGGCCACACAGCAAGCGGTTACTGGGTCGACACCAAGCGCGCCACAAGCATCGAAGGGCTTTACGCCGCAGGCGATGTGGCCGGAGGTTGCCCGCAAAAGTATGTAACGGGCGCACTTGCCGAAGGCGAAATTGCAGCAAAGTCGGCTGTGGAATATATAAAGGCTTCACCGGCCCCTCGGCAAGCTCAGGGACCTGATGCACGATTTAAGGTTGCTGAGCCAGCCGAAGCAACCATCAAAGACGCAGAAATCGCCCGACACGTCGCTGAAATCGAAACATATCTATCGCAGAAAAACTCGCTATACACGACAGAGCAACTTGAAGAAGCTATGCAAATCGCCATGGACGAATATGCAGGCGGAATCACGACAGGCTACGGCTATACCGAAAAGCATCTCAATATCGCCAAAGAAAAAATTGACGATATCGAAAGCCTTACGGGCAAGCTTAGCGCCACCGACTTGCAAGAAGTCATGTACATCTACGAGCTAAAGGAACGCCTCACCGTTTGCAAGAGCGTCATCGCGCATCTCGCCACACGCCACGAAACACGCTGGCACAGTTTTGCAGAAAACTGGGACTATCCCGAAAAAGACAACATTCACTGGCGAAAGTATGTGAATTCCCGCTTAGTCAACGGCGAAATCAAGACTTTCACACGCGAACTTACCGCAGAAGGGCAAAAGAATTATGAGCATCAACATTGATCCAAACATTTGCATCGGCTGCGGGAGATGTCACGACGTTTGTCCCGGCACGCTGATCAAGATTAACGAACAGAAAAAAGCCTTTATCAAGTACCCCAAAGATTGCTGGGGTTGCACTTCGTGCATCAAGGAGTGCCCCGTTCACGCCATCCGATTCTTCCTCGGCGAAGACATTGGCGGCAAGGGCAGCAAAGTACATACCGAAAAAGTCAATGGACTTAACCGCTGGATTGTGGAATTTCCCGACGGAAACGTAAAGCACATTGACATTGACCCAAAAGAATCCAACAAATACTAGGAGTTTCACAGTGAGCGAATTTTCACACCTCGACGAGCTGGAAGCCGAAGCCATCTACATCATCCGCGAAGTCGCTGCCGAATGCGAAAAGCCGGTGATGCTGTATTCGATTGGCAAGGACAGTTCCGTCATGCTACATTTGGCTCTCAAGGCATTCTACCCCGAGAAGCCGCCCTTCCCGTTCTTGCATGTGAACACCACATGGAAGTTCCGCGAAATGATTGAGTTCCGCGACAACATCGCGAAAAAGCTCGGCATCGAAATGCTGGAATACATCAACCAAGATGGCGTCAAGCAAGGCATAAACCCGTTCGACCACGGTTCGGCCTACACCGACATCATGAAGACGCAAGCCTTGAAGCAGGCTCTGAACAAGTACGGTTTTACAGCAGCATTTGGCGGTGGACGCCGCGACGAAGAAAAATCCCGCGCCAAGGAACGCATATTCTCGTTTCGCAATTCCGCCCACGCCTGGGATCCAAAGAATCAGCGCCCAGAAATGTGGAAGCTTTACAACACCAAGATTAACAAAGGCGAAAGCATCCGCGTTTTCCCGATTTCGAACTGGACCGAAAAAGATATTTGGCAGTACATCAAGCGCGAAAACATCGACATCGTTCCGCTTTACTTTGCGGCTCCGCGCCCAGTCGTGGTGCGCGATGGCAACATCATCATGGTCGATGACGAACGATTCCCATTGCGCGAAGGCGAAAAGCCCGAAATCAAGTCGGTGCGTTTCCGCACGCTCGGTTGCTACCCGCTTACTGGCGGCGTAGAATCGACAGCCACGACGCTTGACGAAATCATTGATTGACAACGAAGCCGCCGGCAGCATGGAACGCCGCAAGAGGGAGGGCTATTTCTAATGAAAGGTTTATTGAAGTTTATTACTTGCGGTAGCGTTGACGATGGCAAATCAACCCTTATCGGCCATATTCTTTACGATTCCAAGTTGCTCTACGCCGACCAGGAAAAGGCTTTGGAATTGGACAGTAAAGTCGGTAGCCGTAGCGGAAAGATTGACTATTCGCTTTTGCTCGACGGCCTTATGGCCGAACGCGAACAGGGCATCACCATTGATGTCGCATACCGCTATTTCACAACGGATCACCGCAGCTTTATCGTGGCGGACACGCCGGGGCACGAAGAATATACACGCAACATGGCGGTGGGCGCATCTTTTGCCGACCTCGCCGTGATTCTCGTGGATGCATCGCAAGGCGTTCTCGTACAGACTCGCAGACACGCTCGCATTTGCAAGCTGATGGGCATTCGCAACTTCGTCTTTGCCGTGAACAAGATGGATCTTGTGGGCTACAGCGAAGAAGTGTTCAACCGAATCAAGGTGCAAATTGCAGATCTTACACAGACGCATTCCCTGAGCAACATTCAGGTCATTCCGCTTTCAGCAACGGAAGGTGACAATGTCACCATCAAATCGAAAAACATTCCATGGTATCAAGGCCCTGCATTACTTGAATACCTTGAAAATGTCGATACATCTAGCTCAGCACAAGAAAAGGGCTTTTACATGCCCGTGCAGCGCGTGAGCCGCCCCGACCGAACATTCCGCGGATTCCAAGGACAGATTGAATCGGGAACGGTTCGCGTCGGCGATGTCATCAAGTCCCTCCCGAGCTACGAAAAAGCATCCGTCAAAAGCATTCTCTACACAAACAAGAATGTCGAGGAAGCCCACGCCGGCGAGCCCGTCACAATTACGCTTGACCGTGAAGTCGATGTATCGAGAGGTTGTGTTCTCGCCAGAGACGCAAGCCTCGGTAGCTACAAGAAAATCAAGGCTTCGCTCTTGTGGATGGATGACGAACCGCTTTCGCTCGGCAAAGATTATCTCGTCAAAATCGGGACAAAGATCATTCCTGGAACACTCACAAAAATCGACTACTCCATTGATGTGAACACGGGAACGCACCAAGAAACAGAAAGCCTGAGCAAAAACGGAATTGCAGTTGTAGAAATCGTCTTTGCCGAAGCCATTGTCGTCGATCTTTTTGAAAAGCACAAAACTCTTGGCGAGCTCATTCTTATTGACCGCGTAACGCATGCAACATCTGCCTGCGGCGTAGTCGAAGGACTCTACGAAAAGCAGCTTCAATCTAACGAAAAGGCTGCATTCGTACAAGGCGAGCGCCATGGACGCGGAGAAATCTTTGAAGAATTCTTCTACGACACATCAACGCTCTCCGTGGTAAAGCAACAGCCCGTAAAGCAGCACTACACCGTCGGCGACGAAATTCCTACCGTTGGTGAAAGCTACCACTACCCCGACGATTTCGACATTATCATTTTGCGTGACAGTATCGCCGTCAAGGTTCGCGGCAAGCGCATTGCTGAAATCACTACGGCAGGAGATTACCGCTACGGCAATGTTCCCGTCATCAACGGACGCGGCTTTGAAATCAAAGTCCATTCCAATGAAGACGTAAAGCAGTTGTTAGCCGAATACGAAAAAGCAGGTATCGCAGGTCGTGAAGAATTCTTCCGCAAGTGGGCTTCTTTCGACACATACCGCAAAGTCGTATTGCATTAGCATTTTTGCATATAGCACTAAACGCCATTCTTAGGTTACGCCTCTGAATGGCGTTTCTTCTTTGCATGAGTTTTACTTTATATTCATTTAAACAAATAAATTAAATTTCATTTACAATAATAACAAAAATCAATATCTCAGCATAAAAATTTAGTATTGGACAAACCGAAAAACGCGTTCTATATTTTGCCGCACAAAAAAAAAACAACGAACCATACAACAACAAAAACAATAACAAGGAGTCTACGAATGAACCAGACAATATCCAAGATTTTGATTACAACAGCACTGGTATCATCCATTTGCTCTGCTGCAGAATCTGCTAACGAAAGCACTTTTAAGCTGACAGGAAATGTCCAGGCACAAGCAATCAAATCACTTTACGACAACGATGCCGACAACACGCTCGACAATTCTTTCTTGCGTGCAAATATTGGAGCAAAGTACGATTCCGAAAAACTCAGTGCCGTCATCAACTTGCGCATTTTCAGCCCGGCATTCGGTAACACGATTGAAGGCAAGAACTACGACAAGATTTCTGCCGATACCTACTACGCCAACTACAAGTGGGATACCGAATACGGCAAGTTCAATGTTCAATTCGGTCGTTTCCGTACCGACTGGAGCGTCGGCGGCAACTTCGGTACTTATGTCGATGTTGCCCTCAACAAGCGCGGATTCCTCTCCCGCGATTACCAGCACGACGCATTCGCCTTTGGTTACGAAAACGGCATTTCGACATTCAACGCCTTGCTCGGTACTTACGACGCCAAGTTCAACACGGGTTACGTCCGTCTTGAAGAAACGCTTAAGTTTGGCGATGCCAAGGTGAGCGCAGCCTATCGCGTGAACGCACTCGACCCGATCCAGCATACGGCTCAATTGACCCACCGTGTTGCAGGTCGCGCAAGCTACTACTTCCAAAAGAACTTCGGCCTTTACGGTGAAGTAGCCTTGGTTGCTACCGCCGACAGCGAAAACCTCAAGGCAGCAAACGCCATCAAGCCTGAATACGCACAGGATTCACGCTACATTCCGTTCTTCGTCGGTTTGGAAATCCCGACCGCAGGTTTCTTGAGCAACCTTTACGCCGAATTGGAATACCTCTCCAACCGCGACGAATTGCAGGCCGGTGCCGATGGAATCGCTTGGACCGTAAGCTTCATCAAGAAAATCAACGATTATTCCAAGATCCAGGTGAACCTTTACAGCGAAAAGAAGGCATCTGACATCGCTCTTGCCGCCCGATTCACGGCATCTCTCAAATAAAACTTAGCACATCCCCGAGCGCCCTCAGCGCAGCATTACAGCTTCTTTGATCCATTTCGCTGAGGGCGTTTCTTTAAAAACAAATCATAACATTTAAACAAAAAGAGGTTTTAAACATGAATTTCAAAAAACTTACCATTGCATCCATCGCCCTTCTCTCCCTCGCTTTCACAGCATGCTCTTCTTCCGAAGAAAAGCATGAACACGGCAAGCAAACACTCACCAATGTTTCTTACGATCCGACCCGCGAACTTTACGCGAACTACAATGAGGCATTCGCCAAACATTGGAAGGAAAAGACCGGCAAGGATGTTGAAATCACGCAGTCCCATGGCGGTTCCGGCAAGCAGGCCTTGGAAGTGGCAAACGGCCTCGAAGCAGACGTTGTCACGCTTGCTCTCGAATTTGACGTGAACGCCGTTCGCGACGCAGGACTCATCGAACCGGGTTGGGTCAAGGAATTCCCGCTCAACAGCTCTCCTTACACCTCCACCATCGTATTCTTGGTCCGCAAGGGCAACCCGAAGAATCTTAAGGACTGGGGCGACCTCGTAAAGCCGGGCATTGGCATCATTACTCCGAACCCGAAAACTTCTGGTGGCGCACGCTGGAACTACCTCGCCGCTTGGGCATGGGCCGAAAACCAGTATAACGGTGACCAGGAAAAGACCAAGGATTTCGTGAAAAAGCTCTACGCCAATGTTCTCGTGCTTGCTTCGGGCGCTCGCGGCTCTACGACGACATTCATCGAAAACGGTCAGGGCGACGTGCTGCTCTCTTGGGAAAATGAAGCCTTCCTCGCCCTCAAGGATTATCCGAACGACTACGAAATCGTGATTCCGAGCATCAGCATTTTGGCTGAGCCTTCCGTCGCTATCGTGGACAAGGTGGTTGACAAGCGCGGCACCCGCGAACTTGCTACCGAATACCTGAACTACCTCTACTCCGACGAAGGCCAGCACATTGCCGCCAAGAATCACTATCGTCCGTCCAACAAGGAAATCCTCGCCCAATACAAGGAATTCAACCCGAACGTAAACTTGATCAGCATCGAACGCTTTGGCGGCTGGGACAAGGCTCAGAACACGCACTTCTCTAACGGCGGAATTTTCGACCAGATCTACGAAAAGAAGTAATCCGGTCTAAACAATTCTTCTTGTAAAACCGAGCGCTCCCAGTTTTTGCGAAAGCAAAGATTGGGAGCATTTTAGTTTTTGACAAGATGGCATAATCATACTATCTTTGCGTTTCAACTCCCTACCGTTATTATAGGTATATTATGTTTTTTCCTGTTGCCGACAATATTTCAATAACGAAAAATGAAGCCCTCGCCATACTAGATTTACAAAGCGACGCCCTCAGCGAACTCATCGAGGCAGCATACCAGCTAAGAACGAAATACAAAGGCAATCGAGTCAACATCCAGTTGCTCACAAATGTCCGCAGCGGCAACTGCACACAAAACTGCGCTTACTGCGCGCAATCACGAGATTCCGAAGCGCCGATCGAAAAATACCGTTATGTCGAAGATAAAAAACTTTACGGCGACAACAACCTCGTCGATGAATTTCATCTTTCCAGACATTGCATTGGACTTAGCGGGATCCACTTTGCCGACAGCGATATCGAAAGCCTTGCCGAACGCATCCGCAAAATGAAAAAGAACGATACGCAAATTTGCTGTTCCATTGGATTTTTGACCGAGCACCAAGCGCAAATTCTTAAAGATGCCGGGCTGAACAGAATCAATCATAACCTGAACAGCAGCCGTCGTTTTTATCCAAGCATTTGCACGACGCACACGTATCAAGAACGAATCGACAACTTAAAGATGTTGAAGCGCATCGGTTTTGAAATCTGCTCTGGCGGCATTATCGGCATGGGCGAAACAAAAGAAGACGTTGTGGATATGCTCTTTGAATTGAAAGAAATCAATCCCGAATCCGTCCCCATAAACTTTTTACTTCCGGTCAAAGGTACGCGACTTGCTGAACGCGACATATCGGCACTGACTCCGGAATACTGCATCAAAGTTCTTTGCCTCGCACGCTTGATGCTACCGAAATCGGATATCCGTTGCGCAGCCGGCCGAGAAGTCTATTTCCTGGGTCACGAAAAGACTTTATTTAAAATTGCAGACTCCATTTTCGCATCCGGCTACTTGACCGAAGGCGGGCAAAGCCTCGAAGCCACGTTCCGCACGATTGAAGAAGCGGGCTTTACATGGCAAGTAGAAAGCGCTTAAATAAAATACGTCAAGTCAGATTTTTCGGTGGAGCCGAGCATCGTCGCAACGCCGCCAAGTTCTACTCCATCGATTAATTCATCATGGGTGAATCCCATAAGTTCCATCGACATTTGGCAAGCGACAAATTTGACGCCTTTTTGCTGAGCGCTCTGGATCAATTCTTCTAGCGAAGACACGCCGTTCTTTTTCATGACGGCACGAATCATCTTGGCACCAATGCCACCGAAGTTCATACGAGAAAGGCCGAGTTTTTTAGCGCCTCTCGGCAACATCAAGCTGAACATTTTTCCGATGAACGATTTTTTCACACGGACTTTTTCGGGTCTGCGCAAAAGGCTTACCCCCCAAAAAGTAAAGAACATCGTAACAGGGCGCCCCATAGCGGCAGCACCGTTCGCCATAATAAAAGATGCAATCGCCTTATCCAAATCGCCACTGAATACGACAAATGTTTTGCCGTGTTCAAATTCTCTTTTCTCGGGTACGGGAGATTCCTTTTTCACGATGGTCGCATAAATGACGCCGTCTTTTTCGGTGAGTGATTTTAACTCGTTTCCGGTACGCTGGCACCAGACTTCGACATCCGAGAAAAACGCCTTTTCGTCCGCTTCGACTTGGATTTCGTCGCCAATTAACGCTTTTTTGACGGTTTCGTCAACCTTTACAATTGGCCCCGGGCATTTTAGCCCCTTGGCATCGATATGAAGCGCTTTAGGAACGGCATCAAGACCACCTTCGATGTTATACACTTCGAAATCCCTATCCGCAAGGATTTCTGCGACTTGTTCTGAGCGATCACCCGTAGAGCAAAAAACATAAACAGGCTTGTCCTTTGGGATGGAATCAATCTTTTTAGAAAGCTCAAAGAAAGGAATCTGAATCGCACCGTCCACTGGATGAACGATGACTTCGCCAGGTTCACGCACATCAAGAAGCGTCGAATTCTTTATGTCAATCTTATGAAAATCTTTTGCAGAAAAAATCTTAACTTCGGACATTAAAGCACCTTACTTTTTAAGTTCTAAAAATAATTTGTCGCAAATATAAAACCACATTTTGCAAGCGTCCAATACATTTTTCCAATCGTATGCTATCAAAATTTTCAATAACAATTTTACGTAACAGGTTTTGTAGATTAAAGATCAAAGAAGGGGTCTGTCAAACACAACAACAAAAAGGATACAATATGTACTCTACCCATTATATGGATTTGCTGATGCAAAACTCTCCCTGGAACCTCATCATCTTTATGGCAATTCCTGTCATTCTTGCAGAAACGATAGCCATAACAGATTTGTTCTTGTTGCGGTCACCGGGCGCACATCCGACGCTTTCAAAAATCAACCGCATTGCCGGAATCCTTGCCGGGCTCTCGTTCGTCGGCATCATAGCCTACTTCATTCCGAACGTCATTATTCCGCTTGCATCCGCCGGAGAATTCAGAACTTGGATTGATGTCGTGGCAATCGGCTCGTACATCCTGGCCGGCATTCCAATGATACTGCTAGCATTGCTGAACTTGAAACTTCTGTTCCGTAAGGCTGGCGAAGAGAAGCGTTCTAATTGCGCCATCCTAGCGCTTGCCGCATTCCTTGTTCTCTCTCACATCGCAATGATTTTTGGTATGGTAGATCCAGGCATTGCCGGATACCAACCCAAAGCATCAGTAACGACAGAAATGCACCACCACCATCATTGACAATTACTTTGTTTTAATACAAAAATTCTATAAAATGTGATACTTATTTAGTATTGGACATAACGAATGACGCGTTCTATATTTGGCTTCAATTATGAAGAGAACAAATAGAAGTGTCATTCCTGGCTTCGGCCTTACTACCGGCATCACACTCACCATTTTAAGTGTCGTGGTGCTGATTCCGCTTGCGTCGCTCGTGGTGTTTTCGGCGCAAATGAGTTTCAGTGAAATCATTGAAACGATTACACGCGACAGAGTCTTGTCGAGTTTTAGAGTGAGTTTCGTGACGGCGTTCGTCGCCTCGCTCATCAACGCCGTGATGGGCATCGTGCTTGCGTGGGTACTTGTGAAGTACACATTCCCGCTCAAGCGCTTGATTGACGGAATGATCGAACTCCCGTTCGCTTTGCCGACGGCCGTGGCAGGCATCGCCTTGACGGCGCTTACCGCAGATACAGGGCTCATCGGCGGATTTTTCGCCAGGTTCGGCGTGAAGATAGCCTTTACGCAAATCGGCATAACTGTTGCGCTTGTGTTTATCGGCATACCGTTTGTCGTCCGTGCCGTACAACCGGTACTTGAAAAGCTCGACCCCGCTTACGAAGAAGCCGCAGGCGTCTTGGGCGCATCACGAAGCCGCATCTTCTGGAAGATTATTTTCCCAGAAATTGTTCCGGCCGCATTGACAGGGTTTGGGCTTGCATTCGGACGTTGCTTGGGCGAATACGGTAGCGTCGTGTTCATTGCCGGCAACAAGCCGTTCGAAACAGAAATCGCCCCGCTCATCATTATGTCGGAATTGCAGGAATACGATTACGCGAGTGCCACAACAATCGCGCTTGTAATGCTCGTCGCTTCATTCGTGACACTCTTCCTCGTGAACCTCATCCAGACGAGAAACACCAAAATTTTGAAGGGAGGAAATTAATGAGCAAAGAAACAACTTCCTCAAAAGTCGTCAAGTGGACATTGATCAGTATCAGCATCATTTTCGTAGTGTTAATGCTTTTGCTCCCGCTGATTACGGTGATTACAGAAGCATTCAAGCAAGGTTTTGCCGTGTACGAAAAAGCCGTGACCGACAATTACACAGTCAAGGCCATTTGGCTCACGCTAGAAGCAACGCTGCTTGCCGTGCTCATCAATACAGTTTTCGGTCTGAGCGCCGCATGGTCCCTCACCAAGTTCCAGTTCAAAGGGAAAAAGATTCTCACGACGCTGATTGACTTGCCGGTGACCGTTTCGCCAATTATCGCAGGCCTCATTTTCTTGCTCACGTTCGGACGCCAAAGCCCGTTATACCCGCTGTTGCAAGATTGGGACATCAAAATCGTATTTGCAGTCCCAGGCATTGTTCTTGCCACAATTTTCGTGACTTTCCCGTTCATTTCACGCGAACTAATTCCCGTTTTGGAAGCACGCGGTAACGACGAAGAAGAAGCCGCAGCACTGATGGGCGCAAAAGGCTGGACGATTTTCCGCAAGATTACATTCCCGCATATCAAATGGGCATTTTTGTACGGCGTGGTGCTTTGCGCAGCCCGTGCGATGGGTGAATTCGGTGCGGTCTCGGTGATTTCTGGGCATTTGCGCGGAAAGACGAACACACTCCCGCTACATGTAGAAATTCTATTTAACGAATTCCAATATGTGCCCGCATTTGCCGTAGCATCGATCCTCGTGATGCTAGCCATCATCATCTTGATCGCAAGAAGTTTAATCGAATACAACGGAAAGAAGAAACACAAAGTTGAGCCGTAGGAGATTATATGTACGTAGAACTGAAACACATCAACAAACATTTTGGAAATTTCAAGGCCTCCGACGATGTTTCCTTCGGTATCGAAAAGGGTAAACTCATTGGCCTTCTGGGCCCGAGCGGTTCGGGAAAGACAACGATTCTCCGCATGATTGCAGGGCTCGAAACGCCCGACAACGGTGACATCATCATTGACGGAAAAGTCATCAACAATGTACCCGCCAGCAAGCGCGGCATCGGATTCGTTTTCCAGAGTTACGCTTTGTTCCGCTACATGACCGTTTTCGAAAATATCGCCTTCGGTCTCCGCGTTCTGAAGAAGCCCGAAAACGAAATCAAGGAACGCGTTGCAGAACTCGTCAAGCTGATTGGGCTAGAAGGTCTCGAAAAGCGCTATCCAAGCCAGCTTTCGGGCGGCCAGAGGCAGCGAGTGGCCTTTGCGCGTGCGCTTGCGCCGAATCCGCAGTTGCTTTTGCTCGACGAACCGTTTGCCGCCATTGACGCCAAGGTGCGTCAGGAACTCCGCCATTGGCTCAAGGAAATGATTGCAAAGCTTGGCGTCACGAGCATTTTCGTCACGCACGACCAAGACGAAGCCATCGAAGTCGCCGACGAAATTATCATTATGAACAAGGGCCGCATCGATCAAATCGGGAAACCGCTTGACGTGTACGGCACTCCCAAAACTTCTTTTGTGGCATCATTCTTCGGCCAGCCTTCCATTTTCAAGGATTACAGCAAGTTCAATAGCTTTGAAGCCATTGAAGGTGCAGAACAAGCCATCGTGCGTCCCGAATTTGTCAAGGTCACCAAGAAAAACGAAACACAGAAATACGGGAAATCCGCTCAAGAAGGCGTCGTCACCGATGTAGCCTTCCGCGGAAGCGGCATTGAATTGACCGTTTCAGTAAACGGGGAAACTCTCACAGCAAGGCGCAGCTTTGACGAGCCGAGCGTTTCTGTCGGTGAAAAAGTCGATGTATTGGTCTACCGCATTTTCGTGACCGCAGGAGACAACGCCTTTTTGCTCGAGAACAAGTCGCTCCGAGAACCTGTCGTCGTGATTTAGCAATTTCGTATAAGGTTTTTCTATCAATCACAATAAAAATTAAGTATTGGACGAAGGCAAAAGCGCGTTCTATATTTGCCCCCAAAACTATGGAGAGTCTAAAAACATGGCAGCAGATTACGCAACACTTAAAAAAGGCGGCTGGATGCGCCAAAAGCAGAAGAACAACTTCTCGCTGCGCGTACGAGTCGTAGGCGGACACCTAACCGCAACACAACTTGCAAAAATAGCCGAAGTCGCCGAAAAATATGGCGAAGGCTATGCTCATTTGACCTCGAGACAGAGTGTCGAAATTCCGTTCATCAAGCTCGAAAACGTTGACGACGTGAAGGCAGCCCTTGCCGAAGGCGGCGTAGAACCGGGTGTTTGCGGTCCTCGTGTGAGAACGATTACCGCTTGCCAGGGCGAAGCCGTTTGCCCTAGCGGCTGTATCGACACTTACGCCATCGCAAAAGAACTGGACGATCGCTACTTCGCTCGCGAGCTCCCGCACAAGTTCAAGTTCGGCGTGACCGGTTGCCAGAACAACTGTCTCAAGGCCGAAGAAAACGATGTGGGTATCAAGGGCGCCATCAAGGTGAAATGGCTCGAAAGCGCCTGCATCGGATGTGGCGTTTGCGCCAAAGCTTGCCGTAGAAACGCCATCCGCATCGAGAACAAGAAGGTCATCTTTGACGAATCCCAGTGCAACTACTGCGGGCGTTGCTACAAGTCCTGCCCCACGGACGCCTGGGAAGCCACACACGGCTACATCGTTTCTTTCGGCGGTCTTTTCGGCAATTCCATCAACAAGGGCGAAACCATCATTCCGTTCGTAGAAGACAAGCAAAAGCTGCTTGAAATTTGCGACGCCGCCATTTCGTTCTTTGCCGAAAACGCAAATCCAGGCGAACGATTCAAATTCACCATCGACCGCATCGGTCATGATGTCTTTGCACAAAAAATCAAAGACGCCTACAACGGCACTCCTTAAGCACAAAGCCTAACAAACACAAGGAGCCCGTTTGATCTAGACGGGCTTTTTGGGCCTTTTTACATAAAAATTTCCTATAAGAGGCAAAATTCAATCGATTTTGGGTATAAAATCATAAATCCTTAATTTGACTAGGCTTAAACCTACATTTACTATAGGTTTTGACTATAAATCGTCATATAAATTTAGTATTGGACAATTACAAATCCACGTTCTATATTTGCCTACGAAAAATATAGGAATATGTACGGAGAACTTTGAATGGATTTTAATACCACGTTATTGCATCATGACTTTGGAAGTGAAAAGAATTCGGGATCAACGCTGACACCCATTTATCAAGTAAGTGCTTTTTCGCAGGAATCCGCCGAAAAACTTGAAGCCGTATTTAACAACAGAGCCCCCGGTTTTGCATACACCCGTATCGGAAATCCAACAACAGATTCTTTTGAACGCCGTATTTCTTCGCTCGAAAAGGGCATTGGCGCAGTCGCCTGCTCTTCGGGTATGGCCGCAGTAACGCTTTCGCTTTTGAACATTTTGCAATCCGGTGACGAGGTCATTGCCAGCGCCGGACTTTTTGGTGGCACGATTGACTTGTTCCACGACCTGGAACCGTTCGGCATCAAGACTCGCTTTGTCACGGAAGTCACTGCCGAAAGCGTCAGGCAGCAGTTGAACGAAAAGACGAAAGCCGTATTCACGGAACTTATCGGCAATCCGAAACTGAATGTTGTCGATTTGCAGAGCGTCGCTGACGCAGCCCACGAAGCAGGCGTCCCGTTCATTGCCGACAGCACGACCGCCACCCCTTACCTCGTCCGTCCTTTTGAATTTGGAGCCGACATCGTCGTACATTCTTCTTCGAAGTACATCAACGGCAACGGTAGCGCCATCAGCGGCATCATCGTCGATAGCGGAAACTTCAAGTGGGATCCGGCCCGCTACAAGGGATTCGAAGAATACAAGCGATTTGGCAAGTTCGCTTACCTCGCCAAGCTCCGCAATGGTATCTGGCGTAACGTGGGCTGTTGCATTGCCCCGGCAACCGCATTCCTGAATTCCCTCGGACTCGAAACTTTGGGACTTCGCATGGAACGCTTGTGTAGCAACGCCTTGCAGCTCGCCGAATTTTTGCAGGGATTTGAAGGCATCAAGGTCAACTACCCCGCCCTCAAGCAGAGCCCCTACTACGACTTGGTCCAAAAACAGTTCGGCGGCAAAGGCGGTGCCATCATCTCGATTGACGCAGGCACCAAGGAAAAGGCATTCAAGCTCATCAACAACTTGAAATACGCTACGATTGCCACGAACATTGGAGACTTGCGCACGCTCGTCATCCATCCGGACAGCACCATCTTTACGCATGGCACCAAGGAACAGAAGGAAAATGCAGGCGTGTTCGAAGGGTCCATCCGCATCAGCGTGGGCATCGAAGACATCGCAGACCTCAAGGAAGACTTTGAGCAGGCAATCAAGAACATTTAATAACAATTAACGTACGGAGAAAACAAACAATGGCAGAACAAGAATTCAAAATTGACGATACCGTCGACGTCACCGACGTCAAATGCCCCACCACTTTCGTGAAGGCAAAAGTCGCTCTCGAAGAACTTGACGAAGGCCAGATTCTCGCAATCCGCTTGAACGACGGTGAACCGGTGCAGAATGTGCCGCGCAGCCTCAAGGAAGAAGGCCACCAAATCCTCAAGCTTGACGACAATCAGGACGGAACATTTACGCTGATCGTGAAAAAGGTCGGGGATTAAGGAGATTCCCGCTCGGAGGCGGGAATGACAGGCTTCAGCCGGGATGACAAAGATGTTTATTACTGTTGCAGGAAACAAGAAAGAAGTTAAAGACGGCCTCACCGTCGCAGAACTCATTGAACAAGAAAAGGTCGAAACGCCGCAGTATGTGACCGTTTCCCTGAACGATGAATTTGTCGAAAACGGCAAGTTTGCAACGACCGCCCTCAAGGATGGCGACACCGTCGAATTCCTCTACTTCATGGGAGGTGGTCAGTAATGGCTTTTACTAACGAACAACTCGAACGCTATTCCCGCCACATCATCCTCAAGGAAGTGGGTGCAAAGGGCCAGAAGAAGCTTTTGAACGCCAAGGTGCTTGTCATTGGTGCAGGTGGCCTCGGCGCTCCTGTCGCCATGTACCTCGCCGCCGCTGGCGTTGGCACCATCGGTATTGCCGATGCAGACGTCGTTGATCTTTCCAATTTGCAGCGCCAGATTATCCACGCCACAAAGGATGTGGGCAAGCCCAAGGTGCAGTCCGCCAAGGAAACGATGGAAGCGATGAATCCGGATGTCAAGGTGATTACGTACCACACGTTCGTCACCAGCGAAAACATCATGGACCTCATCAAGGATTACGATTTTATCATTGATGGAACCGACAACTTCCCGGCAAAGTTCCTCATCAACGACGCATGCGTCATGGCCAAGAAGCCGTTCTCTCACGCGGGCATTATCCGCTTCCAGGGTCAGCTCATGACATACGTTCCGGGTCAGGGCCCGTGCTACCGCTGCGTTTTCAAGGAACCCCCTCCAAAAGATGCCGTGCCGACTTGCAAGCAGGCAGGCGTGATCGGCGCTATGGGCGGTGTTATCGGTAGCCTCCAGGCGATGGAAGCCGTCAAGTACATTCTCGGTGTCGGTAACCTGCTCACGGGTTACTTGCTCACCTACAATGCACTCACGATGGAATTCCGCAAAATTAAGCTCCCGACGCACACGAAGGATTGCGCAGTCTGCGGTGACCACCCGACGATTGACCATCTGATCGACTACGAACAAGCTGTGTGCGATCTGAAGCATTAAGAGCCGTATCCGGTAAAAGGTGATCCCGGCACAAAGGCCGGGATGACATCTAAAAAAGGAATTTCAATGATAACGTTACCAAAAGCTGAATATCAAAAGATATTGGAGCATGCAGAAAAGAACCTGCCCGAAGAAGCTTGCGGGCTGATTGCAGGGCGTATCGATGGCGAAAATAAGCATATCGAAAAGGTTTACTTGCTCACCAATATCGACCATTCCAACGAACATTTTTCGCTGGATCCCAAGGAACACCTCGCCGCCATCAAGGACATGCGTCAAAATGGTCTGTCCCCGCTTGGCAACTGGCATTCTCATCCCGAGTCCCCGTCGCGCCCCTCGGACGAAGACAAGCGCCTCGCCTTCGACAGCAAGGCCAGCTACTTGATCCTTTCGCTGATGGACCGTGCCAATCCGGTACTCAATTCCTTCCACATCGAAGGAGTGAACGCCACGAACGAAGGCTTGGTGATTGAATAATTAAAAAAGCGCTCCGCTTAATAGCGAAGGCGCTCTTTTGAGTCTCCGTACAATGGTGTCCCCGGGATCCTTGTGAAATTCCGATTCCGGGGGCACTTCTAAGGAGAAAATTTTGACAACCAAATTTAGCAAAATTGTTTCGGAACAAATGGCTTTAGCCGCAAAAACAGCATTCCCTAGCGAATGCTGTGGCATTTTGGTTGGAAAAAAGTCCGAAAAGGGTGAAATAGAAGTCACCGAAATCCGCGAAGTTGAAAACCAGATTCACGGCGGAGAAGAAGCCACCCATTTCAGCATCGATCCCTTATTCCTTTACAACATCGAGCGCGAACTCGATAAGAGCGAGCTTGAAATCATCGGATTTTACCACTCGCACCCGAATTGCAAGGCAATTCTTTCTGACGAAGACCGCAAATACATGGTTCCCGGCCTTTTATATGTCATTATGTCCGTCACCGCCCAAGGCGTGGTGGATGTTAAAAGCTATAAGAAATCAGTTTAGACTAGTCCTTTAAACAACGAACTGAAAACGCGTAACTTTTGTAGTTAACGACGTCCAAGATCCCCTCCCGCGCTGTAGTAATAACCAAAACCAACAAAAAGCCTTTAGTCATAGAAAAAATCAATAAGAGTGCATAAAAATTAAGTATTGGACAAACTCCTTTTTCCGTTCTATATTTCGGCTTGAAAAAATCCTACAAGTATTGTGGGAAATTTTGTACGGAACAGCCACTTTTTAATGTACGGAGAAAAAAGTGAGAATTTACATATCAGCAACGCTCAGGAATTTCTTTGGGAAGAACTCCCAAGTAGATGCCCCCGTAGATACAGTCCGGAAGGCATTGGCACATTTAATCAGTACATACCCAGAAGGAGAAAAGGTTCTTTACGACGACAATAAAAAGGTCAGGGACTTCATCCAGATTTACGTCAACAACAAAAAGTTGACCGTCGAAACGATTTGGGACGCCGCCCTTCCAGAAGATACCGAAATTCTGCTTTTGCCCGCCATCGCTGGCGGCGCACCGACCGACTCTCCCGTAGAGAGCCTGATTTCGGACGAAAGACGCAAGGCTGTTTCGTTTGACGATTCTGAAATCGAGCGTTTTGGCAAGCACCTGATGCTCCGCGATATCGGCGTCAAGGGCCAAAAGCGCATCAAGGCCGCAAAAGTGGTCGTCGTAGGCGCAGGAGCCCTCGGTTCTCCGGTCATCCAGTACCTCGCCGCCGCAGGCGTTGGCACCATCAAGGTCATCGATTTTGACGAAGTTTCGCTTGAAAACTTGCAGAGCCAAGTCATCCACGGTACACGCGATGTCAAGCGTCCCAAAGTCGCCTCCGCAAAGGACAAAGTCAAAAACATCAACAAGACCATCGTCTTCGAAGCCGTCAAGGAACAGCTTGACGCCTCGAACATCGAAGCCGAAATCGAAGGCTACGACATCGTCATCGACTGTACCGACAACTACAAGGCTCGCTACCTGATCAACGACGCTTGCGCACTGCACGGCATTCCGGTTGTATTCGGTGCGATTTACCAGTTCGAAGGACAAGTCGGCGTATTCAATTTGGATGGCGGTCCGTGCTTGCGTTGCCAATACCCGTCTCCTCCGCCGGCAGGGCTCATCCCCTCTTGCGCAGAAGGTGGCGCCATCAGCCCGCTCCCAGGCATCATCGGCAGCATCCAGGCGAATGAAGCGCTGAAGCTCATCTTGGGAATCGGCGAACACTTGAACGGCAAAATTCTCCACGTCGATAGTTTGTACTTAACATCGAGAATTCTCAAGGTCGAACGCAATTGCCATTGCCCAATTTGCGGAAACAACCCGACAATTACAAGCGTCGAAGAAATCGACTACGAAGAACTTTGCGGATTGAAGACAACAAACGAAACTCCTGTAGAAGGATTCACGCCCGAAGAGCTCGCCAAGCGCATCGACAACGGCGACGATATGACCATCGTGGATGTCCGCGAACCGCACGAACGCGCCATTTTGCGCTTCCCGAATGCCATCGTGATTCCGATTGGACAGCTCGTCCGCAGACAAAAGGAACTCGACCCGAACAAGGACACCATCTTCGTCTGCAAGCAGGGCAAACGCAGCGAACTGGCCATCAACACCTTACGCGAAGCGGGTTATACCGGTCCTCTGTACAACCTGAAGGGCGGCATCGACGCGATGAAGGACATCATGTTCTCGCACGAAGGCGCATGGTTATAACGCAGGGCTTTGAATAGGGATAAGCTATGTCAACAAAAATTTTCGACAGAGTGAGTTTTCCATAACAACAAAATAAGCTTATTATTTTCTAATATTCACATCTAAATACTAGGAAAATAGTTTTAATCACAACTAACAATAAGAGGTAAACCATTATGGCAAATGAAGCAGAAAAGAACACGGGCATTAATGCCCTCGGCGCCAAGGCCGCTTACAACCTGGCGAACGTCACCAAGACCAAGCCGCAATTTGGCGCGCTCACGCCCAAGTGGCTCACCAAGTTCCTTGAATTCAAGGGTCTCGAAACAGGTCTTTTCCGCGTGAACAA
Organism: Fibrobacter succinogenes; assembly: GCA_902779055.1. Taxonomy (GTDB): domain Bacteria; phylum Fibrobacterota; class Fibrobacteria; order Fibrobacterales; family Fibrobacteraceae; genus Fibrobacter; species Fibrobacter succinogenes_K. Next base: position 17,810 of record CACZAD010000003.1, on the reverse strand, counting down.
GGTCGTCGAAGGCCAGACACCGCTCGACGTTCTCTGCAGCGCAACCAAGAAGTCTGACATTATCCCGGAAGGCTACGTCGAATACGAAACCGAACCGCGTGAATACAAGCTCAACTCCATCTCCACGATCATCAACGTCAACACCGCTATCGAAGACGTTTACAGCTCCCCGTATGATCAGGTTCAGGAACAGCTCGGTCTCGCTATCGAATCTCTCCGCGAACGTCAGGAAAGCCAGCTCATCAACAACGACGACTACGGTCTCTTGAAGAACATCGCTGACTCCCAGCGCATCCAGCCGCTCCGCGACGATGGCCGCCCGACTCCGGACGATCTCGACGAACTCATCTCCAAGGTTTGGAAGGAACCGTCCTTCTTCCTCGCCCACCCGCGTGCTATTGCAGCGTTCGAACGCGAATGCACCCGCCGTGGCGTGCCGCCTGTCGTCGTTGACATCGCCGGTGGCAAGTTCCTCACCTGGCGCGGCATTCCTCTCGTCCCGACCGACAAGCTCCTTGTCGATGGCGTGAAGAATCCGAAGTCCAAGGGTGGCAAGACCAACATCTTGCTCGTCCGTACTGGCGAAGCAAAGCGTGGCGTTATCGGTCTCTTCCAGGCTGGCCTCAAGAACGAACACTCTCGCGGCCTCTCCGTGCGTTTCCGCGGTATCGACAACAAGGGTGTCGCATCTTACCTCCTGTCGCTCTACTGCTCTGCAGCAATCCTTTCCGACGACGCTATCGCAGTCCTTGAAGACGTAGAGGTTGGCGAATACTATGACTACGAATAATCCAGAAACCAGATCGCTGGAAGAACTCGCCGGAGTTCCCAATGCGGCTGAACTGGAGCAATTGGCAAATGCGTATTTCCCGGATTTGACGGATAGCGCATATGCAGCAACCCCCGCCGCTCCCGAAGCGCAGAATGCCTCTGCCGCTCAGGGCGTCAGTGCAGCTCAGGGTGCCGCAGCCATCAGCCAGACTCCAGCCTTCGACTGGGAACATCCCTTTGCGACTTATGGCGACCAGCCGACATCTTCGGCTCCGTTTGCCTACGGCGGAAGTTCTACAGACACCTGGCTCAACACGGTCGAAGCCCCTGCGGTTCCCGAATCGCAGTTCGCATCGCAGCTGAGCGATATTCCGACAGCACCCGCACCGGCTCAGGGTTACTCCCCGAAGGTCGTTTCCAAGACGCAGGCTGCCGAAGCAAATCGCCAGATCGATGCTCCGACATCTCTCGGTGGCGACTCCGTGAAGACGGGTTCTGCAAACAGCGGCGCAAACTCTCGCAACGATTCCATCCGCATCGGTTCCAAGACTCTGTCGCAGATCCGTTCGGACTTCCCGATTCTTTCGAAGCAGATCAACGGTCATCCGCTGGTTTGGCTCGATAACGGTGCAACGACGCAGCGTCCGCAGGTTGTCATTGACCGCCTCAAGTACTACTACGAAAACGAAAACTCCAACGTTCACCGTGGCGCACACACGCTCGCGGCCGCATCGACAGACGCCTACGAAAATGCACGCAACATCGTTCGTGACTTTATCGGCGCTCCGTCTTCTCAGGAAGTTGTTTTCGTTCGCGGCACGACCGAAGCCATTAACTTGGTTGCAAACGCCTACGTGAAGCCGACGCTCCAGCCGGGTGACGAAATCATCGTCTCCATCCTGGAACATCACGCCAACATCGTTCCTTGGCAGCTCATTGCCGAAGAAACAGGCGCGATTATCAAGGTGATTCCGTGCGATTCCACGGGTCAGCTCAAGCTCCACGATTACGAAGCACTGTTCACGAAGCGCACCAAGTTCGTCTCCGTGACGCATGTATCGAACGTGCTCGGCACTGTGACCCCGATCGAAGAACTCATCGCTATCGCTCATAGACACGGCGTGAGAATCCTCATTGACGGTGCTCAGTCCATCGCGCATATTCCGGTGAATGTCGCTGCTCTCGACGCAGACTTCTTCGTGTTCTCTGGACACAAGGTGTTTGCTCCGACCGGCATCGGTGTCGTTTACGGCAAGAAGGAATTGCTCGAAGCCGCCCGTCCGTATCACGGCGGTGGCAACATGATTGCGGACGTGACGTTCGAACGCACGATTTACAACGGAATTCCGAACAAGTTCGAAGCTGGTACCGGAAGCATCGCCGACGCTGTTGGCCTCGGTGCAGCTCTCCAGTACCTCACTAAAATCGGTATGCCGTGCGTATTCCGCTGGGAACATGAACTGTTGCAGTACGGCCTCAAGGAATTGAAGACCGTCAAGGGCCTCCACCTTGTAGGAACCGCACTCAACAAGGCATCAGCGCTAGCCTTCAAGCTCGACGGATACTCCGACGAAGAAGTGGGCAAGAGACTCGACGCTTACGGCGTTGCCGTTCGCACCGGGCATCACTGCGCACAGCCTGTCTTACGCCATTTCGGATACGAAAGTACCGTGCGACCCACTCTCGCACTCTACAACTCGCCCGATGACATCGACGCACTCGTAAGAGCGTTGAAGACATTCGCGTAACTAATGGTCAGTAGACAGTAGGAAGTAGACAGTAGAAAGAATGGCGGCCAAGCCGCAACAAAACTTTCCTCGTCTAACTTCCTACTGCCAACTGTCTACTTCTAACTTACTACTTCTAACTAAATCTATGCACGAACTTATCCAGGAATCTGAAGTCGAAAAAGCCGTACAGACCATTTTTAACGATTACAATGGCGGCAAGCATATCGACAATATCGACATTTACAATCGACCCGACCAGGCCGAAGTTCAGATGATATTGCAGAATTTGATCAGAGTGATTTACCCCGGTCACTTCAGGGATCGTACGCACAAGATTTATAACCCGAAGAACAGCTTCGCTGTCCTTATCGAAGACATTTTCTACCACCTCCACAAACAGGTGGCTATCGCCCTGGATTACTGCAAGCTTCGTGGCACCATGACTTCCGACGAACGCAAAATCGAAAGTTATAGAATTTGCAAAGAATTTTTCTCCAAGATTCCGCAAATCCGTGAATTCCTGGAAACGGACTTGCGCGCCGCTTATGACGGCGACCCCGCTGCCGGCTGCCTCGACGAAATCATCCTCGCCTACCCCGGCCTCATGGCAACGACCATCTACCGCATTGCCCATGAACTCTACCTTTTGCACGTTCCGGTTCTCCCACGACTCATGACCGAATACGCCCACTCCAAAACGGGCATCGACATTCATCCGGGTGCAACCATCGGCAAGTACTTCTTTATCGATCACGGTACCGGCATTGTGATTGGTGAAACCGCAGTCATTGGCAAGAACGTGAAGATTTATCAGGGCGTCACGTTGGGCGCTCTCTCCACACGAGGTGGCCAAAGACTTTCCGGCAAAAAGCGCCACCCGACGATTCAGGATAATGTCACCATTTACGCTGGAGCCTCCATTCTCGGCGGCGATACCGTCGTAGGTGAAAACGCAGTCATCGGCGGCAACGCCTTCATCACGCGTTCCATCGACGCCAACACTCGCGTCAGCATCAAGAATTTGGAACTCGACTACACCACGACCGACAGCAAAAAGCACAAGACCACCGAAATCACGCAAAGCGACGACTGGTACTATATTATTTAGTAGGAAGGAGAATCGGTGTCATCCTGGAACAAGGCTGAAAGCCACAGTGATAGGATCCACATGCGTGATGAAGCTAGTAATGTGACAAGCCCACGCAATTATCCTATTTTTTAACTAGGAATAAACGTACGGAGACTTTTATGCATTACTTGATTGTACCTGGTTTAAACAATTCGGACGAAAAACATTGGCAAACTTTTTGGGAAAAGAGCCTGCAAAACACCAGCCGAGTACAGCAACGCGATTGGGACCATCCGCAAAGAGACGAATGGGTTAAAACACTTGGCGACACTATTCAAAAGTTAAATGAAAATACAATTATCGTCGCACACAGTTTAGGTGTAGCAACCACAGTCATTTACCTTACCCAAAATCAAGGAAAAATTCCTGCATACGTCAAGGGAGCGTTCCTTGTTTCTCCGAGCGACGTGGATAACATCGAAGTGATCAAGTCCTTCGCGCCTATGCCGCTCGAAAAATTGCCTATTCCCGCTTGCGTCGTTGCCAGCGAAAACGACCCGTTCGTTTCTATGGAACGTGCCGAATTTTTCGCATCCGCCTGGTGCGTAAAACTGTTCAACGCCGGTAAACTCGGACATATCAATTCTGTATCCGACTTACGCGAATGGGAACAAGGAAGAACTTTCCTTACTGCGTTTGAAGAAAGTCTTTAAGCAGACAAATTTAAGACAAATTATTCACATATTACTAATAAATTAAATCTATAATACATGATATTTATTTAGTATTGGACAAAGCTATAAGTGCGTTCTATATTTTCAAAAAAAATATAGCCGTATGGAGGCTTTTAAATGTCCAAGCAAATAACAAAGAATGAATCTGGATCTACAAATATTTCTGATCCGAGCCAGTGGAATTTTGGAACAAAGTGTTTACAAGCCGGTTGGAAGCCCAAGATTGGCGAACCGCGAGTCCTCCCAATTTTTCAATCCACGACATACAAGTACGAAGATGTTGACGAAGTCGAAAGACTTTTTGCACTCAAGCAATCTGGCAACAAATACACCCGCACCGGAAACCCGACCGTAGCGGCATTTGAAAGCAAGATTACGGAACTCGAAGGCGGCGTAGGCGCAGTCGCAACAGCTTCAGGGCAATCCGCAGTACTCCTCGCCATTTCGAACCTCGTGAAAGCGGGCGACCATATTGTAGCAAGCAAGCATATTTACGGCGGGAGCTACACATTGCTCAGCGTAAGGCTTTCCAAACTCGGCATCGAAACGACGTTCATCGACCCGGATGATTCCATTGCAGAACTTCGCAAGGAATTCCGCCCGAACACCAAGCTCATTTTCGGTGAAACGATTGGCAACCCGGCCTTGGGCATTTTGGATTTTGAAAAGTTTTCCAAGCTCGCCAAAGAATTTGACGTTCCGTTCCTCGTCGACAACACACTCGCCACGCCATTTCTCGTAAAGCCGCTAAAACTCGGCGCAAACGTCGTCATTCACTCGGCGACAAAGTACATTGACGGTCACGCCGTCGCGCTTGGCGGTGTCGTCATTGACGGTGGCAACTACAACTGGGAAAACGGAAAGTTCCCAGACCTCGTGGAACCGGACGCCCAATACGCAAACACCTCTTACACAAAAAAATTTGGACGAGCCGCATTCATTGCAAAGGCACGCGCTCAATTCTTGCGCGATTACGGCGCCGCATTAAGTCCGTTCAACGCATTCCTTTTGAATTTGGGCCTTGAAACGCTCCATTTGCGAATGCCGCAGCACAGCAACAACGCCCTTGCATTGGCAGAATTTTTGTCCAAACATCCCGCAGTGAATTGGGTCAGCTATCCAGGACTCAAATCTAGCCCGTATTTCAAGCGCATCCGCAAATACTTCGATTATCAGGGCGGTAGCGGCGTCCTGACATTCGGACTCAAGGGGGGCAAAGCGGCCATCCGCTCATTCGTCAAGGCATTGAAGGTCGCAGCCCTCGTGGTGCATGTGGGTGATGCCCGCACAAGCGTTCTACATCCGGCAACAAGTACGCATTCGCAGCTTTCGCCGAAAGACAGGCTTGCCGCAGGAATCCCGGATGACATGATCCGCGTTTCCGTCGGCATCGAAGACCCGCGCGACATCATCGCCGACTTTGAACAAGCAATTAACGCAAGTGTCAAAGGCGGTAAGTAATTGAGTATCATCGTCGACGTAGCCAAATACCTTTCCCTGGAAGGGGCTCCAAAGCGCATCAAGGACTACCTTTCGATTGAAGTTGCCGACCACGCTTACTTGCCCAAAACAGAAGACATCAAAAGCGACTGGGTCGCCTACATTGCGGCCCCCGCATTCAAGCTGATCCGCGAAAAGCAAGGCAAGGACATCGAAGCCTTCGCCTCGATCGGTACCGGTTCCGGCATTGATGTATTGACCGCCATCGAACTTTTGGGAGCAACGCGAGTTGGTTTTACGGATTTGCAAAAAAGCGTTGTCGCCACAGCCGCTCAAAACATCCGAAACAACGTCCAAAAAATCAATTCCATTGATTTTGAATTTGGCGATGGAGATCTATTGCAGCCACTCCAGAACGGCAAGCGGAAATTCAACGTCATTTACGAGAACCTCCCCAATGTTCCTCTCGCAAACGACACCAAAATCGAAGATAAGCGGAATAGCGGCCACTATCTCGAAAAACGGTCAGAAACGATTCCTGCTTTTGTTCACGAGCAAATGCTTGATCTTCATTACCTCGCGCTCAAGCAAGCCAAAGAATTCTTGGCTGAAGACGGTGCCGTGTATTCTACACTCGGCGGTCGCGTTCCATTAAGCGCCTTCATAAAGCTTGGGGAACTTGCAGGGCTCAAGTCCGAGATTTTCACATACTCCTGGAAAGTTCAAGCCGAGCCAGAAGACGTGATTTCGGGATACGCCGCACAAGAAAAAGCAGGACTTGGGCCGTTCCATTTCTACCGTGCAAACGATCTGCAAAAAGCATTCGCAAACGTTTCCGTCAAAGAATCCGGAAGCCGCGCTTTCGAAATCGAGAAAGCACTCGATTCATCCAAGCTCACAGCCACCGAAGCATACGAAGCATTCAAACAGGGCGAAACCATAGGCCACACCGTCGCCGTATTAAAATCCAGTACAAGATAAATCATTTATGGAACAAGTCGTCATTCACAATTTAATCGAAGAATCTCAAAAGTTTCTTTTCAAGCGAGCCAAGATAGACGATAAGATCGGACTAGAAGCAGCCAATTTCGCCGTACACGATATTCCCAAACCCTTGGGTAAATTCGAAAAGAGCAACTCCCCCTTAATCCGTTGGATCAAAGAGGCAGTCAAGTATGGCAACTCCGAGACCAACAGTTTTTTGAAAGCCCTCGAACCAGCCCTTCCCTACTTGCCGTGGAAATACAATTACGAGCCTCGCCCCGATATGGCCGATATCGACACACAATTGGGATGGGGTGAAATTCTTGGTCCGGAAGCCCCCTATCGCGATGAGCAATTTTGTTTTGGGTTCACGCTTCTTGGCAAAAACACCTTTTACCCCTCACACCTGCACCCCGCAACAGAGCTTTACGTTGTTCTTTCCGGGCACGCCATTTGGACTCTCGACGGGCATTCACAAATACGAGGCCCTGGCGAATTCATTCTGCATCCATCGAACCACATCCATTCCATGCAAACAGAGAACGAGCCCATGCTCGCCCTTTACACCTGGAGCGGCAAGGACGTCAAAACTCTCTCGAAATACGTATAAGCAGCAAAAGGTTAAATGTCTCTAGAAATTGCACTTTCATTTTTGCTTTATGCATTCATCTCAGGAATTACCCCAGGACCGGCGAATCTATGTTCGCTATCGGTGGCAATGGGTAGCGGGAAAAACATAGCGATAAAGCAGTGGTATGGTCTTTTCACAGGATACACGATTGTCTCGCTAGCATCCGTTTTTATTGTTTATTTTATCAGCAGTGCGTTTGGAAATTTCATTAAGATATTTTCTTTCGTTGGAGCAATTTACATCACATTCCTCGCCATAAGCCTTTTAATTCAGGCGTTCAAGCCACTCGAAGAAATCCGCAACAGTCGCACAACCGGAAGCTTTCGCACTGGGCTTTTCGTGCAACTCACGAATGTCAAAATCATGGTGTTCTGCCTCACGGCAATCACGACCTATATGCTCCCCTACCACCAGGATTTTCCGCATTTACTCTTTCTCGGTTTGTTTTTGCCGCTTACAGGCCCCATCTGCAATCTAGCATGGCTATTCGCAGGCGTTCTACTGCAAGGGCTTTTCAAAAAGCACCACAGAACATTCTACACGCTTATGGGGCTTTCGCTACTGTATTGCGCCATTGAATAGTTTTTCGACCAATTTTACGAGATGACTACCGCACGATAACACGACGCGTTTCGTTACCGACTCGCAAGAGGTACATGCCCGCACGAGGAACGGTTATCAAGCTTTCGCTACCCAAGGACTGAACTTTTGTAATCAGCCTGCCCTGGGCATCCAGGAGATACGCAGCCTGCGTAGCACCTTGCACGGTAAGCACTCGACCGTCGACAGAAACATTGAAATGCGAAGCAACCGTAGCGACATCCAACGAAGTCGTGCCCTGCTCCGAGCTAGAGCTTGATTCGACTTTACTAGAGCTAGACTCTGCAACCTCTCCATTTGCACCAATAACCGTAATAGTTCCGCTCTTGGTTGCATTTGTCGTAGCCCCAGTTGTCGTTATGGTAAAGTTGTACGCCCCCACAGCAGCATTTTGAGCGACCGTACCTGAGATGTAAAAATCACTACCCTTCATTGTCCCCACAATACCATCGGGGAGTCCCGTAACAGTCGCCCCCGTGGCACCAGCGACAGTAAAGTAAAATTCTTCGATAGATTCACCTTGTTTGACTTCTTGCTTGGCGCTGCCCGAGCCGTGCTTTGTAAGTGTCGCCGTTCCAGAAACAACCTCCCCCTGCGAAGAGCTAGACTGCGCGACACTTGAACTGGACTGCGCCACACTGCTGCTGGATTTCGCGACACTTGAACTAGACACTGCCACGCTGGAACTGGACTTCGCCTCGCTCGAAGAAGATGCGGGTGTCACCGTTTGAGATTTTCCCGGATCAGGGAGTGTCGCACCTGCATACAACTTAATAGAATCGCGAAGGGCATAAGCCTTGGCCTGCGTACTCACATCAGTCAAGCTCATAGTATAAGGCGGCGTAAATGCAGTTCCCGTCCCCGCTTGTTGCTTTTTCACGTTTTCTTCGTAGTTGCCAATCATCTGGGCAGCCGTAATAGCGCCATCGCTCGTGTACAAGTCAAGAGCCTTCTGCACGCCGATAAACACATTTTTCTCAATGCGGATATTCGCCTCGACAGCGGCACGCACACAATGGCTCGCATCCTTGCTATCAAACAAGTTATTCGCCACATGCACCTTGCCAAAACGCACACGAGGCATGCGTTCCTTCACGCCATCCGCCCACCAAGTATGGTGAATCGTGACATTGAGGTGTCCACGGTCCGATGTTTTGGTTTTGCTATTGCCAATCAAGTTGCTGAACTGATGGCCCGTCGAAGCCGACGTATAGCTGAACTTCGTCCACGAAATCGTCACATAGTCCGAAGCGTTGGTAATATCCAAGTTGCCATCGTGGCCGTCGTAAATATCCACATGGTCAATCCACACATTCTTGGATTCGTGATTCACCTGGAGGCAATCTTCATCATCGTCGTCGTGAGCGCCAATGCCCTTGAATTTCAAGTTACGGATAATGACATTGCTGGAACCGCTCAACTTCATGGCGCTACCCGTCGTCGGCTGGGCGATAATAGCCCCCTGATAGCCATAAATGGTAACGTTACTCCCCACTTCAATGGGACCCATGTAAGTACCCGGCTTCACGTAAATAATCTTGTTGCCCGCCTTGGCGTAGGCCTTAAGGTCAGTCACATTGTCCACCGTGACTTCGGATTTGCCCTTGCCACCTGTGGTGCCACCATTCTGAGTTGCAAAACCCGTCATCGGAAAGTCCGGCGAAGTCACCGCAAACGCAGGAACCGCAGCCGTTGTGACAGCCAAAGCCGCGAAAGTTGCGGCCACACGCATCGTTTTAGAAAGCAAATAATTCATAGCACATCCCTTTTTTCTTTAAATTTAAGCCGCCGAACCAGAAAACGCATCAAAAAAGAGCCCCTCACAACTCAAAGTGTCCTCTATAGACAACTCCAAAACTCCTACTAAAACTGTATTTTATTTGAACGAGCCTTAAATTTTTCTAAAATTGGCACCTAGAGGAAAATATGAGCGAAGACATTTTGCAAAAAATCGTGCGTATGCGCCGCGAAGACATTCAGCGGCTGGGCTTGAACTTTGGCGTGGAAATTCCCGAAAAGCGTCGTCGTGGACACGTGGAATTTTTGGGCACCCCTGGCGCCATCCTTGAAGTCAAGCGAGCTTCGCCATCCAAGGGAGACATCGCTCCCGACTTGAATCCGGTGGAACTAGCAACAACCTATGCCGAAGCCCACGCTCAGGCCATTTCGGTACTCACCGAAGGGAACTTCTTTAAAGGTTCTCTCCGCGACTTGATTGCTGTTGCAGACTTGATGGAACGCCGCCATCAGCAGGGATTGCACACCTGCGCCGTTCTCCGCAAAGACTTCCTCCTGTTCGAAGACGAAATTGACATTGCCTACCGCTGCGGTGCCGACGCTGTACTTTTGATTGCCAGAATTTTGACTGACGGGCAGCTCGTGAAGATGGCTGAACGCGCTCAGAAGTTCGGGATCCAGGCATTCGTCGAAGTCCGCGAAGCTGACGATTTCCGCAAGCTCTCCGTTGTGACGGCAGCTCTCGGTGATGCAGCAGCCAAGATAATAGTCGCAGGCGTGAATTCGCGCGACCTCGCCACATTCCATACCGACCCGCTGATTCCCGCAAGCGTCCGCAGCAAGCTCCCCGCCAAAGCCGTTTTTGAATCGGGCATTCTGAGTGCCGCCGATGCGACATACGCCCGCAACCTCGGATTCACAGGTATCCTCGTCGGTGAAGCCGTCGCCAAGAATCCGCCGCTCGCAAAAGACGTGGTCAGCGCATTCGAAGGCGGATGCGAAAACGTCCAAGGCAAGTTCTGGAAGAAATACGCCGCCCTTCGACAAGCTCAGGGACCTTGTAAGGTCGGTGAGCCAGCCGAACCGCCGCGCAGTAACCGCACGCTCGTGAAAATTTGCGGCATCACCCGTGAAGAAGACGGCCTCCTCGCCGCCGAACTCGGCGCCGACCTGCTCGGATTCGTGTTCAGCACAACCAAGAGACTCACGACCGAAGAATTCGTAACGTCATTCTCGACCAAACTCCGCGCGGGAGGGAATCCACACACTCCGATTCTCGTCGGCGTGATTACCGACCCAAATTCCGTCGAAGGCCAAGCCGCCATCAAGCTCGCCCGCGAAGGCATTCTCGACGCCGTGCAGTTCCACGGAATCGCAGCGGAACAAAACAACGATTACGCCCATTACTGCGCAGCCCGTATCGGCGAAGCATCCGATTTTGACAAAGTAGAGGCACTCCGCAAAAACGGGGAACCCCGCATTCTCCTGGACGCCAAAGTCGAAGGAATCCCCGGAGGCACCGGCAAGACCATCCCCGAATCGCTCCTTCGCGAAAAAGCAAACGGAGCCCCGCTCTGGCTTGCCGGCGGAGTCAATCCCGAAAACGTCGCCACAATCTGCGAAAAGTTCCATCCCGAACTCATTGACGTCTCCAGCGGCATCGAAGACGCCCCCGGCATCAAGAATCACGACAAGATGAAAGCGCTGTTCGCGGCAATTTCCGCCGTGAAATAACGTTCACAAAGCAGCAAATTTCAAAAAAGCCTATCCACAGAGATAGGCTTTTCTCATATTGCGCCCCAAAAATCATACCAAAAATTTACAAAAAAGTTATCGTAAACTATTGACAATCAACGACTTACATTGTATATTGATATCCATAAAGGTGAAATCGGTAATCCACTCAGACCGCTTGCGGGAGGGGTTCCCGTAAAACGGAACGGATTTGCTGGTTTCATCAAGTGTTTACTAAAATGGCTTCCGGACGTTACCGGAAGCCTATTTTTTATACTGTTTTTAAAAAAGATCAATTACAGTTCCCAATCAAATATCGGGAATCCATTGTTGATGTTATCGTTGCGGGTCCAGCGTTCGCCATCGGCAAGACCGTTCAACGTGCTGACAAATTCGTTCGTCGCCATAAAGTTTTTGCTCTTTTCGGTAGCACCGTTTGCCTTCAATTCTTTATCGGATTGAGCGGCATAAAAGCAATTCTTGCTCGAATTATTTGTCGAGATTCCGGCTGCAACGCCAGATGACGGAGCAATAATAAACCCGACATTGTAGCTACGGAGCAAAACGCCAGCATTGCTTTCCTTCATCCCAACAATTCCCGCCGCACGCGTCGTAGGAGAAACAATCGTTCCCGTATTGTAAGCTGCGATAATGCGCCCACCATTTACTTGGTAACCCACAATGCCACCTGCATACTTACCTTTGACATACGAGCCCCTGTTAAAGACCCTGTCGATTTGTCCCCTATTTTCGCGACCAACAATTCCACCCACTTGTTCATTGCCAACAATATAAGAATTGACAATGCCTAGCTTTTTTACAAAACCACTATCACTAGTAGTCGTTCCGCCCAAAGTACCAATAAATCCAGCACGCTGGAAAGACGGTTTGTTCACATAAATACCGGAAATTCTATGACCGTTCCCATCAAAAGTACCCTTATACATAACCGCATTCGTGCCACCACCGATAGGCGTCCATTCATTGAGGGTCAACGCATCAACAAGAAGGTTACCATTTTCATCGACCATGTTATCGACGTTCAAACGAATATTCTTGACCAGGCGAGCATTGAGTCTTTCATTCCCCTTATTCGTTACCTGGTCCGCAAAATAAGCAAGTTCTTCGGCGGTTTCAATAATCATGTATGATTTACCGTCGATGGTCTGCGTCTTCGGCATTTCCATTTTGCCGGTCCACACAGCGGATACATCAGAAGCTACAGAAGAACTGGATTCAACCGAACTAGAAGACTTCGGTGTGGTTGTGCATTGAACACCATAATATTGACAGCAATAATTTTCAGGGAACTTTTTGCTTCCCAAGCGGCACTCATCGGCTTCGCTCACAATAACGGAGCTGCCTTCATCCACGGAAGATGAACTCTCAGTGACTTTTTCATTGACTTGGGGTTGAGTGATGCTGCTAGAGCTGTTATTATCACCGCATGCGGAAAGAAGGGACATTCCAACGAGGGCGAAAGCGCCGACAAAGCCAGTCCATTTGATTCGAGGACTTCTCATTTTTTCTCCATTTGTAGAAAACCAACTCAGGGGTCCGCCCAACATCAATCACTGTGATTTAGGAGCGGGCTCTAAATTAAGTGAATGTAAATATAATTAAATAATAAGATTTCCCAAAGTCTTTTTTTAAGGCAAATTAAACCCATAAAAAATTTTCCTATTCCCTTGCCAAAAACAGACCACCTTCCTATATTATCCATCGTGAAGATGAATTCTGCAATCCGTTTCAACCGTTGGTGGTGGGGCTCTACGAAATAGAGTCCGTTTTGCTGATTTCATCAAGTGTTTGTAAAAGGCTTTCGGACTCACCGAAGGCCTTTAACGGTTTCTTTGACAAGTTCGGCGGCAAGTACGTTGCCGAAATCATCCGCCGCCCGCTCGACGACCTCGAAGCGGCATTCAACAAGTACATCCACGATCCGGAATTCCTCGAAGAGTTCCGTATCATCCAGCGCGACTACATTGGTCGCGAAACTCCGCTGTACTTTGCCCCGACGGCTACCAAGCTTTTGGGCGGTGCGCAGATTTACATCAAGCTCGAAGGTCTCGCCAACACAGGCGCCCACAAGATCAACAACGCTATCGGTCAGTGCCTCCTCGCGAAGAAAATGGGCAAGACCCGCATCATCGCCGAAACGGGGGCCGGTCAGCACGGCCTCGCCACTGCAGCCGCTTGCGCAAAGCTCGGCCTCGAATGCGTCGTGTACATGGGTGAAGTCGATGTCCGTCGTCAGCAGCCGAACGTAGCAACGATGGAAATGTACGGTGCAAAGGTCGTGCCGGTCACGAGCGGTAGCCGCACACTCAAGGATGCTGTGAACGAAGCCATGCGCGACTGGGCTACGAATTTCAAAAACACCCATTACGTGCTTGGTTCCGCTCTCGGCCCAGCCCCGTTCCCAGATATCGTCCGCACGTTCCAGTCCATCATCGGTGAAGAAGTCAAGCGCCAAGCCGCAGAACGCAACATCGACATCGCAGCCGTTGTCGCTTGCGTGGGTGGCGGTAGCAACTCCATCGGCGTGTTCACGCCGTTTATCGAAGACAAGAATGTACGATTGATCGGTGCAGAAGCTGGTGGCGTCGGCCCAAACGTCGGCGAAAACGCAGCCCGCATGACGGGTAACGCTAGCCGCGAAGGCATCGTACAGGGTTACAAGAGCCGCTTCCTCATTGACGAAGACGGTCAATCCATGCCGACGCGCTCCATTTCGGCAGGCCTCGACTACATGGGCATTGGTCCGCAGCTCGCCGCTCTCGGTGAATCTGGTCGCGTGGAATTCACGGCAATTCTCGACAAGGAAGCCCTTGAAGCCGTCAAGTTCTTTGCCCGTAACGAAGGCATTTTGTTCGCTCTCGAAAGCGCTCACGCCGGTGCAGCCGCCATGAAGATTGCGAAGGAACTCCCGAAAGACAAGGCGCTCGTCATCAACATGAGTGGCCGCGGTGACAAGGACATCTTCATCACTAGCCCGGTGTTCCGCCCCGAAAAGTGGAAGGAATTCCTCAAGGCAGAACTTGTTCGCCTCGAAAACAACGAAGACATCCACGACGCCGAAATTATGAATAAATAGTAGACAGTAGGAAGTAGACGGTAGACAGTAATGTCCCAAATTATCCTTCCTACTTCCTACTTCTAACTTCCTACTAAAACATTTTCAACAGCGGCAAAGCCGCGAGAATTTATTATGAACTTAATGTCTCATCTTATTGCGGGTTTCCCAGATGCGGAAACTTCTATCGCCATCGCCGATGCCCTCGTGAAGGGTGGCGCCAACATTCTCGAAATCCAGCTTGCCTTCAGCGATCCGAGTGCAGACGGTCCGGCCATCCAGACGGCCTCCACCATCGCTCTCGAAAAGGGCTATTCCACCAAGCAGGGCCTTGCCATCGTGAAGCAGATTCACGAACGCCACCCCGAAACACCGATTTACATTATGACTTACGGTTCCCTCGCCTTTACGCCGGGCGTTGAAAACTTCGTCAAGATGTGCAAGGACGCAGGCGTTTCTGCTTGCATCATTCCGGACCTTCCGTTTGACCATGACGAAGGCCTCACCGAAGCCTGCAAAAAACACGGTCTCGAAAACATTCCGGTTGCAGCTCCGAGCATGACCAAGGAACGCCTCGAAACGATGGCTTCCACAGGTTTCAAGTACATCTATGCCGCACTCCGCGCAGGTACTACCGGAAGCGAAACGACGATTGACCAGGACACGCTCGACTTTATCGACACTGTCGGTAAGCACGGCGCCAAGGTTCTCGGTGGTTTCGGTATCCGCAATGGCGAACAGTCCAAGGTGCTTTCGAAGCATGTGTACGCCGTAGTCGCGGGTTCCGTATTCGTGAACATTGTACTCGCCAACGAAGACACCGCCGAAGGTCGCGCCAAAGCCATCGCCGCCATTGAAGCAAAAGCCAAGGAAATCGCCGGGAAGTAAAGCCCGGATTTAATACGAGAAAGGCGACCCCGGAATTAATCCGGGGTGACAACGCAAAAAGAGGTCGGTTTAAACCGGCCTCTTTTGCATAATTCAATTTTATAGCAACCATTTTAAAAACTTATTCATAATCATTACATTTCTTGACTGTTTATTACATTAGCAAGCCCCGTCTTTACACTTTCTAGAGGTCACTTCGTCAGACCTCTTTTTTTATGCAATTTGAACCACAACATATCCCCAAATACGCTTAAATTTTCCCTTTTCGCTGTTTTTAAAATTTCTATCTTTTTTGCCGTTAAATTCATGAGGTAACTATGCTTTTTAATTTCGACATGATCCAGGCCACATACGCTCGCATTCCAGCACGCGTCGCTGTTGCCCGCAAGCAGCTTGGCCGCCCGCTCACTCTCGCCGAGAAGATTCTCTACAGCCACCTGATCGATGGCGCAGAAAACAGAACCTACAAGCGCGGCGCTGATTTTGCCGAATTCCACCCGGACCGCGTTGCCATGCAAGACGCAACCGCCCAGATGGCTCTCCTCCAGTTCACGACTGCAGGCAAGTCCCGCGTGGCTGTGCCGAGTTCCGTGCACTGCGACCACTTGATTATCGCTCGCGAAGGTGTCGAAAAGGACCTCCCGCGCGCCAAGGAAGAAAGCAAGGAAGTGTACGACTTCTTGCAGTCTGTCTCCGCCAAGTACGGCATTGACTGCTGGCTCCCGGGTGCAGGCATCATCCACCAGGTGGTGCTCGAAAACTACGCATTTCCGGGCGGAATGATGATTGGTACCGACTCCCACACCGTGAACGCTGGCGGCCTCGGCATGCTTGCGATTGGCGTGGGCGGTGCAGACGCTGTCGACGCCATGGTCGGTCTCCCGTGGGAACTCAAGTACCCGAAGATGATTGGCGTGAAGCTCACTGGCAAGCTCCAGGGCTTTGCAACGGCTAAGGACATCATCCTCAAGCTCGCAGGCATCCTCACTGTTAAGGGTGGCACCAACGCCATTATTGAATACTTTGGCGAAGGCGCACGCAGCCTCTCCGCTACCGGCAAGGCAACGATTGCCAACATGGGTGCCGAAGTGGGCGCTACCTGCTCCACCTTCAGCTACGACGATTCCATGAGCCGCTACCTCCGCGCTACTGGCCGTGCCGACGTCGCTGACGCCGCCGACAAGATTGCCGCCGACCTCAAGGCCGACCCGGAAGTTGAAGCCGAACCGGAAAAGTATTTTGACCGCGTTGTGGAAATCGACCTCAACACGCTCATCCCGCATTACAATGGCCCGTTCAGCCCGGACCGCGCCTTCGCCGTGACCGACATGGCAGAATCCCTCAAGGCCACCGAAACGAAGCCGGAATCAACGCCGGTCGTGAGTGCCGCCCTCATCGGTTCTTGCACGAACTCCAGCTACGAAGACCTCTACATGGCAGCCAACATGATCAAGCAGGCTCTTGCCAAGGGTCTCACCCCGAAGTGCCCGCTTCTCATCAACCCGGGTTCCGAACAAGTTCGCTACACCGCCGAACGCGATGGCCTCATCGATTTGTTCAAGCAGTTCGGTGCAACGATCATGACAAACGCTTGCGGTCCTTGCATTGGCCGTTGGGACCGTGCAGGAAGCGATAAGAAAGAACTCAACACCATCGTCCACAGCTTTAACCGCAACTTCGCCAAGCGCGCCGACGGTAACCCGAACACGCACGCCTTCGTTGCCTCCCCGCTCATGGCCGTGATCGCCGCCCTCTCTGGCGACATCCGCTTCAACCCGATGACCGACACCCTCGTGAATAACGAAGGCAAGGCCGTGAAGCTCGATCCGCCGGAACAGTGCGAACTCCCGCCGAAGGGCTTCGATGTGAAGGACGCTGGCTACCAGGCTCCGGCTGCCGACGGCTCCAACATCACCGTTTCCATCAACCCGGAAAGCAAGCGCCTCCAGGCTCTCGCCCCGTTCGGTGCTTGGGACGGCAAGGATATCGCAGGCGCCCCGATCCTCATCAAGGCCAAGGGCAAGTGCACCACCGACCACATTTCTATGGCTGGTCCGTGGCTCAACTACCGCGGTCACCTCGAAAACATTTCGAACAACATGCTCATCGGCGCCGTGAACGCCTTCAACGGCGAAACCAACAAAGTTCTCAGCAACGACGGCTGCTACAAGGAAGTCCCGGAACTCGCCAAGCAGTACAAGGCAGCTGGTGTCGGCTCCATCGTGATCGGTGACGAAAACTACGGTGAAGGCTCCAGCCGCGAACACGCCGCCATGGAACCGCGCTTCCTCGGCGTGAAGGCCGTGATCGTGAAGAGCTTCGCCCGAATCCACGAAACGAACCTCAAGAAGCAGGGCATGCTCGCCCTCACCTTCAAGAACGCCGCCGACTACGACAAGATCCAGGAACAGGACGT
>CACZAD010000002.1 GCA_902779055.1 Fibrobacter succinogenes | reverse complement strand
AGGATTCTAACTGCACTAAATATGGACGGCTTTATAGATGGTCGAGTGCAATGGATTCTATCGGGGAATATTCTACGGATGGTAAGGGGTGTGGCTATCTGCGTTACTGCGAACGTTTTGGGCGTATTCGCGGAATTTGTCCAGAGGGCTGGCATCTCCCAAGCGAAGATGAGTTTACGGTTCTTCTCAAAAAAGTTGCACCTTATGGGCGTTCAAATATTGGTGTACCTGATTGGAGGGATGCAGGCTTTCCGCTGATGGTCAAAGGAGAATGGAATGAAAAGGAGGCGACGAATTCAACAGGATTCTCTGCGTTGCCTGCAGGCCTTCAAGATATTTATGGTCGTTATGGCCATATCGGTGAACAAGCTTTTTTTTGGACTTCTACGGAAAGCAATGGTTATCCGGGAGGAACTCTTCTCTTGGAACGTGCTGGTGAAAAAAGGCTAGGCCAATCAGTCCGCTGCATCAAAGACTAAGAGCTTGGCTTATCATTCAAATTTTTTTGCTCACTGCTTGTAGTTGCCTACGGCTCACGGTAAAGAACAAAGATCCCCGCCTGCGCGGGGGTGACATTGCAAAAAAATTGCCTCGGGTTAAACCCGAGGCTTTTCTTTATTTTAATTTGTTCTTCAAACTGGAAATTTCTTCCAAGGTCATCCCCAGTTTTTGCAGGTATAGTTCTGTGGCGGCGGCCCATTCTGCGTTGCTGTTGTCCGCATAGCCTGTGTCGGGGATGTTGATTCCTTCGGCGTGATAGACGGTTCGCAGATTCCTTAGAACGACGGACTTGAAAAAGTCGACTTGTTGCCCGTTCAGGGGGACTTGCATACCATCGACGACATTGTAGTAGTTGCTGAATGTCTTGGCGTAGTCTGCCTGGATTTCTTCGGCGGTTGCGCCCATCAGCGCTTCTAGTACGGCAATCGTAAAACCGGTGCGGTCCATGCCGTAGGTGCAATGTACAAGGTACGGACTGTCGTGCTCGCTCATGTAACGGAATCCATTGACGAGTCCTTCCTTGAATGGCATAGAAAAGAATTCTACTGGCAACGATAAAAAGATGGCGTTTTGCGATGAGTAGTAGGAACTCTCGAAACCCTTGTTGGATTCGGCGTTGTTCTTTGTGTCGGCGAGGTTGATGAATGTGGCTATGCCGGCTTCTTTGGCGAGGGAGTCGGCGTAGAGATAGCGCCCTAGCGAAATGTAGATGGGGCTGGATGAACGATAAAGTTTGCCTTTCCCGATGCCTGTGGTGCGGACTTCCCTGAAATTCGCGAATTCCTCGATTGAAAGTTCTGGATAGCTTTCGATGTTGGTACTCAAGTACTGGAAGTTGCGCATGATTTCTAGGCCTGTTAGGTAACCGCCTTTTTCCTTGAGGGAAACGATGACTTCTATGGGCGTCTTTACATCGGTTATTTTTAGGATTTCAGCCAGATTGCCGTAATGGGCTTCGAGTTGGAGCTTGTCGGAACCGGTGATTGCCGTAAGCACGAATCCTGCGATAGGTACATCGTTGACTGAAACTGCTACGGGAATATCGAGAGTGTCATAACCGACGATGGCTACGGTCACGATGTCGCCGACTTCGAACTCAGTCAAGAAGGAATCGGCCGGGTAATCCAGATAAAGCTTACCGTATGGAAGCTGGCCGGAACTATCTCCTAAAATGGTGGTGTGGAGACCACCGTCTTCGTTTACCGAAAAAGGAGGATTCGCCTCGGTGCAGGCTATAAAAAGGAGCGCGCAAAAAACGAATGCTGTAAAATATCGCATTGTTCCATCGCCCCTAAAGTCTAAAACTAAGACCTAGTTTTTAGTCGTGGATCGAGTTCTTGAAGCTTTCGATAAGGCGGGCAAAGCTCGGATCGGTCTTCATTTCTTTTTCCACGCTCTTGATGGCATGAACGACGGTGGAGTGGTCCTTGCCGCCAAAACGGGAACCGATGCTCTGCAAGCTGATGGGGGAGAGCTGGCGCATGAGGAACATGGCGACCTGGCGGGCCTTGGAAATTTCCTTGGTGCCGCGGCCCGGTTCGATAAGCTTGGTTTCGGGAACTTCGTAGTGCTGCGATACGGCATGGAGCACGGCGTCAAGACTTACGCGGCGACGGAGCGTCGGGGCGATTTCGGTGACGACCTTCTGTGCGATGTTCATGTCGATGTCGTGGCTCATGAGGCTCGACTGGAGCGTGAGCTTGATGATGGCGCTTTCGAGACAACGAACGTTGCTGGCGATGTTTTCGGCGAGGTAGCGGATGACTTCGTCGCTGATTTCGAGGTGGCGTTCTTCGGCCTTCTTGTGGAGAATGGCTTCGCGCGTTTCGACGTCAGGCGGCTGGATGTCGACCGTTAAACCCCAGGAAAAGCGGCTCACGAGGCGGTCGGAGAGGTTCTTGACTTCGGCAGCAGGGGCATCGGAGGTGAGCACAATCTGCTTGCCTGCCTGATGGAGTGCGTTGAAAATCAAGAAAAATTCGTTCTGGGTTTCGTACTTGCCGGTCCAGTTCTGGATATCGTCGATAAGGAGGATGTCCACTTCGTTGCGGTAGAAGTCCGACATTTCGGTGATGCGCTTTTCTTGCAGGCACTTCATGTACTGTTGCGAGAAGTCTTCAGATGTGAGGTAGATGACGCGCTTGGTCGGGTCTTCTTCGAGAATGTAGTTGCCGATGGACTGGAGCAAGTGGGTCTTACCAAGACCCGAGGAACCGTAAATAAAGAGCGGGTTGTACTGCGTACCGTCCGGATTTCTCGCGACGGCGAGGGCTGCGTTGAAGGCGAGCTGGGCCTTGTCACCCGGGACGAAGTTCTCAAAACGGAAACTGCCTGAGAGCGGAACGCTGGGCTTCACGAATTCGCGGAAGGAATTTTCGGATGAGCTGGCCTGCGGCTGGTAAACGTCCTGCGGCTGGAATTCGAACTCGATGGGTGCTTCGTCGTGCGAAACGTCCTTCCATGCGAGACGGATCAAGTCCTTGTAGGCGGAATAAACTTTAACATCGAGTCCGGGAGGGACCGCGATAACTGCATGACCTGGAGTCTGGCTTACAAGTTTTGTCTGTGCGAAATATGTCTTGAATACTGTATCCGACAGCATTCCGTGGAGGTAGTTCAAGCACCTTTCCCATTCAACTTGCATCTTCAATCCTCAATCCGATTGGTTCGTAAATCTATCAACAACTTGGCGATATAATTTAGCTATTTCCTCGGGATGTTGATAGATTTTTCCAAAATTAAGTGAAAAAAAAGATGATTGAATGTAAATGGAAATTAACAATCGTGTTTTGATCCTGTTTATGGATGGCCGTGTTCTTTGTTTTTTGCAAAATTTCTATTTTTTGCTACGATGGAATTGAATATTCATATGGAATTCGTGTTTTGGGTACCCATATTTCTTTGGGTCGGGCTCTTTTTTTGGTTCAGGAACGTTTCTTACGTCGTTTTCTTGAAAAAACAGTTAGATAGGGGCCAAATATGGGCTTATGTGTCCGAGGGGTTCGTAAAGCACCCGGGACGAGTGCATTTTTTGCATTTTTGCGACATCCTTTTTTCGATTTTGACTTCGCTGGCATCTTCGGCGGTGGTTGTCTGGCTCTTGAAAATGGCTAAACTTACGGAATTTGCCAATTACGGTTATTTGTCGGTCTTTTTGTTTTTGGCGCTTGCAAACTTGATGGCTCGCAGGACGGGGGCCAAGCTCACGGATTTGTTCCAGTCGGCTTTTTATCTGGAGTACCGTCGTGTTCGTTACGAGGTAGACCTGAAGGGGATCAAGATGGACGAAGGTAATGTGAAGAACCGTGCTGGTTTGAGCTACGCGCGTAAGCTCCGCAATGCCGATAACCACAATCTCTTTTGGAAGTATGTTAAGGCGATGGCCGCATCCAAGAAAGTTCCCCCGGAATTATTTGAGGTGTATTGATTGGTAGTAGACGGTAGGAAGTAGGTGGTAGGAAGAGCAAGTATGATCGATAAATTGGATTCTTTAGATGTGGGCGAGAAGGTTCTTGAAGGCAAGGCCGCTTGGAAGTACGCCGAAGATGTTTTGCAGCTTGTGTCGCGCACGTTCGCGTTGAATATCCAGGTGCTGCGTGGAAAGTTGCACCGCAGTATTTTGCTGGCGTACCTTTATTTGCGCATTGCCGATACGGTCGAAGATGATCCGGATATGAAGGCGAGCGAAAAGGACCGTGTCCTGGCTTTGTTTGCCGACGTGTTCAAGACGGGTGATCTCGAAACGGAAAAAATTCGTGCTTTTGTCGGGGCGCTCCCGGAATCGTGGCGCGGTTCCGAAGATCCGAACAAGGATTTGTGCGCCAAGTCCGAAGTCGTGGTGCCGCTGTTGAAGTCGCTTCCCAAGACTTATCAGCAGCCGGTATGCGATGTGGTGATTGAAATGTGCGGTGGCATGGCGAAGTTTGCGCTTCGTCAGGAAGCGGCGCTTTCGGCGGGCTGGTTTACGCTTTCGAACGTGGGCGAACTGGACGAGTACTGCTACTATGTGGCGGGTATTGTCGGTAAGCTCTTGACTAGGCTTTTCGCTGCTGATACGTGCTTGATTGGCAAGGAACGCGAAGCTGAACTTTCGAAGCTCGATGTGAGCTTTGGACTTGCCTTGCAGGTGACGAACATTGTGAAGGACTGCGTCGAAGATTCTGGACGCCGCGTTTGCTTTATTCCCGAAGAAATTTGCAAGCGTCACGGCTTTGCGCATCCGAGTGAACTGTTTGCCGCGGGGGCTGACCCTGAAAAGTGCGGTGCCGTGCTGGCCGAACTCGTCGAAAAGGCTTGGCATCATCTGGATGATGCGATTGCCTACACGAAGCTCATCCCGAACATCAAGATGCGCACAAGGCTCTTCTGCCTTTGGCCGCTCTTTATGGCGGCCGAAAATTTGAGCTTGATTGGAAATGGCGTGTCGGTGTTCTCTTCGGACAAGAAGGTGAAAATCACGCGCGATACGGTGAAGCGGATTGTCAAGGAAACGTCGCTGCACTTCTATTCGGACAAGTGGATTGATCAGGCGTACGCGAAAATAAAAAAGTAATTTGTCATGCCAGCGAAGGCGGGCATCTCCCTTTGAGGTAAATGAATAAAGTTATGAAGAAATTTGATCTTATAAATAAGTGGCCGTTCCATGTGGCTGTAGTTATTTTTAGCATTGTTTCGGACCAGTTGACGAAGCTTTGGGCGTTGTCGCGTTTTACCGACGAAGCCGGGAATTTGACGTATGAGAAAATTCCTGTTATTGGTGAATTGCTGCGTTTTCAGCTGGTGTTCAACAAGGGTGCCGCATTTAGCAGCCGTCCGCAGGACTTGATGCCGTTCTTGCCGCCCTGGGTGTTCTTTTTGTTGATTTCGATTGTCGCCGCTGTGGCACTTTTCTGGTTTTACAAGTCCATCGACAAACGCGACTACTTGAGCCGCTTGGGCGTCGTGATGATTCTTGGCGGTGCTGTCGGAAACTTCATTGACCGCATGCGTATGCAGATGGTCGTGGACTTTATCGACTGCGATTTCCCGGACTTTATCATGACGCGTTTCCCGACGTTCAACGTGGCCGATTCGTTCGTGACGGTTGGCGTTGCTCTTGTGATTTTGTCTCCCGTGATCTTGCGTAAGCTGCACAAGCAAATAAAAGAAGAAAAAGAATCTAACAATCAGTCGGAAGTAGACGGTGGAAAGTAGACAGTTCTACTTCTAACTTACTACTTCTAACTTCCTACTTCCTACTAAATATGAATTACATCGTAGAAGAAAAACATAATGGTGAGCGTCTTGACAAGTTCCTTGCGGGCGTTATGGAAAATGTATCCCGCACGGACGTGCAGAAGCTGATTGATGCGGGCGAAGTCAAGGTGGGCGGTGGCAAGGTCTCCAAGAACTTCCGCGTCGAAACCGGTATGACGGTTGTCGTTGAAAAGATGATCGAGAAGGAATCTTCGACGCTTGAACCCGAAGATATTCCGCTGAACATCGTTTACGAAGATGACGATATTGTGGTCATCAACAAGCCGCGCAACTTGGTGGTGCATCCGGGCAATGGTGTGAGCAAGGGAACGCTTGCTGCGGGCCTCTTGCACCATTTTAAGGAAAACCTTTCGACGGTGAACGGTCCGCTCCGTCCGGGTATTGTCCACCGTCTGGACAAGGATACGCCGGGGCTTATGGTGGTCGCGAAAAACGATGCCGCTCACAGACATTTGGCGCACCAGCTCGAAACGCGTACGCTACATCGCACGTACAATGCGCTTGTATGGGGCTGCCCGCGTGACCTCGAAGGAACGATTGACGCTCCTATAGGTCGTAATCCGAAGAACC
This sequence comes from Fibrobacter succinogenes, assembly GCA_902779055.1. Taxonomy (GTDB): domain Bacteria; phylum Fibrobacterota; class Fibrobacteria; order Fibrobacterales; family Fibrobacteraceae; genus Fibrobacter; species Fibrobacter succinogenes_K. The sequence goes on along the minus strand of CACZAD010000002.1, from coordinate 128,107 downwards.
GCCTCAAGATGGCGGTGGTGAAGGGCGGTAAGGAAAGTCGCACGCATTATGTCGCCAAGCAGTTCTTTGCGATTGCCACGCTTTTGGAATTGCAGTTGGAATCTGGCCGTACGCATCAGATCCGTGTGCATACGCGTTACACGGGCCATCCGGTCGTAGGTGATCCGCTTTACGATGGTCGCGATGAAAGCTTGAACCGCGTGCCGCCTCTGATGAAACCGGTGGCCGAGAAGGTCCTTGAAATTGCTCCGGCGCAGCTTTTGCAGGCTGTAAAGATTGAACTCATCCATCCTCGCACGAACAAGAAGCTTACCTTCAAGGTTCCGATGGAAGAGCCGTTTGCAAATGTACTTAAGCTCTTGAAGAAGGAATGCCCGGCATCCGCACCTGTGTATGATGAAGATGAAGGCTTCCGCGATTTTGATGCTCAGATCCGATTCGAAGAAGACGAAGAGTATGACGAATACGATGAACCGCTCGCCATTACACCCGAAGAAGCGGCTCCCGTAAAGGTTCGCAAGACCCGTGCCGAACGCCTTGCCGAAAAGGCTCAGACCGCAGCCAAACGCCGTGCCGTTGCCGCCGAACGCAAGCTCATCAAGCAGATGAAGGCCGCTCGCCGCAAGGGAATTGCCCCGGAAGATTTCGTAGAACCCGGTTACGAACCTACAATCGACCCGGAATTGCTGGAATAGTGGTTTAAATCCTGACCACTGTCTACTTCCTACTTCTAACTTCCTACTTTATTATGACTAATTCTTACTTCTTTATCGGTGTTGCGGGCGTGGGTATGAGTGCCATCGCGCAATATTTGGTGGGCAAGGGCGTTGCCGTGAGCGGTAGCGACCGTCAGTTTGGCGAGTTCCTCAGCGGAAATGCCGAGAAGCCGCTGGTTATGTCGCAACTCGAAGATTGCGGAATCAAGTGCTTTGCGCAGGATGGTTCCGGTGTTGTCGAAGGCCTTACCGCAGTCGTGGTGAGCACCGCTATTGAAGATACGAATCCTGATTTGAAGCGAGCTAAGGAACTTGGCGTTCCGGTGATGCATCGCAGCGAAATGCTCGCGAAAATTTCAAAGGAAGCGCGCACGATTGCCATTAGCGGCACGAGCGGAAAGTCGACGGTGACCGCGATGGTTTACCACATTCTCGATTATGCTGGACTCCAGCCGTCAGTGATGACGGGTGCTGGCCTCGTGAACCTGCAAAAGCAAGGCAAGATTGGTAACGCCGTGAGTGGCAAGGGGCAGTGGCTTGTAGCCGAAGTTGATGAAAGCGATGGAACGCTTGTTCGTTATGAACCGGAAATCGGCGTCATTCTGAACATCGATAAGGACCACAAGGAAATCTCCGAGCTCGAACAGATTTTCCTCAAGTTCAGCCAGAACGTCTTGAGCGCAGGCCACGTCTTGATTGTGAACGATGCGCACTCGCTCGCAAAGAAGTTCAGCGCCGGTCGTGAATTTGACTTTGGCTATGAAAGCTATGTGAGCGTTCAGGGAATTGATTTCAAGTCGGTCGGGACGCATATTCAGTTCCGTGTGCGCCATGGCAATGAACTTGTGAAGTTTGAAATTCCGCTGCCAGGCAAGCACAATATGGAAAATGCCTTGGCTGCGACTGCTGCCGCGCTCCGCGCGGGCGTTTCGCTCCACACATGTGCCGATGCGCTTTCGTCTTTTCCGGGCGTGTTCCGCCGTCACCAGATTCTCGGGACGTTCAATGGCGTGACGCTTGTCGATGACTTTGCCCACAATCCGGCAAAGATTGCCGCAAGCATCAAGAGCGCCCAGGACTTTACCGAAGGCCGCGTGATTGCTTGGTTCCAGCCGCATGGCTTTGGCCCGACGCGATTCTTGCGCAAGGACTTGGTGGAATTTATCGCCAAGACTCTCCGTCCGATGGATATGGATTTTGACCGCAAGAACGATGTGATGTTCTTCAGCGAAATCTATTACGCTGGCGGAACGGTCACGCGTGATATCAGTGCCGGCGACCTTGCGGATGATTTGATTCTCAAGGGCTGCGAAGCCATTTACATTGCCGACCGCAATGAGTGTGCAAAGAAAATGCTCGAGTATGCAGAGCCGGGTGATACGATTTTGCTGATGGGCGCTCGCGACCCCAGCTTGCAGGATTTCGCCTTCTCCGTGAAAGCGTTGCTTGAAAATCGATAGTCCGTTTTATCTGCATGAATAGGGGAAAGTAGCAATGGACAAAAAGACTGTTTTAAAAAATGTTTTTTTTGATGGCGCAAAGCGCGACATCTTGATTGTCGGTAATCTCTTTGAAAAGGTGATGCGTCCGCTTGAACCTGCTGATTACGAAAATGCCGAAATTGTCGATTGCTCGAATTTTGCGATTATGCCCGCTTTCTATAACGGCCATACGCATGCTGCAATGACGCTGTTGCGCGGCTTTGCTGACGATATGGAACTTGGCAAGTGGCTCAACGAATACATTTGGCCGACAGAAGCGAAACTCACGGATGAAGATATTGCCATTGGAAGCCGCTTGGCGATCCTCGAAATGATCAAGTCGGGATCGGTTTTCTTTGCGGATATGTACTGGCATCGTGAACAGACGATGCGCATTGTCGAAGAAATGGGAATTCGTGCGGCGATAGGCGTTACGTTTGCGGAACCGCTGATGTCGCCGGAAGCCTGGGCGGCGAATGTCGATTTTTTGAAGAATCACACGGGCGAATCAGAACGAGTGCAGCTTGTTGTGATGCCGCATGCCGTTTATACGGTGGGCGAGGAGAAGACGGCCGAACTAATTGAGCTTGCGCATACTGAAAACTACAAGATTCATACGCATTTGTCCGAAACGACAACCGAAGTCAAAAATTGCGAGGAACAGTACAAGTGTACTCCGGTGGAATTCTGGAAGCGCTTGGGCGGCTTGAATTCGAACTTCTCTGCAGCACACTGTACGCATTTCAACGCATCTGACCGCAAAATCTTTGCAGAATCGGGCGCGACGGCGATTTTGAATCCGTGTTCCAATATGAAGCTGAATAGCGGCATTCCGCAGGTTGCCGAAATGCTCAAGGACGGTATGAAACTTGGGCTTGGGACGGATGGTGCATCTTCGAACAACAACCTCGATATGCAAGAGGATATGAAGACGATTGCACTCTTGGCAAAGTATCTTGGTACGGCTGAAACGCTTCCGGCAGAAGAGGCTCTCAAGATGGCGACGTCTAATGTTGCGCAGTTCTTTGGCATCAATGCGGGCCGCATTGCGGAAGGCTATCTTGCGGATTGCTTGCTCATAGACATGAACAACGAACGTATGGTGCCGTGCTACAACATTTATAGCAACTGGGTCTATTCTGCAAATTCAAGTGCCATTGACTCTGTGATGTGCAATGGCAAGTTCGTGATGCGTGGCCGTCACGTCGATGGGGAAGAAGAAATTCTCCGTGACGCTCGTGAATGCGCCGCACGCCTCGCTTCAAAATAGCACTTATTTCTTAGCGGCGCTTGAAGACGAATCTTGCTTTCCGTTTTCAAGCGTCTTTACGGCCGCATCCTTAGCGGCAATGGCTGCGTCTTTTGCTTTTTCGGCAGCTTCGCTAACTTTATTTGCAACACTGTCGGCCGCATTCTTGACGGCTGCTTTGGCGCTGTCTGCGGCTTCTTCTGCCGTACCTTTGGCTTTGTCGGTCGCTTTGTCCGTAATCGTCTTGGTAAGCTCGCTTGCTTTTTCCTTGGCCATCTTGCGGAGGTTCACTTCATCAGAGGGGTACCCCATCGTTTCGAGTGCGGCCTTGTAAAGGTTGTATGAAACGGCATCGTTCCTCAGGTTGCGGAGGTTCCCTTCTACGGGGAGCAAATGCATAATGGTGAGAAACACAAAGCAAATCAGCGAAGCCTTGAGAAGCCCGAACAAAAATCCGCAAATGCGGTTCGCCTTTCCGACGACAGTGCTTGAGATGGATTCACCGACAAGGTGCCCGATCAAGGAGAATAGCAGGAATGGAACTAAAAAGCCCACACAGGTGCAAATGAGGTGTGCTGCGAATTCGCCAAAGGCAAAATTCCGCATGACGAAGTCGCCAAAAAGATCCTGGGCAAAATACGCCCCAAGAATTGCGGCCACCCATGCGCACAGCCTGAATATGCTGCTCAGCAATCCACGCCATAACCCAATAGCGCTAAAGATGAGCAAGCACGCAATGCATGCAATGTCTATCCAATTCATTGGACCAATCCTCTAGGTCGCTAGTTGGATGACAACAGATGTTGCCACCGCGACTAAAACTCCAAGTATAAATCCTATTCCATACTTAAATGTAGTTTTTTGCGGCTTCGGTGATATGATCGAATCTATTGGTTGGTCTTCGTTTACGGTATCGGCCCATTCTGCAATGTAGGGCGTCATGTCGCGCGGGTATTCCTTCATGATGTCGGCAAGCTCGTTTGCGGCATCGCAGGCCGAGGAGGGGCGCTTGCTCGCGCGCTTGTTCAGGAGCTTCAGCACGAACTTGCGGAGAGGCTTGGGGACGTCGTTCGGGAACACTTCAAGCTTGAACTTCATCTTGAGAATGTTTTCGCGGGTTTCTTCGAAGTCCTTGCCGCGGAAAAGGTTCTCGCCAATGAGCATTTCGCTCGCGATGATGCCGACGCTAAAAAGGTCACTTGCGTAATTGACCTTTTCGCCCATAATCTGTTCCGGGCTCATGTAGGCGGCGGTTCCGATGATGCAACCGGTCTGCGTGAGTTCCTTGCCGATTTCGAGCGGGGTCTCGGTGTGCGCAATGCCAAAGTCCAAAAGACGTACGCGTCCGTCCTTGTCGATCATCATGTTTGCGGGCTTCAAGTCGCGGTGGGTCACGCCGTTTCGGTGGGCATGGCTCAGTGCGCTCAAAAGTTCGTACAAAATAGTCATGACAACCCAGACGGGCGGTCGCTTGTTACGGAGAAGCAAATCCTTGAGGCTCGAACCTTGAACGTACTCCATCGACATCGTGTAGTTGCCGTCGCTGTCTTTCCAGAGGGCATACGGCTGGATGATGTTTGGATGGTTCAGGTGGGCGAGGATGCTACCTTCTTGCAAGAACCTCTTGATGTATGAGTCTTGCTGGTTCAGGTTCGAATGGAGCCTCTTGGCGACGACAAGTCGGTCGAGCGATGGATCACGGCAAAGCCACAAACTCCCCATGGCCCCGCTGTTCAGGGACTGGATGGGCTTGTATCCGCCGATCTTCGACGGAAGTTGATCCTTGACTTTCTTTCGAGACTGTGTTGCCTTGACCTCTTCCATATTGCCCTATGTAGATAAATTACTTCTTGTCGCTCAGGTAAATGCTCTGGTGCTTCGTCTTCGGGTCCTGATTGGGGTAATCGAGGATGTAGTGAAGTCCGCGAGATTCCTTGCGGCGGAGGGCTGCGATGAGAATCATCTTGGAAACCTGAAGGGCGTTCAGGAATTCAAGGAAGTGCAAATTTTCAGTCTCTTTGTTCTTGATGGCTGCTGCAACGTCGGCCTCGAGTCCTTCGATGACCTTGAGACCTTGGTTGAGGCCAGCGACCGTGCGCACGATGCCGCAGTGCGTCCACATCATATCCTGGAGCATCTTCTTGCGCTTGCGCCAGTAGGCGGCCTTGGCAAAGCTGACGGATTCCTTCTTGGACTTGCCGACGTTCAACTTTTCCTTGGCGATGCCGCTCTTTTCGATGTCGTCGACGGCGCGGATGGCAAACACGACGCTTTCCAGGAGAGAGTTGGAGGCGAGGCGGTTTGCTCCGTGAACACCCGTTGCGGCAACTTCGCCGCATGCATAGAGGCCCTTGATTTCGGTGCGGGACCAGGTATCGACGAGAACGCCACCGCACATATAGTGTGCGGCCGGGACGACCGGGATCCATTCCTTGGTGATGTCGATGCCTGCATCCAGGCATTTAGAATAAATGTGCGGGAAGTGGCTCTTGATGTCCTTGGGGGTACGGCCGGAGAGGTCGATGAACATGTGGTCCTTGCCGAGGCGCTGCATTTCGCTGTGGATGGCTCGTGCGACAATATCGCGGGGAGCAAGCGAGTGGAGCGGGTGAACCTGGTTCATGAATTCTTCACCCTTGTCATTCTTGAGGATGCCGCCAAAACCGCGAACCGCTTCGGAAATGAGGAACGGCTTCTTGAACTTGGGGGCGTACAAGCTCGTGGGGTGGAACTGCATAAATTCGATGTCCTGGAGGGCGGCACCTGCACGGGCGGCAATGGCCATGCCGTCGCCACAGCTATCGGGTGGGCAGACGGTGTACTGCCAAATGCGGCCTGCTCCACCGGTCGAGAGAATGGTGGCTTTTGCAAAGATGCTTTCGACTTCGCCAGTCTTCTGGTGAATGATCTTGGCGCCGACGCAGCGCTTGTTCTTGCCTTCGCCTTCGCAAATCAAATCCTTGATGTAGCAGTTTTCGAGGTAGTCGATGTTTTTCTGTTCGTGAAGCTTGCAGAGGAGGGCACGCATGATCTCCTTACCGGTGAGGTCTGCGGCATGCAAAATGCGATGGTGGCTGTGTCCGCCTTCGAGGTGGAGGTCGAACTGCGTTTTGTCCTCGGGGGACGGTGTGAACTGGACGCCCCACTTGACGAGCTGCTTGATCGTGGCAGGTCCGCTCTTGGTCAAGATGTTGACGGGTTCTTTTTTGCAAAGGCCTGCGCCAGCTTCGAGCGTGTCTGCAATGTGGAACTCAAACTTGTCGGACTTTTCGGTAACGGTGGCAATACCACCCTGAGCGTAGTTTGATGAGCCGTCCGGCTTTGCTCCTTTGGTCAAGATGACAACGTGAAAACCTTTTTCCGCTGCGTGGAGGGCGGCGCTTAATCCAGAAATGCCTGCGCCCAAAACCAAAATATCGTACATAATAGAACTCCAAAGGAATTTTTATTTGTATATCCCATAAATAGAAAAAATAGGGCTTTTCGGCATTATAATTGGCTTATAATTGCGATAAAATAAAATGCTAATATTTTTTTTTGCTATTTTTCGAGCGACAAAATTTTAATGGAGTTGTCCCTATGTTAACGTGGATTAATGAAAAAGCCAAGTGGGTAATTGTGATCTTTGCCGCCGGTATCGCCATCGGTCTTCTTGCGATGGACCGTGTTCCGAACCAAGGACATAGCTATCCTATCGGCGTCGTCAACGATACGAAGATCTCCTATAGCGATTTTGATTCTCGCGTGAAGATGATCGTGCAGAACCAATACCAGAACCAGCACTTGGAAGACGAACAGTACTCCCAGCTCCGCGCCCAGGTGTTCTCGAGCTTCGTTCGTCAGGCCCTCTTTGCTGAACAGTTCGAAAAGGCCGAACTTAGAGCCTCGGTCGCCGAACTCAAGAACGAGTTCAAGCGCAATTCTGACGCTGTTCGCGCCCGTTTGGTGCAAGAAGCTCAGGCTCGCCTCTATGCCATCCAGCAGCAGGCTACCTCCCAGGAAGACCTGATCCAGCGTTCTCAGGCTTACCTCTCTTCTCTCCCGAAGTTCCTCACGGACACGACCTTCAACAAGGCTGATTACGATGCCTGGATCGAAACTCCGGCTGCATACCGTTGGAACGCTATGCTCGTTCTCGAAGACGAAATGAAGAACAACACTATTCCGGCTCGCCAACTTCAGGCTCTGGTCGGTGCCTCCATTCATCCGACTGCCCTCGAAGCCAAGTGGACTGTGGAACGTCGTTTGACGGACTACGAACTGCAGGTGGCAGTTGCCCCGAGCTCCAACTTTGTTGTTGATTCCAACTCCGTGGATAGCGTGATGGTGGCTGGTTACTTCAATGCCCACATCGATAGCTTCTTTGTGCAGAAGGAAGTTGCCCAGTTCCAGTATGTGTCTCTCCCGGTCGAAGCTACCGCCGCTGATGACGCTAGCATCCGTGAATACGCTTTGACGCTCTACTACCAGCTCACCGATTCTTCTGCTACGACGACTTTCGAAGACATGGCTCGCGTTTCTTCTGAAGACCAGGGCAGTGCTGAAAAGGGTGGCATCTTGAGCGAAGACTTTGTTGGCCGTGGCACTTATGTGAAGCCGTTCGAAGAAGCCGCATTCGCTCTCGATTCCGGCAAGATCTCTGAACCGGTCCGCACTCAGTTTGGTTACCACATCATCAAGTCCTACGGCAATGTGAAGAATGCCAAGGGCGAAGTTGAAAAGGTGAAGGTCGGCCACATCCTCCTCACGGTGACGGCTTCTTCCAACACGATCGATAGCCTCGAAAAGATTCTCACTGGCATCAAGAAGGATGTCGACGCTGGTTCTGACCTCGTGACGGAAGCCAACGCTCGTGGCCTCGAAGTCAAGACTTCTGAATGGGTCGCTCGCGATGCTAACATTGCCGCTCTCGGTTACATCAAGGGTCTTACCTCCTTCGGCTGGCCGAATGAAAACCTTCCGGATGAAGATAGCGACATTTCTAACGTCCTCAGAAACAACAAGTATGTTGCCATCGCCAAGAAGGTGGGTTCCTTCAAGGCTGGCGAACGTAGCCTCCCGCTCTACTACAACGACATCAAGGAAACGCTCCTCAAGCAGAAGGCTGCCAAGGCTGCTGAAATCTACTTGAATTCTGTTGCTGCCCAGGTGAAGGCTTTCAACCCGGCTGATACGGCTGCAGCAAAGATCGAAAAGGTCGAAATCGAATCCAAGAATTCTTCTGTTGACGGTTTCGTTCCGGGCTTTGGCTACGGCAGCGCCCAGCTTGCACGTGTCGTGAACAAGGCTAAGGTTGGCGAATGGACTGCTCCGGTTGTGGCTGAAAACGGTGCCGTTATGCTCAAGGTTGTTTCCAAGAAGACGCCGAAGGTTGAAGAAGTCGAAGAAGCCATCAAGCAGGATATCGACAACACCAACCGTTTTGCTTCGATGACCGCATTCAACGACTACGTCACGACTCTCGAAGCTTCTACGCCGGTCAAGAGCAATCTCGACCTCTATTACAGAGACTAAGACATAGGGCTTGCGGGAGGCTTACTCTCGCTAGCTGCGGCAAAAATCCCGTCAGCAAATAAACTCAATTATTGGTTGACGGGTGTAGCTAAAATTGCTATAATGTGCCGCACTCGCCCCCATCGTCTAGTGGCCTAGGACTCGGGATTCTCATTCCCGCAACAGCGGTTCGAGTCCGCTTAGGGGTACTAAAAATCTCGCGATTTTATCGCGAGATTTTTTTTTTGTCACCCCGGCCACCGTGCCGGGATCTCCTTACACGGTTTATTCAGCTTGTCACCCCGGCCACCTTGCCGGGATCGCCTTACACGGTTTATTCAGCTTGTCACCCCGGCCACCGTGCCGGGGTCTCCTTACACGGTTTATTCAGCTTGTCATCCCGGACTCCGTTCCGGGATCGCCTTACACGGTTTTATACTATATTCAAAGTATGCAGTCCACATGTTCTATTTGCCACAAAGATTTTAACGACAAAGTCGGGATGTCCCCGATGGAAAGCAACCTGGCCATCCGCTACCGTAACAAGGTCGGTAACATCTGCCCCGATTGTCAGGCCGAAATCCGCAAGACCAAGCAGGGGAGGCGGTACCTCTTCTTTTGGAATGTGAAGGTTGCGCTTTATTGCCTGCGATTCCTTTCGCTGTTTGCGATACCTTTTATCGTACTGATTGTAGCTCTCGCACTGTTTGTGCTGTAACCACCCCAAAAAACAGAGGTCCTATGCTCCTGGAAAAAATCAAGTCTCCTGCCGATGTCAAAGCGTTAGACGTCCAATGCCTTGAACAGCTTGCCGCAGAAATGCGTTCCGCCCTTATCAAGAAGCTTTCGCAACGTGGCGGGCACGTGGCTCCGAACCTCGGTTTTGTCGAAGCGACGATCGCGCTCCATTACGTTTTTGAATCCCCAAAAGATAAAATTGTCTATGACGTGAGTCACCAGAGCTACAGTCACAAGATGCTTACGGGGCGTGCCCAGGCGTTTTTGGATGCAGACCATTACGGCGATGTGACGGGGTATACGGAACCGACCGAAAGCGAACACGACCATTTTATGGTGGGGCATACTTCAACGTCGGTAAGTCTTGCGCTTGGGCTTGCGACCGCTCGTGACGTTTTGCGTGAATCGGGGAATGTGGTTGCCGTGATCGGTGACGGTTCCTTGAGCGGTGGCGAGGCTTTTGAAGGTCTTGACAATGCAGGCGAATATGCGACGAACTTTATCGTGGTGGTGAACGACAACGAAATGTCCATTGCCGAAAATCACGGAGGCCTTTACAAGTCCTTGGCAGAACTCCGTGCCACGGGGGGCAAGTCCGAAAATAATTACTTCAAAACTCTTGGCTTTGACTACAAGTATTTGGAACAAGGTAATGACGTCGCGGCGCTAGTCGAAACGTTTAAGTCCGTGAAGGATTCTACGCATCCGGTTGTCGTGCATATCCATACGCAAAAGGGGCGCGGTTATTCTTATGCCGAACAGAATCGCGAAGGCTGGCATTGGGCGGCTCCGTTCAACGTCGAAACGGGCGTGATCAACTGGGGAAGCGGCGAAAGCTATAGCGAAATTATCGGCCTTTACCTTATGGCGAAAATCAAGAGCGACCCGAAGGTGGTCGTCATCCATTCGGCGGTTCCTGCGGGTATCGGTTTCCATGCGGCTCGCCGTAAGGAAGCGGGCAAGCAGTACATCGATGTGGGCATTGCCGAAGAACATGCCGTGGCCTTGGCTTCTGGCCTTGCAAAAGGTGGCGCTAAGCCTGTCTACAGCACTCACGGAACGTTCCTCCAGCGCACTTATGACCAGCTTTCGCAGGATCTGTGCGTGAACAATAATCCGGCAACGCTGTTGGTGACGATGTCGGGTGCCGACGGCATGAACGACACGACGCACCTCTGCATTTTCGACATTCCGATGCTTTCGAACATTCCGAACTTGGTTTACCTTTGCCCGACGTGTGTCGAAGAATTCAAGACGATGGCGGACTGGGCGATAGACCAGACGGATCATCCGGTGGCAATTCGCATTCCGAATGCCGTCCATCACCGCAGTGATATATTTGAAAAGGATTATTCTAGCCTTAACAAGTTCAAGGTCGTCCATCGTGGAGATCGTGTGGCCTTGATCGGTCTTGGCGACTTTTACCAGCGCGCAGTGGCGGTGGCGCTTGAACTACGTCGTGAAGGGATTGATGCGACGCTTGTGAATCCGCGTTATGCCAGCGGTGTCGATAGCGACTTGCTGTATGAACTTTCCAAGACGCACGATGTGTTCGTGACTCTCGAGAATGGCGTTGTCGAAGGTGGCTTTGGTCAAAAGGTGGCGACCGCCCTTGGCGCAACCCGCGCGAAAGTGCTTGTGCGTGGACTCTCGAAGGACTTCTATGACAAGGTGAGCTTTGCCGATTTGTGTGAAAAGAACCGCCTGACTCCTGCCCAAATTGCAAAAGACGTTGTGGCCCTGCTTGCGTAAACGATAGGCCCCTTTGAAATTTTGTATTATATAGGATATGAGAAAGGGAAAGATTGTCTTCTTTATTATTCCGCTGGTGCTGTTTTTTGTGGTGTCGGTGGTCTATGTGTATTTTGTAAACGCCGAAGCGATGCACGAAGTGCTGCTAGATCCTTCGTCCGAGATAGATGTCCACCCTGACGTCATGGAATTTTCGTTGTCCAAGGAATCTGTGGATAAGGTTCTCGGTGAACCGTATAAAGTCTATCCGATTGAAACGAGTCCGGATAGCGAACAGGTATTCCATTCGACACTTATTGAGTATCCGTTCGGGAGTTCGCCGCGTTCGGAATCGCGTAGCACGAGCTTGCGCGGGATTATCCTCTATGTACACGGTTTCAACGATTACTTTTTCCAGACGGAACTGGCCGAAAAGGCGGACTCTGCGGGTTTTGCCTTTTTTGCCATAGACCTGCATCGCTGCGGTCGTTCTTTGAGGGCTGGAGAAGCCCGTGCCGATATGCGTAGCGTCAAGGAGTTCTATGCGGAACTGGATGTGGCCGTGGAACTCAGCAAGAAAATTGCTGTGGACGATTACGAAGAAGCGGAACGCACTCCGTTCATTATCCTTGGACATTCTCAGGGCGGCTTGATTACTTCGTCTTACGTGAATGACCGCAAGGCGGAACAGTTTGCGGCTCTTGTTCTGAACAGCCCGTTCCTGGATATGAACTTTAATTGGCCGATGCGTAAAATCGTGTTCCCGCTTCTCTCCGAAATTGCCTTGTTCTTGCCGGATTTTGCGATTGGTTCGACAGGGGATCCGAACTACGCCTATTCCCTTTTGAAACGTGAAAAGGGTGAATGGGAATATATTGAAGAGTGGAAAAGCGAAACTCGCCCGAAGCAGTATTTGGGCTGGGCGAGGGCTATCATCAAGGCTCAGAGCCGAGTCCATTCAGGGCTCGATATCAAGTCGCCGGTGCTTGTGCTGCATAGCGGCTGCTCGGCCGAAGGCGATGAGTGGACGGACGATTACTTGCATTGCGATGGCGTCTTGAATGTGGAGCATATTCAACAGTGGGCTCCGAATCTTGGCGAAAACGTGACGACTAAGGTAATCACGGACGGTCTTCATGACTTGTTGCTTTCCCGTAAGGACGTGCGTGACAACGCTTATTATGAAATTTTCAGATTCATTGATGGTGTCGTCAAGTAGTATGAATTTATTTGTGTTATATTTAACAAAGGAAAATATTAAGGAGTTCTTTAAATGAAGAGTATTTTGGCTATTTCTTGCTTGGCGATGTTGCTTACCACAGCTTGCGAATCAAACGAAGAAAAGAAGGTGCAGACCGCTCCGAAGGTTGTTGAAAATGTACAGCCGGCTGCTGCTGTTGTAGAACAGAAGGTGGCTGAAGTGACGACGATTGATTGGGAAAAGGCTTTGGAAATGCACAAGGCTGGTGCAGTCTTAGTCGATGTGCGCACTCCGGCCGAAGTCGCGAAGGGTATGGCTGCTGCAACTGCAATCAACATTCCTCTTCAGGAAATGCCGCAGCGCTTGAGCGAATTCCCGAAGGACAAGGACTTGTTGATTTACTGCCGCAGTGGCAAGCGCAGTATGGCTGCATCCAGGTTCCTCGTCGAAAATGGCTACACCCGCGTGTTCAACATCGAAGGTGGCATTCTCGCTCTCCCGCAGAAGTAACCTTTAATGGGCCTCTTGGCTTGTCACCCTGATTTGTCATCCCGGCCACTTTGTCACCCCGGACTTGTTCCGGGGCGGGATCACCTTTAACAACCTATAACGTCTCCCCATATCTCCATAATGCAAGAAATCACGAACTACATGCAGTACGCCTTGCAGCAAGCGTTCCTTGCGATTGGCTTTAGCCGCCCGAATCCGGCGGTCGGTGCTGTCGTTGTGAAAGATGGAATTATTGTGGGGAAGGGGCATACCCAACGTCCTGGAAGTGCCCATGCCGAAGTCATGGCGTTGCGCGATGCAGGTGTGTTTGCGCAGGGGGCCTCGATCTATGTGACGCTTGAACCGTGCTGCCATTACGGAAGAACGCCACCTTGCACCAAGGCGATTATCGAAGCCGGAATCAAGAAGGTCTTTTTTGCCCATTCTGATCCGAACCCTGTTGTGCATGGTAAATCTCGCCAGATTCTCGAGGCTGCGGGGATTGAAGTTCACGAAGGTGTGGACGCTTGCATAAGGGCTTGTGTCGAAGAATGCCCGAATGGTGAATCGGCCGGGGAATGCCGCGTTTTTGAATTTATGCCCTTGAACTCCCAGGAAAAGGCGGAACACGAAGCCGAAGGCCGTGATGTCTTTGCCGAAGTGGAACGCTATTTCGAGGGGTATGATTATTTTGTACGCACCAAGCGCACTTTTGTCGAAGTCAAGTCTGCGGTTTCGCAGGATGGCTTCATGGGGTGCGTGGATACGGCTGGGAACCATTTGCCGTTAACGATTACAAAGCAGGGTGCGAATTGCTGGAATCACGAACTCCGTGCGATGAGCGATGCCGTGCTTGTTGGGGCGGGGACTCTCCTTGCCGACAATCCGAGCCTCAACGTGCGTTACGTTAGTGGTAATAATCCTGTTAAAGTTGTTTGGGCGGGACATCACGAATTTTCTGCCGAAGAAATCACGCATCTGGTGGCTTTCTCGTCAAAGGATGCTAAAACGCTTGTATATTCGTGCGTTCCGCAGCCGAACATCGCCGATTTTGTGCTTTTGCCGCATGAATCGTTTGCCGAAAATTGGCGTGCGATGGTTGATGACTTGTCTGCCCGCGGAATGCACCGCTTGATGGTGGAGCCGGGCGCAGCTCTTGCCCGTGAACTGTTCAATGGTGAATCGCTCTGGAATCGCCTTGATTTGTGGCGTTCGACAGATACCCTTGTTGATGAAAAACTGGATCGGTTAATTGAACAAGGAGCCATAAAGGCTGGCATAGAATACCCCGAATTGCCCGCTAACATCGTTGCCAAAGAATCCGCCGTCATCGGCCCCGATGTACTGACGGTATATTATCCGAACTAGTCGAAAGAACGCTTCTTTTACCCCGCCTATAACCTGCGTTTCCCTTCCTACTTCCTACTTCCTACTTTGACGCCTTACGGCGTCCGCAGCTTCGGCTCAAATATGGGTCCGCAAGCGGCCCCGCATTATTCGCCTTGCATGCTTTTTCTATATTTGCCCCCGTATGTTTACGGGTATAATTCAAGCAACCGGCGAAATCATTTCCCTCGAAAATAGGGGAGACGCGCTTACCATGCGCATGAAGTCGCCGGGATTCTTCAAAAACAGCAAACTGGGCGACAGCATTGCCAATAACGGCGTGTGTCTCTCCGTTGAAAACTGTACCGATGACGAAGCTACGTTCTGTCTCATGCACCAGACCGTCGTGAATACGTCTTTTCAGCAGGCAAAAGTCGGGGATCTCGTGAATCTCGAGTATCCTTGCCGTGCCGATAGCTTTATGGGCGGTCACTTTGTGATGGGGCATGTGGACTGTACCACCGAAGTCATGCGCGTCACTCCGCGCGAAACGGGAGTGGAAGTCGATTTGGCTCTGCCAGCTGACTTGCGCCGCTATGTCATCCGTCGTGGATCCATCACCTTGAACGGCATTAGCCTTACGGTGGCCGAAAAAGGGGAGGATTACATCCGCGTCTGCATTATCCCCGAGACCTTAGCCCGCACGAATCTCAGGAACTGGGTGCCTGGCACCGTGGTGAATGTGGAAGTCGATATGCTCGGCAAATATATTGAAAACTATCTAAAGGAACGTGACCTTGCTTAATACGATTGAAGAGGCCATTGAAGATTTCAAGAACGGTAAGTTCTTGGTCGTGGTTGATGACGAAGACCGTGAAAATGAGGGCGATTTCATTATCGCCGCCGAAAAGATTACTCCCGAAAAGGTGAACTTCATGCTCCACGAGGGGCGTGGCGTGCTTTGCTGCCCGCTTCCGATTTCTCGCTGCCGCGAATTGAATCTCACGCGTCAGACTGCCGAAAATACCTCCATGCTCGGCACTCCGTTCACCATCATGGTCGATAAGCTCGAAGGCTGCACTACGGGTGTTTCTGCCCACGACCGTGCCGCAACGATCCAGGCTCTCGCCGATCCGAATTCCAAACCCTCGGACTTTGGCCGTCCGGGTCACATTTCTCCGCTTTACGCCCAGGAAGAAGGCGTTTTGCGCCGTGCAGGCCACACCGAAGCCGCTGTGGACCTCGCCAAGCTCGCCGGTCTCCGCCCGGCAGCCGCCCTCATCGAAATCATGAACGAAGACGGCACGATGGCCCGTATGCCGCAGCTCCAGGAAGTCGCAAAGAAGTTCGGCCTCAAGATTATTTCGATCCGTGACTTGATCGACTACCGCCTGAGAAACGAAAAGCTGGTGCAGCGCGTGGCTGCTCCGCACGTTTCGACCAAGTACGGCGACTTTACCGCTTATGCCTACCGCAGCAAGACCGATGGCGTCGAACATGTGGCCTGGGTTGCCGGTAATCCGGACTTCAGCAAGCCGGTTTATGTGCGCGTTCACAGCGAATGCCTCACGGGCGACATTTTTGGTAGCCTCCGTTGCGATTGCGGTGACCAGCTTGCCGCAGCCATGAAGTTCATTGGCGAACACGGTGGCGTGCTCCTTTATATGCGCGGTCAGGAAGGCCGTGGCATTGGTCTTTGCAACAAGCTCCGCGCTTACGAACTCCAAGAAAAGGGACTCGACACGGTCGAGGCGAACCTCCACCTTGGGTTCAAGTCCGACTTGCGCCAGTACGGTACGGGCGCCCAGATTTTGGCGGACCTCGGCGTGAAGGAAATGCGGCTCCTCACGAACAACCCGAGCAAGATTTCTGGCATTTCCGCTTACGGTCTCAAGATCGTGGAACGTGTGCCTATCGAAATCAAGCCCAATGAAATCAACCGTTTTTACCTGCGCACCAAGAAAGAAAAGATGGGCCACGAACTCCATCTCGACAATGCAGATCATGGCGCAGCCGAAGTTTTAGATGAAGGAAAATAAGATGAAAGAATTCAAAAATTCCCTCAATGGTTCTAATATGAAAGTGGCGATTGCCGTTGCCCGCTTCAATGAAGTGGTGACGGACAAGCTCCTTGAAGGTGCCGTTCGCGAACTCGAAACGCTCGGCGTCGATAGCGATGACATTTTCGTCGCCCATGTCCCGGGTGCTTTTGAATTGCCGGGTGTTTGCCGCAAGTTTGTCGATTCCGGCAAGTACGATGCCGTGATGGCTCTCGGTGCCGTTATCCGTGGCGAAACGGGTCACTACGACGTTGTCGTGAACAACTCCACGAGCGGGATTGCGTCCCTCGCTGCCGAAGGCAAGGTTCCGGTAATTCTTGGTATCCTCACGACCGATACGGTCGACCAGGCGATGAACCGCGCTGGCCTCAAGGCTGGCAACCTCGGTTGCAACTGGGCAAGAACCGCAGTTGAAATGGTTAATCTTTACAAACAGATTGGAAAGTAATTATGGCACAGATCAGTTTTAGACCGGCTCGCGTCTTTGCGATGCAGCTGCTTTATGCAATGGAAATCTCTGGTGCAACGGCGGGCGAGTCCCTGCCGGGCGTTCTCGAAGCCCAGCCGCTTCAGGATGCCATGAAAAAGTATGGCATGAAGCTTGTGGACCTGGTTCAGGCTCACAAGGCAGAACTTGATGCCGAAATCGAAGCTTGCTCCGTTCATTGGGGAATTGAACGTATGGCAACGCTCGACCGCATTATCCTCCGCATCGCGATGGTCGAACTTTTGTATGTTACCGAAGTCCCGATGAAGGTGGTTGTTTCCGAAGCGGTTCAGATCGCGGCAAAGTTCAGCACGGATTCCTCGGGCACGTTCGTCAACGGGCTCTTGGCTGGGTTCATGCAGAAGCGTGGCATGGTCGCTAACAATACTAAGAAGGATGCTTAATTTTTATGAAGATTAACGAGAAATGGCATAAGCATATTTTTGCCGGTATCGCTGGCTTTATTGCTTTGATCGTCTACATGATGACGATGGCTCCGACGGTCTCTTTCTGGGACTGCGGTGAATTCGTCGCTTGTGCAAATACACTTGGCATTCCGCATCCTCCTGGAACTCCGTTCTTCGTGTTCCTTGCCCGTGCGGTCATCCTCCTTTTGCCGTTTGTGGGCGAAATTGCAAAGCGCGTGAACTACATCTCCGTGGTGAGTTCTGCTGCGACGGTCTATGTGACGGCCCTCTTTGCCTGGGAACTCTTGGCTACGGTCCTCAAGACGGACGCCTTGGCCGAAAAGATCTCCGAAAAGATGCGCACGTTCGTGCTGGGAACGGCCGCTCTCGTGGCAGGCTTCCTCCTTACGTTCTCCGATACGTTCTGGTTCAATGCGGTCGAAGCCGAAGTTTACGGCATCGCCATGCTTATCCTTATGCTCGTCTCTTACCTCGGCTTGGTGTGGTACAACAAGCGCGAAGAACCGGGTAACGAGAAAATCCTCATCTTCATTTGCTACATCGCATTCCTCGGCGTGGGAGCTCACCTCTACACGATGCTCACGGTTCCGGCCGTGTTTGCGCTTCTTCTTGTGGCTCAGCCGAAAAAGATTGTCGAACGCATTCCTATCTGGATCACGGGTACGCTCCTTTGCTCCGTGATTTACATGGTTTCGGCTTTCATCGAAATCTCCCTCCTCTGCCTTATTGTCCTTTCCATCATCGTCTTTGTGCCAGCCATTTCGTCCAAGTTCAGACCGAACGTGAACAAGGCTTTCAAGCTTTCTCTCGCTTTCTCGTTCTTTGCATTGGTCGGCTACAGCACGCACCTTTACATCCCGATCCGTTCGGAACTCAATCCGACGATTGACGAAAACGATCCGGAAATCAACATCCGCGACGACCAGGGCAACCTCCAGCTGGGCAACCTCTTCAAGTCCGAAAACTGGGACGCCTTCAACGCCTTTATCGAACGTAAGCAGTACGGTTCCGAAAGTATGATTTCCCGTGCCTTCTACCGCCGTTCCCGCTTGGCTCACCAGGTGCTTTCTTTCCCGAGCATGAGCTACGGTGGCTACCAGATGGCCCAGTACCTGCCGACCAAGGTGGGTGGGGTGAACTACGCCAACGGTGTCTATACGTTTGACGCTTCCGAGAACGAACCTGTCGAACGTTTGGGATTCAGTTTCCCGACGCAGATGTCGTTCATGGGCGACAACACCTTGATGCAGCTTGCCTTCTTCTTGCTCTTTAACGGCTTGCTGATTGCTGTCTGTGTCTACATCTACAAGCGCAATAAGCATATGGGCATCTTTATCTCTGCCCTTTATGCACTTTGCTCCTTGGGACTTCTGTTCTACATCAACTTTGCCGATGGCTCCCGCATGGAACAGCGCGACCGCGATTACTGGGTAAGCGCGATGACCCGCAATGTGGCCGACTTGAACAACGCTGGCGCCGGCATTACGGCTCTCCCGGATCCGAACGAACTTATCGACCTTCGCCAGACCATCGAAACGTCCAAGATTGCTGTCGAACGTCTCCGCGCTCGTAACGCTTCGGCTTCACGTATTGCTGAATTCGAAAAGAAGCTCAGCGACGCCGAAAATTCTGCCGCATGGAAGAACTGGCAGAAGATCGAAGATAGCTTTGCCCGCTTTGGCCAGCGTGCGCCGTTCCCGGAAGCTGTCCACATGGAAGTTCGTGAACGTGACTACTTCTATACGCCGGCATTCATTTTCATGAGTATGATTTACGGCATCGGTGCCGGCATCCTCGTGCTGCTTGCCGCAACGACTGCTTCGACGGCTACATTTGCAGCTCCGATTGCTGCCGCTCTCGTGCTTGTTTCGTTCCTCGTTCCGTGCATCTCGAACTACAAGGAACATGACCGTTCCGGTCTCTGGGTGCCGTGGGATTATGCCTACAACCTCCTCAACAGCTGCCGTCCGAACGCCATACTCTTCACGAATGGCGATAACGACACGTTCCCGCTGTGGTTCGCTCAGGAAGTTGCTGGTATCCGTAAGGACGTCCGCGTGGTGAACCTTTCTCTGGGTAACACCGACTGGTACATCAAGCAGATGCTTACCAACGAGCCGATCCTCAAGCTTTCTTACAACAAGGAAACGATCGACAGCGACATGGTCCTCGATAACGGCAGTGCCTCGAATCCGAACCACCTCGTTTCGACGTGGGTCCGTCGTGCCGAAACGCTCAAGCCGAAGCTCAAGGAACGCATTGACCAGATGGAAGCCAAGGGCTACCTCTCTGACGCTGATTCTGCAAAGCTCCTCCAGTTCAAGGTGAACTACCAGGTTTGGGACGCCTTTACGGATTGGGCCAAGAGATACCGCTCCAGCATGATGCTCACGCAGTACAAGCTCGTCATTGATCTTGCTCTCCAGAATATGGACCGCCCGATCGAAATCTCGACGACTGTTGGAACTTCGAACTTCATGGGCCTCGAAAAGTACATGGTCCAGGAAGGTATGGTCTATAACCTTGTGAAGGGCGACCTCACTCCGAAGCAGAACGCCTTTGACGCCAAGGTGACGGCTGCCATGATCGACACCGTTTACAAGTTCCGCGGACTTGGTGACGGTTCGGCCTACATCAATGCCGAAACGGAACGCCTCCTCAGCAGCTACGTTTCGCTCTACCTCCAGATTTCGTTTGACGCCCGCGAAAAGATTGCAGCGCTCGTTTCCAAGAAACCCTTCCGCCAGGCTGACAAGGCCGAAGTGGAACGCATTGCGACGGAAGCCGCCAAGTATCTTGAACTCGGCATGTACCAGTTCCCGAGAGAATGGCGCAACTACTGGGCCGCTTCTTACGTCTACGCCTCTGCCGGCATGAAGGAAAAGGCGCTTGACGTCGTGAACCGTGGCCTTAAGAACATTCCGTCTTACGATGCTCCGGGCAAGAGCCGTCTTACGGTGAGCCTCCAGCAGATCGAGGCTATCACGGATGATATGCTGAAGGTGGATGCCGATCCGGCGCCCGCTCCGGCAACAGAGTCTGTTCCTGCTGCAAACTAATTTTTGAGGTTTTGTCATGGATTTGAGCTTGGTTATCCCTGTTAAGGAAGAAAGTGAAAATCTTCCCGAGTTGTTTAAGGAAATTTGGGCCGCCATCGAACCGACCGGTATGGAATTCGAGGTTATCGTCATTGATGATGGTAGCCGCGACAATACTTGGGACGTGGTCGAGGATCTTGCCAAGGATTACGGCATCCGTCCGGGTTCTTCGGTGAGCGCCTACCGTTTCCAGTTCAACTGTGGCAAGGCTGCAGCTCTTGCTCTTGGTTTTTCGCATGCTAAGGGCCGGTATGTGGCGACACTTGACGGCGACCTGCAGGATGACCCGCTCGAAATCCCGAAGATGATCAAGATTCTCGAAAGCGGCTACGATCTCGTGTCGGGCTGGAAGATCCGCCGCCTGGATCCGTGGCACAAGACGCTTCCGTCCAAGCTTTTCAACTTGACGGTTTCGATCGTTTGTGGCAAGCGTCTCCACGACTTTAACTGCGGCATCAAGGCTTACCGCAGTTCCGTGGTGCGCTTTATCCAGCTTTACGGTGACTACCACCGCTTTATCCCGGTGATGGCCAGGTGGCAGGGCTTCCGCATTACCGAAATGCCGGTGGCCCACCGCGCCCGCGTTCACGGCGTTTCAAAATATGGCGTTTCCCGCCTGGTGAGCGGTTTCCTGGATCTCATTTCGCTTATGTTTATGCGTAGCTTCTCCTCGAAGCCGCTCCATTTCTTTGGGCTGATCGGGCTCCTGTTTATGCTTTTTGGCCTTGGCGTTTGTGGCTATTTTGGCTATGAATGGGTGCAGACCGGGGCTATGCATGTGCGTCCGCTCCTGTTGGCAGGCGCCTTCTCTCTTGTCATGAGTGTCCAGTTCTTTTCGCTCGGACTCCTTGGCGAAATGATGAACGGCAGTAAAAAGCGCACTTATCCTGTTTCTGATACGATTGGTAATTTGTAATTGTGTAAATTTATGAGAGTGGAGGTATTGTAATGGCGTTTCCTAAGAGCTTGGTGATTGTTCCTACCTACAACGAGAAGGAAAACATCCTTCTGATCATGTCTGCTATTCTTGAGCAGAATGAGTGCTTGGAAATTCTGGTGGTCGATGATGGCTCTCCAGATGGAACGGGAGACTTGGTTCAAGCCGAAGCCGACAAGAATCCTCGAATCCATTTGATTCGTCGCAAGGGCAAGATGGGGCTTGGCTCCGCCTACGTGATGGGCTTCAAGTGGGCTCTCGAACGTGATTACGAACGTGTGTTCGAAATGGATGCCGACTTCAGCCATTCGCCGACCGACTTGAACCGTTTTTTGGAAACAGCCGAAGATGCCGACCTCGTGCTGGGCAGCCGTTATCAGGATCACCGCATTAGCGTGGTGAACTGGGACCTTCGCCGCCTAATCCTCAGCTATGGTGCTAACGTCTATACGCGACTTGTCACGGGTCTCCCGATCAGCGATGCGACGGGTGGCTTCAAGTGCTTCCGCCGTGAAGCCTTGCAGGCATTGAACCTTGACAAGATGAAGAGCGACGGATACTGCTTCCAGATCGAGACGACCTTCAAGATTTGGAAGAAGGGTCTCCGTGTCAAGGAAATCCCCATCATCTTTACGGATCGTACCCGTGGCACCTCCAAGATGAGCGGCGGAATCATCTCCGAAGCATTCTTCCTTGTGCTGAAACTGCGATTGGGATTGGCTTAACGCCCACTTCCTACCGTCTACTTCCTACTTCCAACTAGCCTATGCTTTCCTGTTCCGTCATTATCATTGCTTATAATTCTTGCGACTTCATTCCGGCATGCCTCAAGTCCGTCCGTGACGCGTGCGAAGGAATCGATTCGCAGATAATCGTTCTGGACAACGGCTCCAATGAGCCGATCATTCCCGAAATCAAGAACTTCTTCCCCGAAGTAGAATGGATTGACTCCAAGGAAAATCTGGGCTTTGGTAAAGGCTGTAACCTCGCCGAAAAGCATGCAACCAAGCCGTACCTGTTCTTCATCAATCCGGATACGATCATTTCGAAGAACGCCTTCCGTGAAATGCTCAAGTTCATGGAGGAACATCCGGACGCAGGTACCGTCGGTTGCCGCATCCTGAACGAAGATGGGACTATCCAGTGGGCTTGCCGCCGCTCGTTCCCGACGATCGTTTCTGCAGTTTCAAAGACCATTGGGCTTGCTGCACTTTTCCCGAAGAACAAGACGCTCGCAAGTTACAATATGACGTATGCCGATCCGAACGAGATGATCGAAGTCGATGCCGTGAGCGGTTCGTTCTTCTGCATTCGCCGCGATGTTTACGAAAAGCTGAACGGCTTTGACGAAGACTTCTTCATGTACGGCGAAGACCTGGACCTCTGTTTCCGCACTAAGGAAATGGGGCTCCACAACTACTACACACCGGTGACGAACATTTTGCACTTTAAGGGCCAGAGCTGCCGCACGCGCCGTTGGGGCTCGTATGTAGACTTCTACAAGGCAATGCTTATCTTTGTCCGCAAGCACAAGGACCTTTATTTTGTTCCGAACTTCCTCGTGTCATTCGGTATCCTTTTTGCAGCCTTCGTGGGCATGTTCTCGCGCCTTATCCCGAAGTTCTGGAAAATGTTCCTCGACTTGGGCGTCATTGCCGTGTGGGCGCTTGTTAGCTTGAACGAAGGGATTGAAGTTGATTTTAATGATAGCCCTACCGAAGGTTATGCTGCCGTGCATAGCATTCTGGACTTGGTGCATTTTGAGGATTGGTGGCTTGTGGGACTTGTCGTCATCGTGAATCTTGTGTTCCTCATGTTCCGTGGTGAATACACCGTGTCGAGCCTCAAGGGCGAAAAGTTCCTTCGTTTTCTGATTCCGCTGAATCTGCTTGCTGTCGGCGGGTACGCTGCGTTCCGTTACTTTACCCAGGTTCCCGTTCTTGAAAACAGCGCTAGCTCCTTACCGTATATTGGTAGGGACTGGTTGTTCATTACGATTTTCTCCAGTCTCTTTATCCCGCTTGCGCTCCTTGCCTGGCGCCGCGTTGCATTCTGGATTGCATTCTGGATAAACTATTTTTACCGTATCTTTGCGAAAAAACGCCACCGTTCCATCTTGCTTGGTGGCCGCGAAGATTCCCTCAACAACTGGTTCGATAGCTACAACGTAATCCCGGGAATTGAAATCCTCGGCTGCGTGAGCTCCGAACCCGAAAACATCAGCGAAGAAAACCGCAAGCACCTCCTGGGTAACCTCTCGGAGATGGAATCCATCTGCAACCGTACGGGCTGCCGCGAACTCTTGGTGGTCTCGAATTTCTCGGGTTACCGCGAAAATTTCGACATCAATTGGCTCGATAAATTGGGTATGTGCGTGTATTTGCTCATTGGAAATGGCAAAAACGGCAATTTTGCCCTCGTAAACCTCAAATATCTTCGCTAAAAACGCTCTTTTTTGTAAAAATTGTGTTATTTTTTTGATGAAATAACAGAATTATAAGGTCTTATGCTCGATTCTAAATTGTTAAGTATTCTATGCTGCCCGGAAACCCGTCAACCGCTTTCTCAGGCGGATGCAGGTACCATCGCTCTTGTGAACAGCGCCATCCAGGCGGGTTCGGTCAAGAACGTGGCTGGCGAAAGTGTGACTGATATTTTAACTGAAGCCCTTGTGACTCCGGACGGTTCTCGCCTTTATCCGGTTCGCGAAGGAATTCCTGTACTTTTGGCGGATGAAGCTATTCTTCTTCCATTGGAGAAATGATGGCTGTAACGTTGGATTCTCTCAAAAAGGCTATTAAAAAGAATAAAGGCCGTTCTCAGGCGCTGGCCTGGCTTGCCGATATGGAACGTGCTTCGGGCTATTATGAAGCCGCCTTGAAGCTTGTGGACGATGCTCTTGCGGCGTTCCCGTCCGATGTTCCTGCAATGTTGGTCCGTGCAAAGGTTCTTGCTGGAATGCAGGACTTTGCCGGGAGCATTGCTGAATATAAGAAGATCCTTTCCAAGGATCCGTTCTGCCTGTCGGCCCATAAGAGAATGGGAGAATCCTTCGATAAGCTTGGCAAGGTCGCCGAGCGTAACGCTTGTTTCCGTCGTGTTCACGATATGGATCCGCTGGACCCGTTCTGGAAGGACGAATACGATGTGCTTCCGGAAGAACAGCAGGACGGCTTGGTCGCTCCTCCGATGGACGATAGCTCGTTCACGATGGACGTGGATTCCGAATCTGAAAATGCCGAATCGAATGGCGAAGACAATATCTTTGCTAATCTTGCGGCTTCGCTCCCGAATAGCGATGAGGAAGACAATTCGGCAATGGATGCATTGCGCAGTTCTTTGGATTCTGCTTCGGATGAAAATTCCACGAATTTTGATGCGGTTCAGGATGCCGGTTTCGATGGCCATGCGCTGAACTCGTCCGAAGTTTCGTCTGCAATTTCTGATATTTTGGGCGGTGACGACGATCTCGAAACGTCTGAATCTTCTAATGATGGTGCGGCAAACCCGTCTCCGTTCTCGCATATGGACTTCTCGGATGAGGACGATGCGCCTAAGGCGGACGAGTCCATATTTAGTTTGGATGATACTTCGGCTGAACCTGCTGCACCGGCCGAAGAAAACGCACAACAGTCCGAAGCTACCTCGTCGGATGACGACATCCTTTCCTTGGATGATATCGACGCGGATGAACATTCTACGAATGTTGACGATGCCTTCTCTTCGCTTTTGGGCGATGATGAACTCCCGGAAGAACCTGTAGAAAAGTCCGAAGAACCGAAGACCGAAGAGGAATCCGAAAGCCAGGGTGGCCTGTTCGAAAAGTCTGCCGATGCGGACTTTAGCTTGGACGGAAATTCTGAAGAAAAGGTCGAAGCCGAAGAAGACAAGGCGACGAATGTTGATGATGCCTTCTCCTCGATTTTCGGTGACGATGAACTTCCGGAAGAACCTGTAGAAAAGTCCGAAGAACCGAAGACCGAAGAAGAATCGGAAAGCTCTGCGGGCCTGTTCGAAAAGTCTGCCAATGCGGACTTTAGCCTGGACGAAGCTCCGGCAGAACCGGTCGAAGAACATACCGAAGAACCTGCTCCGTCTGATGTGATTCTCATGGAACCGGATTCTGAATTTACGGAAGAAAAGTCCGAAGAACCTGTTGCTGAAGAACTTGTTGCAGAAGATCAGCCCGCAGACGAACAGGCTGTAGAAGAACAGCCTGCTGAAAAACAGGAAACTGTGATTGGCGATGGCTCGATTCCGACGACGCATATGGACTTCTCGGACGAAGAAGATTTGCCGAGCGATGATAAAGTTTTTGATTTGGAAGAACCGCCTGCCGAAAAAAAATCTGATGCTGCCGATATCGATTTGACTTTGGACGAAGAACCTGCTGAAGCACCTGCAGAAGAAAAGCCTGTTGAAGAAGAACTTGCTGAAGCTCCAGTTGAAGAGGCTCCGGCGGAATCCGAAGCGGTTGCTCCTGTAGAAGAAGCTCCGGCTGAAGAGGTTTCTCTTGAATTGTCTGATGACGAACGCGGTAACGGTTCTGTTCCTTCGGACCACATGGACTTCTCCGATGAAGATTTGATGCCGGAAGAACACGATCCGGAGTTCAAGATTGACAACACTCCGCTGACTTTGGACGATGACGCTCCGGTCGAAGAAACGCCTGTAGAAGAACAGGCTCCTGCGGAGGAATCCCCGGTAGATGAAACTCCGGCTGAAGCCTCTGTTGAAGAGACCGCCGAAAAGCCGAGTATCTCGGAAGACTTGTCCGTTAGCGTCGATGGCGCCTTTGATGCACTCTTTGGCGACGATGAAGATGATGCTCCTGCGGAATCGACTGAGACTGCTCCTGTCGAAGAAACTCCAGTTGATGTTCCGGTAGAAGAAAAAGTTGAAGAAACTCCGGTACAGGAAGAACCTGTCGCCGAAGCTCCTGCCGACGCGGAACCTGCCGAAGAAAAGACTGAAGAATCTAACAGCGCTGAGTCCGCCGAAGATAATCTCGCTAAGGAAATGGGGGGCGCATTCGCCTCTATGTTCGGCGACGATGATGATCTGGATTTGCCCGAAGAAAAGTCCGAAACCACGACCGATACGGCTGAGTTGACTGAGCCCTCTGCAGAAGAACCGTTGAGCCAGGAATCGACAAGTGCCGAACTCGAAGAACAGTCCGTCAAGGACAGCGAATTCAAGCTTGAATCGGCTTCGGACTTTGTTGCAAATGAATCGGAAAGTTCTTCGAGCCTGTTCGAAAAGTCCGCTGATGCAGACTTCACTTTGAATGATTCTTCGGATGAACCTGCCGAAAAGGCCGAAGTTCCGTCTGCTGAACTCGATTCCATCGATTCTGAAGTTTCCAATGCATTCAAGGGCTTGTTTGACGAAGACGATTCCTTGCCGGAATCCGATGAACCGAGCAACAAGGGCGTGGACTACCTGATGTCCGGCGATTCCGATGACGAAGTTTCTGCAAGTCTTGTAAACGATGCCGATGCTCCGCTTTCCCGTGGTGCCGCTGATTTGGACGACAGTCTGAACACGCGCACGCTTGCTGACATTTATATGGAACAGGGCGTTTACAACAAGGCTCTCGAAATTTATTCGGATCTCGCCAAGAAGAATCCGGACAACGAAGAAATAAAATCTCGTCTGGAAGAAGTCCAAAAACTCTGCCGCGAAAAGTTTGGAGAAAACTAAAATGGCTGAACTTCGCATTGAACAGCTCTTGCGTGAAATGGTAAACCGCAAGGCGTCTGACTTGCACCTTCGAGTTGGCGTTCCGCCGGTCTATCGCATTAACGGTGCCTTGCAAAGACTTTTTGACGTGCGCATCGACAGCGCTATGATGGACTCCTTCTTGGACGATATCATGAACCGTGACCAAAAGCAGCGCTTTGAAGCGAACAAGGAATGCGACTTTGCCGTGGGTGCCCGCGATATGGGCCGTTTCCGTGTGAACGTGTTCCGCCAGCGTGGAACGGTGGCTGTTGTGATTCGTCATATCAAGGCCGTGATTCCTCCGTTCGAAGAACTTCATTTGCCCGAAATCATTCGCGATCTCGCCTTGACCAAGCGTGGGCTTGTGCTTGTGACGGGTACGACGGGTTCCGGTAAGTCGACAACGCTTGCTTCGATGATTGACTACATCAACCAGAAAGAATCTGTGAACGTCATTACCGTCGAAGACCCGATTGAATACCTTTATAAGGATAACGTGGCGATTATTTCGCAGCGCGAAATTGGCGTGGATACGCTTTCTTATGCTAATGCGCTCCGTGCCGCTCTCCGTCAGGACCCGGACGTGCTTCTCGTGGGCGAAATCCGTGACCTCGAAACGATGCAGATTGCGCTTACCGCAGCTGATACGGGCCACATGGTATTTGCGACCATCCATACGACGAATGCCGTAGAAACGATCCACCGTATCCTTTCGATGTATCCGCCGCACCAGCATGACGAAATTCGTCTGTTGCTTGCCGAAGTCCTGGCGGGCATCATTTCGCTCCGTCTTTTGCCGACAAAGGATGGCAAGGGACGAGTGCCGGCTGCCGAAATTCTCGTGAATACGGGCGCCATCAAGGAATACATCCAGGACAAGAACAAGATTGACATGGTGGAACAGGCCGTTGCCGAAGGCCACATTCAATATCACAGCCAAACGTTTGACCAGGCTCTGTTGGAACTTTATCAGAACGAACAGATTTCGCTTGAAACGGCCATGAACGCTGCGACGAACCGCGATGACTTTGATCTTAAGATTCGTGGTATTTCTGGCACTTCTGACCGCGGCTGGATGTAGTTAGTAGACAGTAGGCGGTAGGCAGTAGGCAGGAAATTGCAATGAATAAGCCTCGCGATGGAGTCGCGAGGCTTTTGTGTACCTATGATGATGAATTATTTAGTATAAACGCAACGGTCGGTGCTGTTCCCGAAGCAGGTCTTGGTCATGCCGCTCACGTTGCTGATGGCGCTCGGCTGGCCCACGCTCGAAACCATCTTGCTTCCGGAGAAGCTCGGCTTGAACGCAATCGAAGAGGTTCCGTAGTAGCTGTTGGTGTTGAAGCTGACGCTATACTGCGTGCCTTCTTCGGAGTTGTTCGTTCCAAAGCCGAGAAGCTTGGCGTTGCTGGAGATGGTGGTGTTGCCGTCGGAGTCGACCATGCCGCCCATGCCGCCGTTCATACGGCATTCGATAACGATGACGCCGGCGGAAATGTCGATGTTGCCGTTACTATCGATGCCGTCCGTGTCGCCTGTGCCCACGTAAATGTAGTGGTAGCCGCCTGTGACCTTGAGCGAACCTGTGCTACCGCCCATGCCGCCGAATCCACCGCCTCCAAATCCACCAGGACCGCCGCGACCCGTGTTGCCACCGTTGTTCCCGGTCGTTGTGCTCGTGCCACCAGCGGCATTCCAGCCATCGTCTGTAGTGATGACGCTTGTGATGCCGCCTTCAAAGTTCATGTCCGGAGATTCCATACCTTCGTAAGCGATGGTGACGCTCACGTTGGCATTGTCCTTGACGTAGAGCGCTTTTTCGGCGTGGACACCGTCGTCGTCTGTGGCGATGGTCATGGAACCACCGCTGAGCGTGATGGTGCCACCACTGTGGATGCCGTCGTCTCGGCTGTTGATGTCAATGACGCCACCGCTGATGGTGATGCTCGAATCGCCCTTGATGCCCTTCATACTTTCGCTCGGGGAGCAGGAGCTTCCGCCACCAGGGTTGAATCCGCCGCCACCGAATCCACCACCGTTACCGGAGGAGGTGAGGCTCAGGCAATTCTGGCCGCCGCCTGTTGTAATCTTGACGGTCGGGGAGGCCGATTCTCCGTTGGCAATCGTCACGGCGTTGTTTGCGGTAATGCCGTCGTATGCCGACGTAATGGTGATTTCACCGCCCGTGATTTCGATGGACCCCTTGCCGTTTGCCAAATCGGTGGCATCGTCGGTATCGCTCTTGATGCCGTCGCCGTTTGTGGCCGTGATGTTGAGGGTGCCGCCGCTGATTTCGACGGAACCTTTACCCTTGAGGCCGTTGTTCTTGGCGTTCACGGTGATGAGGCCGTTTTTGACCTTCAAGTCGTTGCTGGTGTGGATGCCGTTGTTGTAGTTGCCCTTGATAATGAGCGTGCCTTCGCCCTTGATGGTGAGGTCGTCCTTGGCATAAATGCAGGCGCCTGTCGTATCGGTCTTGGCTTCGCCGTTATCGTTGGTGTAGTTGTAAGTCTTGGTGCGCGAAGAAGCGTCGCTGAAGGTGTTGGTCGTGCCGTTCTTGGCGACGACGAATGCCTTGCTGGCCTTCTGCACGTAAATCGGGGCGTCGGCCGTGTTGGTGAGCGTGAGGCCTCTCATATTCAGGTAAACAGAGGAGTCCGTCTTTGCCGTGTTCACCAAAATCTGGGCGTCGCTTCCGCTGTAGCTACCGCTAAAGTCGTATTCGCCACCGCAGCTGATCGTGACGGTACCGCCGTTTGATGTTACGCAGTTGCCGCCGTTTGTGACCATGGCGCCGCTTGCGGCATAGGTGATGGCCGGGCGTTCGCCGCTGTTCTGTTCTGGCTGCTGGGTGGTGGCGCTAGAAGAGCTGTTGATGACCGGGTTCCCGTTGCTGCTCGAAGAACTGATCGGCAGGACTGTTGCGCTACTCGAGGAGTTAGCAATCGGCGAAACCGTGGCGCTGCTCGACGAGGCCGTCGTGGTACTGCTGTTCGGAGAATCTGTGGCGCTCGATGTGGGGGAGACGCTATTGGAAGAGGATGCGGTCGCGCTGCTGGTCGGGTTGACCGTGGCGCTGCTTTCCGGAGAAAGCTGGGAATCGCTGGAGTAGATTCCTTCGTTGTAAGGATCATCCGTAAATGATGATGAGGATTCGTCTCCGTTTACTTCGGCCGGGGAATTGTTGTAGAATTCACCATCGGCGGAGGTGGCGTCAGAGCAGTTCGTGAGCAACGCTATGGACAGGCTTGATAAACAGCCAAGCGTAATGATCTTCTTTTTGTTCATAAATTATATCTCCCATTCTTATACTCATCCATCGATATGATGAGCCAACATTTTTCTTGTAAACCTAGATTTAGAACGGAGCTATAACTATGAAATATTGCTTTTTTTGCTTAAAAACGCCAATTTAAGTGGAACGAAAAGTTCCGTGCGGAACAAATGTCTACAAAAAATGTCCCATTTGAAGAAACGCCCTGAAAATGCTAAATTTTTCAAATGACTTTTAAGAGATTCTCCTCGATTTTTTTCGGTTTCCTTTTTGTTGCTAGCGCTTGTGAAGCTTTTGCCGCATCGCCGGTCATTGAATCTGAACATTCCCGCAATTTGCGCACGCTCGAAACTGCTCCGATGCTTTTCGAATACCATCGCCAGACTGTAGGGGCCGAACGCCAGTATTTTACCTATCCGCGTAGGGATACGACTTTCCGCAAGAACTTCACGAAGACCGAAGGCGACGCCCTTCTCTATTTTGACAACGTTCGTGGGGCCGGAATCCTGGGAAAAGGTCTGGAATACAAATGCGAACAGGGGGACTCTGCTTGTGTGGCCAAGGCCCGTGAACAAGAAGCCTTAATTCCCCGTGTGGCGATTGCCGCAAGCATTGTCGGCGGTATTGACTACCGTGGCGGTGAAACTCTTGGCGATACGATCTGGCCGGGCATTGATGGCGGTCTTTACTTGCGTGGTTTTGCCGATTCCGTCGACTTCGTCTTGGATGCCCGCATTTATAGCGAAGGCCATTCTGCAAAGAATCCGAAGTCTTTTGACCGCGAGTTTTTGGAAGTCCAGAGGGAAGGGGATAATTCCGGCGTGGAATACACGAGTTACTCCCGCTACCGTACGCACTTTGCATTTAACCATGATTGGCTGCGCCTCGATTTTGGCCGCGACGTGATGCACTGGGGACCGGGTTACTACAACAACCTCACGTTGAACCAGTTTGCCATCCCGTACAATATGCTGAGTCTGGACTTGTTGATCGGTCCTTTCCGTGTGATGAGCTTTTATGCGGACTTGCGTATCTTTAACAGTATGAATCCGTCGAACAAGGATCATTCGCGTAACTTGTTTGGCCACCGTTATGAACTTGCCGTAGGGAATGCGACGTTCGGTATCAGCGAACTGACGGTACTTTATGACGATATGAAGCCCTGGCTGTTTGTCCCGACGGCTCCGCTTTTTATGGAAAAGGGGAACTTCTCGGAACCCAGCAATAACGGCTCTATTTCTTTTGATTTTAACTACCGCTTGTTTAACGCCGTGCGCCTTTATACGGAATTTTTCCTGGACGATATGGAATCTCCGATTAGTCTTATCCGTAACGACAACATCGAAGCCAAATGGGCTTGGATGGCGGGTTTCCAGGCGGGTCGCGACTTTTATTACAAGGGACACAAGATCGAGGCGGGTACGATTTTTGAATACGCCCGTGTAGAACCTTATGTCTATACGCACTTCAAGAAGATCACGGCTCAACTAGCTCATTTGGGGTATCCGTTGGGTAACCAGGGTGGGCCGAACAGCCGTACGATTGACTGGAATGTCTTTGCGCGCCTAGATGGTCATATTTTCGCCTCGGTTCGACAGACTTGGTTCTGGAAGGGGACGGATTATGGTAGCGCCATGAATGATACCACGCCGGACAACCATTTGAGAACCTCCAAAAAGTTCCTTGCTGGATCAAAGCTTCAGTACTCGCTGACTCCGGCCATCAGCTACGAAGGTCAAAGATTCTCTTTCTTGGGTGAACTGACGTTGATTGATGACCGCAAAGCCTACATCCGCGCTGGATTCAAATTTTAAAGAACTGCCTACTGTTTACTAACCACTAACCACTGTTGACTATGAAAAAGCCTGAACTCTTAGCACCTGCTGGTGACCTTGTACGAATGAAGTATGCTTTTGCCTATGGAGCAGATGCGGTTTATGCGGGGCAGCCTGCGTTCTCGTTGCGCGCCCGTGAAAATGGTTTCAAAAATCTGGACGACTTGGCCGAAGGCATTGCCTACGCTCACGAACACGGCAAAAAGTTCTACCTCACGAGTAACGTGATTCCGCGTAATGTCAAGGTGGAATCCTTCCAGAGGGCTTTGAATGCGGCTCTGGAACTGAAACCCGATGCGCTTATTGTTGCAGACCCGGGCTTTGTGGGCTGGCTTTTGAAGGAACATCCCGAAACGGAAGTGCATTTGTCTGTACAGGCGAATACCACCAACTACCTTGCCGCCTCATTTTGGAAGAACTTGGGCGTTCGCCGCATCATCTTGAGCCGCGAACTTCGCCTGTCCGAAATTTTGGAGATAAAGAAACAAGTTCCGGACCTTGAACTTGAAGTGTTCGTCCATGGTGCCGTTTGTATGGCCATGTCAGGACGTTGCATGCTTTCGAACTGGGTGACGCATCGCGACGCCAACCAGGGCGCCTGTGATAACAGTTGCCGTATGCCTTATCGCTTGTATGCGAACTCCGGTCCTCAGGTCGAGGATTATCGTGAACACGAGGGTTCGTTCTCCTTGCAGCGCACCGACCGCCCGGAACTCGATCCGATTGCGCTCGACGAAGATACGTGGGGCACCTACTTTATGAGCAGCCGCGACCTTTGTGCCTTGGACGTGATTCCGGAACTTGTGGCTGGCGGGCTGGACTCCTTCAAAATCGAAGGACGCACACGCTCGGTCTACTACTTGAGCCAGGTGGTTCGCGCATACCGTATGGCGATAGACGCCGTTGCCGAAGGTAAACCTGTTCCCGATGAAAGCCGCCGTGCCATTAGCTTTGTCGATGGCCGTGGCTTTATGCCGGGATTCTTGCGTGGACCTTTGCCGCAAAACTACGAAGCGACGCACGTGGATGCCGCCGGGGGCTGCGTTGCCGCCCAGGTGAAGGACTATGATGAAGCTACGGGCGCATGCCTTGTGAACGTGAAGAATCCGTTCTCCATGGACGATACTTTGGAACTGATGACTCCCGATGGCATGCGGAAGTGCGAAGTCGAGGAAATGCTAGATTTCCGCGGCGCTGCCGCCGACCGCTTGAATCCGGGAACGGAAGGACGCGTTTTTCTGGGAAAAAGTACCTTGAATAGCGAAAAAAATGCCAAATTCGGCTTCCTTGTGAAGCATGCTAAAGCATAGGAATCGGTAAAAAAATAGATTTGGAATATGGCCGTCGATAAAGCGACAAAAGAACAAGATGAACTGGAACTTTATCAGATTGATGATAAAGCTATAGTCCCGTTCTTCCAGAAACATCTGGAAGAATTGCGTGAGTTCATTCGTAATCATCAGCAACGCGACCATCTTTGCTTGCTGGTTCTGCTGAAGCAGTTTATTCGCACATACCGTATGCCGTTCAATATGCAGCGTTACATGGACGTCCAGAGAACGTTCATCCAGCGTTCCTTGCACGACAAGATTCAGGACCGTCAGCTCGCCGTGAGCCACTGGATTCAGGAATTTGCCGGACGCCATCGCAACCGCATGATCCAGCTGCAGTGCCTGTACCTCGACAGGGTCAAGGAGCAGCTCCTCCCGGAAATCGAAAGGATGCTCGAGAACCGCATCGACCACCTGCAGGATAAGCTTTCCGAAAACCCAGCAAACGACGATCCGTCATCCCCGAAATGACGGTTGTTCCATCATCATTTTGCACTTTTTTTTGCTCGTGTAACTTGATGAAAATCAACAACTTACAATTTTAGTGAAATTAAAAAACGCCGTTTTTCGCTCAAAAACGGCGTTTGTATAACTTTTTGTATGAATAAAAACAGTTTTTTCTTGTCAAGGGATGTTTGAAAAAATTCCTGTTGATAAATTGTGTTGATGTAGAGTGATATTTGTTTTGCTGATACGTTCGTAAGGATGGAGTAAATTGGAAAAATGGTGATAAAAAATGTTTCTAAAATTTTTTTGCCCTTTTTGGTGTAAAAAAAGCCATTTGAAAAAATTTTCGGAAAATGTGCTTGTTCTCCCGGAATCCTTTCTTATTTTTTGCTTGCCTCTTTTATACTACCTACTGGTTTTTTAGATCGTGGATAATACTGTTTCTTTATTAGATATTGCGGAGTCGCCCTGGCAACGGGTGCTCGACCGCGTGCGTTCGGAATGCAAGGACTTTTTTGGATCCGTCATTCTAGACGCTCTTGGCTTCGAGGGATTCTGCGATGGCTATGCATTCCTTACTGTACCGGACGAACTGCGTGAGAATTGGATCAATTCCCACTATGGCGACTTGATCCGCAAGTCGTTCTCCGATGTGTATGGTCCCGATTTTGTTGATTACCGCATTCGCCAGATAGCTCCTTCGGAACCGATTCCCGAAATCAAGCTCACGATGCCTGTCATTCCGCGTGCCGTTGAAGCTCCGAAGGTGGTGAAGCGTCCGAAACAGCCTTTATCCCTTTATGCCCGCTATACTTTTGAAACTTTTGTAGAAGGGGAGTGCAATTCTACCGCGCTTCGCGCTTGCCAGGCTGTTGCCGAAAATCCTGGCGACCCGTCGCTGAATCCGCTGTTCGTCTATGGTGAAAGCGGTCTTGGCAAGACTCATTTGCTCCAGGCAATCGCAGCCAAGATGCAAAAGAGCCATCCGGATTATTCGATCATGTATTGCCACGCTTACGACTTCTTGCGTGATGCGACCGCCATGGCGACGGCTCTCCGCAACAGGACGGGCGAGGTTCGCGAGCTTGCTCAAAAGTTCCGCGAACGTTATGAACTTTGCGACATCCTTTTGCTTGATGACGTGCAGCTTTTGGAAAAGGGCCCGTGGACCCAGGAACGTCTTGCCATCTTGATCAGGCATTTGCGCGCCGAAGGCAAGCAGGTCGTGATTTCTTGCGACCGCCATCCGTCCAAGTTCAAGGCAGTCGATATGGAAAACGAAGCCCGTGGCATTTCGAAGTCCTCGATCCCTTGCATTTCCAAGAAGCTCCTTGCTCCGCTGGAATCCTGCGTGGCCGTGGGCCTTGACGAACCGGACTTGGTGACCCGCATGCACCTCATCAGCAAGCTTTCGGCCGATATTCCGTTTGCTAAGTCCGACCGTGACGAAATCTGCCGTTACCTCTCGATCCCTCCGCGCAAGAACGTGCGCCTGATCGAAGGTCTTTTGAACTTCCTCGGTGCTATGAACCTGTTCTGCAAGGCCGAGTTGAACTTGAATGGCGTCAAGCGTCTTGTGGCTCCGTCTGAACACGGCGGCCATGTCGAACTGACTGCCAAGAACATCATTGAAGCGGTGGCGCTCGAATACCACGTTGAAGTCTGCGAACTTTCGTCCAAGCGCCAGTCGGCCGCTATTTCGATGCCTCGTAAGGTGGCGATGTTCCTTTGCCGCGAACTCACGATGGATTCGCTCCAGAATATCGGTGCGATGTTCTGCAGGGACTATGCCACTGTAATCGCCGCCATAAATTCCCTTAAAAAGCAGATGGAAAAGGACGCATCGCTCGCAAGACGCGTTCAGGATATCCGTTATATGCTGGAAGCCTAGCATGGTTGCTTTGTTGACGGGTGGCGCCGGCGTCGTAGGGAAGGCGTTGTGCCGGGAGCTTATAGCACGGGGAGTGTGTGTCCGCGTCTTGACCCTTCCGGGCGATTCTTTGGCGAAGTCCTTACCGAGCGAGGTGGATGTCCGTTACGGCGATGTGACCGATTTTGATTCTATCCGGGGGGCGTTCGAAAACGTCGATGTCGTCTATCACCTGGCGGCAATTCTTTTATCTACAAAAAAGGGTGCTTTTGAGCATGTGAATACGGACGGCACACGTAATGTGCTCGAGGCTAGCAAGCTTGCGGGCGTTCGCCGTTTCCTCTATGTCTCCAGCATTTCGGTGACGTACCCGGTACTCACGCCGTATGGCGAAAGCAAAAAGAAGGGGGAGTCTCTTGTGCAGGCCTCCGGACTTGACTGGACGATTGTGCGTCCGACGCTCGTGATTGGTGATGGGGGCGGTGTCGAGTTCAATATGTTCCGCGACTATGTCAAGCGATTCCCGCTCTATTTTATGCCGGGTGGCGGCAAGTGCCTCAAACGTCCGGTCCGCAGTGTGGATCTGGTCAAGGGAATTGCCGTGGCGGGGCTTTTACCGAGTGCCGTGGGTAAGACTTATGCCCTTGCGGGGTCGACCGTGATGACGATGGCGGAAATGGCTGAGCATGTGCTGACCGACGCCGGGATGCATCACCTGATGGTTCCGCTTCCGTGGTGGATTTCCAAGCGGCTTGCCGTTCTTAAAAACTGGATCGGGGGCAAGCGAGTGTCTGCCCAACAGGCTTTGGCGGGTTTTCTGTACGATGCCGCCCCTTCCATCGAAGATGCCGAACGCGACCTCGATTACCATCCGGGCTGCCCTTTGGGGCTGTGAAAAACGGGCTATTATTCATCTATATAATACGCGTCAATGAAAAAAGAGGGTCGTTGTGCGACCTTTTTCGTTTAAATGGTAAACATTTATTGGTCTAAGTTGGACTAAATATGTTATATTACTTAGTATGAATAAGAAAAAATTGCTTGCCCTTTTAGTTTCCTCCGCATTCCTGTTTGCAGCATGCGGTGAGGATGATCCGGTTTCTCCAAACAATAACGAAACAGAAATTTCGTCTTCTTCCGAAGAAGATGATTGCGATTCTGATGAATGCGACGAAAAGTCCTCTTCGTCCAAGAAGAGTGAAAAGAATTCCTCAGATTCAAAAGGTAATGATAAGTCTTCCTCTTCTAAGAAGGGTGATGACAAGTCCTCGGATTCCAAGGACGCAAAGAGTTCTTCTAGCTCGGCGGATAAGGGAAATTCTTCTTCTTCTTCTGCCAAGGATGAAAAGTCTTCTTCGAGCAGCGAAGAAGCTATTGACGTTCCGGAAGGAACCCATGCTGCAAAGCTTACGGATCTCGAAAAGAACGTTGAACTCAAGTTGTTCGGCCATACAGTTTATCTTTCTACGGGTAGCAAGCAAGGCGTTGTGGCGCTCCGTATTCCTGATGAATTGTGGGTGGTGACCTATACGGGTTTTGCAAATGGCGTGGTGACGTTTACCGATGAAAATACCGGTATGCAGTATGCCGATACGGACGCTGCTAAAAAGATCAAGGAAGAAGTTGAAAAGGGACTAAAGCTTTCGTTCATCGTCGATAAGGATGGCGTGGTCAAGTATGCCGTCAACGATTCGAAGGATTATAGCGAAGCGGTAAAGGCAAGTGTCGCAGTCCAGAAGGGCAAGGTCTCCAAGGCCGAAGACATTAAGGACAAAATTTACGAATGCACCGATGGCGATACGACGAGAACGTTTACGTTCTTCGATAATTCGTATTTCATTGATGTTTCGGCAGGTAAAAAACTCGCTTATTGGATTGGCGGTCATTATGATATCCAGCGTAGCGTGCTGTTGATGCGTCCGGGTTACACAACCTTGCCGAGTCATTCTTCTATGTATCTCTATTCTGTTGGAACGGACAACACCATTACTTCGGATAATGGGAAGGCTATGAACTGCAAGGTCGAGTCTAGCGAATATGAATACGAAAAGGCTAGCGATTTTGTCGGTGAATGGCAGGCTTCCAATAACGGCATTGATTGGGAATTCTCGCTCAAGGCTGATGGTACGTTTGAGCTTCTTGCGTTCGAAGGCAACAAGAATGTCGAAGTCAAGAGAGGCATCTGGGAAATTTATGGTTATCATATGATGTTGCATAACGAAGGTTGCTTGAATCCGAAGGCTTGTTCTGATGTTCATGGTCAGCTCCAGACGGGGCCCATCGATCGTGATACAGGCAAGATCAGTGGATTCTCGTTCATCCATAATGGCACGGATACCCCGAAGGTCCCGACCTCTTTCGATGCTCCGCAGTACGAATAGAGCTTAGCATACATCTTTTCAAAATGGCATCGCCTTATGGGCGGTGCTTTTTTTTATTTTCTAGAGCAGAGGATATTCAAATGAAACTTTATGTGGTACAGATGAAGATTTTGCCGGGCAATGTTTCGGCGAATGTGCAAACGATGAAGGCCGCTTTTGACCGCGCTAAGGCTGCCGAAGTAGATTGCGTTGTGTTTCCACGAAATGCTTTGACGGGGCCTTCGAATAAGGCTCTTCCTGTAGACTGGGCCGAAATCCGTAAGTATGCAGGTAATATGCCGTTCTTCTTGTGCGGCGATGTACTCGACGATACGCCGCTTTTGAATGTGGTACACGTGACCCATGGCAGTGACTTTTACGTAGTCGGTCGTCGTGAAGTCGAAAACAAGGAACTGTCGCACTTGGCAAAAGACTGTGCCATGCCGGTCGTTTGCCTGAACGGTGTCGGGACTGACAATACCGGAAAGAACATCTATGCCCTTGCCGGTGGTAGCCGCGTTTTTGATTGCGATGGCAAGATCGTTTTTGAAATGCCTCTCTTTAGCGAAGCCGAGGCTGTTGTTGAATTTGTCGATGGGCAGGTGCAGGTTTATGCAGAATCTGCAAAGCCTTACACGAGTGAAATTGCCGAAATCCACGATGCGCTTGTGTTCATGATCCGCGAAAACTTGAAGATGTTCCATATCTCGCGTATGGTCATCGGTGCGAGTGGCGGTATCGACAGCGCTGTTTCTGCGGCACTTTATGCCGAAGCGATTGGACCTGAGAATGTTTACCTCGTGAACATGCCGACGCGCTTCAATTCGGATACGACAAAGAATGCAGCCCGTGACCTGGCCGAAAACCTGGGAACGCCGTACATGGTTGCTCCGATCTCGGACATTATCGAATCGGTCTGCCATACGCTTGAACGTTGCTCCTTTGTGCGCAACGATACCGTGATGAAAGTCGTTGGAATCAACCACGAGAACTTGCAGGCGAGGACCCGCTCGGCATCGATCCTTTCGACGGTCGCTTCTGTGGTGGGGGCTGGCGTGACGTGCAACGGCAACAAGAGCGAGGCGATGGTCGGTTACTGCACATTGTACGGCGATACTTGCGGCGTGATGTGCGCTCTTGGCGACTTGTGGAAGACGCAGGTCTATGCGCTTGCTCGTTACATCAACCGCGACTCAGAAGTTATCCCGAAGGCGTCGCTGGACATCCCGGCGAGCGCTGAACTCAGTGACGCGATGAACGTCGACGAAGGCAAGGGCGACCCGATTCTTTACCCGTACCACGATAAGCTCTTTGCGATGTGGGTCGAAAAGGGCGTGAGCCGTGAATTCACAGAAAAGCTTTTGCTGGAGGGGACTCTTTGCGAAATGCTTGGCGTGGATGCTGCCTACTTCAAGGCTCACTTGCCGACGACCGAAGCCGCTCTCGAGGATATGCGATTCTGGTACCGTAGGTTCAAGGGGCTGGCCTTGGCAAAGCGTATCCAGTTCCCGCCGATTCTTTCGGTAAGCGGACACGCTTTTGGCGGCGAATACCGTGAAAGCCAAATAAGTGGTTAGTCTCTTTTTTCTACATTTGGTCCGCTGAATTCAACCGCGGGTGCGCTCGCGATTATAAGGGATATTTATGAAAATTGCTGAAAAAACAGTCGTCCAGATGCATTACACCCTCAAGTCTGACGAAGGTGCCGTGATCGATTCCTCCGAAGGCCGTGAACCGCTCCAGTACATCCAGGGCATGCACATGATCGTTCCGGGTCTCGAAAAGGCTATGGTCGGTCACGATGTGGGCGACAAGTTTGACGTCGTCGTGATTCCGGCAGAAGGTTACGGTGAATACGATGAACGTATGACTCAGGAAGTTCCGCTGAACGTTTTCCAGGGTGTCGACAAGGTCGAAGCCGGTATGGCTTTCTATGCCCAGACTCCGGGTGGTCCGATGCAGATCCGCATCAAGTCCGTTGGCGAAAAGACGGCTATTATCGACGCTAACCACGAACTCGCCGGTAAGAACCTCAACTTCTCCATCGAAGTCGTTGCCGTGCGTGACGCTACCGAAGATGACCTCAAGCCGTTCGAACACCACTGCTGCTGCGGTGGCCACGATGGTGACCACGAATGCGAATGCGGTGGCCATGGCAACAAGGAAAACTGCGATGGTAACGGCGGCTGCGGCTGCGAACACCACGCTGAACACCACGGCAA
Source organism: Fibrobacter succinogenes (assembly GCA_902779055.1). GTDB lineage: Bacteria > Fibrobacterota > Fibrobacteria > Fibrobacterales > Fibrobacteraceae > Fibrobacter > Fibrobacter succinogenes_K. The sequence goes on along the minus strand of CACZAD010000002.1, from coordinate 87,610 downwards.
GTAAGGTTTAGCGCAAGTCCTGCGGATAACCCTCAAAAAATTTGAAAAAAGGCTGGAACTCTTTGTACGTTCCGGTCTTTTTTTATTTAATTTAAGCTAGAGGAGTGTGGAATAATTTCCCAAGAGGTTGGATATGCAATTTGCAAAAATTTTGTCTGTGGCTACATTGCCGATGTTCCTTTTCGCCTGTAGCGATAGCAATCCGAGTAGTGTTCCGGTCAGTTCAAGTTCTGAAACTCCAGAGGAACAGCCCAAGGAAGAAATTCCCGAAAATACTCCTGATAGTCTCTTGAAGCCGATTACAAGAGATTTTTCCACGGTCTGGTCCGCAGGCGATGGTTCTGTTGAAAATCCGTACCAGATTGCGACGGAACAGGATCTTAAGAATCTTGCGTTCTATGTGAACGATTCTTCGATGAATTTTAGGGACAAGTATTTTAAGCAGACTGCTGACATTGTCCTTTCTGATGCCTGGAAACCGATCGGCATTTTCGGTTCTAATCCCAATGGCCTGGGCAACCGCCCCTTTAGTGGAAAGTACGATGGCGGTCTCCATACTATATCGAATTTGACCATTAGTGATACGGCGAGCTATAGCGGCTTGTTCGGCCTTGTCCGTGGCGCAACCATCAGTAATCTTGTAGTTGTTGGTGCCACGATGAACGTTGGATCTTATGCGGGTGCCCTTGTGGGTATGGCCGATTCGACTGTTATTGAGTCTTGTGGCGCCCAGGATGTCTCCATCACGGGTCGAGACCGTGTTGCAGGCGTTGTTGGCGAAGGTGCCCATGTTTCCCTGAAAGCCGTTATGGTTTCGGGGAGTGTAACAGGAGAAAATTCTGTGGGTGGCATTATTGGTCGCTTGCAGGATGGCTCTATGGACGATTTGTCGAATAACGCTTCTGTGAAGGGTAAGTCCACTGTGGGTGGCATTGCCGGTTCGTTTGCGACATCTTCTAAGAGCGACGGCACCATTGCCGAAGGCGAAGGCTTTGCCCAGAAGGTCTTTAACTATAGCTCGGTGACGGGTACTACAGGTGTTGGCGGGCTCTTTGCGACGCTCTCGAATACCAAGCTCGAAATGGGCGGAAACCATGGTGATGTGACTGCTGATGCCAGCGGCGAAGAACGCGCGATGGGTTCCGTGGGCGGTGCTGTAGCTGTGTTGTCTACCAAGTCCAGCATGGATCAAGTCTATAATCTGGGCAAAGTAACTGTCCAGAAGCTTCCGACGGCTGGTGGCGTCATTGGTAACGCAAAGACCAATGTCGTGGCGACGAATTTGTTCAACAGTGGCGAAGTCGCTGGTGTTGCAACTTATCTGGGCGGTATTGTGGGTAGCATTGAAAGCGAAGCCAAGCTCGAATCCAGCTACAACAAGGGTGTCATCCCGAATGAAAACTATGCTGGTACCATTGCGGGCAAGGGTGTTTCTACGATTGTCCTGAACAATGTGTACTTTGATAAGGACATTGGCGGTGAATGCAAGGTGTTTGGCGGTGACGCTCCATTTGACATCAATATTCCGTCCGGTACAGCTTCTGCCGATATGAAGTCAGCCGCATTCATTACGCAACTTGGCAGTGCCGAAGGCGTCTGGACCATTGATGCGACCAAGAATGATGGGTATCCCGTCTTTGCTTGGTTCAAGTAATTTCTACATTTAAGACATGACGAAAAAGAAAAAATTTTGGAAGTCGCCTTCTGCTGAGGCGGCTTTTCGTGGTAAAGAAGACCGTCTTCGCAAGACCCTTTGCGAAATTGTGAACGGACAAAGCCGTTTGTTGCACCGCCCGGACGAACTGTACGAGGCCATTGCGAACGGTCTTGACGATATTGAAAAAATCAAGGATGTGAAGCTCCAGCTTGAACTTTTGGCCTGGACGCTTCGCTGCGACTTCTTGGCGTTCAAGGCGGACGACGAAGAAATGGATACGTGGAACGACTTGTTCTACGATGCCGGAACGTTCTTTATCGAAGTTGCCAAGACTTATGATGACAAGGATTACATTGCCGACCTGATTCACGATTTGGCTGTGCGCCACGTAGGTGGGGAAGGCCGCGAAGTCGTGTTCCTCTCGATTGAGGACGTCATGCCGGTGCAGCGCGCCAAGGCCTTGATTGAAGAACTCCTGGGCGTGATCGATGCGACTGAACTTGAAAACCGCGAAGACGTTCTCGATGCCATTTGCGATATGGCCGATGCCATCAAGGATACCGAAAACTTTGCGAAGGCCTCGCTTTACAAGGATCCGGACAAGAGCAATGCTACGCTCATCGACATTGCAAACTCTTACTTTGTCGCAGGCGATATTGCCATGGCCAAGCAGTGGCTCGGTGACGTGAAGGACCCGGGTGCCGAAGACGAAGAAGCGTTCCTCGATTTGCAGGCCGCCATTGCCGACCGCGAAGGCCGCAAGACGGATTGCCTCAAGTACGCTACGCGTTTGTACGAATGCTATCCGAAGGTCATGAACCTTTCGAGACTTTGCATGCTCAAGAACGGTTCCGAAGTCGACAAACTTTTGATTGACTATGTCAAGTACCGTAGCAGCACTTGCGACACGAGCTTCATGATGCTCCTTGCGAACCTCAAGAAGTTTGACTTGCTGGGCAAATACGTCGATCACTTCGAAAAGGAATTGCCGGGCCTCGAAGCTTCTGAGCTGAATGCGGTTTCGGATGAAGTGGAACGTGCGGGCGAAAAGGCTCTTGCAGAACATATCCGCGAATGGACTGTCGAAGAACCCGAAGACGCCGAACCCCTCGACGACCGCGAATAGGAATAGCTTGTAACTGCGGCGAAGCATAAGCTTGCCGAAGTAAGGCGTTCTGACTTAGCCCATTATGCTGTCATGCCGGATTAGTTCTGACTTAGCCTATTAAGCAGTCTTGTCGGATCTATTCCTGCATCACCTTTTAAACTGTCATGCCGGATTTATTCCGGCATCGCCTTTTTTATAATTTTCTACTTTTGTACTCATGAAAGTCCTTTTATACGATACAACGCTCCGTGACGGTAACCAAGACCGTAAAATAAGTCTCTCCTTAGCTGATAAGGTCCAGATCGCTCGAATTTTGGACCACTTTGGATTTGACTATATTGAAGGCGGTTGGCCGAACCCCAGCAATCCGACCGATGAGGAATTTTTCAAGCTCATCAAGGACGTAAAGCTCAAGCATGCAAAGATTGCCGCGTTTGGCAGCACGCGCCGTCCGGGCATTTTGCCCGAGAACGACCCGCTTTTGCAGGCGCTCATCAAGTCCGAAGCTCCGGTCAAGACGATTTTTGGTAAGAGCTGGGACTTGCATGTGACGGACGTTATCCGCACGACTCTCGAAGAAAACCTCGACATGATCGAGTCTTCTGTCGCATACCTCAAGGAACATTCCGAAGAGGTGATTTACGATGCGGAACATTTCTTCGATGGCTACAAGGCTAATCCGGAATATGCGCTCGAAACGCTCAAGGCGGCCGAACTTGGCCATGCCGATTGCATCGTGCTTTGCGATACGAACGGCGGAACGATGCCGTGGGAAATCGAAGAAATCGTAAAGAAGGTGCAGGAAAAAATTTCGACGCCGCTTGGCATCCACGTCCATAACGACAGTGGACTTGCCGTGGCAAACTCGATTTACGCTGTGAAGGCGGGCTGCGTGATGGTGCAGGGCGTAGTGAATGGCTACGGCGAACGCTGCGGTAACGCAAACCTCACGACGATTGCTGCCGATTTGAAGTTCAAGATGGACTGCGATTTTACGGCTGCAAAGAAGCTCTCGCACTTGCGCCAGCTGAGTAGCAATATCGACCAAATTGTGAACTTGCCGAGCGACGTGCATGCCCCGTACGTGGGCGATGCCGCATTTGCTCATAAGGGTGGTGCGCACATCGATGGCGTCATGAAGGTCAGCCGCAGTTTTGAACATATCGACCCGCATACGGTGGGTAACGACCGCGTGTTCGTGACAAGCGACCAGGCCGGTGGTTCTCTCGTTGTCGAAAAGCTCAAGGCCATCAAGCCGGGCATCGACAAGAAGGATCCGTTGGTGGCAAGCCTCCTCAAGGAAATCAAGGAACGCGAAAATGCCGGCTGGCATTTTGACAGCGCCGAAGCAAGCTTCAAGTTGCTCGTGTACCGCCACTTGGGTATGGTCAAGGAACCGTTCAAGGTACTCAACTACCGCGTGATTGAAGACAAGACTCCGCAGGGTGTTTCCGTGTCTCAGGCGACGGTCAAGCTCCAGGTGGGCAATCAGATCAGCCATCAGGTGAGCGAAGGTGACGGTCCGGTGAACGCTCTCGATGCCGCTCTCCGCAAGGCGCTTTTGCCGTTCTTCCCGTGTATGGGGAGTGTGCGCCTGGACGACTTCAAGGTGCGCGTGCTCGGTTCCAATGTGGCGTCCGATGCGACGGTTCGCGTGTGGACGACTTTTGGCGACGAACACGGCTACTGGAACATGGTCGGTGTTTCGAGCAACATCATTGAAGCCTGCTGGACGGCTTTTGTCGATGGCCTTACGTACAAGATTCTGATTGAAGACAAGGTCATTTCGAACGCTTACAAGCACATTGATGTGGGGTCTCCGAGCGTTGATGCTGACAAGGCTTCGTCCAAGAAGTAGGCAAGAGTTTTAAAAATAGAAGGTCTGTTAAAATGAAAATCGTAAAAGTCACTCCGAAGTCTCAAGAGATTGACAGAATTTGTGGTCGTGAAGTTGCTCCGAGCAAGGAAATTCATGACAAGGTCATGGACATTCTCGCCGACATCAAAAACGGCGGTTATGCCAAGGCTGTGGAATACGCTCAGAAGTTCGATGGCCTCAAGGGCAAGAACCTCCGCGTCTCCGAAGCCGAAATCAAGAAGTCTGCCGCCAAGTGCCCGCCCGAAATGCAGCGCGCACTTAAGCAGGCTATCAAGAATGTTCACGATTTCCACGTGAACCAGATGGAAGATTCCTGGCTTATGGAAGGCAAGGATGGCGTGGTTCTCGGTCAGCGTATTCGTCCGATGAAGCGCGTTGGCCTTTATGTTCCGGGTGGTGCTGGCATTTACCCGAGCACGGTCATTATGAATGCGGTTCCGGCCATTGTCGCTGGCGTTAAGGACATCGTTGTCGTGACTCCGATCAAGGGCGAAATCAACCGTGCTGTGGCTTTTGTGCTTTGCGAACTCGGCATTACCGAAGTTTACCACATTGGTGGCGCTCAGGCTATCGGCCTCCTCGCTTACGGTGCCAAGGATGGCAAGGGCAAGGTTGTCGTGGAACGCGTCGACAAGATTGTGGGCCCGGGTAACGTCTTTGCCGCAGTCGCGAAGAAGGAAGTCTTTGGCATTGTCGATATCGACATGGTGGCAGGCCCGTCCGAAGTGCTCGTGCTTGCAGACAACACCTGCGATCCGGACTTTGTCGCTGCTGACCTCTTGAGCCAGGCAGAACACGGTTCTGGCTTTGAAGCCGCTATCTGCATTACGGACAACATGGAAACCGCACAGATGATTAGCGAATGTGTGGACATCCAGGTTGAAAACTCCCCGAAGAAGGAACTTTTGACGAAGGTGCTCGATAACTTCGGTCGCATCCTCGTGGTGAAGGATTGGTTCGACGGTGTGGCCATTGCTAACGCCATTGCTCCGGAACACATGGAAATCATGACGGACGAAGCCGAATCGATGGCTGCCCAGATCGAAAATGCGGGTGCCGTGTTTATCGGTCCGTGGTCTTCTGAACCGGTGGGCGACTACTTTGCAGGCCCCAACCACGTTCTCCCAACGAACGGCACGGGTCGCTTCTTCAGCCCGCTCGGCGTCTATGACTTCCTCAAGCGCATGAGCATCATCAAGTACTCCGAAAAGGCTATCAAGAAGAACGCAAAGGCAATCGCTGTCGTGGCTAATGAAGAAGGCTTCATCCACCACGCCGCCGCAGTTCTCAAGAGACTGTAATTGGATTCGGTCCCTGAGCTTGCCGAAGGGTTGTCACCCCGGCCTCTTCGGTTGTGATGCCATTCCGGCCTCGATGTCTCCCCGGACTTGTTGCGGGGGCGCCTATGATGCGAATTGTCATTCCGGCCTCCGAGCCGGAATCTCCTTATACAGTTCCATTTGCATTTTATGAAACAACTCCGCATTTTGCGGAGCTTTTTTTTGCTGAAAAAGCGTTTTTCGCTCGCTGAAAGTGGTCATAATGCGAAAATGTGCTACTAAATGCTTAAAAATCCGGATTTAGTAGCATAATTTTTGAATAAATTAACCAAGTTGGACGTTTTTTTTTCAGAATTAACGCTGTAATTATGCTACTAAAATTGTTAAAATGCTGATTTAATAGCATATGACACTCTTTCATTTTCAAAAATCTATTGAACAAAGTAAAAAACGTGCTACTAAATTGCTGAAAATGAATGTTTAGTAGCATAAAAACGCAAAAAAAAGTCTGTTCGATTGCCTCAACCCTCTTTTTTAGCCACCTTCATTGCTTTCTTGTCTTCGTCTTTCTACTCTTTAATCTCTCCTCTAAATTGCTATATTTGGGGCGGTAAATATTTAGGCTAAAAGAGGTCAAAATGCTCATTCTTCGTGGTACTCCGGCTCTGTCGGATTTCCGTCTGCAAAAGCTTTCATCTGATTTTAAGGCCGCTGGGATTCCGGTTGCATCTGTGTATGCCGAATTCCTCCATGTGGTGGATCTGTCCGCCGACCTGACCGCTTCCGAAAAGGAAACGCTTGAAAAGGTCCTTCATTACGGCCCGATGCGCGAAGTCAAGGCGCTCGAAGGTGAACTCTTTGTGGTCTGCCCGCGTCCGGGTACGATCAGTCCGTGGAGCTCGAAGGCTACCGATATCGCTCACATTTGCGGCCTCCCGGCGATCAAGCGCATCGAACGCGCTATTGCTTACTACGTGAAGTTTGAAGGTGCAGCTCCAGCTGGCGCACGTGAAAAGATTTCTGCCAAGATTCACGACCGCATGACTCAGGCCGTGTTTGCTGATACTGCCGCTCTCGAAGTGCTCTTCAGCAAGGAAGAACCGCGTCCGCTCAATGTGATTCCGGTGCTTACCGAAGGTCGCAACGCTCTCGTGAAGGCTGACAAGGAAATGGGCCTTGCCCTCTCCGCTGACGAAATTGATTACCTCGTCAAGAACTTCACCGAACTCAAGCGCAATCCGACCGACGTTGAACTTTACATGTTCGCTCAGGCCAACTCGGAACACTGCCGCCACAAGGTGTTCGGTGCCGAATGGACCATCGACGGCGTGAAGCAGGACAAGTCCTTGTTCCAGATGATCAAGAACACCTACCAGCTCCACAATTCCAACATCTTCAGCGCTTACAAGGATAACGCCGCTGTGATGAAAGGTGCAACGGCTGGCCGCTTCTACGCTGACCCGCGCAACAACAAGTACGACTTCCACAACGAAGAAGTCGACATCCTCATGAAGGTCGAAACCCACAACCATCCGACTGCAATTTCTCCGTTCCCGGGTGCCGCTACGGGTAGTGGTGGTGAAATCCGTGACGAAGGTGCAACGGGTAAGGGTTCCAAGCCGAAGGCTGGCCTTACGGGCTTCAGCGTTTCGAACCTCAAGCTTCCGGGTGCAGTTCAGCCGTGGGAAAAGGACTTTGGTAGCCCGTCCCGCATCGCCTCTGCTCTCGATATCATGATCGAAGGTCCACTTGGTGGCGCTGCGTTCAACAACGAATACGGCCGTCCGAACATCCTCGGTTACTTCCGTACGTTCGAACAGGAAGTTTCTTCTGAAAAGGGTACCGAAGTTCGCGGTTACCACAAGCCGATTATGCTTGCTGGCGGTCTTGGCAACATCAAGCACCAGCACATTGAAAAGGGCCACATCGACCCGGGTGACCACTTGATCGTTCTCGGTGGTCCGGCCATGTTGATCGGTCTTGGTGGCGGTGCAGCTAGCTCTGTTGCTAACGGTGCCGGTAATGAATCTCTCGACTTTGCTTCTGTGCAGCGTGAAAACCCGGAAATGGAACGCCGCTGCCAGGAAGTCATCGACCGCTGCTGGGCGATGAACGAAGAAAACCCGATTACATTTATTCATGACGTGGGTGCAGGTGGACTTTCGAACGCCTTCCCGGAACTCGTGAACGATGGCGGCCTCGGCGGTAAGTTTGAACTCCGCAACGTTCCGAACGACGAACCGGGCATGAGCCCGTTCGAAATCTGGAGTAACGAATCCCAGGAACGTTATGTTATCGCTATTGCTGGTGACAAACTCGATGTGTTCGACGCTATCTGTAAGCGTGAACGCTGCCCGTACGCTGTAGTGGGCGAGGCTATCCCTGAAAAGCACTTGACCCTTACGGACAAGCACTTCGGTACGACTCCGATTGACATGCCGCTCGGTGTGCTCCTCGGTAAGCCGCCTCGCATGATCCGCAATGAAAAGTCCCAGAAGCGCCCGCTCTCTTCTCAGGTGGTGCCGGCTGGCGTGACAGTGAAGGACCTTGCACATCGCGTACTTGCTAACCCGACCGTTGCAGATAAGACGTTCTTGATTTCTATCGGTGACCGTTCCGTGACGGGTATGATTTGCCGCGACCAGATGGTTGGTCCGTGGCAGGTGCCGGTTGCTGACTGCGCTGTGACGAGTGCAACGCTCGACACTTACGAAGGCGAAGTCATGAGTATGGGCGAACGCGCTCCGATTGCTCTCATTTCTCCGGCTGCTGCAGCCCGCATGACGGTTGCTGAATCCCTCACGAATATGGCTGCCGCTTGCGTCCCGGATATGGGCCGCGTAAACTTGTCCGCAAACTGGATGGCTACGCCGAACTACGAAGGCGATGGCGCTGACCTTTATGAAGCCGTGAAGTCCATCGGTATGAAACTCTGCCCGGAACTTGGTATTACGATTCCGGTCGGTAAGGACTCCATGAGCATGAGCACCGTGTGGCAGGACGAAAAGGGTAGCCACCGCGTGACCGCTCCGATTTCTCTTGTGATTAGTGCCTTTGCTCCGTGCGCTGACGTTCGCAAGACGCTCACGCCGCAGCTCTTGCAGAAGAAGGACACGACGCTTGTGCTCGTGGACCTCGCTCGTGGCAAGAACCGCATGGGCGCATCCATTGCCGCTCAGGTTTACAACCTCCTTGGCGCTCACGCTCCGGATGTCGATTCCGCTAAGGAACTCCGCGCCTTCTTCGAAACCATCCAGAAGCTCAACGCTGATGGCAAAATCATGGCTTACCACGACAAGAGCGATGGCGGCCTCTTCACGACGGTTGTCGAAATGGCATTTGCTGGCCACGTGGGTGTGACGCTCGACGCTACTGCTCTCAAGGGCAATGTGATTGACGCTTTGTTCAACGAAGAACTCGGTGCCGTTCTTCAGGTTGCAAATTCGGATGTTGCTGCCGTGAAGGCTGCGTTCGAAGCTGCCGGCCTCGGCGATACCGTTTCTGAAATCGGTAAGCTCAACGATACTTACAACATTGTGATTGGCGACTACGCCGAAGGCCTCTCTGACCTCCGCGCCATCTGGAGTGATACGACTCGCCGCATTGCCGCTCTCCGTGACAATCCGGAATGTGCCGAAAGCGAATACAAGCTCAAGCTCGAACAGGACGATCCGGGTATCACGCCGAAGGTCACGTTCGATCTCGCTGCTAGCGCCAAGGTCATTAAGGATTACGCAAGCCGCCCGAAGATGGCAATACTTCGTGAACAGGGCGTCAACGGCGAACTCGAAATGGCTGCTGCATTTGCAAAGGCCGGCTTCGAATCCATCGACGTTCACATGACGGACATCCTCTCCGGTCGCGTAAGCCTCAAGGACTTTAACGGTCTCGTCGCTTGCGGTGGCTTTAGCTACGGTGACGTTCTCGGTGCTGGCGAAGGCTGGGCCAAGAGCATCTTGTTCAACCCGAAGGCTCGTGCTGAATTCGAAGCATACTTCAACCGCAAGGATACCTTCACGCTCGGCGTTTGCAACGGCTGCCAGATGGTCTCGAACCTCAAGGATTTGATTCCGGGCGCTAAGCACTGGCCGCGCTTTGTGCAGAACATCTCCGAACGTTTCGAAGCTCGCTACTGCTCTTTGAAGGTGGAAGATACGCCGGCTGTGCTCCTCAAGGGTATGGCAGGTTCTGTCCTCCCGATCGCTGTTGCTCACGGTGAAGGCCGTGCCGAATTCGCAAGCCGCGAAGCTGCCGAAGCCTGCCTCAAGACAGGTCTCGTGGCTCTCCGCTATGTCGATGGCAAGCACGAATACACTGAACGCTATCCGCTGAACCCGAACGGCTCTCCGTTCGGCATCAACGGCCTCTGCTCCGAAGATGGTCGTGCTCTCGTGATGATGCCGCACCCGGAACGCGTGTTCCGTACCTGCCAGTACTCCTGGCACCCGGCAGAATGGGGCGAAGATGGCCCGTGGATGCAGCTCTTCCGCAACGGCCGCATTTTCGTCGGCTAATCCCTTTGCGTGTCATCCCGGCCTTGTGCCGGGTGTGCATTGAGTCATCTTGGCTGTCATCCCGGCCTTGTGCCGGGATCGCCTTACACGTTTGAAAAATCCGCTTTCTGCTTTACGCAGGGGCGGATTTTTTTTATATAGCTTGTTATTAATACTTTACATGTTTTGCTTAACAAAGTATTTTCTACAAAGTTATGTTATATTTTTATTACAATTAGCTAACCATAGAATAAATTTTTAACATAAATGATGAATTTCCAATAATTCACCAAAAAGAGGTATTTTATGGCAAAAGAAATGGTTGTATTACAGGGTCAATCCTTCTCGATTGAACTGCAATCAATGTTTGGTTCCACAAATTATGGTTGGACTCTGACCAAGCTCCCGCAGGGAATTGCTCTGCTGAGTACAGAAACTACTCCGACCGCAGCAGGGGTTGCGCCCGTTATCCAGAAATTCTGGTTTGGTGCTGTTTCCGCAACGGAAGACAAGTCCGAACTTGAATTCACGCTGGTAAACTTGACGGATATGTCCGCTACGAAAAAGACGCACACCGTGCTTCTGAATGTGATTCCGAGCGATTCCGAAGAATTTGCAAAGTTTAGCGAAAACACTGACGCAACAATCAGAGCTGTCAGCAGCCCGGCTATGCCTTATGGCCTTGTTCTCGGTTCGCAAGAAGCTGTTGTGAAGTACGGTTATCCTTGCAGCACAAGTGAAGTTCCCCTGATGAAGTATGGCTATCCTTGTGGTGTAAATGACGCTCCCTTGATGAAGTACGGTTATCCCTGCAACACAAGCGAAGTTCCTGTAGTGAAGTATGGGTATCCTTGTGGCGTTCAGGATGTCGCTTTGAAGTATGGTTACCCCTGTGGCGCAAATGACGCATCTTTGAATCGAGAAGCTGCTTTGAAGTACGGCTATCCCTGCGGTACAAGCGAACTGCCTTTGATGAAGTACGGCTATCCTTGCGGCGTTCAGGATGCTGCATCGAATAGGGAAGCTGCCATGGCATACGGTTTCAAGAGCTGCACAAATGACGCAGCCTTGAAGTATGGTTACCCGTGCGGTGTGCAGGATGCAGCCTTGAAGTACGGCTATCCCTGTGGCACTAATGATCAGGCTTTGATGAAGTATGGTTATCCTTGCGGCGTTCAAGATGCTACGTCGAAAAAAGACGCTGCTTTTATGTACGGCTTCAAGTGCGATTCGCAGAAGTCTGACTGTTAAATAAATCAGAATACATAATCAAAACAGCCTGCTGGCCATGAATGCTGGCAGGCTGTTTAGAGGTTTTTTATGGCAAATATTGGGTATCAGCCCATCACTGCAGTCTGGGAAGTAACGATGGGCTGCAACTTTCGCTGTGGGCATTGTGGTTCTTCTTGTGAAGGCGCTCTCCCGGGACAGTTGAGTACCGAGGAAGCTCTTGATTTGTGTGATCAGATTGCTGAAATTGGACTGAAATGGATTACCTTGTCTGGAGGCGAACCTCTTACGAGACAGGATACGCCTGAACTGGTGAAACGTCTTTCTGGCAATGGCGTCATCGTGAATATGATCACGAACGGTTGGCTCCTTGACGCAAAAATGGCAAAAAAGTTAAAAGAGAATGGGATTGCCACGGTTGCGATAAGCATTGACGGAACGCCCGAAATCCATGATAAGATCAGGAAAAAAGGTGCCTTTGAACATGCAAGGCAGGCCTTCGCCGCGATGAAGGAATTGGGAATAAAGACCGGTGCCGTCACGACGATTACGAAGCAGAATATGGATATTCTTCCGCAATTGAAGGAAGAACTTATCCGTATGGGTGTTGACACGTGGCAGGTTCAACTCGGTTTGCCTATGGGCAATTTAAAGGAACGCCCTGATTGGCTCCTTGAACCGAGACAGGTCAGGGATATCATTGATTTTTGCTACGATACGGCAAAAGAGGGTAGGATCGATATCTATCCTGCGGATTGTATTGGATACTATTCAATGAAGGACCTCGAAACAAGGCGTATGTCCTACAAGACAAATGGTTATTCCTTGTGGAATGGCTGCAATGCGGGCATTCGCGGTTTTGGAATTTTGCATAACGGTGATATTCTGGGCTGTACTTCGATTCGTTCCAAGGAATTCATCGAAGGGAATATCCGCGAAAGAAAGCTACGTGAAATTTGGGAAGATGAAAATGCTTTCTTGTGGCGTCGCCAGATGACAAAGGATAAACTTTCTGGCTCTTGCAAAAAGTGTATTTATGGTTCCAAGTGCCTTGGCGGCTGCCCGAATACGCGTCTTACGATGAAGGGTAGCATTTATGAGGAAAATGAATATTGCGCATACAACCTTTCTCTAAAGGAAAAGGAAACAAAGTATGGCAAGTGCGACAGTGCTTCTGCTTTGCTCAAACTGGCCGAAGCATTGATTCCTCAGGGCAATTACCAAGAAGCCTCCTTTGCTTTGAAGCGTGCGCAAGAACTGGAACCCAATAACGCCGATGTTTACAGGGCGATTGGCTACAGCGAATTCATGTGCGGCAACTATGAATCGTGCCTTGAAGCAAACGAGAAGGCCTTGAACATCAATAGCATGGATACTTATGCTATGGGTGGTCGTGCTTTGGCCTTGTATCGACTCGGGCAGGCTGAAGAAGGCTTGCGCGTTATGCAAGAGGCCGTTTCGCTGTCCGGAGGTCAGGATCCGAATCTTATACAAGATCTCAGATATATGACATCAGACATGGCTGCAAAAGCTGCATACGCAAGCAAGTAAATAGCTTTGTTGCGTTATGTAGTAAATCCGCTTCCTGCTTTACCGCGGGGGCGGCTTTTTTTTATAAAAATAAACTGCAATGTCATAATATGACATTCTGAAAATCTGTTTTAATTCTTGAACGATTTTATGCCGTCTTTTTTTGTATGTAGTCGGCTGGAGGTATTATGAATAAGAAGAATTTATCATTAGATGGTGAAATTATCATGTACCAGCCTGAAGGTGCTATTCAGTTGCCTGTACGAGTTGAAAACGAAACAGTATGGCTGACGATTGATCAAATGGCTCTTCTTTTTGGGAAATCTCGTTCAACTATAAACGAGCATATATTAAATGCCCTATCTGAGGGTGAAATATTGAAAAATGAATCGGTAAGAAAAATCGGAAATTCCGATTTTTCTACCAAACCTACAAATTTCTACAATCTCGATGTCATCATTTCTGTCGGGTATCGAGTAAAATCTATCCAAGGTACACAATTCCGTCGGTGGGCGAACCAAGTTCTCAAAGAGCATTTGCTTAAGGGGTATAGTGTTAACCAACGATTGATTTCTCAAGAAAATAAACTCGAGAATTTGGATTCTCGTGTTGTTAACCTTGAAAAACAGGTGGACTTCTTTGTCAAAGCAAATCTTCCACCTAGCGAGGGCGTTATACCAGCTAATGCTCGTTGGAGCGGTTATGAATTTGCAGTGCAATTAGTTCGCTCCGCGAAAAAAGAAATCATAATCATAGATCCGTTTGCTAATGATACATCGCTTTCGCTTGTTGCAAAACGAGTTGCTGGTGTCAATGCCGTCATTTATTCCGCTCGAATTACGCGTGCGATGAACGATGAAGTTGACCGCATAAATCGGCAATTTCCGACTGTTGTATTGCGGACAATGCGTGATGTTCACGACAGATTTATCATTGTTGACGAAACTGTATATCATGTTGGGGCCTCGATTATGGATTTAGGCTGTAAAATGACGGCGTTTTCGGTACTGAACCTTGTGACCAAGGAACAGTTGCTTGCTTTGGTAAAGTGAATCCCTATCTCTAGCCGATTGGTGTAGATTTTTGTATTTTCTAGGCGAAAAAGGCGAAAAAAATGAAAAAGCTCGTTATTTACATTCACGGGAAAGGCGGAAACGCCGACGAGGCCGATCATTACAAGCCCTTATTCCCGGATTTTGATGTCATCGGTTTTGATTACAAGGCAGAAACTCCGTGGGAGGCCAAACAGGAATTCTCGACTTATTTTGACTCGGTTGCCGCAAACTACGACGAAGTCGTGCTTATTGCAAATAGCATTGGCGCGTTCTTCTCGATGAACGCTTTGGGCGAAAAACGCATCAAGCAGGCGCTCTTCATTTCGCCGATGGTGAACTTGGAAAAGCTCATTTGCAATATGATGCTGTGGGCGAACGTCTCCGAAGATGAACTCCGCGAAAAAGGTGAAATTGCGACGAACTTTGGCGAGACGCTTTCTTGGAAATACCTTTGCTACGTGCGAGAAAATCCCATCAAGTGGAATATCCCGACGCATATTTTGTACGGCTCCAATGACAATTTGACCTACCTCGAAACGATGCGAGATTTTGCTCAAAAGGTTGGCTCGTCGCTCACGATTATGCAAGGCGGTGAACATTGGTTCCATACCGACGAACAGATGGATTTTTTAGACAGGTGGATTGAAAAATGTCAGAACAAACATTAACTCGCGAAACCTTAATTGAATTTTTCGGTGAACAGGAATATGAAAAACTTTGCCGCCACGAGGCGGGCCACGCTTTAATCGCATTCTTGTTTAAACGCCAGATTGATTACGTCAGAATCAATAAGTCTAAGGAAAAGCCGAGTGCCACGCGTATGCCTGGGAACTCTCTCGATGGTGCCGCCCACATTGCCATTGCGGGCCATATGTCGGACTTTTTGATCCGCAAAAATTTTGCCTGCGACCTCGACACCGTCATGAAAGAACTCCCGATGGAACTTTACAGGAACGATCCTGATTTCCAGAGCTTCCAGGCTTCTTGCTATTATTACCAACTTTCCGAAGTAAATGTTGTTGAACAAGTTTACAACCTGATGATGGCTTGCCAAAAGTCGCTCACCGCAATCGTCGCCGCCTTATGCGAAAAGACGAACTTGAGTGGTGCCGACCTGGCCGCCATCATGAGCGGTAAGTAATCCTGTTTCGACCATATCATCCCGGCTTTTTTGTCATCCCGGCCTTGTGCCGGGATCGCCTTCTCGTATCTACTTTAATTTACGTTCCCTTATTAAATCTCAGTAAGGCTATGTTTTTATATTGTTGGTATGCATAGCCTTTACAAATTATTTTTCTTTTTCCTTGCCGTATGCGTTCTGCTCTCTTGCGAACAGAAACGTGATGAGCCGGTGATTGAAATTTCTTCGAAACCGACTGGGAATTTCAAAGGCTTTGTTCGCGACACAAGTGCTTATGCTATGGTCATCGATACGACCGTTCGTGATAGCGTGTTCAACGAAAAAATTGTTCATGTAAAAAGAGGTGGCTTCGTAGAATATTTTGCAAACGAAGCGGAGAAAAAGGGGACGAACGGGCAAAAAATTTTTTATGCGTATTCCGATTCTGTGAATCCGTTTGTTAAAGGTTCTTCTGAAAAACCGACCTTCATTGATCTTGTTGCTCTTGCATATGCTAAGCACTATGCTATGGAAATAAATCCAGACGATATCTGGCTTATGATTTTAGACGGCTTCCGTCTACATGTCAAGAACAATCGCAAAGCCCTCAAGGACCGCTTTGTAGCTCCGGGTACTGATACTGTGGTCTCGGTTATGGATAATTCGTTGAATCTAGAATCTACGCACAAGGAATGGTTCTGTACGCTCTCGGAACTGTTTGATTCATTGCAGGCGAAGTTGCCTCTAGAAACGGGCGTTCCGTTGCGAACGAAATTTTCGACGACAAGCCCTGTGGATGCAAATATTTCTCGTACGATGACGATGGCTGTGGCATCGGAATATTATTCGTATAGGGTTACAACGCTTTGTGGAATTCCGAAAATAAAAGTGAATGGTACAAAAGAGGACTGGACTTTACTCAAGGATTCCTTTAACAGACTAGCTTCACAGTTGGATATGAAATGGTGGGCGGATGGACTTAATCCTATTTTAGATGAGTTTATCAATATTTATGATGGCAAAATAAATCTAAAACATTGGAAAAATATTTATAAGTATTACGAACCTGAAGATTGTGGCGCTCCTGATTTTAGTGGCTGGATTTCAAGATTGTTTCCTTATACAAAAGATTTGTATTCTGATACGGAAAAATATATCAAACGCAATGATTGGAATAAAAAATTAGATTTTAAACAAGTTCCTAGGGGAATTACTTTTATAGATATCCGATGGGAATACTTTCAGGAGATAATTCCATTGAAACTTTATACCGGTTTTATCGGTATGCAGGTGGATACCACAAATAATATGTTGAAGGCTTCTAGAGGTTACGCTCTTGTCTCTTATGAAATGCAAAAGTTAAAAAATGTTGCTCGGAATACAAAGTATATTCCTGGAAAAGCATATCGCTTGGTGGAATCTTTGGCCTTTTCGGATTCCATGAATATTTATGGGGAAAAAGGCTTGGTTTATGCAACTAATCACGCTGACGAAATAGAGGAATTTGCTGAATTTTCTTCCTTTGATGAAGAATATCCTGAAGCCGAATCGTGGCGTAGGGAAATGGTCGGGGTTGGTGAACCCAATCTATCTATCAATTTGTACCGAGATGGCAAGCTAGTGGATCATTTGCTTTATTATGCGAAACTTCGAAAGGAAACATTCAAGGAGCGCGTACTCGATTTTTTAACTTCGGATTATGATGGCGCTATGCTTTCGTTGCAGGGCGTTGGGCGATGGAAAAAGCCTGCTGCAATCAAGAATTTTTTTAAGGAACGCGATATTCCTATAAGCGGGACTGTCAATGAATTTGAAAATGAAAAATCTCTCCCGAAATTGAATGTCGAAATTTTTGTGGATTCAGTTTTCCTTAAGAGTGGAAAATCTCTTAGAGATGGTCTAGAAATGCGTGCTTTTAAAACAGGAATTGTCCGAGCAATGAATAATTCTATGGGTTGGCGACTCAAAAGGTTGTTGTATCGCTATTATAAGGAAGATTTTAATTTATCTGGTCTTGCCTCATTGTCGTATAAGGATGATGGTTCTGTATTTTTACCGTCCGCGAGTACAGCGTCTCGTAAGAGTAAAAATAAGGCTTTTGATAAAGAACTTCGTGACATTTTGTATTACGGATGGATGCCGCCGAAAGTTCGTACGGATGTCGGCAATGAAGAAACCGCTCAAGATATTATCGACTATGTCTGGATTCATCTTACTTTTACAAGGAATTACCGCATGGTCTGTAAGGAGAATGGGCGAAATGCTAAAGATTCTGTCGATATTGTCGGACCAGATGTAAAGAAAGATCTTTGTAACGAGATTACGTTCTCGAAAGACCTTGCGACTGGCGGCGTTGTCCGTTATGAATGTATTGAATACAATAAAAAAGTGAAGTACGGGGTACACTCTGAAGAAATCGAGCCAAGACATACAAACGTCCGCTTTGACAAGTATGACGCTATGTATGATGGCCGCCTTTCGATATTGCAAGTCGTAAGGATTAAAATTCCGCCATGCTTTGTGGAAGAAAAACTCAATGAAGATGAAAAATACAATGAAGATTTCCGTTTCTAAATTCTTTTACCTCCTCCTTACCGCATGCGTTCTCTCTTCTTGCGGAGACGAAAATGTCATCAAATTGTCTTCGAACGTGAAGCAAGGTTTCGAAGGCTTTGTTCGCGATACGAGTGCGTATGTCATGATCGTTGATTCTAGCGTTCAAAGCAAACCTTTTAAAGAGAAACTTGTTCCTGTTGAAAAGGGTGGTTTTGCAGAACATTTTTTTAAAAATAAACAAGAACGAGGACGCAAGATTTTTTATGCGTATTCTGATTCAATAAGTCCCTTTATCAGTGGAATGTCTTCTGATGTATCATCATTCTTTGATGTCGTTGAACTTGCGTTTGCCAATCATTATTCCCTAGAAATAAATCCAGATGATATTTGGCTTATGATTTTGGATGGTTTCCGTTATCATGTCAAAAGCAATCGCGAAGCTTTGAAAGATAAGTTTGTTACTCCGGGAACGGATACTGTAGTTACTTTTGAGGACAATTCGCTGACCACCGAATCAACGCATTATGAATGGTTTTGGACGCTTGCGAATTTGTTTGAAGCATTGCAGTCTAAGTTGCCTGAAGAGACTGGATTACCATTGAAAACAAAGTTCTCGACGACAAGTCCGGTGGATTATAACATTTCTAGTGCGATGGTCATGGCTGTGGCTGCTGAATATTACGAGTATGTGGTTTCTACGCTTTGCGGAATCCCCAAAATCAAGATAAATGGTAAAAAAGAAGACTGGATTTTGCTCAAGGATTCTTTTAACAGACTTGCATCGCGTCTGGATATGGATTGGTGGGCTGTTGGGCTTAATCCTGTTCTTGATGAATTTATCAATGTCTTTGAAGGCAAAATAAATATGGATCATTGGAGAGGAATATACAAGCGTTACATTCCAGAATTTTGTGGAAATGTGACCTTTAACGGTTGGATTTCTAGATTTTTCCCATACACAGGGTTAGATATAAACGAGAGCAATTACTTAAACGAAACTATTGGAGCTTATAAAAGGCATTCTCCGGATTGGAATGAACAGCTGGATGTTAATAATGTTCCTAGAGGTGTGACTTCGATACGGATTGAATGGAAGTATTTAGGTGAAATGATTCCTTTGAGGCTTTATACCGGTTTTATTGGTATTCAAGTTGATACCACCACGAATATGTTGAAAGCTGCCCGAGGCTACGCTCTTTTTGAAAGCTTAGCGGAAAAATAATTCTCTTAAAATGGGAAGTAATGACCCGATTTTGCGGGCGTGGCTGATTCTCATTTGACAAATCGTCAACGCTTTTAACGGCAGAATTTAGGCTTTCGCCGTTCTTTGTTATATATTTAACTTTGGTGTATGGTCTTTCGTTGTTTGGGGATAAAACGCGAATGGCATAGAACCAAAGGATTAACTATGTTGAAACAGCACATTCGCGTTGCTGCTTTTTGCAGCGCGTTCTCTTTTGCATTGGCGTCAAATTCCTTCGCGGCTGATTTGCCGACGGCAAACGAAATGTTTGCGAAGATGGGCTTTGGCATTAACATTGGAAACACGATGGAAGTTCCAGGGAATCCGACGGGGTGGGGCAACAAGTTCCCGACCGAGGCGTATATTGATTCGGTCAAGGCGGCGGGCTTCAGCACGATTCGCATTCCTTGCGCTTGGGATAGCCATGCGAGTAACGGAGTCATCAACAAAAGTTGGATGGATTCGGTGCAGACTGTGGTGGATATGTGCATGCGCGCGGGGCTCGTGACGGTTCTCAATATCCATTGGGATGGCGGCTGGCTCGAAGAAAACTTGAAAGACGCCAAGAAGGACGAGGTGAACGCCAAGCAGAAGGCTTATTGGACGCAAATCGCAACGCACTTCAAAAACTACAACGAAAATTTGCTTTTTGCAAGCGCAAACGAGCCTGCGACAACGGATGACAATTACAAGCACGAAACTGAAATCTTGATGACGTATCACCAAACGTTCGTGGATGCAGTGCGCGCGACAGGCGGTAATAACGCAAGCCGTACGCTCGTGATTCAGGGCCCTTCGACAAGTGTGGACCGCAGTTGCGAAGTGATGCCTGTGAGCAAGCTCCCGAAGGATGTGATTGCAAACCGCCTGATGGTCGAAGTGCATTTCTATGACCCTTATACCTACACGCTGTTGAATGACGTTGTTGATTGGGGCGCTCAAGTCTATCCGCAGTATTACTGGGGTGACGATCTTGCATCAGGTGCGGATATCGTGCATAACTGCGGCTACAACGCCTGGGCGGGAGCTATGGGTGACAAGTGCACCAGTGCCCAAATTCAGGACCAGTTTGGCAAGATGAAGACAAATTTTGTCGATAAGGGCGTGCCTGTGATTATCGGCGAGTTCGGCGCTAATGACCGCGTGGGCGTGTTGACGGGCGACAAGTATGCGAAACACCGCAAGGGCCGCCTCGCTTATTACGATGCTGTTATGAAACTTGCAAAACAAAACAAGGTGGTGCCTATCGCTTGGGATACGGGCCACGAAGGCGAAAACAACATGACTATTATCCGCAGGCAGTCTGCTCCGGACGGCTCCGTGTTCGACATGGAAGTTCTGAACATCATGCGTCACGCTTATGGCCTTGCGGATTACGTGAACAACGGTATTACACATGTGGAAAACTTCAAGACTGATGACGGAACGATTTCCATTTTCAAGCGCAATCGTCCGGTGCCGTCCCGCAGTTTGCGCACCTCCCGCACTTATGACTTGCTCGGCAAGCAGAACCCGCAGGCAAGAGTCGTGAAAGTCAAGAAATAGTAGACCCCGGAACGGTGTCCGGGGTGACAAATGTAAAAGTTGTCCCTAACCTCACACATCAAAGGCGGAGCTGAACTCCGCCTTTTCTCGTCATTAAAAAAGTCGCGCTTTTCAAATGCGCGACTCTTCAATGTTTAATGGATCCCGTCGGTCGTCTTGGGCTCCTTCTTGGATGACTTCCTTCCTACTTCCTACTGTCTACTTCCTACTACACTAGAATCCTATGCTTGCCTGGACCATGTAGATTCGGTTTTCGTCCTGACCGGTGTAGTAGCCGCGTTCTTCGCCCCAAGTGGCCGCTTCGAATGAGAAGAAGCGTAGCACTTCGACGCCGATACCGGCAGTGGGGTAGCCGCCTCTAAAGCCACCTGCGAGTCGCAGCACGATAAAGCGGACTTCGTTGTTGAGCCCCGGAATGGCGGCCAACGTCTGTTCCAGTTCGAAACCAAAATTCAGGTGCGTGCAGAACTTGTAGTTCTTTTCGGTGTTGAATGCGTCGGCAAAGTCGAATGCCACGTTGAACTTGCGTCCGAATCCAGTGTTGCTGTTCATAAATCTCGGACTGTAGTTTACGCCCATGGTAAAGTTCGGTATAAGCGTTTCGCCAGCAAGCTTCTTGAAGTAGATGTCGCGGAGCGAAGCACCGACGCGCACTTCACGGGTGAGCTGGTAAAGAACACCCATGTCCATACCGAGCGAGAACGTTTCGGCATCAAAGAAATCGTCCGTTGCGTTGTCCAGCTGGTTTTCAAGAGTATCCTTGATGGAGCTGTAGTTTGCAAGGCCGATCGTAATCATGTTCACTTTATGGCGCTTTGCAATTTTACCGCCAAGACCTACAGAAAGCTTGTTTTTGATGATTTCGTATGCGCCACCCATCTGAGCCACGGCATCGATGTAGAACGTGTCGACTACGACATAAGGCATAATCAGGCCGCCATCAATGTAGGGGGCCACGCCTCCGCTCATCCAGAAAGCCGCACCGAAGTTGTGGAAGGCCATTTCGGCATCAATCTTCAATCGTACATCCAGATTTTTGTGGTCGTACGAGTTGATGGTCTTGATGTATTTCGGATGGCTGATGAGAGAATCAAGCTTCGCGTTTGTGATGCTTGTGCCGTTCTTTTCGGCATCTTTCTGGGCGTTTTTGAACAAGTCCTGAATGTCCTTCACGTCGTCGAACGTCGAAAGGAACTTGCTGAATTCACCGGCACCACCGACGGTCAAGCGCATGTCGCCAAACCAGTTGCGCGGATAGTAGCCCTGTTCGGGGCGCTTTTCGTAGTTACCGATTCGGTTGATTTGACTTAAGCCGGCATAGTTGTAATGGACGGCTTCTTTGTCGTCGACAACAGCCACGTGGGCGCCACCCATGGATTCGGCGCGGAGCGAATAATGCGTTGGTGATTTTGCTACAGCAATGCCGAAAGAACAGGCGAGGACTGCAAGAACTGTTAATTTATTCATTTAGCATTCCTCCTTTCGAACCACTGCTTGAAATCATCTTCGGTATAGTTGTTCCAGCAGCCACCGACTAATTCCTGGCGCTTCTTCAAATCGTACTTTATGTTGTTTATGTCTGTATCTAAACGGATCTTTTCCTTGTTCTCGATCAGCTTTTCAAGATCCTTGTCGGTGTACTTGAAGTTCACCGCATAGGTGTAGCTCAACTTATTTCCGAATTTGAGAAGGTGGTTTTCCTTTTCGTCTCGTTCGTTCGGATCGCGATAGACGTAATGCCATTCGTCGGGGTCTTCGCTACCGCTCTTTCCGTTCATGTCGAGGTCGATGGGTTCATACTTTTCGATAAGCTTGAGCGAATCGACTTGAGCCTTGGTGAGGTCGTATGTCGATGCGTCCTTGCCCTGGTCCAGAAGTTCCATCAGGTTCTTCGGATTTTTCACGAGGACAACGACACGGTTGTCGCGGACATCTTCATCAACTTCGCCGTCTCCATCGTTGTCGTAGTTGTCGAGGATTTCTTCGTCGATGCATCCGTCACCGTCGTCATCGAGAACGTTGCCAAAGTCAAAGAAAACGGATGTGCGGTCGTCATCGATGGTCTGCGCTCTCTCGTTGAGCTGGATTACAGTGTTTGCAAGTCCGACTGTTGCGTCTGCGTAGAAGTCGTCTCCAAGTTCTTCACGGGTTGAATCGGGGAGGTACGCCTTGATGATTTCTGCGGCACTTTCCGGCGATGCCTTGATGGCCTCTGCTGCGGCTGCCATGTCGCTGAGGAACGGCTTGAGGCTGTCGCCGAGTTCGTTCAACGAACTCAGGTTCATTTGCATCCCGGAGTTGTCTGCCGAGACCATCGACGTGATCTGTTGATTGGTCGCCCTGATGCGGAGGGCGGCCTTGGTCAGCTGCAAGATTGTGTAGCTGTCTGCAATGTCGCTAAACCGCACCTTCTTGTCGGTTTTGCCTGTGGTATCACGATCGACGAACTTGTTCAGGTAAATCATGACGGAGTCGATACCGCGTGAAATGGAGTCGGCCTTGGCGTCGTCCATTTCGAGGAATCCGTATGTCGCAACCTTTTTCCCTGTGCCCTTTTCGTCATCCTTTTCGGTCTTTCGGGCGTAAGAGATGAGTTCGAACGCATTCAGACCTTCTTGCGTATTCAGGACGGACTTGCAGAGTCCGATCCACGCTTCGGAGTGTCCCGAGTCAGCGCGGATAGCTTTATTAAAAAATGCACGAGCGGCATCGTAGTTTGCCTTTTGAAACTCCTGGTAGCCTTCGAGTGTCAGAGCGGCGGCATCGTCGCTGTCTGCATCGTTACTTCCGGTCGGGTGAAACAGGTTGCAGCCTGCAAAGCCCATAGACAATGCGATTGCGGCAGACCACATCCATTTGCCTTGCGAAATTTTTCTCATATTGCTAATCCTGAAAAAATCCGTTATTCTACAAGAAAAAATATATATCATTCTAAAAGAAATGAAAATTTTGTTTCCTTTTTAAAGAGCGTTTTTTATCGGTATTCCCATAAAAAAATATATTTGCGCTCGATGGATTCTTATAAAGAGTATTTTCCTACCAAATCTTATCGCATTGCGGAGCTGCGGTTGTCCAGCCTGCTCAGGGCCGAGAGGGATCGCCTTGATTCCATAGCCTCTTCGCTCCATCGCGAATGCGCCATTGGTTCCGACAATTTGCGGGAACAGTTACCCGAAATACTCAAGTTCACAAAAGCCTATCACGCTGCGTATGACCAGTACCTGAAGGCGGTCCTTGTGCAGCAGCCACGCCCAATCCAATGCCGTCCGGCTTGCGGGAACTGTTGCCATCATTACCCGATGTCGGTGGAACCTTTTGAACTGATTTCGATGTACAGCGAACTGCGCAAGCGGGATGACTTGCTCACGTTGATGGAAGCGTGCCAGTTGCGTTCGGACAAGTTCGAATCGCTTTTTGAATCCCGCAAGGACGAAGGACTTTCGGAAGATGATGCCGAAGACCGGGCGCTGCACGACTATTTTTCATGGTGGAGATCCTGCCCGTTCTCGAACGCCGTGGGCGATTGCACCATCTACCCGTTGCGCACGGTTTCATGCCGGATGTACTTTAGCGAGACCGATCCCAAGTACTGCACTCCCGACATGCTCCAGACTGAAAAGAACGACAGCTACATCGTCTATATGCCCGATGTCGTGGAAGATGCTGTTTATGGAATCTCGGAACATTATGCCGCTTTGGATTTGCCCGAAAGCTTTTTTGGCGGGCTCCTGGCAGTAAACGGTTACGAAGGGGCCCTTGGCGAATGAGCCTGTTTGGAATAAAAGAAGAACAATCGATCCCGCCTGATGGACAGATGGACTTGTTCGGTTTTGTTCCGAAGGAAACGCCGCCCGAGGTCAAGGCTCTGTCAGCAGAATGTTCTGCGAACGGACTTGTCCATTTTAAGTATAGCCCCTTGATGAAAAAGAGCATCCGCTGCAAGGGCGGGTTCCTGTTTGGGCACCCGGAAGTCTTGTTGCCGGCCTACATGAAGGCTCCGGAATTTGCTGCGGCGCGTGAACTGGCTGCGGAGTGGGCAGAACATGCTGTACGCCGTAAAACGCAAAAGAACAAGGCCATCGTCAAGGATCTGGTGAACCGTTTTTGGCAAACCGTCGATCAGATTTTTACGGATAAAGGCGAAGCCCCGCTTGCGAGCAAGGGACGTCTGCCGCCAATCCGTCCTCAAGGCAAGTACCACAATTTGGTGGATGTCCTAGCGGCGATTAACGATACCTATTTTGATGGATCGCTCTCGTGCCGCATCACCTGGAGCAATCGCGTGGGGGGCTTAAGCTTCCATACGGTGCGCAAGGATCCGGTGACCGGAGAGGACTTTCACCTGATTAGCATCAGCCGTGGCTATGACGCCGCCAACTGTCCTTTGTATGCGATTGCGGGTGTCGTTTACCACGAATGCCTGCACATTGTCATTCCTGTCGAGGTTCGTCAGGGACGTCGTGTTGTTCACGGTCGTGAATTCCGCCAGCGCGAAAAGCGCTACATCTATTATGATGAATGGATCAAGTGGCACAAGGAAGTCTTGCCGCGCAATATCCGTGCCTTGTTGCATCACCGGGAACTGTAAATCGGTAGCTAGTCAAACCAGCTTTGAATGCCCTGAAAAATCTTGCTGAAAAATCCCGAATCGCTGTCGCTTGACGGGATGTTCTGTGGTGTGCGCACGACGATGACGTATTCGTTCTTGTCGTATGGAATCGAAAAGTCGATGGAGTTGCTGCGCTCTTCGGTGATGCTCATCGCGGCGATGCAGAGGTCGGTCTTCTCGTTGACGAGGGACGGGATCAGCACGTCAAAATTCATGTCGGCAAACTTGATGTTCTTGTTGAGCATGTTGCCGATGGTGTACATGATGTCGATGTCGATGCCGGACAGTTCGTCGTTCTGGTAAAATTCGTAAGGGGCGTACTGGGCTTCAGTTCCGACGATAAGCGTGTCGTCGCCAATCCAGTTTTGCCTGATGGCGTGGATGTTCGGCTTGTCCTTGGACCACTTGTCCTTGATCCTCTGGATTTCGCCAGTTTGCTGCAATACGTTGATGCTGGAATCGATGCGCGCCTTGAGCGGGCTGTTCTTGCCCATGGCGATACCGAATTCGTCTTTGCTCAGGCGTTCTTCAAGAATGCTGAATTTCGGATGCTGTTTGAGGATGGTTTCAGCTACGGAGTGGTCTAGGGCGATGGCGTCAATGTTGTTCTGTTCCAGCGATTTGGTCATTTCGACGACGTTCGTGAAATACTGGATGTGCGGGAGCTTGACGAATTGCTGGACTTGCTCATCGAGTGTCGTGCCCGTCTGGACTCCGATGGTTCGGCCCGTCAGGTCTTCGAGCTTGTAAAAGTCCGGTGATTTGGGCGCTTCGACATAAGTCCCGTTAGCGTCCTTGTGCGCCATGATAGCCTTTGTGGAATCGTCCTGCCTTACCACGAGCGCCGTTTTGCCAATGTAATAGGGCTTGGAATAATCGATTTCGTTATCGCTTTGGTTTGTCTTGTTGAATGCCGAGATGATAAGGTCGGCTTCGTTGTTCTTGATGGCGTCTACAAGCTTGTGGCGTTCGGTCTTGAGGATGGTTGTCTTGACGTTTAGCTTGTTTTCGAGGAGCTTGATCAAGTCGATGTCGAGACCGATAATCTGGTTGTTGTTGATGAACGAGAATGGCGGGACGTCGGCGGAGGTGGCGATCCTTAAAAGCTGGTCGCTTTCCATGTCGCTGCTGCTGACAAGCGGGTTTGTCTTCAGGTTCTTGTTCCAGTGTTCGTTAAGCTCGTTCAGTGTACCGGCGGCATTCAGGCTGTCGATAAGGCTGTTGATGATGCCTTTCAGGTTCGGGATGGTGCTGTGGTTGTTCATTCCGATGACAATCTCGGTCGGGATGCCGATGTCCTTGTCGATATAGATGAGCCCGCTCCCGTCATCGTTGAATGTGTGCGTGAGGATGATTTCGTTGTAGGCGAGGGCGTCGATGTCACCGACCTGGAGGGCGATGTATGCCGAATTCAAGTCCGGGAATTGCTTAATCTGGGCCTTGGGAAGTATTTTGGCAATGGATTCGTGGGCGCTGGAGGTCCCTTCGACACCGATGGTGTATTCGGGGGAGTTGGCCTGCTCCACAGAAGTCAAAGGTTCCTTGGACTTGCCTTTACACCCTGAGAATATAGCGAACAGGGCACAGAATGCAAAAACTCGTAAAAAGGAACTCTTTGACATATTACCCTAAATGTAAGAAAAATAAATGAAAAAAGTTCAAAATATTAGGGTCTCTTGGTGCAAATGGCCTACCTGTAGCCGTCCTTGAGCGATTCGTCATAATGGGCACGCTCGCCGCCAATGAACTTTGGACGGGTACGTGCTGCAATGAGGAATGCTTTGCCGATGTGGTTCTGTTTCAAGCGTACAGGGACGGCGACTTCCTTAAGGTGCATCCCGATGAGGGTTCCTCCGATGTCGATACCTGCGTTGGCCTTGATATGTTCGACGGCGACCGGAGCCTTGAAGTTTGCGTAGCAGGCCGTTGCAAAAGATCCGCCTGCCTTGGGTTGCGGCACGACGTTGACGATGTCGACGTTCGGGACAGCTTCCTGCTCGATGATGATGGCGCGGTTCAGGTGTTCGCAACACTGGGCCGCAATGTAAATCCCGTGTGCGCCGAATACGTTCTGGAGTCCTTCGTAAATTGCCTTGCCGACTTCGGGGACGGAATGGCTGCCGACCTGGTTCCCTAGCGTTTCGCTGGTGCTGCAACCGATGACGACGATGTCACCCTTTTTGAGGTGGGCGACCTCAACGAGTTCTGCCGCGGCGTTGGCAGCGTCCGACTTGATTTGCTCGACAATCATCTTGTCGTCAATTTCGTAAGTAATTCCTGCCATTATTGAAGCTCCTGTTAAAGATTTGTGTAAAAGATATATTTTTTTGAGTTTTTTCGTGAAAATAGGGCAATTTAGACTATAAATTTGAGGTGGCTTGAGCTAAAACCTTCTTTGGCTATGTATATTATAATTATGTTACGTAGTGGTAGCCTATGAGTGACGATGTTGAAAATTCTTCGAGCGTAATTGGGCTCAATCGAGAGAAGATCAAGGACTTCTTTTTGCGCAAGCTTCCGGATATGAAGGAAGCGGTTATTGACGCTATTATCGAAATTTTGCCGAGTGTTCCGCATTATCAAGAAGAAAACGACCACTTTACGTTTAGAATCATCATGGGTAACGGTAACCCGCCGATGGGCTGGAACCGCCGTATTTACAGTTTTTCGGGAGACGCTCTCGAGAACCTGTTCAAGGAGCGCGTCAAGGCCTGCCTTAAGGACGTCATCCATTTTTGCAAGAGCGGCTGTGACTTGATCATCCAGCATCTGACCGGACGCGAAAAGTCCGAATCCTGCATCCAGGTGGGCGTCTTCCAGTCCGATATCGCAAATGCTGGTGAAACGGAACGCGCCCTTCTCGAAAAGGGATTCTTGCTGATTGAATGCGTGACCCGCACCAAGATTTGCATCAATTCGCATACGCCGTCTGGGACTAGCGACCACCTCCTCATCCGTTTCGATTTGGACGAGAACGAGTTTTCCGATGACCTCGAAGACAAGGATATGGAATCGTATCCGAAGGGCTTCTGGGCGGGGTTGTTCTCGCAGATCAAGCGCGAAGTACATGGCACGATTTGCCTTTTTGTGGATCCGTCATGGGATGGCAACAAGGACGAAAATTTTGACTCCGGAAAGATTGTTTTTGAAGATTTCAAGGAAATGCAGATCAAGCCGGACTCCATGCTGGATTCGCAGTCTTACCGCGACTTGTACGAGCAGAACTTTATCCGCAAGATGTTCCTGTCGATGCTGAATTACGACGGCATCACGGTCATCGATACGAACGGCTGCGTGCGTGCGTTCCACTGCTTTGTGTCGATTCACCGAGGCAAGTTTACGTCAGGCGGCGCAAGGCACCGTGCATACAGGGCGCTGGCGAACCTGTTCAAGGATAACGAGAGCTACAAGGCGTTGTATTTCCAGTCGCAAGAAGGAAGCGTGCGGTTCTATTACAAGTTCCGCGTTTCTTCGACGTTTGATTCTACGGTGATGGACAAGTGCTATTGTCCGGATGATGCTGCTGAAAAGACAAAGGATGGTACGCAGGAACCCATCGACCAAAGGGCGCTTTCGCTTGCTGCGGTCATGAATGCGACCGTTCCTGAAGGTGGAGCCGCTGTTGACGAATCCTCGTTCCTTTCGGATTACCTCAATCGCCTGTGGGACGCCCATCTTGGTATTGACAACTTCTACAACGAACCGAAGCCTGCCGAAGAGCTGTATGCCGCTACGTCCGAGATGACTGAGGCGCAGTGGAACCAGGTGAATGCCGAACGCATTATCAATGTGCCGCTTATCTGCCTGATCGGTAATTCGTACGGTTATTCGACAAATGCCGAACCGTTCTTGAAGGATGTCCTGGAACGAATCCCGAAAGAAATCTGGGAACTTTATTTTACGAACAAGTTTTACGAAGATACTTCGCTTTCGTCGACGCTTGGTAGCAAGAACCAGGAAAGCCAGTGGTGCAAGCTGATGAACGAATGCTCAGATACGGACAAGCCGAATTGCCAAAAGTATGTGACTGATGCACTTGCTAAAAACATCAAGACCGTGTACAAGAACGTCAGCCGAAAGTTCACCCAGAAATTCGAAGAAGAACGCAACCTCTGGGAAAATTTATTTAAGGGATACTGATATCATCCCGGCTAAAACGAATGTCATCCCGGTTGATTCGATTGTCATCCCGGCCTTGTGCCGGGATCTTCTTATAAAAGTACGGGGAGCAGGTTAATGTTGGACTTTCTTCTTCTCTCTGTAGAACAGCACGATCATCCACACAAGACCGGTAAGAATCATAATTGAGCAGAGCGTCTGCCCGCGGCTCATGCCAAAGAGGTCCACGCGTCCGAGGTGTGCGTCCGGCCTGCGGAAAAATTCAATAAAGAATCGGAACAGGCCGTAACCCATCAAGTATAGGCACGGCATCTTATCGCGGAGCTTGGGAATCTTGCGCAGATTGTACAGGAGTGCAAAAAGGATGATGCCTTCGAACAACATTTCGTAAAGCTGGCTCGGATGGTGGAGTACCGGGTTTGCAAGCGTGCTGTCGTGGGCGAGCGGGAATACCATGCCGATGGCGCTCGTCGTCACTTCGCCAAAAAGTTCACCGTTGATAAAGTTGCCCCAGCGTCCCCAGGTGTAGGCAAGCGGTGTGAGCAAGAAGGCGAGGTTGATGACTTTCCACACGTCCATCTTGTTTTTCTTGGCACCGATGTAGAGGAACACGAATCCCAGAATAAGACCGCCGTGGTATGACATCCCGGAGATGCCGACGAAGTGGTATCCAAAGTCGTCCTGAACCATCGGGAATATGATTTCGGTCGGGTGCGAAAGGTAGTAGCTCGCTTTGTAGAAGAACACGTAACCGAGTCTTGCGCCAAGAAGGACGCCCGCGATGATCCACGTGAAGAGGCTGTCGAGTTGGTCCTTGGTGAAACTGAGCTTTTCTTTCTGACTCACTTTCCACAATGTGTAGTAAGCCGTGGCGAAAGCAAAAATGTACATGATGCCGTACCAGCGCACCGGGAAACTGCCAATCTGGAACGCGGTTCCGTCAAAATAAGTCGGTATTAAATTCCACCAAGTTAATTCCATTTTAGTCCTTCTTTTTTAGTTCAAATTAAATTTAATTTCTTTTGTTGTCTAGGTTCTGGTGCGCCCAGTAGTTGATAATCGCTGCGGCCACCTGCGTTGCCGGTTGCGAACGGATTTCCTTGTGCATCTGCATCACGATGACGACAATGGACTTGCTTGGGTCGTTTTTCGCTTCGGCAAATCCCATGAACCAGTCGTAACGTCCAGCGGGATCAGTTCCGTCGAGGGAACCTGTCTTGCCGCCGAGTCTAAGGGCTTCGAAGTTCTTGCGGGCCATGTTCTTTGTGGACATGTGCTTCCGGGCGGTGCCTTGCGTGACAGAACGGAGCATGGCTTCGCGGAGACCGTAGTACGTATTTTCGCTGAACTTTCCGACGTCAAGGGCGATCGGTTTTTGTGGGGCGTAGGGCGCCATGTCACGGGCCCAGGGGATTTCGAGCGGCTTCTTTGTGAGGACGGCGCGGACTTGTGCGGCGGCGAGGAGCGGTGTGAGCGTGGTCGATGTCGTAAAGCCGCAGGCGACTTCGGCAAGGCCGTATCCGGTATCCGGGGCGGTATAGCTGGAGGCGTTCGGGGCGTTTCCGGGGAAGCGCTTGTTGTATCCCAGTTTTGCGGCCGCAGAGAGGAGGCGCTTTGCGCCGACGTTCTTGCCGACAATGGCCATGGGCGGGTTTGCAGAACGGGCGAATGCTTCGGAAAGCTCCATCGTGGGGCCGTTATATTTTTCGGGAATGCGCAGCTGGTTCAGGTAAAGCGTGTGGTGGCGCCCAATCATCGGAATAGGAGTGTTGAGCGAGTAGCGGTTGCTTTCCATCGCGGCAGAAATAGTCACGAGCTTTGCAAGCGATGCGGCGGGGAAGGTGGCGCGCCCGATCCAGTCCGGCTTGTTCTGTACCTTGTCGTCGCGGCGTTCGCCCCAGGCGATGATTTCGTTTGTCTTGGTATCTACGACGAGGATGACTCCCAAGTCCGGGTGGTAGCGGCGGAGGAGTATGTCGATTCTGTCAGCGAGAACGGGATCCTTTTGCGACTTGATGTGGATCGTGTCGCGGACGTTTTCGCTTTCTCCGGCGGTGCTTGCTGCGGGACTTGCTGCTTTTTCAAAGTCCTTGTCTTCGATTCCCGTGAGTGCGGTAAGGCCGTTATTGACAAGGCCTGCAAGGTTTGCGTTTTCTTCGGCGGCAACGGAGTCTTCAATAGCGCTCTTCTCGTTTTCGACATCCGTGACGGGGATGATGTCGTGCGCATTTTCAGAAGGACTGGATGTCGTGTCGTCCTTGGTGGAACAGTGAACAATGGCAATGATAATCGTGACAAGAACAGTAATCGCAATGCAGCGGTTGCGCATTCTCTGGGCGTAGGGGAGTCTTTCCATAGAATTACTTGAAGATGGTCTTTCGGTAGTAGGCGAGTTCGGCGATGCTTTCGCGAATGTCGTTCAAGGCTTCGTGGCGTTTTTCCTTTTGGAATTCTTCAAATTCGGGATACCAGCGGAAGGTGAGTTCCTTGATGGAACTGACGTCGACGTTCCTGTAGCAAAGCCATTCCGAAATTTCGGGCATGTACTTGTACAAAAAGCGTCGGTCCTGCGTGATGGAATTTCCGCAAAGCACGTTTTTCGTTTTTTCCGTGAACGGCTTGATGAATCGTAACGTTTCCTGTTCGGCGTCCTTGAGGGAATACTTGGATCGGCGGCAACGGTCGACAAGCCCGCTCTGATTGTGGTGCCGCGTGTTCCATTCGTCCATGCTTTCAAAGACATTTTCGGGCTGGCGGATGGCGATGACGGGACCTTCGGCAAGAATGTTCAAGTTTCCATCGGTAACAATAGTCGCGATTTCGAGGATGACGTCTTTTTCGGGATCGAGACCTGACATTTCGAGGTCCATCCAAACTAAATTTCGAGAACTCTTTGGCATACGCGCGAATAATAGCTTTTTTTTGATTTGTCATTCCCGCCTCGTGGTATGTCATTCCCGCCACTGAGCGGGAATCTCCTTTTTAGGCGTTACAATTTTACTGGATCCCGTCAGTCGCTTGCGCGCCTTCCAGGATGACTTTGAAAAACGTCTTACCGTCTACTGTCTACTTCCTACTTCCTACTTCCTACCAATCTCGCGTAAGCATTATGTATTTAAAATGAAAGAAAAACCTATATATATGGATAAATTTGTCAAAAATTATAAAAATCTGTCCTAGATTGTAATTTTTTGCTACAAATTGTCTTTTTCTTCTCTCTCTTACGAAAATATTACCGTTTTTTTTGTTATATTTGGCGCATTATGGAAAATGTTGTTATTACAGGTATGGGCTGCGTTTCCTCTCTCGGAAACTCCCCCGAATTATTGTGGCAGAACTTGCTCCAGGGCAAGTCTGGCATCGCTACCATCCAGCGTTTCGACGCTTCCGCTTACACTTCGCGCATTGCAAGTGAAATCCGTGAGTTCGACGCTTCTGAGATCTACAGCACAAGAGACCAGTCCAGGTTCTCCCGCTGCATCCAGTATGCCGTTTACTCGGCATTCCAGGCTCTGCGCCAAGCTGGTATCTCTCCGGAAAACGAAAATCCCGAACGCTGCGGTGCTATCATTGGTAGCAGTATCGGTGGTCTTCAGTATTGCTATGACGCTGCTGTAGCTCTTAGCAATCGCGGTCCGTCTCGCGTTTCTCCGTTCTATATTCCGATGGCTATCGTGAATATGCCGGCCGGTGAAGTTTGCAACAAGACTGGCTGGATGGGTCCGTCCTACACGGTCACTTCCGCTTGCGCAACTTCCAACCACTCCATCGCAAACGCATACGACATGATCCGTCTCGGCCGCTGCGACGTGATGCTCGCTGGTGGTGCCGACGAAACGGTGAACCCGCTCAGCCTCGCTGGTTTTACCAGCATGAAGGCCGTCAGTAAGCGTAACGACACGCCGGAACTCGCTTCCCGCCCGTTCGACAAGGACCGTGATGGTTTCGTGATCGGTGAAGGTGCTGCAGTCCTCGTTCTCGAAAGCGAATCCCACGCCAAGGCTCGCGGTGCAAAGATTCTTGCCCGTATCGCTGGTGTAGGCGCAAGCTCTGACGCTCACCACATTTCTGCTCCGCGTCCGGATGGCAAGGGTGTTATGCTCGCAATGGCCAACGCCATGAAGGAAGCTGGCATCGAAGCTAAGGATATTAGCTATATTAATACCCACGGAACTTCCACTCCGCTTGGTGATATCGCTGAATGCTCCGCCATCGAAACGCTCTTCTCGCAGTCCTCTGCATCGGCTCTCGATAACCTCAAGGTCAACTCGACGAAGTCCATGCTCGGCCACTGCCTCGGTGCCGCTGGTGCGCTGGAATCTGTCGTGACGATCATGTCTGTTGTCGAACAGAAGGTTCACGGTACGCTCAACGTGTTTGAAAAGGATCCGGCAAT
This sequence comes from Fibrobacter succinogenes, assembly GCA_902779055.1. Classification (GTDB taxonomy): domain Bacteria; phylum Fibrobacterota; class Fibrobacteria; order Fibrobacterales; family Fibrobacteraceae; genus Fibrobacter; species Fibrobacter succinogenes_K. The sequence goes on along the minus strand of CACZAD010000002.1, from coordinate 53,790 downwards.
CCACCTTAACGTTTGTGAAAATGGCGCTTCTAATCAGACGATCAAGTACGCTATGAGTAACGGCTTTGGCTTCGGAGGCCAAAATGGAGTTATCATTTTCGCGAGGGATTAATGCCTAACGCCAACAGAAAGTTTTCTATTGGCTTGCTCGCGTTTTTGCTTACGCTGTCGTTGGTGTTCCCAGCGGCAGCTTTGTCGTCTCCAGGGGATCCGCTAACATGGCGTGATTCTACCTGGGATTACCGTAGCGAAGACTCTGTCGATGTCAAGTCGAATATTGAGCCGGCTAAAGTATTCGGCGTTGCTTCTCTTACCTTGATCGCCTATGGTGCAGCTTATGGCTTTGTCTTTAAAAAAGGCTGGTGGGACGAAAATGGCGGGAGAGGTTTCCATTTCGAAAACGATTTTGAATATGCGCTAAACCTCGACAAGCTCGGGCATTTTGCCGCAGGTGTCGTTCTTGGAGAGTTCTTTTACGAGGGCTACCACTGGGCGGGGGCAAGCGAATTCCAGTCCTATTTGTTTGCGGGTTTGTCGGCCTTGGCGACCCACATTGCTATTGATGTCAAGGATGGCTTTGCTCCCAAGTGGGGCTTTAGCATTTTTGATGTGCTGTCGGGCGGCATCGGCGGATTCTATCCGATGGCGGAACGCTACTTGCCTGTGTTCAAGTACGTGGATCTCAAGTGGAGTTACTGGATTAACTCCAACGCCTATTACGATAGCGAACATGGCGCATCCGGTGGCGTGTTCACTGACGACTATGTGAACCAGACGTTCTGGGCTTCGTTCAAGCCGTATAGGCTTTTGCCCGAGGCCGCGCGCAGGTATTACCCGAGCTGGCTTGCCATTGCGGTGGGTCTCAGCATCGACGAAAAGGTGTTTACCAAGCAGCCGCATCCGCGTCGTGAAGTCTATATTGCCTTGGATTATGACCTTGAAGCATTCCGTCCGCAAAGCCGTTTTGCCCGTTTTGCTATCAAGATGCTGAACTACTTTAAGCTCCCGGCGCCGACAATTCAGGTGTATCCGGAGTTCCACTGGTACTTGCTGTACCCGATCAAGTTCTAAATTTGTGTATGAGGTAAATGATGACAGAAAGAGAAAACTTTAAGTCCCGTCTAGGTTTTATTCTGATTGCGGCCGGTTGCGCCATCGGGCTTGGCAACGTTTGGCGATTCCCGTTTATCACGGGGCAGTATGGCGGTGCCGCCTTTGTGCTGATTTACCTCTTCTTCCTCTTGATTTTCGGTTTCCCGATTCTTGTGATGGAATTTGCGGTTGGCCGCTCGTCTAAGCGTGGCGTGGGCCGTTCTTTTGCCATCCTTGAAAAGCCTGGGCATAAGTGGCATTATGCGGGTGTCCCGATGATTGCGGGCAACTACATCCTGATGATGTTTTATACGACGGTGACGGGGTGGATGCTCTATTACTTCTACCGCATGGTGACGATGGGCGACCTCATGAATTTGTCTCCTGCCGAAGTCGGGGCTGAATTCACGAATATGCTCGGTAATGGTCCCTTGCTCTCGTTCTGGATGGTGGTCGCGACTTTTGCGGGTCTTTCGATTGTGGCGCTTGGGCTCCAGCGCGGTGTGGAACGCATCACGAAGACGATGATGTCTGCGCTCCTTATCATTATGCTCATCCTGATGGTCCGCGTGCTCACGCTCCCGGGTGCTGGCGAAGGTCTTAAGTTCTACTTGCTGCCGGATTTTGCAAAGCTCAAGGAAGCAGGAATTGGTGAAGTTGTGTTTGCTGCTCTTGGCCAGTCGTTCTTTACGCTTAGCCTTGGCATTGGTTCCATGAGCATTTTCGGTAGCTATATCAAGAAGGAACATTCGCTCTTGACCGAAGCGGCCCATATTTGCGTGCTCGATACGGGTGTCGCTTTGATTGCGGGCCTTATCATTATTCCGTCTTGCTTTGCGTTTGGGCTCAAGCCGGATGCAGGTCCGGGCCTTATTTTTGCAACGCTTCCGAACGTGTTTGCGCAGATGCCGGCGGGCCGTGTTTGCGGCGCAGCTTTCTTCCTCTTTATGTCGTTTGCGGCTCTTTCGACGCTTGTGGCTGTGTTTGAAAACATTGTCGCTTACTGGATGGACGTGCGCAATGTGGAACGCAAGAAGGCGGTGAAGTGGAACTTTGTCGCGATTGTGATTCTGTCGCTCCCGTGCGCGCTCGGCTTTAACGTGCTCTCGGGCTTTGAACCGTTTGGACCTGGCAGTTGCGTTTTGGACTTGGAAGACTTCCTCGTTTCGAATACGCTCTTGCCGCTGGGTTCGCTTATCTTTGTGCTGTTCTGCAATTCCCGCTATGGCTGGGGACAGTTCAAGTTTATCTCTGAAGCGAACTTGGGCGTTGGCATGAAGTTCCCGAAGTTGAAGATTTTGCACCTCTACTTCAAGTGGGGCTTGCCGATTATCATTTCCGTGATTTTCGTGCTTGGTTACATGCAAAAGTTCGCCCCGAGTGTTTACGATAAGATATTCGGATAGCTTTTAGCAATCATCCTGTGCTTTATCCCGTCAAACGATCGTTTTGTCGGGATATTTTTGTATCTAAGGTTTATGAGAGTATATTTGAGATAAATGAGTCGCTTTTTTCTATTTGTATTGCTTATTGCTATGTCTGCTTTCGCTCAAGACGAAAGCGTTAGCGATTATGATCGTTGGATGCAAGCGAAGGCGCATCGCGATAGCGTCAAAAATGCGGAAATGATTCAGAAAAACTCTGTTCCGTTCGATTTTTTAGTCGGGATGACTCTGAATGTGGGCTTTAAAGTTATCAATAACGAAACTCAGTTGAGCCGTTACGAAAAGGAAGACAGGATTGTCTTTTTTGAAGGAGCTTTTTTCCAAGTGGGAGCGTCTGTTCAATTGCCCCTGCTGAAATATCATTTGACGGTAAGGCTTGGCGTGCTATTTGAATACGCTCCGCTGTTTTTGTCAGAGCCGCTATATGTTGAAGATGGTAAAGGGGGATGCAAGCGTGTTACTGATGGAGGCTTGTCGCAGGGGCGGATTGCATTCCCGATTCTTTTTGCGGTGAAGCCTCGGTTTAGCTTTGTATCGTTCGAGTTTGGCCCTCAAATTTCCATACCGCTTTTCGATAATCTGGAGTTAGATGACGCACGTGATAGGGAACTAGACTCGTCCTTGGAATTTAGCATGCTTTTGGGCGTGGGTTTCCGCGTTAATGAACGAATCTATTTAGACCTGCTTTTGGACGCCAAGTTCTATCACAAGTTCAACGAACGCTTTGCTGATGGTTTGGCCGATTGGTCTTCGGTTGCAGTCAAGGCGGGCGTGACGTTTAATCTGTTTTAATTATGTATCGCCCAAATGTTAAATCAGTGGCGGAGCAGCTTGAGTATGTTTTGTGTAAATGTTATTTACATCTAGATGGATCGATGGCATCATAGCAGGCCCTATTGCGAAAACTAGAATATTTTTTGTTTAAAGAATCGGAGTCATCGTATTCAAATTTAGTGGTTATGTCCAAAGTATCCGCACGGTGGTATTGGTCTGTGTACACCAACTTCCAAGAAATAGTCGTATCTTGGTATGTTTTAAGAGTGCCATTGAAAAATTGGAAAGTCTTGTCGTCAAGTTCTTCAGGAAGAGATCTTCTATAGACAATAGAATAATGAGAACTCTCGGTGTACAGAACACGCGCACTTTGAACAGAGCACTTCTTTTGACCGGAATCATCCCTATCAATGTATGCTTCATACCCAAACATCACAGATTCTCGATTTTCCCATGAAAAACCCGGAAGTCCAATAACCTCAAGATTGTAATTGGATCTTAATTCAAAAATTTGAGCGCATGCTTCACCGGAGAGTTTAGAAAGTGCTTTTGCCACGGCTTTTCTATCGAGTTTAGGGATTTCAGTAACAGGAGTGTAGTGGACTAGCGCATTTTTTCCAAAGTTTATATCTATATAAGTTGTATCGTAAATGATTTTTTTGTGACTGGAACCCCAAAACATTTCATAATAATCGTCATAAAATTCTTCCAATGCCCCATATGCGTAGTCATACCGATCGGCATGATTGCAGGAAAAAGCCGAATCACCAATCTTACAGTCTGACGTATCCCAAACTGTCGTATCTTTATTAAAATTAAGGGCTCGATATAGAGTTAATGGTATGTGCTTTTGTGTTAAAGGTGTGGGCTTTGGTGGGTCGAGAAATGTATTATTTAGAGAACTGTTAATGAGTTCGAGTTCACTTGCCGAGCTGCCGGTTTGAATAACCGAATCCTCATTTGTTGTGTCAGTAACGTTTGTTTGGCTGATGATGTTGTTCTTCTCATCGTTCGGTGTATTGACTTTGGGGTTTGCGCATGAAAACAAGAACGCAATGCAAACTAGCCCGAAACACAACAATTTTATTTTCATTCCAATACTCTGCGAATAAAGTGATGATCCTCAGCCTCAAAATACAAAAATGGATATAAGAAAATCGGTCAAGGCTGGAGTGACATTTAATCCGCTGTGATAAATCGTCTTACATCAAAAATACGGCGGGGGCAACCAGGCCTATGACGAGCACAAGCCCGGCATAAATTCCGCCGAGCAAATCGTCTGCCATGACTCCCCATGCACCGGGGAGTTTTTCCATTTTATGGATGCCGAGTGGTTTGAGAATGTCGAAAAAGCGGAACAATCCAAATGCGATGGCGAGAACCCAGGGGGCGGTGAGGATTGTCTCTGCCGGGATGAAGGCTAGTGCTATGAAAATCCCGCAGACTTCGTCAATCACGATCCAGCCGGGGTCTTCGGTGCCGGTATCTTTCATTGCCTTTTTCACAAACGGGATGGCGGCGAAAAATACAATGAGCGCGGCTGCCAAGAAAAACAGATTGAACAAACCGCAATCAAAATGCTTGGCGAAAATTGCCATGGGGTAGGCGACAACGGCTGCGGCGAGGCTTCCCATGGTGCCGGGAGCCTTCGGCGACATTCCTGAGCCGAAAAACGTCGTGATCAGGGTCGAAACCTTGTCTGTCTTGCGCCATTCGTGCGGAACGCGCTTCTTGCCATACTTTTCTTTAAGTTCTTCTCGATTCATCTTTCGTCTCTCGTCTGTAGGCGCTTTGCGCCGTTCTTTAGTCTAATTCCGGCGGCCACGGCAGTTCGGCAACTTCCTTTTCTTTTTCTTCAGCAGCGGCACGCTTCTTGTGCCAGCGTTCGAGCTGTTCCTTGAAGGCTGCGCGCAGACGTTCCATGCCGATGTTTTCCTTGGCGCTAATCTGGATCGCGTCAGGATAGTTTTGCAAAAGTTCCGTGCGGCGTGCTTCGTCAGCGACTTCGACTTTGTTGAATACGCGGAGTCGCGGCGTATCCTTGTCGATGATGCTTTCGAGCGTCTTGTGCGTGACTTCGAGATGGTCGCGGTAATCCGGGGCGCTTCCGTCGACGACTTCCAAGATGCAGTCTGCATGGGCTGCTACGCCGAGCGTGCTCTTGAATGTTTCAATCAAGTTGTGGGGGAGCTTGCGGATGAATCCGACCGTGTCGGAGAGGATGATGTTTTCGCCATCGAGGTAAAGCTTTCGCGTGGTGCTGTCTAGCGTTGCAAAGAGTTTGTCTTCAACGTAGACGTCGGCGCCTGTCAAGCGGTTCGTGAGCGTGGACTTGCCGGCGTTCGTGTAACCGACGATGCCGACCTGGAAAATGTCGGTACGCTTGTCCGCCTGCTGCTCACGTGCATCTTCGATTTTCTCAAGCTTCTTTTTGAGTTCCTGGATGCGCTTGCGGATCATGCGGCGGTCCGTTTCGAGCTGGGTCTCACCCGGCCCCTTGGTGCCGATGCCGCCATTGTGCTGGCGGCAAAGGTGCGTCCACGCACCGGTGAGACGTGGCATCATGTACTGGAGCTGCGCGACTTCGACCATCAGGCGGCTTTCGGCTGTGACGGCGTGCTTTGCGAAAATGTCGAGGATGAGCCCCGTGCGGTCGAGAACCTTGATTCCCGGCATGCGTTCTTCGAGGTTGCGGACTTGCGAACCGGAAAGGTCATCGTCAAAGACGACCATTTTGGCGTTGTCTTCTTCAAGGGCGCGTTTGACTTCGTTCACCTTGCCTTCGCCAATGAGCGTTGCTGGGCTAAAGTTCTGAACTCTTTGTAAAAAACTCCTGGTGACAAGGGCGCCTGCGGTCTCGGCGAGTCGTCCTAGTTCGGCAAGCTGTTCGCCTGCAAGCCACGAACGGATCTTGGGCGTGGCGATACCCACTAGGATGCAGCGTTCCTGCTCTTTCTTGTTCTCGATGGGATTGATGCCTTTCTTTCTTGGTTCTTCCATAATTCTCGATTTTTCTAGTGCTTGGAAAATATATCAAAAAATAATAACAGTTCTTTGGTTGCCATTTTAGGAACTTTTCGTTTCTGTAATTGCTGTTTGTAAAAGACTGTTTACGTTTTTGGTGGGTGTTGTCGTTTTCTCAATTTTTATTTATGATTTTTTGTTTCTATATTATTAAAATGTTTTGCATACAAATTTGTTATTTGTAATATTTCTAAAAAAAACGAGCGGATTATCGGTTTAAAATATATAATTTTGAATAGTGTATACAAAAAGGAATAGTATGAGGAAAAATATCTGCCTTGGAATGGGTATTGCACTTGCCCTTGCTGCGGGTGCAAATGCAGCGAGTTTTAAGGTAAACAAAGTTGGAAGCGAAGAAGAACAGTCGTTCGATCTTCTTTTGAATAACAAGGTTGTTTCCGAAGCAACGCCGGGCTCCTGGTTGTATGTCTCTCCGATTGTGCCCAGCGGAAAAATGTTCAAAAGCTTTGCCGTTTATGATGAATATGGCGAAACTGCCGATTCTCAAAAGCTTTCTACGGCGGCCATTAAGGAATTGCGCTTCTTGATGCCGAATCACGACGTTTACGTCAAGGCTTATTACGAATCTCTGCGCTATTATATTTATGTAGGCGAGGCTACCAACGGTTCTGTTGCGGTCTCGTTTAGCGACCGTTTGGATATTAAGGATCGTACCAAACCTGGTTTTAAGGTGACCGTGACTCCGACGGCTGCCACGGGCTATAAAGTTTCTTCCATAAAGGTCAGCAAGTATCTTGATTCTAAAACCACGGTGACCTGCACTAAGTCCGAAGCTTCTGCTGGTGGTGGTATGTGGCCCGGTATGGGGCCGGCTGCCGGTGCGGCTAGCGGAGGCTGCGTGTTCGAAATGCCTAATTTCGATGTCGATGTGTCTGCCACGTTCGTCGAGGAATCCGCTACTGTTTCCGAAGTCGATCTGAAGGATAAAAAGTTCAAGGTCACGTACGAACTGAATGGCGGCAAGGTTGCCGATGACGCTGCAAGTTCGTTTGCCTGCGACGCTATAGCAAAGCTCCCGACTCCGACAAAGGAAGGTTTTGATTTTGTCGGTTGGTCGTTTGAAAACAAGCTTGACAACGTCTATCATGCTTTGGACCGTATTGATGGCAACATCTGTAAGGATACGACGGTTTACGCCATTTGGACTGCCACCGGAACCTGCCCAGAACAGAAGGCTGTTGTCGTTGACGGGGCTAAGATGCCCGTGTGCTACACCAATATAAAGTGCGCTTTGTTCCACGACAGTGTTGCCAACCAGGATTCTGTTTGCAATGGTATTGTCTGGACTTCGGATTTGAGCCTCTTGCCGAGCAGCTCGAGTGCCGCTCCGGTTTCTTCGAGCAGTTCTGTCGCTTCAAGTTCTTCTGCTAAACCGGCCTCTAGTAGCAGCGTTGTGGCATCAAGCTCTTCTGCCAAGCCAGCTTCTAGCAGTAGCGTTGTGGCATCAAGCTCTTCTGCCAAGCCAGCTTCTAGCAGTAGCGTTGTGGCTTCAAGTTCTTCTGCCAAGCCAGCTTCCAGCAGTAGCGTTAAGGCATCGAGTTCTTCTGCAAAGCCTGCTTCCAGCAGTAGCGTTAAGGCATCGAGTTCTTCTGCCAAGCCAGCTTCCAGCAGTAGCGTTAAGGCATCGAGTTCTTCTGCCAAGCCAGCCTCTAGCAGCAGCGCAAAGGCTAAATCTTCTAGCTCTAAGGCTAAGTCCTCCAGCTCTTCTGAAGTTGTCGTTGAAGCCGTCGAAACCGAAGAGGATTTGCCGAGCTGCACCGAAAAGCGTGAAAACATGACCTACTATGTTTCCAAGCTCAAGAAGGTCTTTGTCTGTAAGGATAGAAAGTGGAACGTGTTTGATCCGAGCGGCATCCCGACGATTGCACACAAGCCTTCGTTCTCTGCTGTGGTCGATGGCCGTAGCGTCCAAATCTCTGGCGCAAAGGTCGGCTCGCAGGTGAGCTTGTTCGATATGCAGGGCCGTGTGATGTACAACGGCACGATCAATGCCTCTAACTTCTCGTTGAATGTGGCTCGCAGCGGATCGTTCTTGCTTCGCGTCGGCACGCAGCAGAAGGTTGTGGACATTCGCTAAATTGCAATAAAATTCATTTTTAAGATGTCACCCAGACTGGGATGACATCGGTATTGTTCTGTCACCCCGCACTCTGTTGCGGGGTCGCCTTTTTTTGGGAATCTTTTGATGTTTTTTTGTAAATTGTGTTTATGATTAAGGGGCCTGTTAACAAGATTCTTCTTTGCGGTTTTATTTTGAGTATTGCTTTGCTGCTGTACCATTTTAATGAATTTGATCTTTATTTTGTCAAATCTCCGCATTCCACAGAACTTGGCACGTCGTATGGACTGCCTTCTTTGCATAGCGTAGAAAAATATAAATGGCTCGATTCAACTGCAACGGATGAAGAATGGGAAGATGATCAAGTTGAAAAAGAAAGGGTCTTTCGTTTTATAGACGTAACTGTTGAACGAGTAAATCTTTATTCGTATTATCAAAATTTGTTAGATTCTTCAAAAAGTGAAATGACTTTATGTGCAAAAGATCCGCTGGATGGCTATCTTCCGCATTGCGTTACGCGAAAAGGCTCCAGTAAAATTTTGGACAGCTATTTAAATAGCCGAAATCGTGAAATCTGTGAGATTCCCAGTGTTCGAAAAGTGAACCATGTGAAAATATTTTTCGAAAGCCTTTTTGATTATCGGTTTGACGATGATTTCTTTGCTGTAGAATATGCCGATATGTTTTGCATGAATTTTATCGGTATTGAAGTCGGCAAATATGATAATTACATGGTAGATCGTCTCTTGAAGACATTATACGATTTAAAAGATGAAATGAAAGACGCGTGGTAATTTTAAATTTGCACTCTTTCAGAGTGCATTTAGCTCGGCTCAGCCATGTCAAAGCAAAAATTGCTTTGCCGCGGCGTTCGCCTTTTGCTAAATTTGCCCCCGTCAGGGCCTATCATCCAGGTAGGTTCCTAGTCCGGCCAAAACATGCCTCATGGGCACGGCCGATAAAGGATTATAAAATGGCAAAGAAAGTTCAGGATGCCCTCAAGGACATCATCTCCCTCTGCAAACGCCGCGGTTTCATTTTCCCCGGCTCCGAAATTTACGACGGTCTCGCCAACACTTGGGACTACGGTCCGTATGGCGTGGAACTCAAGCGCAACATCAAGAATCTCTGGTGGAAGAAGTTCGTGACTTCCCGCCACGATGTGCTTGGTCTCGATAGCTCTATTCTTTTGAACCCCCGCGTTTGGAAGGCTTCTGGCCACGTGGGTAACTTCTCTGACCCGCTCGTGGACTGCCTCGCTTGCCACGAACGTTTCCGCGCTGACCAGCTCCTCGAAGAAAAGCTCGGCGAAGGCTGCTGCGCTGGCAAGAATTTTGACGAAGTTCACCAGATGATGGTGGACAACAAGATCGAATGCCCGACTTGCGGCAAGACCGATTGGACAAAGCCGCGTGCTTTCAACCTCATGTTCCAGACTGAAATCGGCGTGATTGAAGGCGAAGGCAACAAGGTTTACCTCCGTCCGGAAACCGCTCAGGGTATCTTCGTGGACTTCCGCAACATCGTTGACAACGTCCGCCCGCGCATCCCGTTCGGTGTCGGTCAGATCGGTAAGTCTTTCCGTAACGAAATTACTCCGGGTAACTTCATCTTCCGTACTCGCGAATTCGAACAGATGGAACTTGAATTCTTCTGCGAACCGGGTACAGAACTCGAATGGTACGACTTCTGGCGCAAGTACTGCTTCGAATGGCTCGTGAACGATCTCGGCGTGAAGCGTGAAAAGCTCCGCCTCCGCGAACATGCCAAGGAAGAACTTTCTCACTACAGTAACGGCACTACCGACGTCGAATACGAATTCCCGTTCGGTTGGGGCGAACTCTGGGGCATTGCTTCTCGTACGAACTACGACCTCACGCAGCACCAGAACGAATCCAAGGTCAAGCAGGAATACATTGACCCGGTCCAGAACAAGCGCTACATCCCGTACGTTGTCGAACCGTCTCTCGGTGTGGAACGTTTGCTCCTCGTGCTTCTCTGCAACGCTTACGAAGTCGAAAAGCTCGAAAACGACGAACGTACCGTGCTCCACTTCGATCCGAAGGTCGCTCCGGTCAAGGTTGCCGTGCTCCCGCTCGTGAAGAAGGGCAAGGTCAAGGAAAAGGCCGAAGAACTTTATCAGAAGCTCCTCAACCGCTGGAACGTCGAATACGACGAAACGCAGTCCATCGGTAAGCGCTACCGTCGTCAGGACGAACTCGGTACGCCGTTCTGCGTGACCGTTGACTTTGACACTGTTGGCGAGGGTGAATCCGATCCGGCAAAGCTCGGCTACGTGACTGTTCGCGAACGCGACTCCATGAAGCAGGAACTCGTCGCTATCGACAAGCTCGAAGCTTACCTCTTCGAAAAGCTCGGCTGCTAGTTTAGTAGACAGTAGGCAGTTGACAGTGGTGGAGCTTTGCTCCACAATTGTCATGCCCGCCCCGGAACACAGTCCGGGGTAAACTCCGGCGGGCATCTCCTTGCCGAAGGTCTGTTTATAAAAAGAGAACTCGGAAACGGGTTCTTTTTTTATATTTCTACCAAATGATTCTGTACAAGTTTAAAAGCCTGCTGACCATTCTTCTGCTTGCATCGACCAGCCTGTGGGCGGAACCCGTTAGTACTCCCGCGAAAAGTTCTGGTCAAGATCAGACGTATTGGACTGATATCGCTTTGTTTGTCGGTACGTGGGTCGGAACCACTACGGGCGCTGTGAATAAGTATCTTGATGTGAGGATGGGGTTTCCGCTTCTTCTTGATTTCGAATTGCAAATTTCACGGGGTGCGGTTGGTTTTTATTATGGATGGGGTTTAATACATAGTTTCTCATACCTCTATGATGAAGGTTTCTTTACCGAATATGACCGCAAGGTTGAAGGGACTGATGATTCTTGGGGACTCACTTACGGTTATACGGTATTCACTTCGCACTACTTGGAACTGCAACCCTTCATCGGCTTGGGGGTGAATTTTTTCAATAATGGTCGTGATGATCTGTATTTCGGGACGTTTATTATGGGCGGAAACGTAGATATCCGCTTTGATTCAAACCGTATAAATGCGGGCGAAATCGCTTTTAATTTGGGACTTATGCTTCGTCTTAAGTATATTGCAGAATTTGGGTCATTCTCCGATAAATACCGCGATGTCAAACACGAAAACTACTACATCAATCACATATTCGCGATAAGCCTCGGTATAGCGATTATGGAATAAAAACTGAAGGGTTCTTTTTTATTTTGTTTTCAGTGTGTTTTTTTTGTTTGCTATGCAAAAATGTATATTTCAAATGATGAGAAATATATTATTCGCAATATTAATGCTTGCACTTTTGGGATGTACTATGGATGTGGGGTACTATCCATCCGAAGAATATGGAAAACGCCCCGTCCAATACAAGTTTGGAGGTAAGTGTGAGGAACACGTTTTCCCTGATTGCGATAAATTAATGGATGGAACTGTGATTTATAAGTTCGAGTCCTCTAATGTTTATGTGTGTATTGAAAGCTATTGGACCTATATGCGCCAAGTTCCACCAGAAAGCGAAGAAGTGATAAATGCAGTTTGTTATGAACGCTAAACATTCGATTTTTAAAATCCTATTTGTACTGGTGGCGATGTTGAATTATGCCCATGCCGAGGAGAATGCGAAAAAATCTCATCATTACGAAGAACGAATAATTGAAGAACTCGGAATGTCTAATAAAATCGGGCTTGGTGTAAACGTATTTGCACCATCCTGCGGTTTTGTTTTACTGGGGCTTAATGATGTATACCGCAAGGATTTATTTGAAACCAAGGGCGCCTTGCCCGTCAATGTAGAGTTTTATATTCAGTTCCCGTATTTACCTATTTTCGCAGAAATCCTCAATACTGGAGTAAAAGGCCTTTGGACTTATGCTTTCGGCTTTAATTGGGTCGCCTATGTAAATCACTATATTAAGGTGCGTGGCTATCTGAGTTTTGGTGGGGTGGTATTCCCCTTGAAGTTGAAACACGAAACACCGGGGTTGTCTGATGTGACGATTTACGATGGTGGAACTTTTACCCTTGCTGCCGATGTCGAATACAAGTTTGGTTCTCTAGGATTGTTTGGGTCGGATAAGCATCGGTGTTATTTTTCTCTTGTTGGCAAAGCCGGAATTACTGTTATCGGGTTGGAATATGAAGATATCAAAGGCTTTGGCATCAGTCCGTTTGTTTCGATTGGAATTGGATCCTTCTTTAGTTTTTACGATTAAATATTTCAAGGAGTTGTTATGAAAAAAATGGTAGCATTGTTAATGATTGGAATGCTTTTGGGGTCAACTGGGCTTTGGGCTCAAGATGATTCTGTCCCGTCAAAGGAGCTTTATCAGCGTACTCGTGATGCGTTGAAGGTGTCTCTTGAAAATGGCGAATTGGATCGTGCAGGCGAAAGCCTTGATTACCTCAAAGGTAATGTGAAAAATGGAGCCCCGTTGAGCTATTTTGAAGAATACTTGGCGGATATGGAACTTCAGCATTTCGAAGAGGGTATTCGCCTCTATAGCGATATCCGTCGTGACCTTCTTGATTCTAATTATCGAAAGACTGATGATCGTAAAACTGTCAGTGATTCGCTTAAACGCTACTTGATCCGCAATCATAATCCGCTTAAAAAAACTGTTGCAGATTCATTGTATGCTCGTGTAGACGCCTCCGATGTTAATCAAGAATATAAGGATTTGTATAAGACTTTACTTTATTCTGAACTCGTTGTTGGCGTAACCGTCGTAAACGGGAGTAAATCCACCTATTTTATTTCGGACACAACATATGCCGAAGAATTTTTGGCTTACGCGAAGAGCTTTGTTGAAAAATATCCTTCGTCAGAACATAGCGCTTATTTGAAAAATAATGCAATTCCTTTAGTACAAAAGAATGTGGATGAGCGCAAGCTTTTTAGCAATGATCCGATAGCTCATAAATATTACACCGGCGGTTTTGATTTTTATGTCGGTACATGGGTTGGCTTAGTTGGCGGAAGTATTAACAATATCGCAGAAACCGGATTCCAAACACCGTTCCAGCTTGAATTGCAAATTCGGTACTGGCGAATCTCTTTGGGTCTTTTTGTGGATCATGCGTTTACTTTTGAACCCAATGGCAGTGAAGAAGTGTACTACGAAGAAGACGATACTTCTACCGCAGAACCTTTTGGCGTAACATTAGGCTTTACTGCTTATGATTCCCATTACTTGCGCGTTGAACCGTTTGTGGGCTTTGGAACCTCTTTAATTGCAGATGGTGGTGTTGAGTATGATGCTTCGTTTTGTGTTTTAGGTGCTAATGCCGATTTCCGTTTTTATTCGGCGCGCCCCAAACGCATTGGGTCTAATTCCCTTGCCTTTATGTTGCGCTTGAAGTATAAGGCCATGTTAGGAACTGCGGAATCGAATGTTGAAAATGGCGGACATAAGAATCCTTCGTACGGGGTTGCCTATCATTTGTTTGGCTTGTCGCTGGGTGTGAACTTTTGGTAATTTTTGAATATGAGAATATCGAAAGTTTTGAAAAATGGTGCGGTTGGAGCGCTCGCCTGTGCCGCAATTGCGTTTGTGGCGTGTACAGAGGATAACGCTGCTGTTCTCCCGGAACCACAGTCAATGCAGACGTCTTCTTCAAGCGGTGAGAACGTCGCGGGATCGCCTTCCTCCTCTAGTGTAGAAAACGTCGCGGAGTCCTCTTCAAGTGTCATCCCGGACTCCTTGTCACCCCGGACTAGTTCCGGAGCGGGATCGCCTTCTTCATCTAGTGGCGCGATCGTCGTGCAGTCCTCTTCGTCGACTGCTGCGGACACCGTCTGGCATCAGGCAAACCTCACGTGGTACACCTCTTGGCCGGAACCCGATAGCGAAGAATGCATTGAATACAACGGCTGCACTTGGGCCGGCTACTTCGCTGGCGTCGAAGGCCAAATGACCGAAGAGTGGGTGAGTCAGCACAATATCATTGCTGTTCACGAAAAGGATTGGGATCAGTTCAAGCTCAAGACCTTCAGGCTGCGTATGAACGGATCTACGATTGACGCCGTGGTTTACGACATGTGCTCCGACAGCGACTGCGATGGTTGCTGCACCGAAAATGCAGGCGAAATCGGATTCCTCATCGACATTGAAAAGTACACTCGCGAACGCTTTGACGGCAATGGCGACGGCGTTGTGGAATGGACCTGCTTGGATTGCGAGTAAGATTTTCTAGATAAAAAAAGCCGAATGAGTTTCTCTCATTCGGCTGAATTTTTTTGGGAGGGGATTATTCCCATTTCGACTGCGCTACGCTTGTTGCATGTTCGCGCGGCTTGGTCATGAAAATGAGCAAGCTCATTTTTGCGACACTCGGCTCCGCGCTACTCTTGAAGGATAAAACCACTTTCCCAAGATGCACATACGATTTCCCTCGGTTTGGAACCGTGACGGAAGTCATCTGCTGCCGTGGTCAATAGTGATGCCATTTGCAACTCCGTGCACTTGGTGAAACTGTTCTAACCAGTCGGAACCGTCGGAAATGAGCCAGAAACGCCAAATAAACCGATGTCCGGCTGGGACTCGGCTTCACCCTTGACAAATGAAAAAGCCTCTTGGAACTTGTCCAAAAGGCTCTACAGTTGCTTCTATGTTGGTCGGTCGGCGACGGAAGTCGTTGTTACACTTTCGGAACCGTCGCTTACTTGCTCACAGCTACTCCCACTCAATGGTTCCGGGCGGCTTGTGCGTCACATCGTACCACAGGCTGCCAGCACCTTCGGCTTCGAACTTGCGCCATAGACCGGCGAGCATGCCCTGGTCGATTTCGGCGAAGTTTGCCGTCATGGCTTCGGTGGAGTTCACTGGGCGCATCACGATGCAGGGCTTGTTTGCCGTGCGGAGCGGAACGAGCACGACCGGCATCTGCCAAATCTTTTCGTACAGGTCATTTGCCTGCAAGAATTCGGTGCAGATGTTGTCGAACTTGCGGAGCGTATCGAAGTTTTCGCGGGTGGCGAACTGTTCAACGAGCTTCGGATCTTCATCGGCGACGCTGCCAATCTGGTAAATCACGCGGTTGATGGCCTTGAAGCGGTTGGCAAGTTCGGTAGAGAACTTTTCGCAATCCTTCCAGCTTAAGCCCGGAGTGGTGATGAGGAACGGCTGTGCGTAAGTACGGCCATCGCCCTGCACGCCAACGCTCTTAATCGGGAGCATGCGGCCTGCAATGTTGTTTGCCTTGAGGTAATCGGCGAGGGACTGACCTGCGGTGTCCTTCACGTCTTCGAACTTCACCATATCACTCGTGAGCTTGCCTTCGCTGCAGAGCAGGCGAACGCCGAGACCCGGACCCGGGAACGGGTGGCGCCACACGAGGTTGTGCGGAATGCCGAGTTCTTCGCCGAGGGCACGGACTTCGTCCTTGTACAGGTCGGCGAGAGGTTCGAGCACGAGGCCCTTTTCCATGAGGTCCAAGACTTCTTGCACGCGGTTGTGGTGCGTCTTAATCTTGTCGGCGTTCTTGGTGCCGCCGCTTTCAATGGTGTCGGGGTAGATGGTGCCCTGAGCCATCATCCATTCGTTCGGATCGAGGTTGAGCTTAGCCATTTCCTCGTCCTTCACCGTCAGGAATTCCTTACCGATGATGCCGCGCTTGGTTTCCGGAGCAGTCACGCCCTTGAGCTTGGCAAGGAAGTGTTCGCTAGCGTCGCGGATCTTGAGGTTGTTCATTCCTTCCTTTGTAAGGAAGTCCATAATTTTCTGGGATTCGCCAAGGCGCATCATGCCGTTGTCCACGTGCAGACCCAAGACCTTTTCCGGTCCGAGCACGCGGTTCAGGAGCACGAATGCCACGGTGGAGTCCACACCGCCAGACACGAGCAAGAACACCTTGCGGTCCTTGACCTGGTCCTTGATGCGCTGCGTGATGAGCGGCAAATAGCTCTTCATGTTCCAAGTCTTCTTCGCTCCTGTGAAGTCGACGAAGTTTTCGAGAAGCTTCATGCCGAACTTGCTGTGCGTGACTTCGGGGTGGAACTGGATGCCGAAAATCTGGCGTTCGGGCTTGTCGCTATCGAATGCGACGGCGGCGATTTCGCAGTCCTTGGTGCTCGCTACAATCTTGTAGCCTTCGGGGAGCTTTGTTACCTGGTCGCCGTGGCTCATCCACATCGGGGATGCCTTCGGGAGACCCTTCAAAAGCGGGCACTTTTCGTCACCGACAATGAGGTCTGCAATGCCGTATTCCTTGACCTTGCCCGGTTCCACGTGACCGCCCAACTGCTGGGCGATGAGCTGGTGACCGTAGCAGATGCCGAGCTTCGGCACCGGGAGGTTCAAAATTTCAGGATTGTATTCCGGAGCGTCAGCCGCATAAACGCTAGACGGACCGCCACTGTAAATGATGCCCTTCACGCCTTCGAGTTCAGAAACCGGGGCGGCGGGGGAGTGGATCTCGGTAAACACGCCAAGACGGCGTACACGGTTGGCAATCAAGTGAGCGTACTGCCCACCAAAGTCCAAAACGGCAATAGTATCAACGTTTTTCATATTCTTCTGTCATTCCCGCGAAGGCGGGAATCTCTTTTTGTAAAAAAGATAGAAAAAACCTTCAGAATTCTGAAGGTTTTTTAATGCTCATATGAACGATTTGAGAAGCGATTCTTGTTACACTTCTACGGCAGCGTATTCACCGTTGTCAGCTTCGTTTTCGCATTTGTCGCTAGCGCTAGACATGCGTCTTGCAAGCTCGATGAGCGTCTGTACGCCAAAACCGGTGGCACCGAAGTCGGTGTACTTCCAGGCCTTGCTTACAAATGCTGTGCCGGCGATGTCCCAGTGAGCCCAGGCCGTGTTTTCCGGAACGAATTCCTGCAAGAAGAGTGCGGCGGCAATGGCGCCCGCGTCGCTTCCGGTGTTCTTGAGGTCTGCAAAGTGATCCTTCAAGGCATCAGCATATTCTTCTTCGAGCGGCATGCTCCAGAACTTTTCGCAGCAGGCTTCGCCACAGTTGATGACGTTCAATGCAAGGGCGTCGTCATTGCTGAAGAATCCGGCAACGGCGTAGCCGAGTGCGCGAACCATCGCGCCCGTGAGCGTTGCGAGGTCGACGATGTGCGTTGCTCCGATGAGACCGGCTTCGGCAAGACCATCCGAGAGAACCAAGCGGCCTTCGGCATCGGTATTGTCGACCATGACGGTCTTTCCGTTCTTAGCGGTAAAGATGTCGCCCGGCAGCACGGACTTGTTGCCGATGGCATTTTCGGCGAGGCAGCAGACAGCGCTCACCTTGATCGGAAGCTTAAGCGTTGCGATGGCCTGGATGGCGGCAAGTGCTGTGGCGGCACCGCTCATGTCGCTGATCATCTCGGGCATGGATTTAGGCGGCTTGAGGCAGAGACCACCCGTATCAAACGTAAGGCCCTTACCGACAATGACCAAGTGGTCCTTGGAGGTACGGCTGTTTTTGCCGTTGCCCTTGGATCCGTCGTAACTGAGCGTGATCATATACGGTTCGTGCGAGCTGCCCTTACCGACCGTCACGTGTCCCATGAAGCCTTCCTTTTCGAGCTGCTTCATGTTGCGCACTTTGATCGAAAGACCCGGCGTGTATTTGGCAATCGTGTTTGCATTTGCAACAAATTCTTCCGGATAAAGGTCGGAGGCGCTCGTGTTGATCAAGTTCTTTGCAAGAACGATAGCCTTGTTTTCGACGGCGACTTCTTCAGCTATCTTCTTGAATTCGGCGGCCTGTTCGCCTGCAACGATTTCGAATGTGACCTGGAAGGCATCCTTCTGCTTGCTCTTGTAGGCGTCAAACTTGTAGTCGGCATAATGGAGGCCAAGCAGAATGCTCTTGAACTGTTCTGGAGCGGCGTCCGCAAGCATCATCGAGACCATCGGAATTTGGCGCTTGCTGGCCTTCTTGGCGAGACGGAATGCTGCCATACGCAGGTGATCCAGCGAAGAAAGGCCGCGTTCCTTGGCGGCGTTCACAAAAAGGGTGGACTGTTCATCAATTTCCAAGAGTTCCAGGTCTTCGAACGGACCGTCTTCCATACCGTTCAAAACGGATTCGACTTGCTTTTCGGCGTTTTCAGAGAGAACATTGGAAAACTGGACGGATTTCTTTACGAAAAATAGGGCGCTGACATTAGCCTTGCCCGAAGCGGTAGATACAATGTTTGTTTTCATATAGCTCTAATCTAGTATTTTATTTGGGAATTGCTAGTATTTAGGACTGGTCTAGCGTGTATAAAAAATGCTATAATATAGAGTGACTTATCTGGAGGTTTTTTATGAATCTTAAACATGTTGGAATTTTGACTGCCCTGGCAGCTTCTTTTGCCTTGGCTCAAGATGCAACGCCGGCAGCACAGGCCGCTGCTCCGGCATCGAACGCTGCTCAGGCTCCTGTTGCTGAATCCGCCCCCGCAGTAGAACCGGCTCCTGCCCAGGCTGCACCTACATACGAAGAAAAAATGCAGGCTGTCGAACAGGAACTTGCTCCCGAAAATCTCTTTGCAGAACCTTCCGCAGTTCGTGGCGCCGATGCTGCAAAACCTGTCCAGACACAGACAGAAGCTCCCAAAAAGTTTGTCTACCGTCCAGTTTATTCGCCTGCCGAAATCGAAACGAGTGGTGGTGCCGTCAAGACGATTTACGTTGCCGAAGTCAACCAGGGCGATACCATCACGATGGATCAGCTTCGTGGAATGATTCCGTTCCAGTTTACGTTCGGTGTCCAGGGCTTTATCGGTGGAGCTTTCCTTTCTGGCGATAATGGCCGCTACGAATACGACCGCTATAGCGGTATCTTCTGGAGCGTTGGCGCATTTGCCCTTTTCCCGCTTGACAGGTACAATATGGCCCTCAAGACGGGCGTGATGTTCGAACATGACAAGGTCAACAATACCTATAACGATGTCTATAGCGATGTGTTTGGCGAATGGCGCGTGTCCTTTAGCCAGTATCGCATCTCGATTCCGATGCTCCTCTCCTTGAAGGGCGCAAAGTCCAACCTCTACTTTGATGTCGGTGTCCAGCCGTCCTTTGCCGTTGGCGACAAGATGAGGTTGAAATACTCCAAGGATAGTTCCCAGAACCGCAAGGAAGACATGATCGATAACGATAGCCGCCAGATTCTGGACTGGTCCATTGTACTTGGATTCGGCCTTCGTGCAAATCGCTATGTTGGCTTTGATGCCCGCTTCAACTGGGGTATCAATAACCAGTATGACGACTACGACGATTGGCATGTCAATACTCTGACGTCCAAGTCGTTCACTGTTGGCGCAACATTCTACGTATTTTAATTATCAATGATTCTTTTTATCGCTGCCATAGTCGTTGGCCTAATCCTCCTGGTCTGGAGTGCAGACCGTTTTGTGGACGGGGCCGTCGGCGTGGCTCAATTTTTAGGAATGAGCACCTTCCTTATCGGGATGGTGATCGTTGGCTTTGGAACCTCGGCTCCAGAAATTGTCGTGTCGATTTTGTCGGCGCTGAACAACTCTCCTCAACTGGCGCTGGGTAACGCTTACGGATCCAACATTGCTAATATCGCCCTTATTTTGGGGGCTACTGCGGTCATTGCTCCGCTTATCGTCCATAAGCAGGCGATGTTCCGCGATATCCCGATTCTCGTGTTGGTGACGGTCTTGACGATCTTTCTTGTGAAGGACGGCAATGTCTCGTTTGCAGATGGTCTGGTTCTTTTGCTTGCTTTTGTGGCGGTAATGGGGTTCAATATCTGGCAGGAGTTGAAGGCCCGTCATCAACGGAAAAAAGCGAAGGCGGCCGCTTTGGCAGACGAACATGCTGAACCCGCCGAAAAAGTTTCGATTGTGAAGTCCTTGCTTTGGCTTTTTATCGGACTTGGAATTCTGATTCTGAGTTCGCGTATGCTGGTGTGGGGTGCTATCGGTATGGCGCAGGCGCTTGGCGTGAGTGACTTGCTCATTGGGCTTACCATTGTTGCCGTGGGGACTTCGCTTCCGGAACTTGCCAGTTCGATTGCTGCGGCCCGCAGGGGCGAAAACGATCTTGCTGTCGGAAACGTCATCGGTTCGAACCTTTTCAACACGCTTGTCGTTGTGGGTATTGCGGCTGTGATTTCTCCGATCCGTGCAATGGATCCGGCTGTCTTGAGCCGCGATCTCCCGATAATGTCGGCGCTTACGCTATTGCTTTTCTTTATCTGCATTCCGCTCAAAAAGAACAACCGTTACAACAAAGTCAATAAGTATGGCTTTGGACGAATTGGCGGCGCACTCTTTTTGATGTTGTATATAGGATATTTGGTTCTTTTAGGCCTAAATGCAAATGGCGTGATTTGATATTTAATTCTTACCGTTTGATTGGCCGTCATCCCTTGGGAATGATGGCTAATTTTTTTATAATTTACTCGAATTATTACATTTATTTGAGTTGGTCTTCATATGAAAAAAAATTTCTTTATTCTTGCTGCTGTCATTCTTTTAAACGCATCGCTTGCTTTGGCAGAGTGGAAAGGCGATACTCTTCAACCAGAAAAAAAAGATGGCTATTATCTGATTAGCAAGCCTGCGGAATATG
The DNA here is from genome assembly GCA_902779055.1 of Fibrobacter succinogenes. Classification (GTDB taxonomy): domain Bacteria; phylum Fibrobacterota; class Fibrobacteria; order Fibrobacterales; family Fibrobacteraceae; genus Fibrobacter; species Fibrobacter succinogenes_K. Next base: position 32,806 of record CACZAD010000002.1, on the reverse strand, counting down.
TCTGGATTGGCGGTAATTCCAAAAAAGGCGATAAATTCAAGCTTGTTGATGATATTGTTTTTGGCAAGGACAAGAATACAATCAACAGAGAGCGTCCTTTGAACAGCATTAAGCTTATTTCGAAATTGGACTTTAATGGCTTTTCTGTTTATGGTGCATTTTCAGAATATGCAGAGAACGCGACTTTTATCGATTGCTTTGACACGGTAGTAAACCTTAGTTATAAAAATTTTGAGTTGAAAGCAACGCCCGCATCTTATGTTCGTGCTTTTAATTTAAAAAATTGTAAAACTGAAGGCAATCTTGTTGCCGAAGGTCTTGTGAAAGTAATCAGCTCACAATACATAGGGAAAAAAAAGGATGGATCTCTTATTGTTTATGGAGGTGGTTTTGTTGATGGGGTGCTAGAAAATCGGACTAAAATTGAAGTCGATATAGATCGTGCTGATTATTTGTATGTTTATGCAATTCCAGAAATAAAAGAATTAGGCCTTGATTCCAATTCTGTTCGTGGAGCAGTTAATTATGCTGACATTTCAGTCAAAGTCGATTCTCTGATAATTGCCGATGTTTATGGAATGTCGATTGTACCTATGACGGATAAGTTCCGTAAGCTCGCGAATTATGGAAATATAACGGTTGACATTGTAAAAGATGTTGGAACAATCCATGTTTCAGGATTGACGGGGAAAGTCGAAGTCCCAAAAGATGTACATCCGGATGTTTATAACGAAGGAAATATCTCTGTTACAAGTGGTTCTGTCAGTACTTTCTATGTTAGCGGTTTGATTGGGGAGATTAGTGAATCTTACGATACTTTGGTTTTTGAAAGGGCTGTAAATCGAGGAGATATTTATTTTAGGACAGGGGAAAAAAATGGAGAGGAATCTAATGTTGGTGGCTGTTTTGGCCAATCCGAAAGGTTCATAAAGAATGCCATTAATGAAGGTGATGTAAGTGTTTCTGCAGGTTCCATTGATAATATTTATCAAGAAGGATTGGCGGTAGGCGGTGTTATTGGAAAATCTATTCGTTGTATCTCCTATCGTAAAGAATGTGTGTCTGGTCTTTCAAATGTTTTGAATATGGGTTCTGTTGGTGTGGGGGCACGCTATGCTATGGTTGGTGGTGTTGCCGGCTATACAAATTTGGGCTCACTAGAAGAAGAAGATTATCAGGGGAGTATAATAAATGTTGTGAATTTAGGATATGTTCATGGGGGCTTTGTGAATTATCTTGGCGGTGTTGTTGGAAATTTGTATGATTCCGATGTTATGGGCGTTATGAACTTTGGAAATGTAGTGACTGGATCCGAAGTCCGATTGGCTGGCGGCGTTTTTGGAGCCATTCATGGTTCTCGTGGTCATCATGTTAGTGATGTTGCCAATTTGGGTAATGTTTTTTCGAGCGCGAAAAGGGAATCAAAAGATAGTGTTGGTGGAATAACGGCCTCGTCGTATAGAGGTATTTATTGGACTTCATACAATGTGGGAAGGGTTGCGCGGATTGACAAAATGAAGGATTTTAGTTCAATTATAGGATATGAGCCTCCAATGGCTTATTATTATGACTGGGATGTTTATTATGGGGCGGACACGCTTCGTAAAAGAATATATTCCCGATATGAAGCTCTTACTCCGCTTACAACCAAGCACATGCAGTCGGAAGAATTTGTGAAGGAACTGAATTATATGTCGACTCAGGATTCGAATGCCAAAGTGTGGAAACTCAGTAAAATTTGTCCGTATCCGATAATTGCAGAAGTAGAAGACATGCTTAAGGATCATCAGGAATTGTTGTCGATTCCTTCAGTGCGTCCACGTAGAGCCGTAATGTCACTTGACTTGAGGGTGGAGGGGATGAACGTCTTTGTTTCGGGAGTTAAGGCTGGAACTCCTTATGCCGTATTCAATTTGCTAGGACATACGGTTGCACGTGGTCGTTTGGACGGACACAATCAAATGATTGCAATCCCGGCTGTCGGAACATACGTCGTGAAGGTCGGAAAAGCCTCCCGAAAAGTTACAGTCAAGTAACGGGGCACCCGTGGGGTAACCCAATCAGCTAATTCCCGAATGTCCAGACGATGCCGTAAGCGAAGCGGAGACCTTCGGGCGTGTAGCCTGATTCCGGAGCGTAAATGCTATGGTTGAAGTTCTCGATGCGATTGTAGAGCTCAAACGAAAGAATCTGCATGCGCGCTTCGAAATCCATTGCTAGATAATGGTTGAGAGAGACGAGTTCCGGCTCGCCTTTTTCGTTGATGGTGCAGTCGGTGCGGTTGTTGAACCACTGGAAGTCTACGCGGACGCTCACGCCGAGCCTGTCCTTGACAAATCTGTTTTGCCAGTGGATGCTGCCCTTGTAGTAAAGGGATGGCGTATCGATGAGCTTAGTTCGCGTAATCTTTTCACCGCGCTCAAAGTAGAATTTCCAGTTGCCAAGGCGGAAGCCGACTTGCATGATCCAGTCCAGCGTATGGGCGTGGTCGAGGTTCTCGTAGCGGAATGCCGATTCGATAGAGTCGGCGACGGTCGCGTACGTCGTGTCATAGAACGCGTCGTAAGTGTACGTGGTGTCGAGCTTTTGACGCACGGCCCAGCTCGGCTTGATCAAGTTGTTGGCGTGTTCGTAACGCAGTCCAAGGCCGTAAAAGACATCGCGCGTTTTCCATGAAATTGTGGCTGTGGCGCGGTCACGGGTTTCTTTTTCGAGGTCTTCGTTGGGGAACGCGACTCGTCCTGTTTCAATGAGCTTGAGCTGCGTGACGTCGGGGAACTTGTTGTCGTGACGGTACGAAGCGTTCAGCAAAAGATGGTGGGGGAGAATGTATGTTCCGTCCATCGAAAAAGCCGGAGCGAAATCAACTTCGTCGAGGAGCGAACTGTTGCGTTGCATGCCCGCCTGGATGCGGAACAGGGCTTTCCCGAACAACGTGTCCGAAACTTCGGCATAGCCTATTTCGCGGTCTTGGTAATATTCCTTTTTGTCTTGGTCGTTGCCCGTTTCTTCGGTATTCAAAAATTCATATTCAAAATGGAGCTTCGGATTCAAGAAGCTGTTGTAGCTCACGTCAAAGTTTCCGAGGATCGTTTCGTAATTACGGTTTTTCGTCGTGTCGTAATAAGCAATCTTGATGGTGGGCAAACCGTTATCGTTATAGACTGTGTCCGTACTCTGCTTGATTTTGGCGAGCTTGCTCAGTTCCATTTCGTGGTTGCCGTAATGGATGCCCATGCCAAGAGTCAATTCTTTGGTGGGGTAGAATTCTACGCCTCCGCCGTATGTTCTCGTTTTGAGGTTGATCTTGTACGGGTCGGTCTGGAACTTGCGAACCGTCGGATCGAGCGTGTCGAGCAAAACCTTGTGAGTCGTGTTGTCGGCGTTGTCGAGGTCGATGTAGTTTATCTTGAAAAACGCCTTGCCGATGCCGAATCGCCAGGTGACGATTGGCTGGATGTGCATGCTGTTCATGGCAATGTTTCTTCCGCCGAACGGAATGTGCGTGGAGTCGCGTCCCAAGGCAAAGTATGGCGAATGCGTCACCGGCTGGTATTCGTAAGGCTTCGAAAGCATGTCGGAGTGGCTCGAAAGTCCAAGGTCGAGTGTTACCGAGTCCGTGATGAGGCGACGGAATTCCAGTCGGAGGGCGTTGCCTTCGAATGCGCCGCGTTCCCAGTTGATGTCCGTAATGGGGGTGTCGACCGGGATGCCATGACGTTCTTCAAAGAGGATGCCGTTTTCGCCGTTCAGGGCGAGAGTCGAAGCGTCGAAGCTCAGGCGGGTGGTGTAGATGCCGGCGAGCTTGCTCGGGTAGCGCTTGCTGAGCGAACCGATTCCAAGTGCTGTCGCTGGGAGTTCCGGACTGCCGAGGATGGATGTGCCGAGAACCCATTCGGATTTTTGGCCCGAAAGGTCGTACGTGCGCTGCATAACTTCGCGGAGCGGAATCACCCAACGGCCGGCGTCGGTTTCTCTTGGCGCGGGGTCTGGACCGTTGACCGTTTCAAAAACGGAATCCTGCGGAGTCGGGCGGGAGCTTCGCTTGGCATGGATGACATCGGCAAAAACGCTGGAGGTCAGCGTCCACAAAACAGCTAGTAAGAGAATTCCACGATTCATTAGAACCATTCGGCGCGAGACTTTTCACGTCTTTCGCGGAGCGCTTGAACGACAGTGTAAGGCATTTTCATGCAACCAGGAGGGTAAGTCCCGTTTTCGGTATGGAAGTCCGAACCGCCTGTCCCGACGAGTCCGAACCGTTGTGCCATTTCCTTGTACTTGCGGCCGACGGCGCCTTTTTGCGCAGGGCTATAGACTTCCATGCCCTGGATACCCCATTCGACCATATTCTCGATGAACGCGTCGCTGAGACCCGATTTGTAAGGGTGGGCGAGGACGGCGATGCCGCCTGCGTTTTCGATGAGCCTGATTGTTTCTTGCGGGTTGAGCCCCTTCTTTTCGACAAAAGCGATGCAGCCATCTCCGAGGTATTTCGTAAACGCTTCGGAAAAGTTCGAAATGTATTCTTCGTCGACGAGCGACATGGCGATGTGCGGACGTCCGATGATTTTGCCCTTGCAGTACGAGTGGACCTTTTCGAACGTGATGCCGATGCCGAGTGCGTTCAGCTTTTTGATGATCGCCTTGACGCGGGCGATGCGCTGCTTGGCGAAGTCCTCGAGTTCCATATTGAGGGCGAGGTTCGTCGGGTCGCAGAAGTATCCGAGAATGTGGATGTCCTTGCCCTGCCATACGGCAGAGATTTCGATGCCCGGAATGATTTCGAGCCCGATTTCCTTGGCTGGCTCTTCGGCGAGCTTGTAGCTGTCGAGGTTGTCGTGGTCGGTAATCGAGATGCAGCGAAGCCCCTTGCGCTTGCACAACGTGAGCAGTTCATCGACGGCTAGAGTCCCGTCCGAGAGCTTGGTGTGCATGTGCAGGTCGGCGTATCCGCCATTTTCAGTGATTATCGTCGAAAACATCTTCTGCATGGCTAGTCCCCGTTATTCTTTGCGAAATAGCGAGCTATCATTCTAGCTGGCGAGATGGTCTTGAGTGTGTGGAGGCTTACGTTTAAGAACGGAAATTCGCGTGCGCAGTCAAAACCGACACGCAACGAAGCTCCACTGACGAGCGCAAGGTACAGGAATTGCGGCTTGTATGGCGCAAGGCAGACGCAAGCGACCGGTGCAAATGTTTTGATTTGGTACTCAAGTTTTTCGAACAGCGGTTCCCCGTAGCGGCACCCTTTATCGGTGTAGTATGAAACGATGGTGTTTTTCTTTGAGAATATGATTTCGAGGTCGCCATGCGCAATGAACAAGATGGTCTTGAGCCTCTCTTCGGGGATTTCGTCCAAGATGACCTTTGCGAGTTTTTTGTCCTCGGGTACAAAGAAAACTGTCTTTTCGTTTTTTTGCAGTGTTTCGGGGAACGAAAACGATTTTGATCTTTTGCCCACTCCAGCCTTTTTTACAAACCACCGGTATAAAAGTGGCTTGCAAAGAAACCGCATAGCGAAGTATTTTTTGCCATCGGCAAAGTACCGTGAAGAAAACAAAAGAGCTCCTAATTCTAATTACAACAAAAATATATTAAATTTGCGCCATGCCTAAACAAAAGTTCTATGCCATAAAAAGCGAAAATGAAAAGAAAATCGTCATGACGTGGGCCGAATGCGAAAAATTGACCCACGGCGTCAAGGGCGTCCTGTTTAAGTCGTTCGGAACTCGCGAAGAAGCGACCGCCTGGCTAGACGGGATGGAAGCTCCGCCCGCTGACGGACTCCGCATTTTTGTCGATGGATCTTTTTCGCCGGGATTTGCACGCTCGGGGTGGGCTTTTGTTGTAACTGAAAATGACAAGGAAATTGATCGTGGTTCTGGAATCACCGCTTTCGAAGCCGAAAGCCGCAATATCGATGGCGAAGTGATGGCCTCTTTCCAGGCAATGAAATGGCTAGAAGCTCATGACCAAAAAGGCGTCATTTGCCATGACTACGAAGGCATTGCACGCTGGGCCAAAGGCGAATGGCAAGCCAAGAGCAACATTGCCAAGATGTATGTCGCTGCGGCAAAACCTTATCTGCACCGAGTTCAGTTCGAAAAGGTCGCCGCCCACACTGGCGTCAAATGGAATGAACTTGTAGATAAACTAGCTAAAGAAGCTATCGCGAAGGCAAAAAAAGTAGGCAGTAGACAGTAGGAAGTAGGAAGATTTTTTTAGTAGCATTATCTTCTAACTGTCTACTTCTAACTTCCTACTTTATTCATTCTCATGCTTGCTCATGCAGTGGAGGCTTCCGCCTTCTTCGATGACCGTGCGGCAGTCGATGCCGATGACCTTGCGGTCCGGATAGACGCTCTCGAAATACTTCTTGGCAACCGTATCGTTCGGGCTCTTGTACTTCGGGAAGATGAGTCCACCGTTCACGTAGATGTAGTTCATGTACGAAGCCGGGAGAATCTGGCCGTCATCCAGCACGCGCTGCGGCGGGAGCGGGAGCGTATCGACCTTGGCACTTTCGTAGTGCATCTTGAGCCACTTTTCGATGATGAACTTGGCTTCGCTCAGGATCGGGGCGTTGGGGGAGCGCTTGTTGTCGGTCATGCACATGACGACCCTGTCTTTAGCGACAAAGCGGGCGACGTTATCGATGTGGCCGTCCGTGTGGTCGCCGTGGAGACCGTGCGGGAGTACGAGCAAGTCCTTGAGTCCGAAGGCCTTGCAAAGCGCCTTGATGACCTTTTTCAGGTCTTCGTCCTTGTTGCGGTTCTTGCCGATAAGGCAGTCTTCGGTCGTGATGCCGAGGCCGTCGCCGTTGACTTCGATGGCTCCGCCTTCAAAGATGTAGGGTACGCTTTCGTTGAGCGGGAGTTTTTGCTTTTCGGCTATCTTCTGCGGGATGGCGTTGTCGAGCCCCCAAGGCGGGAACTTCGCGCCCCAGGCGTTAAACTGCGTTTCTGTGACGACCTTCTTGTCGCCCTTCTTCATAAAGAACGGACCGTAGTCGCGAATCCAGATGTCGTTCGTCTTGATGACGATAAAGTTCACCGGAAACGGGCGATTGGCGAGAGCTGCCTTTTCTTCGTCGGTCAAGAAGTTCTTGGCGGGGAGCAACAGATTCACTGGCTGGAATTCCGTGATGTTACGGATAAGTTCTACATAGAACTTGCGGATGTTGATGCCGCGTTCACCATACCAGTTTGTCTTGTTGTGCGGGAATGCTAGCCAAGTGGCACTCTGCTTTTCCCATTCCGCCGGATAACGAATTGAATTTTTCGTCATGAATTAAATTCCTTTTTTATTTGCTTAGTGGCTTGTCATCCTGGAGCAGTCATCCTCGAACGAAGTGAGGGGATCCATTATTTCTTGTTCAACATTTGCGATGGATTCCCTCCTGCGCTACGCTTAGTCGAGAATGACAGGCTTTAGGAAAGGGAGGCTTAATCTTCTGCCCAGATTTTCAAAATGTCCTTGTACAGGTCGATGCGACGGTCGCGGAAGTGCGGCCACCAGCGACGATTTTCCTCGGTTTCGGCAAGGTCGATTTCGACGTAGCTTGCACCCAGGAATTCCGGATCGCACTTTTGCAAAATGTATCCGTCCGGAGCTGCGACAAAGCTTGTGCCCCAGAACGTGAGGTGTCCTTCGACGCCCGAGCGGTTTGCGGCGATGACGAAGGTTCTGTTGGCGATGGCGTGCCCGCGCATGACGGTCATCCAGCTGTCTTGCTGGCGCGGGTAAATTTCCTTGGGCTCAGAATCCATCCAGCCGATGGCGGTGGGGTAGATGAGCACGTCGGCACCCTTGAGGCTCATGATGCGGGCTGCTTCGGGGAACCACTGGTCCCAGCAAATGAGTACGCCGAGCGTACCTGCGCTGGTCTTGATCGGTTCAAAGCCGGTGTCACCTGGAATAAAGTAATACTTTTCGTAAAATGCCGGATCATCGGGAATGTGGCTCTTGCGGTAAAGCCCGGCGATGCTTCCGTCACGTTCAAAGACAAAAGCCGAGTTGTGGTAAATGCCGCGGGCACGCTTTTCGAAGAACGGGAACACGACAACGGCGTTCAGTTCCTTGGCGATAGCCTGCCATTCGCCGACAATCGGGTGGTCCTTTTCGATAGCGAGGTCAAAAAAGTCCGCGTTTTCCTCGAACGGGAAGTACGGGGTGTGGAAAAGTTCCGGGAGAACCAGAAGGTCGATGTTCTTGCCCTTGAGCTTGAGGGCTTCGTCCTTGTACCACTTGTTGTTGGACTCGAAATCGCCAGTCCATTTACCTTGCAACGTATATACTTTTATCTTTTTCATGTCCATAAATTTAGAAAAAACAAGCACTTGCTGCAATTTTTTGTAAGAACATTGTTTTGTTTGCATAAAAACTCGGGAATGCTACGTTTGCGTGTTGTAAGTTTTCTATATTAAGCCTTGAAAAATTTTTAACAAGGATAAATAATGTCTCTTAAACTCATTTCTCGTGGTGTCGCTGCCGTGCTTCTCACTGCCGGTATTGCTTCTGCTCAGTTGATGAATTCGAAAAGCCTGGACGTTATCCGCGTCGACAAGACGGGTATTTCTGGTGGCAAGATTGATAGCCTTGCAACGATGCTTGGTCAGCAGCAGGCTCCCGGCCAGAAGCTCACTGAAGAAATGATGACCCAACTTCGCTATGCAGTTGTGGACAATCTCGTGGGTCAGGAACTCATCAAGCTCGAAGCCAAGAAGATGGGCATCAAGGTTGCCGCATCCAAGGTCGATAGCTTGACGGCACTCTTCAAGAAGCAGTTCCCGAGCGAGGAAGCTTTCCAGAAGGAACTCAAGAAGTCCAACACGACGATGGCTCAGTTCAAGTCCAAGATCGAAGACCAGCTCAAGAGCGAAATCATCCTCGAAAAGAAGGTCCCGTATCCGGATGCTCCGACCGAAAAGCAGCTCCAGGCATTCTGGGAACTCAACAAGACTAAGGTGGCCATCAACGATACCATTAGCGGCGCCCGTATCTTTATCTCTACCAAGGGCAAGAGCGCTCAGGAAATCAGTGACGCCAAGGATATGTTGAAGGGTCTTGCTGCCCAGGTCCGTTCCAAGAAGGCTACTTTTGCTCAGCTCGCTGCCATGTATAGCGACGACAAGGACGCCAAGAAGACGGGTGGCATCATGAACAAGTTCCTCGCCAAGTCCAAGAGCGCCGCTTTTGCCAAGGCTGTTGGCAAGATCAAGGTCGGTGAAATCTCTGAAGTCATTACCGAAAACGACGGCGTTTCCATCTTCATGCTTACTGAAAAGAATGACGGCAAGTACGATAGCTACAAGCACCAGATCGACTACATCCTCCGTGTGCAGGCCGAACAGGAACGTCAGGCTAAGCTCAAGGCTTACCTCGATGAACTTGGCAAGACCTACAAGGTGCAGTACCTCGACAAGAAGTACCAGCCGCCTCAGGCAATCGGTGCTGATAAGTAATCGCACGAATTGTTTGTACGTGTCATTCTGAGCGAAGCGTAGCGAAGTCGAAGAATCTAGATTTTTTGGATCCTTCGATTTCGAACCTGCGGTTCTGCACTCAGGATGACATTTCTTTTTTAACTAGCTGATATTAGAGGTTTGATATGGCATTCAACACTACACACACCGGGCTTATCGAATTGCGCAGTCGCATTGATAAACTCTGGGGGTATCTTTGACTTAGAGGCAAAGACCGAAGAACTCTACGTCCTCGAAAAGGATTCTGGCGACCCGAACCTGTGGAATGACCAGGAAAAGGCTCAGTCCATGATGAAGAAGATCGGGAACCTCAAGGGGCTCATTGAGTCCTGGAAAGAAGTTTCCCAGACTTGCGACGATCTTGCCGAGCTTTACGAAATGTCCAAGGCCGAAGAATCCGAAGACTTGTCCAAGACGATTGAATCCGACATTGCGGACCTCAAGTCCAGAGTCGAAGCGATGGAATTCAAGAAGATGCTCAACGGACCGGACGACGCCTGTGCCTGCCTCATGTCTATCCATCCGGGTGCCGGCGGTACGGAATCCCAGGACTGGGCCTTGATGCTTTTCCGTATGTACACGCACTTCTTTGAACGCGAAAACATGGACTTCAAGGTGGTGGACTTCCAGGAAGCAGAAGACGCTGGCCTCAAGAGTGCTACAATCGAAGTCACGTGCGAAAACGCTTATGGCCTCTTGCGTTCCGAAATCGGCGTCCATCGCTTGGTGCGCATCAGCCCGTTCGATGCCAACGCCCGCCGCCATACGAGCTTTACGGCAGTTTATCTGTACCCGGAACACGAAGACGTTGAATTCGACCTCGATATGTCCGAAGTCCGCGTCGATACTTACCGCAGTAGCGGTGCCGGTGGTCAGTACATCAACAAGACGGACTCCGCCGTGCGTATGACCCACTTGCCGACAGGCATCATGGCGAGCTGCCAGACGGAACGCAGCCAGATCCAGAACCGTGAAACCTGCTACAAGATGCTCAAGACCATGGTCGCTGAACACTACCGCTTGGAAGAAGAAGCGAAGCGCGACGCCCGCATGGCCGAGAAGAAGAAGGTCGAATGGGGTAGCCAGATCCGCAGCTATGTGTTGCAGCCGTACCAGCTGGTAAAGGACTTGCGCACGGGCGTCGAAACGTCGGATACGTCTGGCGTACTCGATGGAAAAATCCGTCCGTTCATTGACGCTTATTTGTTAAGTACCAGCGAAGCGAACAAGTAAGGGATATTAAAATATGAGTAATGATTGCATCAACCACGAATATTATATGCGTCCTAGTGACCGCATCTTGGCGCTCATTCGTCGCATTTTCCACAACAATCCCGAATTCCGCCACGACTCGTTTAAGCATGTGGCTAGATTCGCTCCGGTGATCCCGCTTATGGGTGGGCGCCCGGACTTGAGCAATACGCTCCAGCGTGTGGTGACTTTTGCCGATGGTTCCAATCCGCTTCATTTCGGATGCCCGATTATTCTGGCGGCTGGTGCAAACAAGACTGCGCTCCGTATTTGCGATTATGCCAATGTCGGTTTTGGCGGCATTTCTGTCGGTACGGCCACTCGCCATGTTCGTGAAGGAAACACGCACAGACCGCGCATCGGCTTTGTCGAAAAGGATCGTGCGATCCACAATAGCATGGGGCTGAACAATGACGGTGTCGAAGCCGTTTGCCGTCGCGTGGAGACTCAGCTCGAAGCCGCTCATAAGACGCATTTGTGCGTCGGTGTCTCCGTTGCCGAAACTCCGGGGCTTACTGACGAAAACGAAAAGCTCAAGGATGTCGTCGAAACGTTCGCCATTGCCTACAAGGTGGGCGATTACGTCGAAATCAACGTGAGCTGCCCGAATACGGGCGAGAACCGAGTCGATCTCGATACAAGCTTCCTTGAGAAAATCTTTACCGAAATCACGAACTACCGTAACAGCCAGAGCTATCGCAAGGCCGTGTATGCCAAGCTCAGCCCGGATATGCTCGAATGCCATTTGAAGACCATTATGGATATGCTGGTGCAGAAGGGCGTGAACGGCGTCATTATGGGCAATACGTACCCGACCGCCAAGGTGAACGAACTCCCGGTCTGCGTCACGTTCGACGAATTGACTCCGTTGCGTGGCGATGGCAATCGCGGTGGTATGTCGGGCCGTCCGCTTTATGAAAACATGGTCAAGAACGTCAAGTTTATCCGTGAAAACTATCCGCAGATGAGCGTGATGGCTTGCGGTGGCATTGACCACGGATTCAAGATATACGACCTCATCAAGCTTGGCGTCGATGCCGTGCAGTGCTACTCCGTTGTCGCATTCCGCTGGATGGCAGCACACGCCATGCGCAAGGAACTTGAAGAAGCTCTGATGGGCGATGGTTACAAGACTCTCGCAGATTACGATGCCGCTCATCCGAAGCTGTAAAATATTCCTTGTCGCACTGTTGCTTTGTGCGGTACAGTCTTTTGCCGGATACTTCATCGAGCAGACTTACGAAGAAGCCCCCGCGAAGGATTCACTCTCGTCGCTTTCGTTTGGTGGCGAGTTGAGTCTTGTCTATTACCTGGGGGCGATTCATCCGGGTGTGCTTCTGAGTGGGGAATATCGTTTTCACAATCACCATTCCGCCGACGCTTTTGCTGCTCTGCTATTTTCTGGCGACTACCTGGAGCTAGGGCTAGACTGGCGATTCTTTTTCCGCGGGACTCGCGAGGATGACTTTTTGCGTTTGGGAGTTTCGTTTGTTTCTTTCGAACGCAACGATAAAAGCTATTTCCCGCCCCGCATTACGCTTGGCTATGGGCGCGATATTTCATTTTTCAAGAACGCAAGCTTCTTGTGCCGTCTGGAATTGGATGCCAGCTACATCATCGGCAAACCTCTAGCCGAAAAGGCAAACGACTTTTACAGTCGTGAGGCGCATTTTACGGCAGCTCTGAATATCGGCTTTTATTTCTTTTAAATAATTTAAGGGTTCATCATGAATTTAATTCTTCGCGCATTTATGGTTTTATCGTTCTTCTCGGTATCGGCGTTTGCTGTGCCGTGGCTTGGGCTCATCTATAAAAAGTCTTTGTACGAGAACCATTTGGCACTTCTTGTTTCCGGTGTGCATCCTGAATCGGGCTGCCTCGAAGCGGGGGTTGTTTCTGGAGACCTGGTGATCGGTTTTGATGGCAAGGACTTGGTCAATGTGGCTCAAATGCAAAACGTGCTGAAGAATGCGTCTGAGGGTGACAAGGTTGCCATTGAAATTGTCCGTGACGGAAAGCGAATTCCGCTGACGGTGACTTTGACGGCTCGTCCGGATGACATTTCGAGCCTAACGGGTTCTGCTATCGGGAGCAAGATGGCTGAGTTCGGCAAGAACTTCTACAAGAACGGCGAAAAGAGATTAGAAGCTCCTAAGGCTACACTTTTGGACTTCTGGGCAACTTGGTGCGGTCCTTGCCGCCAGACGCTCCCCGTACTCGAAAAAATCTACAACAAGTATTCTAGCCAGGGCCTCGAAGTCATCGGCATTTCGTCCGAACAGACCAAGCCGCTCCTTGCGTTCTACAAAAAGCAGCACGCTTCGCCGTATCCGCTCTACCGCGATGCCGATCAGGGACTCTGGCGTCGTTATGGGATTCATGCCGTCCCGACACTCATGCTCCTCGATTCCAACGGTTATATCAAGCGTGTTTGGAGCGGAGCGCCGAGCTACGAAATGCTCGAAAAGCTCGTCCTTGAGGTCTTGAACGCAGGCGCCAAGTAGCAAGCTTTTACAATACAAAAAAGACCCGGGTGCGTCATGCAAACCCGGGCAATTTTTTTATAGGACGAAATCCGATTAGTTGTAATTTGCCTTGGCTTCGGACTGGGCCTTGAAAATCTTGTCGTATTCTTCCTTGGAAATTCTGGCGTAGCCCGTTACGATCTTGCCGGATTCATCTTCGCCAAATTCGTAGTAAGCGGAGTCGCCCTTCACTCTCATCAAAATGTCCATGTCGAGAGAGTTCTTGCCACGGAGAACGCCACTGTCGAATTTTGCGGTCAGGTCGCCGTTCACGTTGCGAATCGTGTAATCCACGTTGTTTTCTGTGAAAACTTCGAAAATCATGTCGGCTTCACCTTTCCAGTAACCCGTGTAGTTGGGCGTTTCGTTGTTGCAGCCGAAGAACGTGAACGAAGAAAGAATAAGTGCAGAGAGAATAATTTTTGTTTTCATGGTCCTAAATTAGATTTTTTTTCGTTATTGAGCCAAATAAAGTATGTAATGTTGTTTTAACGGTGCGTTATTTGCAACACCTGAAGCCGACGCTCGGATACTGGTTCTGCGGGTAGAAGCTGAACTTGCTTTCGGAGCAGCTGCTTTCGTTGTTGGTGTTCCATGCACCACCGGCGACCAGGAACTTGTCCGGGTGCTGCTTGCTGGTCGAAGAGGTCCATTCCCAGAGGTTACCGTTCATGTCGTACATGCCATACCAGCTGCGGCACTGGGTTTTGCGGCCGCTCCTCTTGGCGGATTTTGTATTGGTATTGCATTTGTTCTGCTTGTAGCTCTTGCCGTAGGAGTACTTGAATCCGTCCTTGCCACGGCAGGCGGCTTGCCATTCTTCGATGGAGCAGAGGTGCTTGCCTTCGTTCTTGCAGATTCGTGCGGCTTCTTCCTGGCTGACCATGTCCTTAGGCGTGGCATCCGGCTGGTTCGGGTATTCGTAGGCATCGACGCAGACAGTCTTTGCTCCAACCGGGACAGGGAAGGCGTTCTTTCCGCAAATGTTGTCGCTAGCCATGTCGTACTTGGCTTCTTCCCAGGCGGTGCGGTTACCGACGGAATCGGCGGCGTAGAAGAACACGGAACCCGTCTTGTTGTATTCGATGCCCTTGCTGGCGTCTTGCGGATTGAGCGTGTCACCGATAGAGACGAACGTCTTGCACTTGATTTCGTCGCACTTGACTTTTAGCTTGATGGGAGAATAGTAGCGCCCGGCGGGCGGCGTGATTTCGGCCGTGGGCGGAACCTTGTCCGAGTTACGGAGGCTATCAGCCAGGCGAGCCTTGTTCAGGGAATCCTGGCGGGCTTTTTCGATACGAGCGAGCGAGTCATTGACGCGGGCGAGGCTATCCTTGCGGAACTTGCGTACGGCGCGAATGCTGTCGCGCACGTGGCGGAGGCTGTCTTGGTTGATGCCTGGCTTTAAGTTCGCGAGGGAATCGGCAATGCGGAGACTGTCGGCGAGGCGCAGGCTGTCTGCAATTCGTGCGTCTTCGAGAGCCTTGAGGCTATCGGCTTTTGCCTGCTCGGCGAGACGGATGCTGTCGAGAATCTCTTGCTGACGGAGCGCCAGTTCCTGGAGCTTCTGTTCGGCAAGTGCTTCTTCCTTGATTCTGTTCAGATGGCACTGTACAATGAACAGGCACACAAGGAGGAGGAACATCAAAATCAAGATGACGAGGTTTCTCTTGCCCTTCTTTTTGCCTTTGGCGTTGTTCTGGGTATTTTCCTGAGCAGATTTCGTATTTTTGTTTTCCATATCAATCCTAGTTCTCGGTAGCTTCGTTTTCGCCTTCGTTGGAATCTTCGTCTATGACTTCGTTAAAGAGTTCGTGCCAGTGGCGGAATATTTCGGCCTTGAGTTCCTTGGGGGTGAGGCCGCGTCTCAGATTGTTTCTGTAGGCGGTCGAAATTTTACCCGTTTCTTCGGAAACGATGATGATGAGGGCATCGCTTTCGGCGGCGAGAGCCTTTGCGGCGCGGTGACGCATACCGTAGCCGGCGTCGCCTTCGGCGTTACCTGTCGGCATCGGCAAAATACAGCCGGCGGCGACAATTTCCTTGCAGTTGAGGATCACGGCGCCATCGTGCAGTGCGGAGTTCGGGAAGAATAAGGCACGTAAAAGTCTGGAGCTGATGCGGGCGTTGAGGAGTTCACCTGTGTCGGCGTAGTTCTTGAGGCCGACTCGCTTTTCGAGAACGATGAGCGCACCCGTTTTTGTCTTAGCCAAGTCCTGAACTGCAGTGCAAATCTTTTGCGAGATATCGTCAAGGCCGCTTGCGTGGAAGAGGATGTTTCGGAGGTCCACCTTACTTACGCTTTGACCGATTCGCGTGAGTGCGCTTCGGATTTCGGGCTGGAACAAAATCACGAGGGCGATAATACCGAGCGTGGCGAGGTTACTGAGCATCCACACGAGTGTATGGAGTTCCCACCACTGCGCAATGAGCCAGGCGAGAATGAGCAAGAACGCACCGAAAATCATCTGTGCGGCGCGCGTTCCGCGGAACAGCAAAAAGATGTAGTAGAGGATGACCGATATGAGGAGAATGTCCAGAATGTCGGCCATACGGACATCGATGATGTCGAATAGTTTAAACAGCGTCATGGGACTTCAGTGCCTCCAGGTAAAGGAGTGATTCCTTGGCTTCCTTGACGTCGTGAACGCGGATGACGCTTGCGCCACCGAGAGCTGCCACGATGCCTGCCGTAACGGTCGGGATAAGCCTGTCGCTCGTTTCGAGTCCTGGCATCTTGCCGATGTAGGACTTTCTCGATGTGCCAATCAAAACGGGGTAACCGTCTTTCAGCATCACGTCGACGGATTTCATCAAGTCGATGTTGTCTTGAACAGTCTTTCCAAAACCGATACCCGGATCGATGCAGATGCGTTCCTTTTCGACTCCGGCATCCAAAAGTTTTTGTACTTGAGCCAAAAGTTCTTCTTGAACCTCTTGAACAACATTCGTATACGGCTTAAAGTCTTGCTGCATGGTTCCGAAGTTTCCACGCATATGGTTCAGTACGACGCTTGCCTTGGTGCGGGCGACCGTGTCGATCATGTCCGGATCCATCGTGCAGGCGCTGATGTCGTTGATGATATGCGCACCGAGCTTTATGCTTTCTTCGGCGACTTTTGCCTTGACCGTATCGACGGAGATGTAGAACTTTTGGAATCCCGGATTGTCGAGGTCCTCGGAAATCGTGGCCGTCTGCGCAAGTGCTTCCACAACGGGGCAAACGCGGTCGAGTTCTTCTTGCTCGCTCACGTGTTCGCTTCCGGGGCGGCTGCTTTCGCCACCGATGTCCAGAATGACTGCCCCTTGGTTCACGAGCGAGATTGCATGCTCGTAAGCGGCTTCGGGCGAGTTATGCTTGCCTCCATCAAAAAAACTGTCCGGGGTAACATTTACGATACCCATGACAAGCGGCATCCTCGAAGCTGGAATGATGTCGTTTCCAATTTTCCAAGAGATTGCACGAGTTGTTTCAAAAATAGAGCTAAGCATAGATGCGGTTATTACTGTTGTTCGGTTTCTTTGACGGCGTTGGTTGCTGTTTCGTTGCCTGTAGCGGGTGTGGGCTGCACGTCAGTAATCGGTGCTACCGGCGGCTGGTTACCCGGGTCGGGCGGCGGAGTGTTTTCTTCTTCGCGCTTCTTGGCGAGTTCTTCCATAGCCTTGTACTGGCGGCTCTTCTTTGTTCCGGTGAGCTTTTCGCCAGCCATGACCTTGTCGATTTCTTCGCGGTCGAGGACTTCGAATTCAAACAGCGCTTCGGCGAGATCGGTGAGCTTGTCCTTGTTTTCTTCAAGGAGCTTACGGGCTCTGTCATCCATACGTCTGATCAGTCCATTGATGGCGTTGTCGATCTTTTCTGCCATCATTTCGGACATTTCCTTAGGCTTCGAAATTTCACGTCCGAGGAACACTTCGCCATCGGCACGGCTGTAGCAGACCGGACCGATTTCTTCGTCGAAGCCCCATTCCGTGACCATCTTGCGGGCAAGTTCCGTGGCGCGCTGGATGTCGTTCGAGGCTCCGGTACTCTGGTGGTTGAAGAAGATGAGTTCGGCAAGGCGACCGGACATCATGATCATAATGCGTTCTTCGGCGTATTCGCGGCTGTAGCTGACCTGGTCGCGTTCTGGCAAACTCATAGTCACGCCGAGGGCGCGTCCGCGCGGAATGATGGTGATCTTGTGGAGCGGATCGGAATGCTTGCAGAGAAGCGTCATGAGGGCGTGGCCCGCTTCGTGGTAAGCCGTATGGCGCTTTTCTTCGTCGGTCATGAGGAGCGTGCGGCGCTCGGCACCCATGCTGAGCTTGTCGCGGGCTTCTTCAAAGTCGAGCATCGTCACTTTCTTGTTGTTGAACCTTGCGGCGAGGAGCGCTGCTTCGTTCACCAGGTTTTCAAGGTCAGCACCGGCGAGTCCCGGAGTGCCCTTTGCGACGGCCTTCACGTCGACATCGGGTGCCAGAGGCACCTTGCGTTTTTTCAAGTGAACCTTCAAGATTTCTTCACGGCCCTTGAGGTCGGGGAGTCCCACCACGATCTGGCGGTCAAAGCGGCCCGGGCGGAGGAGTGCCTTGTCGAGCACATCCGGACGGTTCGTGGCTGCAATCAAGATCACGCCTTCGTTAGCGGTAAAGCCGTCCATCTCCACGAGCAACTGGTTCAAAGTCTGTTCACGTTCATCGTGACCGCCACCGAGACCGGCACCACGCTGGCGACCCACGGCGTCGATTTCGTCGATGAAGAGGATGCACGGAGCGTTCTTCTTGCCGGTTTCGAACAAGTCACGTACGCGGGATGCACCCACGCCAACGAACATCTCCACGAAGTCCGAACCCGACATGCTAAAGAACGGTACGCCTGCTTCGCCTGCAACGGCACGGGCGAGGAGCGTCTTACCGGTACCCGGAGGGCCAACGAGGAGCGCACCCTTCGGGATGCGGCCACCGAGCTTGTCGTACTTCTTCGGGTCCTTTAAAAATTCAACAAGTTCCTGCAAGTCCTGCTTGGCTTCGTCACAACCAGCAACGTCGTTGAACGTCGTCTTTTTTTGGCTATTGAGCTGCTTGACCTGGCTCTTGCCGAAGGAGAACGGGCTCTTTCCGCCACCGCCCATCTGACGGCTCATCATAATGTAGAAGAACGCAATCAGGATAATGGCGGGCAAAAATCCGATGAGTGTTTCGATCCAGGTGGTCGATTCGTGAATGACCTTGACCTTGACGCCCTTGAAGGCTTCCCAAGTTGAAATCTGTTCGTTCGAAATCTCGAGCATGTGGCTCTTGAAATGCTTGGTGTTGCCAGCTTCGCTGTTGGAACGGGTAAAGCGGGCGAGGGCGCTCTGGTTCTTCTTGGCTTCGGCAATTTCTTCCGGAGTCATTTCGTATGCGCCTTCGATAATCACGCCATCAGGAGTTTTTTGGAGCGAAAGTTCGGTTATGACCTTCGTGGAATCGCCCATCATAGCTAAAAATTCGGTGCGGGTAATATCCTTGTTGGAGTCTTTCCCGGTCATGGGGAACATGACGAAAAGCATGAGGAGCATAATAAGAACGATAATGAAATTCTTGTTCTTAAATGGGGATGTAGGCTTCTTCGGTTGATTCATATAATCCTTTTTTCTTTCATTCTCAAGATACAAATTTTGCGGCAGATTCAGTATCTTTAAACTCGCAAATCCAGACAGTATGGCGTATTTTGAGGATGGAACGCTTTCGGTAGACCGCCCGTACTGGAACTTTTATGTGGGCGGGTTCTTTAGGGGCGTTAAAAAAGCCGACAGGGAAGCGGAAACCCTTTTCCGAAAGCCAAAGACGTAACATTTCTGACAGGTCTGCGTTGGCGTAATCGCGTAGAGTTTTATTGAGCTTTTTCTTGTCCAGCGTGACTGCGCGGATTGCGCTGTCATCCCGGACTTTGTTCCGGGATCGCCATTCCCCATCCAGTGTACTCTCGTCTAACAAACACGGTGCAAAAATGCTTTCGCACTTTTCCATCACTTTCGCATACGCTCTATCGGCAATCCCTGCAATTCTGCAAAGCTGCTTTGTCGCCTCTGGGCATTCGCGTTCCAAGTTCGGCAAAAACTCGTGCCTGATTTTGTTACGTGCGAACTTCACGTCGGTATTGCTTTCGTCTTCGCACCACTCTAGCTGGTACTTTTGGGCGTATTCCCGCAACTCTGCACGAGTGATGTTTAGGAAAGGGCGGAAAATGAATACAGTAGGAAGTAGGTTCCTCCCATCATCGATGTCATCCCGGACACTGTTCCGGGATCGCCTTTCTTCTTCTTGAATAGTTCTAACTTCTTGAATCCCGCGCAGCCCGGTAAGCGTTGTCCCACGACGTAACCTCATATACATCGTCTCGGACTGATCTCCGGCGTGATGCGCTGTTACGATTGCGATAGGGTTATGGGGTGTGGGGTCGCAGCCTTCGGCTGCTTTGGGGTATGGGCTATGGAGGCAGTCGTACCCGAATGGGGAGGGCGTCACCTTCTCGTTATTCAATGCAATCTCGACTAGCGCTTTGTACCTTGCATCTCTTGCGTTTTCTTCGAGCGATCCTTCGGCTGCCTTTAGCGCCGCTCCATCCAGCTTCTTCAAGAAAAACGGAATGCCGCGTGACTTGGCGAACGCCTCGACAAATGCTGCATCGCGGTCAGCAGTCCCTTCGCGTAGCCCGTGGTGTACGTGTGCAATACCCAACCATTCTATCCCTAGCATTTCTTTGTTTCTGATAAAGTAATCTGCTAGGCAGATGGAATCCAAACCGCCCGAAACTGCAAGTAGCAGGCGCTTGAAGTCCTGATGGTAAATCAATGATTCAAAATCATTCATTGACGTGTGTGGAATCCATATCGACGGAATCCTTGCTTGATGAGATTAACTTTAGGCCAAGATCGACGATGGCTTGAGCCATGGGAATATGCACGGAAGCATGGCCGAGTTCCAGTGTGCGGAACCTTCTTTTTTGGTAATCGATGATGTCAACGTTAAATTCATAATCGTTGTGTCTTTGATTACAGTCCAATTCGGCCTGATAGTTTTCTGCTTGCTTCTTGAAGTCGAAAAATACGGCTTTGTTTTCATCCGTCATTTGTTTCCATTGGCAACCTTTTTGAAGGGCTGCCGGCGGAATTATGAGTTTGCTCTTTTTATCGTGATCCTTGGGAATGTACTTTACTGCCAAATTTTTGTTCTGCCCGTGCTGTAAGCAGTAGTTGATGGAATCGTTCGCTTGGGAATCTTTGTTCTTTTTCCCGCGGATGGTCAAGGAGTAAAGGTTGTAGCCCCAGTCATCGGCGTAGGTGATTTTTACGGCGTAGTCATAGCTGCTGTGGATATGACTAGGCAAGGCGTATTCGTCAATTCTGCCGAACGGTTCTGTGTTGTTGAAAAATTTATATGTGGCATACGAAAAGTAAGAAGCGCAAAGAATTAAAGGAATCGAAATCCCGATGATGATTTTCTTCTTCCAAAAGAATGCGCCGACGATAATTGAAATGGCATAAAATATCGCAAACACGACAAACACTTCGAACCAAGTGTTTTCAAAAATAAAGTCGAAGATGATTATTTTATAAACGATCACTAAGGGGATGAATGCCAAAAGCATTTTCCACAATTTTTTTCGCTTGTCTTTTTTATGCATTACTGTAAAAATCAATGCAAGGATACATGGCAGAAAAATATATAACCCGTATAAGTCAATGTCCGACAGGGTCTCGATCAGTGCGTTTTGATAAGATTCTTGCATATTTTGCTCCTTTCCATTATAAATGTATATAATTATATTTGGTAGAAGGAGGCCCCTATGGCTAAAAACTGCAATAAGTTGCTCGGTACGCCAGATTGCAAGCTTGCCGAGACTGCAAAGGAGAGCGCCATGCTGCGTATGCTCCGCATAGATGGCTCCCAGAATGGAGCCAAGCTAAGGACGAGAGTCGTCCGAGACAAGACGAAGTACAACCGAAACGTTAAACATCGTAAGTCCCTCGCAGATGCGGGGGATTTCCCTTTTTATGTGGGACTGGTTTGTTTGAATGAATTCTGTATAAATTATTTTTTTTCTACCCTTTGCAGAAGCTTGAAGTATAAAAACAAAAAAGCCTAGCTTGCGTGTGCAAACTAGGCTGAAATTTTTTGAGGCTTTGTTTACTTTTCGCACTTCTTGAAGAAGCAGCTGCGAGCGCCTGTGTGGCAAGCGACCTGCGGACCCTGCATACGCACCTTGAAAAGCAGTGCGTCGGAATCGCAGTCGGCAGCCCATTCGACGACGGTCATCACGTTTCCGCTAGTGTCGCCCTTGTGCCAGTATTCCTTGCGGCTACGGCTCCAGAAAACCATTTCGCCACATTCGTGCGTGCGGCGGAGTGCTTCTTCATCCATCCATGCCATCATCAGCACGTCGCCCTTGTCGGCGTCCTGGACGATAGCCGGAGCGAGCTTCACTCCACCGAATTCCACTTCGAACTTTACTTCTTTGATTAAGTCTTCAAACTTCATCTTTCGTCTCTCGTCTGTAGGCGTAAAGCGCCGTTCTTTCGTCTAATTATCCTCTTACCTGACCATTGCCACGGAGAATCCACTTGTAGCTGCAGAGGCTTTCGACGCCCATCGGACCACGAGCATGGAGCTTGTCCGTAGAAATGCCCACTTCGGCTCCGAGACCGTATTCGCCACCGTCTGCAAAGCGCGTGCTGGCGTTCACCATGACGCTGCTGCTGTCGACATTTGCGACAAAGTAGTCCTGAACGCTTGCATCTTCTGCAACGACCGCTTCCGTGTGACGGCTGCTGTTCTTTTCGATGTGGTCGCAGGCTTCTTCGACGTTATCGACAAACTTGACGCTTGCCTTGAGGGCGAGGTATTCGTGATGGTAGTTGCTGTCATCGCCGATGTCCTTGATGCGGCTGTCGTGCGATTGGGCGTCCTTGTTGCCAAAGAGTTCCACACCGCGGTCGGCGAGGCAGTCCAAGAGCTTCTTGACGTTTGCATCATCGATGTGGCGGTCGATAATCACGCATTCCATGGCGTTGCACACGCCCGTGCGCTGCGTCTTGGCGTTGATGAGAATGTTCACGGCCTTTTCCATATCGGCGGACTTGTCCACGTACACATGGCAGATGCCGTTGAAGTGCTTGATGACAGGAATCTTGCTCTGTTCCACGACTGCGCGAATCAAGCGTTCGCCACCACGAGGAATCACGAGATCGAGACAATCGTTGCGCTGCAAGAGCTTACCCACGAGGTCATGGCTTGTTTCAGTCACGAGCTGTACGGCGTCCTTGTCGACTCCGTTTTCTTCAAGAGCCTGGTGGAAAATCCCGGCGAGGCACTTGGCGGAGTTGAGCGATTCCTTACCGCCACGGAGAATCACGGCGTTGCCGGCCTTAAAGCAAAGGCAGGCGCCATCGATCGTCACGTTCGGGCGGCTTTCAAAAATGAAGAACACAGAACCTATCGGCACAGCGACACGGCTAATCTTGATGCCGTTCTTGAGTTCGCGCGATTCGAGAATGCGACCGAGCGGGTCGGTGAATGCGGCGATTTCTTCGGCGCCCTTGGCCATCGATTCGATGCGGGCGTCATTCAAAGTTAGGCGATCCATCTTGGAATCGTCGAGCTTGCCGGCGGCAGCTTCGAGGTCAAGCTTGTTGGCGGCGAGAATTTCCGGCTTCTTTGCACGGAGAATTTCTGCAACACGTGCGAGCACGGCGGCGCGCTTTTCGGCGCTCAATGTACGAATTTTCTTGCTCGCGTTCTTTGCATTGTTGGCGAGCTCGTCAGAGTATTTTTCCAAATTAACGTTATTCTGTGTCATAACACCAAATATAGTAACGGTGTCTAGAGGTTGTCATATAGAATTATCCGGCAAGAACTGTTGGGATGGGGTCACTCTTGATGGATGGCCTGAAATTTTTATATTTTTGGTACGAACAAATTTATTTAGGAGCTTTAAATGAAGTCTTTGTGCAAAGTTCTAATAGCCTTCTTAGTCTTTTTTATGTTTGTTGCTTGTGACGACGGTGGTTCTAGCAATCCCGCAAAGGGAAATGATTCCTCCGAAATAGATGATGATGATTCGAGTGATGGCAAAACTACCAAGAAATCTTCTAGTTCTCGTGGTAAGTCTAGTAGCAGTTCCCGTCCCAAGTCTAGTAGCTCTTCGCAGAAAGAAACGAGTTCTCTGTACGATAGTTGCGATGCGGACTCGGATGAAAACTGTTTTTTGGATACTCGTGATGGCCATACGTACAGGACTGTAAAGATTGGCAGACAAGTATGGATGGCGGAAGATTTAAAATATGATGATAGTCGCTTTGGTCGTAAAACATTATGCTGTGGCGATACGACGGAGAATTGCGAAAAGCTAGGACGTCTGTATACCTGGGCGGCTGCAATTGGCGAAACAGAGGAATCTTGCGGTTATGGGAATTATTGCGGGTCTAGTTCTCGAAGAGGGGCTTGTCCCTATGGCTGGCATTTGCCCGATACAACAGAATGGAATATTTTGCACGAAGAAATGAGCGGACCTTACTATTACTCGTTTTCTCCACGACCTACAGGTTTCAGGACTTATAATGATCCCTACGATAGATATCATAGAAAGGGGAATGATTGCTCTTGGAGAGGTGGAAAAGGATTTTTCTGGAGCTCAACGCCGTTTACTAAAGACAACTCGTATTGTGTAGAGATGGATTCGACGGATTCTAATTTTGAATTAGATGAAGATGGAAAGTACTATGCATATTCGGTCCGTTGCGTTAAGGATCTGGATTAAAAGAAACTCATAAAAAAAGCTCCCGAAAAAATCGGGAGCTTTTTATGTCTTTTGTTGCTTGTCAACTACAGCAAGTTGACAATAGCCGTGAACAGCGCGTCAGACAAGGCGTTCGTTTCCAAACCTTCAATCACGCTGAACTGGTTGAACATAATCTGTCCCTTGCCAAACGGCACGAGCTGCAGGTCCACGCCCGTCTTGATTTCGCCATCCTTGAGCGTCACAGAACGTGCATAAACCTTGGCACCAGCGAGTTCGTTCAACGAAATGCCCGGCATTGCCGATGCGGAGTTGTGGTCGAGAACGCCGTTGCCGCCAAATACGGCGAGGAGCGGAGAATCCTTCGGCAAGTAGTGCAAGCTGAACTCGTTTGCACCCGTCGTCCAGTTGGCTTCGATCTTACTTTCGGAATAGTTGCCCTGGTTCAAAAGGTCGATGTCTTCGGTCGTCAAGTCCGAAAGGAGGAGCGTCTTGCCGCCATTCTTCGTGACGTCGATGATCTTGTGCAAGATTTCGTCCGGCCAAGAACTCAAGTTTGCTGTGAAAATAATTTGTTCGGAACCATCCAGTGCGGCGAGAGCGTCGCTCGATTCGTCGGAGTTGTCGAGGAAGCAGACCTTGCTCATGGCTTCCTTCACGTCCGTCTGTTCGATGACGATCAAGTCTTCATAGCTGGAGTGGACTTCCTTGCCGTTGTCCTTGAGCGTGAGCTTGATCTTGTATGCACCTGTCGAGCGCGGAGCCATCAACGTGCAAAGGCCAAGCTGGGTAAGGGTCTTCTTGTCGGCGGGTTCTTCGGGAAGAACCTTTTGCGTATTGAGAACCTTGTCCTTGGCGTCGAGGAGAGAAACTTCGATTTCTACGTCTTCCAAACGGCTGTTGTTCAGGAGCGTGAGCTGGAAGCTGACTTCGCTTTGCGGAGCGACGACGTGTTCGAGTTCGCTAATGAGGACGCGGCTCGGAACCGTGATTTCCCTTGCAAAGTTCTGGAGGCCCTTGGACTTTCTGTTTTCGTCCGTGATGCCGCTGAAGTCAGTGCCGTTGTCGGCCCACTGGTCAAGGAAGAATCCGGAAATCTGCGGGTTGCTCTGGAATGCCGTGATCTGGTCGTACTTGCTCTTGAGGGCGATGCGGTAAACATCTGCATTGAACGATTCGAAGTTCGGCCAAATCGAGAGCTTGCTGTCGGCAACGAAATTTTCGACGGACTTGAATTCGTTCTTGATGGCCTTCTGGCTCTTGACGCTACGTGGACCGGCAATGGTGGTCGCATGTTTCGGGAAGAGTGTGTTGTTCTTGAGCGTGACGAGAACCTTGTTTTCGATATCGTTCAAAATCGGTTCTTCTTCGTCCTGGAAGTGGCTGTCGCCGAGACCCGAATCGGGCACGGTGAGTTCCAAGTCTTCCTTGTCGAACATATGGGCGAGGTAGTGCGTGTAGGCTGCACTCGGATTTTCACGTGGGTTCACGCGCATCGTGGCGTACTGCGAAATGCGGTCGATGGAAACCGGAATAATCTTGCCCGTATCCTTGTGGAAGTTGGCCTCGTTGTCGAGATAGATACTGTTGAAGTTGCTGATTGCCGGACGGCAGGTGTCGATCGGGCTGATGGCGTTCAAAAGCTTGTTGCCGTTCTGGAGCATGAACGTTCCGTTTTCGGATCCGAGAATCCAGGCGGCGATACACGGATGGTTGTGCTGGTCACGCACCATGTCGTTGATGAGCTTCTTCGTGATTTCGAGGCCCTGGGCGGTCGAACGCATCGTGTGGATCGGGAATTCCTGGAACACGAAAAGACCGATCTTGTCGCAAATGTCGAGGGCCGTGCTGCTGAGCGGGGCTCCGCAGGAACGGATGATGTTGAAGCCTGCGGCCTTGACGGCGTTCAGGTCCTTTTCGAGAGCCGGGTTCTGGTCAGTCCAGAGGCCGCCTTCGCTCCACTGCTGGTTGTAGCTTACACCAATGAGCTTCACGATGGAGTCGTTGATGTAGTAGTCGCCCTTGAGGCAGTCGAACTTGCGGAAGCCGAACGTCCTTACGACAGGGAAGGTGTATTCCGGAGTCTTGCCTTTGGCGCCCTTGATTTCGAGCTGCATTTCGATGGCGAACAGGTTCGGGTGTTCCGGACTCCAGACGCACTTGTCCTTCTTCCAGTCCTTGATGCCCAGCAAGAACTTTTGCGTGGCGTTTTCCTTTTCGAGCTTGATGTCCTTGAAGAACTCGTAAACATCGCCGTTCGGGTTCTTCATGAGGATGCGGAGGCGGGACTGGTAACCGCGCGGGTTGTTGAAGAATGCTTCGACAGAAACGCGTTCCTGGTCCATGTCCGGTTCGACATGGATGTCGGAGATGAATGCTGCGTTACCGAGAATCAAGTCAACGTGACCGCAGATACCGCCATACGGATACTGCGACCAGGGGAGACCGACCGGCATTTCGCCCGGGTGGGCATAACGGTCGTTTGCGCCTTCCTTGCTTTCGCGACCGAAGTCGATGCGGCTGTTGGTGGCACCCATGTTGGCAACACGGATGCAGAGGATGTTTTCTTCGCCGAGCTTGATGGCCTTCTGGGTTTCGACGACAAAGGACGTGTATGCGCCAAAGTGGTCGCCCAAAAGCTTACCGTTAAGCCAGATGGTGGCGTGCGTCGCGATCTTTTCAAAACGGAGGAAAATACGCTTCGTGACTTGCTTTTCGTCGTCAATCGTAAATCTCTTAAAATAGAATGCGCAATCCTGGGCCATCAAAAGCTTGTCGAACGCTCTTTCCCAGATGTGGGGGACGCTAACAGTCTGAGTTTTGTCAGGATACGTTGCATACCAACGATTGGAGATGCCGGTATCTTCTGTGTCCCAGATCATCTGCCAGTCGCCATCAAGGCTTATAATTTTGCTCATTAGGAGAATCCTTTATAAAATTCAGCGATAATTTAGCAAAAAGTGGTTGGTGGTTAGTGGTTGGTTGTTGGGAAATGCTCTGAATTTAGCCTTTTTTGCAAATTTTTCCTCATTTTTACTTCTGAGCCCCTTTGATTTTCTGAGCAGTATTACTAAATTTGTGGCTCCAATAGCAACCTAAAAAGGATTACAAAATGTATTCTATTGTTGAAGCAGGTGGTTTCCAGTGAACTGGAGCTCAAGTCCGTCCTTCTTTTCTCCGGAAAAGAAGTGCAAGTCGGCACCCCTGTCCTGAATGATGCTTCTGTCAAGGTCGAAATTCTCGCCCATGGCAAGGAAGACACGATCATCGTGTTCAAGAAGAAGCGTCGTACTCGTTACGAACGTCGTAACGGTCATCGTCAGGGCTATACCGAGGTGCTCGTCACGGAACTCCGCTCTGGCGCTGAATCTGCAGTCGTAGACCCTCAAGTTATTACCCGCAACCGCGCTCGCGTGGCTGCCCTTGCTAAGCAGAAGGCTCAGAACAAGCCGCTCACTCGCAAGGAAAAGATCGCTCAGGGACTTCCGAAGCCGGCTAAGGTCAAGAAGAACTCTCTGCGTA
Source organism: Fibrobacter succinogenes (assembly GCA_902779055.1). Taxonomy (GTDB): domain Bacteria; phylum Fibrobacterota; class Fibrobacteria; order Fibrobacterales; family Fibrobacteraceae; genus Fibrobacter; species Fibrobacter succinogenes_K. Next base: position 5,258 of record CACZAD010000002.1, on the reverse strand, counting down.
AGGCTAAGGAGGCTTAATCCATGGCACATAAGAAAGGTCAAGGTTCAGTACGTAACGGCCGCGACAGTAACGCCAAGTACCTTGGTGTTAAGAAGTATGCGGGCGAAACCGTCAAGGCTGGCAACATCATCGTTCGTCAGCGCGGTTCTCACTTCCACAAGGGCAACAATGTCGGCATGGGCAAGGACTTTACCTTGTTCTCCCTCGTTGATGGCACTGTGAAGTTCGAACGCCTCGACGCAAAGCGCCAGAAGGTTTCCGTTTATCCGGAAGAAGCCTAATAGCTCTTTGGGTTCGCTTTTGAAAATCGGACGCGCAAGCGCCCGGTTTTCTTTTTTATATTGTGGGGAAATAAATAATAGGAGTGAGTGAAATGGCAAGAGTATACGCCTTGGTACTTGTCGCGGCATCTATGTGCTTTGCGGTTAGAATTGGTCTCTTGAGAGGTATTCCGGGTTCGGAATGCGAAGAGGAGCTGTCCATCTATCTTGACACGGAAGACAACAACGGTCAGACCAGGATTGTTTCCGGGAATACGAACCTGCCGGGGCTCGAGGTCTCGAAATCCGGGATCCGCTTCAACTACTGCGGTCTCAACATTACGGACAGGGAATTTCAGCAATGGCACCCCGTTGCGTTTGACTATGCATTTTTAAAGCTGGATAAAGATTGCCCCTTGGGTTCGTTCCAGTTCGCACGTCACCACGATACCGAAGACCATAACAACAACAATTCGTATGAGGGCGATGTTTGGCCCAATGTCGTGAACGAAAATGCGACCTTGTATTACTGCTTTGTGCCCGCCAGCCAGAACTACATTATCGTTTACCCGTTTGTGGGGTATGGCGTCTTTACGAATGCGGATTTTGCATACAGTTACCGTGAATACGGCAAAGAAAAACCGTTTAACTACCATACGACGGTCACCGAAATTTACATCGACGATGAAGACAGTGGCAACAATAACTACTGGAACTACTTTAGTTTCACCGATGTGGAACGAGTCCAAAAGATCATGAACGGTACTAAGAATACGACTATGTACGTCGCTTACTGGTATCTCGATGGTTCCGGCCTCGAAAAGAGCGCTGTTGCAGAAAAGAAGTCCGAACCGGTTCAGAAGAAAGTGTCGCTTGCTCCGGTGATCAAGGGGCTCGACCGTTCATTTGTTTCCGTAGACCTGAAGTCTGCCGGTGATGTCAAAATCACCATCGCGAATGCAAAGGGTGCCGTCATTGCGGATGTTTCCGAAAAGAACCTTCAGCCGGGTGTCCATCAGGTCCCGTGGAATTCCGGAGTTGTTCCTAACGGCCGTTACATTGTGACCGTCAGGCAAAACGGCGAAGTCAAGGCAAAGAACGTTATTTTGAAGTAAGCTTCTGCCGCCGTTCGATTACATCTAGGTCATGAGTTTTTTTTAAATTATGCATGTGAACTCTATGCGTTTTATGAAATTTTATCTCGTTGCGGCTTTTTTGCTTGCCCTGGTTGCCTGTTCCGATGATGATGACGGAACTGAATTTATGTTTGACAGGGAAATTTCCGAAGTATCCATCTTGAATGAATGCCCCCCGGATGTCCCTGAAGGTACGCCTTGCTTTAAGATCCGATACCGCAACCCGATTCTTACGCATAACGAATCCGGCGATGTTGTTTTTAAAGGCTTGCGAGTTTGGCTGGGGACCGACGTTGTTGACGATACGTCGAAGTCCGTTAGCAACAAGCAAATCGAGAAGGCGAAGCTGTATGAGTACGTTCCTAAATCCGGTAGCTTTTACGATACGCTGGACCTTACGGATACTCTCTCCGTCTACATCAAGGAAAACGGCTTGGATCAAAAGGATATGATCCAGGTTGCCCTGTTCTGCGAATATTCCGACGGGGGAGACCCGGGTGCCGTTGAACGCGTGTTCCTCCATTTGGGGGATGACCAGCCACCTTCCGTTGTTGAATTTTCTACCGAAGATTCCCTCTGGTCCACAGGCGCGAGGGTGGAATGGCTTCGTCCGATGGATAAAATCAATGTCCACACACCCAGTGAAAATTCCGGAAAAATCTTTGGCTACAAGATCCGCATCTGGGCTTCGGATCCCGACGAAGATCTTAGCAAGCTTACGGTGATGGTCGAGAGTCCGACCGGAGTGGATTTCTCGGGCAACAAGTTTTACAAGCGCGATTCCTGGTTCCTCCCGGAAAACAATTCCGTCCGCGTAGAAAAGGTCACGAACAGCCCCAAGAACTATCTCCATTTGGTCATCCTTGATGGCGAGGGCTACGATACCGAAAACAAGGAGAACAACCGTTTCCGTTTGACGATGGACGGGCTCCGTACGCAGTCCAGCGACAATGACAATTACTACACGATCGCCATCTCGGCATGGGATGTCTCCGGTAACCGTAGCGGCGCCGAACTGACGGCTTCGGTCGATTCCTGCCATTTGATTCGGCCGACGGATTCGATTGCACCTTTGATGCCGACCAAGATTTTCACGATGGAAGATTCGCTGTTCCCGGGATATACCAAGCTCGACAGCAATAATAGAGTCTTTATATACTGGAGCATCAGTATGGATCCGCTGAGAAAGGACCACGGGATCGATGTGGATTCTGTGTTGACCAGACCGAGCGGTTGCGGCAGGGACGAATGCTTTGTGTATGTCAGGGACTATGTCATCGAGTACTACGACAAAATCCAGAAGTCCTGGAACAAGTATTCCTATGCCGGTGGCGATGACCGTTATGAATATATGTTCTCCAGAAACAAGAATGGCGTCTTTGACTATGACGAGGCCGGAACGTTCATTACGGACACGATCCGTTGGGTTGCTCCGGGCGATACGCTAATCCTTCGAATCCGTTCCAAGGATGCCTCTAAGTATATGTCCAAGGCTTTGGTCGATACGCTTTATATCTCGCCGGGTAAAGTCGCTTCGGAACTGAAATGCCCGGATGGTTTTGTGGCCGTCTCTACTTCGGATACGACATCATTTTGCATGGAACGTCTTGAACATCGCGGCAAGGACGGAAAGTTCATAACCAACGTGTTGCATTCCGAAGCGGTTGCCGCTTGCGAGGCCGTTTCTGCAAGCGGATTTGAAGTTTCGCTTTGCGGTGAACGCGACTGGGAACTGGTTTGCTTGTCGGGCGGTTCTCTTGCGTATGGCGTCATTGAAGAAGCTGGATCGCAGGCATCGAATTACTTGTTCCTCGACTGCAACGTGAGTACGAACGATTCTGCGTCCGCAGCCGACATTACAAAGCGTAACCCGCATTGCATGAACCCGATGGGTGTGAGGGACCTCCCCGGTCAGTACCAGGAATGGGTGATGGGACGTTCCAAAGACACGATCGCTGTACTGAAGGGCTCCAGCTACAAGATTTTTGAAGGTCTTGACCACGAGACCATCGCTTATTGCACCAACCGCGCCTTCCCGTTCTACACGCGCCCTGCCTACACGCAGGATTCCGTGTTCCTCTATCGCGAAGGGACTAAGGTCGATACGGTTTACGAAGCCGATTCTTCGAGAACTTTGCATAAAGTAATTACGAAGGAAGACTTTACGGATACGCTCCAGTTCTACGATGTGCTGGATGCGGACGGGAATGTCGTCGGTACGGATTATTCGCTTTATTCGGAATACAAGAATGGCGGTGATGCTTGGCTGGATTCGCTCTCGAACGGATTGAAGTACAAGCCGTCGCGTAAAGAAGCCGTGTTCCTTAAGGGTGAAAAGGTTAATTACCGCGAGGCTTCGTCGTTCTACAAGTCTCCGATAATCGGGTTCCGCTGCTGCGCATACAAGAAATAAGTAGGAAGTAGGCGGTAGGAAGTAGACTGTTGAAATTCGGGCATAGAATTCAGTGCTGTTTAGTCTCTGTCATCCAGTTTTTTTGTCACCCCGGACTCCGTTCCGGGGCGGGATTTCCTTTAAAAAATGTAAGATATGAATACAGAAGAATTTTTGAATGTTGCTGAATCTCTTGCCCGCAAGGCGGGCGAGCTTTGTCTAGAACTTCAAAACAATCTTGGCGACGTGCGCTACAAGTCCGTGAAGGATGTGGTGACAATCGCCGATGTCAGTAGCGAAAAGCTCATTGTCGATGGCCTTCGCAAGGCGTTCCCGACGCACTCTATTCGCACGGAAGAAGCGGGCATCGTCGAAGGCTCGGATCCGCGCTTCCGCTGGATTATTGATCCGGTCGATGGTACCGTGAACTTTAGCCGTGGCATTCCGCTGTGGGGGATTTCCATTGCGCTCCATTTTGAAGGAAAGCCACTTGTCGCTGTGGTGAACCTTCCGAAGCTTGGCGAGGTCTTTACGGCAGTAAGGGGCGGTGGAGCCTTCATGAACGGCAAGCCGATCCATGTGAGTCGTGAATCGAACCCGACGCATGCGATTGTTTCTAATGGAGACTTTAACGTGGGCGATGCTGCAAAGATCAACGCGCAGAACTCCCGGAACTTAGCCCACGAGGCCGAGACTTTTGAACGCGTCAAGTGCCTGGGGTCTGCTGTCATCGAAGGCTGCTTTACGGCGTGTGGCCGCATCGACTGCTTTGTGATGACGATGAGTTACCCGTGGGATATTGCGGCGATTGCGCTTTTGGTCGAAGAAGCGGGGGGCAAGTCCACGCATATAGACGGTTCGCCTATGCAGTTCGTGGATGCTGAACAGGTCATTTTTTCGAACGGGATTTTACACGAAACGTTGATCAAGACCTTGCTTGCCTAAAAGAAGCTTTGGTTTTTGTCGCCCTGCCATTGTGGTGGGGCTAATTTTTTTACACTTTTTGAAAGACTTGTCTGTAAAATGATTTTTACAAATTTGTTGAAAATTTGATTTCTTACAAAAATGTCGTTTTCTGTGATTGTGACCCTCAATTTTTAGCTAAAAAACATAATTTTGATTTCTTTTAAAAAAGTAACTTACAAAAATGTAAGAAAATGAAGTTTTTTGCACCTTTTTCACTTTTTGTTTAAAGGCTTTGCTATCTTTACAAACGTTGAAAACATTAACAATCTAACTCTCAATGGAGATTTAAAAATGGCAATCAAGAATGCTTACCTTCAGAAGGTTTATGAAAAGGTCGTCGCACGTGATCCGGATCAGGCCCTCTTCCACCAGGCTGTCCGTGAATTCCTCGAATCCCTCGACCCGGTCCTCGAACAGGACAAGTCTTGGGAAACCAACGGCGTGATCGACCGCCTCGTCGAACCGGAACGCGTGATCACTTTCCGCGTACCTTGGCTCGATGAC
>CACZAD010000001.1 GCA_902779055.1 Fibrobacter succinogenes | reverse complement strand
TCTTGTTCAGTATTTTTTGCATATTGCAAAGCGAAGAATGGTCTACCAGAGCTTCATTCTTGCTGTTCTCCTTGTGCATACTCATCGGTTGCATTGGACTAGCCTGCTTTGAGCGCCCATCATTGGTTCTCACATCATCCTACTCCCCAACCGATTTTGTCACGTACAATAAAAAGTACGAAGATTACATTTCATCATTCGACAATGTAAACAACGAAGCACAAGCTCAAGAAGCAAAAAATGCTGCAACACAAAACAGTTCCAAAAGCGCAAACATCGCCGAAGAAATCGAACACGCACCAGAAGTGATGGATCGTCTTGACACATATGCAGACAAAGCAGAAACCGTCATCGACAAGATGTTCGACATCATGCGTTCTATAGACTCCTTCGAACCGCTCGAACCGAACGCCGGTGAAATGGAACGAGAAAAGAGAAGCCAGCAAGCACTCGCGATCAACAACAAGGCCACTTCGCTGAACCGCAAAGCCATCGGAATTTTTCATCCAATGGAAGCTCGTGAAGCGCATTCAGAACTTGTACAAGCTTCTGAAACGATCCGCAATGCATCGCACACGCTGTATTCATACTGTCTCTCAGAAGATCAAGCAGAAGCAACAAAGAAATACACACAGGCACGAGACTTGATTGCAATTGCCAAAAGGCATATCGACAAGTTTAACAAGATCATTCAAAATTTAACGAACACTCAACCTCAACAATAAGAAAAAACAAAGGTTAAATCTATGATTCGTAACGTAGCGATCATGGGCGCCACTGGCGCAGTAGGTCAGGAACTCCTCAAGATTCTTGAACAACGTAACTTTCCGCTTCAGAACTTGAAGCTGCTCGCATCCGAACGCAGCGTCGGTCGCGAATATGAATTCAAGGGCGAAAAGCTCAAAGTTGAACTCACTTGCAAGGACGCATTCAAGAACGTTGACCTCGATGGATCCGAACGTCCCGCTCGTTGTCCCGGAAGTGAACCCGGAAGACATCAAGCTCCACAAGGGCATCATCGCTAACCCGAACTGCACGACCATCATGATGGTTGTCGCCCTCAAGCCGATCAACGACTTGAGCAAGATCAAGACTATCCACGTTTCCTCTTACCAGAGCGCAAGCGGTGCCGGAGCAACGGGCATGGCCGAACTCAAGCAGCAGTACCAGGAAATCGTCGAAGGCAAGCCGGTCACCGTGAAGAAGTTCGCTCACCAGCTCGCTTACAACCTCATTCCGCACATCGACGTGTTCACCGACAACGGCTACACGAAGGAAGAAATGAAGATGTTCAACGAAACGCAGAAGATCATGCACAGCGACGTCCGCTGCGCTGCTACCTGCGTCCGCGTTTCTGCACTCCGCTGCCACTCCGAAGCCATCAGCTTCGAAACGGAACGCGCACTTTCTGTTGAAGAAGTCCGCAACGCCATCAAGAACGGCGAAGGCCTCCAGCTCTGCGACGATCCGGCAAACAACGTCTACCCGATGCCGCTCAACCTTATGGGCACCGACGACGTCTACGTCGGTCGTATCCGCAAGGACCTCGCTTGCGACAACGGCATGAACATCTGGATTGTTGGTGACCAGATCCGCAAGGGTGCTGCTCTCAACGCAGTCCAGATTGCAGAACGCCTCTAATTGCGATTACACTCCAGCCAAAAGCCGCGAAACGCATTTAAAAAAGAGTCTAGCCTTTGCTAGACTCTTTTTTGCATTGTCATCCCGCACTCCTACTTTGTCATCCCGGCCTCCCTTGTCACCCCGGATTTATTCCGGGGCGGGATCACCTTACACAGTCTCTCCTACACTGTCATCCCGCACTTGTTGCGGGATCACCTTACACGATCCCACCTTACAAAAAAAACGCCCCCAAATGGGAGGCGTTCTTGTTTTCAATTTCGTGGAGATTCCCGCTCAAGGCGGGAATGACAAGTCCATCAACTAGAAGCGGACCATTGCGCTGAAATCAATGAACGTGCCATCTTCCGTAAAGAAGTTGCCAACACCCGTGAAGAGCTTTTCGCCAAGGCCAAGTTCAACAGCGAGGAAGTCCTTGTACTGGTAACGGAAACCGATAGAAGCATTGACTTCATCCATCTTGTCCATCATCTTGGAATAATCAGAATCGTTATTCTTCAAATAACGGAAAGCCACCCAGTCATAGCCAACTTCGCCGTAGAACATGAAGTTCTTGTTTTCGCCAATGAAGACTTCGCCAAGCATGCTCGGCTGGACAACAGCGGTAATGGCATACTGGTCGACCGGATCGTCATAGTTCCTGTAAGAAACGATTGCAGCAGCGCCAATGAGGACGCGGGCATTTTCGTTTTCAAGAACAGAAAGACCCGTACGAATGTACGGAGTGATGTCCCAATAAGAAGGCGGATAGCCAGCATTCTTTACATCGCCATCTTCTTCAGTTTCGTTATTGAAGCTGACAAATCTTGCACCGAGAGTCCAGGTGAAGTTCTTGGCGGTCGGAGCATTGGTCAAGCTGAGGTTAACGGTAAGGCTGTCATAACGGTCTTCCGTTTCAGTGCCATTATCCGGATCTGCATGCGTTTCGGTCTTAGTGGTAAGCCAGTCCACATCCGCAGCGACGTTCATGCCCAAGAAGCCCTTGGCAATGGCGGCAGCCCAGTCGTCACCACCATATGTTCTAGACTTAACACCAGGTTGAACCTCATCACCTTCAACTCTAGTGGAGGAATTACCTTCATTGTTGACGCGGTCACGGCCAAGACCAGCGCGGACATAGATACCGAAGCCCGGTACAGCATAACCGAGAGTGAGACGGCCAAGCTGTTCGTCATCCGCATGCGGAGCCTTAGAAATATCAAAAGCAGTGAAGAAAGAACCGAGAGAAACGATGCCAAGCTTGTTGGTCGGTTCAATGTAGAAGAACTTGCGGTTAGCGAACAAGTTCGGATACTTGAGCAAAAGGTCCGTATTGTTTGCTGCGGCCATGTTGCTGTTTCTGTTATAGGACTTGCCGTGCAAAATGGCATTGAACGGAGTGCGCTTGGAATCCTTCGGAATTTCCGGAGCCACGAACGGAACCGGAGCCGTGAGATCGCTAGAAGCAGAAGCCTGTTCTTCCTGCTGCTGGAGCTGCTGTTCGCTCAAAGACGGAGATGTTGATTCGTAGCCATCCTGGGCAAATGCAGCGCCGAGGCTAACAAGACCAATGCCAAACATCGTTTTAAAATTCATTTTTATCCTCATATCATGAAATTTCGTAGCAAAAATATAATTATTACAGAAAGCGTATATGAGTAAAAACTGCAAGATGAAAAAGGTTTTACATATCGCGTGATAAGTATCAAAAAAACGGCACGCCGGGTGCCGTTTTCAGAAGAAATCTTTTCTAGGCCACTATGCCAAATTTTCAGGATTCAGGCACTTAAGCTCATCAACCACAAAAAGTCCGTCCTTGCGGATAAGCTTGTCGTCGAACCAGATTTCGCCACCTCCGTATTCCGGACGCATAATCAGCACCAGGTCCCAATGGATAGCCGACTTGTTTCCGTTGTAGGCGTCTTCGTAGCACATGCCCGGCGTAAAGTGGATGGAACCGGAAATCTTTTCGTCAAACAGAATGTCGCACATCGGAGAAAGCACAAACGGGTTGAAGCCGAGCGCAAACTCGCCCACGTAGCGAGCGCCTTCATCCGTATCAAAGATGGCATTCAGGCTCTTGTTGTCACCCGTTTCGCAAGTCGCTTCGACAATCTTGCCTTGTTTAAAGACGAGGCGGATGTTGCTGAACTGCTTGCCTTCGTAAAGCGTCGGCGTGTTGTAATGAATGACACCTTCGATACTCCCCTGCACCGGAGCCGTATAGACTTCGCCATCGGGGATGTTCATGTTACCGCAGCACGGCACGGCCGGAATACCCTTAATGCTGAACGTGAGATCGGTATCGGGAGCCACGAGACGCACCTTGTCCGTCTTGTTCATCAGGTCAACCAGATGCTGGGCGGCGGCAGCCATCTTCGGATAGTCGGCAAGGCAAGCTTCAAAGTAAAAGTCTTCGAAAGCTTCCGTACTCATCTTGGCGGCCTGAGCCATGGACGGATTCGGCCAGCGGAGGACGCACCAACGCGTCTTGCTCACACGGTAGTTCAGAACGTCCTGCGTAATCGTTCTGTAGGCAAGCATTTTCTTGTCGTCGATGTCGCAGTTTTCCATTGCATTATTTGCCGCACGGATAGAGATGTAGGCCTGCATCTGCTTCATTTCGTTCATCGCAAGTTCAGCCGAAAGCTTCATCTGTTCTTCGGAAGCGGAGCGGATCATTTCACGACGGACACGGCTATTGTAATTATGGACAAAAGCGTTGCCGCCAGCCTTAGCCACGGCCTTGATAAGCTCGGTCGAAACTTCGTCCGGAGTATCTGTCGTCTCGATGAGGATGTTTTCACCCGTCTTGAGCGCAATCGCGTTATTGATCAAATTTTCAGCCAACTTAGTGATACGAGAATCAGTCATGATTACAGCACCTTGAAAAAAAAATGAAAGCCAGCGACAAAATCGCCGGCTTAAATTTAAAAATCTAATCTACAATGTTCTACTCCATTCGGTCACTCCGTAAACGTAAACGGGATCGTCACAGTCGTATTACCCGATTTGATCGCCCCGAAGGTCCAACGGCTAATGGCCTCCTTGATATCTTTATCGAACGCACCGTTCCCTGTGGTAGACGACACCAACGAGATGCTGATGATTTCGCCGCCCGGAGCAATCGTGAACTTGAGAGTCACCTTGCCATCGAATCCAGGAACTTTTTTCAGATGCTTGTTGTAGATGTGACGAAGTCCAGGAGTTCTCTGCTTAACGACCTTCATGATGTCAGACGCAGAACGAGATGCCCCGCTCGACCCCATATCGATTTCGTTCGGCCTAGGAGTCCTGATATTGCCCTTCATCGCCTTATTGCCGATTGGCCCTGCCGAGCCACCAAGCAAACCGCTAAGCGAACCCTTGATGCCGCCAGAACCGCCACCAAAGCTGCCCGCGTTAAATTCACGGCCAGGCTTTCCGCGACGTCCACCGAGAGCCGTTGTCGGAGTCACCTGCAAGCCATTCGAATTCTTGATAACCTTGTCGATATCGCTTGCAAACTTATGATTGAACAACGTGTAAGCTTCGGCAGTCGAAGAAGGCTTCTGCGAAGTCAGGATTCCAAGCATGCCTCGTTTCAAAGGCGCTTTAGGATCACCATCTCCTTTAGGCTTTCCTCCACCACCGCTTTTGCGGCCCGGTACCGGCTTAGTATTCTTATCAACTTTTGGTTTTGGCGGTGTCGGTTTCTCCGGCTCCATCATCGTCACCCGCGTGTTGATTTCAGGTGCCGAAGGGGTTTCGAAGATAACTTCGTCAATAATCCGTTCATACGTGCTTGCCCAGAATCCAAGCATTAAAGCAACAACAAGAGATGCACTGGCAATGCGCACCATCCTCTTGTCAGAATCTGGCAAAAGCGATGCGATGAACGTTTCTTGTTTTTTGTCCATCGGTTTCATGATTTTATCCTCCTTTGGGATAAGATGTTGATTTATGTCGTACACTCAATAACAGGACTTGAAGCCAAGCCCATTACGCAAAGTTGCGCAAGATCAACAATGTTTGAAAGTTAAAATGTCAAAACAAAGGAATCAGTTCATCATTATTTTATTCTCAATCCGTTCCTTTATTCAGATCAAGAACCAATCTCATTTCCCTTACACCCGTAACTTACAAATAAAAAAATCCCGAAAATGGAGCAAAAACGGTAAACATTTTTTAGTAGACTCAAATGTAAACTCAGACAAAATATGACAATGTCCGTCGTTGCTAGGATGCGAGGCGATTGTACCTATTTTCAGGGATTCCGGAATTTACAAAACTTAGCCCAACCTATTTTATTCCAGTTTGGAGCGAATAAAGCATTTTTAAAGGTAATGAAGCCATTTTCTTAAAACTTGACTATATTTCCATTATTATGAAACTTTTAGCTACTCCTCCTGACTTAAATAAGATTGCTCGCCCGAACTGGATTGAAATCAACCTAGACGCCCTCTGCAACAACATTCAATTTATCAGAAGCCAGATTCCGGCTTCGACCAAGATTTTGCTCCCAGTCAAGGCCGACTCTTACGGTCACGGAAGCCTCGCCTGCTCTTTTGCTGCCAAGTTCGGTGGTGCCGACTACCTCGGTGTCGCCCACATCAGCGAAGGCATGCTCCTTCGCCAGTACGGTATGGACTTGCCGATTCTCGTGCTTGGTCCATGCACGCCTTCGGACTTTGCGTACTTTGTCGAATACCAGCTGACCGCCGCCATCACGGACCTGCGCACGGCAGTCGCCTTCGACCAGTTCCTCGGTGAAACCGGTACGGAATGCAAGGCACACCTCGCCATTGACACGGGTATGAACCGCTACGGCTTTGACGCCGAAGACTTCAACAACATCCGCGCGGCCCTTAGCCTCAAGCATCTCAAGTTCGAAGGTATGTTCACGCATCTCGCTACAGCCGACATGCCGGGCAACCCGAAAACAGAAATTCAGATCCAGCGCTTTACGCGACTCGTCGACGTGCTTGATGCAGACGGACTCCGCCCGGCCATCTGCCATTGCTCCAGTTCCGCAGGCACGCTCACGCACCCCGAAAGCCACTTTGACATGGTGCGCCCGGGTCTCACGCTTTACGGCTACAACTGCATGGGAGCCGTCCCGACAACATTGCCGATCAAGCCGGTCATGAAAATCAAGTCCACCATCCGCCACGTGCATGACGTGAAGCCCGGCGAAACGGTCAGCTACGGCGGTTACTGGGCAGCCCAGCAGCTCACGCGCATCGCAACTATCGCCATCGGTTACGGCGACGGTTACCTCCGCGGCGAATACAACAAGGGCTTTGTCTTTATCCGTGGACAGCTCTGCCCGATTCTCGGACGCGTCTGCATGGATGCGACGATGGTCGACGTGAGCCACATCCCGGATGTGCAAGTCGGCGAAACCGTTGACGTCGTGAACGGCGAACTCGACTTCCGCATTTCGATGGAAAGCGTCGCCGAAGAACACCACACGATTCCGTACGAAATCACGAGCCGCGTAGCACGCCGCCTGTACCGCAAGTACTACTGGAAGAACCGCCTCGTGCGCTGGGACTACCTCAAGGAAGAATTCGGCGTCAAGGATTTCAAGGAATATCCATTGCGCTAGGAGAAGCACCGCATGGTATGAAGTTTGATGACCCGAAATTCACAAAGATAAGCCACCGGAATGTCTGGGGCGAATGGACCTTTATTTTTGAAGGATCAAAACTTTGTGGCCTAAAATTTCGGGAATCATCAGACGAAGTAAAAGCGACTCCGAGCAACGTGCAGGCCTGCGCCTACGCAAGCCCTGACATGGAAACGGAATTAAATAGCCGCGTTCGCAGCGCCTACCGCAAGGCCGTGAACGAACTTAATTTGTACCTCGCAGGCAAGATCTGCGAGTTTTCTATACCCATAAAAATCTACGGCACCGACTTCCAGAAAAAAGTTCTCGAAGTCACACGCCAAATCCCATACGGTAAAACTTGTACGTACAAACAAGTTGCCGAAGCAGTCGGTCATCCGCAAGCCGTCCGTGCCGTCGGAAATGCACTGCACAACAATCCAATTCAAGTCGTCATTCCCTGTCACCGTGTGATAGACAGTCGCGGTCGCCTGAGCGGCTATGCACTTGGCGTCGGATTAAAAAGAAGGCTCCTCTGCATGGAGGGAGCCATCCCGAACGAACTCATGCTGGAATAAAAAAAGGCGACCTTTTAGGTCGTCTATAGTCTTTAGTCTCTCGTCTAAACTACGCGCATTGCAGTGCGCCGAGCATATCATAGACCTGAGCTTCGACACTGAGAAGTTCCATATCGTAATTCGGAGCCCATTCGAGAATCGGCACATTCTTGTCGTGTGCATACTCGCGGAAAAGGCTAGCATCGCGAACAGAATGACTCAACAGAACCGGGCATGCATTGTTATGAACGTTCAAGCCCTCAATGAGCTTGTCGGATGTGCAACCGTAAGACAAGTTGAACACGAAGTCAGCATTGGCACAAGCTTCGTCGATGACATCTTTGTCGGATTCTGCATCACAGGCAAAGATTTCACCAATTTCGATATTCCCTACAGCCGAGAAAATACCGTCCTTGATATCCTTGAGCATCGAGAGCAGACCATGCCCGAGAATTGTATCAGAGCCCCAGATTAATACGTTCATTATACATCCCTTCGTCCAAATGTTTACGTGCAAAGTTTATTTACTTTTTACTTACACAATGCATATATAGAAAAATTTTTACAATTTCGGGGATGAAGTTTAAAATTTTCATACAATTTTTTGATAAAAATCACACAGTAATAGTTTTACGCTATAGCCTGAAGGGTACGATTTTTATTATATGGCGTTTTCTCGCCTTGCACACTTTACTATATGGCGCTCTTTCAGAGCGCATATAGTACGGCTCGGCAATGCCAAAACATAAAATGTTTTGTCGCCGCACTCGCCTTTTACTATATTTTACCGCGGAATTTTAACCAAAAACCCGCAAATGCGGGGCAAATTAAAAAGGAATAAACAATGTCCGAAAATCTCTCTGTACTGACCAAGGCCCGTCAGGCCTATCAGCCGAAGCTCCCGGTCTCCCTCAAGAACGGTGCCCTGAGCGTGAAGATTAACAAGGGTGCAGCTACCGAATCCGTTAGCGACCAGGCCAAGATCAAGGAACTCTTCCCGAACACCTACGGTCTTCCGGTTGTTCAGTTCGAAGCAGCCGAAGCCAAGGCTGGCAAGGCTCTCCGCATGGGCGTGGTTCTCTCTGGTGGCCAGGCTCCGGGTGGACATAACGTTATCGCCGGTATCTACGACGGCATCAAGTCCGTTTCCAAGGATTCCGTCCTTTTCGGTTTCCTCGGCGGCCCCTCCGGTCTCGAAAACGGCAAGTACATTGAAATTGACGACGCCAAGATGGACGCCTACCGCAATGCCGGTGGCTTCGACATGATCCAGTCTGGCCGTACCAAGCTCGAAACTGAAGAACAGTTCAACAAGTGCATCGCTGTTGCTAACAAGCTCGACCTCGACGCTATCGTTATCATCGGTGGTGACGACTCCAACACGAACGCTGCTGTTCTCGGTGAATACTTCCAGTCCAAGGGTGTTAAGACCTGCGTTTGCGGTTGCCCGAAGACCATTGACGGTGACTTGAAGAACGAATTCATCGAAACCTCCTTCGGTTTCGACACCGCTGTGAAGACCTACTCTGAACTCATCGGCAACATCATGCGCGATGCCAACTCCGCCCAGAAGTACTGGCACTTCATCAAGCTCATGGGCCGCTCTGCTTCCCATATCGCTCTCGAAGCCGCTCTCCAGACCCACCCGAACATCTGCCTTATCTCTGAAGAAGTCAAGGCAAAGCAGATGAAGCTCAAGGACGTGATCAAGCAGGTTGCTGACGTTGTTTACGCTCGTGCAGCTCAGGGCAAGAACTTCGGTGTCGCCCTCATTCCGGAAGGCCTCCTCGAATTCATCCCGGACGTTGGCGTCCTTATCTCTGAACTTTCTGAAGCTCTCGCCCACCACGAAGCTGAAGTCGAAGGTCTCGACACGGCTGCTAAGGTCGAAAAGCTCTGCGCATGGGTCAGCGCTGAATCCGCTGAAGTCCTCAAGAGCCTCCCGGCTGGCATCCAGGCCCAGCTCATGCTCGAACGCGACAGCCATGGCAACGTTCAGGTTTCCCTCATCGAAACTGAAAAGCTCATCATCGAAATGGTCAAGAAGGAACTCAAGAACCGTGGTGACTTCAAGGGCAAGTTCTCCGCTCTCAACCACTTCTTCGGTTACGAAGGCCGTTGCGCAGCTCCGTCCAACTTCGACGCTGACTACTGCTACAGCCTCGGCTTTGCAGCATCTGTTCTCGCCCTCAATGGCATGAACGGCTACATGAGCTCTGTCCGCAACGTCACCAAGGGTATCGAAAACTGGGTCGCTGGCGGCCTTCCGATCACCATGATGATGAACATCGAACGCCGTCACGGTGCCGACAAGCCGGTTATCCGCAAGGCTCTCGTTGAACTCGAAGGCCCGATGAGCGCTCCGTTCAAGTACTTCGCCGCTCGCCGCGACGAATGGGCTAAGACTGAATCCTACACCTATCCGGGTCCGATCCAGTACTGGGGTCCGAGCGAAGTTTGCGACATCACGAACTTCACGATCAAACTCGAACGCGGTGCAATGTAATCTTAGATTGCATAAAGCAAAAAGAGGAGTCCTTCAGGGACTCCTCTTTTTTTATTTAAAAAATGCTATTATATTTCAAGAATAAAAGAGGTTTTTTGCAATGCACGAACAAATCAAGAATAACATTCACGAAAACATGCCTCGCTTTATTGACATGCTTTCTAGCCTCGTCGCCATTCCTTCGATCAGCTTCGACAACTTTGACCAGAAATACGTTTTGGAATCAGCAAACGCCGTCAAGGCTATGTTTGAAAAAGCCGGACTCACCAACATCCAGTTTTTGGTTCCGCCAAGCGGACGCCCGAGCGTCTACGCCGAAAGCCTCACGAGCCCGGACAAGCCGACAGTTCTTTTGTACGCCCACCACGACGTGCAGCCACCGATGAGAGAAGCTCTGTGGAACACACCGCCATTCACGGCAACAAAAATCAATGACCGTCTCTTTGGCCGTGGTACCGCAGACGACAAGGCCGGCATCATTACGCACCTTGCCGCCCTTGAACAAGTCCGCAGTTTGCTCAAGGACAAAGGTCCAAACCTCAAGTTCATCATCGAAGGCGAAGAAGAATCCGGAAGCGCAGGCTTCGAAAAGATTCTCACCGAACACGCAGAACTCTTGAAATGCGACGCCGTGATTGTCGCCGACCTCGGAAACTTTGCAAAGGGAACCCCATCCATCACAACAACACTCCGTGGCATGAGCGCGATCAACGTGACCCTCCGCGCCACAAAGGCTCCCCTCCATTCCGGTTCCTGGTCCGGCCCGATTCCAGACCCCGCCCAGGCCCTTTGCCGCATGATCGCAAGCCTTACCGACAAGGATGGCAACATTCTTATTCCGCATTACGAAGACGACATCATCCCGCCGACCAAGGAAGAACTCGAATCATACAAGTCCCTTGGCATGACCGAAGAGATTTTCCGCAATGACGGCGGCGTCCTCGAACAAGTAGAACTCAACGTTCCCGAAGACGAAATCCTGATTTCGCTTTGGCGCCGCCCGAGCATCATCGTAAGCACCATCGAATCCGGTTCCCGCGTGAACGCAGGCAACGTCTTGCAGGATAGCGCCTACGCCCGCATCGGCATCCGTCTCGCCCCCGGCATGGATGCCGTAAAATGCACCGATATGCTCGCCGACTTCCTCAAGGCACAGGTTCCAAACAATATGGAAATCACGATCGACAAGGAAGACGGAGCCAATCCGTTCGTCACCGACACGTCGCATCCGTTCTTCAAGAAAATGAGCGACGCGATGACCGAAGCCTATAACTCCCCCACCAAGTTCATTGGCTGCGGCGCAAGCATCCCGGGTGCAGAACTGTTCCGCAACACGTTCGGGAACATTCCCATTTTGCTCACCGGCCTCGAAGATCCGGAATGCAACGCCCACGGCGAAAACGAAAGCCTTTACCTGCCCGACTTCGAAAGCGGAATCATCGCAGAGTCCTTGTTCTTTGCATCCATCTCGTAGGAGGTTTTATGAAACGTTATAGATTAGTCGTCCTGACAGGCGCCGGCATCAGCGCCGAATCCGGACTTCGCACGTTCCGCGGAAACGACGGAATGTGGGAACACGAGAACATCGAAGACGTCTGCACGCCGGAAGCCCTCCGCCGTGACCCAAAACGCGTCAAGGACTTCTACAACTTCTTGCGGAAAGGCCTCCCCGACCACGCACCGAACGCGGCGCACATCGCGCTTGCCAAGCTCGAAGAGCGCCTCGGCGACAAATTCCTGCTCGTGACGCAGAACGTCGACGACCTCCACGAACGTGGAGGCAGCAAGCGCGTGCTGCACATGCACGGCGACCTGATGAAGCTCCGTTGCATCAAGCGCGAACACGAATTCGAATTTACGGGAGAAGAAACGATGGAGACCAAGTGCCCCATTTGCGGAAGCCCCGTGCGCCCGGACATCGTATTCTTCGGCGAGACGCCCTTGTATATGGACGAAATTCAGGATGCGCTTCAGAACTGCGACGAGTTCGTCTATATCGGTACAAGCAGCGTTGTCTATCCGGCAGCAGGCTTCAAGAGCTTTGCCCACACTTACGGAGCAAAGGTCACGTGCCTCAACCTCGAAGCCCCTTATGGCGACCCGTACACGGACGTTGTCATCCAAGGCAAGGCCACAGAAATTGTGCCTAAGTGGTGCGAGGAATTCAAATAAAAAAAGGAGATGTTTCCATCCCCTAAAAAGTCAAAAAGCGCGGGTCATCGCCCGCGCATTTGCTTTATTCGGCACAGAGTTTGCCGAGTTCTTCCTTTTTACTGAAGAAATCGGCAAGCATCTTGCTATAGTCGATGTTGTCGCGGGAACGCAAATGTTCCGTGATGTCGACAGCCAATTCGTAAAGCGGCGTGAGCGAAAGGTTGCCAAGCACACCTTTCAAGGCGTGAGCAGCTTCGAACGCGCCATCCAGATCCTTGGCCTCCAATTTCTGATTCAACCTGTCGAACGACGAATCTTCAGGAATTGTGGCAACCAATCTCAAATACAAAGCTTCGTTCCCAAAGCAACGTTCAAGACCATCTGCAGTATCGGCTCCAAAAGCCTTTAATTTTTCAACTGTAATCACGATTAATTCTTCCTTGTTTCGATTTCTTCTTCGATAAACGAAGCAAAATCCTTTGGTGGCACAGGTTTAGAGAAATAAAATCCTTGTATGATTTCGCATCCCATATTCTTTAACGTATCGAGTTGGGACTCCGTTTCGACACCTTCGGCAACAGACGGAATCTTGAGGAACTTCGCGATGTCAATAATGATCTTCACGAGCTTCAAGTTTCTTTCGTCCTTTTCCATATCACGGATAAAGGACATATCTATTTTCAAGACATCCACCGGAATCGTGGTAATCATGTTCAACGAAGAATAGCCAGCGCCAAAATCGTCAATTTCGATGCGGAAGCCTTTCTTGCGCAGGTTTTCGACGACCTCGACAAGCCTCTTCATATTTTCGGAATAGGCACTCTCGGTCACTTCGAGCATGAACTCGTCGGGAGAAAGTTCATACTTGGTGCGGATCTGTTCCAGCTTCGATTCAAGTTCCGGATCAAGAATATTGATTCTCGACACGTTCACGGAAACAGGAATCGTCTTTCCATACATATCCTTCCATTTTCGAATCTGTGCGGCCACTTCTTTCCACACATAATTATCGACCTTACGGATAAGACCGTTAGATTCAAACAAAGGAATAAATTCACCAGGATTGACATATCCGAGTTTCGGATGGATCCAACGGACCAAAGCTTCAGCACTTGCAAGGCGCGGTTTTTCGCCTACAATATTATACTTCGGCTGATAATAGACTTTTAAATCCTTGTTGGCGATGGCATCATCCAGATCGTGAATGAGCATTTCTTCGAACACATACTTTGCATGCAATTCGTTATTGTAGTGAGAGAAGCATCTCGAAAAATCACCACGGTTCGAATTACAGGCAATCTTGGCACGGTCAAACCAGGCTTCGATTTCAAAGTCACGGCTGACATTTTCCCAAAGACCATACCTAATGCGGATATTACTGATATTGAAGAAATGGGAAATGACCTTCTGCAACGCACAACATAATTCACAATAATCATCCTGATGTGCGGCAAACACGTAGAACGTATCGGCATTGGCGCGGCACGCAATCGCATTCATCGAAGAAAGCCTTTCTTGCAGGACTTCGCCAATCTTGGCAAGCACCATATTGCCAAAGGTTCTTCCACAAAATTCGTTCACCAAATGGAATTGTTCGATATCGAATACCAGAGCGTCGCGCGGGATTTGCTTACCCAGAAGTTCTATGCGGCGGATATATTCAAAAAAGTAGTCTTTTACAAAAAGCCCTGATACCGTATCCTTTTCAGTGTGGCTAATAATTCTTTTGTTCTCAAAAAGTTCGACAATCCTTTCGCATCGGGCAAGGACAACTTCCGGAACATTAAATGGTTTAGCAATAAAGTCAGCAGCGCCTAGCTTTAAGCTTTTAATTTCAAGATCTTTTTCCGAAGTCATCACGATGACAGGAATTGTCTTGAGTTTTTCGCTATTGACTCGATGTTCGAGGAATTCGATTCCGCCCATGACAGGCATCATCAAATCAAGCAGGACAAGAGAATAATCCACATCGGGATCCGTCAACATATCCAATGCAATTTTGGCATTGCTTGCATACTCAACATTATAAATTGTTGAGAGGAAGTTGCCCAAGATTTCGCGATTAACCATTTCGTCATCTACAACAAGTACATGGCGTTTGATTTCTTCGTCTTGTCTTACTAATTCCATATAACCACACTCCAATCCATTGATGTGCAACTAAATATAAAAAGCACTCAAAAAAATTCATCTTTTTTTTATATCACAAATATATAGTATTTATACGCCCAAGATATTCACACTACACAAAATCTCAAAAAAAAATTATGTTAGTATTAATCAGAGGGAAAACAAGGGATAAAAGGGTCCCCTGATGTGAGGTTCACAATGAAAAATGAAAAAAACAAAAGAAATGGCTTGTCACCGTCCGCAAACGTTGTTATAGCCTTACTTCTCATCTTCGGCGTTCTCTATATGGGGTACAGCGCCGTCAAGAACATCAGCAATCTCTTCATGGAAGAAATTGCCAACAGACGCGAGCAAGTCGTAGCATCTAAGCTGTCTGACTACATCAGCAACCTAGATATAGCCGTAAAGCTCATGACAAAAGAGGATCTCTCTAGCGAAGCAAAATTCCAGTCGTACCAGGAGCGAATGAAGCACTTGTACGGACTCGAACGCTTCGCTTTTGTCGATACGAACGGTGTTATTTACACTTCTCGAGGCACACAAAACGATATCGATCTCTACGATTTCGATTACAAGAAATTATCGGAACCAAAAGTTTCACTTAAGAAGGGCGAAGGCGACAAAAGAACAATTTTTGTGGCCATTCCTGTCAAACATCTTACATTTAACGGACGAGATCTCGTAGTTTGCCTCATGGAAATCAACATCAGCCGTCTTTTGGAAGGTGTTTCGCTACAATCCGACAGCAACGGAGCCTCGTTCTGCAATATTTATACTAAGGAAGGTCTCTCCCTCAAGGGCATGGTCCTTGGCGGTCTCGACAACGAAGAGAACTTCTTCACGGCTATGAAGGACGCCACCTTCAACGAGGGCTTTTCTATTGAAAAGCTGAAAGAAGACTTTGCCGCACACGTTCACGGCGAAACGACTTTCATTCTCAACGGCATTCGTGAAACCGTCATTTATATTCCGGTTCACTCTACCGAATGGATGCTTGCTTACCTTGTTCGTGAAAGTGATTTCTCGGCACAGTTCGCCTCCATCTCCGAAGGCATCGTTGAAAGAAGCCTCCTCATGACGCTCATCATCTTGCTCACGCTTCTTCTTTTATTCATATTCGTCATTATCCAGACGCGCCGTACGGCAGCCCTCCGCCTCGAAAAGGAAGTGACCGATGCCGAAAACCGCGTGAAGCAGAAAAAGCTTGAAGATGAACTCCAGCTCCAGCAGAAGCTCATCGACCAGGAACGCAAGAGAAACGAACAGAGCTATATGATTACGGCTATGGCTTCGGACTACCAGAGCGTTTTCTACGTTGACCTTGAAGAAGACATTTCTATTTGCTACCGCAAGAACGAAACCGTCCCGACGCCGTTCAAGATGGGTGACAAATTCAAGTTCAGCGAAGCCTTCAAGAGCTATGCCGAAAAGTATGTCGCTCCGGAATACCAAAAGAAGTTCCTCGAATTCATCGACCCGGAACACATTGTCAAGAGACTCCAGAAGAATGCCCTCATCGCCCTTCGCTACATGGTCATCCGCGATGGCAAGGAAAGCTACGAAATGCTCCGTATGGCAGGCGTGAGAGACGACGAGAACAGCGAAACGCTCCGCATCATCGGTGTCGGCTTCTCCGACATTGACGAAGAAATGCGAGACTCCCTCGCCAAGAACCAGACGCTCATTGACGCCCTCAAGGTGGCCGAAGAAGCGAACAAGGCTAAGACCGTGTTCCTCTCGAACATGAGCCATGAAATCCGTACCCCGATGAACGCCATCATCGGTCTTGATAGCCTTGCGCTCCACGAAGAGAACATCTCTCCCAAGATGCGCGACTACCTCGAAAAGATCGGTTCTTCTGCAGAACATTTGCTGAGCCTCATCAACGAAATCTTGGACATGAGCCGTATCGAAAGCGGTCGCTTGACGATCCGCAACGAAGAATTCTCATTCACCAAGCTCATGGAACAGGTGAATACGATTTTCAACGGCCAGTGCGAAGAAAAGGGTCTCAATTACGCCTGCAAGGTCGGAAAGAAGCTCGACAGCTACTACATTGGCGATGGCATCAAGATCCGTCAGATCCTCATCAACATCCTCGGAAACGCAGTCAAGTTCACGCCGAAGGGTGGAAACATCACCTTCAGTGTCGAAAAGAGTGCAAGCTTCGATAAGAACTCGACGCTTACCTTCAAGATCAGCGATACGGGTATCGGCATGAGCAAGGAATACTTGCCCAAGCTCTTTGAACCGTTCAGCCAGGAAAATTCCGGCAACACGAACAAGTACGGCAGCAGCGGTCTTGGCCTTGCCATTACCAAGGGTATTGTCGACATGATGAACGGCAAGATCGAAGTCGAAAGTGAAAAGGGCAAGGGTACGACGTTTACCATCACGCTCACGCTCTTGAACTCTTCTCGTTCTGACGTTGTCGAAAGCAGCGAAATCGAAATCCGCCCGAACGAAATGAGCGTTCTCGTGGTTGACGACGACGATGTCGCCTTGCAACACGCCAAGGTCGTTCTTGAAAAGTCCGGCATTGCCGTAGAAACGGCCCCGTCGGGCCGCGAAGCCGTGGAAATGGTGAAGCTCCGCCACGCCCGTTGCAACCCGTACAGCCTCGTTGTGCTGGACTGGAAGATGAACGAAATGGACGGTGTGGAAACGGCTCGCCAGATCCGCGCGGTCACAAGCGACGATACCGCCATCATCGTGCTCACGGCCTACAACTGGGACGACGTGCTCGACGAAGCTCTTGCAGCTGGTGTCGATAGCTTTATCGCAAAGCCGATCTTGACGGACCACCTCCTCGACGAACTCAAGGACATTCTCAAGAAGAAACGCTTGCATCTCGCTCCGCAGAAGAAGAAGGCGGAACTGAGCGGCCGTTGCATCCTCCTCGCCGAAGACATGGAAGTGAACGCCCAGATCATGATCGAAATCCTGAAGATGCGCCAGGTGACAACGGAACACGCCGAAAACGGACGAATTGCCGTCGAAATGTTCGAGAAATCTCCGGTCGGATACTACGACGCCATCCTCATGGATATGCGTATGCCCGAAATGGACGGTTTGGAAGCCACAGCGGCCATCCGCAAGCTCGACCGCCCCGACGCGAAGAAGATTCCTATTATCGCCCTCACGGCAAACGCTTTCGACGAAGACGTGCAGCGCAGCTTGCAGGCGGGTCTCAACGCCCACTTGAGCAAGCCTGTAAAGCCAGACATCCTGTTCGAAACGTTGGAAGGAATGCTTTAATAGCAATCCAGATTATACAAGGAAGGCAGCTCGTTTTGAGCTGCCTTTTTTTACTTTTCAGTCTTTTTCTCTGCAGTGTCGTCTTTGATCAACCGGATGTAAGACTGCGAATGCGTGCTGAATGACACTCGGCCAGGGAAGATTTCAAAGCAGAACTTGTCCTCGGCAGTCCAGAAATGGCTAAAGAAATTGTTGCTGATACCGGTGCTGCACTTGACCGGAGTCGCCTCAAAGCCCAGATTGTCGGTCGGAGTCACGCTGCACTTTTCCCAGCCCTTGCGTGACATCAACACGCTTGACGGATCACCAACGCCCAAGCTTGCGGCAGTCTTGACCAAAGTTTCAAAATCCTTTTTGCCCGGAACACGCCAGCCCCTGACGGCACAATACTTGTTCACGGCATTCCATTCGTACAAGCCATCCCCCGTATACCCCACGCACTTGTACTTCAAGGGTTCCTTCATCCACACTTGATCGCCAATCCTTACAGTCTTGTAGACTTGACCATCGCGAGGGTCGACGAACTGCGATTCAAAAAGATTCGGGGAAAGCGAAAATCTCTTTTGCCAGATATATTCCTGCAAGATGTCGAGCATTTGTGCGCAGGGTTCAAAAGACAAACCCAAATCGACGCAGAGGCGTCTTTGGCAAGCTTCAAGAATCTCCTGCTGTTCGCCGTCCGAGAACGTCTTGACCGCATACATACTTGAAGGAATCTGCTTCAAAACCAGCAAGAACAACCTGTCCCTGGCATCGGCAAATTCCGGGTCGTTCAAACTGCGCAATTCATTTTCTAACGTAGAATCGTCAGCAAAAATAGCGTCACCGACTTTTTGCACAAGAGCATCGCACAAGGTCTTTACATCTTTTTGCGGCACCTTGACCGGAGGGCGAACCAATTTTGCACCGCAGAACGGGCAATTTTCCATTTTGTCGATTAGAGCGTCAAAGTCCTTTAAATTCTTATGACATTGCCTGCAAAACATAGCGTTTTTTCCCCAGTAATATTATCGAACTTTCCATAATATTAAAAAACAAGGGAGAATGCGATGTAAAACTTATGCAAAAATCGAATGCAGGGTGCAATCACTTGGCGCAAAAGCAATAGGCAAAATGGTCCGCTTCGGCAATTTTTGTCGGGAGTTCTGCAGAGAGGCATTTTTCGCGTTCTTCAGCAGAAGCCTGGACACATTTGCAACAACGGTCCGCAAAGCGACAGCCCTTGGCAAAGTCCTTGGGATGCGGCACAGATCCCGGAATCGAGACAAGCGTACGCAGGTCGCTATGGCTTTCGGGAATAGCCGCAAGGAGACCTTGTGTGTACGGGTGCATCGGATGGTTGATGACTTCGCGGACGGGACCTTCTTCAACAATGCGGCCCGCATACATCACAGCTACACGGTGGGCGTACTGCGAAACGATGCCCATATTGTGCGTGATGAGGAGGACGGCGGTTCCAGTCTTTTCGGCCATATCCTTGAGCACTGCGAGAACCTGCGCCTGCACGGTCACATCCAAAGCGGTCGTCGGTTCATCGGCGATGATCAATTTTGGCTTGGGCAAAAGCGCCATCACGATGCACACGCGCTGGAGCATGCCGCCCGAAAGTTCGTGCGGGTAAGAATTCAGAACGCGGTCGGGATCAGCAAAGCCGGCAAGGCGGAGCTGCTCGCGGATAAGGTCTAAAGGAGATTCCCCCCGGAATAAATCCGGGGCAGGCTCTTCAAGTCGGGAATGACATTCCTTTTGGGACGACGCATTTTTGGACTGCGCACTTTTCGAGATTGCACTGAACTTGAAAACTTCGAGAAGTTGTTTTTTGATGGTGACGACGGGGTTCAAAGCCTGCATCGGTTCCTGGAAGATGCACGCAATTTCGGAACCGCGAACGTTCTGGAGTTCTTTAAGCGGGAGCTTCACCAAATCGCGGGCACCAAAGAAAATCTCACCGTTCACAATCTTTGCACTTGGCCACGGCAACAAGCGCAAGATGCTCATCGCAGTCACGCTCTTTCCGCAACCGGACTCGCCCACCAGCGCAAAAAATTCACCAGGGAAAATGTCGAACGAGACGCGGTCCGTCACTTGCAAGGGCTGTTTGCCGTCACGCGGGTTACCTTTCTTGTCAAACCCGAACGCCACCGAAACATCTTTAACGCTTAAAACAGGATTAGACATATCTATCCCCGGATTTTGGATCCATTGCATCTCGCACGCCTTCGCCAACAAACGTCGTTAGGAGGAGCGTCACAAACAGCGCGGCAACCGTGCTGACGGAAATCCACGGAGCGTAGAGGTTGTTGAGTCCCTGACTCATCAGTTCACCCCAGCTCGGCGTGGGCGGCTGGAGTCCAAAGCCCAAGAAGTCTAGCGACGTGAGGCTTCCGATTCCACCGATAAGCGTGAACGGGAAAAGCGTCACCACGGGCGTCATCGCATTCGGCAATATTTCCTTGAAAAAGATATGGCGATGCCCAAGTCCAAGCACCTTCGCAGACATCACGTAAGTCATGCTGCGGAGCTTCAAAAATTCCGCACGCATGTAATAGCTGAGCGAAAGCCAGTTGAACGCCGCCATAATCAAAATCAAAAGCCAGAAACTACGGCCGTAAATACTACCAATGAGAATCACCACGTAAAGCATCGGGAGCGACGACCAGATTTCGATCATACGCTGCATGCCCGTATCCCAGAACTTTCCGAGATAGCCCTGGATACCGCCAATGACAATGCCAAGGAACGTCCCGAGCACAGTCAAGAGCAAGCTAAAGCTGATGCAAATGCGGAACCCGTGTATCAAGCGCGAAAGAACATCACGTCCATTACTATCCGTTCCAAGCCAGTGCTTTGCGCTCGGCGCAAATGGAGGGGTTCCCTCCTCGCTCAAATCCGCCTTCAGCGGATCGTGCGGCACTGGCGGCATGAGCGTCCACATCTCGGGGCAGCCACCGGCACGCGGAAATCCGTCTTCTTCGTCCTGCTTGCACTCGGCGACATCAGCAAAGAGCTTTGCGTAATCCTGTTCCGTCTTGTATTCGCCACCAAAGTCCGCTTCGCTGTAACGCGCAAACGCCGGGAAATAGCTTTTGCCGTTGTAACGCAAATAGAACGGTTCATCATTTACCGTCCACGGGCTCGTGAGCGAAAGCAAGTAAGCTACCACCAGAATCACAAGCGACCAAAAGGCGCGCTTGTTCTTGCGGAAGCGCTTAAGGCGGTTCAAAGTTTCTGTCGAAAGTCTAAGTTTCATTAAATACTCGACTCGATAAATTCCTTGCGGAACGTTCCGTTACCAAGCAAAATATCAATCGGCAGCTTGTGGAACTCGTACTCGTACGGAGGCAGCTTCCACGCAAAGTCCTTCGGGTATTCGTTGAAGATATACTGCAACAGCTTCACCGCCATCTCAAAACTGCGGAACGAGTTGCGGTCGGTCACGTGAATTTGCGCACCGCCACAAATCTGCCCAGCGCCCTTGTGGAACGTCGGCTGGAAGTAGTTTTCGCGGAAATACACGCCCGGGAGCTTGAGTCCGTTCATGTACTTGCAAAGCTTCACGGCATCGATAAAGGGCGCACCAAAAATTTCAAACGGACGCGTCGTGCCACGACCTTCGCTCACGTTGGTCGCTTCAAACAAGCACATTCCCGGATAAACAATTGCGGTATCGAGAGTGGGCATATTCGGGCTCGGCAAAATCCACGGGAGTCCCGTTTCGTCGAACCACATCTTTTTATCATAACCGTCCATGTGCATCACGTAAAGTTCGCACTTCGGAAAACGTTCGGCCTTGAACTGTTCGGCAAGTTCGCCAATCGTCTTTGCATGGCGGGTACGGATGCTGTGTAAGCCAACAAAGCTCGTGTAATTGAGGTCAAGCACCGGACCTTCTTCGTCCACGCAGTTGATCGGATTCGGACGATCCACAACAACTACCGGGATTCCAACCTTCTCACAAGCCTTCATGCAGAGGAAAAGCGTCCAGATGAACGTGTAATAGCGAGCGCCGACATCCTGCAAGTCGACCAACAACGCATCCACGTGCGAAAGCATTTCTGCCGTCGGTTCGCGATGTTCACCATAAAGGCTATAAACCGGAATATGCAGCTCCGGATCCTCGTAGCCTTCCCATTCAATCATGTTGTCTTGTGTATGTCCCTTGATGCCGTGCTGCGGGCCAAACAAAGCCGAAAGCTTGAAGAGCTTGCCGTCATATTCCTTCAAAAGGTCAAGCGTATAATGGAGGTCGGCACAGACAGAAGCCGGGTGGAGAACCGCACCAAGACGTTTTCCACGAAGATTCGCCGGAAAACTTTTTTCAAAATGAGATAGAGCTAGAGTAACCATGTTTTAAAATTAGAAAAAAGAATAAAAAAAAGATTATATTAAAATCGAAGAAGGAGTTCTATGAAAAATATTTATAAATACGCACTCATTGCGTTCTTGTGCGGGCTTATTTTCTTTGTTTTTGAAGTTCCCTGTCGAGAGCT
Source organism: Fibrobacter succinogenes (assembly GCA_902779055.1). GTDB lineage: Bacteria > Fibrobacterota > Fibrobacteria > Fibrobacterales > Fibrobacteraceae > Fibrobacter > Fibrobacter succinogenes_K. The sequence goes on along the minus strand of CACZAD010000001.1, from coordinate 89,976 downwards.
GTTCAAGATTTCCGACACGACTGAAGTCCGTATCGTAGCCGCCCTCCCCTTGTTGTTCGGTATTTCTTTTGGTTTCTGGGGAGTCTTTGGCTGTGCCGTAGCCAACCTCATCGCCGACATTATGTCCGGCTACGAACCGATCATCTTTATTCCGGGATTTTTTGTCCAGATTATTTACGGATACGTGCCGGCGGTCATTTGGAACAAACTACGCAAAAAAGACAAGAACAAATACAAGCTCGACAAGATTTACAAGATTGTCCAGTACATGATCATTGTCATTCTGGACTCCGCGGCTACAGCATTCATGGTCGTAAGCGTCATCAAGCTCCAGTTCAACGAGAGTTATTTTTCGATGCTGTCGGCCAACATATTCTTTAACCAGTTCATCACAATGGTGGTGATCGGGATTCCTTACCTCATCTGCGCATCGCTCCTTTACCAACGCAAGCAGCGCAAGCTGGCCAAAAAGAAAATCAATTTCATTTTTTCCTTTTCGCTCAACGAAAAATTCATTCTATTCTTCCTCGTTTCTAGTATCGTCATCTCGATTGCCATCGGAACGGCCAGTTATCCGAGCATCGCCATCAAGTACGGCGAAAGCAACCTTTACCTCTGGAGTTACGTCTATTTCCTTATCGGCGGGCTTTTGAACATCGGCATCTGGGTTTCGCTAGGATTCCTCTACTATATGGAAAGAACCGTCACAAAGCCCATCGAGAACATGAGCCAGATTGCAAAGACCATCGGGCAGAACACCGACGTTTATATAAAGATCCACAATATTTTGCAGAAGTGCCAAAAGTACGTTTACTTCACGTCTGAAATCGGAAAGCTCGCGCGTTCTTACCAGGAAATGGCCACGGAACTCGACGACTACGTGAAGAACCTGACGGAAGCGACTGCCAAGGAACAGAAGGTCCACACCGAACTTTCCATTGCAACGACAATCCAGCGCGCATCGCTCTCGAATCCTCTCAAAGTCGAAGGCCTGGACAACTATGCGATGATGCACCCCGCCCTCGAAGTCGGCGGCGACTTCTACGACAACTTTTTCATTGACGATGACCACATCGCGCTCCTCATTGCGGACGTTTCCGGGAAGGGAGTCCCGGCAGCCCTCTTCATGATGGTCTCGAAAATCGTCTTAAAGCACAACCTCCAGCACGGACTCTCCCCTGCCGAAGCGCTGAACCGGGCGAACGACGAGCTTGCCGAACACAACATCCACGATATGTTCGTCACCTGCCTTTGTGGCGTGCTGAATATCAAGACAGGGCACCTCGTTTACGCCAACGCAGGGCACGAAAAGCCGATCATCAGGCACAAGGGCGGAGACTTCAAGGTCGTCGATATCAAGAGCGGATTCGTACTTGCCGGAATGGAAGGCTACAAGTTCAAGGAATTCGAAGTCGACCTTAAACCGGGCGATTCCATTTTCACGTACACCGACGGCATTCCCGAAGCGATTAACGAAAAGAACGAAGAATTCGGAATGGATCGCTTGTTGAAAGTGCTGAACGAATCAAAGAACGATTCCGTCCACGCACGTTGCAGAAAGGTTCGTATGGCCGTGAAGGAATTTACCGGAAAAGCCCCGCAGTTCGACGACATCACGATGGTTTCGTTCGAAATAAAAGAGCCCGAAACAGATTCGGCGCAAAAAGCTTAATGAAGCGAAACAGAGAGCATCAGCATAATGGACGATGAACGGAAAACACCATCGTCATCGGACCAGTATTCACCGGAATCAAACGCAAGAGAAACGCCCAAAGCGACGTTTTCGCTGACCCACCATTCCTTGCCCGCATCGAAATTAAAGCTGAACGCCTTGAGGCCCGTGTTTCCGTACAACTTGCGGGAATTGAGCCTATACCCCGTAAATCCAAGCGATCCGCCCACAAACGTATTGTAGAATTCAGGAATATAGTAAGTAATGCCGGCCCCCAAATAAACAGAACTCACCACGTAAAAGTCGTGGTCGACTTGGGTAGAAACGCCCAACTGGGCTTCACGGAAATTGGAGTACATCACATACCCCAAGTTGCCGTGCAATGCAAGATTCCGGACTGCAAAATAGCCGAATTTGCCGTTGAGTTTAACGCCAAAGCCATCGGCCGTCAAGGATTCCCAACCATCCGCATTTTCGAACGAAGCGTACCCAAGCCCAGCCGCAGCATTTGCAAACACACCGTCATGCGAAAACGGTTCGGCAAATGCAACAGACGCAAGCAAAAGGATGGCGAGAAAATGCTTCATTTTTTTATAAACACAATCTAGAAAAAAAAGGCGACCCCGAAACAAGTCCGGGGTGACAATACAAAAAAAGGTGACCCCGAAACAAGTCCGGGGTGACACCGTATCGCAGAGTATGACAGGACAGGCGCTTGCACCGTTTGCAACGACAATCCTGCCTACTGTCTACTTCCTACAGCCTACTGTCGTAGCTCCGCTACGACACGAGCATCATCGAGAACACCATGACGAACAGCGCGACCGTTTCGCCGACACCGAGCACCATGAGGTAGTTCACGAGACCCTTGCCCGTTTCGCCAAGAGCGTTGCAAGCGTCAGCAGCGGACTTACCCACGTACCATGCAGAAGCAAGCATGCCAAGGCCACCGAAAATGCCTACGCCAAGGTAAGCAGCCCAGTTACCCGGATTAGCCTGAGACTTGTTCAAGATGTACATCATCAGGAGCATGCCGTAAATTGTCTGTGCAATCGGAGCGCCCACAAAGATGAGCAATGTGAACAGAGCGTTCTTTCCTTTGAGATACGCCTTTTTCCAGGCTCCAATGGCCGCCATACCGGCAGACCCGCAGCCCAGCGCAGAACCCACCGCGGCAAGGCCCAAGGCCGCCACCGCACCGAGTTTTGCGAGCGTTAAAAGCTGTGCATTATCCATAAGTGCAACCTCTTTCGATTAAAGCACCATCATGGAGAACACAAGCACGAACAAAGCGACGGTTTCGACGATACCGAGCACCATGAGGTAGTTCACCATGCCCTTGCCGGTTTCACCGAGAGCATCGCAAGCCACTGCAGAAGACTTGCCCTGATACCAGGCAGAAGCCATCATGCCGAGACCACCAAAGATACCAGCACCGAGGCAGCCGCCCCAGTTGGTAAAGCCCTGTTCAGCAGCCTTGCTCAAGATGAAGTTCATCAAAAGCATGCCGTAAATCGTCTGGGAAATCGGGGCACCGACGAACACGAGGAGCGTAAAGAGAGCAGACTTGCCCTGGGCATAAGCCTTCTTCCACATCGTGATAGCAGACATACCAGCCGTTCCGCAACCAAGGGCAGAGCCCATAGCCGCAATGCCAAGCGCAGCTGCAGCACCCATTTTAGCGAGAGTCACCATTGTATTCGGTTCCATTATATTATCCTCATTAAGTAGCGGGATTTATCCCTTGGTTTAATTTTTTTGCTTGGCGAAGGGGCTGAACGCGAATCCGCTCCATTCAAGGCCAAGTCCATTTGAAAATTCGAGTGTGTTAAGACGTACGGCATGCACAGCGACACCCATCACGGCGAGCGCAATGTTCAAGCCATGTACGAACAGCAATATGATGGCAGCACCTGCAATGCCCACGGCAGAGCCGAAGAGCGGCGATAGCATACCATTGAACGCTTCGGCGATTGCTGCACCAGACATACCCACTGCAAAGAGACGGATATAGCTGATAACGTCGGTAAAGCTGTTCACAATATCGAGCACGAGCATCGGGATGCTGATGAAGTCCTGCTTGAGGCGGCTAGGCGGCACCGTAAAGAGCACGAGAAGCACGACTTCCACGATGAACATCGGGATGACGAACTTCGGCATGTCGATTCCAAGCACCATGTTGCATGCAAGGAAGAACATCACCCAAGCGCCAATGAGCCAGCCCACCTGAGCCATGAAGGTCGAGGACTTGCGCTTGAAACGCACGACAATGTTCCATGCATGAGCAATGCTCAAGTGAACCACGGCGATGCAGAAGCAGAACAACTGGATGTGCTGCATCTGGGAAGCACCAACCGCCTTCGGCACAAAGCTAGCCGGCAAGAACGTGAACGTCTCGCAGAACTGCTTGTAAGCTTCGAAGCGGGTCGGATCCGTCGGAGCGCTGCTGCGAATCCAGTAGAGCACATTACGGACACCTTCCGGGATAAAGTTGTAGTTCGCAATATCGAGGTAGTAGCTCCATCCAGCAAGTTCCGGGGTAAGCCCGAGGAAGCTTGCGTTGATGACGCCCCACACGATAGTCGCTGCACTCATCAAGTAGACAAAGTGGAATCCGGCGCTACTTGCTTTGGGCATCTTGGATCTTGCAAAGAGGGCAAGGCACAGGAACAACAGGCCATAAGCCGTGTCGCCCACGATCATTGCAAAGAAGATGCTAAAGAAGCAGAGGAACACGGAGCTCACGTCAACTTCGTTGTAACCCGGCGAAATACCGATAATGTCGTACAGGCACTTCATCGGGCGCGAAAGCTTGTTGTACCCAAGGAGCGTCGGGATGTTGTCCTCTTCGGACGGATCTTCGACGCGGATCCCCCAGCCGTTAGCCTTGGCGGCCGCATTGATTTCGGCAATGCGAGGTTCGGGGCAGAATCCCTGGAGTGCTGCAATTTCCTTGTTCTGGAGCATGCTAGCAGAAGCTTCGACGAGGTTGTAACGGTCCGTCACTTCGAGGAGTCGCGTTTCCAGTTCGTCCTTCACAGAAGCTAGCTGAGCAAAGCGTTCCTCGACAACAGTAATCGTCGTCTTCGATTCCTCGGCAATCAGTCGATATTCTTCGAGAGACTTGCGAGGCATCGTGATTTCAGTAAATGCGCCCGTCACCTTGGCAGGGGCTTCGCCCTTGTTGATGACAGCCACATAGGCACCATTTTCGTCCTTTTTAAACACATGCTTGTAGGCACTCTTGTCTTCGACATCAAAGGCGTCCTTCGAAGTATCGACAAGATAAAGGCGCACAAAAATGCCCTTATCGGCAAGTTCCTTGACCGTTCTCGGGTCGAGGTTGCCAAACGCGCCGAGCTTATCAAGCTCTTCCTGAGCCTGATCCAGCTTGACTTCGGCATTCTTCTTGTCCGTCAGAAGCGTCTGGATTTCTTCGACGAGCGTCACCGGATTTTCAACCTTTTCGGCAGGGGTAACACCCTTGCGGAGCTTGTCCGGGACAACTTCCATAGCCTTCTGCACACGGGCAACGGCACCCTTAGCACCATTGACGGATGCGCCAACGGCAGCCTGCAACGGCGTCAAATGGATAATTTCCATTTCACGGAGAGCCTTCAAGGTTTCTTCCTTGTGGCTTGCAAGCGTAAGAATGGTTACCTTCTTCATAGGAGTAATCATGCGGCAACCTCCTTACTCTGGGCATCGAGCGCAAGAGCCTTAGCCGTAGCCTTGCCCTTGGCAAGCTTACTACGGGCCACGCCACTTGTCTGCTGGTCACCCAAGAAGATATTGATTTTGCGGATGTTATCCTTAGATTCGGGAATCTTAACCTTTTCGAACAGGTTCACGCGCTGGCTCGTAGTGCGCAGTTCCTGAGACAAAAGCTCGTACTGTCTTTCGAGCACGCGGCGTTCCAAGCGCAACGAGATAAGGCCCTGCAAACTGCGGATACCGTCGTCGAGCCATACCGGAGTCGTAAAGAAGTCCGGAATGTTCACATTGAATTCGACGCCGCTAAACGTCGGAATACGGACACCCGCAATGTTGCCTTCGCCCTGTTCGACACTCTTTACAGAGAGATACTTTTTCCACTCAATCGGTTCGGCAAAAAGCGGAATCCAAGAGGCCATGCTCTTACGGAGCTTGTCCTCCTCGTCGCGCTTCGCCATCACCTTCTCCTGGAGCGTACGCATTTCCATCTGCAGCTGCTGCTTTTTCAGAAGCAACGTCGGCAGATAGCGCTGATAGCGCTTCAATGCGTCACGTTCCGCCTTGAGGGCGTTTTTTGTTAACTTGACCTTAGCCATACTACCACTTCTTCGGCCAGTACTGGTTGATCATCTTGGTGGGGATACCGGTTTCTTCAGGAGTGAAGCAGTCGGCGAGAATTTCCCAGCCAAGGTCCAAAGCCTTTTCAAGAGGAATGTTCACAGAGAGGTCCATCATTTCCTTTTCGAAGCGGATACCATACTTCAAGAGCTTCTGGTCCCAGTTGCTCATGTTGAAGCCCATAGACTGCTTTTCCAAGGTTTCCTTGTAGCTTGCGTACAGCTGAATCATGGTGTTCATGATGGTACGGTGGTCGCTACGGGTCTTGCCGTTCACCTGCTGCTTAAGGCGGCTCAAAGAACCGAACGGTTCGATACGGCCCTTGCGCAAGTAGAACTGACCTTCGGTAATGTAACCCGTGTTGTCCGGAACCGGGTGCGTCACGTCGTCGCCCGGCATGGTGGTCACGGCCAAAATCGTGATAGAACCAGCATCGCTGAAGTCCACAGCCTTTTCGTAGCGGCTGGCGAGCTGAGAGTAAAGGTCACCAGGATAACCACGGTTCGACGGAATCTGTTCCATCGTAATAGCGATTTCCTTCATGGCGTCGGCAAAGTTCGTCATGTCCGTGAGGAGCACGAGCACGTTCTTGCCTTCGGTAGCAAACTTTTCGGCAACAGCCAAAGATGCATCCGGAACGAGCAAGCATTCCACGATCGGGTCAGATGCGGTATGCATGAACATCACCGTACGGGAAAGGGCACCGTTCTTTTCGAGGTAATCCTTGAGGTAAAGGTAGTCATCGTGCTTGAGGCCCATGCCGCCAAGGATAATCACGTCGACTTCTGCCTGCAAAGCGATACGAGCCAAAAGTTCGTTATACGGTTCACCAGCGATAGAGAAAATCGGGAGCTTCTGCGAAACGACGAGCGTGTTGAACACGTCAATCATCGGAATACCCGTACGCACCATCGTCTTCGGGATGATACGCTTAGCAGGGTTCACAGACGGGCCGCCAATCGTGATGCGTTCGCCATCGACTTCCGGGCCATTGTCACGAGGCTTGCCAGCACCGTTAAACACGCGGCCAAGCAAAGCATCGCTGTACGGGACCTTCATCGGTTCACCGAGGAATCGCACTTCGGAGTCCGTAGAAATACCACGAGCACCTGCAAAGACCTGCAAGTCCACGAGGTCACCGTCAATGCGGATCACACGGGCAAGAGAAGTACCGAAAGAGCTCGTCACCTGAGCCAGTTCCTGGTTTGCAACGCCTTCGGCTCTCAAAGTAATCACAGAACCGGCAATGCGTTCAATACGATGGTAAGCAACATTATGCATTAGCAGAAACCTCCTTCACGGAAGCAAAGATACTGGACTCAAGGTCCTTAAATTCCTGAGAGTCAAACGGCACGCGGTTCCAGTCCTTGGTAGCCTGCGTGAGCTTGAGGAAGAACGTACGGGCGACATCCTTTTCGGCAAAGGTCATCTGAGTCGTAAGGATGGTATAAATCTTGTCGAACACGTACTTTTGACGTTCAGCGGAGCAAGCGGCGTCGATTTCGTTGTAGGCGTCCTGCTGCAGATAAACGGCATCCAGATATTCGGACTTGAGGTAAACGATAAAGTCTTCGATCGAAGTACCTTCTTCGCCAACCACCTTCATCATGTTGTTCACATCGACACCCGATGCGAGGATGTAGCGGGCTTCGGCCACCTTCTTAGAATCGATGATACCTTCGTACTTGGACCAGGAATCAAGCGGATGAATTGCCGGGAAGCGGCGCTGGTCGGAACGTTCACGAGAAAGGCCGAGGAATGCGCCCACCACCTTAAGGGTAGCCTGGGTCACCGGTTCTTCGAAGTTACCACCTGCCGGAGAAACGGAACCGCAAATCGTCACGGAGCCTGTCGAACCGTCCTTGAGGCGGACAACGCCACCGCGTTCGTAGAACGAAGCGATCACGGATTCGAGGTAAGCCGGGAATGCTTCTTCGCCCGGAATTTCTTCCAAACGGCCGCTCATTTCACGGAGAGCCTGTGCCCAACGGGAAGTGGAGTCAGCGAGGAGGAGCACGTTGAGGCCCATCTGACGATAGTATTCAGCGAGCGTCACGCCGGTATAAACGGAAGCTTCACGAGCAGCCACCGGCATCGAAGACGTGTTACAAATGATAAGCGTACGTTCCATCAAGGACTTGCCCGTACGCGGGTCAATCAATTCCGGGAATTCACGAAGGGTTTCCACCACTTCACCAGCACGTTCACCGCAAGCGGCCAAAATCACGATATCCACGTCGGCATAACGGCTCATGAGCTGCTGAAGCACGGTCTTGCCTGCACCGAACGGGCCCGGCGTACAGAACGTACCGCCCTGCATCACAGGGAAGAACGTATCGATGATGCGCTGCTGCATCGTAAGCGGCTTGGACGGACGGAGGCGTTCTTCGTAAGCCTTGATCGGCATCTTGACCGGCCAGGTCTGCACCATCGTCACGTCATAGCTTTCGCCCTTATCGTTCTTGAGCTTGGCAACGACATCTTCGACAACGCGATCGCCTGCCGTAGTAACATAATCGACAGTCCACTTGCCGAGAAGCTTGAACGGCACCATGATGCGGTGCGTAAACACGCCTTCGGGAACCGTACCGATGGTATCGCCAGCGACAACGACATCGCCCTTCTTGGCGACCGGAGTGAAAGCCCACTTGGTATCACGCGGAAGAGCCTTCAAGTACTTACCACGCTGCAAGAAGAAGCCGCATTCGTCGGCAAGCTTCGGAAGCGGGTTCTGAAGACCGTCAAAAACTTGAGTCAGGAGGCCGGGGCCAAGTTCAACAGAAAGAAGTTCACCGGTAAATTCGACTTCGTCGCCAGCCTTGAGGCCCGTCGTATCTTCGAACACCTGGAGTTCAGCGTAATCACCACGGATACGAATCACTTCGCTCTTGAGGGGGATGATTTCTGTCTTGCCTTCTTTGTTCTTCGAAATCAGCTTTGCATAAGCCACTTCGTTCTGGGAAACGGCGTTTTCGAACTTTACACGAATCAAGTTTCCGTTAACGCCGGTTATTTTTCCGATACTAGCCATTGAAAATGGACCTCCAATCACTCCTGCTTATACGCAGGGTCGTTAGCATTAATAACATTGATGACGGCTTTATCACCCGCAATTTCGTTTATGCGAGACCAGCGCTCACAAATCTTGAGCTTGATGGCGTATGCATAGACGTGCTTGATTGTTCCCTCGCCTACTCCGGCGAGATTGTCGACAAGCCAGAAACGGGCGCGGTCGATATCCTGTTCCTTTTCCATGGGATTCGACTTCGTAAACGCGTCCTGAATCATCTTTGCGAAAGTGACGTCATAACCCGAGAACGAACGTTCCGTAAAACGCACTTCAGGACCCCACGCCTGGGCGCGGAGCCTTCCGGAAACATTCTTCATCTGGATTTCACGGGATTGGTATTCCCTAACAAATTCATCATCGCTCTCTTCGCCAGCCAAAAGGGCGTCGAGGGCTTCGAGTTCTGGGGCATCCAGCACACCTTCGCAACGGCCACGGAACTCGGCCATGCTAAGGGGCGGAACGTCGCCCAGTTCTAGCATCGGAAGCGATGCCATCAAATATGCCGGACTGCTCATTGGACCGCCTTATTTGCCCTGGGCGGCCTTGTTTACAATCTTTGCAAGTTGCGGTCTGAGCAAGGCAGAAAGAGATTCCGCCATGGCCTGTTCTGTAAATTCGTGGCTGACCTTGCCACCGTCGAGCTTGATGCGGAAGCCGAACTTGACACCCTTATCGCTTTCGACCGTAACACCGGCCTTGAGCTGCTTGGCAAATTCGCCCATGACAAAGCTCGAAAGAGCCTTGGCGTCAGCTTCGGAGAAATCGACTTCGATATCGGAGCTGTAGCTCTTTGCAATCGAGAGAAGCATGTTCTTCACGGTCGATTCGTCAAGAGATTTTTCGATCTGGAGGCTGAGAAGATCAAGAATCATCTTTTCAAGATTCTTGCCCACGGAAAGGAGCAAATCACGTGCAGCCTGTTCCAAGGTGCGTCCGCAGCGTTCCGTGAATGCTTCTGCGTCCTTGTCGGCCTGTTCAAGTTTAGCCTTGGCTTCGTCTTCGGCGGCCTTTACGATTGCGGCAGCCTTGTCCTTTGCCTTAGAAATAATTGCGTTTGCTTCGAGTTCTGCCTTTTCAACAGCATCCTTCTGGATGCGTTCCATAAGGGCTTGCAAATCTTCTGCCATTTACATCTCCAAAATTGAGTAAAAACACCCCAAATAGGGCATTTTCATTAAACACAGAAAAGAATATACAAGTAAAATTTTGAAAAAGACAAGAAAATCGTCAAAAATTTGCGAAAATAATGTTTACTTACACAAATGGAGGATAAAAAGACCAAAAGGAGCGACAAAAGGTGGAAAACCGCACCAAAAAATGGAAAACGGTTTACAAAAATGGGAAAAACGATGCAAAGAGGAACTTCTAGAATTTGAAATAGGATTCAGGCGGAACACCAAAAATTTCTGATAGCTTTAAGGCCATTTTCTTGGAAACCGGACGACGCTCATGTTCCATCGCCGAAAGGTTCTGTATGGAAACTCCAAGCTTTTCTGCAAGAACTTTCTGAGTCCAACCACGAAGTCCACGATCAGCACGAATCGCCTTGCCCGAAGTCATCTCCTCGGACATTTTCTTATTCCACTCCGTATCCTCAAGCGAAACGAAATCTTCGTCAGGGAGGGATTTTTTAGGAGACTCGTAAACCTTAACGCACTTCGGGAACATATACTCAAGCAAACCTAGCACAAAATCAGGAATCTGTTCTCCTTCAACCTTGAAAGAGACCGGCTTCTTAGTGCCGTGCGTAGGGGGCGCTTTCACGACTGCCAACATAATAGACCTCTATAGTTAAAGTTCCTGATTCATTTTTCCAACACGCCACCCATTTTCTTGACAGATGGCAATGATACAAATCCTTACCTAGCTTAGAATAATTCATAAATAAAGGCTGTTCAGGACCACTCATTTCCAAAGCAAGTTTCAAACGGAAAAATTTCTCTTGTTCCTGCCTTGGCATTTTATCGAGGTTCTTTAGAGCATCATGACCTATCTTAACTATGTACCTTTTTACAAGATACTCAATTTTTGACAACTTGTCAATATTTACAGACATAAAAAAAGCGCACCTCACCTTTGCATAGTGAGATGCGTCGGCTTTTAATGTACCTTATCTATGAAAAGTTGGCAAGGTGGGCAAGAAAATTTTACACGTGACTTCATAGCCGCAAACGCTACACTTCGTATAAACTTTTTATTATAAGAAAGTACGCATTTTAAATTTTAGTATAGCAATCAAGCCGGGCGTTACAGAAACCCCTGCGGCTCGGCCATAGCCATGCAAGCATGGCAGTGTCACTCGCCTTGCATGGTTTTGCGGGCTGGCGTCTGAAGCCCGCGATTATGCAACTGGGAAAGGCGACCCCGTCCCCATTCGCGGATTATGACCACATAAGAACTAAAGTTCTAAGTGGTCAAAGAGAACAAGTCCGGGGTGACAGCACAAACCAAGGCTGTAGCAAGGGGGATTCCTCCCCCATTCCTATAAAAAATGCTATATTTTTCGCCGAAAAATTATCTTCAAGGATACAACCATGAAACGTACACATAACTGCGGCCAGCTTCGCAAGGAAGATGTTGGCCAGACCGTAACACTCGCCGGTTGGGTGGATCGCCGCCGTGACCATGGTGGTGTGATTTTCGTTGACCTCCGCGACAAGTATGGCAAGACCCAGATCGTTTTCAATCCGGATTACAATGCCGATGTTTTGAAGACTGCCGAACAGCTCCGTAACGAATACGTTATTTACGTGACTGGTAAGGTCTACGCCCGCGAAGAAGGCAACACGAACGAAAAGCTCGCCACAGGTGAAATCGAAGTCAAGGCTGACAAGCTCGAAATTTTGAACGCCGCCCTCACTTCTCCCTTGGCCATTAACGACCCGAACGAAGAATGCAAGGAAAACGACGACCTCCGCTTGCAGTACCGCTATTTGGACCTCCGCCGTCCGTGGATCCAGAAGAAGCTCCTCCTCAAGAGCCGCTTCCTCAAGGCCGTGTACGATTTCTTCTACGCTAACGGTTTTGAAAACATTGAAACTCCGTGCCTTTGCAAGTCCACTCCGGAAGGCGCACGTGACTACCTCGTGCCGTCCCGCGTGAACCCGGGCAAGTTCTATGCCCTCCCGCAGTCTCCGCAGCAGTACAAGCAGCTCTTGATGATTGCTGGCATGGACCGCTACTTCCAGATCGCCAAGTGCTTCCGCGACGAAGACCTCCGCGCTGACCGTCAGCCGGAATTCACGCAGATCGACGTTGAAATGTCCTTCGTCAACCAGGACGAAGTGATGGAAATGTTCGACAAGTTCGTGACTGAAGTTTTGGGCAAGGTTTGGAACTTCGAACCGCCGCGCCACATCCGCCGTATGAAGTGGGCAGAAGCTATGCTCAAGTACGGTTCCGACAAGCCGGACCTCCGCTTCGACCTCGAAATCCACGACGTGTCCGAAATCGGCGCAAAGTCCAACTTTGGCGTGTTCAAGAACTGCGTTGCCGCCGGTGGCAAGATCCGCGGTATCGCTGCTAAGGGTTGTGTTGACTTTACTCGTAAGCAGATCGATGAACTCACCGCTTACGTTGCCAAGTACGGTTCCAAGGGCCTCGTGTGGATGCGCGTCAAGGAAAATGACGAAGTGGAAACTCAGGTCGGCAAGTTCTTTACGACCGAACAGCTCAACGAACTCCGCGACGCTGTTGGCGCTAAGTGCGGCGACATGATGTTCTTCATCGCCGGTCCGGAAAAGATTGCTGCTACGGCTATGGGTCAGCTCCGCTTGGAAGTTGCCCGTATCAAGGGTCTCCGCGATCCGAAGAAGCGTGAATTTGTGTGGATTACCGAATTCCCGATGTTCGAATACAGCGACACGGAAGGCCGTTACATGGCTATGCACCACCCGTTCACGAACCCGCTTCCGGAACATTTGGACATGATGCTCGGTGGCAACCTCAAGGATTGCAACGCTGAAGCTTATGACCTTGTTCTTAACGGTGTGGAAATCGGCGGTGGTTCTATCCGTATTCACAACCCGGAAGTTCAGGAAAAGGTGTTCCGCTTGCTCGGTCTCTCCGAAGAACAGGTGAAGACCAAGTTCGGCTTCTTCGTCGATGCATTCAAGTACGGCGCTCCTCCGCACGGTGGTCTCGCCTTCGGTCTCGACCGCGTTGTTGCTACTATGGAAGGTGAAGAATCTATCCGTGACTACATCGCATTCCCGAAGAACACGAGTGCTTCTAGCCCGATGGACCAGTGCCCGAGCGAAGTGGACCTCCAGCAGTTGCAGGACATCCACATCTCCGTGCAGATGCCTAAGGGTAACGAGAAAAAGTAAAAGGTGATTCCGGCACAATGGCCGGAATGACATTTTCACGACTTTAAGTCATGGCGGGTTTCGACCCGCCATTTTTTTTATATGAAAAAGAAGATTCCCACTCAGTGGCGGGAATGACAGTTTCTGCCGGAATGACAGCTTACGCGAGAGTCGCGAAACTCAAGATTCAGAAAGAACCGTCGGTAGCGATACCGGCGGTTCTTTGGGTTGGAAGGAGGAGGAGTCTTTCTATAAGTTCTTTTTCTGTTCTTTGTTTTCATCGACGTTACCGCAGGGTTTCAGATGGCGGTAAACGGCGGGATGCCCCGAGATACTGTCGATAGAAAGGTAATGCGAGGATTCTGACACGGCGACACCGAACAAATCCGATTGCCCCGTGAATAGGCTATTGATGTATCCCATATCGTTCTCCTACATTTTCAAATTTTTCAGATAATCCGAGAGCGCCATATTCGCGGAATAGTCCACCGGACATTCGATGATGCAGGGCACATCCTGACGGAAGGCGTTCCTTAACGTACTGATCAAATCCTCGGTGCGTTCGATGCGGTAGCCCTTCAAATGCATCGATTCAGCGTACTTCACGAAATCCGGGTTCGTAAAATTGACCGAGAAACTGTCACCATAACGTTCTTCCTGTTTCCACTTGATAAGGCCGTAACTCCCATCGGTGAAAATCAGCGTCACGAACGGGATATGCTCGCGGTAGGCCGTTTCAAGTTCCTGGCTGTTCATCATAAAGCCACCGTCACCAGTAACGGCCAAGACCTTCTTCTTTGGATTCAGGAGCTTAGCCGCAATCGCGCCAGGCACTGCAATACCCATCGTGGCAAAACCGTTGGATATGATGCAAGTGTTCGGATGATAGCAGCTGTACTGACGCGCGATCCACATCTTGTGCGCACCCACGTCCGAAATCAAAATGTCGTCTTCGTCCATCACCAAGCGGATGTCGTGCAGCACCTTCTGCGGCGTCGGCGGGAAGGACGTATCGTGATCGTAACGAGAATGGTCGGCGATCATCATTTCGCGGATTTGCAAGGCCCATTCCGGTTCCCAGGAATTCGGACAGACGCTGGCGAGGGCATCCAAGGATGCGGAAATGTCGCCAATGATTTCTTCTTCGGGCTGATAGAACTTGTTCACATGGTTCGGAGTTTCATCGATGTGAATAATCTTCTTGTCGCCATTCGGATTCCACTTGGCAGGGGCATATTCCACAACGTCATAGCCCACAGCAATGACAAGATCGGCCTGTTCCATGATGATGTTCGGGAAATCCCTTTGCGGCATACCGATACATCCCATGAAATACTTGTTGTAGCAAGAGACGACGCCCTTTGCCATCATCGTGCAGACCACAGGAATCTTAGACGCGGTCGCAAAAGCGGTCAACGCCTCGGACGCATGGTTACGCACCGCAGAGTGCCCCACGAGAACCACAGGACGCTTGGCAGTCGCAAACACGCTTCCAGCAGCAAGGATAGCATCGGTGCTGGCATACACCGTATTTTCGCGGTGATGCTTTAGCGGAATCTGCGCCACTTCGCCTTCGACTTCCATTGCGGCAATGTTGCAAGGCAGGTCAATATGGCACGCACCGGGCTTTTCCATTTCGGCGTACTTGAACGCAATGCGCACAATTTCGTTCACCGTATCCGGGCGAACGACCTGCTTACTGCGCTTGGTGATCGGCGTAAACATATTCACCAAGTCCAAATACTGATGGCTCGTCAAGTGCATACGTTCTGTACCCACCTGGCCCGTAATGGCAATCAACGGAGCTCCATCGGAGTTCGCATCGGCAACACCCGTGACAAGATTCGTGGCCCCAGGTCCAAGAGTCGAAAGGCAGACACCCGCCTTCCCTGTCAAACGGCCATAGACATCGGCCATAAACGCGGCGCCCTGCTCATGACGAACCGTAATGAACTTGATGGACGATTTGCGGATAGCCTCCATCAATTCGAGGGTTTCTTCACCGGGGATTCCAAAAATGTACTTGACGCCCTCACTTTCTAGGGACTTGATCAAAACTTCAGCTGTGGTCATAATGAATGGGTTTGAATTGTTTTTGCTCTAGTTAAGCGATAATCGTGCCAACTTAATCAATCTATGTAAAAAATCCCACCATTTACCGATTTTTTTGATTCTGACTCCGAAAAAAGGCTAGTTCAGCCATAGATTAACCTATATAATTACAACAAAAATCTGTAACAATTACACATACTGTAATAAAAACGGCTCAAAAATACGTACAAATACACTGGCACATTTTTTGCGATTTATTGGGCATGGAATGTGTAGTTACTGAAGATTTTTTTATCAAATCCATTTCGGCCATGCCGAAAGTGGAATTTGAACACCGCTGTAGGCGTTTGCATAACGTCCTTGACGAGAACGACCTTTCGTCGAGCATGAGTTTTGGCCAAAAGAGAACCGATCCCCTCCCGCTAGTGATTTCGACCGAAGAATGGAAGACCCTCGAGGCTGGGGTCGCCCAAAGGGCCAGGCTTTACAACGCCTTGGCTTGCGACATTTATGGTGAGCATCGTCTTTGGAAAGAAGGCAAGTTGCCCGCGGCACTTTTGTTTGCGAATCCAGACTTTTTACAGGTTGTCTGGAAAGTGCGGCCTACCGGAGGTTTGTTCGTGAATTTGGCATCCACGGACGTAGTGCGCCTCAAGGACGGATCGTTCGTAGCTGTCGCCGACCATTTGCAAGTGCCTGAAGGCTTGGGACGTGCGCTCGAAAACCGCATTGGCGTAAGCCGGGCATTCCCGGAACTATTCCGCAGCATGCGCACGGAACGTCTGGCCGTCTTTTTCAAAAAATTGATGGACGGACTTGATGATATGCACAAGGAAATTCACACACAAGGAGAACCAGAAAAAGTAGTGCTTTTGGCATCGGGCCCCGAAAACCCGCGCCGCGCCGAAGACGCCGTGATAGCCCGCTACCTGGGCATTCCGCTTGTCGAGAACGACGACCTTGCCATTCGAAATATGCAGGTGTATATGAAGACACTGATGGGCCTCAAAAAGATCGGGACGATTTTCCGAAGGGTCGAGGACGGCATGTGCGACCCGCTGGAATTGCGTATCGATAGCGGCGAGGGTGCCGTCGGCTTGATCAGCACAGTCCGTGCAGGCAACGTCGCGATAGCAAACTTCTTGGGAACCGGCGTTCTAGAATCGCCGATGTTCAAGCCGTTCTTGCCAGAGATCTGCAAGGAACTCCTTGGCGAAGAGCTGCTGTTGCGCAACGTGGAAACGCTTTGGCTCGGGAATGCGGACGACGCAAAAATCGTCTTGGCTGAACCTGAAAAATGGATTTTCAAGAAGGCTTTCAGGGATGCCGAAAGCTTAAAAGAAACAGAACCCAAGACTTACGCCTCGATGACCACGACGGCACAGCTAGCCCTATTGCAGTCCATCGAAGAAACGCCAGAACAATGGGTGGCCGAAAAGGCGATCGACGTTGCGACCGTTTACACCTACCGTGAACCTTCGCCGAACGCAAACCCGGTGCATACGACGCACAGCGAAAGCAAAAAAGCGGACAAGCCGGAATTCACGCAAGCCATTGCACGGATGAGGTTCTTCGCAGTCAACACGATGAACGCCAACTTTGGAAGCGCGAACTCGGCGGATGCAAATCCAGCAATCACCGAAACGACGGTTATGCCCGGCGGCCTTGGGATTTTGAACGATGGACTTGGCGAAAAGGACATTTGGGTGCTTTCGGAAAAGCCTGTCGCGAACTTTTCGCTTTTGGCTCCGGCGAGCCAGACGATTACGCCGTCGAGGGCGAGCGGAAACTTGCCAAGCCGAGCGGCCGAGAACTTGTTCAGGCTGGGGCGAGACCTTTCGGCCTCGAACATGATGGCACGCATCGCAAGAGGCATTGCCGTCAGGCTCTCGGACGAATCGTGGATAGACATGCCGGAACTCCCGTGGATTCTGAAGGCGGGATTTTCGGACGAATCGCAGTCGCGATTGGCGTTAGACCCGGAAAACGCGCTCCGTTACTTTATCTTGCGCAAGGACAACAAGGACGGCATGCAATGTGTGCTGACGGAGATTCGAGATCTCGGGATGCAGTTGCGCGACCGCATTTCGGAAGACCTCTGGCTTTACCTGAACGGCTTTGGCATTGCCGAGATGCCGGCGGGGCCAGGTGCGGCGGCACTGTTGCCGTACTTGAAGGCGGTTCTTTCGGACAGTGCCGCAGTGGCCGGGCTTGCAGCGGACTCGATGACGCGCGGCCACGAATGGCGCTTTTTGGAACTGGGTCGCGAGATTGAAAGCGCCATCCGCACCTTGCTGCTGATCAAGGACTTGCTCACGACAGTCCCTGATGACGAGATGACGAACTTGCGCTTGCTACAAGCTGTTCTTGAAATCGGCGACGGGCTCATGACATACCACCGCCGCTACGGCGGACGCTTGCAGATTGTGCCTGTCATCGACTTGCTGCTGTCCGACGAATCGAACCCGCGAAGCGTTGCCTACCAGGTGGCGAAACTGCGCGAAGCCTCGAAGCACTTGCCCGGCAACAACCAGAGCGAAGCTACATTCTCGCCGCTGGATCGTGAACTGATGCGTGTGCTTGCGGAACTCCGCCTCGCAAACATTGAACAGCTTGCAGAAGCAAAGAACAACAATAGGGAGAACCTCATAAGACTACTTGATGAACTGATTAGCTCTATCGAACGGATTGCCGAAATCGTCACTAGGCTCTACTTAAGCCACGCCCCGCGCGCTGGCGTCATCCACGCCACAACCACAAATATGTCGGAGGTTTAAGGTGCCTATATACCAAATCGATCACGAAACGGTTTACGATTACAGTTTGCCCGTTCTTTACAGCAACCACCTGGCGCATATGCTCCCGCGAAGCGTCAGCCGACAGAACTGGCTTAGCCACAGCATCGAAGTGGATCCGAATCCGACGATACGGCAAGAACGGCTCGACATTTACGGGAACAAGGTTTTGGCATTCAGCATCGAGCAGGAACACAAGCACTTTAGATTCAAGACGACAGGGATTGTGGATGTGCAGGCCGAAGAACCGCCCAACCCCAGCGACACGATGCCCTGGGAACAGGTGGCAAAGCTCCTGGAACGCCCGACAAGCACCGAAACGCTTGACGCCGCCATGTATGCGTACGCCTCCCCGTTTGCAAAATTCGAGGAATCCGTCCGTAATTACGCTCTCGAAAGTTTTGAGCCGAACCGCCCGATTTTCGACGCCGCTTACGAACTGATGACTCGCATTTATACGGATTGCAGGTACACGCCAGGCGCAACGAGAATCGGAGCGCAGCCACAAGAAATTTTACGCGGTCGAAAAGGTGTCTGTCAGGATTTTGCGCACTTGATGATCGGTTGTATGCGGTCGCTGCACCTTCCCTGCCGTTACGTGAGCGGATACTTGCACACGCACCCGTGCGAAGGGCTGCCCAAGCTTGTCGGTGCCGATGCGACGCACGCCTGGGTAAGTACCTACGTGCCCGGCCACGGATGGGTGGAACTCGACCCGACCAACAATGTACTCGGCGGAGATGAACACATCATTCTCGCCTGGGGCAGGGACTTTGGCGACGTGAGTCCGCTGAAGGGCGTCATTACCGGCGGTGGTGAACACACCTTGAAAGTGTCCGTGAATGTGGACGTGAAGGAACAGTGATGTGTAAGGTGGCCCCGGAATAAATCCGGGGTGACAGCTGGGAGTGACAGTAAGAGAACGTTTAACTTAAAAGCATAAGGAAACAGAATATGCAATTTGGAAACTACGATACCGAAGGCTTTTACGACGAGCTTTGCTTACCTGACGGGACTCCCCGTCCGGCTGCAGAACCGTTGTTTACGAAAATCAATGAGCTTCCCGAAGGAGAACTGCAACGCCGCCAAATAATCGCGGAATCCGCTTTTTACGATAACGGCATCACATTTGCTGTTTACGGCAACAAGGAAGGCAAGGACAAGATCATCCCCTTCGACGTCATCCCCCGCATTGTAAGCGCCTCCGACTGGAAGCACCTCGAAGCGGGCCTCAAGCAGCGCACCGATGCCTTGAACTGCTTTTTGACGGACATCTATAACGACCGCAAGATTCTGCGTGACAAGGTGGTTCCCGAAAGCCTCATCAACACCTGTACCGCTTACAGGGCGCAGATGGAAGGCTTTGTACCGCCCAAGGGAATCTGGGCGCACATTACCGGTACCGACCTCGTACGCGATACCGACGGCACGTTCTATGTGCTTGAAGACAACATGCGTTGCCCGAGTGGCGTTTCGTACGTGCTGCAGAACCGTCAGATTCTAAAGCGCACATTCCCTCAGGTATTCTCCAACTGTTCCATTCGTCCGGTAGACGAATACTGCACCCGCCTCCGCAAGGCGCTTGAATACCTGGCCGAACCCATCGCATCGCCCAAGGTGGTCGTGCTGTCGCCCGGCATCTACAATTCCGCATACTACGAACATTCCTATCTCGCACAGCAGATGGGCGTGGACTTGGTCACTGGAGACGACCTTGTCGTGCAGGACAAGAAGGTTTACGCACGCACCACGCGCGGACTCAAGCAGGTCCACGTCATCTACCGCCGTGTCGACGACGAATTCCTGGATCCGAAGGTGTTCCGCCCGGATTCTTGCCTCGGCGTGCCCGGACTGATCGAAGCGTACAAGGCGGGTAACGTTGCACTTGCAAACGCACCCGGCTGCGGAGTCGCCGACGATAAGGCGATTTACACCTACGTGCCTCAGATCATCAAGTACTACCTGGGTCAAGAAGCCATCATCCCGAACGTACCGACCTTCGTGTGCGAAAACCCGAAGCACATGCAGCACGTACTCGACCACATCCAGAACATGGTCGTCAAGGCCGCCAGCGAATCCGGCGGCTACGGCATGCTCGTAGGGCCAAAATCGACGAAGGAGGAGTGCGAAGCGTTCAAGAGCAAGATTATCGCAAACCCGCGCAACTACATCGCGCAGCCCATGATTTCGCTCAGCCGCGTGCCATGCATTGTAAACGGCGGTTTCGAAGGACGCCACGTGGATTTACGCCCCTACATTGTGCAAGGGCGCGAGACCTACATTCTCCCCGGCGGACTCACACGAGTGGCACTCCGCAAGGGATCCATCGTGGTGAACAGTTCGCAGGGCGGCGGTTGCAAGGACACCTGGGTGATTGCCGAAAACGAAAAAGCGCCGGAACTTGGCCAAGCCAAGCTATGGATGGAACAGCAACAACAGCAACAGTAGACAGCAGGAAGTTAGAAGTAGGAAGTAATTTATGTTAAGTAGAGTCGCAAATTCCATTTATTGGCTCGCCCGTTACATTGAACGCGCCGAGAACGTAGCGCGAAGCATCGACGTGAACCTCCAACTCCAACTGGACTTGCCCGGCGAAGTGCGCCCTTGGGAACCGGTCATCCAGATTGCTGGCAATGCGGACGATTTCTTCAAGAAATACGCACACGCCTCGTTCGAGAACGCCTTGATGTTCCTGACGTTTGACAAGGAGAATCCAAGCAGCATCATTTCTTGCGTCGCTTCAGCCCGTGAAAACGCCCGTTGTGTCCGCGAAAGGATTTCTTCGGAGCTGTGGATCGCCATCAATCAGTTCTACCTGAAGTTGAGCGATGCAGAAATGCCCAAGCAGGCCCTGGCCGCACCGCACGCGTTCTACAGCAGCGTAAAGGAGTTCAGCCAGCTCACGGCAGGCATCATCCAGGGCACGATGAGCCATGACGTTGCCTGGAACTTCACGCACCTCGGGACTTTGCTCGAGCGAGCCGACCAGACTTCGCGCATTCTGGACGTCAAGTACTACATCTTACTTCCGGACGTGAGCATGGTCGGTATGGCGCTTGATACCGTACAGTGGAATGCCGTCCTCAAGAGCGTCGGCGCTTACGAGATGTTCCACCGTCGCAACTCCAACGTGACACCCCACAACGTGGCCGAATTCCTGTTGCTTTCGGAAGATTTTCCGCGTTCCTTGCGTTATTGCCTCGAAAAAGCTGAACAATGCCTGAAAAACATCGCATTCCCCGTTAAGAGCAACGTAGAATCCATCCGTCTTTTGGGAAAGCTGCGTTCTGACATTTCATTCACGACCATCGAAGAAATCATCGATCACGGGCTCCACGAGCAGATCGAAAAAGTCCAGATTCGCCTAAACGAACTCGGCAATCAAATCTGGAAAGATTTCTTTTGTTAAAAGTTTCGGCCCGCCATTTCTTTTGTATATTCTGCACATGGCGTTTTCTGAAGAATATCTCAAAGATTACGAAAAAAAAATTCGTGAGCTCCCCGTCGAGGAGCTCTACGATATTTTAAGCCAAATTCGTGATCACGGCTTTCAAGCAGACGATTCTCCAGAACGAATCCGAATCGTCGAGAAACGCATAATCGAACTCACTGGCGACAAAAATGCCATTTTGCCGATAAAACAGTACAATGCTAAAATCGAAGAAAAGTATCTAAACAAAACGACGCCAGGTTCTTTTGTAATTAAACTCATCGGCATCATCCTTATTATTGTGGGATTCAACTACACCGATAATCCATCAAATCAATACACATCTTTTAATTTTATTACAAGTGGTCTAGGATTTTTAACATTTGTAATAGGTTGTACAATCGACGGTCAAATAAGACTGGGCATAAGAGGATGGCCCATCATCAGAACAAAAAAAGATCATCCCGAAGCGTTTAAAACCATTACAGCCGTTCTTGATGTCATCGGCTTTGGACTTATCATTGTCGGTTTTTTGTCGCTTCAATAAAAAATTTGGTCATAAACTCCATTTTTTGTGCATTTTTGTCCCATTTCATTGAAAAAAATCTCAATGTTTACAACAGTAAATAAAAATAATCCATAAATAATATCTCCCTTATATAAAACGGCTATATATTCCAATATAGAATGTGTGGGTTTAGTTTTTTCAAGGGATGAGATATAATGAAAAAACTGTTGGTTTGGTCACTCGCAATTGCGGGTTCTTGCATTTGTGGCTGTACAGATGACAATTCGTCTGCATTTGATAGTATCGCGCCAGAAGTTGGCGATGATTCTTCGTCGTCTGTTCTACAAGAAAATTCAGATAATCAAAATGAATCTCCTTTAACAGAAGTGTCTTCTTCGTCTGCAAAGAGCGAAGATGTTTCAAGTTCACAAAGCAACTCTCAGGAATCTCCCGCGCCAAGCGATTCTAGCGAAGTAACACCAGAAAGCTCAAACTCGAACGACTCTCTTTCGAGTGCCGCAGAAGAACCCGCCAGCAGTTCATCTCCGACTCAAGTTTCTCCCATACTATCTTCGAGCTCGATTGCCAGCGATGTTTCGAGTTCCGCAACGACTGTTGCAGTTTCGTCGTCCAGCGGTCTCACGGAATACGACGACAACCACAAGCCCAAGGACAGCGTTCTCCCCGCCGCAGGCTTTTATTCAAGCCTCACAATCAATCCGCTCACTCCGCAAAAGGGTGGCGAAATCCGTTGCACTTTTGACGGATCCTTCCCCACGCAGACTTCCGAGCAAATCACGGAAGCAAAGCAGATTACCGAGAACACCGTCATCCGTTGTTCTGAATTCGTGAACGGTCTGGCTATGGACACCACGACGCAGACGTACTTCATCAACGAAAGCGTTTCGATGCCGGTCGTCGCGCTCACGGTCAATCACCACGACATGTTCGATTCGACCGACGGTCTTTACGCGACTGGAAACCTGACTGGCAGCGGAATCGGCAGTGGAATTGGCAACTGGGGCAACATCGGTGGCGGCGGAAACGTCACCGACGACAACAACCCAAAATGCACCGAGCCCTGCAAGGGCGCAAACTTCTGGAGCGACAAGGAACTCCCCGTACATGTGGAATATTTCGAAAACGGAAGCTCCACAAAATCAAAGAACTGGGAAGTTGACGCGGGCATTTCCATCATCGGAAACTGGAGCCGCTACAAGCCCAAGAAGAGCGTCGCCATCAAGATGGACAACGACATCTACGGTGACAAGGTTCTCAAGTATTCCCTGTTCAAGACTCGCCCCGAAGCAAAGAAAATCAAGTCGTTCAACCTGCGCAACAACGGCAACCGTTTCTGGACGGACTACATCGGCGACGCTATGATGACCGCACTTATGGAAGGCACCGACGTGGATTACCAGCGCAGCCGCCAGGTCGTCGTTTTCTATAACGGCGAATACTTCGGCATCCACGACTTGCGCGAACGCTTGAACAGGAACTTCGTCGAAACGAACTACGGCATCGATTCCAAGTCCATCAATATGATCAAGATTACGGGAACCGGCCTTGAAGCGAGCGGCACGAGCGGAGCCTCCACTACAGAATACCAGAAGCTTTATAGCGAAGTCAGCAGCACCAACTATGCTGGCGAAAACAACCAGAAATACGAACAGGTAAAGAGCAAGCTCAATGTCAACAGTTTTGCCCAATATATGTTCGCCGAAATGTACTTCCACAACGGTGACTGGCCGACCAACAATGTGCGCGCCTGGGGCGGCAATGGACACCCATTCAAGTTCGTCGCATTCGACACCGACCACGGTTTTGGATTTACGCCAGGCATCAGCGGCTTTGACGTGGATGGCCAAAACATGTTTGACTGGGTCCTTGGCGCAAAGCAGAGTTCCACAGGCAATGGTGGCATGGGTGGATTCGGCGGTATGTGGGGCGGCGGCATGGGCGGCTTCGGCGGAGCCAGCGCAGGTCCCGGCACAATGCTCAGCAAGCTTCTTGAAAACCCCGACTTCAAGCGCCTCTTCATCAACAACGCCTGCATCCTCCTCAACAGCTACTTGACCTACGAAAAGGTGCAAAGCACGGTGCAGTCGATGATGGCCACCATTCCCTCGTCTGAACGCAGCCGTGACGAAAAGAGATGGCCGCGCAACCAGTCCAACTTCACCTGGGATCCGAACGGAGACAAGTTGATTGCCTACGCCAAGAACCGCAGCGAAAAGATCAAGCAAGAAATGGTTAAACGTTTTGACCTCGAAAACGAAGTCTCCGTGACGATTGCGGCTAGCGGAAACGGCAAGATTCTTGTGGACGGAATGAACCTTCCGAGCAAGAGTTACCAGTGCAAGTTCTTCAGCAACAACGAGCTGCAGTTGACGGCCGTTGCAGAGAGCGGTGCCGTATTTACGGGCTGGTCTGACGGTAACACCGACAACCCGCGTTTGGTACAAGCTAGCGCAGGCCAGACATTTACGGCTGTGTTCAAGTAAACTAACGCACTTTTGCAAAAGTCCTCGCGGAACCTCCGCGAGGTTTTACTATTTTGTACAAAACAAAAGAAAATAACTAAGATCGTTTAAAAAAATGGGTTTTCGCATAAAATACAGTCAATACAGTCATACCATTTAGTGAAGTAAAAATCGATATTATAAAGATATTGAATAACTATATTAGGGACATATCCCCCAAACAACAAAAATCTCCGTAACACTTGTGTTGCGGAGATTTTTTTATGAAATGGTAGTGTTTTTGGGGTGCCAGATGGGCTGCGCTGGCTTCGGTTTCGCTGCGCTCACGTTTATGCATCGGGGTAGCCAGATGGCCAAATCGTTCACTTCGTTTCGCGTTTTGCCCTTCGGGCTTGCTTGAGCTTCGCTCAAGTCAAGGCCAAAATCCGGCTGTGTTCGCTCCGCTCTCGCCGGATTTTGTCGAACAGACTTCGTCAGTTCTCACTTGGCTCCGTTGATATATGCAAAACGACCCCACAAGGGGGTCGTTTTGCATATCGGGGTAGCCAGATTCGAACTGACGACATTCTGCTCCCAAAGCAGACGCTCTACCAGGCTGAGCTACACCCCGAAGTGTTCGCAAATATAGCAAAGATTATGGTAAAATGAACATTTGGACAAAAAAATTTTTCAAAAAACGCCATTCAAGCACAACCATAAAATGTCACAATGCTCATAGTGTCTATTTCATAACGCAACGGACAGAATAGGCGTAATAGCCACGAATCAGCGATTCTTTGTCCAGCTCGTACAGCCTAGAAAGAATCCATCCGTAATAAAGCATATTGCTCTCGCCCCAGAAGTACGCTTTTGTCCCTTCCCCATCGTATTGGCCAGTCTTGGCTCTGTAACCAGACGGGAGCGCAGAGAACCCGCTTGCATTCGTTGCCGCATCATTGTCTTCCCAAACGCCGACTGCTCGTAAAGGAGCGTTCGCATCGTTCACACCGTAATCCGCTTTCACTATATTACGCAAAGCAGACCATTCTTCATCTGTGGGGATCCGCCAACCATCGGGGCAAGCTTTGGCAGCATCGTCTTCTTGGTACAAACGACCGTACTTTTCGCAGTTGGCAGGAACGTCATCATAGCAGAACGTCGAATTCAACACAACAGAACCATCCGTACTCCTGGAGAAGTTCAAATTTTCGGCCATCCAAGTTTTACCGCCAATTTCAACGGTCTTGTAACTTTTGCCATCACGGGCATCTTGCAATGTTCTGAAATTCACGTTTGAAGATACCGACGAACTGGAATTCGAAGCGTCGCTGCAACAAGGATCAGGAGGTTCATTTTCGCAAGGAGGCATATCGATTTCAATAAGAGCGGAGCCTTCGCACTTGTAGAAGACCTGCAAATCATAGTTGTAATAGGTCATACTGTTCGGGCAACTAATTTTAACATTTTCAACGCTCTTGAGCGTGACCTTCGCCATACCATCTTTGTAGCATTGCACAGCGCTGCTCGACGTCGGCGCATCTTTCATTTCGCTACTGCTTGACTGCAATTCATCATCAGAACTTGCAGGGGCTATGTACTGCGAGCTACTCGAAGGGTCTACCAAAGCGTCAGGGCCGCTACTAGAACTATCGTCGCAAGCAAGCATCATAAACGAAAGCCCCGCAGCAACGGAACAGCCCAAAGACATATTACGAAAATTCATACATCCTCCTTTGACATCCTATTATTAGGCGATAATATAAAAATTTGTCTGTACTGGCACCATTACTTTGAGCTAAAAAGGGGAAAAAATAAAAAAAACTTCACTTTTGTGCAGTGAAAATATTGACATTTGCCCAGTTGTGCATTATATTTTATACAGTATAATTCCAGAACCCTTTATGACGAGAGGCAAAATATGGAAAAGTTCAATGAAAACCGCAAGGAAATGACGGCAAGGCAAGAAGAAATCTACGAATACATCAAGAAGTATTCCAAAGAAAACCATATGCCGCCTACGGTTCGCGAAATCGGCAACCACTTCGACATTTCTTCGACGAACGGCGTCCGTTCTATCCTCGCAGCCCTCATCAAGAAAGGTTACATCAACCGCTCTCCGCGTCTGAGCCGCGGTATCGAAATTGTCAATACCAAGGAAGATTCCGCCGCCAAGGAAGCTCCGAGCAATACGATTGAAATTCCTATCGTCGGCCGCGTTGCCGCCGGTACGCCGATTCTTGCCGTACAGAACCTCGAAGGTACGGTCACTATCGACAGAGACTTTTTGGCCTGTCGTAGCGACGTTTTTGCACTCCGCGTCAAGGGCGATTCCATGATCAACGCCGGCATCTTCGATGGCGACTTGATTTTTGCCCGTCAGCAGAAGACGGCAGACCTTGGCGAAATCGTCGTTGCACAGATCGATAACGAAGCGACGGTCAAGTACTACCATCCGAGTTCCGACCACGTGGAACTGCGTCCGGCAAACCCGAAGTACAAGCCGATCATCGTGAACGACAAGAAGGACTTTTCGATTGCAGGCCGCGTCATCGGCGTGATGAGAAGAGTCAATTAGTTTATCGACAAATAATATTAAACAACAAAAAACCGAGGTTCAACGCCTCGGCTTTTTAATTATTTTACGCGACTCTCGCCTATCGAGGTTGTCCCGCCCTTCGGTCGAGGATGAGATTAATCATCACTACGCTCCAGGATGACTATTCGATGACGACAAATTAATCGTCGAAATCGGCGAGTTCTTCTTCAGCTTCCTTCAAGTCAGCTGCGTCCGGTCCTTCAAATTCATCATCATCCGCTTCGTCGAGGGAGTCACCACCCATGGCGCCCAGCTGGTATTCCACCTTGCGGGCTTCCTTGGACTGGCCCAAGTGCAAAATGGCAGCGCATTCTTCGCAGTAGCCAAGATGCTTGTCGACCCAGAATTCCGGAGACACAAGGTTCTTGTTGCAGCGCGTGCAAATCTGCGTTGCGGCTTCGCGCGTGAAGGCGGCGTTCTGTTCTTCGAGTTCCTTCAAGATACGTTCGGTGAGTTCTTCCTGCGTTTCTTCGGCGAGGGAAATCTTGTGACGGATGGCAGAAGTCGGCTTCTTTTCGAGGTTCTTCATTTCAGAAGTGACCTTCTTCTTGTTGGCACGTTCTTCCTGTTCGTCGATTTCGACAAACATAATGAACTTACACGGCTTTTTACCATCGAGCAAAACAGAATACGGATAATCAGACTTCACAACGGCCTTCTTTTCTACAGCCTTTTCGTTAACGCTAACCTTGACTTCAGGAACTTCCTTGACAGTTTCCTTAACCGGTTCTTTGACCGGTTCCTTTACAACTTCTTTTTCGACAGGCTTCGGCTGCGGAGCGGGAGCCTTCGCAGGAGCCTTGACTTCCTTTGCAGGAGCAGCCACGACTGCCGGTTCAACCTTCTTGGCCGGAACGGGTTTCTTGGACACTTCGGCCTTTGCAGGAGCGGGCTTTGCGGCAGGAGCCTTCGCCGGAGCAGCCTTTACAGCCTTGGCGGGTTCCTTCTTTGCCGGAGCTTCCTTTTTCACGACAGGCTTCTTGGCCGGAGCAGCAGCTTTGGCAGGAGCCTTTGCAGGCGCTGCCTTTTTGGCCGGAGCGGGCTTTGCAGCGGGCTTCTTTGCAGGAGCAGCGACCTTAGCTGGAGCGGCCTTCTTGGCCGGGGCAGCAGCCTTTGCGGGAGCTGCCTTTGCCGGGGCAGCCTTCTTAGCCGGAGCGGGCTTTGCAGATTTCTTTTCAGAAGCACTCGCCTTTGCAGGCGCTTTAGATGTCGTTTTTTTGGAACTCATATTTACTTCTTTTCCACGATTGTAATGTTCAAAATCGGATCGTTGGCGTCGATGCGGCAGACCACGTCATGGCCTTCGATGACTTTACCAAAAACGGTATGCCTACCGTCCAGGTGCGGCTGCGGAAGCTGCGTAATAAAGAACTGGGAACCGGCCGTATTCTCGCCACGGTTTGCCATGGAGATGACTCCCGTTTCGTGCTTGAGGTCGTTCTTTTCGTCATCGATGGTGTAACCGGGACCGCCCGTTCCATCCCCGTTCGGATCACCGCCCTGGATCATGAATCCCTGGATGACACGGTGGAATCGGAGACCATTATAAAAGCCCTTGTTTGCAAGGTCGACAAAGTTCGCGACGGTGTTCGGAGCGGCCTTGAAGTTCAAGTCCACCACAATCTTCCCCTCGTGAGTTGTTATTTCGGCAAGAATCTGGGTAACACCCGTGTAATCCTTGTTGAAGACTTTGCCCTCGGCAAACGCGTTTGCGGCAAGGCACATAAACACTGCACAGATAATAAACTTTTTAAACAAAACTAAGCTTCCGTAGTTATATCGTTCTGGATTATCCAAATGTATCCAAGAATATAGTTTTTTTTTGAAGGGTTCACAGCGAGTTCCAAAAAACAGGCACAAGATTTCTATATTTATGCAAAAACACATCAACATTTTAATATGCCGCAAAACAACAATATCCGTAATTTTAGCATTATCGCCCACATCGATCACGGCAAATCCACCTTGGCCGACAGAATGATTGAACTGACCAAGACGGTCTCCAAGAACGAAATGATGAACCAGCTCCTGGATGACATGGACCTGGAACGCGAACGCGGCATTACGATCAAGGCTCACGCCATCCGCATGGTTTACGAAAAGGACGGCGAAGAATACATTTTGAACATGATCGATACGCCGGGGCACGTGGACTTCACTTACGAAGTCAGCCGTTCCCTCGCCGCTTGCGAAGGTGCAATCCTCGTCGTGGACGCAAGCCAGGGCATCGAAGCCCAGACGCTTTCGAACCTTTACCTCGCTATTGAAAACGATCTTACGATCATCCCGGTTTTGAACAAAGTAGACCTTCCGGGCGCCCAGCCCGACCACGTGGCACAGCTCGTCGGTGACTTGCTCGGCTACGATCCGGACAAGATTCCGCGCATTTCCGCAAAGACGGGCCTCAACGTGGAACAGGTTCTCGACAAAATCGTCGACGAAATCCCGGCCCCAAAGGGCGATTCCGGCAAGCCGCTCAAGGCTCTCATCTTTGACTCCGTTTACGATTCCTACCGCGGCGTGATCAACTACATCCGCATTGTCGAAGGCACGCTCAAGGCAGGCATGAAAATCCGCATGATGAAGACGGGTGGCGAATATGTCGTCACGGAAGTCGGTACATTCAGCATGCGCCGCGACCCGCGTCCGGAACTGACCGAAGGTATGGTCGGCTACGTGCTCGCAAACGTGAAGACGATTAGCGACGTGAAGATCGGTGATACGCTTACCGATGCCGCCAATCCGGCCGAAGAACCGCTCCCGGGTTACAAGGACGTGCTCCCGATGATTTACTCGGGTATCTACCCCATCGATCCGGAAGACTACAAGGACTTGCGCGAAGCCCTCGAAAAGCTCCGCCTCAACGACTCCGCTCTCTGCTGGGAACCGGAAACTTCCGAAGCGCTCGGCTTTGGCTTCCGTACAGGCTTCCTCGGACTCTTGCACATGGAAATCGTGCAGGAACGTTTGGACCGCGAATTCAACGTGGACATCATCACGACCGTGCCGAACGTGGAATACCACGTTTACATGAGCGACGGCTCCATGGTGAAGATCGAAAGCCCGTCCAAGCTCCCCGACGCTAGCCGCTACGACTACATCGAAGAGCCGTATGTGAAGGCACAGATCTTTACGCCGAAGGAATATGTCGGCGCGATGATGACACTTTGCGAAGAAAAGCGCGGCACGTTCGAAACGATGGAATACATCGACGAAACGAAGGTCATCTTAAAGTACGACCTTCCGCTTGCCGAAATTATGTTCGACTTCTACGACCGTCTCAAGTCCCTGAGCCGCGGTTACGCAGGCCTCGACTACACGCCGAGCGAATACAAGCGCAACAACCTCGTGAAGCTAGACATTCTTTTGAACGGAGACCCGGTCGACGCCTTCTCCGTGATTATCCACCGCGACAAGGCCAACACCTACGCTAACGCCATCTGCGTAAAACTCAAGGACCTCATTCCGCGCCAGCAGTTCGATGTGGCCATCCAGGGCGCCATCGGTGGCAAGATTATCAGCCGTTCGACCGTGAAGGCAGTCCGCAAGGATGTGCTTGCCAAGTGCTACGGCGGTGACATCACCCGTAAGCGTAAGCTCCTCGAAAAGCAGAAGGAAGGTAAGAAGCGTATGAAGAGCATCGGCTCTGTAGAAGTGCCGCAGAAGGCGTTCCTCGCCGTCCTCTCGCTCAGCGACGATTCCAACGGCAACGGGGACTAATCCGAAACGATGTCAGCACTGGATAGAAAAGTCAAGTTCTTGCAACGTCGACATTCCAAGTCGTACGTGTTTCTGCTGGTCTTTGTCCTATGCCTGGCATTCGCCCTTATGGTCCTCGTGCGCCATTACGTGATGGAACCCGTCCGCATGCAAGACAACTCGCTGTTCCCGAAATTCAAGAAGAACAGCGTCTTGTGGATGTGCAAGCTCCCCAGCTGCACCGAGAACATCAAGAACGGAGATTACGTGTGGGGCATTTTACGCAACCAGAACGACTTGGTGCGTAAAGTGCTTGCAAACCCAGGCGATTCGATCACCATCACGAACAATGGAAAGGTTTTCACGCCGCACCGCAACTTCAAATGGAGAGGCGAAGACGCCTTTATCGAAACGCGCAGCATCTACATTCCGCGCAAGGGCGACACGCTCTACTTCGACAAGCTCAACGACGTGGAACAGGACTACCTGATTTCGCTGATGTACGAACAGAACGAAAAGTTCTTCGTCAAGTCGAGCCTGTGGCAGGGCACGCGTGAAATGGCTATCGAACGAGTCGGATCGACCAAGCTCGGGAACCGCCAGGTGAGCCTGCAAGAAATAGACTTTTTACCCTGGCAAGACAGATTCCTCATTGAGCTCCAGATTTTCCGCTCCGAACCGGGAAACTCCCCCATCCACCTCAAGCGCGAACTGTTCAACGCCCAGGATTCCTCGAAGATCTCGTTCTACGTCGTTCCGGAAGACTGCTATTACCTTGTTTGCGAGAAGGCTAACCACTGCGCCGATTCAAGGGAAATGGGCTACTTCACTAAGAACCGCCTGCTGGGCAGGGCCAACAAGTCCGCCAACAACATCCAGAAGCAGGTAGACCAGAGGATTTCGCAAGCCAAGCATTTAGCCAAGATGCTTGCAAGCGGAGCCATTTTCAGCAAGCCGTCCAAAGAAAAGTCCACGAACAAATCGTTCAAAACAACCAAGGAAATCAAGAGATCCGGGAAAAACAACAATTAACCCGCCTTGCTCGACGAGCCTCTCCCATCGAAAAAAAGCTTGTAATCCAAATTTTTTATACAAATCGGCTTGACAGAATCCAAAAACCTTTGTATACTTGGCTCGTTGATTGAGAAATCGATCAAAACCACTCTGGGGTGGTAGCTCAATTTTGGTTAGAGCACCGGCCTGTCACGCCGGAGGTTGCGAGTTCAAGCCTCGTCTATCCCGCGATAAAAACCCTCTCGAATAGAGAGGGTTTTTCGTTTGTTGAGCGCCCCCAGTTACCCCAGTTGTGCCATTTCATTAGGCAGCCTCCTTTATGTTTTTGGTTACTTCACTACCACGGGGAGTCCTGTCCACAGGGATACGTTCTTCGCCACGGTCGCGCCTATCACGTAGCAGTTCAATAATCGCCTGGTTATCAATCGGGGAATCCGCCTCAGTGTAAACCGGCATTTTGTCAATGAACACGCTATTTTCTATGGTCGCGTTGTAGTTCGAAACAATCACCCTATAAATAGGTTTCTTGCCATGAATATCAACCTCCGTTCCGTCATCCAGCGTGATGCTCACAACTTCAATATCAGGATTGTCATCAGTCCCGATATCACGATATTCAAACGTCAGGCCCGTCACCTGGTCGCCCATATCGGACGATTTCCATCCATTGACAATCTGCTGAGCAAGTTCTTCGCCAGTAAGGTCATACAACAACCAGGGATTGTTGAAGGGAGCGACCGCGTAAATATCACCAACAGTTATGTTGAGTTTTCCGCCTTCGGGAACCTTGAAGTCAGCGCGAACGCCCTTCATATTGAAGAATGCCGCCGTAACGTCATCGTCTTTTTATACCCAATCAACGCGATGCGATAGCCGGCCTTTTCGACAACAACGTAATCCTTGGTAAAGCCGACCCTCTTGTGCGTATCGGAATAATAGAGGTTTGCCGCCAGCACTGGTATTTCGGGGTCTCCCGAAAAATCACCGATTTCGTAAGCGGGGAGCGTTCCGTCCTTGTCCGTTGCGTATTCTTGAACACCCTAGTCGAACTCATGGT
The DNA here is from genome assembly GCA_902779055.1 of Fibrobacter succinogenes. Lineage (GTDB taxonomy): Bacteria > Fibrobacterota > Fibrobacteria > Fibrobacterales > Fibrobacteraceae > Fibrobacter > Fibrobacter succinogenes_K. The sequence goes on along the minus strand of CACZAD010000001.1, from coordinate 56,982 downwards.
TGCCAAGCGAAACCGCATCGTAATCCATTATATCCATCGCAGCACGCATAACCGCACCCTTCGTAAGGTTGGATACCGGAGCGCCCTGGTAGATATCACCTCCATCAAGGAGAAGAACATCGTCGTATTCACCGGAAGCCCTTGCCTTATCGAAAATTTTTGCCAGATAGGCAAGCCTGTACTGGAAGGCGTCCTCTTTACCTCCAGTCGCATCGATGATGTAGCTATGTATGTCGCTCGTTTCGAAAACCTTAATTCGGGCACCCGTTTTTTGGGTGCTATCGCTGCCGGAGCCGTTGGAATCATCGGAGCAGGCAAGCAAGGTAAATGCTGATACAACGCACGCTAAGAAGAACTTTACTCTAATCATAATGCACCTCTAGGAACGATAATAGTCGTCTCTACGAAATAGCAGAGACCCCCTCCATATGAGGAATACACGAAAAAAGTAAGAAAATAGGTAAAAAAAGTTTAACCTTGCACTGAAAAATTTCAGGCGCAGTCAAGACGTTTGTCACCAAAACCGAACAAAAGGCTTGACATAGCTATTTTGGGGGTTCTGTCAAGTTTTTCCGTACAAAAATTATTGGGTAGCACAAAAAACTGGTTTCGTAAGCCCGTCGGAAATTGTTTTTCGGCTGTAGAATTGCGTTTTTTAGGCTAATTTCGCCAATTTCGACTTTTGCAGCGTTTCCGTAGCCATACGGTTTGGTGTGACAGAGCCGGGGTTATTTTCGCAGCATACTTACAGTTGGAACGCAGTGACTCCGCAATTTTGTAAAAAAAATCAGTTTAGCTTGACAGAGCCTTCGTTTGGGTGTACATTTGTATACATGAAAGAAATTTTGCTGTACAAGACCGACAACAAAGAAGTCAAAGTTGAAATTTTATTACTCAACGAGAATCTTTGGCTTACGCAGGCGAAAATGGCCGAACTTTTTGACGTTCAAAAAGCGGCAATATCAAAACATCTGAAGAACATCTTTGAAAGCGGAGAACTTGATGAAAAAGTGGTAGTTTCCAAAATGGAAACAACCACTCCACACGGAGCTATTGCAGGTAAAGAACAGACCAAGCTTACCAACATCTACAATCTCGACGCCATAATCGCCGTTGGTTACCGCATCAATTCCAAAAAAGCCACAATGTTTCGCATTTGGGCTACAAAAGTTCTAAAGGAATACATTGTTAAAGGATTCGTCATGAATGACGAACGCCTGAAAGACCCTCAAAATTTCTTTGGCAAGGATTATTTCGAAGAACAACTAGAACGCATTCGTGAAATCCGCGCAAGCGAACGCCGTTTTTACCAGAAGATAACAGACATCTACGCTAAATGTAGTGCCGATTATAGCCTTGATAGTCAGATTACGCAGGACTTTTTCGCAACAGTTCAAAACAAGCTGCATTATGCAGTAACACACCAAACCGCTGCAGAAATAAATCTATTCTCGCGCCGACAGTAAAAAGTTAAACATGGGACTCACCACCTGGAAAAACGCCCCAAATGGTGATATCCATAGATCAGACGTTTCAATCGCTAAAAATTATCTGTCGCAAGATGAAATCAAAAATTTAAATGAAATCGTCAATATGTACCTAGACTATGCGGAACGTCAGGCTAAACGTGGACAAGTTATGTATATGAAAGACTGGGTGCAAAAGCTCAATGCGTTTTTGCAATTTAACGAAGAAGATGTTCTACAAAACAAAGGCAAAGTCACACATGAAATCGCCAAAGCATTTGCCGAAAACAAATTCGAAAAGTTCCGCGTGATTCGTGACGCAAACTACAAAAGTGATTTTGACAAACTGATGGAAGCTACCGCAGAATATAAGGCATAGGATTTATTTTGATTTATATGTGTAAACACAAGGAGATTTTGCAATGAAATTAGAGGGCTTTGGAATTTTTGTCGATGACATGGCAACTATGGTCCGCTTTTATAGGGATGTCTTGGACTTTGAAATCAAGGAAGACGAAAATACGACTAACGTTTTTCTAGAAAAGGACGGCACTTTGTTCTTGCTGTTCCGAAAATCCGATTTTGAAAAAATGACGAGTCAGAAGTTCGCTTACTGCAAAGGCGTCAACGGGCATTTCGAAATTGCTTTGGGTGTCGCGAACTACGCTGAAGTCGATAAAGCGTATGCCAAAGTCACTGCCGCAGGAGCGAAAAGCGTCATGCCGCCGACTACGGAGCCGTGGGGGCAACGTACCTGCTACATCGCCGATCCTGAAGGGAATCTGGTAGAAATCGGGTCGTTCGTCAAGGAGTAACTATGCCTTTTGACTTTAAAAAAGAATACAAGGAATTCTACATGCCGAAAGGCAAACCCGAAATTGTCGTCGTCCCGAAGATGAACTACATCGCGGTGCGTGGCAAGGGCAATCCGAATGTAGAAGATGGCGAATACAAAAAGTCTATCGAACTTTTGTACGGAATCGCTTACACCATCAAAATGAGCAAGAAAGGCAACCACAAGATCGAAGGTTACTTTGATTACGTGGTTCCGCCACTTGAAGGATTCTGGTGGCAAGACAATCTTGACAGAATTGATTACGGTCACAAGGAAAATTTCCAGTGGATTTCAGTTATTCGACTCCCGGACTTTGTTGCTAAATCCGATTTCGATTGGGCAATCGAAGAAGCGACACGCAAAAAGAAAATGGATTTCTCGAAAGTCGAATTTTTAGAAATTGAAGAAGGTCTTTGCGTGCAGAGCATGCATTCCGGCTCATACGATGACGAGCCTGCAACTGTCGCCGCAATGGACAAGTTCATCACCGACAATGGCTACGAAAACGACATCTCGGACACGAGGCGACACCACGAAATTTACCTTTCTGACGCACGCAAGGTCGCCCCAGAAAAGTTGAAAACCGTTATCCGCCATCCGATAAAAAAGAAATAAAGGATAAACGAAAGCCCGTACAATATACGGTAAAAGATACTGATATTTTCCGGAGCCATGGTGAAATCGCTGCAAAACCGCAGTTTTTCGAAAATTTTGTCGCACCCGTCCAAAAAGGCTTGACATAGCCCTTAAAAGATGTATATTTGAGCAGTAGCACAAAAGTGCATTTCTTTGGAGAATTTATGATCGAGCGAATCCGCGGCATTCTGGTGCAGAAAACCCCTACATTTGTCGTTGTGGAGTGTGCAGGTGTCGGTTACGGCATCAACATTTCGGCTTTTACGGCTGGCAAACTCCCCGACGAAGGCGCCGAAGTCGTTTTGCACACGAATCTCGTCGTCCGCGAAGACTCCATGACACTTTTCGGATTCGCCGATACCACCGAAAAAGACTTGTTCCTCATGCTTTTGAGCGTGAACGGCGTGGGTCCGAAGCTTGCACAGCGCATTCTGAGCGGCAGCACTCCTGCCGATCTTTTGAACATGATCGCAAGCGACAACAAGACGGCTCTTGGCAAAATCAAGGGGCTTGGCAAAAAGACTTGCGAACAGATGACGCTTGCGCTTAAGGAAAAGGCAGGAGCAATGCTCCAGTCCCTCGGCGATGTCGAAGGGAGCGGAATCACAAGCGTCGGTGCGCTCACGGGTGCAAAGATGGAAGCGGTTTTGGCATTGCATACGCTTGGAGTCAAGGATCCGACTGCAGAAAAGGCGGTTGTCAAGGCGGTTGAAGTGCTTGGCGATAGCGCGGATGCGGCAGCCCTCATTCCGGAGGCTTTGAAGTATTTGTAAAAGGCGATTCCGGCACAAGGCCGGAATGACAATGCAAGAAGGATCGTGTAAGGCGACCCCGGAATAAATCCGGGGTGACAATGCAGGTAAAATATGGATGATCAGCGTATAATTTCACCGCAAAAATGCTCCTTTGACGAAGGCGATTCCGAACGCAACTTGCGTCCGCCTAGCCTGAGCGAATTTACAGGTCAGGACGACATCAAAGAAAGTCTTTCCATCGCCATCGAAGCGGCAAAGCACCGTGGCGATGCGCTGGACCATTGCCTTTTTGCGGGGCCTCCGGGACTTGGAAAGACGACGCTTTCGAGCATTATTGCAAAAGAAATGGGTGTGAACATCCATATCACAAGTGGTCCCGTGCTTGAAAAGGCGAGTGATCTCGCCGGGCTCCTCACGAGCCTGCAAGAAAACGACATTCTCTTTATCGACGAAATCCACCGCCTGAACCGCGTCGTGGAAGAATACCTCTACCCCGCCATGGAAGATTTCAGGCTCGACATTATGCTCGACTCCGGCCCGGCGGCAAGGAGCGTGAACCTTCCGCTCAAGCATTTTACGCTCGTTGGCGCAACAACCCGCAGCGGGCTTTTGACGGGTCCTCTCCGTGACCGCTTTGGGCTCCAGTACCGCTTGGAACTGTACAACGAAAAGGACATCGTCAAAATTTTGATGCGCAGCGCCCGCATTTTAGGCGTCGGCCTCACCGAGGACGCGGCTAAAATCCTCGGCGGAAGGTGCCGAGGCACGCCTCGTGTAGCGAATCGCGTGCTCAGGCGCTGCCGTGACGTAGCGCAGGTCCGCGGCACTGGCGTCATTGACGAACGCGCCGCCCTCAAGACGCTCGACATGCTCGGCATCGACAGCGAAGGGCTGGATCCGACCGACCGCAAGATTCTGGCGATGACGATCGACAAGTTTGGCGGTGGTCCGGTCGGTCTCGGTACGATCAGTGCGGCGATGGGCGAAGAGCCGGATACGCTTGAAGAAGTCTACGAGCCTTATTTGATTCAGAAGGGGTTGCTTTCGCGTACGCCGCGCGGGCGTGTTGCAACGCCTAACGCCTACAGGATGCTGCACAGGGAAATTCCGCGTTCCGTACTGAACGAACAGACGGAATTACCGCTGTAGCGAAGGGTACCGTGTAGGTACTGTGTAAGGTGATGCCGGAACGGAGTCCGGCATGACAGCGCAAGGGGCCGAGATGACAGTGCCTTTATCGGAATTCGGGGGCGATGGTCATCACAAGGCTGATGCCGTGCAGTCCGTGGAAGGCGAACTGCAAGCGGAACAGGTACATGTCCGGCTTACGCACGCGGACGCCAAAACCCCATGAATTATAGACGTTCTTTTTGGACCAATGGTTTATCTGGTCGCTGATGACACCGTACTCATCGAACACGACACCATCCACCAAACGGTCCACAGGCCAGCGGTATTCAGCCGACAAGCCCATCAAAAAAGGAGCCGTCCACGCATCGGTATAGCCTCGCAAGGGGAATCGCGCGTTCAAAGTCGGGAATGCCGAATACGGAGCCCCGCCCTTTTCCATTTCCCACATTCCCACAAAACGGTACTGGAACGCCAGCACTCGGCGTTCAAAAAGCGTCTCCACAAGATTCTCCGGACGCCAGACTCGCAAGACTTCGTTCATCGAAAAGTCCGTATAGAACTTTCGTGCCTTGCGCCCTTCCTTTGCAGAAAGCACATATTTTTTGGCCTTGCCGATAAAGAAATACGTCTGGTAAAAGGCCTCGACCTTCATATAGTCGTGATTCTTGCCACCGTCCCTCAAGGCTTCGGCGTGGCTCATTCCCACACGCGAAAAGTCCTCCCCTTCAATCCCCCCATATTCCCCGGTAAGGACATACGAGGCTTTAAGGCTCAAGCGATGTCCCGAAGACGGCGCATAAGGAAAGTCCAAATTATCGAACACGAGGTTCACATAGAACGGGAACTCAAAATGGTTCTGGTACAAACCACGGTCATTTATCGGGAACTTCGGGTCGTCCAGAATGGAATCCTTGGTGTCCGGGAAATAGGCGACATGGTAGACAAATTCCGCACCAAAACTCAAGTTGAGGTTTCTGGACTCAGTCAGCGGAATGCCCACCTGCGAAGAAACTGAAATAGTCGTATCCGCCTGGACAAACGCATCCTTGCTCATCGGAACAACAAATCCGTCATCGCGATCCAGGTACAGATTAAAACTTGTCGATGCGTACAAATCCTTGCCGAAAATGCCCTGCTTTGAATATCGGACTCTCACGTCGACGTCACTGTTGGCGTAATAGTTACCTTCAAAAACGGCATAATCCCCTTGCTTGATAAGGTTCCTGTGACGGTAGCATACGCCAAGCATCGTGGTGGTTCCCGGTTTCAGGTTCATCACCGGATAGATAAGGATATTCCTTTTTTCACCAAAGGTAATCAGGTCCACCGCCTTGTCAATAACGCCATTATCAAAAGCGTAATGGAGCGGAGCCGCCACCGGGTACACAAGCATGCCGAACACCGGCTGGATAACATGGATAAACGGCCACGAAACGATGTCCATGAACGACAGCGACGAGGTAGACTTTTGCACCTCCACTGAATCCTGTACGTTCTCGGGCACAGCCTTAGCGTGCGCTGAAAAGGACAGCACACCCACAAGCATCAGTATCGTCACCAAACGAATCATCACTACCCAAATTATAATTATATTAGGAGTGATGTTTTCATTCTTTGCAAAAATAATCAAAAAATTAGCAACCTACCCCAAAATAATCTTGATCGTGTTCTTGGCGGTAGGGTTCCTGAGCATCTACCCGGTTATGCACCTGCGCTGGGATTTACAACTGCAAGACACCATCACGAGTGCGCGCGAACCCAGCAACGTCCAAAAGATCGAAGATGAATTTGGCGGGCTCGGAAGCCTGATCGTCATCCTGGAATCCAAGGATTCCTTGGCAAACTACCGGGTCGCAAAGAATTTGGCCAAGACGATGGAAAAAAATCCGTCGGTCCATTTTGCAGACTTTGAAACCGATATCGACTATTACAAAAAGAACAAGTTTCTCTATGCCAGCGAAAACGATATCGACATCATGACGCACCGTATCGAGAAGCTCAAGCGCGATTACATCTTAAAGAACAATCCGCTATTCATCGACCTCACGAACTTTATCGATACCCTGGAATTGCCGACGTCACAAAAGCGCGAACAGCTTTTAAGCGACCTCGAACAGAAATATTTCGACAAGCTTTCCATCAGCCATTCCAACCGCGCAGGGACAATCCGCATTGTCGAGATTTACCCGACGCATTCGATTTCGAACCTCCAGGCGAACAGGCAACTGTATTACGATGTCAAGAACGTCCTCCAAGACGAATCGAAGCCCGAAGACCTGAAGATCCACTATGCCGGAAAGGTTTACGAGTCCATCCAGACGGGCAGACGTCTTTTGCCCGAAGCGAAGATGGTGGGCATTGTCACGGCAGTACTTATCCTGCTGATACTGATCGTCCACTTTTACAGGCAGCCGCAGCTGATATTCATTTCGGCACTCCCCATTGCCACCCCCATCTGCACGACGATGGCGTGTTCTTACCTGTTTTACGGGCGCATCAACCTCTTTACGTTGTTGCTTGCGATTGTGCTCCCCGGACAGGCATTGCAGATCATCAGCCACGTCCTCAACAGGTACTTTTTGGAACGAGAACGGAACCTGAGCCCGCAGCTCTGCATCGAAAGTGCGCTCCTCGGCATCGGCCCTTCGACTGCGGCATCGAGCTTCACCTTCGCGACACTTTTTGCAAGCCTCACGTTGATTCCGCTGCCTGGCCTCCAGGAACTTGGCGTCCTGGGTTCCACCGGCTGCATTTTGAACTGGGCCATCACGCTCCTTTTCTCGACCGCCTTGTTGCAGGTCACGCAGCGCAAGAAGCCGTTCACGATCACGCATGCGCAGATCCACTCGACTTACAAGGTGTCCATGCTCTCGAACCGGGTGAACTGGATTATTTTCTCGATCATCATTGTCACAAGCATTGTAGCGCTTTACTTTGGCGGCACACGCATCCATATCCGCAACGACTTTTCGGCAACCGAAATCAATTACAAGGATCCGTTCATCGATTCCCTGATTGCAGAAACGGGATTCATGAACAAGACGCCTCTCATCGTAAGACTCCCGAGCAAGGCCGCCAGCGAACAACTCCTGGAACGATTCAACGAACTCAAGAACAACGGCGAAATATCGTCGGTCAATTCCATCTTTACGCTCGCCCAGTTCTCGCCGAACCTGCAACAGAAAAAGATGGAAAAGCTCCGCCAGCTGCACAGCATGGTCTCAAAGGAATTCCGCGACGCCCTCTCTGACAGCGAACGCGAGAACCTCGACAAGGTGGAACAGGCCCTGGAGTTCGAAGAAAGCGACGACCTCGAACCGCCTGAATACATCGCCAAGAAGTTCAGGGACAAGCAGGGAACGCAAGGGCGCTTCGCCTTCATCTTTACCGACATCAACGAGAATTACGGCAACGAATGCACCAGGCTCTACAAGGAGCTGCACCAGATCGAAGGCTTCGAAAACGGAACCTACCTGATGGCGGGCACTCCGATCACGCGAGCCATATTCCTGGAGCGAATCATCAACAACTTCAAACGCCCCCTGCAAATCGGCGGGATTCTCGTTCTATTGTTCTTGCTGGTATACTACAACCGTCTGAGCCGTGCCATCTTCACCGTGCTTCCGTCCGTGTTCGCGGCTAGCTGGTTCCTCGCCTCGATCAACTTCTTTGACGTGCAGATTTCGGCCTACAGCGCTCTCACCTTCCCCATCCTCATCGGCGCAAGCGTCGACGGATCGCTCCAGTTTTTCTCGGAGTATTACGAAAAGCAAAAGGGGACGGCGCTCACCATTTTAAGAAGCAAGTTCTTCTCGATTTTCCTTTCGCAGATGGCAGGGTTCATCGGCACTTACGGTATGCTCGTTTCGTCCCATCCGGGGCTACGTTGCATGGGAAACGTAACGCTCATTGGACTCACCTGCATATTCATTGCGCAATTTACCATATTCCCCCTCATCGCAGGATCACTCGACCAATACCGTTTAAGACAACGGATCAAAAAGGAATCCAAGAAATGAAGTCGCTCTCTGATAGGACTCAAAATATTGCAGCCTCGCTCACCGTCGCCATCGACACGATGGCAAAACAAATGATCGCTGACGGAAAAGACGTCGTCAGTCTTGGTGCAGGCGAGCCTGATTTTGGGACTCCGAAGCCCATCCAGGATGCAGCCATCGAATCGATCCGCGAAGGAAAAACGCGCTACACCGCCCCTGTCGGGATTCTGGATGTGCGCAAGGCGGTAGCCAAAAAGCTGGCCGACGAGAACGGGCTCCATTACGACGCCTCGCAGATTATCATGACGAGCGGTGCAAAGCACGCCGTGTTCAATGCGCTTGCCGCCCTCATCAATCCGGGCGATGAAGTGATCATCCCGGCCCCATACTGGGTCACTTATCCGGAACTCGTCAAATGGCTTGGCGGAACACCGGTATTCGTGCAGTCGGGCATCGAAAAAGGGTTCAAGATCGACGCCGAAGACTTGCGCAAGGCCTGTACGCCGCGCACCAAGGCAATTCTCCTGAACAATCCGTGCAACCCGACCGGTGCCGTTTACACCAAGAGCGAACTCGAAGCACTTGCCAAGGAAATCGTGGCACAGGACATTTACTGCATCTCGGACGAAGTTTACGAATACTTTGTTTATGACACGGAATTTACGAGTGCGGCAGCCTTCCCCGGAATGGAAGAACGCACCATCGTCATCAACGGATTTTCTAAATCGCACTGCATGACCGGCTGGCGCATCGGCTATGACGCCGCCCCCGCCCCGATTGCAAAGATTATCGGCAAGATCCAGGGACAGGCCACGCACCATCCGAGCAACGTCGCGCAATACGCCGCCCTCGGAGCCCTCAATATGGACAAGAGCAACGTCCATACAATGCAGGCCGCCTTCCGCAAGCGCAGAGCCTATATGCTCGAACGCACCTCGTTCCTTTTGACGAAGCCCCGCGCCCCCGAAGGAGCCTTCTACCTGTTTGCACCGGTGAGCGACTACTACGGCAAAAAGACTCCGGACGGCAAGGTCATCACGGGTTCCATCGATTTTTGCAGCGCACTGCTCGAATCCAAGGGACTTGCCATTGTGCCGGGAGCCGCCTTCGGTGACGACACCTGCGTCAGGTTCTCGTACGCCGCCAGCGACGAAAATCTCGCCAAGGCCTGCGACCGCTTCGAAGCGTTCGTCAAGGAATTAACGTAACGGGAAAATCGCGATGTTTCCATTCCGTCTCGTCCATCCGAATCCATCGAAACCGTTTACCATCGGGCGCAAATCGGACAACGTTTTGCACTTTGACAACCTGATGGTTTCGCGGTATCATGCCGTTTTGGAATTTACGGACGGGAAATGGATTTTAAGGAACCTCTCCCAGAACAGCATCACGATGCTGAACGGGAAGAACGTCGACACGGCAGCCATCAGCGATGGCGACGTCATCTTGATCGGCCCAAGACAGCTGCGGGCAACGCTTCGCGGTTCTGAGCTTACGCTCCTCGTCATGGAGCGCGAAACGGCAAGCGACGTCCAGACAGTTTCGTTATCTACAGAATGGAAAGGCATTGCCATTTCCGGTTTTTCCGGAAGTGCCAGGCTTTGCAAAGAGAAAGGGAACCGCAGTAGCAACGGGAACCGCGACGAATACTATGCCGAAATCCGGTTGAAAAGCTCAATCGTGGACGAAGGCGGTAAACGCACCCGCCTCATCAAGATGAAGAACGGGGACGTGAGTCGTTTTCCGTCAGCCGTTGTCGGGTTCCGCAATAACGACTTGCTGATTGAATCGACCGGGACAGGCTTCAATGTCGTCGCCAAGAACGTGAATGTCTTTGCAGGCAAAAAGCAGCTACTCAAGAACATCGACTTTGAACTTCCCGCAGGTGAAATTCTCGCCATCATCGGACGTTCCGGACAGGGCAAGTCTTCACTTCTGAAGCTGATCCAGGGCATCAACCGCTGCGACAAGCAGAGCATCGTCCGCATCGGAGGAGCCGATTACCGCAAAAGCGAAATCCGCAGGCGCATCGCGATACTCCCGCAAGACCCGCCGCTCCGTCCGGAATTGACTGTCGAAGAAACGATTCTCGATGGCGCACGTTCGTCGATGGACGTCAAGAACTTCAAGGGCGACGCCCTCACAAGGCTAGAAAAGTTCTGCGAACTTTTCGGGCTGAGCGATCGCAGGCAGAACCTCGTGAAGACGCTCAGCGGCGGCGAAATGCGCCGCGTAGCCCTCGCCCGCGAACTGATGGGAAGCCCAGGCCTCGTGATTCTGGACGAGCCGCTTTCGGGACTTGACCCGTACAACTCGCGCATTCTCTGCACACACTTGAAGCAGCTTGCGTTCCTCGGCCATACGATCATCCTCACGACGCACAGCTTTGAAGCGCTCCAGATAGCAAACAAGATTCTTGTACTGCACCAGGGCGAAGAAGCGTTTTTCGGAACGGTCCAGGCGGCCTACGCAAACTTCAAGACTAACGACCCGCAGACGCTCCTCACGAGCATCACGACAAACGGAGATGCCTCGTGGAAGTCTTTGCACGCATCCCACGAGACGTCCAAAGCGCCAGAGACAAGATTCTTCTTTGAGCGCACCAAGCTCCCGCACAACTTCGCCTATACCATCACCATTACCGTCAAGCAGTGGTTCCGCGACAAGGGACGCATCGCCGCACTATTCTTACAGCCGGTGATCATCGGGTTCCTCCTCTCGCAGATTTTCTCCGAAAAGTCCTCGTTCTGGACAGTCGCATTTGCGGTCATCCTTTGTGCGAACTGGTTTGCGCTCTCTCTTTCGATCCGCGAGATCGTCCAGGAAAAAGAAATCCTTCGCGACAAGTTCCGCCGTGGCGTTTCGGCCGTTTCGACACTGACGGCAAAGCTCACCCTCCCGGTCTTTTTTACGTTGCTGCAAACGGCAATCGTTTATGCGTTCATCAATATGCGATTGACCGTAACCCCCGACCTGTTACTCATAGCGGTAACACTCGCGTGCATCGCCATCCCCGCAACCACAGTTGGTCTATTCACGAGTACACTCGCGAAAAACACAAGCCAGGCAAACGCCTTCCTCCCCCTCCTCATCATTCCTCAAGTGGCTCTTGCCGGAGCTTTAGTCCCGCTCGACCAAATGCAAGATATCGGACGCGCCCTTTCGAGCATCATCTGGTCACAGTACAACCAGGCCTCGTTCCTGAATATTTTACTTGAACGAAAAGACGACATATTCAATACTATCCTCCCCCTCGCCATTGCGCTAGGTTTCTATATTGTAACCGCAATTCTACTACATAAATTAAAGAAGCCAAGATGATCCAGCACGAACAACCTCAAACTTTTCCGCGCCCTTTTAACGAAAACTATGAACTATTGGGAACACTTGGCAAAGGCGGAATGGGATATGTCTACAAGGCGCTCGACAAAAAGCTAAAGCGCGAAGTCGCGTTCAAGATTCTCGACTCTAATTCCGACGAAGAGTCCATCAAGCGTTTTTATCTTGAAGCCCAGGCCATGAAGGAACTGGACCACCAGAACATCGTTCACGTGTTCGACTTTGGCCAGCAAGGCAAGCAGCTCTTTATCGCGATGACTTACGTGCAAGGGATTTCGCTCGCCGAAATTTTGCAGCACAAAAGCAAACTCTCGTTCGAAGCTATCGAAGTCATCATCAGGCAAATTGCACGCGGACTCCTCTACGCCCACAGCAAAGGGATTGTCCACCGTGACGTGAAGCCCTCGAACATCATGCTCACCCACGACAACCGAGTCTACATCATGGACTTCGGCATCTCTTACATCCAGGAGATGGAAAAGGAGCGCCTCACGCGCACCGGCATGACCATGGGCACGCCCGAATACATGTCCCCGGAACAGTGCCACGGCGACGAAGTCACGCTCCAGTCTGACATTTACAGCATGGGCGTCATCCTATACGAAATGACCTGCGGACGACTCCCGTTCGAAGGCACTCGCCCTGTAGAAATTGCACTCAAGCACGTGCAGGAACCGCCTCCGGCTCCGGAACTTTTCCGCGAAGACATTCCCGAAGGCCTTTCGCAGCTCATTCTCAAGTGCTTGAAGAAAAAACTGAACGAACGATTCCATGATATGCAGGAGTTCCTGGACGAATGCGACCAGGTGTTCCCGCAACACGACACGCCGCACCAGACACCCTCCCTCGGCAGAAAGACCGGCGCACAGCGCCGCGTCGCCCCGTCCATCATGGAATCGGCAAAAAGCTTTGGACGCCGGCTTTCGCCGCACAAGCTCATCATCGTGGCCTTCTCGGTGCTGTTCCCGCTTATCGTCATTTTGCTTATGCTGCTGATGTTCACGCACAAGCCGATGAACACGCTGCACGAACTCGAATGGAGCGAAGCGCTCGGAAATCACGAGACGAAGGCCATTGAACCCGAAGTGACGGGCGGCTACCCGCTTTCAAACTTGACGGACGGCGACCTCACCACCGCCTGGCTCAACTCGATGCCGATCAAGCCGCAGAATCCAGTGCTTGCCGTGTACTTCGACAAGAAGACGCTCGTTATGAACATCGGCATTGCCGTCGGCTACCAGAAGTCCGTCGACGACGCTTTTGGCGACCGCTTCCGCATTTTCAAGAAGCCGCACGTGATTACCGTCGAAACGAAGGACGGGTTCAAGCAGCGCCTTAAATTCGACAACATCAAGGGTGTGCAATATCCGAGCATCCAGGCTGTCGAAACGACTGAGCTCCGGTTCTACCTCGAAGACGTGTACGATACGGACAACAACGACTACGCCATTTCTGAAATCCGCTTGCTCGGGATGGAAGTGAAATAGTAGGCAGTAGGAAGTAAATTGCTGGAGGGGACAGATGATTTCGAAGAAATCACAGAACAAGTCGAAGGGTAATGCCATCGAGACGCAGGCGGTTGCGTATTTAATGCGCGAGGGTTACAAGGTTGTCGCCCGCAACTACGCCTACCGCGGCGGAGAACTCGACATTGTCGCCCGTGATGGATCCACCCTCGTCTTTGTCGAAGTCAAGTCCGTCTGGAACAACCAGCAAGGGAATCCGGCCGCCCGCGTGAACGCCTCCAAGCAAGCAAAAATCTGGCAAACGGCCTGTCACTTCTTGGCGACACAAAAGGAAATCGCCCCCAATGGATTCGACGAGCCGTGCCGTTTTGACGTGCTGAGCGCCCGCGTGTATCAGCAGCCCATGCAGTTCAACCACATCAAAAACGCCTTCGAAGGCAAGCAAGTCATCCCGAGTATTTAAAGCGATTTCCGTCACAGCATTTTACAGACTTTTTATATATTTTCTCTCCAAAAGCGAAAAACGCAAATAAAGAAAATATGCGACTCGAAGTACATCCAGAAAATCCGCAAGCCCGAATCGTCAAGCAAGCGGCAGAAATCCTCGAAGACGACGGCCTTGTCCTCTACCCCACGGAATCCGGCTACGCCATCGGTTGCAACGCCGAATCCACTAAGGCCATCCACAAGCTTTATGCCCTCAAAAAGCCCATGAAAAAGTTCTTTATGGCGCTCATCGTCCCCGATATCCGATTTGCAAGCGGCTACGCCCACGTGAGCAACTTCGCGTTCAACATTATCAAGCAGCGCGTCCCGGGCCCGTACACGTTCATTCTGCCCGCCGACCCGCACATCGCCCGCAAGCTCGATGTCAAGCGTCCGGAAATCGGCATCCGCATTCCGACGCACCCGTTCTTCAAGGAACTCTTCCAGCACTTTGACAAGCCGATACTCAGCACGGCAGCAAAGCTCAGCGACGAAGACATCTACGAAACCGACGAACTCTGGAAAACGTTCCAGCACTCCGTCGACATGATGGTCGACTGCGGAAACATCGAAATCAACCCGACCAACGTCGTGAGTCTCGTCGGGGACTGTGTCGACGTCATCCGCGGGGAACTAATTTAAAGAGACCCGCACTAAGGGAGATGCCCTCCCGGAACGGAGTCCGGGATGACAAAGAAGGCGGGCATGACAAGATATGAGAAAAGGGCCGCGCGATGCGGCCCTTTTGCTATACCCGGTTCGCGAGTCGAACGCGAGTTTAATCCTTAGGAGGGACTCGTTCTATCCATCTGAACTAACCAGGCTAATTAGCGAGTGCAAATATAGAAAAAAAAGAGAAATCATCAAGCGGGGAGCCCATTTTCGTGCATTTAAAAGAAACGCCCACCATCAAACTCGTGACAGTGAACGCTCTATCAACAAATAAAAGGGAGTATTTAAGAGGCTAGTATTTTTTCTATTCCAATATCATCGCGCCCCTTTAACGTATCTTTATCAATAAAGAAAAGATTCGTTTTTTCAAAGACAAACAAATCACTGCAAGATTCACGTGTTTCCACTGAACTTGATATAACAGAAACAGACACATTCAATTTGAGATCTCGGATTTGTTCAAGCACCGCTCTTGTGCTGCCAGAGAAATCTTCATAAAGAAGAACTTTATCTTCCGGTGAAAGATTTTCCCGGATCCAACCCACGACATTGGAATTCCACAACTCGTCATTGATCGGCAAAACAAGTGCGACCGACGTATCGAGGCGTTTGTCATTCCGATACTGGATCAAACGGTTCACCCGATTCAGACACCCTTCAAAAAGCCCGGCATCAACATCAGGCCTGACCCAGATTTCATCGACACCGCAATCCATCATATCCTTGTATTCGGAGCAATCCAATTTGGAATTTTCCAGAAGAACTATTTGATGGTGCTTTCTGGACTTCAGCAACTGAATCATTTTCAAGGAATCCTGGTTTTGTGCAAAATTCTTTCCGCTCAAAATGACTTTTTCATAATGCCTTACGTCATGTAATTTCAGGATGCGTACAAAAGTATCGGCATCAATCGAATCATCCGTTTTTCCGTCATCCAAAGCAACGCACACATTTCGCGCATCCATCGCAGAAATATCCTCACTCAGAAGATGCGGGATTTCAGGATTTTCATCAAAAGCTTCAATCAAAAAAGGCAACATCAACTTATTGAAAACGCATATTTCATTTTCAATTTCGCCTTCCTTTCCGGTATAGTAATCAACGGCATGACAGACACCACCGCAAAGAACTTTCCAGGCACAATTTTTACAGCGTTTAAAATTATCCTTGGAGCGGCTCAATGACCTAGCAACAACGCCACTCTGCGCAAGGAGTTCATCTATCGGAGATTCATTGACATTTCCAATTTTAAAGTCCGGGTCATCAATAAAGTCGTCACAAAGGAAAACATCACCATTATTGGAAAATCCAAGAATCCTTCTTCCGGCACCACAAGGTGTCTGAGTACACATGAAAGGATTTTCATTAGCAAACAAACTCAATGCCATATTTGAGAGGACACGTTCATTGATTTTCTTTTCATTATGCGCATTGTTCTCAATGATCCGTTCAAATATTCTCTTATAAGCTTTGAAAATTTGTTCGCCAGTCACATAAAGGGAACTGTCATTCAAGCCGCGTCCAAATTTCATCAAGGGGATGAAAGAGAAACAGTAAATATCATTAGAAAGATAAAAATCCAGAATTTCGTCTATGTTATTTGCAACATTGCTCGTCATTACGCACAATACCCCGAAAGGGACTTTATGCTTTTGCAAGCAACGGATTCCACGCAAGACCTGGTCAAACGAGCCTTTTCCGTTTTGAAGAGGACGCGTTGAATTCTGGAATAAAGCAGGGCCATCGACACTTACACCCACTTCTACAGGGTTTTCTTTTAGGTATTCCGCAATTTCATCATTCACCAGAGCAGCGTTCGTCTGGATAGAAACAACAACCTTTTTGCCATATTTTTTTGAATACTCGACGACTTCCTTGATCAGCCCAAAATTCAGCAAAGGTTCTCCCCCATGCATCAGCATCGTTACGCTTTTATTGGGGTTCAAACGGACGTATTCGTCCACAATTCTTCTAGCCGTTTCAAAAGGCATTCGCGATGACTGATTAACGCCAGCGTTGGCATAACAATACACGCACTTTAGATTGCAAGCCAGAGTCGCCTTAATCACAGCCAAAGTCGGGTATTCCCTTTTGGCACAAGACGAACCACAAGCAGCATTTTCAGTTTTATTAGAGCCAATCAAATGATGGGACTTCAACAGGAATCTAAGTCTATCAATTTCACCCACAGAGATTCCACCACATTGCTCTGAAATAGACTCCGAACTCATTCCCAATTCTATCTCATGTACAATTTCTTTGCACAGGTCATCAAGGAGCAACCATCCTCCGGTTTGCGGATTTATCGCCATCAGCCGATTTTTCAAAGACAACCACTGAATAGAGGATTTTTCGTTATTCATCATCATAAATACCCAAAAGGCAGGAAAAGCAATAATGCCTTTCCTGTCGGTTAGAATGGATTGTATTACTTGATCTTCAAGATCTTTTCGACGGCGTCCTTGTTCACCGACTTACAAGAAATCTCATTATCCTTGATCTTGCAACCAAGCTTGGTCAATTCCGTCAACTGGGTTTTAGACAAAATACCGTCAGCCAGTTTCACCTTTCCAAACTTCTTTGAATTGGCGGTCAACTTCCAGTTATCGGGATCATTTGTAAAGTCCAGCCAGTTGCAGTACGGGCCCCATTCATCGCTATTCAAGCGAAGGCCTGCCGACTTGGCAGATTCCTTGACATTCAGTTTTGCACCCGCCAGGGCGTCTTTTTTGAGATTGTTGTTTAAATTTGCCATAATTATTTCCTTTTGTTATACAAAGTTTCCTTTGTATCATTAACATATCAAAAAAGTATTTTCAAGACATTTTGAAACATTTTGATTACACAGTACAAACAAAATATATCAACGAATCGTTTTCCCTTATAACAAAAGGAATTATCGGCAATTTAGAAATAAAAACATTTAACAACAAATATTAATTTACATAAAGACACAACAGCTCTTTTTTGTTATACAAGAAAAAAAAGATCAAAGTAAAGCAAATAACATTTTACAAACGACTTTTCGACGTAATATTTATATATTATTTATTTAAACAAGATTAAACAGGTACATGAATTTATTATTAAGTCTAACAGAACAGTGCAATTTACGTTGTAGCTATTGTTACTACAAGGAATCCCATGCGGACCGCGAAAAGGTTATGAGCGACGAAGTTTTAGAAGCTTCGTTACGTTTAGCCGTCGACCGCACAATCGCACTCAAGCACGACCTTCTGAACATCACTTTTTTTGGCGGAGAACCGCTTTTACGCGTTCCATCGATCAAAAAGGCCGTAAAATGGGGCAAAAGGATGGTTCGCGAACGCGCCGAAGAACTCCCCAAGAATTTCAGGCTCCGTTTTTTCATCAACACAAACGGCACGCTCCTGACAGACAGCATTCTCGAATACCTGAAAAAAGAAAAAATCCAGCCTCTTTTTTCCATTGACGGTCCCGAAAGAAAGCATAACATTTCCAGAAAGAAAATTGACGGAACGGGCAGCTTTCAGGACTTGGAAAAATGGATTCCTGAATTTGTAAAAATGAACGCCACGGCGTTGATGGTCATCACGCGCAAGCATATCCGTGGATTGAGCAAGGCCGTCAAATGGATTTTTGATCAAGGATTCACCACCCTCGCGACAGCTGTCGATTTTGACGGGAAATGGACCGAAGAAGACTTGGCGGCGTTATCGATCGAATACCAGAAAATCGCCCTGCTTTGGTTCAAATTCCGGAAGCAGAGCCCAGACTTGTACCTGAGTACCATACAGGACAAGATTTCGTACAACCTTCTCGGTGCGCGTCAACGCAACAGCGACTGCTACATTTTCAAGGGAGCCCTCGGTGTCGCCACCAACGGGAACGTGTTCCCTTGCAGCAGGTTCATCACCAGCAAAAGCGACGCCAAGTATATGCTAGGCAACGTTCTCGACAAGAACAACCATATTTTTACGGGAGCCGTCGCCAAGGAAATCTGCCGATTCTTAAAGTACGAAAAGCCCGAATGCAAGGGCTGCCTGATCCGTTACAGATGCGCCGCGCACGAATGCGGATGCACTTCTTATTACACGACAGGTTCCATTTACGGAGTCTCTCCTGAAGTATGCGCACACGAACGCATGCTGACGTCCATTTGTGACGAAATCCTGGCCAAGCGTCAATCGCTCGGCGAACTATTCTAACCCTAAAAGAAAAAGGAAGAACAATATGGCCAAATCAACAAAGAAAACAACTGAAAAAAAAGCAGGCAACATTGCTGCAGGTCTTGTAAGACACGGCGGCCTCGGCGGCATGCCCGCAGAAAAGGCTCTTTTTGAACGTTTGCGCGAACTCGCAGTGAACATCAACGACTTGGGCATTGGCATCCAGCAGGTTTACAGCTGCAAGACTCCGGTTCTCAAGACCGATATCAAGATTCCGTCCGTCAAGGCAGTAAAGGACCCCGATGAATTGGGCGGAATCGCTGCCGAAAAGAGCTTGTTTGCACAGCTCAAGACCATCAGCAGCAGCCTGAACAAGATGACGACCACCGTTCAGAAGAACATCCAGAAGTCCGTCAAGGTTAACGCCGCTGCAAAGAGAGCCGCCACAAAGAAGCCGGCTGCAAAGAAGGCCGCCACCAAGAAAGGCTAATAAGCTGAATAAGCTTTAAAAAGCACAAAAGAGGCTGGCGTAAAGCCAGCCTTCTTTGTTTTTACAATTTCACGGGCGCAGATTCTGACGGCTGGACGTCCGGCTTGATTTGAGTGCGGGCATCGTACAGCTTTTTCGAGATGTGCGTAAACGCTTCGACAATATCGGGGTCAAAATGCTTCCCCGCCCCTTCGGTGATAATCGCCATCGCCTTTTCGTAAGGGAAACCCTTCTTGTACACACGTTCGGCAATGAGCGCGTCGAACACGTCGGCAACAGCCATGATTCGTGCCGAAAGAGGAATTTCTTCACCCTTGAGGTGGTTCGGATAACCTGAGCCATCCCACTTTTCGTGATGGAAGCTAGCCATTTCAATGGATTCGTTCAAGTAGCCCGCATCGAACGTATCGCCAGCATCCTCGACAATCTTCTTGAGAATCTTGCCGCCTTCGGTGGTATGGCTCTTCATAATGGCAAATTCTTCGTCAGTGAGCTTACCGTTCTTGTTCAGGATCAAATCCGAGACGGCAATCTTTCCGATGTCGTGGAGAGGCGCCGCCTGCTTGAGTTTACTGATGTAGCCGGCGCTAAGAACATCCTTGAACTTGCCCTCGGCACGCAGTTCCTTCGCAATCGCTTCGACGTACTCGGCGGTCTTTTTGATATGGTCACCGGTGTTCTTATCACGCGCTTCGACGAGTTCAGCAAACTCCGTGATCATCACGTTCTGCATTTTCTGGATGCGAAGAATCTGGTCGCGTACCAGCTGGATAAAGTCCAACGTGTCGGTAGCCATCGCATTGAAGTAATCGTACAGCTGGCCGATTTCGTCGTTCGATTTTATGTCGATCTCACGAACTTCGTCGACGGCGCTTTGTATTCGTGTGAGGTCGAGGTTCCCCATCCTAAGCGCAAACCCGGCTCGCATCGTAGCTCCAGAAATCTTCATTGCCGCGCTAGACATCTTGTTCACAGGAGCCACAAAGCCATGCTTCATCACCTCGATAATCACAATCATGATGATCAGCGAAAGCCCAAAGAACAGCGACAAGAGCTTGACAAAGAATATCGCCTCGTCACGGACAATGGATTCCATCGAGATATCCGCCGCCACATACGCAACAGTCTTGCCCGCCGCATTGTGGAGAGGCTTGTAAACCGTCAGGAGCCAACCGAACTGGTCATCCGAAACAATCGGGTCAATCTCCTCGCCCGCCAAAAGCTTTGGCAACAGGGGTTCAAACGACGGATCAAAGGATATAACATCTCCTGGCGCACCACCAGGCATTCCATCCGTATCCAGGTCAAACACGACATGGCAGCCATCGTCCAAAATCTTGTACACGTAGACATACTTTGTCTGCGGGAAGCTTTCTCGAATACCCGTAAGCACATCCCGTGTACGCGCATAGCCATCGACTCCATAGCCATGCGCCACGTATTCGTCCACCTTTTCGGCATCAATGGCAATCGTAGCCGCTTCGGTCACACCCTTTGCGATACTGATAAAGTTGTTAACGCAGTTATCGCGGTACAGAAAAAATCCGATCGTACTCGCAAGCCCGCCCAGCAGCACCTCGGCAACAATCACCATCGCCACGACCTTGTTCAACAACGAATGACGAGTCGATTTCGACTCCGAGAATCCCTTGTCATTGGAGCGTTTGAACAAGCTCACATCCTTGAGGCTCACTTTGACACGATGCGGGATATAGCGGTAAATCAAGGCCGACGAGAGAACAATGACGCTCTTGTCAAAAACATCTATGACGATGTCGGCAAAGAACTGTGAAATAAAACGGTTCCAGTGCATCACATCGTGGAAGGCGATCGCAAACGGGGCGGAGATGCCCTCACCAAAATTGAACCCGTACAAAGCGTACGTGAACACCGAACCGATACCGCCACCAATCAACGCAAAAAGCAAAATGACAATGAGCAGCTTCCAGATGCTCCTGAAGAAATCTCGGCGGAAAAGGAACGTCGCGAGAGTCGCGATAAAGATGCTGAGGACGCCGTAATACATGGCGACCGGCTCAGCAATCCCGTTGATGGCGTTCACGCTAAAGCCAACGATGACCGCCGGCAGGTACCCGCCAAGCATAGCGGTAAGCACAGTTCCCAGGCAGTCCAGAAAGAGAGGTATTCCAAAGAAAATGGCGAGCTTTGCCGGGATGACGTTCAAGAGCAAGCCGACAACAATCAGCAGAATCAGATTCCGCGACCGCGAAAAGAACTCCTTTATAGCTCCCCAATCCCGTTTAAGCTTGAACTTAAGTTTCAAAACATACTTTCTCATACCCAAATTCTTCCTTTTAACTTACATAAAATAAATAAAAAATGGGGCAGCTACACGGTCTTGCTATAAAAAACATCCTATAAAAAGGAGATGCCCGCTCGGAGGCGGGCATGACATATAGATTCGCTCGAAGCAACCCCTGACGGGCATGACAAGCTTGCGAGTATGAAGAAGCTTAGCGGTATTCGAACTTGGCCTTGAAAAGGTGCTTGCAGTCGTTACCGTCATTGCCCCAATGTTCCGGAGAACCCGCAAAAAGGTGGACACCCACATCGGCAGCGCCTGCGACAACGCGCGACATGCCCGAAATTCGCCAAATGCCACGAAGGAAGTCATCGCATTCTTCGCGGGTCAGATCGGCACCGTCAATGGTACCACGGTACATATAGAGACCGTCATGGATAAACGGTGCGGAATTGTAGACGTCGTCGCCCTTCTTGATGTCGGGAACAAACGACTTGGCAAACGCAGGAGCCGAAGCGCCATCCGTCAAGAAACCCCTCTTGAAAAGGCAGGTCATCATAAAGTTGCGTTCCTTGTTCTCGGACTTGATGTAGCGGGAGCCCTTCACGTAAACGTAGCAGTCCCTCGTAAAGTAGTAGACGCCCTTGCCCTCGAACACGAGCGGACGGTCCATCTCGACGGCCTTGACATTGATAGAGTTTCGGTCTTTATTTGTACTCAATTTTGCACCCTCTTATGATTATTTTGGTTTAACCGAATAAAAGATAACAAAGAAAGTAAGATTGGGTGGCGTGTAAAGAATTATTTTTGGGGGGCTAGCCGTGCATTTGGGGATTTACAACGTTGTGTAATAACTAGACTCGAATAGTCCCAGTCATTGAAACAAAACATCCAAGAATTTTTTTATTTCTTCATCATTATTTAGGAGATTAACAATGACAGGCCATAAATTTTTATCAATACCCCAATGAGACATTACAGACTGTCTCACACGCTTCAATAAACGAAGCATTTCACTCGTAGCATCACGACGTCCTTTTACACGCAAAGATTCAACTGTCGGCAAACCACCAATCTCATCAAAATAATGTTTCATTGGTTTTGAAACAGAGAAATTTTCAGAAAAAATCATATTCATTTCATCAAAAGCTACATCAGACTCTCTTTGTTGAACATCATCATGTGCATTTATCGCAGCATTTTGGAGTTTTTTCAAAGCATCATTGTGTGCAGTAGAATTCATATATACAATTGGTTCAGGAACATACCCACGATGAATCCCACCCTCGGATGCTTTAAATTTTCCATAAACATCATCACCAATTGTCTTGAAGGAACAACACCAATAATAGTATCGAATCTTACGTTCCAACAAATTCAAAAAATTCAGAACAACATCATTTCCACCAGCATTATTTCGCCAATTATAAATTCCCGAAATTATCAACGGATGGTTTTTATATTCTAACATTCTTGAATCAATACCATTTGCATTAATGCAGTTTATAGATTCATCATTTCTTACATCACTATCAATCCAACGAAATACATCACCACCCAAAGCAGACGCAGACTCCATAATTAAAGATCTAGCTTCAAAAAAAGGAAAAAAATAATCACCCACGCTAGGATACTTATAAACCACAATTCTTTTTTTGTTTTTTTTATCTGGATTTGAACCAAGTTTAAAATCTTTATCAACAACTTCGAATTTCTTAGGAGCTTTACCACTACCAAGCTCTCTTACATCATCCGAATTTATAGCCAAATGTTCATAACCATCCCCTAATCCAACATATTTCCAACTAAACGGAACCATTTTAATATCGTGATTGTCTTTTTTTGTTATCAAGGCACCTAATCGATCAATTTCATTCTGCATTTCAGAATTCATCTCTTCTTTTTTCTTTTCTCCCCAAACCCAAAGAGCTCCATCTATTTTCTTGATCTTATAACGGCAAGTATTTACCCCCATACAAACAGACGCTCTACCATTATATTGGAATATCACATCATTATACAGCCCACCTAACTCTGTCCAACGATCTGATCCAGCCATAGTTTCAAAAGTAATATGTGGTAATTTGCCTGCAGCAGAATCACGTGTAGAGGTTGAACGAAGCGTTATTTCACCCTCCAACGTTTCAATATGATCATAGCACTGAACTGCATTACTAGAAGTCTTCATACATTTTAAAGAAGGTAGCCCATTATTCCCCTTACATTGCACTGCCTTCTCGCCCATCACATCGGCTTCGTGTTCTAGTGTAGCATTGTCATTTACCGGCATTCCGTTAATATTCGTAGTTGGAGAAACACGACCAGCCATTTGCTGGGCAACATGCCAAGCTTCATGCGGGAGGCATTTTTCTTGGCCAGGAGCAACGTGAATATCCGTTCCCTGCGTGTATGCAAGCGCCTGTACGGTAGCGGGTTTAGAGCTGTTATAATGCACTCGAACATCATCCATTGAGAAACCGGAAAGGCTCTCAATTCCGGACTTTAAATCGTCCGGCATTCCCGTGTTATTCGGTCGCGGAGGCAACGAAGCACATTGTGCAGCGCGATTCGCCAAATCGGCCTTGCGCTGGAGGGATACACTTTGCGCAGACGAATCAGGAACAGAGGCAACTTTTGATGAAGACGCCTTTTGAACTGTAGAGGACTTTTGTACATATGCGGTGTTCATTGGGAGGTCCTTTTTATATCGATTACGATAGCTAGCGAGTACCTTCGACTTCACTCATTTTTTTACATCATTTGTATTTTCACGCACTTTCTACATCACTTCTATTCACCCACGCATTCCATGATTTTTTATAGAATTCAGGAACATCATTTTCATTGAGCCCACTTAATTCTAACAAGCCACTTATATACTGAATAGGATCTACAGCAAATTTTTTATTATGCCATTTTACAATTGCACCCAACGTCTTGCCCTTATTTAAAACAACTTTATGAGCTGTTATATCTTTATATATTTTATTTAAATATTTAGGAAAATTTTCATCGAACAATTTTATCGGTTCATATTTTCCTACAGATTTCAAATAATATAACCCTATACGAATCATTTCACTTCTTGTGTATTCTGCTGGAGGATACCATCTAGGATATATTGGAACCTCAATCCATGTCTTAGGACGTCCTGACAAATCAACAGATTCAATCATATTCACCAACACAGCAGAACTATTCGGTTTTTCTTTTTCTAAACGAACCGAAAAAGCAAATAAATCAGCATACATTTCCTTCGCAAAATTATCTACTTGATCTTTCATATTGTCCAAATCCTTACCTTTTAGATTTGGATTCGTCATTTTATTTGCAGCATCATCTCTCTTTTTATTTTCAGCAATCGCATAACTTTGGCAACCACAAAGATCAACATAGTGTCCTAATTCGTGTAGGCATTTTTGAAAAAGAGCCCCAGAATTACCATTTAAATCATTTTTATTAATTACCATTCTTTCATTCGTTATATCATAGTGAGTACTTTTTTCTTCAGCTAAACATATTGGAAATTGCCCAATAAATAAAATCGTTTCCAAATCACCATTCAGTCTATACCTTTCTTCGCGCAAATGAACATAAATATCTTTCCAACTTTCACAAAAAACATCAATAACTTTTTTTTTCACACCATCATATTTTCCTTTTCTTTGTATATCCATTCCATCTAAGGGAACACTTTTTTTCGCATCGGCTGTTTTACTTTTACATTGCACAGCCTTCTCGCCCATCACATCAGCTTCGTGTTCCAATGCGGCATTGTCATTGACCGGCATCCCGTTAATATTCGTGGTCGGAGAAACGCGGCCTGCCATTTGCTGAGCGACATGCCACGCTTCGTGCGGGAGGCATTTTTCTTGGCCAGGAGCAACGTGAATATCTGTTCCCTGCGTATATGCAAGCGCCTGCACGGTAGCGGGTTTAGAGCTGTTGAAATACACACGCACATTGTCCATCGAGAATCCCGAAAGACTTTCAATACCAGATTTCAAATTGTCCGGCATTCCCGTATTGTTCGGTCTTGGGGCATCATCACGCTGCACAGCATTATTCGCCATATCAGCCTTACGCTGAAGGGATTTCGACTGGGATGAATTGTCAAAGACAGAAGTTATACAATCCTTTTTTTTCTGAAAGGATTCATTTTTTTTTGCATATGCAGTTTTCATAATATTTTTTAAACTAATTTTTTAATTCCCTTTAGAATCATTTGCTCTCGTTCATCGTTTGTCAGCCGAACAGCATAATCTAGAGCTTTTTTATTTTCAGAAACAATAGGCATTATTTTATTCATAACAAAAGGATAAAAAATCAACAAAGCATTCCAATCAACATTTTTACCCTTCTTTTTCAAAGGATTATATACTTTTCGAGCAAAAAGGTCTATAGACGGTTTAAAAACCGACGCCCAGAAAAGCGCAAGTTGAGCCAAAGTGGATAATTCAGATGGAATATAATTAAGATTATCATTTTCTTTAAAATCCATCATACATACATCAAATATTTTTTTCACAACCATATCATTAGTAATTGATTTTGCCCATTTCAAAGCACGAACATCTTTTATCGCAATTCCATATAATTTATGAGAACATCCATAATCAATCATACATAAAAATTCTAGCAAATCATTTTGGTTCATTTGTACATTTTCTTCAAATAAAAAACCTATTGATTTAATTTTTTTATTCAGTACAGCAACATAAAGTAGCGCTTTAGTAGAAAGTGTTTGAAAATCCAATTCTTCAGAATTAAAATGTTTTAATTTCATATCACAATCATCAGTTTGCTGATATGATTTTTTTATAGCCGAATAAACATTCGCGTTTTGAGCATAAACTTTCGCCCCCCATCGCCCATACCGATCTATTTCCAAGCCACCTGTAAATGCTAAACTATTATATCCAACGGGAAAATTACATTTTAAACATTCATTTTTTACGTTATCATCATCTACAGGTATTTGTGGTTTGAACAATGCTTCTATTGTAATCAAATTTCTTCGTTCTGCATCAAACAAAGCATTTTTTGTATCCATTTCTCCATTATCACAATAAATATGTGCAATATACTTATCCGCAGCCCCCACCCCCAATGGATCTAATGGATCTGAGCCAGAACCAATAAGAGAATTTACCTGTAAGATCGTTCCATTAAAATGAAAAGCCATCATTAAGCATCCCGTAAAGCCAGGACTTTTTATTTCGCCACCATGATATTTTGTAAAAATGATCATTCCCGGATCAAAGGGAAGCTTTGATCTAAAATAAGGATTTCCTCCCACACGTACTATTTGACCGTCACTCGCAATCTGATCATAACCATCAACATATTTATTATTTTCAAGATTTGCTACATACATAAATTTTCCATCAGCCTCACCTAACCTCTGCACGACACCAGTATCTCTCTGCACGACTCGCTGATTGGCACAATTTGCCATATCAGCCTTGCGCTGGAGAGACGCACTCTGCGAAGACGAGTCAACAACAAAAGCTGCATTAGAGTCAGCATTTTTTTGATCTGTAGAGGATTTTTGTGCGTATGTGATGGGCATTAGGCAGTTCCTTTTTTATAGCGGGCGATTCCCTCCCAGAACGGGATCCGGGATGACAAAGCAAAAAGCGGGTTGGCAAAACAAAACATGTAAGGCGACCCCGGAATACATCCGGGGTGACACAAGGCGATTCCCTCCCGGAACGATGTCCGGCATGACATTCACGACAGCACACTGCATTTACGCGAGTTCTTCTTCCTCGTCGGGGATGGTGGCACGCTGGATGAACTTGCCTTGGACGGGTTCTTCATCTTCATCGATGACTGGGGCACATTGAATTGCGCCGCCCATCATATCGGCTTTGCGCTGGAGGCTTGCGCCTTGTGCGGAAGAGTCCATAATGCTTGCGGCGTTGTGGGAGGCCATACGCTGGAGGGCATCGGCTTTTTGAGTGTAAGTAGAAGTCATTTTTGTGTTCCTTTTTTAAACTGTGTAAGGTGGCCCCGGCACAAGGCCGGGGTGACAAAATAAAGTGGGATTAAACCGCGTAAGATGATGCCGGAATGGAGTCCGGTATGACATTAAAGGCGGGTGGAGTTATTTTCCTTTGAACTTTTCGCGGCGTTTGGGGATGTCGTTTTTGCGGTAGACCTGAATCAAGATGATGGCGATTACAGTCAGGAGCAAAAGGAGGATGGGAATCAGTCCGAAGGTGCCGCGGTAGGCTGCAACGGAGGGATCAAAGCGGGAGATTATCGTCATCATCACGGCGGAAGGGGCGACGACAATGCCGAGCAAAAGCGCCAAGTTGCTGTTGAAGAAATCCGCAACCCTGAACGAGGTAAAGTACGCCACGAGTACGCCTATTGCGATAAGGAACGTGATGATGTTCAAGAAGCGGAATACCCAGCGGTGCGTGCAGAAGAACGACGTAACCGCGCCCTGGCGCAAGCCGTCGCCATCTTCGTTCTCGAAATGCTTGAGCATGCAGGCTCCAAGGTTTCCCGAAGCGGCACAGGATTCCTCGGCATCAAGGGCCGTCGCATACGGGCCAATTCCCAAGTTGTAATACGTATCGTTGTAATACAGAGCATCTTTGCTAAACTGGTTCCATCCGACATTGTCAAACCAAACGAGCGGAACCAAGGAATGCAACATATTGCGGCGATCAAGGCTGTCCAGCTGCAAATTCAAATCGTTCAGGAGAATCTGTTTATTCCGGGAAGAGGGTTCGTCAATCACAACATACAAGTAATTTTTCAATTCTTCACGGATCTGCTTTCGGCTAATCTTTCGATCATTATTCTTATTCTTGAGCAATCTCAAGAAGTTACTGTATCTATAAATGCCACGATAAGATTCCGGCATCACGCTATCAGCAAACAACTGTCGTTTGTCAATCGCCAAATCAGAGCGATCCATCATCAAGTTCACATGCACATACTCATTTTTTTGAGCAAGCCTATTTTTCAGGTTATCAAAGAAATCATTGAATAACGATGTACTACTTTCATCTTTCGGGAAATTTTTAAAATACAAAGTCACGCCGTCGCCTCGATTTTCATATTCATCGGTATAGAACGTGAAGGCATTCACAAAGCGCTGGAAATAGGAATTAATCTTTGTATTCAAAAGGGTATCGATTTCAATGGTCAAATTATCAAAAAAGTTCTGTAATTTGACACCTTTCCAGTCATCCCTAGAAATGACCCAATCCAGCTTTACATTATGGCGATGAGCCTCATTGACAAATTCATAATTTTCTTGCTTATCGAAATGCATAAGTGCAGATTTTCCCGATGGAGTCGCAAGAGTGCCGTCACCGTTCACTTTCAGGCCATAATAGGCCAACCGAGTAATCCCTTCAAAGTCGACCCACTTGGTCGTATCACCGGCATACCAGTACGGGTAAAAACCGATCACTTCACCATTCAACTCTTCCTTGTGGCTGCATCCGCAGGTTTTACGGTTCATATCAACAGGAACCTTGTCATCAAACCCGACAGTTTCTACAAGCACCGAATCAACGACATCCGAAAGATGTAATGAATAAAGCGTGTCAAGCCTACCAAAGGCCCTTTTCCATAAATCATCGGAACAGAGTCTTCCGCGATAGCTCTTTAAAAATTTTTCTTCTCTTTCGATTTCAGGAACTAATAAATTTTGAACAATTTTTTTGATATGTCGCATACTAAATGAATGTTTCATACATTCACTATAATCATTTCTATGTTCACACTTCCTTGCAGCAACATCTCTCAAAGAATCAACAATATGTTTTTTCTTTCCCCTAAAAAAATTCTCATCTACGATTTTTTTATTCACTTCAACGCCATCTAGATTTTCCGTATGTTCGCAAAGCCCATAAGAACGAGCCAAGAGAGTTTTTGCGTAACGGTGTGCAAGCTGCATATCAGGGAAATCAATACCTTCCATCTGTCGGACAATATCATATGCCTTTTCAGAAAAAACCATTTGATTTTCCAAATCATCCACCATATACCACTTCAAAGAATCGATGCCGAATTTCCCAACCATATAGAGAACATCGGGCATATCCAGAGCATCGACGTTTTCTTCGGTGCGAATCATATATGACGCCCTAATAAAGTTGTTTACAATTTTATGGTATTTAGGATATTTCTTTAACCTTGTTAAAAAATCATCAGCCATTTCAATCTTTGATTCATAATACCTTGCTTTACACGAATCGACTATCGTGAACACTTCGGCTGTATCTTGAAGTAAATCTTGCTTGGTATACTCAGCCACCTTTTCTGGCGACACAGAATAATATGTAATCTGTTCACTTTTCGCAAACGAAAATACGGTAAGCAAACAGGCAACAAAGCCTATAAAAGAGTTCTTTATTTTCATAGGATTTTTCCTTCTTTATGTAATTCCTTAGCCAAGGCCCTAACAATGTCTTCGTTACAAATTTTCTTGCGATTTTGCTGGGCTGCGCAAAGCGCTGCATAACGCGCAACGTTTGTCAGCGCTCCCCCTGCGAGTTCATACTTTTCGGCAAATTTGTTCAAATTGACATTATCTTCAAGTATAGCTTTTTTCGAGAAGATGTTAGACCAAAGTTTCATACGTTCTTCGGGTTCCGGAAGCGGGAAGTAGATGGCGTTCTGGAATCTGCGCGAAAAAGCCTCGTCAATATTTGACTTTAAGTTACTTGCAAGAATGACGATGCCCGGGAAATCTTCAACGCGCTGCAACAGGTACGAGATTTCCTGGTTGGCGGCACGGTCATTCGAGCTGTTGGTTTGCGTACGCGCGCCAAAAAGCGAGTCAGCTTCGTCAAAAAACAGAATCCAGTTGCGGTGTTCGGCCTGGTCGAAAATATTCGAGAGGTTCTTCTCAGTTTCGCCGATGTACTTGGAAATGACTTGAGACAAGTCCACACGGTAAACATCCATACCGACTTTTGCACCGATGAGCGTCGCGGTGAGCGTCTTGCCGGTTCCCGGTGGGCCGTAAAAGAGAGCCCTGTAGCCGCGCTTTAGGTTTTTGCGGAGTCCAAAATCATCCAGCACCACATCGGAATGTTCAATCCAAGTCAAAAGCTGGTTGATGTCTTCCAGAGTTTCTTCGCCCAAAACAAGGTCGTCCCATTGCAAGCTGGTCGTGATGAGCTTTGCCGGAAAATGCATACTAAAGTCGGGCTTGTTCCGCACGCCAGTCGTAAAAAATTGCAGGTATTCCGACGAAACACGAAGTGCCGCCGAGTTCGCAGGCTCGCCCGGTTCGCCATATTCCAGCACCAGGATGCGTTGCGCAAAAAGCACCGATGAATGGTCAAACAGCGACATCATCCGCAAACGCTTTTCAATATCGTGGCCGGCCAACAGAAACAGCGCCGTTTCGCACGTGGGCAAGAATCCCGAATGGCTTTTTCCGTGCCAGCCGCCAAATTCCGTATAGGGGCGGCCAAGCGTACGGTTGTTCAGCAAGAACGAATCCAGCGCCTGCGGGCAAAGATGCGGAATAAGCGCAAGGGCAACCACAAGGCGTTCATAAAAGCCGAGTTCAAACTCACGGACAACGCTCCCATACGGAGACTCTTCATCTAGTTCGGGAGGGGCAAGCATCTCGATTTGCAGCTTTTTGTCTTCGCTATCGTCGGCAGAAAAATACTGCGAAAAACGGAGGTCAATCACCGCCTTGCACCATTCGATTTCATTAGTCAAATCAAGATTCACTAGAACACCTATCTCACACAAAAATCTGTCATGCCCGCCTCCGAGCGAGCACCACCTTTTTTACAAAGGCAAAGGAGATTCCCGGTCAAGCCGGGAATGACATTTTTATTATCGCCACTTAACATTTAAAACCTTTTTCATCCACGGGTGCTTTATCATTGAATACCCCCACGGGAGCTTATCCAACAGAATGTCAAACGTCTTCTTCTCGACGGTCAGCTGGTCAGAAGCGCCATCAGCATCAATGGTTCCCTGCCGCACAAAAAACGTAGAACGGAGTCCATCGGGCGACATGCTCCCTACAGCCTTCCAATTCGCGACAACCGCCTGCAACAACCCATCAACCAGTTCCTTTTCGCCATCCGAAATCTTGGGGAGTTCATCCACGTAGAACACCGGCGAGGCCGGTAATCCACAAAGCAAGTTCATAACGGCCGAATTTTTAAGCGGTTCAGCATAAGATCCAAATGTTGCATACTTAAGGATCGAAAGCGCCTTGAGTTTCGCATCGTCCGTCGCGAAGGTTCCGTTTTCAAGGCATTCCGCACGTTGGAACAGTACCGGGATATACGGCGACAGCAACACAAGCCCAGCATCGGCCACCTCATAAACCACATTTGCAGCACCATCCGAAACATTAGACGCATGTGCGGACCCCTGGCAAACATTCTGAGACTTTTGCGGGCTCCTCATCTGCATAATTCTCTGATAAACCACGTAGGCGATTTGCTGTATGTCGAGTTTCGGGAATTCCTGCTGCATATTCTTGATGACAGCTTCGGCCAATGCAAGTGGCTTGAAATCCTCTCCAGAATGTTCATTCCGCCAATTTTCGGCAAACGAGTCAAACCGACGTTCGATATTGAACGATTTTTCCATCGGCAAATGGTTTCGGTAAACATCGGCCAGCATATTCGTAAGTGGCGCACTCTGAGCCCGAAATACCGCAGAACCGATTTTTGAATTCAGGGCTGTTCGCAGTGCACTTGCCAACTGTTCAAAGGGATCGCCAGAAGCACTTATGTCTAAATCCAGTGTCAGCGAATCAACCACAACATCGCCCTGGACTTTCACTCCGCTAAGGACATCGTCAAGAACTTCGGCAAGCACACCATGCGCAAAATTGTAGAGATTACGCTCCGAAGTCAGTTCCGGGGAGGAACTGTCAAGCGAAAGACGCAATTCCAAATTATCAACGATGTTCAGCGCTTCGCTCATAGCCAAATCTTCTTCGAAATAAAATGTTTGTGAGCCAAGAGCCAATTCATCATACGCGAAGACATCGTAATCTTCATCGGTCCATCGTTTTCCCATTCGTCATAGAGAGCAGCGAAAGAGCGGCATTCTCCCTTAGGAACCCAATAGATGACCGGGAGCAAATGCGCCGGGATTTCATTGCAAATGAAACGTTCAACCGCATCGGTCGTTTCTTCGTCCATCAGAATTTCGCAAAAGAGGACAATATGGATGCGGCCCGCCTTTTCGTTCGCGAAGATGCCATCGACATTAAAGATTTCAAGTCGGTCTATGGAATCATGGAAAATACCAAGCATCAGTTCGACACGACGACGCCACGAAATTCCGGAGCGATGCGTCAAGAGTTCCGGCAGTTCACGCAAGTACTGCACCTTAGAGCGCACAAGCCTCGGCAAATCCACAAAGCCAAAATGCGGAAAGCGAACACCATACATAGCAAGCATCTGGTCCAGCGCCAAATTGAACTGTTCCAAATTCGCCGAAACCTTTTCAAAACCGATTGACCGTACAGAAAAGAGCTGCGGAAAAGAATCGATCAGGTTCAAGAGCTTCTTGAAGACGAACTCGATGGGCGCAAGATATTTCTTTAAAGGTTGCGCGCTCTCCCCTTCCCTGTAAATCGTCGGGAAGAGTTCGATCATCGGCAGGAATTCAGTCACATCACGATGCGTCCCGCTTGGCATTTCATCATTTTGCAAAGGTTCCTTGACGTCGACATACCTTGATTCTCCTCCGAGCCACTTGATACGGACATCACAAATATGGTCTCCCATACAGTGCCACTTGCGCCACAGCCTCCAGAACTTTGCAAAAACGGATTCGCTCACCCCATCATTAACGGTTCCGGTCACAAAGATTTCGACTCGGTAAAAGCCATTTTCATCAACAGAAAAATTGACCTTTTCGCAATTAATTCTGGACTTGAAAAAAGACGAATACTCTTCGAGAGTCACCGGGAACGCCTGCGTTACAAGGGACGGGGCATACAGCGCCTGCGATTCATAATCAATTTTTCCGTCAGCATCGGCAAGATAATCCGCTACGACAAAACCGGTCTTATAGCCGAGTTCCGTCAATGTAAAGACGATCTGCTCCAAGATGGTCACGCCCGGATCATGGACGTTGTAATCCGTCCATATTTTTCCGCTCAACTTTTGAACGAGCCCGATCGCTTCTTCGCGAATCGAGGCGTAATCAAACGGGCGTTTTTCCTGACGGGAAATTGTTATGGATTTCAATTCGTTCATTTCGAAATCGAGCCCATCATCTGGGAATCATGCCAGAGCTTGGTAATATGATAGCGAACCTTGATTTTGCCTTCTTCATCGTACTTGTGGCGCACACGCATCTGGAGCGTATATTCGTACTTATTCTGGCATTTGCACCAACGGATATCAATCTTCGCGCCACGCCCACCGCTATACGACTGAGTCAGATTCACCTTCGGGTGGCTATTGAACGTATTCACGACAATGGCATGCGCAAGGGCAAACTTTCCATCGCCTTCCTTGCCACCGACCCCCGCCACGACTTCAAAACAATGGCACCCCGTCAA
This sequence comes from Fibrobacter succinogenes, assembly GCA_902779055.1. Classification (GTDB taxonomy): domain Bacteria; phylum Fibrobacterota; class Fibrobacteria; order Fibrobacterales; family Fibrobacteraceae; genus Fibrobacter; species Fibrobacter succinogenes_K. The sequence continues at coordinate 22,765 of CACZAD010000001.1, read as the reverse complement.
TACATCCGTCACGTTATGCCACAGGCCATCGGCAGGCACCTCAAAACGGTCACTCGAGCAGCCCATGCGTCCTTTCGACGCAATCAGGCCGTTCACGTCAAGTTCGCACTGAGGATCCGCAGAGCCAATCCCCACACGAGTATTCAACTTTTTGTGAGAATTTTCGGAATACGATCCTACGATCGTCACCGCCGATTCTTCGGCACCCATATTCGGTGTTTTCACGTTCAGCGAGCTTTCGCATTTTTCGACATTCTTGCGGAGGTTCAAGAACCAGTGCGGCTTATGCTCTGCAAGGTTTGCAAAGAAGCTCGCCAAACAGCCGCTATCCTTTTTCTGCTTGATCTGCAAGCCATTTTCTTCGTTGACATCGAAGCCTTCGTCAATAGAATTCACCACGGAATCAATCAAACTCATAAAGTCTTCTTCTGTCGGCATACGCCCAGCCTTAAAGCGTTCCTTTAGCTCCCTACGGCTCAACTTGAGATATTCCATATTCTGTCCTGCCATCACGATTTCCTTATGATAAATGTTTGTCCAATTTCAAGACCGCCATAACCATTATTGACGTTATCCTCGCTCGACACCGAACAAGATTGCGCATCGTTGATAAAGTGCTTACGCATAGGAACGGCGATGCTCCACGGGAATGTACCGTGCAAGAGTTTGTCATCTGTATTTTCGAACAGGTTCACGCTAAACCTTTGTTCATCCGTCGATGCAATTTTCATAATGGTAAAATCGTCACCGACATAATCCACATAATCCAGGCTTTCGATATACGACTTGAGGCAAGCCTTATCAAGAGTCCAGCCAAAATGCTTGACGATTCCGCCAGCCTTCGGGAACCACGGCGATAAAAAGCGGTTGATTTTTTCGTTCAGATCCAAGAGGACTTCGCCCTCTTTCCCGGAACAGCGCAACTTGACATTGCAGCGGATCTGCAACTTGTCGAAATACGGATTGATGACGCGAACCTTAGCCATTCCCGTCACCTTTTGCTGCAAGAATTCGCGAATATCGCGCAATACAGAGCCGTTCAGGCAGGGATCCCACTGGTAGCTGCCATCGCAGTACATCGAGGATACCGGAACCACCAACAGGTTGCCCGGGCTCGCAAAGTCATAGCGTTTCGACGACTCGTCAATTTTGATATGCGGGAAGCATTTCACCTTATAGACTTCGGGGAATTCTTCCAAGATCATACGTTCGTAGTCATCCATTCGAACGCTTCGGTTTCGGTGATAAAGTGTTTCGGCCACGCGCACACGCATTTTGCTATCGGATTCGCGGGCCTTGCCACCAAAGGATTCCTCCAACTGGTAAACGTTCGAAAGCCCACCAATACTTGTCGTGAGTTCCTTGATGGTCTGCGGTTTGCAATGTTTCAAGACGCTCCCGTTTTCAAAACCGCTGACACGCTTGACTTCGAGCGACTGCGAAAGGACCGTCAAAAGCCTGGAACACTCCCTCCAGCTATCTTTGACAGGGATCACCCGAATCCAATATATTCCCCGCGGCATCAAATGCGTTTCGCAAGCCATATCGCTTGGCAATTCTAACGTCACGATTCCCGATGTCGTAAAATTCGCCGTAGAATCCGCCAAACGGTTTTCGTCAGGCAGGCACTTCCAACCGTATTCACCGAGGTACGACCAGATAAATTTGCCTTCGGAACGCAATGCGGAATCGCGGTTCATCACAAAATAGAGGTTCGCCTTTTTTGGCTTACCCTTGAACACAAGCCCTAAATAAAGTGCGCCGTTCTTGATCAGAATCGATTCGCTACGGCTATATCCAAACGGATGCAAATAGAAGAACCCGTCGACGTTTTCTGAATTTTTCGAAGACTGCGAAACATCGGCATACGACGTGTAGTCGACGTACAAGTCTTCGACGCTTGGCGTATAAGGCTGGTTCGGCAAATTCTCGACGTTCTTTTTCTTGAGAATCTGCGTCAAGAACGAATTGCAGACGGCCTGAGAAATTTCGCCATGCATGAACGCCTTGGACGGAGCGACAAGTTTCATTTTGAAGAATCCGTCCTTCATCATCGGCGAATACATAAAGCCTTCGTCATCAGGGATTGTCTCGCTCATTCGCGAGCTTACAATGCTACCGAACGAAATGCTAAACTGCTCCGGAATTTCGACAACAGCGCGGTCGTAATCGTAAAAGCGTTCCTTAACGACATTGAACAGCGGACATGTCACTGCATTTTTTTCGGATGGAAGCCAGGAACCACCATACAGCCCGCTCAGCGCCACCGTAAAATCGGACGTATGCGGAGGATCGTCGTACTGCGCGTACCATTCCGCAAAATCTTTACAGTCCGGGAGGCCACTCCATTTGCCATGGACATCAAAGGAATCAAGCTTCTTTCCGCAAACTTCCTTGCAGCCCACTATGAACGAGCTACCGACTTTGGGCACGGAGCCAAAGATCTGCACTGGCAAAAGCGTCGATGACGGACCATATTCATTAGAGACAACGATGTCACGGCACTTCGAGACATTTACGGCGATATGGATGCGCTGGATTTGCAGTTTGATCATCGCATACCAAAGCGACCCCGACTTGCGAGGATTCACCACAAGGCGTAACAGCGGATTTGCAGACCGATAATCACCGCCGTGGACTTCCGGATTGTAATTGACAATCGCCGGATCCGTATCCTTGAGCGTAAATTCCAAGGATATCTGATTTTCAGGGCATTCCGAATTCAGATTGCAACAGCCGATTTTGTAATCATCAATATCAATCCAGCCATCTTCCGTCGTCAGCGAAAGCGTAAATGCGTTCGTGAACGCGGCCGAGAATTCGCTTGCATTGCCATCCTTCTTTTCGACCACCGTATCACGGACCGACGACGGAGTAAACAAGAAATTCAACTTGACATTACGTACACCGCTCGACATAAAAAGAACGCGGTTCGAGACACATACGCCAACTTTTGAAAATTCCGTTCCATCGGGAACCTGGTTCGAACGGGTCAGTCCAAACAGGGGGTATGGAGTCATCCGCTGTTCACAGGCTTCTTTTGCCGTATAAGCCGGAATCTCCGACTGCGTGATCGGATAGTCCTGGGCACACGAAACCGTAAGGATGCGGGCCACCTTGACGTCATTGATATTTACGTCATTAAGGGATTCGTACTCAACATCCTCACCTTCGCTATTTTCGCCGGCACTAAAGCGAGTGCCCTTCGGAAGCACGCAAGAAACATCGTCATTATCGACATCGAACGTGACTATCGCATGGTCCCCTTCTGCGTCTCGATTTTCTTGCTTGAGGACATCTCTGTAATAAAAATCAAGGCGTTTATCAGGCAGTTCATTCAATTTTTGCTGGACATGGCCCATGAGCTTTGCGCATACCGCATAAATGGCAACGGCCGGATCAGTCTTCCCGTCAGCCTCTCCATTCAGCATAGCAACGACTTTGGCGATATCCACGTCATCAAAGAATCGCGGCGAACCATGTTCCCTAGCATACTTTTTCATCATCTCAAGGACGGCTTCTTGAGACATCGAGTCTATAGAATAGAAACCGTTCATGAGTTCGGGGAACTCACGAGCTTTCTGACTCAAACCATCCTGTATCTGAAAAAATCTACCAGCCATAACCTTCAACAATCAACTAAACACTCACATCAGTCGCTTCGTTCATGTAGAACGGGAACACCAAATTCCTTCGGCTGTTCGTAGAACGAACAACATAAGTCACATTGATGCTCAGCACGCCGTTTTTTTCGGTCGGCAAAACTTGAATTTCTTCGGTATCGACACGCGGCTCATTCAAAAGAATCGAACGACGGATCTCTTCCTTGATGAGCGTTTCCGTACGCAGCGAAAAGGATTCAAAGCAGAAGTCCCTCAGACGCGAACCAAATTCCGGCTGCATCGTACGCTCGCCGGGATACGTCATCAGCAAAATGCGAAGGCTTTCACCAATATCTTCTTCGTATTCCGACATTTTCGCAAATCCCGTTTCCGAAAACGATAAGGGGAACGACCAGCCACGACCTAAAAACGAAGTATCGAGCATCCTAACCTCCAATCATCACCGTCGGGCAGCCAATGGCAATCGTACCGCCGTGAGCCGTGGTATCGCCCATACGCGCCGCCGGCTTTCCGCAAATCATTACGGTTGCAGAGCCCTTGACAATCGTATCCGGAGGACCGACGCAAACACAGGAATCACCCATCACAGCAGCAGGGAGACCGCCGATCATCACCGTCGGAGCGCCAGGACCGACAACAGGTCCACCCACGTGAGGCACAGGCGGAGTTCCCGGAGTCTGCATAGGGCATGTATGCATATCTGTAATTCTTGCTGCTGGTGGCATAAGTCCTCCTAGTTGATCATCACCATCGCGCCCTTGATGGTCGTCTGTCCCGATGCCGAAACTTCGGCCTTGGCAGAACCCTTTCCGGTAAAGCCCACCTTTCCGTTGAATTCCACGTTCAGGCCCTCACCCTTCAAGTCGCCACTTTTTGCGGCTAGATTGATTCCGCCCACGGCTGAAACATTGAACTTGCCCTTGGTATCGATGACAATATCCTTCTTCGATTCCATCTTTATTCCGCTATCGGACATTTCAAGCTTGTTGCCCGAACCATCTTCAACAGAAATTTTCTTGCCATCGTCATCCAGGACAAACTTGCGCTTTCCCGGTGTCGTAATGGTAATCGACTTCTTTTCTTCATTGAATTCGACACTCAGCTTTTCTCGAGTGAGAATCTGCTTGATGTTATTTTTCTGTTCAAGGGCCTGCGGAGGTGTACGTTTTCCGCTGTAAAGGCTGCCAAGAATCACGGGACTCGAAGGGTCGCCGCCAAAAAATCCGAGTATCACTTCGTCACCCACTTCGGGGTAGAACATACAGCCGAACTTTTCCGAGGCATACGCACCACCAAGACGCGCCCAGACATCTTCCTTTTCATTTTCCATCAAGGGAATTTTCACCTTGACGCGATTCAACTTTTCGGGGTCATCGTGAATCTGCATCACGATTCCGGTCAAAAGGCCGTTCACGCCACAGTTGAATCCCGACGCAATCGGAGACGAGACATCAAACTTTTCGGAATACCATTCTTTGGGCATTCCAAACGTGTATTCAGTAGTCCACACGCCGTCGCTCACATGATGATGGATGCCCGAAACAAGCGCACCGCCCTTAAAGCGGTCTCCGACATTCTTGAGCCCCACAAGACCGCCGAGCTTTACCTTAGTGGATCCCAGGCAAACCACAGATCCGCAAATTCTTGAAAGTTCATTTTTCAGCTGGTCCGCTTCGGCCCAGGACGAAAGCATTCCCTTCGACACTTGTGAATTGATCTGGAGCGTATTCGAAGAAACATTCAAGACCTTTTGCAGCTTACCGTTGTCAAGATTGGTCTGGCCACCCAGCGACTTCATCCCGGACTTTCCAGAAATCACCTGCTGCTTGGTGATGTCCCAGGCCTTCGCTTCAACATTCTTGACCTGGTAAAGCGCATTCGCTTCGGCCTTGAGTTCAATAATGTCCGTACCCCAAGTGAGTTCAACGTCGGCACTCCCCTTTGCGGCAATTTTTTCGATGGACATTCCCTTGTCACTGGCCAAAAGCCAACAGCCATTGGCCTCCGCACGAGTCATTATGAAATCCCAGTCAGTGCAATAATACTGCAAAATTTCCTTATGAGCTTCGCCACCCATATTCGACTTTATAGAAACACCGTACTTTCCGGACAGTTTCTTGACGATGTCATCATCGGACTTTTCGAGATAATTCGAATTATTGCGGGCGCACGTCATCGCAATCGCCTTGTCGCGGCATTCAATCTTTACGCAGCTCTGGCCACGCTTAGAAATCGAGATTCCATGGCGGACAACAACACCTTTAAAGATTGGCTCCGAATTCGCCGCATACCCCGCCTTGATGGTCACTTCGGAACCGGGCTCCAGTTCCTTGCCATCGCTTAGCGGAAACGTGCCGTTATTCATTTCGCCATCTTCGATAACGACCACCGCCTTAGGGATCGAATTGATTCCGTAATAGACATCAACAGAAACAATCGGCAGAATAGACGACAGCGACTTGCCATTCCCCTGAATGACGCATTCTACCGGGCCTTCATCCTTGAATATGGGAGACTTATTCGACATACAACCCTTAATCGACAAGAGGCGGGAAAACTAGGTGTGTTCCCGGAGTTAAACGGCAAAAGCTCGAAAGTCCATTGATTCGAGCAACCTGCATATAGTACGACGGATCCTTATAGATCCTATTGCAAAGATTCGGCAAAGTGTCACCGGACTTGACTTCAATGATATGGGTCAAGTCAGGGGATTTCTTATTCTGCTTTGCCTCGAGCGCCTTCATCGTCTCGTACGAGATAAAGTCAAGCGATACTTCGGCTCGGAGCGGACTCCCGGACTGGTCAAAAAGCGTGTACTTCGTATCCATAGAGCGGAGACGCCCCTTGAAGTGCGTCGAGCCCCACGAAATTTCGACTATCGGCGGTTCATGTTCATTGCCGTCAAATTCATAAACCATCTTCTTGAGCGCCGACACCATGTCATCAATAGAACCATCCTTGATGGGCCACTGATCAGCAGGAATCGTACCGGTCGTATCCAGAAAGATTTTGGGAACCGAAAACCGGGAGCCTTTATACTGTTCGAACTTTGGACTAAGATCATTCACGCCCTGGGAATATTCTATGGAATCCTTAGTAGAATAACTCTCGGGATTCACCATGACGGTGAATTCCTTTCCCTTGGAGGTGATCTTCATTTTTTCCAGAGCCATCCTCAGCGCTCCTTCATTCTTTCAATGGACTCACCAATGAGTTCCTTGCACTCATCCAAAACTTCAGAGCGCAATTTCTCCATCTTTTGGACCACCGTGTCGGCAGCGACACCGGCAATATGAACATTGATGACCAAATTCTTTATTTCAAGAGACATCCGGATTCCTACTATTTCTTGACATCGAACGAATAGTACTTCAAAGTGACCGTTTCCAGGGCCACCTCGCTTTTGTCCGCATTGAACGCACCCAGGCTCCATTTAACGGGATAGGCATTTTCAAAAGACCACGTGACCAACGGCTCATCCTTTTCGCTCAGCAAGGTAACCATCAGAGTTTTGGGTTTGATCCCATTCTTAGTCAGTTCTGCAGACAGGATTTCCTTGCACCATTCAAAGAACTTGTCTGATTTTCTGACAACACCCCTTTTGAGGACAAGATCTGAATACTTCCTAGCCTTCGGAACATAATAGCTATGAGAGCAATCGCCCCCGGAGATTACAGGTTCCAATTCGAGAGAACATTCTATCCCGCTGACCTCGCAAAACGAGACCGTCTCGCCATCTATGGACACGCCAAAATGGAAGGCTACCGGAATAGACCATTCAACAAGAGGTGGAATACCTGTTTTTTCTCCAGGGAGCGGCATTGACTTTACCTACTAGGCGTTCTTGATTTCAAGACCTTCGTGAACGATTTCGATGCTTTCGACGGCAACTTCGTTCCCTTCGGCCTTGAGATCCGTTCCCGTAATCTTGGTGGGCCAAGCATTCTTGAGAGTCCAGACCATCGTTTCCTTGTCCGTTTCGTCAAGAAGGCTAATCGTAACGGTCGTGCGTTCGATGGTGTTCATCTTGATTTTCGAGAACCAGTCCCAGAACTTGTTATCACCCTTGAAGATACCCTTCTTCATCGTCACGTTGCCGTACTTGATGAGGCCAGGCATTTTCACGACAGAATACACGCTACTGTCTCCAGCACGGTACTTGATTTCTTCGGATTGGGCGTCAAGTCCAGAAACTTCCTGGAAGGACATCTGAACATCATTCCACATCACCTTGAAGTGGAATTTCGGCATAGGCCATACATTTTTGCTTTGTTCGGCACCTTCAGCCATATTACATTACCTCCAATTACGATTTCTGCTGCTGTTGCTGGAATGTGAGTTCGATGAATTCTGCCGGACGGATCAGAGCCACCTTGACGGTCACTCTCAAAATTCCTTCGAGAATATCTTCCGGGGTCATGGTATCGCCAAGACCGACATGGACTTCGTATGCATCTTCCGGCGTAGAACCGGCAAGACCGCCACGGCGCCAAATGCCATTGAGGAAGTTGCCAATCATATTCTGCATCGTAATCCACGTGGTAGACGTATTTGCATCGAACACGTATGCCTTGGATGCCTGCTTGATGGATTCTTCGAGCATAATCATAGTGCGGCGGACGTTCACATAGCGCCAATCGAGGCTGTTGCCGTCAAGCGTACGTGCGCCCCAGACCTTGATGCCGTCGCCAACGAAATAGCGGATGGCATTCACGGCCTTGCCGTTCAGCGGAACGTTCAAGTCTTCCTGTTCGTCGCTCGTCAAATTCACGGCCGGAGAAACAACGCCGTTGACACCCACATTTGCCGGAGCCTTCCACACGCCTTCGCTATTGTCGACGCGAGAGTAAATGCCGGCGATTGCAGCAGAAGGAGCCATCAAGTTAAGCATTTCGCTCATGGAGTTCATCAAAGCGGCATACTTCGGGCAAACTACAGAGAGCGTGTTGTGCAAATCGGTCGCATCATCCTTCGATGCATCAAACGTGCTAAGCTTCTTGAAGAAGCCCAACAGCTCGACTTCGCGCTTCGAAAGCTTCTTAGCATCTTCTTCAGAAACGTCGAGGCTGGAAATACCCGGCACCACGGACTTGGCAAGGTCAAGAGCGAGAGTCGGATAGCCGCCTTCATCTTCCGGCTTGATGTTTGCAAAAGAAACTTCGCTCGAAGAAACAATGTTCGTGTTGATCCACGGATAATATGCCGCACCATACTTGAGGAATGAGGTCACGCCTTCGCGGAAGGTATTGATAACTTCGCCCGGTTCCTTGTAGCCATCGAACACGTCGAGAATGGCAAAACGATTCTGCATCTTGTCGCAATGGGCAAGCAAAGCATTCTGGATGCTTGCGCAGTCCACTGCATTCTTGAGCGAAACAGCATCCGGCACAAGCATGAGCGTCGGTTCCTGTTCCTTGACAAACGGTGTGATGCCGTTGAGCAATTCATCCTTGTCAATCTGCTTATCGTAACCGCCCACAGAGCAGATATAGCAAGCAGCGCCACCGTTCTGGAAGAAGATGCGCATCGAGTCGTACAGGCGGAACATCTGCGTCGTCTGAAGTCCAGACTTGCTTTCGGCACGATTTGCTTCGGATTCACCTTCGGCATCGTCAGATGCAGGAGCCGCTTCGGCAGTATTGCCATAAGTGAACCTTATGGTCGGTGCGCCACCGAAAACGTTAAGATATTCAGCAAAGGAAGTGATTCGGAACGGCTTGTTTGTCAAGTCCTTTCCATTGTATTCCGCCTTTTCGGTATAGCCGATAAATGCAGGAACAGCAGTTGCTACTTCCACCACCGAGCCCGGAAACGCGTCTTTCTCAACGAGATAGACGCCCGGAGTTTTGTATGATGTAGGCATTTATGATTCTCCTATTTTTATGGATTAACAAAGCATTCAGCGACAATCGCCCTCGTGCCATCGCATAGACGCGCCTTGGCAAGTGTTTTCCCGCTCGCGTTCGGAAGGCTTTTTATAAGGACCTTTGACGTTGCGGAATCAAGCAGCTGGAACCGTGACGGAGCGCCACTTACAATCGGGATTTCGCTTCTCGATACATACAGCGAAAGACGCGGGGATTTTTCCACGCAGTCAAATTCGACAGGTTCATCAACCTTGAGCGAGTCATTTATTTGCAAATCGCGTACGGCATAGCAACCCGAGACGCAATAGCACCACCTCATTTTTTTTGTCGGAATCGTCACGTTGCAGACAAGCGTTTTGTGCGCCTGGACGTGCAATTCCAAAGCAAATATCACACCAAACATCCGGTTCAGTTCCGGGATGGACTTCTTGTCACGTCCTTCAAACGAAACAATCCCGTCATACGACACCTCGACTACGGGGAATTCGTCATGGGCGACGCCATCAAAGCACGTGACATTCCAGACTTCCGCAATGGAAGCCTTGACATAAAAGAAGAGCGTCACATCTTCATCAAAAGCATTTATCGGGGCTAACAGCCGTATCTTTCCATCGTAAATGCGGCAAAGCGCCTCTCTCCGTTTCAGGATTTCGGTCGACTCAGGCGACGGAACCACCTTGAAACCACAAGTACTCCCGTTGAAGTATTCGTGGCAAAGGGATACTTCTACAATTTTTGCGTATTCCATCAGATGAGCCCCAATTCAGTGTTTTCGGGAAGCCGGATAACGTACGGCTGGTAATACGAGTAGTTGCCGCCAAGTGCCACGGTTCTTAGGCGGTAAAGCACTGAAGGAACATATTTTGCGCCAATAGTGCCCCACAAGTTGTTCATTTCCTGCATGTTCAAGGACTCCATGTCGATAGAGAGTTTCTCCAAACCTTCCGGCATGTCAGGTGAATTCGTACGGTCAAAAAAGGAATGATCCAAGAAAAACGCTATCGCCTTTGACAGATAGCGCAACGAATCCACGTAGTTTCCCCCCTTGAAATTGGCAGCAAGAATAAAGTACAGATTTAGATATACAACTTTTGACGGAACAACAGCACGATCTCCATGAAACTCAGGAACAGCATGGTTCTGCACCATACTATCGCGTTCCATGTTTACAAGGAATAGATTAAGCTTGTTCGTAGCTCCCTCGTACTCCTTTCCATCGTTTTCAAGTATTCTGGAAACAACAACCAAATCCTCGCGGACTCCCAAAGTTCGCCTTAAATGAAGATTCAGCTGCATCGCCAAAAACTGCAGTGAAGCACCTATCATACTTTGTTCTATCTCACAAATTTATATTTTATTCTTACAATTTTCTTTATTAGTAACAACAAATTATTACACGCGCAATATAGTCAACTTTCTATATTTCCGAGTATTGTAAAAATTATTTTTCTTTATTTGTAGTAGTTTGCTTTACATAAATTTTGTAGCAATACATTTTCCAAAAGAAAAATGGCTAAAATTTCCTTTTTTTCGGTCATTTGTTTACAAAATTCAACATTATAGACGGATTATCATTAGTTTTTTGGGGTATAAAAAGCCCATATAATAGGCTTTTATATTAAATTATGCGCATGTTTGAGCAAAATAAGAAACAAGAGCTGACTTCTCGACAAAAAGAGATTTTGACCCTATTGCGCAAGGGACTGACCAACAACGAAATCTGCAAGACGTTGGACATATCCCCCAATACCGTCAAGGTGCATTTAACAAAGATTTACAAGATACTCGAAGTCACCAACAGAACCGAAGCCGTAACATCAGGTTCGGTATCGAACATCGAAAATGACGATACCCCCGAAGACCTGAACATCATCTTCCGTATCAACGAAAACATTTCACAACACCCCACGGCCCAAAACCTGTACCTTTCGATTGTAGAAGGAATCCACCAATACCGCACGTTCCGTATTTCTGAAGCCCTTGAAAATTGCCCAAACCCCGGCTTCCAGATAGATGTATCTTATTCAAAAGCTCCCGAAGAAACGCTCCACTTTGCAACCAGGATTGGCAACACCAACGAACTGTTGTGGACAACGTCAGCCAAAATAAACACGAACGACATAGCAAGCCTTGCTCGAAAATCGTCAATCCATTTGTTCCGCAACTTGCTCATCGCCTCGACAAAGCTCAGGCACAATCCGGACATTCCCATTCCCTACTGGTGGATTGCCGCGACATATTGCTACGCCAAGCTCGAAAACCGCAGCCAGGATTCGTTTGAGACATGCAAGCAAGTTCTTTCTCCAATTGTCGAAAAAAATTCTTACAGCGAAGTTGCCTTGTACACACTATCGTTGGCCTACTACTACGCCATCCTCGAGAACTGGGGCAACATACAAGAGAATTCCGCCAAGCTCTGCGAATTTGCGCACAAGGCCATGCATAATGCGCCCTACTCCATCTATTCGCAGATGATCATGGCTCTATACAACATCACCATCGGAAACAAGTCCGAAGCAATAGCCTACTTCAAGCAGGTCGTCGAAGCGAATCCGCAAATGGTGATGGCTCGCACCTTGCTTACGCAAATCTACATGCTCACCGGCCAAGCCGCGCAGGCCATGGAACTCATCGACGACACGATCCGCAGCGTTCCAGAGTCAGCCCTGCAAACAACCTACCAAGCCAGGGCCTTCATCCTGCTACTGCAGGGCAAGTACAACGAATGCAAAAAGTTGGCGAATCAAATCCTGATGTTCACGCCGACGGCAATGGCCATCCGCCTCATTGCCATCGCTTGCTGCAACATCCTCAGCGACACCGCCGAAAGCGAAGCTCACACCCAAAAGCTTTTCGAGCATTACCCCAAAATCACGATAAGCGATGTCGAGCAACTTTTAAAAGGCGTCAACGAACCGCTAAGGTCGTTTTTGATAGGCAGCGTACAAAGCATTTTCACAAAAAAGTGATTTTCGGCCTAAAAAAGTTAAAAAATAACCCAAATGGGTTATTGCACAACGTTTCGGCATAAGCTATTTTCTCTACACCTTCATAGGAACAGGGATCTAGCATGATCGAACAGGACCAGAAAATTTTATCTGATGAAAACGAAAAGGTCATCGGGCTCAAGGACTTGAAGCCCGGCGACATCCTTATTTTCGAAGGCGACAACAGCCGCATCGACAATTTGATCAAAAGGTTTACAAAATCAGAAGCCTGCCACGGAGCGCTATTTGTCCAGAACGGAGAGAAGGCCATCTTGGCAGACTCCGGTGGAACTGGAATCGACCTGCACTTACTTTCGACAGAACAATTCGCTGACGAAGAAAAACGCACCATCCACGTCCGCCGCCTTACAAAGAAAGGCGGTTTCGGAGCCGATTACGATAGCATCGTCGCCCCGGTTGTGGACGCAGCCTACGACTACGTGCGCCAAGACCTCCCCTATCCTTATTCAGATCTTGTCTTGATGGCCATGATCCTCATCTACAAGAACGTTTCTGACGAAGGGCTCAAGCAAGATGTTGTCATCAAGCTTTTAAGAGTCGCCACGGCAGAACTGAAAAAGCTTATCGACGACAAGTACCGCGACGGCAAGCACACGCTGGTCTGTTCGTCCTATGTATACCAGTGTTTCCTTGATGCATCCAAGAACAACCCGGATTTGAAGCTTCAAATTGAGAATGGCGACCTCCAGCCGGAATCCACGAAAAAACGCGTGGCAACACTTTTTGACTTGTACGTCGAACACGCTACAGAATACAATTTCAAGACGAGTCATTTTGCGGATGCCGCACAGGAACCGGTGACAGAATCCATCGACGAACTTTTGAACAACCTCGTCGACGACCAGAACAAGAATCACGTCAGTCTGGTCAAAGGTAATGCCTTGAGCCACGCCATCGAAGAATTCCTGAAAACGCTCCTGAAGGCCATTGGCACTTCCGTCAATACTATCGAAGACTTGATCAAGAACGCAAGGGCGCAGCAGGCAATGTTCATCACGCCTAACGACTTGCTTTGCCACACCACCAACACGGAGAGCGTCGGCGTCCTGGACTTGTACCGCGATAACAACGAGTACAAGCCGTAATCGCGACCGAAAACTTTTAAAGTATACACCTCAAACACTATGCTGCAAGGGCTTGAATTTGGCCACCTCCGGATTCTCGACCTTGCAGCATTTCATTTTTATACATAAAATGGCGGGACATCGCCCGCCATATTCAATCAAGATTACAAAGAGCGTTTTAATGACGAGCCTTAAGCGCTCACGCTGAGTTCGCTAATGGCAAGAGCAGGCACCTTGTAGCTTGCAAACGGGTCGCGGTATTCGTTACCCACGGCCACAACGTTCTTGATGATGTCAAAGAAGTTGCCACTCAGAGTGACGCCATCGACCGGATGCTGGATGGTTCCGTTTTCGCACCAGAAACCGTGTGCGCCAATGCTGAGTTCACCGCTCACAGAGCTGCAACCGGAATTGCCTTCCAAGCGCACGACAAGCAGGCACTTCGGGAACAACTTGATGAGATCCGCCGTCGTCATCGAAGAAGGCGGAACAAGCAAGTTATAGAAACTTGTAGACATCTTGCTGCCAAAGCCGCGTTCTCCGCAGCCAGTCGTTTCGCGGTGGGCCTTGGATGCGGTCTCGAGGTTGTAAAGAGCCGAATTGAAGACTCCGTTTTCGACGACCTTGACGCGCTTGGTCACGCAGCCTTCGGAGTCAAAGTAGAACTTGTGTTCGAACATTTCGCCCTGCGGGTCGTTCCACAAGGAGAAGGCATCACTAGCAATCTTTTCGCCTTCCTTTCCGTCAAGGCGGGACTGCCCCTTCTGCATAGCTTCGGCAAAGAACGGATGGCTGTACATACCGATGAATCGGGACGAGATGCGTTCCGAAAGGATCACCGGAATCTTGCCGCCTTCGATTTTCTTGGCGCCAAAGAGCTCTGTCGCATATTCTGCAGCACGGCTTGCGATTTCGTCAATCGAGAAATCATCCCAGTTGCGGCCGTTCTTGACATAGTTTCCGAGCTTCTTGATACCGTCCCGGCTAGCAACAGCACCTGCACCGACAGAAGCGCAGTTCGAACGGGCTTCGTAAAAGAGGCCCGTGTTGTTTGCCACGATGGAATAGTCTCGTTCGATATCGCCACCGAGATACGGAATGTTCTCGATTTCGTTGGACTTCGCGAATGTAGCCTTTTCAAGTTCGATGCAGAAGTTCTTCATCGTCGTGAGGTCAAGCGATTCGAGCGCCGGATTGTAGTTCGGCTCTCCCTTCGGGAGTTCAACAGCCTTCGGGAGCGTGATGTCAATTTTTTCAGTCCACTGCGTGTGGCAAAGAGCGTCCTTGAGCGTCTGGCGGAGAGCATCGTCTGTCAGGCGTTCCGTGTGAGCATATCCTGGGCGACCATCCTTGATGACGCGGACTCCAAGCCCCACAGAATCGGAGATTTCCGTGTTCTGCACCTGCCCCTGAAAAACGGACAAGCCTTCGGAATGGGAGTTGGAAGCGATAACATCAAACTGTTCGGCTTCGCCCTTGGCGAGGTCGCACATAAAGGAAACGGCATCTTTAATATTCATATCGCAAGTATAATAAATAAGTTGTCACCCCGGACTCCGTTCCGGGGGCGCCTTACACTTTTTAGTATTCGTTATCGAGAAGCACGACTTTTGCGTTCGAGCATTTTCCAGTAAGCAGCGGGGCTCCCCGTCACCGATTCAAGAGCATTCGCCATCTCGGTCGAAATGCTGATTTCGCCCGCAATCAGCTGGTCGAGCATTTCTACAGAAACGCCCACCCTGCGGGCAAATTCCGGCTTGTCGATCTTGAGCCATTCAATACCTTCGAGAATCGCCTGTCCCGGCGTCGGGGTTCCATGTCTTGGCATAATTATATTCCTAATTCCAAATTCTAAAATTCAACATTCTTCCAGCCTTCGGCGCCGAAGCGGAGATCGCGTTCCACGAATTCCCAGATGAGGAGCTTCTTGCCCTTGAGCACGCTTGCCTTGCGAGCAAGCTTTTCACGGACGAGCGTCGAGGCGCCTCCGTCACTCACGATAGATGCAACCGGGCGGTTCATGTTCTTCGCGAAATGCGCAATCCATCCAGCGTTCACCGGCGAATCGGTCTGATAAATGCGGCTGAAGCTGTCACCGAGAATCAAAATTTCGGACTTGCGGAAATCGTCCTTAAACGGAGTGACTGTGGTGTCGTAAAGCACGGTGTCACGTTCGCAAAGCGCAGACTGAGCCGTAAAGCAAGAATCGTTCTTTTTGCAAGTGTTCTTCGCCGCTTCGACACAAGTCGAATCCACCGGGAGCTTTTCAGTGCGTTTCTTGATATTCTGTTGCATCACGACATGCCCAGTCACCTGTTGCACCTTGAACACGCCGAACTTGTTGAGGCCGCTCATCTCGCCCACATCACCCATGCGGTCTGCCACGGAATCAGAAGCAATATAGCGCACATCATCCTTTCCGCGGAATTTAACAGTTCCTGCATCCACCATTTCGCGGACTTTTTTCGCAATTTCACCCGCCGCAAGTTCCGCACCACGCGGAGTCCAGTGCGTATCGTCGTTCAGGTAAAGCGCACCTTCTACAGAATCGCGGGACTTCGCGGCCAAAAGCGGCGTGTACAAATCTACCGTGTTAAAGCCAGCACGCGTGAGCGAATCCAAAATCTTCTTGCCATGCGACTGAAGACCGGCAACATTTTCATCGCGCCCCGTCAAACGTTCGGTATAGATGCTCGGCTTGCCCGGCGTAATCACCACCAAGAGTTCCACGCCCTTCGCCTTGAGCTGGTCGCGGAACCTTTCAATTGCCTTCACCGGATTGTCGAGCTTTGCACTGCGCACATCAAGCGGAGACGGTTGCACCAGGAATTCCACATCCTGGCGGTAGAAAAGCCACTTGTCTTCGGGCTTGGCCTCTTCCCTGCCGCACGACTTGCCGATGCAATCGCCAGCAGCTCCAAGCACAACCTTCTCGCCCGGATCGCTAAAGAGGTTCCACACTGCAAGCTGGTACTTGGGGCGCAACGCCAACACAATAGCGCTCTCGTCATCAATCTTATTTTCAAAAGCACGCAAATAGCGGCTCGTCCACACGCCGTAATGCTTCACATCCAAGAAAGCACGCCACAGCGACATATGACCAAGGTCAGCCACGAGCGACTTGATGCAAGAATCCGCCTGCGGGAAAGATTCCGGTTCGTCCTCCAGCTTCGATATGAGCGTATCCGCCAACTTGAGGCTCTTGTAACGAGCTTCAGCCGTATCGAGTTCAGCATAAGTATTCACCGAAAGCACCACCGCTTCCAAGTCCGAAAGCGAAGACGTCACAGGCTCCAACGCATCAGCGACCTCTGCACCCGCAGCAATCGCCTCGCGCGCCGCACGCCACTTTGCATCAAGTGAGTCCGCAGCCGCTGCGACCTTTTTCTCGCGCACAACCGGAGTGTAAACCACATCCTTGAAAATGTCAAACGGCTGGAAACGTTTTTCGCCACGCAAGTCAGCAACAGCTTGCCAGCCAAACGGGAACAGTAACAAAATCGAAAAAATAACGACAGGGATGATATATTTCTTATTCACAGGAGATAAGATAGAATTTTCAATAAGATCTAAAATATTTTACCAATTTTTTTCGGAACAAATCCCCGAAAACTGCGTGTTAATATAGTGGAAGGCGAACTCAGCAAACTTGCCTTCTTGGATTTAACCGCCATTCGGCAAGGATCATCATGTCAGAAAATAAAAAAACTATCGAATTTTCAATCACAACTTCTCGCGATCAGTTGGTTGACAAAACTATCGAAGAAATCAAGAAACACACTTACCTCGATCCACTCTTTGACGCCGCATTCAAGGCTTTATTAAGCGATGAAGAGGCTCTAGTAAATTTTTTGAATGGAGTATTTCACCTAGAAGAGAGTAACAAAATTGAATCTGTTGTCATCAAAAATTCAGAAATCAACGTCATTTTCCCAGCAGTCAAGTCATTCAGACTCGATATCCGAGCAACAACCTCGAATGGCATTCATATTAACGTGGAGATGCAGAAAGCAAAACCCGACTTTTTTGTCGATCGAGTTCTTTTACAGCATAGCGCCTTTATGCTCCAAAGCAAATATGAATGGGATCAACTGAATTTTGGAAACCTCCCTGCCGACTTGACAAAAGAACAACGCGCAGAACGCGAAATTCACCGTTACGAAGTCCCTCCGACCTACGCCATTTGGATTTGCGACTTTCCCATAAGCGAACAAAAGCTATTCCGTGGAGATTGGGCAATCCGCAACAAGGACGGCTTGACATTGAGCAATAAGATGATGTATATTCTATATGATTTGACGAAGTTCAACAAAACCTTCGAAGAAATCGTGACCGCTGAGGAACGCTGGCTCTATCTGCTCAAGCACGCTGGCAAAGCAGAAAAGCTCCCTGACTTCAACGATTCCGTTATAGCGAAGGCTATCCACAGAATTTTGGTGAACAGCGCACCGGAAAAACTCATCATAGATCAGGCAAACGATATGGTATGGACTGAAGAAGAATTAGATCACTTGGCCTTATTGGAGGTCCGTGCCGAACAGAAAGGTTTACAGAAAGGTTTGCAGAAGGGGCTTGAACAAGGACTTGAGAAGGGAATTAAGAAAGGTCTTGAAAAAGGGCGTGCCGAAGGTGAAGCTAAAGGACTTGAGAAAGGTCAAGAAAAAAATCGTATCGAAACAGCTCTTGATATGCTTGCCGATAACGAACCTATCGAGAAAATAGTCAAATACTCGCATTTGCCCGAAAGCAAGATTCTTGAGCTTAAGGCTTCATCAACAAGCGATGCTAACAAATAACAGTGTATCCACCCTGAAGTGGACATAAAAAGAGGCCAACAGGCCTCTTTTTGTTTTGCACGGTATTCTACAGTCACTGCACACGTGAACAACTGCATTCTACCCCTCAAATCGCTCGTTTTGTCGCCATAAACGCTCAAAAACATTTTCAAATAATGAAAAAAAACTAAATTTGGCTTCACTATGAATACTTCATTGAACGATTTATGGGTTGGAGTCGATGTAGGCTCCACCACTGTCAAAATTGCCGTAGTCGATCCTGAGACATCTAAGCTTTTACACTATACGTACCAGCGCCATAATGCCATGCAGGCACAAAAGGTCCACGAAGTGCTTCGCGAGGCACACGCCCTTTTCCCAGGAAAGAACTTCCGAGTCACGTTCTGCGGTAGCGGTGGTCAGCCCTTTGCCGAAGCAACCCACGCATTCTTTGTGCAAGAAGTCGTCGCAAACGCACTCGCCGTGCGTGCCACCTACCCCGAATCCCGAGTCGCCGTCGAACTCGGCGGTCAAGACGCCAAGGTCGTGTTCTTCGAAAAGGACAAGACGACCGGAAAGCTGATTGCCTCCGACATGCGCATGAACGGAGTCTGCGCCGGTGGTACGGGTGCATTTATCGACCAGGTGGCAGAACTCCTCCGCATCAAGACCGAAGTATTCGAAAGCTATGCCAAGCGCGGCCAGAAGGTCTACGAAATCTCGGGCCGTTGCGGCGTGTTCGCCAAGACAGACATCCAGCCAATGCTCAACAACGGCATCGCCAAGGAAGATATCGCCCTTTCGAGCTTCCACGCCATCGCGAAGCAGACCATCGGTGGTCTCGCCCAGGGTATGGAAATTAAGCCGCCGGTCATTTTCGAAGGTGGCCCGCTCACGTTCAACCCGACCCTTGTCCGCGCATTCAAGGAACGTCTGGGCATCACGGACGAACAGGCGATTGTGCCGGAACACTCCGAAGTGCTCGTGGCCATGGGTGCAGCCCTCGCCAACGGTTCCATGTTCGCGAACCAGGAATGCATGTACCGCGAAGAGGGCTCTCTCGACGCGCTCGTCCACTTTAACGAAATCCGCCAGGCCGAGAACAAGGCCAAGGCTGCCTCCGACCTCTTCTTCAAGAACGAAGCCGAATACAAGCTGTTCCTCGAAGAACACAAGATGGCCGGGAACAACTACCCGCAGCCGCCTTCGGGTTCGACCATCAACGCCTACCTCGGCATCGACGCCGGTTCCACGACCACGAAGTTCATTCTCCTCGACGAGAACGAAAAGGTCATCGACGGATTCTACGCCAGTAACGACGGCGAACCGCTCGCCGTCTTGAAACGCGCCTTGGTGGATCTCGCCGACCGTTACGAAGAATACGGTTGCAAGCTCAACATCTTGGGTGTGGGTACAACCGGTTACGGCGAACAGCTCTTTGCCAAGGCCGTCCATGCCGACTACCACACGGTGGAAACGGTCGCCCACGCGAACGCCGCCCAGAAGCTTTGCCCGGATGTGTCGTTCATCTTGGATATCGGTGGCCAGGACATGAAGGCCATCTCCGTTCAGGACGGTGTCGTCACGGGTATCATCCTTAACGAAGCCTGCTCCTCGGGTTGCGGTTCGTTCATCGAAACTTACGCCCGCAGCCTCGGCATCCCGCTCGAAATGATTGCCGAAATGGCATTCAACTCCAAAAGCCCGTCCCAGCTGGGTTCCCGCTGCACCGTGTTCATGAACAGCTCGATCATCACTGAACAGCGCGACGGCAAGCAGCCCGAAGACATCATCGCAGGCATCTGCCGTTCCATCATCAATAACGTCTTTACGAAGGTCATCCGTATCCGCAACCTCAACACGCTCGGCAAGAAGGTCGTGGTGCAGGGCGGTACGTTCAAGAACAACGCCGTTCTCCGCGCCTTCGAACAGTACACGGGCCTCAAGGCCATCCGTCCGGAACGCCCGGGCGAAATGGGCGCTATCGGTATCGCACTTTTGACCAAGAAGTTCATGGAAGAAAAGCGTGCCGCCGATCCGAACGTGCAAAGCAAGTTCATCGGACTCGAAGCCATGCGCACCTTCAGCTGGCACAACCAGCCGGGTCAGCTCTGCCAGTACTGCACCAACCACTGCTCCCGCACCATCGTGACCTTTAGCGATGGCCAGAGCTTTGTGACAGGCAACCGCTGCGAACGTGGCGAAGTCACCGCCGACCCGAACGATCCGGCAACCAAGAAGCTCATCGCCGAAATCAACAAGAAGATGCAGGCCGTGCCCGACATGATCAAGCGCACGAACCAGCTCTTGGTCAAGGACTACGCTCCGCAGATTCTCTTGCCGCAGAACGGAAAGACCATCGGTATCCCGCGCGTGCTCGAATTCTGGAACAGCCTCCCCTACTGGAAGGCATTCTTCACCGCCCTCGGATACACCGTCGTCGTGAGCCGCCAGAGCGACTACAAGATGTTCGAAGAAGGCCTCCACAGCGTGCCTTCGGATACGGTCTGCTTCCCGGCCAAGCTCGTGCACGGTCACGTACTCAGCCTCATCGAAAAGAAGGTCGACCGCATCTTCTTCCCAATGATGATTTCGCTCCCGAGCGACCACACCAAGTTTAACGCCACGACGGTCTGCCCGGTCGTGCAAGGCTACCCGAACATCTGCCAGAACACGGACGAACCCGAAAAGAATTACGGCATCCCGATGGACCAGCCGATTTTCCACTGGGCAAACACCAAGCTCCGCAGAAGCCAGACCATCGACTGGTTCCACGACAACTGGAACATCGATCGAAAGACTTTGGACAAGGCCGTCACGGAAGGCGAAAAGGCTCTCAACAACTACCGCACCACGCTCCTCGAAGAGGGCCAGAAGATCCTCGACGAAGTGAAAGCGAACAACACTTTTGCGGTGGTGATCGCAGGCCGCCCCTACCATGCCGACTTGCTCATCAACCACAACATTGCAAGCCACTTTACTGCGATGGGCATTCCGGTGCTTACCACCGAATCGCTCCCGGGCGTTTACGACCAGGACGTTCCGAGCCACACCCGCGTGGAAATCAAGAACACGTTCCACTTGCGCATGCTCGGCGCCACGATGATTGCATCGAGAGACCCGAACGTGGAACTCGCCCAGATCGTGAGCTTCGGTTGCGGACACGACTCCGTGTTGACCGACGAAATGATGCGCATGATGCACCGCGATTCCAACAAGGAAATGCTCATGCTCAAGCTCGACGAAGGTGACGCCCGCGGCCCGGTCGGCATCCGCATCAAGAGCTTTATCGAAACCGTGAAGGCCCGCCGTGCGGCAAACCTCCCGGACAAGCCGATTTCTAACGAACCGCAGTTCCACACTCCGTACCTGGCTAGCGACAAGACCAAGCGTATCATCTTGACGCCGAACCTCTCGCCCGCTTTCGCCATTCTCGCAAGTTCCTACATCCAGGGCAAGGGCTACCTCTCGGATTACCTCCCGGTTGCAGACAAGCGCGCCATTGAACTCGGCAAGAAGTACGTGCATAACGACATCTGCTTCCCCTGCCAGATCAACATCGGCGAATGCCTCAAGTGGCTCGAAGAACATCCGGATGTTCCGCAGTCCCACGTTTCGATGTGCCTTGCCAAGAACTGCGAAAACTGCCGTGCCGTGCAGTACTCCGTACTTGGCCGCAAGGCTCTTGACGAAGCAGGCTACAAGGACGTTTCCATCATCACGACAGGTGTCGACACCACAGGTATGCATCCGGGATTCCAGCTCGGGCTTGACTTCCGTCTCCATACGCTTTGGGGCCTTGCCTTCATGGACTCCATCGAAACGGCGTACCGCGCCATCCGCCCCTACGAAGTCCACAAGGGTGATTCCAAGAAGATTTACAGCAAGTGGATGCCGGAACTGATGAAGACCGCAGCAACGCTCAAGAAGACAGAACTCGGCTCAGCGAAACGCCTTGTCGAAATGCTGCGCACCTGCATCGAAGAATTCAACCAGGTCGAAATCACGGAAGCCCGCCAGAAGGGCATCCGCAAGCCGCGCGTCGCCGTGCTTGGCGAAATCCTCATGAACTACCACCCGAGCGCCAACGGTCACGTCGAAGACTACCTGATGGACAACGGCATGGAAGTCTACCTCCCCGGCATGATGGACTTCTTCCGCGTCGACGAAGTGGTACGCGCCGAAAAGATCAGGCGTGGATTCTCTGCGAACCCGATCAGCGACCGTATCGAAGGCAGCGTCACCGCATCGCTCTTTACGCATGCGGCAGAAACCGCAAAGAAGGTGATGCAGACGTTCAAGCTTTACGAACACCACGCCGACTGCTATGAACTCGTGAACTACATCGACGGCATTATCGACCCGACGTACAACACGGGCGAAGGCTGGCTCATCCCGGCAGAAATCCTTTACAACTCGAAGCACGGC